>NZ_JBKBKI010000006.1:0-162565 GCF_046294715.1 Aestuariivirga sp. | reverse complement strand
GAATTTAAACTTCAACGGTTCTGGTGTGTCTTTCGAGGCGACCGGCAAGTCGATCCCCGAGATCGGCGTCACCACCTTCCGCCCGCCCTACACGCCCTTCTCCTTCGGCTCGATCGCCGGCGTGCTGACGAAGAATCTGTTCCTGCCGATCCGGCGCACCGCCGTCTACCAGTGGCACGTGGACCAGGGCGCGGTGTTCGAGCCGGTCGGCCAGTGGCGCCGCGCCTACACCTATCCCAAGGGCGGGGAAGACAAGCACCAGTCGATCGACCGCGAAATCCTCAGCGTGCGGAACAAGGTCGGCCTGCTCGACGCCTCCACCCTCGGCAAGATCGAGATCAAGGGGCCGGACGCGGCGGAGTTCCTCGACCGCATGTACACCAACATGTTCTCGACGCTGAAAGTGGGCAAGTGCCGCTACGGGCTGATGATGAACGAGCTGGGCTTCCTCACGGATGACGGCGTCACCGTGCGCCTCGCCGAGGATCACTTCCTCATGCACACCACCTCGGGCGGCGCGGACCGCATCGCCGCCTGGCTCGAGGAATGGCTGCAGACGGAGTGGACGCATTACCGCGTCTTCGTCACGCCCGTCACCGAGCAGTGGTCTCAATTCGCCATCGCCGGCCCCAGGGCGCGCGAGGTGCTGCGGAAGCTCGAACCCAACTTCGACCTCTCGAACGAGGCGCTGCCGCACATGTCCTTCGTCGAGGGCAAGCTCGGCCCCTACCCCGTGCGCCTGTTCCGCATCTCCTTCTCGGGCGAGCTCTCCTACGAGGTGGCGACGCCGGCGAACTACGGCATGGGCCTGTGGAAGGCGATCCTCGCCGCGGGCGCGGAATTCGGCATCGAGCCCTATGGCACGGAAGCGTTGCACGTGCTCCGCGCCGAGAAGGGCTACATCGTGGTGGGCGACGAGACCGACGGCACCACGACCCCGCTCGACGTGGGCCTCGACGGGCTCGTCTCCAAGAAGAAGGCGGATTTCATCGGCAAGCGCTCGCTGGAACAGTCCTTCCTCAAGGGGCCGGGCCGCAAGCAGCTGGTCGGCCTCCTCACCGAAGACCCGAACGAGGTTCTCCCCGACGGCGCCTACGCGGTGGCCCGCGTGAAGGACAAGCCGCCGATGGATATGATCGGCCAGGTCACGTCGAGCTACAGGTCGCCCACGCTCGGCCGCTCCATCGCCATGGCGCTCATCGAGAACGGGCGTTCCCGCATGGGCGAGACGATCTCCTTTCCGCTCCCCGGCGGCAAGGTCGTCCGGGCAAAGATCACCGACACCGTCTTCTACGACAAGGAAGGGGCCAAGCTGAATGTCTGAGCTCGCTTACCAATCGCCGCTCGCCGGCGTTGCCGCTCCGCAGGGCCTCTCGATCTCGCTCCGCGAGATCCCCGACCGCGGCATGATCGATCTCCGCGGCCTCGGCTCGGACACGGCCTTCATGGCCGCCGCGAAGGACGTTCTGGGCTTCGCACTTCCCACCGCCCCGCGCAGCTCCGCCGCGTGGGGGGACGTCCGGGTGCTATGGCTCTCGGTCGACCAGTGGCTGGTGCTCAGCACACGGAGCAAGGCACAGGAGCTTCTGGCGAGGCTCAGGGAGGCGCTCAGGGGCATCCATTCGCTGGCGGTCGATGTCTCCGACATGCGGGCGGTGATCCGCCTCGAGGGCGAGGGCTGCCGCGAGATCCTGATGAAGGGCACCTCGCTCGACCTCATCTCGGGCGAATACGCGCCCGGCACCTGCCGCCGCATGCGCTTCGCCGAGATCGCAGCACTCCTGCACGTGGTGGAGGAGACGGTGTTCGACGTCTACGTTTTCCGCAGCTACGCGCACTACGCCTGGGAGTTCCTCTGCGCCACCGCGCGCGAGCCGGCGAAGGTGAAGCTGTTCGGGGAACAGCAAGCGCCCGTGTAACGAGGGCCCCACGCCGCCTCCGGGCATCCTTTCCCACTTGATCGCAACGGGAGAGTTGGCGGGGCACGCGCCGGATGAGGGCGCTTTTCCTCCTACCCCGTCACCTTCCCCGTCCAGTCGAACAGCTTGTCGAAGCCGCCGAAGGGGTAGAGGTGGGGGCCGGCGATGCCGAGGTCCGGGCGGGCATAGTGAAGCTGCGCCAGCCCGGCCACGAATTCGTCCGGCGTGTTCACGCTGAGAAGCTTGGTGATGTTCATCGCCTGCTTTCGGATGAAGCGGGCGGAATTGCCGACCCCGCACATGGCGGCATATTTCACCAGCGTCTTGATGGTGGCGGGGCCCGGCACGCCCACGAAGATCGGAAGATCGATCCCAGCGGCGCGAAGCCCCTTCGCCCATTCGGCCACCGGCTCCGCCTCGAACAGGAACTGCGTGGCGATGAAGCCCTGAAGGCCGTGCGCCTTCAGATAGGCCTGCTTCTGCTGCAGCGCCTCGAGCAGCACGGCCTCGCCCCTGGCCTTGGTGATGTCGGGGTTGCCTTCCGGATGCCCGGCGAGCCCGATGCGCGTGACGCCGTTTGCCTGGAACACGCCCGTCTCCAGCAGCTGGATCGCCGCGTCATACTGGCCGATTGGCTCGGGAGCGCCGCCGCCCAGCACCAGCATCGTCGATGCCCCTGCTTCGGCGAGCGCCTTGATCCGAGCACGAAGGTCCGCCTCGTCCTTCACGAAGCGCGCCGGCACATGCGGCACCGGCTCGAAGCCCGCCGCCTTCAGCTGGCGCGTCGCCTCGATCTGGGCCGCAAGGTCGTTGGCATCGATCAGCGCGATGAACACCCGGCAGCCGGGCTGAAGCTTGTCCTTCAGCAGGGCCAGCTTCTCGATCTGCTTGGGCGTGATCTCGATCGAAGCGGTGCGGAGGAAGGCTGCGGTGGCCTGGGCGGGCGAGAGGCCGGCGGCGGAAAGCGGGGCGTTCATGAACTAAGGCTCCGGTTGGTCGGGCGGGAGATTGCGCCAGCGCCCCGGCCCGCGCCCGGATGTTTGCGACGGCCCGATTACGGATGCGACCGCGCCCCCTGACCTTATGTCGTTTTTCGCCTGCGTCACGGCGCTGATGGACAATGCCACAATTCTGCGCAAGAAGAGCGGAAACAGGAGTGCGCGCCCATGTTCGGCGATCCCCCCAAGCAGCTTCCCCAGCACCTCGCCGTCATCGTGGTGCCGGAATTCACGATGATGCCCGTCACCTCGGCGATCGAGCCGCTCCGCATCGCCAACCGGCTTTCGGAGAAGACCCTCTACAAGTGGACGATGCATTCGGTCGACGGTCAGCCGGTGGCCGCCTCGAACGGCATCCTCGCCATGGTCGACGGCGACCTTTCGGCCGTGCCGGAGAACGCCACCATCCTCGTCTGCGCCGGCCTCAACGTGCAGCACCACACGGACAAGCGGCTCGTCGCCTGGCTCCGCAAGGTGGCGCGCAAGGGCACGAACATCGGGGCGGTCTGCACCGGCGCCTACATCCTCGCCGAGGCGGGCCTGCTCGACGGCTACAAGTGCACCATCCACTGGGAGAACCTCCCAGGCTTCACCGAGGCCTTCCCCGAGATCGACGCCACCGGCGGCCTCTTCGAGATCGACCGCGACCGCTTCACCAGTGCGGGCGGCACCACCGCGCTCGACATGATGCTGACGCTGATCGCCAGCCAGCACGGTCCGGAACTCGCCTCCGCCGTGGCGGAGGGCATCCTCCACTCGCCCATCAGGCACCACAGCGAGCACCAGCGCATGTCGCTGCCCGCCCGCATCGGGGCACGGCACCCGAAACTCGTCGGCATCATCGAGGAGATGGAGCAGAACCTCGAGGAGCCGCTGTCGCCCTCGGTGCTGGCGAAGCAGGCGGGGCTTTCCACCCGCCAGCTCGAGCGGTTGTTCCGCCGCTACCTCGACCGCTCGCCGAAGCGCTATTACCTTGAGCTCCGGCTCAAGAAGGCGCGCTCCCTGCTCCTCCAGACGGACATGTCGGTGATCAACGTGGCGCTCGCCTGCGGCTTTTCCTCGCCTTCGCATTTCTCGAAATGCTACCGGGCCTTCTACGGCCGCACCCCCTACCGCGAGCGCGGCATCCCGGTGATCGAGGCCGGCCAGGCCGCGGCGGAGGCGCTGTGAAAAGATATGGGCGGACCATTTCTGGTCCGCCCGCTGTGAGTCCGCGACCGGGGGATCCAACGAACATCACATTTCCGTGCCGGATGTGATCAATAATCAGGCAATTGCCCTTTTCCTGAACACATCCGTGCCCATGCACGTTCTATAAGGTGTTTTGCACGTGATTGCAAACACTGGTTGCCGCAGAATGAGAACGATACCGGAACCGGTTGAAATGCCGCCTCAGGCTGCCGCTGGCAGGAGAAGAACCGCCTTGAGCCCGCCCAGGCCGGCTGTCTCGAGCGACACGCTGCCATTGTACATGGCTGCCGTTTCGGCGACGATCGACAGGCCGAGGCCCGAGCCGGGCTTGGTCTCGTCGAGGCGGCGGCCGCGTTTCATGGCTTCGGCCCGCTTGTCCTCCGGGAGGCCGGGGCCGTCGTCCTCGACTGCCAGGCTCACCAGCGTCCGGCTGCCGGCGGCGCCGGGGGAAAGCTGGGCCGTTACCCGCACCCGCGCCCTTGCCCATTTGCAGGCATTGTCCATGAGATTGCCGGCCATCTCCTCGAGGTCCTGGCGCTCGCCGCGAAACCTGAGACCTGGCGGGCACTCCACCGCCACGCTCACGCCCTTGTCGCGGTTGATGCGCTCGAGCGTGCGGGCGAGCGCGTCGAGCACGGGTTTCACCTCGGTGAAGGCGCCGATCCCCTGGGCCCGGGCCGCGCGCCGCGCCCGGTCGAGATAGAGGCTCACCTGGTCGCGCATCAGCTCGGTCTGCTCGCGCACCTTCAGCGCCAGCGGGCCGCGCTGGCCCGCCGCCTCGTTGGTCAGCACGCTGAGCGGCGTCTTCAGCGCATGGGCGAGATTGCCCACCTGGGTGCGGGCCCGCTCGACGATCTCCACGTTGGACTGGATGAGCAGGTTCAGTTCCTGCGCCACCGGCTGGATCTCGCGCGGGTAATCGCCCTTGAGCTGTTCGGCCCGGCCCTGGCGGATCGCCGCGAGGTTTTCCTGCAGCGCACGCAGCGGGCGCAGGCCGAAGCGCACCTGCACGAAGATCGCGAGCAGCAGCCCCACGCCGAGAAGCACGAGGCTCGCGGTCAGCGCGCGGTTGAAGCTCGTCACCTGTTCCTTGAGCTCGTCGAAGTTTCCGGCCACCAGCACGGAGAAGCGGCGCGCGCTGCCGGGCAGCGTCACCTCCTGCTCGATGGCGCGGAGCCTCACGCCGCTGCTGTCGGCGAGATAGAAACCGGCAACGCCATCGGGCTCGCGTGCCGCATCCGCTCCTGCCGGAAGCGCAAGGCGCTGCTCGAGGAGGGAGCCCGAGGCGACGTCCTGCCCCATCGCACCACCCGCCGGCGTCACCTGCCAGTACCAGCCGGAGAGCGGCAGGCCGAAGCGCGGGTCCGGCAGCGGGGCGGGCAGCCGCGGGGCGCCCTCCGCCGTCACCTCGAGGGTGGCGAGAAGCCCGTCGAGGACGGAGCGCAGGCGCTGGTCGAAGCTGCGTTCGAGTGCTGCCGTGAACAGCCCGGCGAGCACGAAGCCGGTGAGCGCCAGCAGCACGATGCTGACGAGCGCCGAAGAGATGATGAGACGGGTGGAAAGCGATCTAGGCCGCGGCATCGGGCTCGGTCACGCAGTATCCCATGCCGCGGATGGTGTGCAGCACGTCGACGCCCAGCTTCTTCCTGAGGCGGCCGACGAACACCTCGATGGTGTTCGAGTCGCGGTCGAAATCCTGGTCGTAGAGATGCTCGACGAGCTCGGTGCGCGAGACGACCTTGCCCTTGTGGTGCATGAGATAGGCGAGCAGCCGGAATTCAAGCGAGGTGAGCTTCACCGCCATGCCGTTCACCGTGACGCGGGCCCCCTTGGTGTCGAGCGTCACCGGCCCGCAGCTGATCTCGCTCGTCGCATGGCCCGCACTGCGCCGCACCAGGGCGCGCAGCCGCGCCAGCAGTTCCTCCATGTGGAAGGGCTTGGCCACGTAATCGTCGGCGCCTGCGTCGAAGCCTGCCACCTTGTCGCTCCAGCGGTCGCGCGCGGTGAGGATCAGCACCGGCATCTTCCGGCCCGCGCGGCGCCACTTCTCGAGCACGCTCACGCCGTCAAGAACGGGAAGGCCGAGGTCGAGCACCACCGCGTCGTAGGGCTCGGTGTCGCCGAGGTAATGGCCCTCCTCGCCGTCGCGCGCCGAATCGACGGCGTAGCCCGCATCCTCCAGCGCGCTCACCAGCTGGCGGTTGAGATCGGGATCATCCTCGACGACGAGCAGCCTCATCGCAGTCTCTCCTCATCTGAGCGGCATCACCGCGCCCGTGACGGCGTCGACGCCGATCTGGGTGATGGTGCCATCCTGCTTCAGCCTCACCACGTAGACGTTACCCCTGAGCTTGACGCCCAGGGGCTTCGCCCCTGGCACGGCGCGCATCGCCTGCTTCACGGCGGCGGAGGGCGGCAGCAGTTCCGCACCCTGCTGGGACTCGTAGCCCTGGCCGCCGCCGCTGTTCTGGGCTGCGGCCGGCAGGGCCGAAAGGGCCGCCGCCAGAATGGCCGTGGCTATGGTCAGGGCTTTGCGCATCGCGTTTTCAACTCTTTCCGTCGCCCGGCTTCTAGCAACCGTTTCCTGAACCCCGGATGAACCCAACCGCCGCCGCCTTCAGCGGTTCCGCGAAGGCTTCGGCAGTCGAGCCGCGCCCGCCACCACGCCCGCCACCTTTTCCAGCGAGCGCCCTCCGATATAGCCGCCCATGCCCACCGCGGCCCGAACGACCGCGCGCTGTCAAGGACTATTTTCCGCCTTCAGGAATTTTCTTTTGTCCTTGCGGCTTGGGGCGGCGGGGCTATTCCTCGTTTCATGGACATCCGCCAGCTCCAGTATCTCGCGGCGCTCGCGCGCGAGAAGCACTTCACCCGCGCGGCGCAGGCCTGCAACGTCACGCAGCCCACGCTGTCGGGCCGCATCCGCCAGCTCGAGCAGGAGCTCGGCGTTCCCATCGTCGAGCGGGGCCAGCGCTACATCGGGCTCACCCCCGAGGGCGAGCGCGTGCTGAAATGGGCGCACCTCATCCTCGACAACTGGCAGTCCCTCCAGCAGGAGCTCGGCACCATCCGCTCGAAGAAGGGCGAGCTCGTCGGGCGGCTGGTGCTCGGCGTCATCCCCTCCGCCCTTCCCATGGTCTCGATGCTGACCGAGGCGGTGGAGCGCGATCATCCGCGCGTCGAGTTCACCGTGCTTTCCCAGTCCTCCGAGGAGATCCTGCGGAACCTCCACGAGCACGCCATCGACGCCGGCATCACCTATCTCGACAACGAGCCCGTCGAGGGACTCATGCAGCATCCGCTCTACGTCGAGCACTACTGCCTGTTCGTGCCGGAGGATTCTCCGTATGCGGACAAACCTTCCGTGAGCTGGACCGAGGCCGCCCAGGAGCCGCTCTGCCTCCTCACCCCCAACATGCAGAACCGCCGCATCGTGGACCGCGCCTTCGCGGTGGCCAACGCCCACCCCTCGCCCCGCCTCGAGACCAACTCGATCATGAACCTGCTCGCCTCGGTGAAGTCCATGGGGCTCTCCTCGATCATGCCGGAGTATTTCATCCATGTGCTGGGCCGGCTCGAGGGGGTGCGGGCCGTGCCGCTCGTCGAACCCAGGGTTGAGCACAAGGTGGGCCTCGTGGGCCTCCCGCGGGAGCCGCTCTCGCCCCTCGTCTCCGCCCTCTTCGCCGCCGCCCGCAAGCTCCGCGATTGATCTTCGTCAAAGACGGCGGCTCCCGCCGCGCCGATGCTGCCCATACAAGGAGCAGCAGCCATGAATCTTTCGCCGGACAAGAGCCACGCCTATTGCACCCGCCAGTCCTGCTACGTCCGCCTGGACCAGACGGAAGGCCAGTGCCGGGACGACCACAACTGCAGCGACGCCGCCTGCCCGCTGGAAAAGGAGTTCGGCAGGCCCCGCTTCGGCCGGGCGCTGGAAATGATGGCGGCGGGAATCGGCAGCGTGATCGCCAAGTCGGGCTGAAGCCCGCCTCCGGGCGCAGCCCCTGATCAGTTCCGTCTATGGCTCCATAGGAGCCGTCAATTGGAAATTGCGGGCGAGGTGGGTGATAAGCCCCGCATGTCTGGAAAACGCACCCTGATCGATCTCTCCCCGCGCGAGGCGACGGCCGCCCGGGAGATCGCCTTCCGTTACGGCAACCGCCCCGATGCGCTGCTGGAAATCCTCCATGATCTCCAGGAGGAGCTGGGCTTCATCCCGGAGGCGGCGCTCCCGGCCCTGGCCAAGGCGCTGAACCTGTCGCGGGCCGAGGTTCACGGTGTGGTCACCTTCTATCACGACTACCGGCGCGAGCCCGCCGGGCGGCACGTCATCAAGGTCTGCCGGGCGGAGGCCTGCCAGTCCATGAAGGGCAATGAACTGGTTGCCATGATCGAGCGTTTCCTCCAGGTGAAGCTGGGCCAGACCACCGCCGACGGGGCGATCACGGTCGAGGCCGTCTACTGCCTCGGCAATTGCGCGCTCTCGCCCGCCATCATGGTGGACGGCAAGCTGGTGGGCCGGGTCGATCCGGCCAAGTTCGAGAAGATCGTTGCGGAGTGCCGGGCATGATCAAGGTCTATGTCCCCCGCGATTCCGCCGCCCGCTCGGTGGGCGCGGACGAGGTGGCGGCCGCCCTCTGGGCGCGCACGCAGGATCTCGGCATCGAGATCGTGCGGAACGGTTCGCGCGGCCTGCTCTGGCTCGAGCCCCTGGTGGAGGTCGAGACTTCCGAAGGCCGCATCGCCTATGGCCCGGTCACGGCGGAAGACGTTGCCTCCCTCATCGCCGCGGAATTCCACAGGGGCGGCGCCCATGCGCTCCGCCTCGGCAACATCGAGGAGCACCCCTACCTGAAGAACCAGGAGCGGCTCACCTTCGCCCGCTGCGGCATCACGGACCCCGTCTCCGTCGCGGACTACGTGAAGCACGGCGGCTTCGCCGGGCTCAGGAAGGCGCTCGCCATGCCGGGCGCGGCGATCGTGGCGGAGGTCACCGAATCGGGGCTGCGCGGCCGCGGCGGCGCGGGCTTCCCCACCGGCATCAAGTGGAAGACGGTGCATGATGCGGCCGCCGACCAGAAATACATCTGCTGCAATGCCGACGAGGGCGATTCCGGCACCTTCGCCGACCGCATGGTGATGGAGGGCGATCCCCTCATGCTCATCGAGGGGATGACCATCGCCGGCCTCGCCGTGGGGGCCAGCAAGGGCTACGTCTATATCCGCTCCGAATACCCCGATGCCATCGCCACCATGAAGGAGGCGATCGCCGCGGCGGTCTCCGCCGGGTGGCTGGGCGCCAATATTCAGGGCACGGAGAAATCCTTCCATCTCGAGGTGCGCCGCGGCGCTGGCGCCTATATCTGCGGCGAAGAAACCGCGATGCTGGAAAGCCTCGACGGCCGGCGCGGCATGGTCCGTCCGAAGCCGCCCATCCCGGCGCTCGAGGGCCTGTTCGGCAAGCCCACCGTGATCAACAACGTGCTGAGCTTCGCCGCCGTGCCCTATATCCTCAGCCAGGGCGGGGCGGCCTACAGGAACTACGGCATGGGCCGCTCGCGCGGCACGCTCCCCTTCCAGCTCGCCGGAAACATCCGCCAGGGCGGCCTCGTCGAGAAGGCCTTCGGCATCAGCCTCCGCGAACTGGTGGAAGGTTTCGGCGGCGGCACCTTCTCGGGCAAGCCCGTCCGCGCCATCCAGGTGGGCGGCCCGCTCGGCGCTTATGTCCCGGCCGGGCAGATGGATATGCCGATGGACTACGAGACCTTCGCCAATGCCCAGGCCATGGTCGGCCATGGCGGCATCGTGGTGTTCGACGAGACGGTGGACATGGCCGCCCAGGCCCGCTTCGCCATGGAGTTCTGCGCCATCGAGTCCTGCGGCAAGTGCACGCCCTGCCGCATCGGCTCCACCCGCGGCGTGGAGGTCATCGACCGGATCGTCGCCGGGGTGGACCGCGAAGCCAACCTCGATCTCCTCGGCGATCTCTGCCAGACCATGACGGACGGTTCGCTCTGCGCCATGGGCGGCCTCACCCCCATGCCGGTGCTGAGCGCCATCAAGCATTTCCCCGAAGATTTCGACAAGCCCGCGCGGCTTGCGGCCGAATAGGAGCCAGAGCCCCATGAGCCTCATCAAGGAAACGGACTACGGCACGCCCAAGGTCACCGCCGAGAAGATGGTGACGCTGGAGATCGACGGCCAGGAAATCACCGTGCCGGAAGGCACCTCGATCATGCGCGCCGCGATGGAGCTCGGCACCAAGATCCCGAAGCTCTGCGCCACCGACATGCTGGAGAGCTTCGGCTCCTGCCGGCTCTGCCTCGTCGAGATCGAGGGCCGCAAGGGCACCCCCGCCTCCTGCACCACGCCCGTCGCCCCCGGCATCAAGGTCCGTACCCAGACGGACCGCCTCGCCCAGCTCCGCAAGGGCGTGATGGAGCTCTATATCTCGGACCATCCGCTGGACTGCCTCACCTGTGCCGCGAACGGCGACTGCGAGCTGCAGGACATGGCGGGTGCTGTGGGCCTGCGCGAGGTGCGCTACGGCTACGAGGGCGAAAACCACGTCTTCAAGAGCCGGGCCGACGGGTCGCAGAACATCCGCTACAAGCCGAAGGACGAGTCGAACCCCTATTTCACCTTCGACCCGGCGAAGTGCATCGTCTGCTCGCGCTGCGTCAGGGCCTGCGAGGAGGTGCAGGGCACCTTCGCGCTGACGATCGACGGGCGCGGCTTCGAGTCCCACGTCTCGGCCAGCATGGACGAGGCCTTCCTCGAGTCCGAATGCGTCTCCTGCGGCGCCTGCGTGCAGGCCTGCCCCACCGCGACCCTCACCGAGAAGTCGGTGATCGAGATGGGCCAGCCCGAGCACACGGTGCTCACCACCTGCGCCTATTGCGGCGTGGGCTGCTCCTTCAAGGCCGAGATGAAGGGCGACCAGGTCGTCCGCATGGTTCCCTACAAGGACGGCGGGGCGAACGAGGGCCACTCCTGCGTCAAGGGCCGCTTCGCCTGGGGCTACACCACCCACAAGGAGCGCGTGCTGAAGCCGATGATCCGTGAACGGATCACCGATCCGTGGAAGGAGGTCTCCTGGGAGGAGGCCATCGGCCATGCCGCCTCGCGCTTCAAGGCCATCCAGCAGAAGTACGGCCGCACCTCGATCGGCGGCATCACCTCGTCGCGCTGCACCAACGAGGAAGTCTTCGTGGTGCAGAAGATGATCCGCGCCGCCTTCCAGAACAACAACGTCGATACCTGTGCCCGCGTCTGCCATTCGCCCACGGGCTACGGCCTGTCGCGCACCTTCGGCACCTCGGCCGGAACGCAGGACTTCAAGTCGGTCGACGCGTCGGACGTGATCGTGGTGATCGGCGCCAACCCGACGGACGCGCACCCGGTCTTCGCCTCGCGCATGAAGAAGCGGATCCGCGAGGGCGCGCAGCTCATCGTCATCGATCCGCGGCGCATCGACATGGTGGAATCGCCCCATGTGCGGGCCGCTCATCACCTGCAGCTGCTGCCCGGCACCAACGTGGCGGTGATCAACGCGCTCTCCCACGTGATCCTGACGGAGGGGCTGGAGAACCGCGCCTATATCGCGGAGCGCTGCGACCCCGTCGAGTTCGCCCGCTGGGAGGCCTTCATCCGCGAGGAGCGGAACTCTCCCGAGGCGCTCGAAGCCATCACCGGCGTTCCGGCCGCCGAGGTGCGCGCCGCGGCGCGGCTCTATGCCACCGGCGGCAACGGCGCCATCTATTACGGCCTCGGCGTCACCGAGCACAGCCAGGGCTCCACCATGGTGATGGGCATGGCCAACCTCGCCATGGCCACCGGCAATGTCGGCCGGAACGGCGTGGGGGTCAATCCGCTCCGTGGACAGAACAACGTGCAGGGCTCCTGCGACATGGGCTCCTTCCCGCACGAGTTCTCGGGCTACCGCCATGTCGGCGACGACACGGTGCGCCAGGTCTTCGAGACGGTGTGGCAGACCCAGCTCGACAACGAGCCGGGCCTGCGCATCCCCAACATGTTCGACGCCGCCGTCGAGGGCACCTTCAAGGGCCTGTTCGTCCAGGGCGAGGACATCGCCCAGTCGGACCCGAACACCAAGCACGTGAACCACGCGCTCGAGTCCATGGAGTGCGTCGTGGTGCAGGACCTGTTCCTGAACGAGACCGCCGCCTTCGCGCACGTGTTCCTGCCCGGCACCTCCTTCCTCGAGAAGGACGGCACCTTCACCAACGCCGAGCGCCGCATCAACCGCGTGCGCCAGGTGAAGGCCCCGATGCAGGGCAAGCAGGAGTGGCAGGTGGTCTGCGAGCTCAGCGCCGCCATGGGCTATCCGATCCACTACGACAATGCCTCGGAGATCATGGACGAGATCGCGCGGGTGACGCCTACCTTCGCCGGCGTCTCCTTCGCCAAGCTCGACACGCTGGGCTCGGTGCAGTGGCCCTGCAACGACAAGGCGCCCGAGGGCACGCCCCTCATGCATGTGGGCGGCTTCGTGCGCGGCAAGGGCCGCTTCGTCGTCACCGAATTCGTGCCGACGCCGGAGCGCACCAACCGCTCCTTCCCGCTCATCCTCACCACGGGCCGCATCCTCTCGCAGTACAATGTGGGCGCCCAGACGCGCCGCACCGAGAACGTGGCCTGGCACAAGGAGGACGTGCTGGAGATCCACCCGCACGATGCGGAGACCCGCGGCATCAAGGACGGGTCGCTGGTCTCGGTGGCGAGCCGCATCGGCGCCACGACGCTCCGTGCACGGATTTCCGAGCGCATGCCGCAGGGCGTGGTCTACACCACCTTCCACCATCCGGTGTCGGGCGCCAACGTGATCACCACGGAATATTCCGACTGGGCCACGAACTGCCCCGAATACAAGGTGACGGCGGTGCAGGTCACCCTCTCCAACCAGCCTTCCGAATGGCAGAAGGAGTGGGAGGAGCGCGAGGAGGAGAACAAGCGCATCGCCGCGAAGATGGTCCCGGCGGAGTGATGAGCCACCGGCGCGCGGTCAAGCCCTCCCTCGTTCCGGCCCCGGGGGCCGGGGCGGAGGCGGAGCTGCGCACGTCGGTTCCGGCCAGGGGCATTCTCCACACGCTGGCGGGCGACAGCGAGACCGTCTGGCAGGTGCCGGAGGAAGTGCCGCTCGCCGTGCAGTTCAGTTCCCAGAATTACGCCGTGATGATGGGAACGCCCGCCGACTTCGAGGACTTCGCGGTGGGCTTCGCCCTCGCCGAGGGAATCATATCGAAAAGTTCGGATGTTTCGGCCGTGCTGGTGCTCTCCGCCGGGGAAGGCTACGCGATCGACCTCTCGGTGCCCGAGGAGAAGATCAACCGCGCCCGCATGGCCAGGCGCAGCCTCGAGGGCCGCACCGGCTGCGGCCTCTGCGGCATCGAGGACATGAAGGACGCGATCCGCATGCCGGGACGGCCGCTTCCCAGGGTCGAGCTTCGCCCGCAGGCGGTGGCCCGCGCCTATGAGGAATTGCCGGCGCACCAGCCCATGAGCCGGGTGAACCGCACCGTCCATGCCGCGGCCTGGTGTTCCGTCGACGGAGAGATCCTGTTCTCGCGCGAGGACGTGGGCCGCCACACCGCCCTCGACAAGCTGATCGGCGCTCTGGCCCGCCAGGGCCACGACATGGGCCAGGGCTTCGTGCTCATGTCGAGCCGCTGCAGCTTCGAGCTCGTGCAGAAATGCGCCATCGCCGGCATCGGCGCGCTCGCCACGGTTTCCGCGCCTACCGCGCTGGCGCTCAGCCTGGCGCGGCAGGCCGAACTCAAACTTGCCGCGCTGGCCAGGCGCGGCGTCATGATCTTCGACGAGGACTGATACCCACATGGAACAGCGCGACATGCTCCGCATGGCGAACCAGATCGCCGCCTTCTTCAACGGCTCCGGCCCCGAGGCTGCCGTGAAGGACGCCGCCGAGCACATCAACAAGTTCTGGGAGCCGCGCATGCGCCAGGCCCTGCTCGCCCATCTCCAGAAGGGCGGCGAGGGGCTGGACCCGACGATCGTCAAGGCGGCGGGGCTGATCCGCAAGCCGAAGACGGCGGCTGCCTAAGAGGGTTGCCCTACCCCGCCTTCTTGCGTTTCGCCTTGGGCAGCCGCCAGAGATGGTCCACGAGGTCGTCCACCGTGATCCCCTCTTCCGAATAGGCCTCGCCCGCCACGCTGATCCCGGCCTCGGCCACCGTCTCCTGTTTCCCCGAAACCAACGGGTGCCACCAGGCGAGCGGCTTTCCCTCTTCCAGCAGGCGGTAGGCGCAGGTCGAGGGCAGCCAGCCGAGGCTGCCCACATTCTCCGGCGTCAGGGCCACGCAGTCGGGAACGCGGGCGTGCCGGTTGGTGTAGTCGGTGCAGCGGCAGGTCTCGAGATCGAGCAGCCGGCACGCGGCGCGCGTGTAGAGAAAGCGGCCCGTGTCCTCGTCCTCGAGCTTGTTGAGGCAGCAGCGCCCGCAGCCGTCGCAGAGCGATTCCCACTCCTCGCGCGTCATGGCGGCGAGGGGCTTGGTCTTCCAGAAGGGCGGCGGATGGCTCATCCCGCGGCTTATGCCATGGAACTGCGGCAGAAAGTCAACCCGGCACTGGCGCCCGGGGAACGCCCGCTGTAGCTTCGCCGTTCGGAGCGATTGCCTGCCGGGCCGGGCCCCAAGGCCCGTTTTCGTCACAATCGCACACTAATCGGCATGAAAGTTCCAGAACGGTCGTCACGCGTGTCCCAGGTTCCACCCCGAACGTCGATTGCCGGAAGGCTGTGGCGCGCCGACTCGGCCGTGAGCACCGCGGTGTTCGAGAGCTGGGATTTCCTGAAGCGCCGCCATTCCGCCTACGTCACCTTCCTCGAGCGATTCCGGCTCCGGGGCCTGAAGCGGATCTTCATCGACCTCCTCGACGATGCGGTGACCTTCGGCGTGATCGCATCCTTCGTGCTGCTCGCCTATGCGCTGCCGCCCTTCTCCGGCACCGGCGACGTGTGGAACCGCGGCCGCGAGTTCGCGGTGACCTTCACCGATGCCGACGGCGAGATCATCGGCCGCCGCGGCATCCGCCAGGACGACGCCATTCCCTTGTCCGAGATCCCGCCGCACATGGTGAAGGCGGTGCTGGCCACCGAGGACGCCCGCTTCTTCGACCATTTCGGGGTGGACGTCATCGGCACGATGCGCGCCATCATCCAGAATGCGCGGGCGAACGACGTGGTGCAGGGCGGCTCCTCGCTCACCCAGCAGGTGGCGAAGAACCTGTTCCTCTCGCCCGAGCGCACCATCCGCCGCAAGGTGCACGAGGCCTTCCTTTCGCTGTGGATCGAGGCGCGGCTCTCCAAGGAGGAGATCCTCAAGCTCTATCTCGACCGCTCCTACCTGGGCGGCGGCGCCTATGGCATCGAGGCGGCCTCGCAGTTCTATTTCGGCAAGTCCGTGCGCGACATCACGCTGCCCGAGGCGGCGATGCTGGCGGGGCTGTTCAAGGCGCCCACCAAATACGCCCCGCACCAGAACATCGAGATGGCGCGGGCGCGGGCCAACACCGTTCTCTACCGCATGCTGGATGCCGGCTTCATCACGCAGGGCGAGCTCCTGCAGGCAAGGCGCGAGCCCGCCGTGGCGATCGCGCAGTCGATCGCCGACAGCCCGAACTGGTTCCTCGACTGGGCCTACCGGGACACACTGGCGGTGATCGACGAGAAGGGGCTGACCGGGGACTACGTGCTGGAGGTGAAGACCACCATCAACCTGCCGCTGCAGACGGCGGCCCAGAACATCATCAACGAGGAGCTGGCGCTGAACGGGGAGCAGTATCGCATCGGCCAGGGTGCGGCGGTGGTGATGTCGCTCGACGGCGCGGTGAGGGCCATCGTCGGCGGCAAGGACTACGAGACGAGCCAGTTCAACCGCGCGACGGACGCGCTGCGCCAGTCCGGCTCCTCCTTCAAGCCCTTCGTCTACATGGCGGCCCTCCTCAACGGCTACAAGCCGGACGATGCGGTGGTGGACGGGCCGGTGGCGGTGGGGAACTGGGCACCCCGCAACTACACCAACAAGTACAAGGGCCGGACCACGCTCACCAACGCGCTCGCCCATTCCTACAACTCGATCCCGGTGAAGCTGATGATCGACATCGGGCGCACCGCCATCATCAACACCGCCCACATGGCGGGGATCAGGGGCGAGCTCGAGACCTGGGCGCCGATGGTGCTCGGCACCAGCGCGCTCTCGCTGATGGACCTGACCACGGGCTACATCGCCTTCGCTTCTGGCGGCATTCCGGCCAAGCCCTATGCGGTGCTCGAGATCCGCCGGTCGAACGGCGACATCCTCTATTCCCGCCAGGACGAGGGGCTGAGGCCGCCACGCCGCGTCTTCCCCGAGGAGAAGGTGGCCGAGCTCAATTCGATGATGGCGGCGGTGGTGAAATCCGGCACGGGGCGGCGCGCCGACCTCGTCTTCGCCCCGCAGGCCGGCAAGACCGGCACCAACCAGGGTTACCGGGACGCGTGGTACATCGGCTATACCGGCCACCACGTCACCGGCGTGTGGGTCGGCAACGACGACTTCACCCCGATGGAGGAGGTGACGGGTGGCCTCATCCCGGCTCCCATCTGGAAACGCATCATGGTGGAAGCAGAGCGCGGGCTTCAGCCGGTGGGCTTCGCCGGCGTTCCCTATGACGAGAGCTATGCGCTGGCCGCCGCCGAGATGGAGAAAGACACTGCCGTGGCCCAGGCCCCGATCGCCGACGAGACGGAGCAGGCCGGCGGCACCGGGGCACCTCTCCGTCCGGAGGAGACGGACGTCAACAGCGTGCTGAACGGCATGTTCGACCTGTTCGAGACGACGCCGCCGCCGCGGCCCGCGGCAACGGCGAAGGCCGAACAGTCGCCCACGCAGGAGGCGCTGGTGCTGCCCAAGGCCAATGTGCAGCCGGAGAACCGCAAGAAGAAGAACGCCAACATCATCGAGCAGATCTTCGGCGAGCCGGTCGACAAGCCGCGCGAGAAGAAAAAGAAGAAGAAGAGGAAGTCCCTCTTCGACAGCATTTTCTGACATCCGCATGCGGCGCTTCATCTGGGCCACATCCTACGTCGCGGGCGGTCTGGCGCTCGGCTGCTTCAGCGCCTACGCGCTGATCCAGTCCTCCGGCATCGAGCACGTCGAGTCGGGAACGCCGTGGCTGAGCCGGGCCGCGGCGATGGCGGACACCTCCGCCTTCTACGTGCGGGCGCATTACCTGATGGAGGGCCGCCTGCCGCCCGCGCCCGGGCAGCTCACCGAGGCCACGGCGGAAACCGACGGCGAGAACCGGCCGCTCACCGCCTCCTGCATCTACCGGGTGGCCAGCAACGGTGCGCTGCCGCGCTGGTGGAGCCTGACCGCCACCGGCTCGGCGGTTGAGGGCGCGCCGCTCCAGTCGACGGCCGACAGCGACACGGCGCTGCGCGAACCGGATGGAACGGTGCTCATCACCGTCTCATCCCTGCCCCAGCCCGGCAACTGGCTCAAGGCGCCTGAAGCGCGGCGATTCAGCCTGCTCTATTCCTCCCTCCCCCAGGGCGGCGGCGTCACCACGCCGCCCTTCACCATCACCCGGGAGGCGTGCCCGTGAGGCTGCACCTGTTCTGGGCCGCCGTTGCGCTCGTCGCCGCCGTGGCGGCGCATACGGCCTTCGCGCTCTATGTGCCGGGCTGGTGGTTCGCGCGCGAGGTGGAGCGCATCTCGGCCGCTCAGGGGCCCAACAGCTTCTTCATCCTTTCGCCCGAACAGCAGGCGGAGCTGTTCCCCGGCCTGCCGCGCTTCGGCGTCACCGGGCTCTGCGTCTTCGACGTGTCGCAGGGCGACGTCACCTTCGCCGCCAACCTGCCGGACGGCTTCTGGGTGACCACCATCTACACCGCCAAGGCGGAGCCCATCTATTCCGTGAACAACCGCCAGTCGGGGGCCAACAGCTTCACCGTCAGCCTGTCCCGGGCACCGGGGCTGATCGAGCAGATCGTGCAGGCGACGGACAAGGAAAGGCCCGAGATCGACAGCGGCTGGACGGTGATGTCTCCCGAGGCGCGCGGGCTCGCCGTCGTCTGGTATCCGACGGCGGAAGCGGGCTTGCGCTCAGGCGCGGCGGAACAGGTGGGGCGCTCGCGCTGCACGCCGGCGGTGGCCGCCGTGGCGCCCTCGCAGCAGTGAGGTCAGCGCGCGCTCTTGCGGCGCGAGGCGGTTCCCGCCTTCGAGCGCGGCGCCGGCCCGTTGCCGAGGCGCTCGACGCGCACGCCGGGGAAGATCAGGATTTCGGCCGGGCCTCTCGCCTGCCCCGCGGCTCGCCGCACGCGGGCCTGCGGAAACGCGATCACGACGGGTCTGGCACGGGCTCTCATGGTCTCGCTCTCTGGTTACGGAGTTTCTCCGCATTCCTGCAGTTAGAGCGGGCTATGGTTAACAATGGCCTAAGGCTGCTCGGCGAGGCCCGCCGTGCCCTTTCTGTCCTCCACCTCGACGATCCAGATATCGGGGTCGAAGCGGATGCGGCGCTCGAGAAGGGCCATGGCATCGCCGGTGCCCTGGGGCGGCCTCGCCTCGATCATCCAGCGCCGCTCGCCCTCCTCGTCATAGGAGGCGCCCGGCGCAGGGCTGAAGAGATGGCACGTGCCGTCCAGATGATCGACGATGACGTGGACGGCGCCCGCCTCTTCGGCCCCCTTGCGGACCACCGCGCCGTAAATGCCCTCGACCATGCAGCGCCTGAGAAAGGCGCTCACCCAGATCGCGGACTTGAGGCGCACGGGCTTATTGGGTGGCCAGTTCGGACTGGCCGCTCATCTTGCCGAGTTCGGCCATCAGCGCGTCGCTGATCTCGCCGGTCTCGGGCAGGTTGCGGTCGCGCTGGAAGGCGAGGATGGCGTCGCGCGTCTGGCGGGTGAGCTCGCCGTTGATCTCGCCCGGGCTGTAGGCGAGTTCGGCAAGGCCCGTCTGCACGCGGCGGATCGAGGCGCGGAGTTCGGCTTCGGGGTCGGCGGCGATGGTGCCGGTGAAGAGCGAGGCCTCCGCCACCTCGCGGGTGAAGCGGATGTGTTCGGCGAGATCGGCGCTGGGCTTGCCGGTGGGCTCGAGGCCCACGGCCGCCTGGTATTCCATGATCGCCTGGCGCGTCCTGCGGCCCGTCACGCCGTCGACGCTGCCCTTGTAGTAGCCGGCGGCGGCGAGTTCGCGCTGCACCGATTCGACCACTGGATCATATTTGAGCTGGATGGTGCGGGTATTCGAGGCGGTTTCGGCGGCGAGGCCCGCTCCCTCCTCGCCCGCGGCCTGCAGAGACGAGCTCACGGGCTGGCCGAACAGGGCATTGAAGGCGATGGCGGCCAGCATGAGCCCGGTGAGGCTCCAGGCCGCGAGCGGCAGGAGTCTCCCCTTCCGCTCGTCCTTCTCATCCGTTTCACGCATCCGCCGACCCGAACCCACTCTCGCCTCCGGGGACGCGGCACGCTGGTGTTCCCCTGCCGCCCGAATTTGCACCCATTGCGGTTAACGGCGCCTTTCCGGCCCGCCGTTCCCCGCTACCCGGTGATGGCACCCGGAAGGTTAACGAAGCCTTGCCGCGGGCGCCCGGATTTTACTCAAAATTCATTCAAATGCCCACGGCATTTAACGGAATTTACGCCATCTCCCTAAAGCCCCGGGAAACCGGCCGCCGTTAATGTCAGTGGCGGAGGAAGGGGCGAAAAGGTGCGTGAATGCGTCTCATCAGACTGATCATGGTGCTGGCTGCGGCGGGGTTCCTGATGCCTTCGCCGCCCGAGGGCTCCTCGCGCGCCGAGGCGATCGCATCCTATTGCCCGGCCGACCAGGGCCTGTGCGGAACCGCTGCCTATCTGGCGGAGCGGCTGCAGGCCAAGGCGGTCTATTCCGCCGGGATCATGTATGAGTGGGCGCTCAACGCCACGCTGGAGCCCGGCGCGCTGACCGGCAGGCTGGAGGCCCGCGCCGACCTCGGCCGCTCGACGCTCCGGCCCGAAGACCTTGCGCCGGCATGGCGCGGCCCCGTGGCGCGCGCCCACAAAGAAGGTTGAGCTTCAGGGGCGCTCCCACTATCTGGTGGCCACCGTCCCCAACCGGAAGCTAGGCCCACCGTGAGCGCCATCGCCGACCTCCTTGCCGATTTCGAGATCCTCGACGAGTGGGAGGACCGCTACCGGCACGTCATCGACCTCGGCCGCGAGCTGGAGCCGCTGCCCGAGGCCGACCATGCGCCTGAGAACAAGGTGAAGGGCTGCGCCAGCCAGGTGTGGATCACCTCCGAGGCGAGCGGCCCCGCGGAAGACCCGGTGCTGACCTTCAGGGGCGACAGCGATGCGCTGATCGTCAAGGGCCTCATCGCCATCGCCTTCATGATCTATTCGGGAAAGCCCGCGCGCGAGATCCTCGCCACGGATGCTGGCGAGATCCTCGGCAGGCTCGGCCTTGCCGGGCACCTCACGCAGCAGCGCTCCAACGGCTTCGCCTCGATGATCCAGCGCATCAAGTCGGACGCCGGCGCCGCCCTTCAGGCCTCTTCCAGCGCGGCTGGACCTGATATTCCCGGCCGATAGTCCGGCAGGCCCCACTGCGACATGCCGGCGGGGCGGCCAGCTCCTTCTGCGAGCAATCCATAGTGGCGGGCGAGTGCCGTGAGGGCGAGACCCAGCACGGCCTTGCCGCTGCGCTGCGGCAGGTTCAGCACCCGCTCCGCCTGTTCGAGACCGGACGCTAAGCAGCAGACCTGGGCCAGGATCGAGGCCAGTTCCGGCCCCACCGCCTCGAGTGCCGCGATGTAGCGCCCGCGCGCTGCGATCGCGCCGTCGCTCAGCTCGGCCGAGACATTGCCGGTTCGCCCGCCCGCGCCGGCCGCGTCCCAGTTCATGGTGGTGCGGGGGACCATCAGTGCGCGCTCGAAATCCGCCCTGAGCCTTTCTCCCGCCATGTACTGGGAGTCCGTGATCAGCGGCCGCCCGGCCCTGTCGCGGCGGGTGCGCAGCCAGGAGAGCGGGCTTTCCGCATCGTTGAAGAGAGGCTTCGATGAAGCGGGCGCGGTTTCGCCGGTCCTGTTCTGCATGGGTATCTTCTCCTGTCTGGCCGCGGAAGGCTAGACCGGAACAAAACAGGAATCAATGCCTTTTGTGGGCTTCGATTCTCAGGCGATACCCGCCTGGCGCGCCTCCTCCTCGAGGCCCGAGATGAAGTAGTCGAGACAGAGGACCATGCCGATGCCGATGCCGTCCCTGGCGGCGAGCGGCAGCCGGATCCAGTATTGCACCAGGTGCTCCTTGTTCACCCGGGGGCCGCGCACGATGCCCTGCGTCGGCTTGCCGTCCAGCGCGGTGTGGCGGTAGGCCGTCATCCAGTAATCGCGCTTGGCGCCGAGGTCCAGGTCCTCGATCCTGAGCCCGGTGATCTCGCGGTCGTAGACGTCGCGCAGCCGCGTCCCGGCGAGCCGCACCCTGCTCTGCTCGATGCTCGGCTCGACGTCGATCAGGCTGATGAAGGGAAGCAGGCGGGGGATCTGGGCGGGATTGATGTCGGCGCGGCTCGGCATCGGCTTTCCTTCGCCGCATGACAGCCAGTAGTCATACAGCTGCCGTTGTTCAGGCACGACGAGTTGTGCCCTGAACGCTATGTTGACTGAGCCCATAGCCAACGCCGCCCCTTGCGAATCGATGCCCCACGCAACAACTCGTTTATGAATCGTGAACGGCTGATCCGCAAGAGTCAGACAGCGCAAAATTTTTGTTGAGTCAGCTGCCGCGCCTCTGGCCGAGGCCCATGTTCTTGGCGAGCTTGGAGCGCGAGTTGGCGTAATTGGGCGCCACCATGGGATAATCCGCCGGCAGGCCCCACTTCTCCCGGTACTGCTCGGGGGTGAGGTTGAAGTGGGTGCGGAGATGGCGCTTGAGCGACTTGAACTTCTTCCCGTCCTCGAGGCAGATCAGGTAATCGGGCGTGATCGACTTCTTGACGTTGACAGCGGGCTTCAGCTCGGCGTTCTCGCTCTTGGGGGCGGCTCCCGAGGCCGCCTGCTCCACCGCGCGGTGCACCTCGGCGATCAGCTTGGGCAGGTCCGCCTGCTCGACGGCATTGCGGCCGACATAGGCCGCGACGATGCGGCTCGTGAGTTCGATGAGTGCGGTCTTGGTCTCATCCATGGCGGCGGCACCCCCTTCAGCGCTACTGCCGGCGGCGCACCGGCACCCAACCTGTTTATGCGAGCGGCTCTTCTTCAACAAGGGCCGCGGAAGGATCGGGCGCGAGCGCGTCCTGCAGCGGCGCGTAAGGACCGGCCTTTCTCATGAACCAGTCCCAGTAGGTGAGCAGCATGCGCGCCTTGGTGTAGGACAGGCCGTCGAAGATGATCTGCAGCTCCTCGAGGCTGCGCGTGGCGTCGATCACGCCTCCGGCATCCATGATTTCGGCGAGCGCCGAGGCAAATCGCGCGCGGCTCACGCCGGAAGCCTTGAGCATCGCCACCAGGGGTTCGCCGCCGCGGTCGGAGAGCGCGCGCAGCGCCGTCTCCTCGGCGATCCCGGCGAGCATCGCGAAGCGCCGCGCCGCCTCGGGAAGCCGAAAGGCGGCGGCCTCGCCGATTGCCGCGTCGAGCACCTCTCCCCTCGTCGCCATGCCGCGATGGAGGCGCGAATGCCTGGGGCCGAGCGCGATGGCGAGAATCCGCGCCAGGGCTCCCGAGTCGGTGAGGAAGCGCGACATCAGGTGGCGGCGAAGCTCGGCAGGAGCGCTCCAGAACAGCTCGAAGGCAACCGCCGGCGGCAAGTCTGGACGGGTGGCGAGCGGAGCCAGCAGCTCCGGCCAGCGTGCGGCGGCCTCCGCCAGCCTTTCGAAACCCTCGGCGGAAAGATCGGCGCCGGGATTGCGCAGCAGGGCGAGCAGCACGGGCCGTGCGCCGCTCGCCACGAGGTGGTCCGCCAGCACGGAGGACACGATGCGGCGCGAGGCGATCATGCGGAGCTTCGCGGTCTCCTCCGGGCCGGCGGCGCGGATCAGCTCCTGGTCGGAGATCTGCGAGCAGCGCTCGAGCAGCGGCGCGAGGATCTCCGGCCGCGGATCGCGCAGCAGCTTCGCCACGAGCAGCGGCGGCGGCCGCTCCATGATGGCGACGCGTTCCACCACGGCCTTCAGGGCTCTTGCCGGGATGCGCGGCAGGAGCGGGATCAGCGTGTCGGCGGCGAGGGCCCGCTCCTGCGGCAGCGTGCCCGTGCCGCCGAGGATCATGTCGAGAAGCTTGAGGGTGGTCTCGCCGGCCGAGGTATCGGCATCCGCCATCTCGGGAATCGCGGGCTCCTCGGGCAGGGAGTACTCCTCGCCGGCAGGCTGAGGGGCGGCGGCGGTCTCCTCCTCCGCGGCAGGCTCGGTCTCTTCCTTCTCTTCCTCCTGCGGCTCCTCGGCGAAGACGGGGGCCGGAGGCGCCACGTCCCTCAGGAAGGCGGCGCGTTCCTCCGCTGTCGGCTTGGCATAGATGGCGGCGCTGATGCTCTCGAGCATCGCGACGACGGCGTTGGGCTGCGCCTCCGCGTCGGGGCGCGGTTCCGCCGGAGCCGGCACCGCCAAAACGATTTCGGCGCGGACCGGCGGGGAGGCGCGCAAGATGGGTGCCACCGTGGGGGCCGGAGGCGCCGGCGGCTGCGGCGCAGGCTCCGCGGCGCGCGGCGGAGCCGGGGGCGCGGGAGGCGCGGGCGGGGGCTTCGGCTTCTGCTTCAGGCGCTCCGCAAGCAGCCGGAAAGCGGCGGCCGAGCCCGGCACAGGCTCTGCCGCCGCGGCATCCCGTGCGGGGTCCGGCTCGGCCAGCGGCGTCACATGCAAGGCGCTTGTCTCCACGCTTCCTGAATTGACCCCGCAGCCCTGTCAAACTCCTTAAAACTGAAGCTATTCCGGTGGCCGGGCGTTGACGGGTTCAGCTCATGGTTAACGGGAGGTTGCGATTCAGGGGAGGAGGACCGCCCGGCGCTTCACATTTGCAGGGGGATGCCCCACATTGGACCCCAGCACAGTTCCGGGATCAAGAGATGACAAAGATCGAGAAGACAGAGGCCGAATGGCGCCAGCAGCTCTCGCCCGAGGCCTATCGCGTGCTGCGCGAGCACGGCACGGAGCGGGCGGGCACCAGCCCGCTCAACCACGAGAAGCGGAAGGGCGTCTTCACCTGCGCGGGATGCGGCAAGGAGCTCTTCGCCTCCGGCACCAAGTACGAATCCGGCACCGGCTGGCCGAGCTTCTTCGCGCCGATCAGCGCGGAGGCGGTGGAAACCTCGGAAGACCGCTCGTGGTTCATGCGGCGCACCGAGGTGCATTGCGCCGATTGCGGCGGGCACCTGGGCCATGTCTTCCCCGACGGGCCGCAGCCCACGGGGCTGCGCTACTGCATGAACGGCGCGGCGATGGACTTCAAGCCGGACGAGAAGGCCTGACGCATGAACATTCCGGTTCCGAAGCCGCCCGTCGCGGCGAAGCGGCCGCGCGCCGAAACCTGGCACGGCTACCCGAAGCATGACGACTACCAGTGGCTGAAGGCGGAGAACTGGCAGGAGGTGATGCACGACCCCCTGCTGCTGCCGAAGGAGATCCGCGACTTCCTCGAGGGCGAGAACGCCTATCACGAGGCGGTGATGGCGGCCACGAAGCCCCTCCAGGAGAAGCTGTTCCAGGAGATGAAGGGCCGCATCAAGGAGGACGACTCCTCAGTGCCCGCGCCGGACGGGCCCTTCGACTATTACAGCTCCTACGTGACGGGCGGTCAGCATCCGCGCTTCTGCCGGAAGCCGCGCGGATCGGAAGGGCCGGAGCAGCTCCTGCTCGACGGCAACCTGCTCGCCCAGGGCCGCGACTATTTTCATTTCGGCGGCATCGACGTCTCCCCCGACCACGGCCTCATCGCCTGGTCCTTCGACGGCAACGGCTCCGAGTTCTACGAGATGCGGGTGCGCGAGGCGGCGACGGGCGCCGACCGGACGGACGTTCTCCACAACACGGCGGGCGAGGCCGTGTGGGCGGCGGACGGCAGGAGCTTCTTCTACACGCTCCAGGACGAGAACCACCGGCCGCTCAGGACCTACCGCCACGTGCTCGGCACCACGCAGGAGGAGGACCAGCTCGTCTTCGAGGAGAAGGACACCGGCAAGTTCACCGGCGTCGCCATCACCCATTCGCAGAACTACATCGTGATCGACGCGCACGACCACGACACCTCCGAACTCTGGATCATCGACGCCAGGAGGCCGGAGGAGAAGCCGCGGCTCGTGGCGCCGCGCGTCACCGGCATCGAGTACGACGTCGAGGACTGGAACGGGCAGTTCATCATCCGCACCAACGAGGGGGGAGCGGAGGACTACAAGCTCGTCACCGCGCCGGTCGAGAGCCCGGGCAAGGAGAACTGGGCCGATCTCGTGCCGCACCGGCCGGGAATCTTCATCATCTCCTACATCGTGCTCAAGGACTGGCTGATCCGCATGGAGCGCGAGAACGCCCTGCCGCGCATCGTGGTGCGCAACATGGCAAGCGGCGAGGAGCACGCCATCGCCTTCGACGAGGAGGCCTATTCGCTGGGCTTCGGCGAGATGCGCGAATACGACACCGACACATTGCGCTTCACCTATTCCTCGATGACGACGCCCCTGCAGGTCTTCGACTACGACATGCGGGACAGGAGCCGCGTGCTGCGCAAGACCCAGCAGGTGCCGAGCGGGCATGAGCCTTCGGACTACGTGACGCGCCGCCTCTTTGCTCCCGCGCACGATGGCGAGACGATCCCGGTGACACTGCTCTACCGCAGGGACGCGAAGCTCGACGGCTCTGCTCCCCTGTGGCTCTACGGCTATGGCTCCTACGGCATATCCATTCCGGCGGGCTTCAACACCAACATCCTCTCGCTGGTGAACCGCGGCTTCATCTATGCCATCGCGCACGTCCGCGGCGGTCAGGAGAAGGGCCGGCGCTGGTACAAGAGCGGCAAGATGGAGATGAAGCAGAACACCTTCCGCGACTTCATCTCCTGCGCCGAGCACCTGATCGCGAAGGGCTACACGCGGAAGGGCAGCATCGTGGCGCAGGGCGGCAGTGCCGGCGGCATGCTGATGGGGGCCGTCGCCAACATGGCGCCGGACCTCTTCCGCGGCATCGTGGCGGAAGTTCCCTTCGTGGACGTGCTCACCACCATGCTCGACGACACGCTGCCGCTCACCCCGCCGGAATGGCCCGAATGGGGCAACCCGCGCGAAAGCAGGCAGGCCTACGAGGCGATCATGGCCTATTCGCCCTATGACAGGATCGAGGCCAAGGCCTATCCGCACATCCTCGCGGTGGGCGGCCTCACGGATCCGCGCGTCACCTACTGGGAACCAGCGAAATGGGTGGCGAAGCTCCGTGAACTGAAGACCGACGACAACCTCCTCCTGCTCAAGACCAACATGGGGGCCGGCCATGGCGGGGCACCGGGCCGCTTCGACCGGCTGAAGGAGGTGGCCTTCGTCTATGCCTTCGGCCTCAAGGTGGCGGGACTGGCCGATGCTGGCTGAGGCGGCGAAATCCTCCCTCCTCCTCGTCGACATGCAGGAGCGGCTGCTCCCCGCCATGACGGGCGGGGCGGAAGTGCAATTGCGCTCCGCCATCCTGCTAAGGGCGGCGAAGGCGCTCAGCCTTCCCGTCACCGTCTCCGAGCAATATCCGAAGGGGCTGGGCCACACGGTGCCTGGCCTCAGGGATGAGATCGGCAATGCGCCGGTCTTCGAGAAACTCGCCTTCTCCTGCTGGAAGGACGAGGCGATCAGGGAGCGGCTGATCGGGCAGCACGAGGCGGGCCGGCCGCTCGTCATCCTGGCCGGCGTCGAGGCCCATGTCTGCGTGCTGCAGACGGCGGTGGACCTCGCCGCGGCGGGCTTCGGCGTGTTCGCGGTGGCGGATGCCATGGCCTCCCGCGCGCCCTCCTCCCACGCGCTCGCGCTGGAGCGGATGCGGCAGGCCGGCGTCGCCGTGGTCAATACCGAGATGGTGGTGTTCGAGCTCCTCGGCCGGGCCGGCACGGCGGAGTTCAAGGCCCTTTCGGCACTTGTACGTTGAGGGTCAAGAATCCGGTCATTTCGCCGAATTGACTTTTCCTGCCGCCGTTGCTCTTTAGGCGCCGATCCGAAGGAGTTTCTCGATGGCCGCTGCCGAATTCAACTGGGAAGACCCGCTCGATCTCGAATCCCAGCTCACCGACGAAGAGAGGATGATCCGCGACGCGGCCCGGGCCTTCGCGCAGGACAAGCTGATGCCGCGCGTCAAGTCCGCCTTCCGGGAGGAGCGCTTCGACCGCGAGATCATGACCGAGATGGGCGAGATGGGCTTCCTCGGCGTGATGACCTCGACCGAATTCGGGGGCTCGGGCCTCGGCTATGTCGCCTACGGGCTCGTGGCACGCGAGGTGGAGCGTGTCGATTCCGGCTACCGCTCGGCGATGAGCGTCCAGAACTCGCTCGTCATGCACCCGATCGAGGCCTATGGCACGGAAGCCCAGAAGAGGAAGTTCCTGCCGAAGCTCGCCACCGGCGAGCTCGTCGGCTGCTTCGGCCTGACCGAGCCCGATGCCGGCTCAGACCCCGGCGGCATGAAGACGCGGGCGAAGAAGGTGGACGGCGGCTACGTGCTGAACGGCTCCAAGATGTGGATCTCGAATTCGCCGATCGCGGACGTCGCGGTGGTGTGGGCCAAGACCGAGGACGGCGCCATCCGTGGCTTCGTCGTGGAGCGCGGCATGAAGGGATTCTCGACGCCGGTCATCGAAGGCAAGATATCGCTGCGCGCCTCGGTCACCGGCGAGATCGTGCTCGACAACGTGGAAGTTCCGGAGAGCCATCTGCTGCCCAATGCCAAGGGCCTCGGCGGCCCCTTCGGTTGCCTCAACAAGGCACGCTACGGCATCGCCTGGGGTGTCATGGGTGCGGCGGAGGATTGCTGGCACCGGGCGCGGCAATACACGCTGGACCGCAAGCAGTTCGGCAAGCCCCTCGCCGCCAACCAGCTCGTGCAGAAAAAGCTTGCCGACATGCAGACGGAGATCGCGCTCGGACTTCAGGGCTGCATGGCGCTGGGCCGCGGCCTCGAGCGCGGCACGCTGGCGCCGCCCGCCATTTCCCTCATGAAGCGGAACAACTGCGGCAAGGCGCTGGATGTGGCCCGCATGGCCCGCGACATGCACGGCGGCAACGGCATCTCGGAAGAGTATCACGTGATCCGCCACATGGTGAACCTCGAGACGGTGAACACCTATGAGGGAACCCATGACGTGCACGCGCTGATCCTCGGCCGCGCGCAGACAGGGCTCCAGGCCTTCCAGTGAGCGCGATCCTCGTCACCATCGCGGACGCCGCGCATCCGCCGGTGCGGGCGCTGGTGGAGGAGCTCGACGCCTATCTCGTGCCGCTCTACCCGGCGGAGAGCAACCACCTGCTCGACATCGAGACGCTGCGCCAGCCCGAGATGCGCTTCTTCGCGGCCTTCCGCGAGGACGAGGCGCTGGCGATCGGCGGCTGCTGGCTGCATGAGGATTATGCCGAGGTGAAGCGCGTCTATGTGCGGCCCGCGGCGCGCGGTCTGGGTCTGGCGAAGCAGATCATGCGGCGGATCGAGACCGAGGCGATGGCCTGCGGCCGCCTCATCGCGCGGCTCGAAACGGGCATCCACCAGCCCGAGTCACTCGCCCTCTACCGCCGGCTCGGCTACGCCGACCGCGGCCCGTTCGGGGATTATCCGACCGACGATCCGAACAGCGTGTTCATGGAGAAGATGCTGGGGTGAAAGGGGCTCTTGTCCCGTGAAGTTCCCTCTCCCGTCGCAACGCGATGGGAGAGGGTGGCCGAAGGCCGGGTGAGGGCCTCTTGCCGCGCTCAGCCCTTCGGCTGGAAAATCACGAAGATCTTCTTCAGGTAGCCATCGCACTTCCAGCTGTTGGGCGTCCCCATCGGCACGAAGAAGGTGTCGCCGGCCTTGAAGCGGCGCTTCCGCCCCTGATCGTCCTCGAATTCGACCGTGCCCTCGAGCAGGCACATCAGCTCGTGGCGGGGGAAGTCGATGAGCTTGCGGTGATAGGCCGTCGTGTCCCACAGGCCGATGTCGAGCTGGCCCGTCGCGTCGGCGAAGCACTGGTGCGTGTGCTGCACCGGCCGCCCCGAAATCAGCATTTCGGGCGGCGGTGCTGCCGATGGTTCGAGCGCCGCCGCGGGGTCGATCTTGATGGTGCGGAGCGGACCCTGGTTCCTGAGCCCGGACGCGTCGTCGTGGATCACGAAGAATTTCTTCACATGGCCGGGCTGAGTCCAGCGGCAGCGCAGGCCCTTGGGGATGATGAAGCTCTCGCCCGCCTTGATGGAGACGGTGCGGTCTTCCTCCACGATCACCACCTCGCCCTCGAGCACGGTCATGAACTCGTTCACGGGATAGTCGATCCAGCGGCTCTCGTTCGCGCCCTGTTCCCACACGCCGGCGGAAAGCCCGCGTGCCTTGTCCTCGAACAGCACGAGGCCGTTCTGCTTGCTCGTCCCCGACACGATCTCCCCTTCGGGGAAATCCTCCCAGGGCTCGAGCCGGGCGTTCCGGTCGAACGCGATAATCTCCGGTTTTGTCATGAATCCACCTCCGGCGGCGATCCTAGCCGGGTTCCTTGCGCGTTCAAGCGCCAGAGACTAGATAAGGCTTCCAAACGACAAGGAGGAACGAACGATGGCTCTCGAACTGCCCGCCCTTCCCTATGCCTATGATGCGCTCCAGCCCTACATGTCCAAGGAGACGCTGGAGTATCACCACGACAAGCATCACATGGCCTATG
The DNA here is from genome assembly GCF_046294715.1 of Aestuariivirga sp. GTDB lineage: Bacteria > Pseudomonadota > Alphaproteobacteria > Rhizobiales > Aestuariivirgaceae > Aestuariivirga. Next base: position 132,609 of record NZ_JBKBKI010000006.1, on the reverse strand, counting down.
TGACGAACGGCAACAACGCGCTGAAGGACAGCCCGCTCGCCTCGAAGTCGATCGAGGAGATCTGCAAGGCCGCCTATGCCGAGAAGAACGCGGCGCTCATCAACAATGTCGGCCAGCACTACAACCACGTGCATTTCTGGAACTGGATGAAGCCCAATGGCGGGGGCAAGAAGATTCCGGGCCGGCTGCAGCAGGCGATCGATTCCGACCTCGGCGGCTATGACAAGATGCGCACCGACTTCATCCAGGCCGGCGTCACGCAGTTCGGCTCCGGCTGGTGCTGGATCGCCAAGAAGGACGGCAAGCTCACCATCATGAAGACGCCCAACGGCGAGAACCCGCTGATGCACGGCGCCTCCCCCATTCTCGGCTGCGACGTGTGGGAGCACAGCTATTACATCGACTACCGCAACCTGCGGCCCAAATACCTCGAGGCCTTCGTCGACAACCTGATCAACTGGGACCACGTCGACGAGATGTTCTCGAAGGCGTAATCCGCCGAACGTGACTGCACTGAGCGGCCGGGCCTCGCCCCGGCCGTTTTCGCTGGAAGGTTGAGAGATCTTGATTCCTGTATTCGACGGCCACAACGACGTGCTGCTCCGCCTCTGGGGCAAGAAGCACGGGGACCCGGTTTCGGCATTCATCGAGGGCGACGGCGAAGGCCATCTCGACCTGCCGCGCATGATCAGGGGCGGCCTTGCGGGCGGCTTTTTCGCGATCTTCGTGCCGAGCCCGCAGGACGAGGAATTCGCCGACGAGGAGGAGATGAACCCCCCGCCCGCCAACGAGGTGGGGCAGTTCGCGGCATTGGCTGCCACCGTCGGCATGGCCTCTCTGCTGTTCCGCATCGAGGAGGCCTCTCAGGGCCGCTTCAAGGTGTGCCGCAGCGCGGCGGAGATCCGCGCCGCCATGGCGGAGGGCAAGATCGCCGCGATCTTCCACCTCGAGGGGGCTGAGGCGATCGACACGGAGCTGCGCGCGCTCGACGTGCTGCACCGGGCGGGCTTACGCTCTCTCGGCCTGGTGTGGAGCCGCGACAACGCCTTCGGACGTGGCGTGCCGTTCCGCTTCCCCTCCTCGCCGGATACCGGCATGGGCCTCACCGAGGCCGGCAAGCAGCTGGTCCGGCGTTGCAACGAACTCAAGATCCTGCTCGACCTCTCGCACCTGAACGAGAAGGGCTTCTGGGACGTGGCGCGCGCATCGACCGCGCCGCTCGTCGCCACCCACTCCAACGCGCATGCGCTCTGCGCCTCCTCGCGCAACCTCACGGACGAGCAGATCCGCATCATCGGCAAGTCCGGCGGGATGATCGGGCTCAATTTCGCCAACGGATTCCTCAGAGCCGACGGGCGCTGGCAGAGCGAGAACGGCCTCGACACCATGCTCCGCCACCTCGACCACCTGATGAAGCTCGCCGGAGAGGACCACGTGGGCCTGGGCTCGGATTTCGACGGCGCACGCATCCCCTCCCAGATCGGCGATGCCGCGGGGCTTCCCGCCCTGGTCACGGCCATGGAGGGGCACGGTTACGGCGGCGAACTCACCAAGAAGCTGTGTTCGGAAAACTGGCTCAGGGTGCTGGAGCGGACCTGGGGCGAATAGGTTTGCGCCCCGCTATTAGCGGTGCTAATGGCACCTCATGAAGCTTTCCGCGTGGCTCGCTAATAGCGGCACATCGCAATCCGAACTGGCGCGGCGGCTGGGCATCACCCAGGGCCGCGTCTCGCAGCTCGTGGCCGGGGCCCAGCCCTCGCTCGAGCTTGCAAACAAGATTGCCGCCGCCACGGGCAACCGGGTGCGGCCGCAGGATTTTGGAGATCAGGACATGGCGAACGACACGAAGCTCGACAGCGTCGAGGAGGCCGTCAAGGCAGTTGCCGCGGGTGAGATGGTGGTGGTGGTCGACGACGACGACCGCGAGAACGAGGGCGACCTGATCGCGGCCGCCTCCAAGATCACGCCGGAGCAGATGGCCTTCATGGTGCGCCACACCTCCGGCATCGTGTGCACGCCGATCACCGCGGAAGATGCCAAGCGGCTCAAGCTGGACCCCATGGTGGCGCTGAACGACGCGCCGATGGGCACCGCCTTTACCGTGTCGATCGACTACAAGGAAGGCCTCACCACCGGCATTTCGGCCCGCGAGCGGGCAGCCACCTGCCATGCGCTTGCCAACCGCAACGTGGTGGCGGACGATTTCGTGCGGCCCGGGCACATCTTCCCGCTCGTGGCCAAGTCGGGCGGCGTGCTCATGCGCTCCGGCCACACCGAAGCCGCCGTCGATCTCGTGAAGCTCGCCGGGCTTCATCCGGCGGGCGTCATCTGCGAACTGGTCAACGACGACGGCTCGGTGAAGCGCGGCCCGCAGGTCATGGCCTTCGCGCGCGAGCACGGGTTCAAGATCATCTCGGTGGCCGACCTCATCGCCTACCGGCAGCGGCGCGAGCGGCTCGTCGAGCAGACCGCGCAGTTCGACGTCGAGACCGCCATCGGCAAGGCCAGGGGCTATTCCTACGTGACGCCCTTCGACCAGGTGGAGCAGCTGGCGCTGGTCTATGGCGACGTCTCCACCGGTCGCGCCGTGCCGGTGCGGCTCCACCGCGAGAACGTGCTCGAGGACGTGTTCGGAGCAAGGACGACGCTCAGCAAGGTGTTCGAGGTGTTCAAGCGCGAGGGTGCCGGGATCCTCGTCTATCTGCAGGAGGGTGCGGCGGGCGTTCCCGCCGGCCAGCTCGCCATCGAGAAGACGGGCAGCGCCGCCCAGCGCCAGCAGAGCTGGCGCGACGTGGGGCTCGGTGCCCAGATCCTGCGGGACCTCAACGTCAGCTCGATCCGCCTCGTCTCCTCCTCCAACCGCCACTACGTCGGGCTGGCCGGCTTCGGCATCGAGATCGCCGAAACGATCAAGCTCGACTAAGAGCAGCGCCCTGACCTAAGCTCTGAGCGCATGCCAGCCTCGCGCCAGAATTCCCCGGGCACGACGCCGCCGCTCGTCATCGGCTGGCGCGAGAAGGTGAGCCTGCCGCAACTCGGCGTCGGAACCTTTTCCGCCAAGATCGACACCGGCGCACGCTCCGCGGCCCTTCATGCCACCGAGATCCGCCAGGAGGATCATCACGTGGCCTTCGTGCTGACGCTCAAGGGACGGAATCATCACTGCACGCTGCCGCTCAAGGGCATGCGGCGGGTGAAAAGCTCGAGCGGGCATGCCGAAACGCGCGCCGTCGTCGAAACCGACGTGAAGATCGGCAAGCACATCCTGCGCATGGAGGTGACGCTGACCGACCGCACCGACATGGGCGTTCCCATGCTGCTCGGCCGCAGCAGCATCGGCCATGACTTCCTCGTGCATCCGACCAGATCCAACATCCTCTCCACCCGCAAGCGAAAGCCGGCATGAAGATCGCGCTGCTCACACGGAACCCCAAGCTCTACTCGCACCAGCGCCTCATCGAGACGGCGGCGCGGCGGGGCCACGAGATGGTGCCCATCGACTATCTCAAGTGCTACATGAACATCACGTCGAAGAACCCGGAGCTGCGCTACCTGGGCGAGACGCTCGAAGGCTTCGACGCGGTGATCCCGCGCATCGGCGCCTCGCACACATTCTACGGCATGGCGGTGCTGCGCCAGTTCGAGATGATGGGCGTCTACCCGGTGAACGAATCGGTGGCGATCGGCCGCTCGCGCGACAAGCTGCGTTCGCTGCAACTCCTGGCGCGCGACGGCGTTGGTCTTCCCGTCACCGCCTTCGCGCATGATTCGAAGCGCACCGACGACCTCCTCGCCATCGTCGGCGGCGCGCCCGTCGTGATCAAGCTGCTCGAGGGCACGCAGGGAATCGGAGTCGTGCTGAGCGAAACGCACAAGTCGGCGAAATCGGTGATTGAGGCCTTCCACGGCGCCGACATCGCGATCCTGGTCCAGGAATTCATCAAGGAGGCGGAGGGCCGCGACATCCGCGCCTTCGTCGTCGGCCGCACGCTGGTGGCGACGATGGAGCGCAAGGGCTCGAAGGGCGACTTCCGCTCCAACCTGCACCGCGGGGGCTCCGCCAGCATGATCGAGCTGACGCCGCTCGAGAAGGCGACGGCACTCAAGGCGGCGCGCTCCATGGGGCTCAACGTGGCGGGAGTTGACATGCTGCGCTCGGACCACGGACCGGTGGTGATGGAGGTCAACTCCTCGCCGGGCCTCGAGGGCATCGAGAAGGCGACCGGGGTCGACGTGGCGGAGGCCATCATCCGCTTCATCGAGCGCCACGCGCGGCCCGGCCGCACCAGGACGAAGGGAAAGGGATGAGCGCCTTCACCCTCGGCGAACAGGATGTGCAGCGCGGCCAGCGCGCCACCGTGGACCTGCCGGTGAGCACGCTCTCGAACCACACGCACGTGACGCTCCCCGTGCACGTGGTCCATGGCGAGAGGGCGGGGCCGGTGATGTTCCTCTCGGGCGCCATTCACGGCGACGAGATCCAGGGCGTCGAGATCATCCGCCGAATCCTCACCCACCCGGCACTGGGCCAGCTCAAGGGCACGCTTCTGGCCGTGCCGATCGTCAACAGCTTCGGCTTTCTCAACCACACGCGATACATGCCTGACCGGCGCGACCTCAACCGCTGCTTTCCGGGCTCCGACCGCGGCTCGCTCGCCAGCCTCGTCGCCGACATCCTCTTCCGCGAGGTGGTGCTGAAGAGCCACTACGGGATCGACTATCACACGGCAGCGCTTCACCGCAGCAACCTGCCGCAGGTGCGGCTGGCGCCGGAGGAGCCGGAGCTGCTGAAGCTGGCCGAGGCCTTCGCCCCGCCGGTGATCCTCGTTTCGAAGCTGCGCGAGAGGTCGCTCAGGCTCACGGCAGGAGAGGCCGGCGTCAAGGTGCTGCTCTACGAGGGCGGCGAGGCGCTGCGCTTCGACGAGATCGCCATCGACACGGCGGTGAGGGGAACGCTGCGGGTGATGGCCCATCTCGGCATGATCGAGCACGTGCCGCGGAAGAGCCGGGCGGAAACGGTGTTCTCCGATTCGAGCGCATGGGTGCGCGCGCCCGAGAGCGGCATCCTCCACACCACGCGGCGCCTGGGCGACAGGGTGGCGAGGCGCGAGGTGATGGGCATCGTGGCCGACCCGCTGGGCGCCACCTCCATCCCCGTCGTGGCGGAGGAGGACGGCATCATCGTGGGCCGCACCAACCTGCCGCTGGTGAACCGCGGCGACGCGGTCTTCCACATCGCCAGGGCAACCCCGCTCGCGACGCTCCGCTCCCACGGCGAGATGGCGGTGGCGCTGGCGGACGAGGACGAAATCATCTGAAGCGGCCCCCCTCGCCCGTCGATCTCTCTACCGCCGCGACAGGCTTCCCAGGATTCCGCGGATGATCATGTTGCCGATCTGGCGGCCGGCGGTGCCGGCCATGTTCTTGATGAAGCGGTCGGTGGCGGATTCGCGCGAGGACGTGCGGGAGTTCGCCTTCGCTTCTTTGGCGGCTTCCTTCTCGGCCTCCTTTTCCGCCTTGGCGCGGGCTTCCGCGGCGGCGCGTTCCTCGGCGCGCTTCACCAGGATCTCGTAGGCGGACTCGCGGTCCTCCGCCTTTTCGTAATTGCCGTAGACGGGCGAGTTCCTGACGATCTTCTGGCGTTCCTCGGGCGTGATCGGGCCCATGCGGCTCGACGGGGGGCGGACCAGCGTGCGCTCCACCATGGTGGGCACGCCCTTCGGATCGAGAACGGAGACCAGCGCCTCGCCCTTGCCGAGCTCGGTGATGGCCTCCTCCGTCTTGAAGGCGGGGTTGGGGCGGAAGGTAGAGGCCGCCGTCTGCACCGCCTTCTGCTCGCGCGGCGTATAGGCGCGGAGCGCGTGCTGCACGCGGTTGCCCATCTGGGCCAGGACCGACTCCGGGATGTCGAGCGGGTTTTGCGTCACGAAATAGATGCCCACGCCCTTGGAGCGGATGAGCTTCACCGTCTGCTCGATCTTCTGGAGGAGGCCGGGGGGCGCCTCGGCAAAGAGGAGATGCGCCTCGTCGAAGAAGAACACCATGCGCGGCTTCTCGGGATCGCCCACCTCGGGCATCTCCTCGAAGAGCTCCGACATCATCCACAGCAGGAAGGTGGCGTAGAGCTGCGGGGAGTTGATGAGCCTGTCGGCGGCGAGCACGTTCATGTAGCCCTTGCCGTTCAGCGTGGTGCGCATGAAGTCGCGGATGTCGAGGGCCGGCTCGCCGAAGAACTGCCCGCCCCCCTGCTCCTCCAGCACCACGAGGCGGCGCTGGATGGCGCCGATCGTCGGCGCGGCGAGGTTGCCGTATTCGGTGGTGAGTTCCTTGCCGCGCTCGCCCAGCTCCTTGAGGAGCGCGCGGAGGTCCTTCAGGTCGAGCAGCGCAAGGCCTTCATTGTCGGCGAGCCGGAAGGCGATGTTGAGGGCACCTTCCTGCGCCTCCGAAAGGCCCATGAGGCGCGACAGCATCAGCGGCCCCATCTCGGAAATGGTGGTGCGGATCGGGTGGCCCTGCTCGCCGAACAGGTCCCAGAAGACGGTTGGCGTCGCCTCGAAGCCATAATCGTCGAAGCCGATCTTCCTGGCGCGCTCGAGCAGCGCTTCCTTCGGCTCGCCTGCCACGGCGACGCCGGAGAGATCGCCCTTGACGTCCGCCGCGAAGACGGGAACGCCTGCGCTGGTGAAGCCCTCGGCGAGGATCTGCAGCGTCACCGTCTTGCCGGTGCCGGTGGCGCCCGTCACCAGTCCGTGGCGGTTCGCCATGGCGAGGAACAATTCCTCGCGCTTTCCGCTTTGCCCAATGTAGATCGCAGGCTCGGTCATGCTGGGCCCTTCCGAAATGATCGTTTGAGACAACCCCTTCTTGCTATATGGAGGCCCGATGCGCAATGACCGAGCAGGAATGAAGAGATGCAGGAGCTGATCGACAGGGTCGCCGCCGCCACCGGGCTGCCGCAGGAGAAAGCTGAACGCGCCCTCGGCATCGTGCTGAACCTGCTGCAGACGCAGGGGAACCCCAACAAGGTGCAGGAGCTGTTCGACAAGCTTCCCGGCGCGGCGGAACTGGCGCGGCGGCAGGGCGGCGATGGCGCGGGCCGCGGCGGCGGCGGGCTTCTCGGCATGCTGGCGGGCGGCATGATGGGCGGGCCTCTTGCCGCCGTCTCGAAGCTCACGGCGGCGGGGCTTTCGATGGACCAGATCAAGGCGCTCGGCACCACCACGCTCGACTATGCCAAGGAGAAGGCCGGGTCGCAGCTGGTGAAGGACGTGGCGGGCTCCATCCCCGGCCTTTCCGGCTATGTCTGAGGCTTGACGGGGGTCAATTCCGGCAGGAGGCTTCCCGCCTAAGGAGCGAGGAATGGACCAGCCCGGAACACCCGTCTTCCGCATCAGGGGCCTGTGCAAGACCTATCGCACGGGCGAGGTGGAGGTGCAGGCGCTGCGCGGCGTCGACTTCCAGGCGCGCGCCGGAGAGTTCATCGTGATCCTCGGGCCCTCGGGCTCCGGCAAGTCCACCTTCCTCAACATCATCGGCGGGCTCGATTCGGCCACATCCGGCGAGGCCTGGTTCAAGGACCATGCGCTGACGCAGCAGACGGAAGCAGCACTGACGCGCTACCGGCGCGACCACGTCGGCTTCATCTTCCAGTTCTACAACCTGGTGCCGAGCCTCACGGCGCGCGAGAACGTGAAGCTCGTCACCGAGATCGCGCGGGAGCCGATGAAGGCGGAAGAGGCGCTCGCGCTCGTCGGCCTCGAGGGACGCATGGACCACTTCCCCGCCCAGCTCTCCGGCGGCGAGCAGCAGCGCGTGGCGATTGCGCGCGCCATCGCCAAGCGGCCGGACGTGCTGCTCTGCGACGAGCCGACGGGCGCACTCGACTCCAAGACCGGCATCCGCGTGCTCGAGGCCTTGGCCAAGGTCAATGCCGAGACCGGGGCCACCACCCTCGTCATCACCCACAACGCGGCGATCGCCGCCATCGCCGACCGCGTGGTGCATTTCGCCAATGGCACGATCGCCTCGGAGGAGCGCAACGCCGAACGCAAGCAGCCTGCCGAGGTGAGCTGGTGATGCGTGCGCTCGACATCAAGCTGATGCGGGACCTGAGGCGGCTGTGGCCGCAGGTGCTCGCCATCGCGCTCGTCATGGCGGCCGGTGTCGCCACCCTCATTCTCGGCGTCGGCGCGTATGACTCGCTCTCCACCACCAGGGCGCGCTACTACGAGACCAACCGCTTCGCCGACCTCTTCGCCACGCTGACGCGCGCGCCCAACACGCTGAAGCCCGAGATCGCCGCCATCGACGGGGTGGCGGCGGTCGAGACACGCACCGAAAAAATCGCGCTCGCCGATCTTCCCGGCATGGCGGAACCCGCCTCGGTGCTGCTCGTCTCGGTTCCCGATTACCGCGAGCAGGCGCTGAACCGCGTCTACCTGCGCTCCGGCCGGCTGCCGGACCCCGACGCTGCGGCCGAAGCGGTGGCGAGCGCGGGCTTCGCCAGGGTGCACGGGCTCAGGGAAGGCGATACCATCCGGGTGCTGATCAACGGCAGGCAGCGCGAGGTGCGGATCAGCGGCACCGCGCTCTCGCCGGAATTCGTCTATGCGCTCGGTCCCGGCGCGCTCATGCCGGACGAGCACCGCTTCGGCATATTGTGGATGCCGGACAGAGTTCTCTCCGCCGCCTACGATCTCGAAGGTGCGTTCAACGCAGTGTCGCTGCGGCTCGTCGAGGGGGCCAATGCCGAGGCCGTCACGGCGGAGCTCGACCGCCTTCTCGACCGCTATGGCGGGCTCGGCACCTATGGCCGCAAGGACCAGCAATCCCATGCCTTCCTCGACGCGGAGCTGAAGCAGCTCCAGGCCATGAGCCGCATCCTGCCGCCGATCTTCCTTCTCGTGTCGGCCTTTCTCGTCAACATGACGCTGTCGCGCCTCATCGCGCTCGAGCGCGAGCAGATCGGGCTCCTGAAGGCGATGGGCTATTCCTCCTGGGCCGTGGTGCGCCATTACGTGGGTTTCGTCAGCATGATCGCGCTCATCGGCATCCTCATCGGCATCGTCGCAGGAAGCTGGCTGGGCGTGGGGATGACGAAGCTCTATGCCAAGTTCTTCAGCTTCCCCTTCCTCGTCTTCAGCCGCAACCCTTCCGTCTACGCCATTGCGGCGGGGCTGAGCTATCTGGCGGCGGTGGCCGGCGCGGTGAGGGCGGTGCGCGAGGTGGCGTGGCTCTCGCCCGCCGTCGCCATGGCGCCCCCTGCCCCGGCGCGCTATCGCAAGGTGCTGGGGGGCGCCGTCAGCCTCTTGCGCTTCGTCAGGCAGTCGAGCGTCATCGTGATGCGCCACCTCACGCACTGGCCGCTGCGCACGGCGAGCGGCATCCTCGGCATTGCGCTCGCCGTCGCGATCCTTGTGGGCTCGCTCTGGGCCTTCGGCTCCATCGAATACATGATCGACGTGACGTTCAAGCGCAGCGACCGGCAGGACGCCTCGATCACCTTCACGGACGTGAAGCCGCTGAGCGCTCTCTTCGAGGTGCGGAGGCTTCCCGCCGTCATGGCGGCGGAGCCGTTTCGCGCCGTCGCCGTGAAGTTCAGGAACGGGCCGGTGGAGCGCCGCGTCTCGCTCGTCGGCAAGGAGCCCGGGGCCTCCCTTTCGCGCGTGCTCGACGGCAAGCTCGAACCCGTGGTCCTGCCCGAGCAGGGCCTCGTCATCTCGGAGGCGCTGGCGCGCATCCTCAGGGTCGAACGCGGCGGCAGCGTGGAAGTCGAGGTGCTGGAAGGCCGGCGGCAGACGGTGATGCAGCCCGTCTCCGCCATCATCACCGGCTACATCGGGCTCACCGCCTACATGGATCTCAGCGCCATGAACCGCATGCTGGGCGAGGGCGAGGTCATCTCCGGCGTCTATCTCGGCCTCGACATGCCGGCGCGCGAGGATCTCTTCACCGTGCTCAAGGCCACGCCCGCCGCAAGCTTCATCGCCCTCCAGTATGCTGCACTGGAGAAATTCCGCGAGACGCTGGCGCAAAACGTCACCATCATGATCACGGTCTATGCCACGCTTGCCGCCATCATCGCCTTCGGAGTGGTCTACAACCTCGCCCGCATCTCGCTCTCCGAGCAGGGCCGCGAGATGGCAAGCCTGCGCGTGCTCGGCTTCACGAGGGGCGAGGTCTCGGCCCTCCTTCTGGGCGAGCTCGCGGTGGTGGTGATCGTGGCGCAGCCGGTGGGATGGGTGATCGGCTATCTCTTCGCCTTCCTGATGACGGAGGGCTTCCGCACCGAGCTCTACCGCGTGCCGCTCGTCGTCAACCGCGAGGTCTACGCCTGGGCGAGCCTCGTCACGTTCGCGGCGGCCGCAGTTTCGGGGCTGGTGGTGCGCCGCCGGATCGACCGGCTCGACATGATCGAAGTTCTGAAGACGAGGGAATGACATGCTGCGCCGCCTGATCTGGGCGATCATCCTGCTGGCGGTGCTCGCGGCACTCGCCTGGGCCTTCTGGCCCCGCCCCATTCCCGTGGAGACGGCCGAGGCCGCCCGGCGCGACATCGCCATCACGGTGGAGGAAGAGGGAAAGAGCCGCATCCGGGAGGTGTTCACCGTGTCCGCCCCGATCAGCGGCCAGGTGCAGCGGAGCGCGCTCCACGCGGGAGACGAGGTGTTGAAGGACGAGACGGTGGTGGCGGCGCTCCGCCCGGCCGCGCCCGGTCTTCTCGATGCGCGTCTGAAACGCGTGGCGGAAGCGGCGGCCGCTTCGGCGCGGGCCTCCGTCGATCTCGCGGCCGCGGAGGTGAGGCAGGCGGAGGCGCAGCTGACCTTCCTCAACTCCGAACTCTCCCGCGCCGAGCGGCTGTCGCGCCAGGGCACCATTTCGGAACGCGCCCTCGACAAGGCGAAGCTCGACGTCGAGACGGCGGCGGCGGCTCTCGAAAGCGCCCGGGCCTCGCTCACCGTGCGCCAGCGTGAACTCGAACGGGCGGAAGCCGCACTGATCGAGACGGGCACCAGCGAAGGCCCCTGCTGCACCGAGATCAAGGCGCCGGTCACCGGACGTATCCTGCGCGTTCTCACCGAAAGCGAGCAGGTGGTGCAGGCCGGAACGCCGCTGGTCGAGATCGGCGATCCCGCCGACATCGAGATCGTGGCCGATGTGCTCTCCCGCGACGCGGTGGAGATCAGGCCCGGCGCCCGCGCCGTCATTGACAATTGGGGCGGGCCGCCGCTCGAGGCCAGGGTGCGGCGGGTGGAGCCCTCCGCCGTCACCAAGATATCCGCGCTCGGCATCGAGGAGCAGCGCGTCTCCGTGGTGCTCGATCTCGCAGGCGGGGCGCCCGAGGCCGCGGCGCTGGGCGACGGCTTCCGGGTGGTGACCCGGATAACCGTGTGGGAGGGACGCGGCCTTCTCGCCGTGCCGGTGGCCTCGCTCTTCCGCCAAGGCGGGAACTGGGCAGCCTATGCCGTGGTGAACGGCCGGGCGGAACTGCGCCGGCTGGAGATCGGCCCCCGCAACGGCGCCTTCGCCAGCATCGAGGCCGGCCTCTCCGAGGGGGAGACGGTGATCCTCCACCCCTCCGACCAGCTCACGGACGGGGCGGCCGTCACCCCGACCGCGGCGGAGTAGCAGGGCCGATTAGACCAAGGGGGATTTGCGGTCCGCCCGCGGCTTGGCTACATTTCGCAGGTGCAACAGAATGGAACGACATGACCGAGCTTTCGCTTGCGGCGGAATTCCCGCCCCTCACCCGGGAAGACTGGCTGAAGCGGGTGGAGGCGGTGCTGAAGGGCCCCTCCTTCGAGGAGAAGCTGGTGCGCCGCAGCGCCGACGGCATGAGGCTGGAGCCCCTCTACGGGCAGCAGCCGGGCCCGCGTGCCGCACGGCCGCACGCCTCCGCGTGGACGGTGTTCCAGCGTGTCGACCACCCGGATGCCGCCCGCGCCAACGCGCAGGCGCTGGAGGACGTCGAGAACGGTGCCACCGGCCTCGTTCTGGTGAGCGCCGGCGCCCCGGCGGCGCGAGGTTTCGGCATCGATCCCGCGCGCCTTGCCCGCGTGCTGCAGGGCGTCCATCTCCACGCCGTGGCGCTGAAAGTCGAGGGCGAAGGCTCGATGGCGCTGGCGGAACTCATCGCCCGGCACCCGATCGACCCCGAGCGGCTCGACGTCTCCTTCGCGCTCGCATCGCCTGAGGACGCGGCGGAACTGGCGCGGCGGGGCTTCACCGGGCCCTACATGGAGGCAGACGGTCGCTCCTGGCACGAGGCTGGGGCGACCGAGGCGGAGGAACTCGGCGCCACGCTGGCGCTTGCCGTTGCCGCCATGCGCAGGCTCGAGACGCTGAACGACGTTCACCTGGTGCGGGCGGTGAGCGTCACGCTCGCCGCCAGCCAGGACATGTTCGCGACACTCGCCAAGTTCCGCGCCATCAGGCTGCTGTGGCGGCGGGTGCTGCAGGCTTCGGGCCTGCCCGACGCGCCCTTGCGGCTTCACGCCGAAACCTCCTGGCGGATGATGGCGACGCGCGACCCGCACACCAACATCCTGCGCGCCACCACGGCGGTGTTCGGCGCCGGGCTCGGGGGGGCCGACTCGATCACCGTGTTGCCCTTCTCGCTGGCGCAGGGGCTTCCCAACGGTTTCGCGCGGCGCGTGGCGCGCAACGTGCAGACGGTGCTCGTCGAGGAATCGAACCTGTGGCGGGTGACGGACCCGGCCTCCGGTGCGGGCTATGTCGAGACACTGACGCAGGGTCTCTGCGAGAAGGCCTGGCGCGTGCTCCAGGATGCGGAGGCCGGCAAGTGGCCGCGGCCCGATCCCTCCTCCGCCGCGAGCCTTCCCGTCATCGGCACCAGCGCCTATCCGCTGCCGCAAGAATACGCCCCCGAAACGGAGGCCCCGTGATGGACCGCATTCCGGACTTCTCGACGATCGCCTTCGAGGCTTCCTCCGTCGACGGCTGTGCCGGGCACGGCTGGACCACGCCAGAAGGGCTGCACGTGAAATGCGCCTATGGCCCCGAGGACATGGCGGGCATCGATTTCCTCGAAACATGGCCCGGCGCCGCCCCCTTCCTGCGCGGCCCCTACCCCACCATGTACACGACCCAGCCCTGGACGATCCGGCAATATGCCGGCTTCTCGACGGCGGAAGATTCCAATGCCTTCTACCGCCGCAACCTCGCCGCCGGCCAGATGGGGCTGTCGATCGCCTTCGACCTCGCCACGCATCGCGGCTACGACTCGGACCATCCGCGCGTCGCCGGTGACGTCGGCATGGCCGGGGTGGCGATCGACTCGATCTACGACATGAGGACGCTCTTCGACGGCATCCCGCTCGAGAAGATGACGGTGTCGATGACCATGAACGGCGCGGTGCTGCCGGTGATGGCGCTCTACATCGTGGCGGGCGAGGAACAGGGCGTTCCGCCGGAGAAGCTCGCGGGGACCATCCAGAACGACATCCTCAAGGAGTTCATGGTCCGCAACACCTTCATCTACCCACCGCAGGCTTCGATGCGGATCGTCTCCGACATCTTCCGCTACACCTCGGAGAGGATGCCGAAGTTCAACTCGATCTCGATTTCGGGCTACCACATGCAGGAGGCCGGGGCGACGGCCGATCTCGAGCTCGCCTACACCCTGGCAGACGGGCTCGAATACGCGCGCGCCGGGGTCGAGGCCGGGCTTGCCATCGACCAGTTCGCGCCCAGGCTTTCCTTCTTCTGGGCCATCGGCATGAACTTCTTCATGGAAGTGGCCAAGATGCGCGCCGCCCGCATGATCTGGGCCAAGCTCATCAAGCGCTTCGAACCGAAGGACGAGCGCTCGCTGTCGCTGCGCACCCATTGCCAGACCTCCGGCTGGAGCCTCGCCGCGCAGGACGTGTTCAACAACGTGACGCGCACCTGCATCGAGGCGATGGCGGCCACCCAGGGCGGCACGCAGTCCCTTCACACCAATTCGCTGGACGAGGCGCTGGCGCTGCCCACCGACTTCTCCGCCCGGATCGCGCGCAACACGCAGCTCTTCCTGCAGCAGGAGGCGGGCACCTGCCGCGTGATCGACCCGTGGGGCGGCAGCTATTTCGTGGAACGCCTCACGGCGGATCTCGCCGCCAGGGCCTGGGCCCACATCGAGGAGATCGAGGCGATGGGCGGCATGGCCAAGGCCATCGAGGCCGGGATTCCCAAGGCCCGCATCGAGGAAGCCGCGGCGCGCACACAGGCCCGCATCGATTCGGGCGAGCAGGCGGTGATCGGCGTCAACAAGTACCAGGCCGCGAGCGATGCCGTGATCGACATCCTGAAGGTGGACAATTCCGCCGTGCGCGCGCGCCAGATCGAGAAGCTCCAGCGCCTGCGCGCCGAGCGGAACGAGGCCGAGACCATGGCGATGCTGGCGAAGCTCTCCAGCGTGGCGCGCTCCGGCCAGGGCAACCTTCTCGCCGCGGCGGTCGATGCGGCGCGCGCCAAGGCGACCGTGGGCGAGATTTCGCTGGCGCTGGAAGAGGTGTTCAATCGCCACACCCCGGCGATCCGCGCGGTGAAGGGGGTTTATGCCGCGACCCCGCGCGACCAGCACAAGATCGAGCAGGTGCGGCACGCGATCGCCGCCTTCCGCGAGGCGGACGGGCGGGCGCCGAAGATCCTCGTCGCCAAGGTCGGACAGGACGGCCACGACCGCGGCCAGAAGGTGATCGCCTCCGCCTTCACCGATATGGGCTTCGACGTGACGATCGGCCCCCTCTTCGCCACGCCCGAAGAGGTGGCGAAGATGGCCGTGGAGGAAGGTGTCCACGCGGTGGGCGTCTCGACCCTCACCGCCGGCCACCTCACGCTGGTGCCGCTCCTCAAGGCGGCTCTCGACCAGGAGGGCCGTTCCGACATCATGATCGTGGTGGGCGGCGTCATTCCGCCGGAGGACGTGCAGAGGCTCCTCGACATGGGGGCCGCCGCCGTGTTCCCGCCGGGAACCGTGATCCCGGATGCGGCACTCGCCCTGCTCGACCGGCTGAACCAGAAGCTCGGCTACGCCCAGCGCGCGGCGGAGTAGATGTCAGGCCCTGATGGCGTTGCGGATGCTGCGGCTGATCAGCCAGGCGACAGGAAGGGCGAGAACGAAGCCCGCCAAGGTTCCCGTGATGAGAGTGTCGTTGGCGGCTTCCATGGTCAGGAGGGCGATCATGATCGAGCCAGCGAGCGTCGGGGCCGCCAGCACATAGATCAGTAGCGGAAGCCATCTCATGCGTATTCTCCTTCACGTTTTGCGCGAGGAGGAGAGTCGCCCCGTCGGTGCCCCGCGGCCTTGATCTGGCTCAAGCAAAGATTGCAGCCTCAAAGTTTCAGCCCCCGCACCTCGCCCACCTCGATCTGCCGCCAGTTGCGGAGGTCGTGCTCTCGGAAGCGCTCGAGCGCGGCCTTCTCCTGCGGTGTCCAGACGTCGAGCCCCGCCAGAACCGAGGCCATGGCGACTTCCGAGGCGCGGGACGCGCCGTCATCGCATTTCAGCGCGATCCCGAGGCCTGCATGGGGAATGGCGCCGCAATAGACGCCCTCCGCCCCCGTCTTGATGAAGGCGCGGGGCACGGCCTCCATGAGCAGCGTGTCGAAATCGCCCGTGCCCGCCACCATGAAGGGGTGCGCCCGCACCGCCTCGATGATGCGGCGGCCGGCGGCGAAGTCCGGGCTGGCAAAGCGGGCGAAGCCGAGGGCGAGGTTCCTGAGGGGAATGGCCCAGGTGGGCACCGAGCAGCCGTCGATGCCCACGGGCTGATCGTCGAGGTCGATGTCGCAGAGGATGCCTATGGTGCGGGCGATGGCGCGCTGCACCGGGTGATCGGCTGCGGAATAGCCATGCGGGTCGGCGGCGAGCTGGCGGGCGAGCGCCAGCATGCCGGCATGCTTGCCGGAACAGTTGTTGTGGACCTGCAGGCAGACGCCGCCATGGCGGATGAGGTCGAGGCGCGAGGCCTCGTGATAGGGCCAGTGCGGGCCGCATTCGTAGAGCTCCTCGGTGTTGCCGGCCTTGGCCAGCATCGAGCGTGCGACCCGCAGATGCTCCGCCTCGCCGTTGTGGGAGGAGCAGCAGAGCGCGATCTCCTCTGCGGTGAAGCCGAAGCGGTCGGCGGCTCCGCTCTCGATCACCGGAAGGCACTGGAAGGCCTTGATCGCCGAGCGCGGATAGATCGCGGCGGCGATGCCGCCTTCCGCCGCCACCACGTGGCCCTCGGCGTTCACCACCGCATAGGCCCCTCGGTGCCGGCTTTCGACGATGCCGCCACGGGTGACCTCGGCAATGACGGGATTGATCATGAAGAACGCTCCTTGTGCGGCGGCGCCGCGAGATACCAGGCCAGTGCGATGAGCTGCGCGGCGAGAAAGAGTCCCAGCGCCCAGCTGTAGCCTTCCGGGCTGTAGCCCGAAGCCGTGGCCGGAAACAGCCCGATGACGAAGCCCACCAGATATTGCGAGGCGAAGGCACAGACGAACATGGTGAAGTTGATCGAAGCGTTGGAGCGCCCGGCGAGATCCTTGCCGATATGGGCGGCGAACCACGGGAAGGCCAGCACCGCCACCTGGCCGAAGGCAGCCACCGCCAGCCAGGCCGGGAACATCAGCCCCTCGACCCTGAAGATGATGAGCCCCTGCGCCACCAGATAGAGCAGGTTGAAGCCGAGCATCACCTGCATGGGGCCTATGCCGCGGCGCCCCAGCCTGTCGGCGATCACGCCGACCGCCAGGATGCCCAGCATGAAGGCCACCGCCATGATGAGCAGATGGCGGGCCACCTCCTCGCGCGTGAGGCCCATCACGTCGCGAAGCCACGGGCCTGCCCACAGCGTCTGGATGCCGATCTGCACGCCGGAGGTGAGGGCGAGGAGCGGCGCCACGCGCCAGAACAGCGGCGTGCGGAAGATCGCCATCATCTGCGCGAACTGCTGCCTCAGCGGGGCGGGCTCGCCCACCGTGTCCTTGCGCGGCGCGGCGGCCAGGATGAACAGCGCCGCCATGAGAATCAGCCCGGCGAAAACGGTGAAGGCGTTGCGCCATCCGATCAGCGCCACCAGCCATTCCGTAGGTTCCGTCGCCACCACGAGGCCGAGTGCTCCCACCGCCATGATGGCGGTGTTGGCGAGAGAACGGCGCTCCAGCGGCACCCACGTGGCGGAGGACTTGTAGCTCGCCATCAGCCCCGCCGAGAAGCCGAGGCCGATTACGGCGCGGGCGGCGAAGAGCCCGGCGAAATCCGGCGCCCAGGCAAAGCCGAGGCAGCCGAGCGCGGCGAGGCCCAGGAGGCCCGCCTGCACCCGGCGCGGTCCGTAGCGGTCGAGCAGCACGCCAAGCGGCAGCTGGAACAGCGCGAAGGCACCCAGATAGGCGGCGGTGAGAAGGCCGAGCTCTGCCGGCGAGAGGCCGAAGTCGCTGACGAGGTCGGGCGCCACGACGGCGTTCACCGCCCGCAGCAGGTAGGACATGAAGTAGGCCGCCGCGAAGGGAAGCAGGGCGGTGAGGAGAAGGCGGGAGAGTGTCATGGCTGCAACACTCTCTTCGCAATTCATCGGTAAGGCAACGGTGGGAAAATTATCTCTTGTGAATCGCGCGCGAAGTCTTATGTGCGCGCGTTCAGAGCTTCGTGGGGACCTTCCATGATCAGACGCGCACTGGCCTTCCAGCACATGGACGACGAACCTCCCGGCCTGTTCGGCCGCTTCCTCGAGGAACAGGGAGCGAAGACCGACGTCGTGATGCTGCACAGGGGTGAGGCGATTCCGTCGCTCGCCCCTTATGATTTCCTGCTCGTCATGGGGGGCGCCATGGACGTGTGGGAGGAAGAGGCCCACCCCTGGCTTAAGGACGAGAAGGCGGCGATCCGCGAATGGGCGTGGAACCGGAACAGGCCCTACATGGGCGTGTGCCTGGGGCTGCAGCTCCTGGCGGTGGCCTTGGGCGGCGAGGTGGGTGTCGCCCGCGCGGCGGAGGTGGGCTTCGGCAAGGTCGAGCTCAACGCCCTGGGGCTTGCCCATCCGATGACGGCGGGTCTTCAGCCTTCGCTCAAGGTCATGCAATGGCACCACGCCGAGGTGACGAAGCTTCCCGCCGGGGCCGAGGTGCTGGCATCCTCCAGCGTCAGCCAGGTGCAGATCATGTCGATCGGCCGCGACATGCTGGCCACCCAGTTCCACGGCGAACTCACCCCTGCCCTGATCGACCGCTGGGCCAACATCCCGCAATATCTGGAGTGGCTGGAGGCGGCGATGGGCCCCAACGCCTACGAGCGGTTGAGGGCGCAGTCCCGCCCGCAGATGTCGAAGATCGAGCGGATGAGTCGGATCATGTTCCGCAACCTCGTCTCGACGCGCAAGTCGATCCGCCCGGCGGCGTGATCAGCGCAGCCCGTCCTCGCCCTTGATCTCCGACACCTGAAGCCCGCCCACGCGCGGGAGCGGGCGGCCACCCGTCGTCACCGCCACGGCCACGACGATCTCGTTGGCCCGCGGCGCATCGGTGACGCGCACTTCCATGCCGTCGAAGTGGCTTCGCACGAAGGCCGCATCCTTGTGGCCCAAGGGAATGTCCAGCACCACCCCCATGCCGCCGCGCTTCTTGGAAGAAGGGATCAGCGCTGCGCCCTTGCCGAGCACCTTGCGGAAGGGTGCGCCGAGCTTCGGATGCAGGATGGCGGCAGCGTGTTCGAGCTCGCCGTTCTCGCCCACCGCGGCGGCCTTGCCATAGCTCTCCACCTTGTCGCCGGGAATGCCGAGGGCCGCCACCGCGCGCTCGGCCAACAGCCCCCCCAGCTCCTCGCCCACCTCGACGAGCTCCGAAAGATCGTCCTGGTACTTTCCTGCGAAGGGATTGGCGATGACGGCGATCGCCGCCGCACGGCGGATCGCCGGGGAAACCTCCCGGCCCTGCTCGGAGAGCGTCTCGTCCACCACCGTCATGATCTTGCGGATCTTCGCCTTCATCTCAACCCATCCTCTCCCTTGACGTCCTGCGCGGCGAGCCCGCCGGCGCGGGCGTGAACGCGCGGGCCCGTGGTCATGACCAGAACCACCACCATCTCGTTCGCCTTCGGCGCATCGGGAATTCCCACCTCGATGGCATCGAAGTGGCTGCGCACATAGGAGGCGTTGACATGCGTCACCGGAACGTCGAGCCGCGCGCCGGGGCCGCCCACCTTCTTGGTGGAGGGCACGATCGCCTTGGCGCCGCCGAGCACGTCGCGCATGGCATAACCGCCCGGCGCATGCCAGAGGGCGGCGTGCTCGAGCTCGCCCGCCTCCCCGACGATGGCGCCCTTTCCATAGCCCTCGATCGCTTTCGGGTCGCCGCCCAGCGCCGCCAGAAGCTTCTTCGCCATCGCGAGGCCGAGCGGCTTCAGGTCTTCCATGAAGGGCTGGATCGCCTCGTGGAAGGCGCCGGCGAAGGGGTTCTCGATCACCGCCAGCACCGCGCCCCGGCGCGGCGGCACGGTAGCGACGGGACCACCCTCATGATGGATCTCCTCCACCGAGACGAGGAACTTCCTCACCTTCACGTCCGGCATGCTGCCTCTCCAGTCCCTGCCCCACCATGCGGGTCTCACCCGCCAGGTGCAACGCCGCGGCGGCGATGCGCCCTGTTGCGGCCAGCCTTTCGGCAAAAGCTACACCGGCTTCGAGTGCGGCGGCAATTTCATTCGGGGCCAAAGGGCCCACGGCGCGCGTGACCGGCCTTGCGCCCAGGTCATTGCCCGGCTGGATCTCCTCTGCCGGAACCCGGTGGATCGCCGGATGGCCGGGGAGATCGACCGCGTTGGCGATGAGGGTCGCCGCCGCGTCCGCCATGCTGGCGCGCGCCGCCAGCACCGTCACCGCGTCCGCGATGCCGAGTGAAAAGGACCTCCCGCGCCAGCCGCTGGTGGCGATGCCGCGCACCGGATCGGTGGCTTCGACACGCGCGGTGGCGAAGAGCGCTGGGCCGTCCGGCCCGGCGGCGAGGCCGATGTCGTAGCGCGCACCGGGCGCGAGGTGGAGCGCGATGTCGCCGCCATTGTTGACGAAGGCGCGCGCGAGATGCGCTTCCGCCAGCATCGCAGCGAGGATGTCCTCGGCGACGGAACCCGCCACCGCCGCCATGGGCGTGATGAAGGTCTCCGCCGCGAGCGGAAGCGTGGCCCGCCACATGCGCCGCGCCACCTCGCCCTGGGGCTCCGGCCCGGCGGGCGCCCGGAGCAGCGGCAGTTCGGCGCAGAGCTCGTCCAGCACGGTCTCGAAGCGCGCCTCGGCGGCGCGGTAGGCGCGCGCAATCTGCGTGGGATCGCCATCCGCTCCGATCACCAGGTCGATGGGTCCGTCGTTGAGGTGCAGCCTGCGCCCGTCCGGGAGCATGCGCGCCTGCACGCGGCTCACGGGGTCCGTCGCTCCGCGGCCCTGATGGCGGCGAGCACCCGGTCCGGTGTCGCGGGCGTGCGGGTGATGCGGGCGCCCGTGGCGTGGTGGATGGCATTGAGGATGGCGGGAGCCGTGGGGATCAGCGCCTGCTCGCCGATGCCCTTTGCGCCGAAGGGCCCGGCGGAGGAGGCCCGCTCGATCAGGATCGAGGCGATGGGCGGAACGTCGCCGATCGTCGGGATCAGGTAATCGTGCAGGTTCTCCCCCTTGCCGGGCGTGAACTCCTCCATCAGCGCCATGCCGATCCCCTGGGCGACGCCGCCCTCGATCTGGCCCTCGACGAGGATCGGGTTGATGGCGCGGCCCACGTCATGGGCGGCAACGATGTGAAGTGGCTTCACCGTGCCGAGGCGAAGGTCAACCTCGACCTCGGCCAGATGCGCGCCGAAGCCATAGACGGCGTAGGGCGAGCCCTGGCCGTTCTCGTCCAGCGCGGTGGTGGGCGGATCGAAGCTCTCCTCGGCGCAGACGACATAGCCATGCTCGTCCACCGGCAGGTGTGCAAGGTGCACGGCGCGGAGCACCGAGGGCTCCATCACGATGAGACGGTCCTCGGCGATCTCGAGCACCGCGTCCTCACCGGCATTGGCGAGCCTGAGGAGCTGCCGCCTCAGGGCCAGCCCGGCGCGTTCCGCCGCCTTTCCGGTGACGAAGGTCTGGCGCGAGGCGGAGGTCTTGCCGCAGTCCGGCGTCAGGTCGGTGTCGGGGGAGACGAGATCGACCAGGGAAATGGGCAGCCCCACGGCATCGGCGGCGATCTGGGTGATGACCGTGTTCGAGCCCTGCCCGATGTCCACCGCACCCTGGTGCAGCGACAGGCGGCCATCGGGCTTGAGGGCGAAACGGATGGTGGAAGGGTTGGGAAGCGAGGTGTTGCCGCAGCCATAGAACATGCCTGCGACGCCCACGCCGCGGCGCTTCCGCCCGCCTTGCGCGTTGAAGGCCTCGGCCTTGCGCCGGGCCTCATGCCAGTGGGGCTTCAGCGCCTCGAAGCATTCGCGGATGCCGACGCCGTCACCCATCACCTGTCCGGTGACGGTGGGGGTGTCGTCGGTGAGCGCGTTGCGGATGCGGAAGTCGAGCGCATCGATGCCGAGCTTTTCCGCCAGCATGTCCAGCATCTGTTCCTGGGCGATCACCGTCTGCGGCACGCCGAAGCCGCGGAAGGCCCCGGCCGGAACGCAATGGGTGAGCACCGCACGGCTCTGCGCCCTGTAGTTCGGCACCACGTAGGGCCCGGCCGCATGGACGGGCACGCGGTTCGCCACGGTAGGGCCCCAGGAGGCGTAGGCGCCGGTGTTGAAATCGCCCTCGAAATCCATGGCGAGAAGATCGCCCTCGGGGCTCGCCGCCATGCGCGAATGCATGATGGCGGGGTGGCGCTTGGTGGTGGACTGGATCGACTCCGGCCTTGTGTAGACCATGGCGGCGGGACTTCCGGTGAGCCATGCCGCGAGCGCGACGAAGGGCTGCACCGAGAGATCGAGCTTCGAGCCGAAGCCGCCACCGCACGCCGAGGGAATGATGCGCACGGCCTCCGGCTGAATGCCGAGGATCGCCGCCGTGTCGTCCCTGTCCATGTAGGGCGCCTGGGTCGAGGCGGTGATCTCCACGCGGTTGCCGACGCGCCGCGCCCAGCCGGCCTCGGGCTCGATATAGGCATGCTCGACGAAGCCGGTCTCGAAGCGGCCTTCGACGCTGACAGGGGCACTGGCGAGGGCCTTCGCCACGTCGCCGCGCGCCACCCTGCCCCTGATCAGGACGTTGCCGGACCGGTTGGAATGGAGGAGCGGCGCTGCGGGATCGAGCGCCGCCTCCACGGTGAGCACGGCTTCGCGCTCCTCCCAGGCGACGGGGAAGGCCGAAAGGTCGAGGGCTTCCACCGCGTCTCGCTGCCCTGCCACGGCGGCCACCGCCTCGCCGCGGAAGCGCGCCTCCTCCACCGCGAAGACGGGCTGATCGGCGAAGGGCGGGATGACGCCGAACACGTTGCGCCCGGGAATGTCCCTGGCGGTGAGCACGCGGACAAGGCCGGCATGGGCCGCGACATAGGCCTCGAGGTCTCCGAAGCGAAAGCCGGCGCGGTGGAAGGGCGAGCGCACGGCCCTGACCCACAGCGCGTCGGCCGGCACGGCATCGGCGCCGAAGCGCTCGGTTCCCGCCACCTTGGGCGCACCGTCGAGCCGCGCGATCCTCGCTCCCACGGCCTTGCCCTGCACCGGCGCTGGGTGATGGGCGATCTGGCCCGCCGCGGCATCGGCCACGGCATCGATGATCTTGGCGTAGCCGGTGCAACGGCAGAGCACGCCGCCCAGCGCATCGGCGATCGACTCGCGGCTGGGGGCGGGTTCGCGTTCCAGCAGGGCGGCGGCGGCCACCAGCATGCCCGGCGTGCAGATGCCGCATTGCGCCGCGCCGCGGGCCAGGAAGGCCTGCTGCAAGGCAGCGCCCCTGCCCGTATTCCCCGGCAGGCCTTCCACCGTCACGACGCGGGCGCCTTCCACCTGGGCGGCGGGAACGAGGCAGGCGCAGGCTGTCTCGCCGTCGATCAGCACTGTGCAGGCGCCGCAGTCGCCTGCGTCGCAGCCGCTCTTGGTGCCCGGCGAACCGAGTTCGCGACGCAGCAGTTCGCTCAGCCGCGATTCCAGGCGGGCGTTGCAGGACACGGCAGCGCCGTTCAGCGTGAAGGCGATCGCCTGTGACACCTCAGGGCACTCCCGCAGCGGAATCGAGGGCTTCGCCGACGACGGCGATGGCCGCCTCCAGCCGGTATTGCGCGGTGGCGCGCACGTCGTCGATGGGCGAGAGGCCCGCGAGATGATGCGGCGCGACGAGGGATGACGGCTTGCGGCCCCCCTCCAGACCTTCGAGCGCGCGCTCCAGGTCTACCAGGCGCTGCGCCACGGGGGACGCCGCCCCCACCGCCACGGCGGCGCGCGCGATACGGCCCTGCGCGTCCTTCTCGATCACGGCGGCCGCCATGAGGATCGAGATCACCAGGTAGCGCCGCGCGCCCAGCTTGACGAAGGCGGAACACGCCGAGGCGGCGGGCTTCGGCACGATGACGGCGGTGACGATCTCGCCCCTTTGCAGCGCCGTGCGGCGGTAGCCGGTGATGAAGGCGGAGAGCGGCAGCACGCGCTTGCCCTTCTCCGAGGCGAGCTCGACGCTGGCATCGAGCGTCAGGAGCGGCGGCACGCCGTCGGCGGCAGGCGAGGCGTTGCAGAGATTGCCTGCAATGGTGCCGCGGTTCTGGATCTGGATCGAGCCAACTTCGCGCGCCGCGGCCCTGAGCCCATCGAAGGCGGGCGGCAGGTCGGCCCTGGCGATGGCACTCCAGCTCGTGGCGGCGCCGAAGCGGAAGGCATCGGGCGTCTCCGACATGCCCTTGAGCGCCGCGATGCCGGAGAGATCGACGAGTGGCCGGGCGATCGGCCTTCCGACGTGGGCGGGAAACACGTCGGTTCCGCCCGAAATCGCCATCGCATCGCCCGCGGACAGGGCGGCCGTCGCCTCCTCGATCGTTTGCGGCCTCACATACACGCGCAGGGTTCCCCGGGGAAAACAGTCTCGTTCCTGTGCGATAGTGTCGCCCGGCCGCGAGGCTTGTCAAGGACGGGGCGGGATTTCCATGCGGAATCAAATTGCTATCGATCGGCGTTGACCGTAACTATGGCGCTGCCCCGAGCGGAGGGCGGGAGTGCTTGCGTGGAACGGCGTCTGACGACAATCCTATCGGCCGATGTCGCGGGATATTCGCGCCTGATGGAGCGCGACGAGGCGGGCACGCTGACCGAGCTCATGGAGCGCGAGACCGGCATCGTCAATCCTCTGCTGGCGGGCCAGGAGGGGCGGATCGTCAAGACCCTGGGCGACGGCTTCCTCGCCGAGTTCTCGAGGCCCATCAGCGCCGTGCGTTTCGCGGCGGAGATGCAGCAGGCCTCGGAGGCTCGCAATGCGGGCATTCCCGAGGACCGGCGCATGAGCTTCCGCATCGGCATCCATCTTGCCGAAGTGATCGAGGACCAGAACGACGTGTTCGGCGAGGGCGTGGACGTTGCATCGCGGCTCCAGGCGGTGGCGGAGCCTGGCGGCATCTTCATCTCCGAAGCCGTGCACCAGCAGGTGAAGGGCCAGCTCGCCTATATTTTCGAGGATGCCGGCAAGCGCCAGCTGAAGGATAGCTCCGGCCTGACGCAGGCCTACCGCGTGCGCGACGGGGAGGATGGCACCCCCGCCCCCGGGCGCAAGCGCAGCGCGGCGGCGCATCAGGCATCGATCGCGGTGCTGCCCTTTCTCAACATGAGCGGGGATCCCGAGCAGGACTATTTCAGCGACGGCATCACCGAGGACATCATCACCGATCTCTCGAAGATTTCGGCGCTGTTCGTGGTGTCGCGCAACACGGCCTTCAGCTTCAAGGGGCAGACGGAGGACATCGACCGCATCGCGGCGCGGCTCGGCGTGCAGTATGTGCTGGAGGGCAGCGTCCGCAAGGTGAACGACCGGGTGAGGATCACCGCGCAGCTCATCGACGGGCGCACCAACGGGCATGTCTGGGCCGAGCGCTACGATCGCAAGTTCGATGACATCTTCGAGCTCCAGGATGACATCTCGCATGCCATCGTCGATGCATTGCGGCTGCGCATGCTGCCCAAGGAACGCGAGACGATCAGCCAGCGCCCGACCTTCAACAGCGAGGCCTACCGCTTCTACCTGATGGGGCGGAGCTTCTTCCACCGCGGCCACACCCGGCGCTACCTGAGGCTCGCCAAGCAGATGTTCCAGAGGGCGCTGGACATCGACCCCGACTATGCCGCTGCCCATGCCGGGATCGCCGACTGCAACTCGCACCTCCTCGACGCGGGCGACACGACGATCACCACGAACGAGATCTTCGAGCAGAGCGAGCGGGCGCTGGCCCTCGACCAGAGCCTCGCCGAGGCGCATGCCTCCAAGGGCCTCGCCCTCTACACCGCCGGGCGCTACGAGGAGGCGGAGGCGAACTTCGAGCGCGCCATCGCGCTCAAGCCCGAGCTGTTCGAAGGCTATTTCTTCTATGGCCGCAACTGCTTCAACCGCGGGCAGTTCGGCAAGGCGGCAGCGCTTTTCGGCAAGGCCGCCGAATTCAAGAGCGACGATTTCCGCGCGCTCGGCTTGCAATCGATGTGCTACCAGTCGCTGGGGCGGCTCGAGGACATGCGGACGGCGGCGCGCCGCGCGCTGACGAGGGCCGAAGCAGCGATCGCCGAGCGGCCGGACGATGCCGATGCGCTGGCCTTCGGCGCGGGGCTTCTCGCGGTGCTGGGCGAAACCGAGCGCACCAAGGACTGGGCCGAGCGCGCCTCGATCATCGAGCCCGACGACTTCTACATGCACTACAACATCGCCTGCGCCTTCGCGATCCTGGGCGAGAAGGAGCTGGCGCTCGACCGGCTGGAGCGCATCATGGGGCCTGCCACGCTGAGATCACTCCGGGAGTTCATGCTGCACGACAGCGATCTCGACGTGCTGCGCGACCACCCTCGCTATGCAGGCATCCTGAAGAAACTGGGAGACTGACCGATGACGATTGCGCCGGATTTCGGGGCCGCGGCGGACCTCCTGCTGCGCAACTGGTCCGCCACGACGCGGATCGCGGCACTGCCGGCGGAGATGCGGCCCCGGGACCGGGGCCAGGGCTATGCGGCGGCCGCCGAGGTGGCGCGGCGGAGCGGCAGCGCGGTGGCCGGGTGGAAGATCGCCGCCACCAGCGAGGCTGGCCAGAAGCACATCAACGTCGACGGGCCGATCATCGGGCGCATCCTGAAGAGCAGGCTGCTGGCGCAGGGCTCGACCGTGACGCTGGGTGACAACATCATGCGGGTGGCGGAGGCCGAGTTCGCCTTCGGCTTCGCGAAGGACCTGCCGGCCCGGACGGAGCCCTATCCCGAGGCCGAGGCGCTGGAGGCGGTGGGCTCACTTCACCTCTCGATCGAGGTGCCGGACAGCCGCTACGCCGATTTCACGAAGGTGGGTGCGGCACAGCTCATCGCCGACACGGCCTGCGCCTCCTGGCTGGTGCTGGGGCCGCCGGTGGAGAAACCGTGGCGGCACATCGACCTTTCGGCCCATGCGGTGAAGGCATACCGGAACGGCGAACACGCGGCGGAAGGCACCGGCAACGCGGTGCTGGGGGACCCGCGCAAGGCGCTGGCCTGGTTCGTCAACGAGGCATCGCGTTTCTGCGGCGGCGTGCAGGCCGGCCAGTTCGTGACGACGGGCACCTGCATCGTGCCGATCGCCATCGCGCCGGGCGACGCGGTGCGGATGGAGTATGGCGAACTCGGCGCCATTTCCTGCCGGATCGGGTGAGGCGATGCGGCTCCTCGCGCCGGAACCGCTGACGCGCGCGGGCTTCCGCCCCTTCGGCGAGGTGATCGAGACGGAGGGCGCCTCCGCCATCACCATCAACCAGGGCTTCGCGCAGCGCTTCAACGACCTGGCGCATGTCGACGTCGCGACGGAGGGCGGGGAAACCAATGTGAGCCTGTTCCTCGGCCAGCCGCGGCCCGTGCCCATCGCCATCCGCCTCATGGAACGCCATCCGCTCGGCAGCCAGCTGTTCTATCCGCTGCAGGACCGGCCGTGGCTGGTGCTGGTGGCGGCGGACCCGCACGATGTCGCGAGCTACCGCGCCTTCGCGGCGACGGGGCGCCAGGGTGTGAACTATGCGCGCAACGTGTGGCACCACCCGCTGCTGGTGTTCGATGCGGAGAGCCGCTTCCTGGTGGTGGACCGCAAGGGGCCGGGCAACAATCTCGAGGAAGCATGGTTCGAGGAAAGCTTCGTCTTCGGCCTCACGCCGTGAGCCGGTCGTGGAGCTTGCGGCCCTTGACATAGGTGGCGCGCACCGCGCGGTCGTCGCCCAGGATCATCAGCGAGAAGAGAACGTCCTCCAGCGTTTCCGAGACCTCCTGGCGGCTTTCGAGCACGGGGGTGGCGCGGGGGTCCAGCACCACGAGATCGGCGAATTTCCCGGGTTCGAGGGCGCCGGTCTCATGCCCGATCCTCAGCCGCTCGGCATTGCCGCGGGTGGCCATGGCGAAGAGTTCGAAGGCCGATGGCTTGTAGCCCACCAGCATCTGCACCTTGTAGGCCTCGCCGAGCGTCGCCAGCATCGAATAGCTCGTGCCGCCGCCGACATCCGTGGCGATGCCGACGTGCACGGGGCGCTCTGCCTTGCGAAGATGCGGCATGGACATGAGGCCGGAGCCGAGGAAGGTGTTCGACGTGGGGCAATGGACGACGGTGGAGCCCGTTTCCGAGAGCCTGGCGCATTCGCGCTCGGAGAGGTGAATGCCGTGGGCGAAGAGGCTGCGCCCGCTCAGCAGGCCGAAACTGTCATAGACGTCGGTGTAGTCCTTCGCGTTCGGAAAGAGGCTGGCGACGAAGGCGATCTCGCCCGGGCTCTCGGAAAGATGCGTCTGCATCAGTGCGCCGGGAAGAGCGCTGAGGAGTTCGCCGGAGACGCGCAGCTGCGCATCTGACGAGGTGACGGCGAAGCGCGGCGTCACGGCATAGCGGAGCCGGCCGCGGCCGTGCCAGGCGCGGTAGAGTTCCTCCGACTCGCGGGCGCCGGTCTCCGGATCGTCCTGGACGGCGGGAATCGCGTTGCGGTCCATCATGGTCTTGCCGGTGACGAGAGCCATGCCGGCCGATTCCGCCGCGGCGAAGAGCGCATCGGCACAGGCCTTGTGCACGGAGCAGAAGGCGAGAGCCGAGGTGGTGCCGTGCCGGAAAAGTCGGGCAAGGAAGAGACGGGCCGCTTCCTTTGCATGGGCAGGATCGGCGTAGCGGCTTTCCTCCGGGAAGGTGAAGCGGGTGAGCCAGTCCAGCAGGTCCTTCCCCGGGGCGGCGAGAATGCGGAATTGCGGGAAATGGATGTGCGCGTCGACGAAGCCCGGCATGACGATCATGTCGCCGTAATCATGCCGTTCCGCCTGGCGGAAGGCATGGGGCAGCAAGGGCTGCGGGCCGGACCACAGGACCGTGCCGTCGTCGCCGACGGCGATCGCCCCCCTGCCCTCGTGCACCGGGCTGCCCCCGGCGGTGAAGCTCAGCGTCTGGCCGGTGACGACATGGGTCATGGCGACACGCGATCCTCGAGGCGGAAGCGGAAGATGCGGCAGACCTGCTCGAGCGCCGTTTCGAATTCCTTCTCGGGCGCGTTGCCGATGCGGGCCTCGAAGCTCTCGAGGATCATGTGGCGGGTGGCTCCCTTGACGGCGAAGATGAAGGGAAAGCCGAAGCGCTCCCGGTAGCGCGTGTTGAGCGCGGTGAAGCGGGCGAATTCATCGGGCGAAAGGGAATCGAGGCCGGCGCCCGCCTGCTCCTTCGAGGAATCCTGCGTGAGCTTCGCCCGCGTGGCAAGATCGGGGTGGGCACGAATCAGGTTCAGCTGCGCATCGCGATTGGCGGCGCGTAACGCGTGCGCGAAGGAGGCGATCATGGCCTCGCGCCCGGCGAAGGGGCGGAAGGACGCCGCCTCGCGCGCCACCCAGGGCGAATGCTCGGCGACATCGCCGAAAGCCGCCAGGAATTCCTGCGGCGGCATGGCGTTGACCTGTTCGATGCCGTTCATTGCTTCGCGATCCATGTTCCGAGCTTGGCGCGCTCCTCCTCCGTCATCTTCGTGCGGTTGCCGAGCGGCATGGCGCGGTTCTCCACCGCCTGGACGCGCACCTTGGCGGCATAGCGCCGGAGCTCGCCGATGGTTTCGAGTTCGACGCCCTTGGGAGCGACCTTGGTGGCCGCGTCCGTGGGTGTTGCGGCATGGCAGGTGGCGCAGCGCGACTGGACGATCGAGAGCGCTTCCTGGTCCGTCACCTCGCCGTTGAAGAGCATGAGCGCGCGGGGCTCGGTGATGAGGAGGGCCAGGGCGAGCGCGCCGCCGATGAGCGGCAGCGCCCAGGCGATCTCCGCATGGGAGTCTCCCACCTCGGTGCGCAAGAGGAAGAAGCGCGCCAGCCCGCCGCCCAGGATGACGAGGCCTGCCAGCGCCCAGGCCTGCGGATGATCCGTGAGCATCGGGAAGTGGTTGGAGATCATGGTGGCGAGCACCGGCAGCGTCAGATAGGTGTTGTGCAGCGAGCGCTGCTTGCCGGTGAGGCCCAGCTTCGCATCCGGCTTCTCGCCCTTGAGAAGGGCCGCCGTGATCTTCCGCTGGTTGGGGATGATGACCATGAAGACGTTGGCCGCCATGATCGTGCCGATCAGCGCGCCGGTGTGGATGAAGGCGCCGCGCCCGGAAAAGAACTGCGTGTAGGCGAAGGCGAAGGCGAGAAGCATGGCGAAGAGGCAGAGCGCCAGAAGGCCGGTGTTCTGCCCGATGGGAGAGCGGCAGAGCGCGGTGTAGAGCACCCAGCCGAGCGCCAGGCTCGCCACCGAGATGGCGATGGCCTGCCATGGCGCGAGCGGCATCACGGCGGGGTCGATCAGGTAGCTTTCCGCCTGGAAATAATAGAGCACGACCAGCAGCAGGAAGCCGGTGAGCCAGGTGAGATAGGCCTCCCACTTGAACCAGATCAGGTGCCTCGGCAGGGTTTCAGGCGCCGTGAGGTATTTCCGCACGTGGTAGAAGCCGCCGCCATGCACCTCCCAGGCCTCGCCCGCGACGCCCCGCGGCATGGCCTCCGCCTTGCGGAGCGAAAAATCGAGCGCCACGAAATAGAACGACGTGCCGATCCAGGCGATGCCGGCGATCATGTGGCCCCAGCGGATCAGGAGGTTCGCCCAATCGAGCGAGAGGAGCGGTGCGGAGGAAAGCCACCAGGCGAGGCCGAGGGAAAGGAAGATCACGGGGAGCGTCCAGGCGATCTTCGGCAGCGGATCGCCCACCTCGTGGCGGACGAGGAAGTGCCGCAATGCCGCGCCGCCGACGAAGATCAGCCCCACCAGCAGCCAGGCGTTGGGTGCATCGGTGATCATCGCGAAGTGGTTCGAGATCATCATCAGCAGCACGGGCAGCGTGAGATAGGTGTTGTGGAGCGAGCGCTGCTTGCCGATGGCGCCGAGGCGGGCATCCGGCGTCTCGCCGCGGATCAGGGCGGCGGTGATCTTCCGCTGGTTGGGGATGATCACCATGAAGACATTTGCCGCCATCATGGTGCCGGCGATGACGCCGACATGGATGAAGGCGCCCCGGCCCGAGAAGACGTGGGTAAAGAGGACGGCGAAGGCGATGACGAGCGCCAGCACGCAGGCCGCGAGAAGCCCGGCGTTGCGGCCGACGGGCGAGCGGCAGAGCCCGTCATAGAGGGTCCAGCCGGCAATGATCGAGGCCAGCGACAGGAGGATCGCGGCCCAGGGTGCGAGATCCAGCACGGCGGGATCGATCAGGTTGGCGCGCGGGTCCAGGTAATAGACGGCGGCGAGCAGGAAGAAGCCCGAAACCCAGGTGAGATAGGCCTCCCACTTGAACCATGTGAGGTGCTCCGGCAGGCGTGCGGGTGCCGAGAGGTATTTCTGCACTTGGTAGAAGCCGCCGCCATGCACCTCCCAGGCCTCGCCGCGCACGCCTTCGGGAAGACCGTCTCGGCTTTTCAGGGAGAAGTCGAGCGCGACGAAATAGAAGGATGTGCCGATCCAGGCGATGCCGGCGACCATGTGGCCCCAGCGAAGGAGGAAGTTCAGCCAATCGGCGATGAAGGGCTCGGGCATTAAGCTTCTCGTGAAAGCGCCTGCCGGGGATTGCTCCCGCGGCAGGCGCCGGTTGTGGTATCCCGCGCTTACTGCGGCAGCTTGTCGTCGATACCCTTGACGTACCAGTTCATGCCGAGGATGTCGCCGTCGGGGAGCGGCTTGCCCGCCTCGCCGACCACCGTGCCGTCCTGCTTGGTGACGGGGCCGGTGAAGGGGTGGAGCTTGCCGGTCTTGATCGCCTCGGCCGTCTCGGCCGCCATCTTGGCGACGTCCTCCGGCATGTTGGTGAAGGGCGCCAGGTTCACCGTGCCTTCGGCCATGCCATCCCATGAGGACTGGGACTTCCAGGTGCCGTCGATCACCTGGCCGACGCGGCGGATGTAATAGGGCGCCCAGTTGTCGACGATGGCGGTGAGCTGCGCCTTGGGGGCGAACTTGATCATGTCGGAAGCCTGGCCGAAGCCGATGGCGCCCGCCTTCTCGGCCTCCTGCAGCGGGGCGGCGGAATCGGTGTGCTGGGAGAGCACGTCGGCGCCTTGGCTCAGCAGCACCTTGGCGGCGTCGGCTTCCTTGCCGGGGTCGAACCAGGTGTTGGCCCAGACGATCTTGACCTTGAAATCCGGGTTGACCGACTGCGCACCCAGCATGAAGGCGTTGATGCCGGCGATGACCTCCGGGATGGGGAAGGAGGCGATGTAGCCTGCCGTGCCCGTCTTCGACAGCTTCGCGGCGATCTGGCCGATCACGTAGCGGCCCTCGTGGAACTTGGCGTTGTACGTCGTCACGTTGTCGGCCGTCTTGTAGCCGGTGGCGTGCTCGAACTTCACGTCCGGAAACTTCTTGGCCACCTTGAGCGTGGGCTCCATGAAGCCGAAGGAGGTGGTGAAGATGATGTTGCAGCCGTCGCGGGCGAGGCGTTCGATCGCGCGCTCCGAATCGGCCTCTGGCACGCTGGCGACATAGGCAGTTTCCACCTTGTCGCCGAAATGCGCCTTCACCGCCTCGAGGCCCTGGTGGTGCTGGTAGGTCCAGCCGAAATCCTCCACTGGGCCGACATAGACCCAGCAGGCCTTGGTGGCGGCCGAGGCCGATGCCGCGGCGGCGCCCAGCGCCACGACGGCGGCCGCAGCCGACATGAGCAGTTTCTTCATTTCGACGTCTCCTTGTTCAACGTTTTTTCTTCAGCGGTCAGGCACGAACGGCTGGCCCAGCGAGGCCGGCGTATTCTTTCTCATCATCACCCGGTTGCCGGAGATGATCACGAGAACGACGATGGTGACGAGATAGGGAAGCGATGACAAGAACTGGGAGGGAATTCCCCAGCCTTTTGTTTGCACCACGAAGGACAGGATGGAGATGGTGCCGAAGAGATAGGCGCCGAGCAGCGCGCGCCAAGGGAGCCAGGAGGCGAAGACGACCAGCGCCAGCGCGATCCAGCCCCGCCCCGACGTCATGTTCTCAATCCATTGCGGCGTATAGACGAGGGAGAGATAGCCCCCCGCAAGGCCGGCGCAGGCTCCGCCGAACAGCACACAGAGGTAGCGTACCCGGATGACGCCATAGCCCAGCGCATGGGCGGAGGCGTGGCTGTCGCCCACGGCGCGCACGATGAGCCCCACCTTGGTGCGGAACAGGACATAGGAGACCGCCGCCGTGAGCAGCACGGCGAAGGGGATCAGCGGGTCGATGCCGCCGATGCCCGGCAGCTTGACGCCGGGCTGGCCGACGAAGGCCTCGCCGATCTGCCCCGAAAGCCCGAGGCCTAGCAGCGTCAGCGCGAGGCCGGTCGCCACCTGGTTCGAGACGAGGGTGAGCGTCAGGAAGCCGAACAGCAGCGACATGGCCATGCCGGCGGCCACCGCCGCCAGGACGCCCATCCAGGGCGAGCCCGTCCAGTAGGCGGCGCCGAAGCCGCAGACGGCACCCATCACCATCATGCCCTCGACGCCGAGATTGAGGACGCCGGAGCGCTCGACCACCAGTTCGCCGATGGCGGCGAAGAGAAGGGGCGTCGCCGCGGTGAGGATGATGAAGACGATGCTCAGGTCCATGGCGCTATCCCGGCACCGTGTGAGCCCGCGCCCGTGCGGTTTCGATCCTCACGCGGTAGAGGATCAGCGTGTCGCAGGCGAGGAGGAAGAAGAGGAGAATGCCCTGGAACACCCGGGCGATCTTGTCCGACATGCCGAGCGAGACCTGCGCGCTTTCGCCGCCGATGAAGCTCAGGGCAAGGAGAAGGCCCGCCACCACGACGCCCAGCGGGTTCAGCCGGCCGAGGAAGGCAACGATGATGGCGACGAAGCCGTAGCTCGGCGAATAGGGCGTCTGGAGCTGGCCCGAGATGCCCATCACGTCGGATGCGCCGGCGAGCCCGGCCAGCGCGCCGCTGAGGAGGAAGCAGAAGAGGACCGCGCCCCTGTTCGAGAAGCCCGCGAAGCGCCCGGCGCGGGGAGCCGCCCCCAGCACCTGGAGCTCGAAACCCTTCAGCATGCGCGTCATCATGAAGAACAGCGCAACCGCCGCCACGAGCGCGAACAGCACGCCCAGATGAATGTCGCCCCAGCGCGGCAGAAGCTGCCAGCCGTCGAAATTGACAGTCTTGGGGAAGTTGAAGCCCTGCGGGTCGCGCCAGGGCCCGCGCACCAGCCAGTCGAAGAGATATTGCGCCACATAGACCAGCATCAACGAGGTGAGGATCTCGTTGGCGCCGAAGCGGTTCCTGAGAAGCGCCGGGATCGCCGCCCAGGCCATGCCGCCGGCGACGCCGAGCGCCAGCATGACCAGCATCACCTCCGGCGTCTGCCAGGAGGAGAAATAGACGGGGACCATGCCCGCCAGCAGTGCGCCGAGGATGAACTGCCCCTCGGCGCCGATGTTCCAGACATTGGCGGAATAGCAGACGGCGAGGCCGGCGCCGATGAGGACGAGCGGCGCTGCCTTGACGAGAAGCTGCTCGCGCGCCCAGTCCTGCGTCAGCGGTTCGACGAAGTAGATGAAGAGCGCTTCGAAGGGATTGAGCCCGCGCAGCGCGAAGATGATGCCGCCGGCGATCACAGTGAGGCAGAGCGCGATCACCGGCGAGAGCACCGCCATCTTCGCCGAATGCTCCGCCCGTTTCTCAAGCACGAGGCGCATGGGCGCTCTCCTTCAGTTCATGGGCGCCCGCCATGAGGAGGCCGATCTTCTCGGCGTCGAGCT
The DNA here is from genome assembly GCF_046294715.1 of Aestuariivirga sp. Classification (GTDB taxonomy): domain Bacteria; phylum Pseudomonadota; class Alphaproteobacteria; order Rhizobiales; family Aestuariivirgaceae; genus Aestuariivirga. Next base: position 98,290 of record NZ_JBKBKI010000006.1, on the reverse strand, counting down.
CTGCGGCGGGATAGGCCTCGGAGAGTTCGCCGCGCGAGATGACGGCGATGCGGTCGGCGATCTCGAATATCTCGTCGAGGTCCTGGCTGATGACGAGCACGGCGGAGCCCTGCCGCGCCAGGTCGACAATGGCCTGGCGGATGGTGGCGGAGGCCCCGGCATCGACACCCCAGGTCGGCTGGTTGACGACGAGCAGGCCGGGCCTGCGGTCGAGCTCGCGGCCGATCACGAATTTCTGCAGGTTGCCGCCCGACAGCGCGCGCGCCTCGGGATCGGGTTTGCCCTTGCGCACGTCGAACTCCTTGCCGACGCGGGCGCTGACGTCTGCCGCGACGTCGCTCCGCACCATGCCGGACTGGACGAGGGCGCGATCGGAGGCGTGGCGCGTGAGCACCACGTTGCGCGACAGGGTGAAGCCCGGCACGGCGCCATGGCCCAGCCGCTCTTCCGGCACGAAGGCGGCGCCGAGCCTCCGCCGGGCATTGACGCCAAGATGTCCCGCGGGCCTGCCGTCGATCGCCAGCATGGCGGCCGAGGCAAGCCGGCGCTCGCCCGAGACGGCATCGAAGAGCTCCGACTGGCCGTTGCCGGCGACGCCCGCGATGGCGACCACCTCGCCCGTCCTCACCTCGAGCGAGATGTCCTTGAGCGCGACCGCGAAGGGCCCGTCCGCCGGAAGCCGCAGATGATCGAGCCTGAGGCGCACCGCGCCATCGTTGCCGCGGCGCTCGGCGCGCACGACGTGGATGTCGCCGCCGACCATGAGACGCGCCAGGCTCGCCGCCGTTTCCTGCATCGGGTCGACATTGGCGACGACCTTGCCGTGGCGGAGGATCGTGACGTTGTGGCAGAGCCGCTTCACCTCCTCCAGCCGATGGCTGATGTAGATGACCGCGCAGCCCTCCGAGGCGAGGCGCTGCAATGTGAGGAAGAGCTGGTCCGCCTCCTGCGGGGTGAGCACGGCGGTGGGCTCGTCCATGATGAGGAGCTTCGGCTCCTGCAGCAGGCAGCGGACGATCTCGATGCGCTGGCGCTCGCCCACCGAGAGATCGGCGACCACGGCCGAGGGCTCGAGCGGGAGGCCATAGTCGCGCGAGACGCGGGTGATGCGCTCGGACAGCTTCCTCATGTCGAAGGCGCCGGGCATGGCGAGCGCGATGTTCTCCGCCACCGTCAGGGTCTCGAACAGCGAAAAATGCTGGAACACCATGCCGATGCCGAGCTTGCGGGCCGCCGCCGGGCTCTGGATGGAGACGGGCTTTCCCATCCAGCGGAATTCGCCGGAGGTGGGCTGCAGGGCACCGTAGATCATCTTGACGAGGGTGGACTTGCCCGCCCCGTTCTCGCCGAGAAAGGCATGGATTTCCCCCGGCTTCACCTTGAGAGTCACGTCGTCATTGGCCTTCAGCGTGCCGAAGACCTTGGTGACGTGAAGCGCCTCGAGGAGGAATTCCATTGCGTCAGCCTGCATTTCTGGCGGGCAACATGCCTTGGGACGCCCGCGCTGACAATGCCTCATCGAGAAGGATGAGCTGCGCCGCCGCCGAGACGGCGATGGCCGCCGGATGCTTGGAGCGGATGCCGCCCGCGCCGATGGGGCAGATGAGGCCGGTTACCCGGGCCTCATCGACGCCCGCCTCGCGCAGGCGCTTCTCGAAGCGGGCGCGCTTGGTGGCGCTGCCGATCACCCCCACCTCGGCGATGGCCGGGTTGCGCAGCGCCGCATCGACGATGGCGAGGTCCAGCGCGTGGGAGTGGCTCATGACGAAAGCGAGCGAACCCCGGGGGGCGGCGGCCACGACGCCGAGCGGGTCCCCCGCGATCAGGGTGACGTTCCCCGGGACGGCGGCAGGAAAGGCCTCGGGACGCGGATCCGACCAGGTGACGTCGAAGGGCAAGGGGGCGAGCGCCAGAACCAGGGCGCGGCCGACATGGCCCGCGCCGAAGAGCAGCACGGCGCGGCGCACCTCGCCGAAGCGCTCGGCGATCCCGGCTCCGGGGAGACGGCCCGTCAGGGTGAAGGGCCCCTGCTCCTCGCGCGCCGCCAGCGCCTGCGCCTCGGGGAGTGACGATGCATCGAAGCTCTCGACCGCCAGCGTCACCCTGCCGCCGCAGCACTGGCCGAGATCGGGGCCGAGCGACTGGCGGACCGTCCTGACGGCGCGTGGCTTGCCGAGCAGCGCCTGGGCTTCCGCCAGCGCCTTCCATTCCAGCGTGCCGCCGCCGATGGTGCCGTGGAAGCCCTGAGGCGTCACCACCATGCGGGCTCCCTCCTCGCGCGGGACGGAACCCTCCGCCTTCACGACCGACACCATGGCGCATGTGCCATGCGCCTCCAGTGCCCGGGCGATGAGGGCCCAAACCTTCATTGAGTCATTCCCTTTACCGCCCGGAGGATGGCCTCGGGCGTCGCCGGCGCGTCCAGCCGGGGGATTTCCCCCGGCTTCAGACCGGCAATGGCGTCGAACACCGCCGTCCATACGGAAATGCCGAGCATCAGCGGCGGTTCGCCCACGGCCTTGGAGCGGTAGATGGTGTTTTCCTTGTTGCCGCGCGATTCAAAGAGGCTGACGCGGAAATCCGCCGGCACGTCCGAGGCGCAGGGAATCTTGTAGGTCGAGGGCGCGTGGGTGCGGAGCCTGCCCTGCGCATCATAGACCAGCTCCTCCACGGTGAGCCAGCCCATGCCCTGCACGAAGCCGCCCTCCACCTGGCCGATATCGAGGGCGGGATTCAGCGACCTGCCAACGTCATGGAGGATATCCACCCGGTCCACCCGCATCTCGCCCGTGAGCGTATCCACCGTCACCTCGGAACAGGCCGCGCCATAGGCGAAGTAGAAGAAGGGGCGACCTTTCGCCTTCGCCCTGTCCCAGGCGATCTTCGGCGTGGCGTAGTAGCCGGTGGAGGAGAGCGAAATGCGCGCGATGTGGGCCTGGCGCGCCAGATCTCCGAATGCGATGGAGCGGTTGCCGATCAGCACCTGGCCGTCCTCGAAGCGGATGCGCGATTTCGGCACCTTCCAGTTCCGCGCGGCAAAATCCGTCAGGCGCTTCCTGATGGTGGCGGCAGCCTGCTTCGCCGCCATGCCGTTCAGATCCGCGCCGGAGGATGCGGCGGTGGCGGAGGTATTCGGCACCTTGCCCGTGGTGGTGGCGGTGATGCGCACGGCCGCGGGCGCGATGCCGAATTCCTCGGCCACCACCTGCGCCACCTTGGTGTAGAGCCCCTGCCCCATCTCGGTGCCGCCGTGGTTCAGGTGCACCGAGCCATCCGTGTAGACATGGACGAGTGCGCCCGCCTGGTTCAGGTGCGTCAAGGTGAAGGAGATGCCGAACTTCACCGGCGTGAGCGACAGGCCCTTCCTCAACACGGCATTGGAGCGGTTGAACTGGGCGATCTCCCGGCGGCGGGCGCGGTAATCCGCGGAGCGCTCCAGCTGCTCGATGACGGCTGGCGCGATGTTGTCCTCGACCTTCATGCCGTAGGGCGTCGTGTCCCTGCCCTCGGCATAGAGGTTGGCCTTGCGCACGTCGAGCGCGTCTTGTCCCGTGCGGATGGCGATCGCCTCCATCATGCGCTCGGCGAAGAGCATGCCCTGCGGGCCGCCGAAGCCGCGGAAGGCGGTGTTGGAGACGGTATGGGTGCGCAGGCGGCGGGTGGCGATGCGGACGGCGGGGTAGAAATAGGCGTTGTCCGCATGGAACATGGTGCGGTCGCAGATGGCGTTGCTCAGGTCAGCCGAGTAGCCGCAGCGCGCGAGGAAATCGACGTCGACGCCGAGGACGCGGCCCTTCGCGTCGAAGCCGGCCTTGTAGTCGACGCGGAAATCATGGCGCTTGCCGGTCATGATCATGTCCTCGTCGCGGTCGAGCCGGCACTTGGCGGGGCGGCCGGTGACGCGCGCGGCGAGGGCGGCGAGGCAGGCCCATTGCGCCGCCTGGCTCTCCTTGCCGCCGAAGGCCCCGCCCATGCGGCGGCACTCGACCGTGACCATCGCCGCCGGCACGTGCAGCATGTGGGCGAGGAGGTGCTGCACCTCGGAAGGGTGCTGCGTGGAACAGTGGACGGTCACCGCGCCATGCTCCTCCGGCACGGCGAGGCTCACCTGGCCCTCCAGATAGAAGTGCTCCTGGCCGCCGATGCGGAAGCTCTCGGCAATGGAGAGCGGAGCGGCGGCGACGGCCTTCGCGGCATCGCGGCGCGTGAAGGCATAGGGCTCGCCCACGTCGCGCGTGTCCATGGCGAGGGCGTCTTCCACCGTGACGGCGGGCTGCTCCGCCGAAACCTCGATCTGCGCCAGCCTTGCGGCGCGGCGGGCAGCCTCACGGGTTTCCGCGACGACGGCGAAGACCGGCTGGCCGTGGAACAGGATCCGGCCGTCGGCGAGGATCGGGTCTCCCCCGGTGGTGGGGCTGCATTCGTTGACGCCGGGGATGTCCTTGGCGGTGAGCACCGCGACGACGCCAGCGGCCTTCTCGACGGCGGAAAGATCGAGGGCCCCGATGGCGCCGACCGCACCTTCCTTCGCGAAGGCCGGATAGACGTGGAGGAGGCCTTCCGGCTCGCGCAGGTCGTCCACATAGGCGGCAGCGCCCTGCACGTGGAGTTCGGCGCTGTCATGGGCGAGCGCCCTGCCCACCGTTTTCGTCTCGATGCTGCGGCGGGCCAGCGCCATCACGCCACCGCCTTTCTCTCGCCCACCACGCGGGTGGCGGAGGCGCCATCGATCTCCATCAGCGCCTTGAGAAGCAGCCTCTGCGCCACCTCCAGGCGATAGGCGGCGGAGGCGCGCATGTCCGAGATCGGCTGAAAGTCTCCCGCCAGTGCTGCAATGGCCGCCTGCCAGGTGGCGCGGTCGTCGAGGGATGCGCCCCTGATCGCCGCTTCCGCCGCGGCGGCGCGCTTCGGCGTTGCCGCCATGCCTCCGAAGGCGATGCGGGCGGAGGCGATGCGGCGCTCGTCCAGCGTGAACCTGAAGGCGGCCATGACGGCGGAAATGTCCTGGTCGAAGCGCTTCGATATCTTGTAGGCGCGGAAGACCTCGCTGGCGGCGAGCTTCGGCACGTCGATGCGCCAGACGAGCTCACCCGGCTTCCGGTCCTGCTTGCCATAGGCGATGAAGAAATCCTCGAGCGGCAGGCTGCGCGTTCTCGCACCATGGCGGAGATGCAGCTTGGCGCCGAGCGCAATCAGCATCGGCGGCGTGTCGCCGATGGGCGAGCCGTTGGCGATGTTGCCGCCCACGGTGCCCGAGGCCCGCACCTGCGTGGAGCCGAGGCGGCGCAGGACTTCGGCGACGTCGGGATCGATGGCGGCGAGTGCGGGCATGGCCTCGGCATAGGTGGCGGCGGCGCCGATTGCGACGTGACCGCCCTCGTCGGAAACCCCGTGCAGCGCCTTGACGCCGCCCGTCAGGATGATCTTCGGCAGCTGCCGCAGCTGCTTGGTGATCCACAGGCCGACATCGGTGGCGCCCGAAACGATGGTGGCGTCCGGATGTTCCGCCGCGAGCCGCGCCAGCGTCTCCGCGCGGGCGGGCCGGGCGATGAAGCTGTCATGTGTGCCGATGAAGACGTCGGCCCCGTCGTCGAGCGCGGCGAGCTGCGCGGCGGCCTCGGCGGCACCCCTCGCCCAGCGGTCCGCCGCGATTCCTGTGCAGGAGGCCGCAGCGGCATCGAGGATGGGACGGTAGCCCGTGCAGCGGCAGAGATTGCCGGCGATGTGCGTGGCGATCTCGGCGCGCGTGGCGGGTTTGCCGGAGTGATAGAGCGTGAAGAGCGACATGACGAAGCCCGGCGTGCAGAAGCCGCATTGCGAGCCATGGGCTTCGACGAGGGCCTGCTGCACCGGGTGGAGCGCTCCCTCATCCGCCAGATCGTCGACCGTCACCAGTTCCTTGCCGTCGAGCTGGCCCACGAGCAGGATGCAGGCGTTGACAGGCTCGTAGACGACCCTGCCGTTCCGCAGCGTGCCGATCGCCACGGTGCAGGCGCCGCAATCGCCCTCGTTGCAGCCTTCCTTCGTTCCCCGCGCCCGCTGACCGAGGCGGAGGTGATCGAGCACCGTGCGCATCGGCGGCACGTCGGCGAGTTCGACGACGCGGCCGCGGCGCAGGTAGCGGATGGAAGAACGGGCGGTCACGGCGGGTTCAACTCCCCCTGTAGGTGGAATAGCCATAGGGCGAGAGCAGCAGGGGCACGTGGTAGTGCGCGGACGCATCGGCGATGCCGAAGCGGATCGGGATCACGTCCAGGAAGGCGGGATCAGGGAGTGCCGCGCCGTTGGCGCGAAGATAGTCGCCCGCGTGGAATCGCAGCTCGTACTGGCCGGGAGCGAAGTCGTCGCCTTCCAGGATCGGCCCGTCGGCGCGGCCATCGGCATTGGTGCGGATCGTCTTCAGCGGGCTTTCCCCGCCCATGCGGAACAACTCGATCCTGAGGCCGGCCGCGGGCCTTCCCGAAGCGGTGTCCAGCACATGCGTCGTCAGGCGGCCCATGCTCGCGCGTTCCCTCTTTGACCCGAAAAGGCTAACACAGCGGGCTTGTGCTCAAAAGAAGAATAAGGGGAACGATGCGTGCGCGAAATGCGAACGATGCCTCAGGGCAGGTGACCCCGGGCGATCGCGAGGAAGGCCTCGACGGCAGGCCGCTTCGCGGTGCCCTTGCGGGCGAGCAGCCGCAGCCGGTCCACCGGCAGGCGCTTGTCGGCGAGCGGCACGAAGACAAGTGTTCCGGCGGCAAGCTCCTGCTCGATCCCGATCACCGTCTGGAAGGCGATGCAGCTGCCACGCCGGGCGAGCGAGGCCATGAGGCGGAGCGAGCTGCATTCGAAAGCGGGCCTTATGCGCCGCGCCGCGGGAACGCTGTCCAGGATGGCGCGCAGGCTCAGCCCGCGCGAGGGCCAGGCCAGCGGAAAGTGGGCGCAATCCGGAAGCGACAGGCTCTTTGCTTTCGCCAGCGGGTGGGCGGGGGCCAATACCGCGCCGAGCCTGAGATCGCGGGAGGCCAGCACTTCGAGTCCTTCGAGGGAGGACGGGTTGAAGGTGAAGCCAAGGTCGGCCTGGTGCTCGCGCACCAGCGTGGTCACGGCTTCGGAACCCGCCACCGTCACCGCCACCTCGATTCCGGGATAGTCGGTGGCGAAGGCCAGCAGCACGTCGGGCAGGATCGACACCGAAACGCTCTCGACGGTGGCGATGCGCAACAGGCCGCGCTTCAGGCCCTTCAGCGCCGAGAGTTCGTCGAGCGTGTTCTCGTGGCCCAGCGCCGCCTGCCTGAGGCCGCGCAGCAGGGTCTCGCCGGCGGGGGTGAGGGCGAGCCCGCGGCCCGAACGGTCGAACAGCGCGACGCCGAGGGAGTCCTCGAGGCGGAGCAGCTGACGGCTGATCGCCGAGGCGGCGACGTTGATCTCGCGCGCGGCGGCGCGGACCGAACCCGTCTCCGCCACCGCCATGAAGTAGCGGTAGGCGAGAGCGACGAGCTGCGTTTCCGCCTTGGCCACGCGATCACCTGATCAGCATGGCGCGGAAATCATTGACGTTGGTGTGGGTGGGGCCGGTGACCACCTGGTCGCCCAGCCGTTCGAACAGGCTGTGGGCATCGTTGTTCTCGAGGAAGGAGATGGGGTCGAGGCCGAGGGCGCGGGCGCGTTCGAGGCTCGAAGGATCGATCACCGCGCCGGCGATCGGCTCCATGCCGTCGATGCCGTCCGTGTCGGCCGCAAGCGCGTGGATGCTTGCATCGCCGCCGATCGCGATCGCCAGCGCGAGCAGGAATTCGACGTTGCGGCCGCCGCGCCCCCTGCCCCGCACCGTCACGCCCGTCTCGCCGCCGGAGAGCAGCAGGCACGGCTTGCGAGTTGGCTGGTCATGCGCGGCGATCTCGAGGGCGATCCCGGCATGGACCTTCGCCACCTCGCGCGCCTCGCCCTCGATCCTGTCGCCGAGGTAGAGCACGCTGAGGCCCATCGCTTCCGCCTTGCCGATCGCAGCGCGAAAGGATTCGCGCGGCGAGACGATGACGCGCGTCTCGGCATCCGGGCTCGGAATGCTGCGGTCCTCGTCGGGGCCGTTCAGCCATGCAAGGACAGAAGGCGGGACGGGCACGCGGTAGCGTTCGAGAATGGCGCGCGCGTCCTTCTTGCGCGTCGGGTCCGGCACGGTGGGGCCGGAGCCGATGATGGCGGGATCGTCCCCCGGCACGTCGGAGAGCGCGAGGGTGAAGATCCGCGCCCTTCCGGCCGCGCGCGCCAGGCGGCCGCCCTTCACGGCGGAGATCTGCTTCCTCACGCAGTTGAGCTCGGAGATGTTGGCGCCGCATTTCAGCACCGCCTTCACCAGCGCGAATTTCTCCTCGATCGAGATGCCGGGAACGGGCTTCGACATGAGCGCGGAGGCACCCCCCGAGATGAGCGCGATGAGGAGATCGTCAGGCCCCAGCGTGGCGGCGAGCGACAGGGCCTTCTCCGCCGCGGCGAGGCTCGACTCGTCCGGCACCGGGTGGCTGGCATGGACGAGGCCGAGGCGCTTCAGGTCATGGGTATAGCAATGAGGCGCGATGACGAAGCCTTCGAGCGGCCCGTCCCAGTTCTCTTCGAGAGCTTTCGCCATGGGAACGGCGGCCTTGCCGGCGCCGATCACAACGGTGCGGCCCCGGGGCTTCGGTGGCAGGTTGCGGGCCACCGCCTTCATCGGATTCGCGGCTTCGACAGCCGCCTCGAAGAGGCTCCGCAGAATCGCCATGTCTTCGGTCACGTCTCATGCTCCTCCCTGCCGGGAGCATCGTTTTGCTCCAGCCGGGAGGGATGCACAAGTGAGGCCTATGGCAGGATCAGCGCGCGACCGTCACGCTGCAATGGGCGCGTCCGGCGACGTCGGAGGCCACCGAGCCGAGCACCAGGCGGGAAACGCCGCGCTTGTCGCCGGTCCCGACCACGATGTGATCGAAGCCGTTTTCCTCGGCATACTGGACGATGGCGGCGGCGGCCTCGCGGCTCCTCAGCGCCAGCTCGTTCACCGCACTGACGCCCGCCTTGCGGGCGACGGCGGCGGCGGCGTCCAAGACCTTCTTCACCTGGTCATCCTCCCAGGTGTAGATCAGCGGGCCGCGGGTTCCGCCGCGCGCGACGTTGACGGCGCAAATCGACAGCTGCGCCCCGAGCTTCGCGGCCATCTCGGCGGCAAGCTCCACGGCATGCGCCGAATGCTCGGTCCCGTCCGTGGCACAGAGAATTTTCCTGGTCATTCGTCCCTCCTCTTTCTCAGCCGAAGTCCAATTTCGGACTGACAATTAGGCAGGCAGCATCGGCCCTGCCTTGATTTCGGTCAAGATTGAACAGAGGGAGGCTGGCCCGCGCGAGGCGCGTTCGGCCTACAGACTGTCGGTTGCGAAAGTGTCGCAATCGCGCAGGCTCTGGGCCTCGAAGCCGCGCTTGAACCAGCGCACGCGCTGCTCCGAGCTGCCGTGGGTGAAGGATTCCGGCACGACATAGCCCTGGCTGCGGCGCTGCAGCCGGTCGTCGCCGATGGCGGCGGCGGCGTTGAGGCCCTCCTCGATGTCGCCCTCCTCGAGGATCCGGGCGGAGGCATTGGCCTCCTGCGCCCAGATGCCGGAGAAGCAATCGGCCTGAAGCTCCATGCGCACGGAGAGCGCGTTGGCCTCCTCCTCCGACACGCGCATGCGCTGGGCCTGCACCTTGTTGGCAATGCCGAGGAGGTTCTGCACGTGGTGGCCCACCTCGTGGGCGATGACATAGGCCTGGGCGAAATCGCCAGGTGCCCCGAGCTTGTTCTTCATGTCCTGGTAGAAGCTGAGGTCGATGTAGACCTTCTGGTCGCCCGGGCAATAGAAGGGGCCCATGGCCGACTGCGCCATGCCGCAGGCCGACTGCACGAAGCCATCGAACAGCACGAGCTTCGGCTTCTGGTAGCTCTGGCCCATCTGGGTGAAGATGCCGTCCCATATGCGGTTGTTGGAGCCCAGGACGCGCGCCACGAATTCCTTGCCGGCATCCGAATTCGCACCCGCCGTGCCGGTGCCCTGGCCGGGCGAGACGTCGTTGCCGAAGCCGATGTCGGTGCGCGTGTCGGGCAAGGTCATCTCGGAATTGCTGCCGCCCCCGGGCACGCTCACGCCGCCCTGGTTCAGCACCTGGAGGAGGTCGATCCCCAGCATCTTGAGGATGAAATAGATGATGACGAGGAAGATCAGGGTGCGGATGCTGAAGCCGCCCGCCCTGCCGCCGCCCATCGGGATGTTGATGCGCCTGCCGCGGCCGCCCGGGAAACCGAAGCCGCCGCCCTGGCCGCGCCGGTCCTCGATGCTGTCATAGTCTGGCTTCTCGTTGTCGAGGCGCATGTCACCGTCCTTGCGGATGCCTGGTTGCCGTCATGTCCTTGTGCTGCGGAACTTGCAGAGGTCATAGACCAATTGCAAGCTCGGCGTGCCGATTTTCACGAGCCGTGCAAGCTCGATGACAACTCCAAGCAGTGCGTCGAGTTCCGTGGGCCGGCCGGCCTCCACGTCCTGCAACATGGACGTGCGGTGGGCCCCCACTTTGGCAGCCATGTCCATGCGCTCTTCGATGCCCACGCCGAAGCTGACCCCCAGCGCCTCGGCAACGCCTCGTGCCTCCTCCATCATCGTGGCGATGACGCGGCGGGTGCCGGCGTCCGTGGCGAGATCGACGAGCGTTCCCAGCGTCAGCACGCTCACCGGGTTGAAACTGAGATTGCCCCAGAGCTTGAGCCAGATCTCGTTCCGCAGATTGGGCCGCACGGGGCTCTTGATGCCGGCGGAGGTGAGGAGCCGGCTCAGGATCGCCACGCGCTCCGTCTTCTCGCCCGTCGGCTCGCCGACCGGCATGCGGTCGCCGTAGTGGTGGGCGATGACGCCCGGGGCCTCGATCTCGGCCGCCTGCCAGACGACGCAGCCCAGCGCGCGTTCGGGGCCGATGCGGTTCCAGATCACGCCGCCGGGATCGACGCTTTCGAGGCGCGTTCCCTCGAGAGCACCGCCCTGGCCGTGGAAGTACCACCACGGGATGCCGTTCTGGGCGAAGAGGATCGCGGTATCCTTGCCGATCAGCGGCGAGAGCTGATCGAGCACGGCCGCCACGCCATGCGCCTTGAGGGCGAGGATGATGAAATCCTGCTCGCCGAGCCGGCGCGGGTCATCCGTGACGTTGGGGCGCAGCACATGGGTTTCGCCCGCCTGCTTCAGCGTCAGGCCGTTCTCGCGCATGGCGGCGAGATGGGCCCCTCGCGCCACGAGTGAAATCTCCGCCTCGCCCTTCATCGCCAGCCTGGCGCCGACATAGCCGCCGATGGCGCCAGCGCCGAAGACGCAGATCTTCGTCATGCGAGGCCGAGCTTCTGCGCCAGGCCGATGCGCTGCAGCTTGCCTGTGGCGCCCTTGGGGATTTCGTCGAGCACCAGGATGCGCTTGGGCACCTTGAAGGCGGCGAGGCGCCCATTGGCGAAATCCTGCAGTTCGCGCTCGCTGGCACTCATGCCTTCCCGCAGCACGACGGCGGCGGCGACCTCCTCGCCCAGCTTGTCATGAGGCATGGCGAAGGTCACCGCCTGGTGCACGGCCGCATGCTCCATCAGCACCTCGTCGACCTCCATGGGGGCGATCTTCTCGCCGCCGCGGTTGATGATCTCCTTCAGCCGCCCGGTGATCTTGAGGAAGCCGTCCTCATCCATGAGACCCTGGTCGCCGGTGTGAAACCAGCCGAAGGCGAATCCGGACTCGTTGGCCTTGGGGTTGTTCTCGTAGCCCGGCGTGACATTGGGGCCGCGCGTGACCACCTCGCCCTCCTCGCCTGCTGCGAGGAGCCGCCCGTCCGGCGCCATGATCGCCACTTCCGGACCCGCCGCACAGCCGACGAAGCCCGGCTTGCGCTTGCCGGGCGGCAGCTGGTTCGACGTCATCTGGTGGGCGTTCTCGGTCATCGCATAGGCTTCGATCACCGGGCAGGAAAAGGCGGCCTCCAACGCATGGAAAACGGGAACGGGCAGCGAGGCCGAACTCGAGCGGATGAAGCGCAGCGGATTGGCCTTGATGACTTCCTCGTTCCGCTCGGCGCGCGCCAGGATCGCCTGATGCATGGTGGGAACGGCCGTGTACCAGCTGGGCCGCGCCTCATCCATCCAGGAAAAGAACTTGAGCGCGTTGAAGCCGGGCGTGGCGAAGACGGAGCCCCCGGCCGAGAGCGTGGCGAGGATCGCCGCCACGAGCCCGTGGATGTGGAACAGCGGCATGATGTTGAGGCAGCGGTCGGCCTCCGTCAGCCGCAGCGTGTTGCGGATGTTGCCGGCGGAGGCCAGCAGGTTCGCGTGGGTGAGCGGCACGATCTTGGGGCGCGAGGTGGTGCCGGAGGTGTGAAGCACCAGCGCCACGTCCGAGGCTTCCGCCAGGCCCTGCCCTGCCGCAGGGCCCACGCCTTCACCCGAGAGGGTGAAGGCGCCGGCCTCGCGCGCCGGATGCAGACGCAGCACCGGAACGCCCAGGCGCTGCGCCGCGGCGATCGCCGGGGATGTGCTGCCCTCTTCGACCAGCAGTGCCCTGGCTTTCAGGTCGTCCATGTAGAAGTGGAACTCGTCCTCGCGATAGGCGGGGTTGAGCGGTGCCGCCGTGACGGCGGAGGCCGCCGCGACGAAGCTCGCCGCCATTTCCGGCCCGTTGGGAAGCACGATGGCGAGCTTGTCGTTGCGGGCAAGCCCGCGGGCGCGGAGGCTCGCCGCCACGTCCTCGCAGAGTGCGGCAAAAAGGCCATAGGTGAGGTCGGGGCGGCCGGAAGCCGAGATGGCGGGGGCGCCCGTATCGCGGGCATCGAGGAGGCTTTTCAGGATCATGCCCGCAGTCATGCGCAATTGGGGCTTTGCCGTCAACGCCGCGCAATTGAAGGGCTGCCCTGCATCCGCTAAGACCCCCCTCATCATGACCGACAGACTCATCATCGCGCTGGCCCAGCTCAACCCCACGCTGGGGGCGATCAACGCTAATCTCGCCCGCGCGCGGGCGGCCCGGGCGGATGTCGCCGATGCCGACCTCATCATGTTCCCGGAACTCTTCATCTGCGGCTATCCGCCGGAAGACCTTGTGCTTCGCCCCTCCTTCGTGGAGGCCTGCCGGGCGGCCGTGGAGGAGCTGGCGAAGGATACGGCGACGGGGCCTGCCGTGCTGATCGGCCTTCCCTGGCGCGAGGGTGCCAACCTCTACAATGCCGTGGCGCTGCTCGCCAATGGGCGGATCGAGACGCTGCGCTACAAGTTCGACCTGCCTAACTATGGCGTGTTCGACGAGAAGCGCGTGTTCAACTCCGGCCCCGCGCCCGGGCCCGTCTCCTTCAAGGGGGTGAGGATCGGCGTTCCGATCTGCGAGGACATCTGGCAGGAGGAGACCTGCGAGACGCTGGTCGAGACCGGGGCGGAGATCCTCCTCGTTCCCAACGGTTCGCCCTTCGAGCGCAACAAGGACGACATGCGGCTCAATCTCGTCGTCGCGCGGGTGACGGAGACGGGCTTGCCCATGGCCTATCTCAACCAGGTGGGCGGGCAGGACGAGCTCGTGTTCGACGGCGCCTCCTTCGTGCTCAATGCCGACCGCTCGCTGGCGCTCCAGATGCCGATGTTCCGGGAGGAGATCGCCGTCACCGAATGGCGGCGCGGGGCAGACGGCTGGCATTGCGTGCCCGGCGAAATCGAGGCGATCCCCGAGAAGGAGGAGGAAACCTGGAAGGCCTGCGTTCTGGGACTGCGCGACTATGTGCTGAAGAACCGCTTTCCCGGGGTGGTGCTGGGCCTCTCGGGCGGCATCGATTCCGCCGTCGTCGCCGCCATGGCGGTCGACGCGCTGGGGGCGGAGAAGGTGCATTGCGTGATGCTGCCCTATGCCTACACCAGCCGCGAGAGCCTCGCCGATGCCGAGGAATGCGCGAAGCTGCTCGGCGTGCGCTACGACGTGGTGCCGATCAAGGCTCCCGTCGAGGGATTTCTCGAGGCGCTGAAGCCGATGTTCCACGGCAGCACGCCGGGCGTCACGGAAGAGAACCTGCAGTCGCGCGCGCGCGGGGTGATCCTCATGGCGATCTCCAACAAGTTCGGCGCGATGGTGCTGACCACCGGCAACAAGTCCGAGATGTCGGTGGGCTATGCGACGCTCTACGGCGACATGAACGGCGGCTACAACCCGATCAAGGACGTGTACAAGACGGAGGTCTACCGGCTGGCCGCCTGGCGCAACGCGAGGGGCCGCGTCATCCCCGAGCGCATCATCACGAAGGCTCCCTCCGCCGAGCTGCGCGAAAACCAGACGGACCAGGATTCGCTGCCGCCCTACGACGTGCTCGACGCGATGCTCGAAGGCCTCGTCGAGAACGAGCTCCCCGTTGCCGAGATCGTCAGGGAGACGGGATATGACGAGGCGCTGGTGAAACGCGTGCAGCACATGCTCTATGTGGCCGAATACAAGCGGCGGCAGGCAGCGCCCGGCGTCAAGATCACCCGGCGCAACTTCGGGCGGGACCGGCGCTACCCGATCACCAACGGCTTTCGGGACGGGCGCTGAGCATGACCACCGTCCGCTTCGCGCCCTCGCCGACGGGGCGCATCCACATCGGCAATGCGAGGACGGCGATCCTCAACTGGCTCTTCGCGCTCAAGAGCGGCGGCGAATTCGTTCTGCGCTATGACGACACCGACACCGCGCGCTCGACGCAGGAGTTCGCCGACGGCATTGCCGCCGATCTCCACTGGCTTGGGATCAGGCCGCACCGCGTCGAATGGCAGTCGAAGCGTTTCGCGCGCTATGACGAGCTGGCGGATGGCTTGCGCGCCGCGGGCCGCCTCTATCCCTGCTACGAGACAGCCGACGAACTCGACCGGCGCCGCAAGCGCCAGCTGGCCCGCGGCCTGCCACCCGTTTACGACCGGGCGGCGCTGAAGCTCACGGCGGAGGAGCGCCAGCGCCTCGAGGCCTCGGGACAGAAGCCGCACTGGCGCTTCCGGCTCGACGGGCGAACGGTCGAATGGCACGACCTGATCCGCGGGCCGCAGCACATCGACACCGCCTCGCTCTCCGATCCCGTGCTGGTGCGCGAGGACGGGAGCTATCTCTATACGCTTCCCTCGGTGATCGACGACATCGACTTCGGCATCAGCCACGTGATCCGCGGCGAGGACCACGTGGTGAACACCGCCGTGCAGATCGAGATCACGGAAGCGCTCGGCGGCCGCGTGCCGGGTTACGCGCATCACAGCCTTCTCACCGGGGCGGACGGCAAGGGCCTGTCGAAGCGGCTCGGCTCGCTCTCGATCGCCGCGATGCGCGCGGGCGGGCTCGAGCCCATGGCGGTGGTGAGCCTCGCCGCCCTGCTCGGCACGTCAGACAACATCCATCCCTGCCTCGGCTACGAGGAGCTCGTCGAGGGCTTCGGCCTCGACAAGCTGTCGCGCGCCCCCGCCCGCTTCGACGAGGCGGAGCTTCTGCATCTCAACGCCAAGCTTCTCCATCACATGCCGTGGGAGTCGGTGAAGGACCGGCTTCCCGGCGCCTCGGAAGCCTTCTGGCTCGCGATCCGGGGCAATGTCGCGAAGCTTTCGGACACAGAGGGCTGGCGCGGCATCATCGCGGGGCCGGTCACGCCGGTGATCGCGGAGGAAGACCGGAGCTTCATCGCCGAGGCGCGACACCTGCTGCCGGAGGAGCCATGGGACGGTGGCACGTGGAAGCAGTGGACGGAGGCGGTGAAGGCCTCGACCGGCCGCAAGGGCAAGCCGCTCTTCATGCCGCTGCGCCTTGCCTTGACCGGCCTCGACCACGGCCCCGAACTCGCACAGCTCCTGCCGCTGATCGGGCGCGAGAGGGCGCTTGAGCGGCTGGCCTGATTGAGCGATGATCGGCCCATGATCCTCGTGGGCCAGTTCGACTCTCCCTTCGTGCGGCGCGTGGCGGTGACGCTGAACCACTATCACATGCCCTATGAGCGCAACACGATGTCGGTGTTCCGCAACGCCCCCGAGATGCAGAAGATCAACCCGCTGATCCGCGTGCCCTCGCTGATCCTCGAGAGCGGCGAGACGCTCATCGACTCCTCCGCCATCATCGACCATCTCGACGAGGCGGCAGGGCCGGCGCGGGCGATGACGCCGCCGCATGGGCCGGAACGGCGCAAGGTGCTGCAGGCTGTGGTGCTGGCGCTGGGATGCGCGGAGAAAGCCGTCGCACTCTTCTACGAAAGGCTGTTCCACATCGACAAGCACATCAACCGCGACTACGAGAAGCGCATCGTCTCGCAGGTCCGCGCGGGGCTCGAAAAACTGGAGCATGACTGCGGCGCGCCGTGGTTCTTCGACGAGAAGATGACGCAGGCAGACATCACCATCGGCTGCACCGTGAGCTACATGAAGATGCGGACGCCGGACGTGTTCCCGCCCGAGAAGTATCCGAAGCTTCATGCCCTTGCGCTGCACTGCGAGACCAAGGAGGACTTCGTGAAGGCGCGCCCCTCGCCGGACGAAACGGTGCCGGTGCCGAAGCGCTGAGCTGCCTCACAGCAGTTCGAGACCCCCGTTCCTTTCGAGCGCCTTTTCGAGATCGGTGATGCGGTCGTAGGTCTCGGGCGGCAGCAGCGAGAAACCGGCCAGCAGCAGCCGTTCGCGCACCGGTGCGAGATCGGGATCGGCGAAGGCGCTGCCCAATGCGTCTCGAAGCGCCGAGGGATCGCCCACCTGGGTGATCCACGGCAGGCCGGGCACGGCGGGAGACCGCGCGACCTCCACCAGGCCTTGCAGAAGATCCGGACGATGGTGCCGGGCGAGCTCCACGCAGACGCAGTCGATGGCGCAGAGATCGGCGCGCCCCTCGCGCACCGCATCGAGCGAAGCAAGATGGCCGCCGGTTTCGATGGCGCGCGCGAAGAAGCGGCCACGCTCTGCGTAGGGTGCCACCGCGAGCTTCAGCGCCAGCATGCCGGACATCGAGTCAGGCGTGTTCACCGCCGCAACGGCGCCCCTGAACGCCGCGACCGGCCCGGCCTCGCGCGCAAAGAGAATGCTGCGATACATTGGGCCCTCGCAGCCGTCGGCCGTATAGTGAGGCGTTGCCACGAGCTTCACCTTGCCCCTGAGCGCATGGGTGAAGGGATAGCCGCAGGTCTGCGCGAAGAGGAGATCATCGCGGAACCAGGGGGCCGCAAAGTCGGCGGGGCGCTCGAGCGGCGCATCGACTCCCAGGCGACGCGCGAGCCCGGCCCACCACTGGTCGGTCGCTTCCCTCACCTCTGGCCAGTCATACATCTGCAGCGCGGCGATCATGAAACCATGCTATAGCAGGCAATCCCGCGAGGGTAGTTCCGCGTAGCACAAGGCATGAAGAGCATCTCCGTCGTCATCCCCACCCGTGGCCGCCATCATTTCCTGAAGCAGGCGCTCGACAGCGTGCTGGCGCAGACCCATGCCCCGGAGGAGATCATCGTCGTCGACGACGGCGTGGGTGCTGCGGATGCGGTCGGTGCGCTCCATGGCCCGATCAGGGTGCTCGACAACCGCCAGCGCGGGCCGGTGCCGGCGCGCAACATGGGCGTTGCCGCGGCAAAGGGCGATCTCATCTGCTTCCTCGACGACGACGACTGGTTCACGGACGAGGGCTATTTCGAGAAGGCGGCGCAGGCCTTTGCGCGCGAAGCCGCATTCTGCCACGCGGATGGCGTCATGGTGTTCGAGGACGGCCGCGCCAGCCTGCCCTTCGCGTTCGAGGCCGATGCGGAGACGCTCACCCGCGACAACACGATCCTCATCTCCGGCGTCATTTACAGGCGAAGCCTTCATGAGGAGCTGGGGCCCTTCGACGAGTCCCTTCCCTACTACTGGGACTGGGACTGGTATCTCCGCGTGGCGCGCGCCGGCCATGCGCTCACGCACATCAGGAAGCCGGTGGTGGCGATCCGCGTTCATGCGCAGAACATGTCCGGCGAATCGCTCGAGGCGCAGCGGCGGGCCAATCTCGACCGGTTTTCCACAAAGCATCGCCTGCCGCCCATCCCGCTCAAGAACCATCTCGACATCGCCACGCAAGCCCCGGGCAAGCCGGCGCCAGATGCATTATCTTCTTGATTTGACATATGTTTCTTTCTGTTCAGATGTGTCAAAAAGGAGTTAAACCGCGTAATTCAAGGGTTTTTCCCGGCCGCGGCGGCAAAAACCCTTGAAAATAAGCGTTTTCACGAATCGAAAGCTGGGTTAACGCGTTGACTCAGCCAAACCCCCAATCAAGGAGAGACACATGGCTGACGACAAGATCCAGACGATTGCCCTCTCGAAGATCGCCGCCGAACTGGCCGAGAAGCACGAGATGTCGAAGAAGGCGGCAGGCGAATTCCTGAACGCCTTCGTGGACCTCACCGTCAAGAACCTGAAGCGCGGCCACAAGGTGCGTGTCACCGGCCTCGGCATCTTCCAGGTCAAGAAGCGCCCCGCCCGCATGGGCCGCAACCCCGCCACGGGCGAGCAGATCAAGATCAAGGCCTCGAAGAAGCTGGCCTTCCGCGCCGCCAAGGAAGTCAAGGACGCGATCTGAGCTTCGGCGCTTTCATGAAATGGCCCTGCCGCGAGGCGGGGCCATTTTCTTTGGATGAATTCTTTTCACCGGCAGCGGCGATTGCGGCCCCCCGCCCGCCAAGCTAAAACGCCCGCAAAACACCCCTTTTCGCAAGGATATTCCATGAAGACCCAGGCTCGTGTCGTGGTGATCGGCGGCGGTGTCGTCGGATGCTCGGTGCTTTATCATCTCACCAAGGCCGGCTGGAAGGACGTGGTGCTCGTCGAGCGCGACATCCTCACCTCGGGATCGACATGGCATGCGGCGGGCGGCTTCCACACGCTGAACGGCGATCCGAACGTGGCGAAGCTCCAGGGCTACACGATCGCGCTCTACAACGAGCTGGAGCAGATCTCCGGCCAGGCCTGCGGGCTTCACCGTTCGGGCGGGCTCATCCTGGCCGACAGCCCGGAGCGAATGGAATGGCTGAAGATGGCCCATGCCCGCGCGCGCTATCTCGGCCTCGAAACCGAGATCATCTCCATGGCGGAAGCCAAGAAGATGCATCCGCTGCTTGAAGAGAAGTATTTCGTCGGCGCCATGATCGACAAGGCGGACGGCAACCTCGACCCGGAAGGCACCACGCATGCCTATGCCAAGTCTGCCCGCATCAACGGCGCCGAGATCTACCAGGACACCAAGGTCGAGGAGCTGAAGCAGAGGAAGGACGGCAGCTGGGACGTCATCACGTCCAAGGGATCGATCCATGCCGAGCATGTCGTCAACTGCGGCGGGCTGTGGGCGCGCGAGGTGGGCCGCATGGTGGGCCTCGAGCTTCCGGTGCTCGCCATGGAGCACATGTATCTCGTCACCGACGAGATGCCCGAAGTCGTCTCCTACAACAAGGAGCGCGGCCACGAGCTGCCGCACATCATCGACTTCAAGTCCGAGATCTACATGCGCCAGGAGCGGAGCGGCATGGTGCTCGGCACCTATGAGCGCGCCTGCGTGCCGTGGAGCCCGAAGCAGACGCCGTGGGGCTTCGGCCGCGAGCTCCTCCAGCCGGACCTCGACCGCATCGCACCCAATCTCGAGCTCGGCTACAAGCATTTCCCGGCTCTTGCCAATGCCGGCATCAAGCGCGTCATCAACGGGCCCTTCACCTTCACGCCCGACGGCAACCCGCTGGTGGGCCCCGTTCAGGGCGTGCAGAACTTCTGGCTCGCCTGCGGCGTCATGGCGGGCTTCAGCCAGGGCGGCGGCGTGGGCCTGGCGCTTTCACAGTGGATGGTGAACGGCGATCCCGGCTTCGACGTCTGGGCCATGGACTGCGCCCGCTTCGGCGAATGGGCGACGCGCACCTACACCAACGAAAAGGTGCGCGAGAATTACTCCCGCCGCTTCTCGATCCGCTTCCCCAACGAGGAGCTTCCCGCCGCAAGGCCGCAGCAGACCACCGCGCTTTATGACATCATGCTCAGCCAAGGCGCGGTGATGGGAGACTCCTGGGGCCTCGAGACGCCGCTGTGGTTCGCGCCGAAGGGTGTGGAGCCGAAGGACATCGTCTCGTTCCGCCGCTCCAACGACTTCCCGCATGTGAAGGCGGAGGTGCTGGCGACGCGCAACGGCGTGGGCGTGACCGAGATCGCGAACTTCGCCAAGTACCGATTCACCGGACCGGGAGCGGAGGCCTTCCTCTCGCGCCTCATGACCAACAAGATGCCGAAGACCGGCCGCATCATCCTCACGCCGATGCTCAACCCGGCGGGCAAGCTCATCGGCGACTTCACCATCGCCAAGGCCTCCGACGAGTGCTTCTACATGTGGGGATCGAGCCAGGCGCAGAAATATCACATGCGCTGGTTCGAACGGCACCTGCCCGCCGATGGATCGGTGCAGATCCACCGCTACGACATGGGGCTCGTCGGCCTCTCGATCGCCGGACCGAAATCACGCGCGGTGCTGGAACAGCTCGTGGACGAGGACGTGTCCAACGCCGCCTTCCGCTTCATGGACCACCGCTCCATGGAGGTGGCGCATTGCCCGGCGCTCATCAACCGCGTGACCTACACGGGCGACCTCGGCTACGAGATCTGGGTGACGCCAGAGTACCAGCGCCGCCTCTACCAGGAGATCATGCGGGCGGGCACGGCGCATGGCATCGTCAATTTCGGCATGCGGGCGCTGCTCTCCATGCGGCTCGAAAAGAACTTCCCCACCTGGTTCCGCGAGCTCCGCCCGATCTATGGCGGCTTCGAAGCCGGAATGGACCGCTTCATCGATCTCACCAAGAACGACTTCGTCGGCCGCGAGGCGGCGATGGAGGAGAAGCGTTCGGGCGGCACGCTGCGGCGCGTTTCCATGATCGTCGATGCGGCGGACGCGGACGTGCTGGGCGACGAGCCTATCTGGCACAAGGGCAAGGTGGTGGGCTGGGTCACCTCCGGCGGCTTCGCGCATTATGTGGGCAAATCCATGGCCCAAGGCTACGTGCCGAAGGAGCTGGCGGGCGACACCGGCGAAGGCGCCTTCGAGATCGAGATCATCGGCGAGAACCGCCGGGCCACCATCATCACCGAGCCGCCCTTCGACCCCGAAGGCAAGCGGATGCGGTCCTGATCCGGGATGCGGGCCTCGACGCACCCGCAGGCGCTCCGCGTGCAGGCGGCGCTGGGGCCCTCCTTCAGCGTCGTCGAGTTCGACGAGAGCACGCACACGGCGCAGGAGGCGGCCGACGCCATCGGCTGTGCGCTGGCGCAGATCGCCAAGTCCATCCTGTTCCGGAGCCAGACCGGCAAGCCGGTGCTGGTGATCGCATCCGGCGTCAACCGGGTGGACGAGAAGAAGATCCGCGCGCTCATCGGCGAGAAGGTCGAGCGTGCCAGCCCGGATTTCGTGAAGGAAACGACGGGCTATGGGGTGGGCGGAGTTCCGCCCCTGGGACATGCCACGCCATGTGTGGTGTTTCTCGATGAGGACCTGAAGGCGTTCCCGACGTCGTGGGCCGCGGGCGGCACGCCAAATGCGGTGTTCGAGATCGGGTTCGGAAAGCTGGTGGAGTTGTCAGGCGCAGTGGTCGCGGATGTGAAGAAGTAAGGGTCTGTTTCAGCAGAATTCCAGCGCCGCGTCCGTGACCACTTCCCAGACGTTCAGCGCGAAGGTCCGCATCGCATAAACATCGAAGGAGTCCTCGCGCGTGCAGTGGACGGTGACGGGCGTGTGGTGAAGTCCCGTGAGGGCGACGCCGCCCGGCTTGAAGACCGAGGCGTGAAAATCGACCGGCATGAGCTTCGCCAGCACGGCGCGGGCGGGCGAGCCTGAAAGGGCGATGCGCACGCGGCTGTGGGAGAGCGGCGTCACCGCGCAATGGCCTTCGAGCCGCGCCGGCGTCTCGTCCCGCTCCGGCCCGATCAGCCAGAACTGCGCGGGCCCGGTGCGGAAGATGGTGTGCTCGCCGTTCACCTGCGCCTGCGCCACCTTCTCCGGCAGCGGGCCCGTCACGGCCGCGATGCTCTTCTCGGGCCCGGCAAGCTGCGTGAGCGAGAAGCCGGGACGCTCGGCGATGACGAGCTTCGCGCTTGCGTAGGGGGCGGCGGAGGCGAGCGCCGATCGTCTCTCAAGCATGGAGGCGGGCTCCCTCGTGATCGATGAAGTGTGGCGAGACGATTTTGAGCCGCGCCTGCTCGTTCTTCAGCGGGAAGGCGGCGACGATCTCCTCGCCTTCGTGCTTCAGGCCGCCCTTGTAGAGGCCGAGGGCAATGAACTTGTTGAGCTCCGTGGACCAGGTCACCGAGGTGATGTAGCCGCGGCCATGGCCCTTGATCTCGTCCGTCGCGGCGAAAAGGATCGAGCCGCCGCGCAGCTTCTTCTCGGGCTCCAGCAATTCGAGCCCGACGAGGCTCCAGCGCTCGGGCGACTGTGCATCCTCCCGGAACCGCAGAGCGCGGCCTACATAATCCTTCTCCTTGCCGGCCATCCTGCCCAATCCGAGATCATCCAGCGTGTTGCGGTGGTCGAGCTCGAGACCAGCCACATGGCCCTTTTCGATGCGCAAGCTCGCTAGCGCTTCCAGGCCATAGGGCTTGATACCAGTCGAAGCCGCGGCTTCGAGGATGTGCTCCCACAGGCTGATAGCGTAATCCGCCGCGACGTGGACCTCATAGGCGAGCTCGCCCGAAAACGACATGCGCAGCAGCCGCACCGTGACGCCCTCGAAGGCGATGTCCCGGCAGCCCATGTGCGGCAGCGCCTCATTCGAGAGGTCAGCCTCCGGGAAGGCAAGCTGGAGCGCCTCGCGCGCCTTCGGCCCGGAAACGGCCATTCCCGCCCATTCGTCGGTCAGAGAAGCCACCTCGACGTCGAGATCGGTCCAGTGGCATTGCAGGAGATATTCGAGCCATGACATGACCTCACCCGCCTGGGCGGTGGTCGTCGTCATGTAAAAGCGGTCTTCCGAGATCCGCGCCGTGGTGCCGTCATCCAGCACCACGCCGTCATCGTTCAGCATCACGCCGTAGCGCACCTTGCCGACGGGCAGCTTGGCAAAGCCGTTGACATAGACGCGGTTGAGGAATTCCGCGGCATCGCGGCCCTGGATGTCGATCTTGCCCAGCGTCGAGACGTCGGCGAGGCCCACGCCCTTGCGCACCAGTTCCATTTCCTTCAGGTAGGCCGTCTCGGGCGAGTTGCCGGCCCAGGCATAATACCAGGCGCGCTTCCACAGCCCGGCGTCGATGAAGGTCGCACCGTTCTTCGCGTGCCAGTCATGAAGCGGCGAGCGCCGCACCGGGCGGAAATGCGCGCCCACCACGCGGCCCGCGATGGCACCCATGGTGAGCGGCGCATAAGGCGGGCGGAAGGTGGTGGTGCCGGCTTCGGGGATGGTGACGCCGCGGTGTTCCGCCATCAGCGCCAGGGCGTTGATGTTCGACGTCTTGCCCTGGTCGGTGCCCATGCCGAGCGTGGTGTAGCGCTTCAGGTGTTCGACCGATCGGTAGCCTTCCTCATGGGCGATCCTGACGTCCTTCGCCGTCACATCGTTCTGGAAATCGACGAAGGCCTTGCCCCTGCCCTCCTGGGGCGGAGCCCAGACGGGGAGGATCGCATAGCTCGCGTCCGTCACGTGCTCGGGCGGATAGACGGGACGCGTCTTGCCGAAGCCCGCAACGGAGGCGGCGGAGGCACCGGCCTTCGCACCCTCGGCCACGGCAGCGGCGAGGCCGAAGCTTCCCATCATGGCGCCCGCGCCGAAATGGGTGGGCGCGAAACCGCCGGGCACGAAGCCGGCGATGCCCTCGTCGTAGCGCGGCTTGATGCCGCCATGCGAGGAGAGATGGACGACGGGCGACCAGCCGCCCGCCATGCCGACCGCATCGCAGTCGACCGACACCGCATGCGCGCCGCCAAGCCGCACGCGCTTCACGGCCTTCGCACCCTCGACATCCACGATGCCGCTCCCGGGGAAGATGGCAACACCCTTCGCACCCGCCCGCGACAGGATCTCGGGCGCGACGGCGGCGCGATGATCGGCGACCGTCACCGCGACGCCCGCTGCGGCAAGATCGACCGCCGCGTCATAGGCGGTGTCATTGTTAGTGACGATCACCGCGCGCTTCTCTGGCGCCACGGCAAAGCGATTGAGGTAGCTGCGCAGCGCCGAGGCCAGCATCACGCCCGGGCGGTCGTTGTTGGAGAAGACGAGCGGCCGTTCGATGGCGCCCGTGGCCAGCACGATGGCCCTCGCGCGAAGCTGCGTCAGCACCATGCGGGCATCGCCCTTCCGCGCATCGGGCCGGAGATGGCTGCGGTTCTCCACCAGAACGGCAAGATTGCCGTCATAAAGGCCCTGCACCGTTGTGCGGGTGAAGGCCTGCACCCTGGCAAGCCCCTTCAGCTCATCCACGCAGCCGGCACGCCAGGCCTCGTGCTCGGTATCCCTGCCGGAGAGCAGGCTGCCGCCGAGTTCGCTGTCCTGCTCGGCCAGCACCACGCGCGCGCCGCTGCGTCCCGCCGTCAAGGCGGCGGCGAGTCCCGCGGGGCCGGAGCCCACCACCAGCACGTCGCAGAAGGCATAGCGCGTCTCGTAGCGGTCGGGGTCTGGAAGGTCGGTGGCGGCGCCGAGGCCCGCCGCCTTGCGGATGAAGGACTCGTAGAACATCCAGGAGCCCTTGGTGGGGCCCATGAAGGTCTTGTAGTAGAAGCCCGACTGGAACATCGGCGAGATGAGCGAGTTCACTGCCATCACATCGAAACCGGGCGATGGCCAGGCGTTCTGCGTGCGCGCCACGAGGCCGTCCACGAGATCGGTCATGGTGGCCGCGACGTTCGGTTCCGTCGTGGCGCCTTCGCCCAAGGTGAAGAGGCCGTTCGGCTCTTCGATGCCGGCGGAGAGGAGTCCGCGCGGACGGTGATACTTGAAGCTGCGGCCGATGAGCAGGCGGCCATTGGCGAGAAGGGCCGAGGCCAGCGTATCGCCCGCGAAGCCGTTGAGCGCCGTACCGTCGAAACGGGCGCTCACGGGCTTCGCCCGGTCGATGCGGCCGCCAGAGGCCAGGCGGCGGAAGGATTTCGTCACACCACACCCCCGATCTCGTTGGTGGCGGTGTTGCGTGCCAGCGCGAACCAGCGGCGGCAGCCGAGCACGTGCTGCCAATATTCGGTGTGCGGGCCCTTAGGGTTATCGAACAGGAAGTAGTAGTCGTGCCAGGCCTTGAGATTGCCCTTGCCATGCTCCGGGCGCTGCTTCGAGGCATCGCCGCCGTAACGGAATTCCGAGACGTCACGCTCGCCGCAATGGGGGCACGGGATGATCATTGCTTGTAGGTCCAGTTGCCGAGGCCGAATTCGTCGAGTTCGCGCGCCTTCTCGAAACGGTCGAGCGAGAAGTCGCGGTTGAGTTCGTGTTCCGCGTCGTTGGCGATGGTGTGGGAGAAGGTCCAGCCCGAGGCGGGTGTCGCCTTGAAGCCCTGGTAGCACCAGCCGCCGTTCAGATAGAGGTTCTTCACCTCGGTGCGGCAGATGAAGGGGCTGCCATCCGGCGTCATGTCCTGGATGCCGCCCCAGTGGCGGAGCAGCCGCAGCCGCGAAATGAAGGGCATGAGTGAGACGGCACATTCGGCGACCGTCTGGATGCGGTTGAACTGGCCGCGCTGGGTGTAGGTGTTGAAGCCGTCGATGTGGCCGCCGAAGACGAGGCCGCCCTTGTCGGACTGCGAGAGATAGAAGAGTTCCGCACCCCAGGAGACGACGTGGTGCACGATGGGCTTGATGGGCTCCGTCACGAAGGCCTGGAGGATGTGGCTCTCGACGGGAAGCCGGAGCCCCGCCATCTTCGCCACGTGGGAGGTGTGGCCGGCGACCGCGATCCCCACACGTCCGGCATTGATGCGGCCGCGCGAGGTCTCGACGCCCGTCACCTTGCCGTTCTCGATCGTGAAGCCCCCGACCTCGCAGTTCTCGATGATGTGGACGCCCAGGTTCGAGGCGGCGCGGGCATAGCCCCAGGCAACAGCATCATGCCGCACGGTTCCGGCCCGCGGCTGCATGATGGCGCCATAGACGGGCCACCGCGCCTCCTTCGAATAGTCGAGGAAGGGCAGAAGCTTCTCGACGTCGGACCGGTCGAGCAGTTCGGCGTCGATGCCGTTCAAGCGCATGACGTTGCCGCGCCGCGCGAACACGTCCATCTGCGAGGGGCTCACCGCCAGCACGATCTGGCCGCGCTGGGAGACCATGCAGTTGAAGTTGAGTTCGTGCGAGAGGCCTTCCCACAGCTTCAGCGAATGTTCGAAGAAGGCGGTATTGCCGCCGATCATGTAGTTGGAGCGGATGAGGGTGGTGTTCCGCCCGACGTTGCCTGAGCCGATGTAGCTCCGCTCGATCACCGCCACGTTGCGGATGCCGTGGTTCTTCGCGAGATAATACGCGGTCGCGAGGCCGTGGCCGCCGCCGCCGACGATCACCACGTCATAGGAGGGCTTCGGATCGGGCGATTCCCACGCTCTCGGCCAGGGGAGATCCGGCTGAACCGCGTGGCGCGCGAGGGCAAGGGCTGAGTAATGCTTCGACACGAGGTGAGTTGCTATCAGAACTCAGGGCCGCTCGGCAAGGCGTGGAAAACTCACCTCCTGCGGCGTTCGGCCCATTCCGTGGAGGCAAGGGCGATGAGCCCCAGTCCCGCGAAGCCCGCCACCAGGGGAATCAGCGTGCCGTCATAGAGCTGGCCGATGTAGCCCCCGGTCAGTATGGCGACCAGCGAGGAGAGCGCCCCCGAGATCGCCGCCGCCATGCCGGCGATGCGGCCCATCGGCTCCATGGCGATGGCGTTGAAATTGCCGAACAGCAGCCCGCTGCAGAAGAAGGTGAGGAAGAGGTAGGCGGCGAGGCTCCACAGCGGAGGATGGCCGTCGAGCAGCAGGCTGGCTGCCAGGAAGGCGACTGCCAGGCCGACGAAGCCCCGGAGCGCCAGTGCGGAGAGGCGGCGCATTCCGTAGCGCATGACGAGCCGCGCGTTGACCATCATGGCGATGGCGATGCCGCCGGCGAACAAGGCGAACCACAGCGCGAAATAGGCCCCCTGGCCGTATTGCTCGGCGAAGATCTGCTGCGAGGTGCCGAGATAGGAGATGAAGCTGCCGAAGATTGCCCCGGAGGCCAGCGTGTAGCCCATGGCGACAGGGTGGCGAAGCACCTCGACGGCCGCGGCGAGGAGGGCCCCGGGCGAGAGCGGCGAGCGCCGTTCCCGTGGCAGTGTTTCCTCCTGCCGGAACCACAGCCACAGCCCGGCGATGACACCCATGCCGAGCAGGCCGAGGAAGATCATCCGCCAGCTCGCCACCAGAAGCACGAGCTGGCCGATGCTGGGCGCCAGGATCGGCACCAGCATGAAGACCATCATGACGAAGGACATCACCCGCGCCATGGCCGCACCACCCTGCCCGTCCCGCACCATGGCAATCGACACGATGCGCGGTGCCGAGGCGCCGAAGCCCTGGATGAAGCGGCCCGCCAGCATCATCGGGAAGCTCGTCGCCGCAAGGCAGAGGAGTGCGCCCAGCGCGTAGAAGCAGAGGCCCACGACGATCGTCGGCTTGCGGCCGAGCGAATCCGACCAGGGGCCGTAGACCAGCGTTCCGAGCGTCAGGCCGGCGAAGAAGACGGTGATGATGTACTGCCGGCTGTTCGCGTCGGCCGCCCCCAGTTCCGCCGCGATGGCGCCGATCGCAGGGAGCATCGTGTCGATGGACATCGCCACCATGGCGTTGAGCAACGCCACGAGAACGATGAACTCGAACGAGATGCGGCCTGCAGCCTTGGTCATGTGACGTAGTTCAGCATGCGCAGCACGTCGAAATAATGTCCGGTCTCGAAGCGCACGGTACGGTTCCCCACATGCATCATGCCGGGATACCACTGGTGGCGGGCCGCCAGCACGGGGTTCGAATAGGTGATCTCGACGATCACGTGTTCCGGCACCTGCAGCAGCGACTGCCTGAGATCGCCGCGGAGCGATGCCGCAGCGCCTTCGCGGATCGCCTTGCATGCGGCGGCGGGAGTCATCGAAACCGTGGACTGCCCGCGGCCTTCCTTCACCGCGCAGCGGGTGACGGCCGGGTTCGTCTCCTCGATCTCCTGCATCAGTCCCTTGTCGCCACTCACGAAGACGGTGGGAACGCCCAGCATCGACGCCGCCAGGGCGTGGATCAGATATTCCGAGGCGCGGCGGCCGTTGATGCGGATCTCGGCGGCATCGTGCGAGAGGGTGTGGGCGAGGCTGTTCTCCTCAGAGCCCGCCGCGCTGTGATAGCCGATCATCATCACCGCGTCGAAGCTCTCGTCCAGCTCCTGGACCATGCAGAGGGGGTGTCCCATCCAGGAGCGCACCAGCCGCACGTCGGCGGGCAGCATGGAGGCGATCAGGTTGCGCCCGGAGGAATGTGCGTCCTTCACCAGGATCTCGGTCGCGCCGGCGATCTTGGCGCCCTCGATCGCCGCCACCGCCTCGCGCGTCATCTGCTCGCGGAACTCGGGGTAATCCGCGTGGTTCTTCTCGGCTTCGTCCCAGTGGGTGATGCCGGCGCAGCCTTCGATGTCGACGCTGATGAAAACCTTCATGTCCCTGCCCTCCTCGTGTGGCGCGCTTCTTACCCCGGCTTGCGAGAATAGGCGACTTCGCGAGAAGATGGCAGCCATGCGCATCCACACCTCCCGCCGCTCGGTCTTCCTCGATCCCGTCGAACCGGAATTCTACAACGACCCATACCCCGCCTATCGAGCGATCCGCGCCGAGGTGCCCGTCTTCAGGTGGGAGCAGTATGGATACTGGTGCTTCGCCCGCCACGAGGACGTGAGCGCCCTGCTGCGCGACCGGCGCTTCGGCCGGCAGATCCTGCATGTGGCGAGCCGGGAAGAGCTCGGCTGGCCTGAGACGCCGGAGCATCTGAAGCCGTTCTACGCCTTCGAATCGCACTCACTGCTGGAGCTGGAACCGCCCGTCCACACGCGGCTCCGGGGCCTTATCAACCGCTCCTTCCTGTCGCGGCAGGTGGAGCGGCTGCGGCCGGCAATCGCCAGCCTCGCCAATGGCTTGATCGACAGGATCGAGGAAACGGGCGAGGCCGAGCTGCTAAACGATTTCGCGACCCCGATCCCGGTGATCGTCATCTGCGACCTGCTGGGCGTTCCGACGGAGATGGCGCAGCAGCTCCTCGCCTGGTCGCATGACATGGTGGCGATGTACCAGGCGCGGCGCGACCGCGCGGTCGAGGACCGTGCGGTGAAGGCGACGCTGGAATTCTCGAGCTTCATGAGGGACTACGTGAAACGCCGCCGGAAAGAGCCGCGCGACGACCTGATTTCCGAGCTGATCAGGGCCGAGGAGGAGGGATCGAAGCTCTCGGAAGACGAGCTCGTCACCACCGCCATCCTGCTCCTCAACGCCGGGCACGAGGCGACTGTGCATGCGCTGGGGAATGGCATCAAGTGCCTCATCGAGCACGAGATCCGCGAAGCGATCGGCGAGGCTCACGTCGAGGAATTGCTGCGTTACGACGCGCCGCTCCACCTCTTCACCCGCTATGCGCTGGAAGACCTTGAATATGCTGGCCTTCGCCTGAAAAAGGGAGAGACGGTGGGGCTTCTCCTGGGGGCTGCCAACCGCGACCCGGCGCGCTTTCCGGAGGCAGACCGCTTCGTTCCGGCGCGGCAGCCCAACCCGCATGTGAGCTTCGGGGCGGGCGTCCACTTCTGCATCGGCGCGCCACTCGCCCGGCTGGAGCTTGCGGTGGCGCTCCCCATCCTGTTCCGGCGGCTGCCGAAACTCGCCCTGGCGGAGCAGCCCTGCTATCGCAACGCCTATCATTTCCACGGGCTCGAGCGGCTGAAGGTGACGTTCTAGCGGCGTCGTTTCCCGGCCATGGCCTGACGCTTTGCTTCACGCCGACGAGCACGGTTGAGCGTAAACCACCCGTCACGTGAAAACTTCTCAACAGGCCCGCCCATGACCGACGTCCAGCCCGCTTCCGCCCCGTCTTCCGGCCGCCGCGCCCGTGGCGGTGCTGACGCCCGCCGCGCCGCGCGCACCTCCACCGCCGTGAAGCAGGCGGGCTTCATCCGCCGGGCGATCAAGCCTTACGAGCCCTTCTCGGACGAGCAGCTCGAACTCATCGAGCACAATGCAGAGACGGTGCTGCAGGAGGTCGGCCTCGACTTCTACGAGGACGAGGAAGCGGTCCGCATGTGGAAGGATGCCGGGGCGGAGATCAAGGCCTCCGCCACCGACCCGAAGCGGTTCCGCGTCCGCTTCCCCAAGGGGCTCGTGCGCTCGCTCATCAGGACGGCCCCGCGCGAATACGTGCAGCATGCGAGGAACCCCGCCAACAGCGTCACCATCGGCGGCAACAACACCGTCTTCGCGCCGGTCTACGGCCCGCCCTTCATCCGCAATCTCGACGAAGGCCGCCGCTATGCCACGATCGAGGATTTCCGCAACTTCGCCAAACTCGTCTACATGCTGCCGAGCCTGCATCACGCGGGCGGCACGCTGTGCGAGCCGGTGGACATTCCGGTGGCCAAGCGCCACCTGGACATGATCTACACCCACATCAAGTATTCCGACAAACCCTTCATGGCCTCGGTGACGGCGGGCGAGCGCTCGGCCGATTCGGTGGCCATGGCGGAGATGGTCTTCGGCAAGGAGTTCGTGGACCAGAACTGCGTCATGACCTCGCTCATCAACGCCAACTCGCCCATGGTGTGGGACGGCGTGATGCTGGGCGCGCTGAAGGTCCTGGCGCGCGCCAACCAGGCGACAGTCATCTCGCCCTTCATCGTGGCGGGGGCCATGTCGCCCGTCACCACGGTGGGCACCCTCACGCAGATCCTGGCGGAGGCCTCCGTCGGCATCGCCTTCACGCAGCTCTGCCGCCCCGGCGCGCCCGTGGTGTTCGGCACCTTCGCCGCATCGATGTCGATGCAGTCGGGTGCCCCCACCTTCGGCAGCCCCGAGCCAGCGATGGTCACCTTCGGCGCGGCACAGCTCGCCCGCCGCATGGGCGTTCCCTTCCGCTCCGGCGGCAGCCTCTGCGGGTCGAAGATAGCTGATGCGCAGGCGGCCTATGAGAGCGCCAACACCATGTGGTCGACGCTTCTCTCAGGCGTCAATTTCTGCCTCCATGCGGCAGGCTGGCTCGAGGGCGGGCTCGCCTCGGGCTACGAGAAGCTGATCATGGACGCCGACCAGCTCACCATGTTCCAGAAATTCGCCGAAGGGGTGGATTTCTCCGAGAACGGCCAGGCCATGGACGCGATCCGCGAGGTGGGCCCCGGCTCGCATTACCTCGGCTGCTCGCACACCCAGTCCAATTTCGAGACGGCCTTCTGGCGCTCGCAGCTCGCCGACAACAATTCCTTCGAGCAGTGGCGGGACGACGGCGAAAAGGACATCGTGCAGCGCGCCAACGAGAAGTGGAAGCAGATGCTGCGGGACTACCAGGCCCCCGCCCTCGACCCCGGCATCGACGAAGCGCTGCAGGCCTTCATGGCCAAGCGCAAGGAAGTGCTGCCCGACAATGTGAGCTGAGGCGGTGCCGGCGGTTCAGCCGGCCCCTTCCATGTTCCGCCGCAGCCACTGGTGAAAGCGGCTGATCTCGTATTCCTCGGGCATCAGGCGGCCCGCCAGGAAGGCCGGCGAGCGCAAGCCCCGCTGGTTCATCTCGGCGGCTGCGCCATCCTGCGCGAGGACCACCTTGGCGAAGCCTGCCACCTCCGCTGCGTCGAAGCCCGGCTGATCGAGTGTCGCCTGCGGGAAATACCATTCCGCGGTGAGCCGGGTGCGCTCGGGCGAGAGGGGCTCGATCCGCACCGCGCGCACATAGTCGACATGGGCGACCACGTAGATCGAGGGCCAGAGCGTGCCGAAGGTGTAGCCGCGCCGGCGCTCGTCCGTCGTCAGCCCCTCGAAGACAGGTCCACAGGGCTTGCCATCCGGGGTCCAGCTTTCGGCTCCGGGCCTGAGGTTCGGTTCCTCGGGCTGGTCCGGCGTCCAGCCCAGGGCTTCGGACGGGCCCATGATGCCCTTGCCGTAGAGGGGCACCATGTCGCAGAGTTCCGGGTGGATGCCGGGGCAATGCAGGCACTCGGAGTAATTCTCCCAGAAGACCTTCCAATTGCAGTCGAGTTCCTTCACCGAGCGGTGCCCGGTGACGAGGGAGGCCATGGGCCAGTTGTCGAAGGTGGTGAGCGGCACGTCCGCCTTCATCGGGCCTGGCTCCGCCGCGGCGTTGAGGAAGAGGAAGCCGTTCCAGACACGATGCGCCAGCGGCAGCAGGCCGTGGCTGCTCCGGTCGAAGTCATCGGTGGGTTTGGCAAGTCCGGTGGCGACGAGGCTGCCGTCGGAGGCCCTGTAGGACCAGGCGTGATAGGGACAGGTGATGAGCTTTCCCGCGGCGCGGTCCGCCGGGCAGAGTTCCGCCCCCCGGTGGCGACAGACATTGTGATAGGCCCGGAGGGCGCCCGCGGCATGGCTGACGATGACAGGCGCCCTCCCGACCGTGACGCGCCTGAGCGTGCCTTCGGGGAAATCGGCGAGCCTGCCCACGCACACCCATTGTTGGGCGAAGACCGTTTGCATTTCCCGCGCCAGCCAGTCGGGCGAGACATAGGCCTCGCGCGGCAGGCTTTCCGGGCAGTGGGCGAGCCGGGGTGACAGCGGGTGGCGGTCCATGACGCCAGAAGACCAGAAAAAGGGCGGAGAGGGAAGATGCTGCCTTACCCGCCCCTCCGAACCGGCTTTCCAATATCCCGCCAGGTGTGATAGCCGACTCCGCCCACCACCAGCGCCGTTCCGATGGCATGGGGCAGCGTGAACTCCTCTTCGAGCAGCGCCACCGCGAAATAGATGGTGAGCAATGGCGAGACGTTGGAGATCATCGCGGTCGAGGCGGCACCGATCCGCCCCATGCCGGCATTGACGAAGAAGGAGGGGATCACAGTGGCGAGAAGCCCGGTTCCCGCGGCCAGCAGGAAGTAATGCGCCGACATCGAGGTGTCGAGGTGGCCCCTGACGATGAAGACGTGGAGCAGCGTCGTCACCGCCGCAGCCGAGAGCGCAACCGAGGTGAAGAGGGCCGAGCCCATCTCGCCGATGTAGCGCTTGGCCATCAGCTGGTAGACGGCGAAGCTCACGGCGGAACCCAGCACCAGCACCGTGCCGAGCGTCACGTTCGACCCGCCCCCGGAGAAATCCGACACGAAAACGACGGCGAGTCCCAGATAGGAGATGAATGCCGCGGCGAGGCTCGACGCCGTGAGCCGCATGCCGAAGAAGGCCGCCCCGATGAAGATCAGGAAGATCGGGTAGGTGAAGAGCGCCAGCCGCTCGAGCTGCGCGGTGACGTAGAGCAGGCCGGTGAAATCGAGGATCATCGCCAGGTAATAGCCGATGAGGCCGATGCCGACCGCTCCCAGCAGGGCGTCGCGGCGCGGCATGGGCTTTCCCTCGCGGCCCCGGCGCGCCAGCTCGAATGCGCCGACCGCAATGAACACCGGCAGCGCGAACACCATGCGCCAGGCGAGGATCAGCAGCGCATCGGAGCGTTCCAGATAGGCAAGCTTGATGAAGATGGCCTTGGAGGCGAACAGCGCCGAGCCCGCTGCGACGAGCAGGTAACCGGTGATGAGGCTGCGGCGGTCCATGCCGGCTGTCTATACCGGGATCGGGCGGCGCGTCAGCATGAGGGTTTGCAGCCCAGTCATGCGGGCGCACTTTTGCGGCGGAAGAGGCTAAGCTAGGCTTGGGCGCAGAAAGGACCTCCTCATGCCCAGCCTGCCCCTGCATTTCCGCTCCGCCACCGAACTCGCCCGCCTGCTGCGGGCGGGCAAGGTCTCGGCCTCCGCCCTGCTGGAGGGCTGCCTCGGCCAGTACGAAAGACATAACGGCGCGCTCAATGCGGTGATCGTGACGGACATTCCCCGGGCGAAGAAGGCGGCCGCCGCGGCGGACCGGCGGCTGAAGGCCGGCAAGGCCAAGGGGCCATTCGACGGCGTGCCGATGACGGCCAAAGAGAGCTTCGACTGGACCGGGACACCCTCCACCTGGGGCGACCCGCGGTTCAGGGACAACATCGCCACCTCCGACGCCGTGGCGATCTCGCGGCTTACCGATGCCGGTGCGGTGATCTACGGCAAGACCAACGTGCCCCTCATGCTGGCGGACTGGCAGAGCTACAACGCGATCTACGGCACCACCAACAATCCGTGGGACGTGACGCGCTCGCCCGGCGGCTCCTCCGGCGGTTCGGCGGCTGCACTCGCCACCGGCATGTCGGCGCTCGAGATCGGCTCCGACATCGGCGCCTCGATCCGCAACCCGGCGCATTACTGCGGCGTCTACGGGCACAAGCCCACTTATGGGGTGGTGCCCTACCAGGGGCATCTGCTTCCCGGCACGGTGCAGCCGGGGGACATCACGGTAGCGGGTCCGCTCGCCCGCTCGGCGCGTGATCTTTCTGCCATGATGAAGCTGCTCGCGGGGCCCGTGGGCCCGGAGGCGCGCGGCTATGCCCTCACCCTTCCGCCTGCGCGGCAGAGGTCGCTGAAGGACTTCCGCGTGGCGGTGATGGTCACCGACGAGCAGTCCGAGGTGGACCTCGCCGTGCAGGATCTCATGGGCAAGCTCACCACCTTCCTCGGCCCGCGCGTGAAGCGGATGTCGACCACGGCGCGGCCTGGCTTCTCCACGAAGGAGGCGATGGACGTCTATGTCGCGCTGCTGCGCTCCGCCACCAGCCGCAGGCAGTCCGACGCCGAGTTCCGCGCCAATTCCGGGATCGTCGCGGCGGCCGACCCGCTGGACCAGAGCTACTACATGCAGATGCTGCGCGCCTATGTGCTGCCGCACCGCGACTGGCTGCGCTATAACGAGCGCCGGCACCAGATGCGCCTGTTGTGGGACCAGTTCTTCGACGACTGGGACGTGATGATCTGCCCGGCCGCCGCCTCCACCGCCTTCCCGCATGATCATGAGGGCGAGCGCTACGAACGCAAGATCACGGTGAACGGCAGGCGCGTTCCGACCACGGACCAGCTGTTCTGGGCTGGCTATTCCGGCTGCTTTTACCTGCCCTCGACGGTGGCTCCCATGGGCCTCACGCCCGAGGGCCTTCCCGCCGGCGTGCAGATCATCACCCGGCAATATGCCGACTACACCTCGATCCGCTTCGCCGAACTGCTGGAGAAGGAGTATGGCGGCTTCGTGCCGCCGCCCGGCTATTGAACCTTCAATCGGTCGCGGAAGAACGCCAGTTCGCGCGCCCAGACTTCGGGGCTGTCGATGACATCGTGGCCGGCGCCGGGGTGGATCACCAGTTCCTTCGCGGCCGTTGCGAGTTCGAAGAGGCGGCGGCCCTGTTCGACCGGAACCACGCCGTCATTGTCGCCGTGCTGGACGAGCAGCGGCGCCGTCACCCCTGCGATGTGATCGCGGGAGCGGAACTGGTCCTTCATCAGCAGGCGCACCGGCAGCCACCAGTAGATCCCGGCGGCGATCTCCACCGCCGCGGCGAAAGGCGCTTCGAGCGCCACCGCGCCCACGGGCCGCTGCGCCGCGAGCTGCACCGCAACGCCGGTTCCGAGCGACTCGCCCACGACCGCGATCTTCTCCGGAGGAACGCCACGGTCCCTCAGGAAGGCGTAGGCGCTCAGGCCATCCGTGATGAAGCCCTGCTCAGAGATCGTGCCGCTGCTCGCCCCATAGCCGCGATAGGACACGAAGAGTGCGCCGAAACCCTGCGACCGGTAGAAGGCCATGCGTTCCGCGCGGTCGGAGATTTCGCCACCGTTGCCGTGAAAGAACAGAATGGTGGGCATTCCCGGTTTCGCCTCGGCATGCCAGAGCACGATCGTCTCGCCATCCGGCGTCTTCACGCGTTCCTCGCTGACGCCCGGAAGCCCCGCGGCCTCAGGCGGCGTGCCGGCCCTTCCGGGAAAATACTGCAAGCTCCGCTGCTGCAGATACATGTAGGCCATGATGCCGAGATAGGCGAAGGCGGCAAGCGCCAGCAGCAGCCGCATGCGCGATCACCCGCTGAGGCGGGCGGGCGTTCCGGCGTCGCGCGTCCAGCTCCACAGGGCAAGCATGGGCGTCTCGCCGGTCTTCGTCGCGTGCATCGCCATGGGTGGGTGCCAGATCGTGGCGCCCTGGGGCTTTTCCACGAAGGCCCCGCTGTCGCGGCTCCACAGGCTCCCGGAGGTGAGCGGCCAGTAGAGTTCGGGCGCGGGGTGGAAATGGTCGCGGTAGTGGCGATGCGGCCCGAGCATGAGAAGGCCCAGCAGGAAATCCTCGCCGGCGAAGAAGCCGTGGGGACCGATGATCTCGGCCCAGCCGTAATTGGCGGTGAACCCCTCGCCCAGAACGGCGTCGCTGTAGGATGCCGACTGGCGCCACTGCAGCCCCTCCTCAACGGCGGCGATCGCCGCGGCGAGATCGGGGTCGAGCAGCATCGTCTCGCCGAGGCATTGCGGCAAATGGACAAGCACGGGAAGGCCGCGCGGCTCCGGCTCGCGGAAGGCCAGCGCGCTCACATCCTGTGCGGCCAGGCGCTCCAGCACCTCGGCAATGCCCTCACCCCGGCGGGCCGCAAGCCCGCGGCGCGCCGCACCGAGAAACCAGCCGGCATCGTGGAAAAGATCGTGGTTCACGCTGCTGCTCCTAGCACGGGGCGGTGCTCATGCAACAGTCAGGAACCGTTCGGCCAGCAGCACGAGGTCATCGTCGGCCGGTGTCCGCGCGGTCGATTTCCGCATCGGCGCATTGGCGGGGGCGGCCATGTGCTCGGCCAGCGTCTCGGGTGTCACGTGGTCGAGGCCCTCGCCCGCGAGCGACAGCTTGATGCCGCTGGCGCGAACCAGCCGGTCATAAGCGCCGACCGGATCGGCGGCGCCCATGGCCTTTGCCACGCTGGCGAAGGCGGGGCGGTTTCCCTCCGCCACCCATTCCATGGTTGCGAGCATGGCGAGGCCAGTGGCGCGGCCATGGGCGATCGGCGCCAGATTCGCAACCGCATGCGAGATGTTGTGGGCGAGTGCCGTGCCGCAATTGTCGATGCCGATGCCGCCATAGCACGAGCCGAGCAGCATCGCGCCGCGCGCGGCGATGTCGCGCGGAGCGTTCACAGCCTTCTCGAGGTTTTCGGCAATGAGGCTGATCGCCCGGTGACAATAGAGATCGTTCCCCTCGTGGCGGTGCCGGTTGGTGGAGGCCTCGATGGCGTGGACGATGGCGTCGAGGCCGGTGGCGGCCGTCACCTGGGGCGGCACGGCCAGGGTGAGCTCGGGATCGAGGACCGCCACGTCCGGCTTCAGTTCCTCACCCC
This sequence comes from Aestuariivirga sp., assembly GCF_046294715.1. Taxonomy (GTDB): domain Bacteria; phylum Pseudomonadota; class Alphaproteobacteria; order Rhizobiales; family Aestuariivirgaceae; genus Aestuariivirga. Next base: position 60,879 of record NZ_JBKBKI010000006.1, on the reverse strand, counting down.
AGGCCCACACCTTCACGCCGCCGTCATCGGCGTAGACCGAAACGCGCGTCACCTCGGAGCCGGTGCCCGCCGTGGTCGGCACGGCGATGAGCGGCAGGCGGTTCGCCGGAAGCGGCGTCGCGCAGAGCGCGTAGGCCGAGGCGGAGAGGCCCGAGACGGCGCAGCAGGCCGCGAGCTTCGCCGTGTCGAGGGCGGAGCCCCCGCCGAGGCCGATCACCAGCCTTGCGCGGTGTCGGCGCGCCAGCCCAGCCGCGGCATCGACGTCCTTCTGCTTCGGCTCTCCCGTGAAGCCGTCATAGACATGCGGCTCGAAGCCGGCCTCCGCGAGCAGGCCGCTCACGTGCCCGGTGATGCCAAGCGGCCCGAGGGCCGGGTCGGCGACGAGGACGATGGCTGCTCCCTTGCCGGCGAGCGCCTCGGCCCGGCTCACGATTTCGCGGGCGCGGCCGGGGCCGAAGATGATTTCGGGAATGCGGTTGAGACTGAAGCTCTTCATCGGTGAAATTCCGTCAGGACTGCGGATGAGCCGGGATAGGTGCCGTGGCGGTGCCGGTCAAGCCCGGCCCGGATCAGGAGATGCCGGGGCCGGTGATCTCGCGCAGCAGCTTGCGGAAGATCGCCTCGCCATAGGCCTCGTAGTCGTTGGCGGGCATCGCGAATGATCCCGCCCCGCCGATCACGTTGTTCTCGGCATAGATGTTGAGGGTGGGCCATTCGTTGAGGATGGTGAGGGCGTTGATGGTGATGCCCTGGGCCATCAGCGCATCGCGCACCGGGGCGACGCGAGGCCCGGAGTTGTTGCGCCCGTCGGTGGAGACGTCCACCACGCGGCGTTCCGCTGCGGGTGCGCCCTCGAAGAGCGCGGCCGAAAAGGTCAGCGCCGCGGCGATCGAGGTTCCGCCTTCGGCGAGCTGCCGCGGCAGGTTTGCGAGGTGCTGGCCCAGCGCATCGCTCTCCGTGCCGCCCGAGACCACGGTCCAGGGCAGCACGACGGCCTGGTTCTGGTCGTCCGACCATTGCACGGCGGTGACGGCGATACGGCCGCGGGATCCCTGGGCAATGGCGCGCTTCACCTCCTCGCGGCGGAAGGCGAGGCCCAGCCCCTGCATCTGCAGCGCGAATTCCCGCTGGTCGACGCTGAAGGAACAATCGATGGCGAGGATGAGGGCGAGATCCACCTCGACCCCCTCGGCAACAGCCCCGGGCGGCAGGATACTCGACAGAGACATGGCGATCCCCGCCGCCCCGGCCGCGATGAGGTTCAGTGCGCGGCGGGAGGGCATCGCATCACCTCAATGTCGGAACTCGGCGTAATCGAGGGCGCGGCAGTCTTCCGCCTTCCAGCCCACCTTCACTTCGCGGCCCTGGGCCACCTCGCTGCTCGCGCCCTTGTTCGGCACCTTGACGATGAAGTCGTTGTGGCCGGCCACTTCGAGACGGGCGCGGATATGGTCGCCGAGATAGATCAGCTCGGCGATGCGCCCGTTCAGGATCACGTCGGCCCGCTGTGCGCTGGGATTGATCTCCACCCGCTCCGGACGCACCGAGAGCAGCGTGCGCCCGCCCTTCTCCCTAGCGCTGATGGAGAGCGCCTTCACCACCTCGCCCGTCTCGAGCCGGACGGTTGCCACGTTGTCGGCCCCGATCTCGGCCACGGTGCCCTTCAGCTTGTTGTTCTCGCCGATGAACTGCGCCACGAAGGAGTTGACGGGCCGCTCGTAAAGCTCGGCGGGTGTCGAGAGCTGCTGCACGACGCCGTCGTTGAACACGGCGATGCGGTTCGACATGGTGAGCGCTTCAGACTGGTCATGCGTCACGTAGACGATGGTGACGCCCAGGCGCTCGTGAATATGCTTGATCTCGTATTGCATCTGCTCGCGCAACTGCTTGTCGAGGGCGCCCAGGGGCTCGTCCATGAGCACGAGATCCGGCTCGAAGACGAGGGCGCGCGCCACGGCGATGCGCTGCTGCTGGCCGCCCGAAAGCTGGCCCGGGCGGCGGTTGCCCATCTGCGGCAGCTCCACCATCTTCAGTACCTTCGCCACCCTCTCCTCGATCTGGGCCTTCGGCACGTTGCGCACCTGGAGAGGAAAGGCGAGGTTCTCGTTGATTGTCATGTGCGGGAACAGCGCATAGTTCTGGAACACCATGCCGATGCCGCGCTTGTGCGGGGGCACGTTGTTGATCGGCTGGTCCTTGAGATAGATCTCGCCGTGGGTGGCCGGCTCGAAGCCGGCGAGCATCATCAGGGTCGTCGTCTTGCCGGAGCCGGAGGGCCCGAGCATGGTCAGGAACTCGCCCTTGGCGATGTCGAGGTTGAGGTTCTTCACCACCAGCGTCTCGCCGTCATAGCTCTTCTGAACGTTGACGAAACGCACCATCGCGTCGCTTGCCGGGCCGCCCTGCGCCATTCCTCTGCACCTCGCCTTGTCGGGGTTGTTGCTTGAAAAAATATCATAGGCCGCATGCTTGAGGATGCAAGCCCCTCATGAGCGCGGCCGACGAGGACGGAGGGCGGTCAGCGCGTCCCGCGTCTCGGCTTGCGGGCGGGGGCCTTCTTCCCAGCCGCACGCCTGCGCGAGGGCTGCACGATGAGGTGCTCAGGGCCGTAGGGGAAGCCGGTGATGTTGCGGTTGCCCTTCTCGGTGATGACGAGAATGTCGTGCTCGCGGTAGCCGCCCGCACCCTTCTGGCCCTCGGGGATCATGATCATCGGTTCCATCGAGACGACCATGCCGGGCTCCAGAACGGTGTCGCAGTCCTCGCGGAGTTCGAGCCCGCCCTCGCGGCCGTAGTAGTGGCAGAGCACGCCGAAGGAATGGCCGTAGCCGAAGGTGCGGTACTTGAGGAGATCGTGGCTGGCATAGATCTCGTTCAGCGCCTTGGCCACGTCCGAGCATTTCGCCCCCGGCACCAGCAGTTTCTTGCCCTCGTCATGGACGCGGCAGTTGATCTCCCACAGGCGGATGTGCTCCTTGGACGCCGTCTCCGCGAAGAGCGTGCGCTCGAGCGCCACGTAGTAGCCAGCCACCATCGGAAAGCAGTTGAGGCTCAGGATGTCGCCGCGCCTGATCCTGCGCGAGGTGACGGGATTGTGTGCCCCATCGGTATTGACGCCCGACTGGAACCACGTCCAGGTGTCCATGAGCTCGGCATGAGGCCACGTCCTGGCGATTTCCCGCACCATGGCCTGGGTCGAATGGAGCGCCACCTCGTGCTCCGGCACGCCCACGGCGGTGGCCTCCACCACGGCGCCGCCGCCGATGTCGGCGATCTTCGCCATCCTGGTGATGTGGCGGATTTCCTCCGTGCTCTTGATCATGCGCAGCCGCATCGAGGGTGCGGCGGCATCCACGAACTCGACGCCGGGAAAGGCGTCGGCGAGCTGCGCACGAAAATCGAGGTTCACATGGTCGAACTCGATGCCGATGCGCCTCGCGCCCTTCACGAGAGCCTTCAGCGCCAGGAAGTAATTCTCCTTCGACCAGTCGGTGTAGGTGACGTTGTCGCCGTAGGTGCGGCGCGCCGGCTGCCCGCCATCGATCGCAGCACTGATCGAGGTGGCCTTGCCCGGGGTGATGACCAGTCCGTATTTGCGGCCGAAATAGCAATAGAGGAAATCGGAGAGATAGTTGATGTTGTGATAGCTGGTGAACAGGCAGGCGTCGACCTTGCTCTTCGCCATCCAGCCGCGCACGGCATCCTGGCGGCGCTGCATTTCGGCGGCGGAGAAGGTGGGCTTCGGCTTCCGGCCGTTGTTGCGATAGTCGACGAGCGCGGGGCGGTCGAGGGCGAGCATCGGGCTTTTCTCCGGTTGGAACGTGACTGATCAGTCCCTTGGATGGGGGCTTGTGTCAAAAGATGATCCCTCACATACTCCATGAGAATTTCTCATGGAGTCTGTAGGTGTCGCGCCTCCCCTCGCTCAATGCCTTGCGCTGCTTCGAGGCGGCGGCCCGGTCGGAAAGCTTCTCGCGCGCGGCGGAAGAGCTGAAGGTCACGCAGTCGGCGGTGAGCCACCAGGTGCGGCAGCTCGAACAGTGGTTCGGCCTCTCGCTCTTCGACCGGCTCGGGCGGCAGACCATTCCCACGCCGAAGGGACAGGAACTGGCGCGGGCGCTGGCGGAAGCCTTCGACATCATGGCCGCGGCCTGCCGGAGGCTGCAGCAGAGCGAGACCGGGCCGGCGCTCACCATCGCCGCTCTCCCCTCCTTCGCCACGATCTGGCTCATCCCGCGCCTGTCGCAGTTCTTCCGGGCGCACCCGGAAGTGTCGGTGAAGGTCGTCTATGCCTTCATCGACCAGAAGATCGACTTCGACGAGGTGGATATCGCAGTGCTCTGGGGGCCAGGCGAATGGGAGGGCTGCCGCAGCACGAAGCTCCTTCCGGGCAGCACGGTTCCCGTCTGCAACCCGATCTATCTCGAGCGCGAGGGACCCTTCGACACGCCCCAGTCGATCATGGGAAAGCCCCTACTCCACGATACCGACCGGGTGGACTGGCAGAACTGGATGCGCAAGGCGGGGCTCAAGCATGCGGGCCCCGCGCCCGGGCCGATCTTCCAGGACTTCAACCTGCTGCGCGCCGCCGCCCTGGCGGGCCAGGGCATCGCCCTCTGCCCGCGCTCGCTCATCGCCGACGATCTCGAGAGCGGGCGGCTGGTGCAGCTCTTCGACACCGCCATAAAGGACGATTTCTCCTACAGCATCGTCGAGCCGGCGAGCGCCGGCGGCAAGCCTCCAGAGGCGCTGCAGACGTTCAAGGACTGGCTGCTCGGAATGCGTGCAGGCTGAAACCACCCGGGCACGGGCATGGCTTCCCTGTGGTGAGAACATTGGCGGGAACCTCGATTTTTCGGTAGTCCAGCAACTCATGGCCACTACCCACATCACCCCCGCCCGCGCAGAGGGCGCCGCCCATGCCGTGCTCTTTGCCGTCGCTGCGGGCCACCTCATCAACGACACGCTGCAGGCGCTGCTGCTGTCGATCTATCCCCTGCTGCGCGACCTGCACGCCCTGAGCTTCGCGCAGGTGGGGTTCATCACGCTCGCCTTCCAGGCCATCGCCTCGGTGCTGCAGCCGGTCGTCGGGTTCTACACGGACAAGCGGCCCGTCCCCTTCTCCCTGCCCTTCGCGCCCGCCCTCACGCTGGTGGGGCTCGTGGTGCTTGGGCTCGCCGGAAGCTATGCGACGATCCTGCTCGGCGCCATGCTGATCGGGCTCGGCTCGTCGGTCTTCCACCCGGAGGCCTCGCGGCTGGCGCGGCTCTCCTCCGGGGGGCGCTACGGCTATGCGCAATCGCTGTTCCAGCTCGGCGGGAATTTCGGCACATCGATCGGGCCGTTGCTGGCCGCCTTCTTCGTCATTCCCCACGGCCAGGGCAGCGTGGCCTGGTTCGCGGCGCTCGCACTCCTCTCGGTGGCGATCCTCAGCTATGCGGCGAACTGGTATGCGCACCATCTTTCGCCCAAGGCCGGGGGCGGGCGCGCACCCGCGCCGGCCAAGGCGCTGCCGCGGCGCGTCATCGTCACCTCGCTCGTGATCCTGCTCTGCCTGATGTTCTCGAAGTTCGTCTACACCTCGAGCCTGAGCAGCTTCTACACCTTCTACCTCATCGACCGGTTCGGGCTTTCGCCGGAGGAAGCGCAGGTGGACCTTTTCGTCTACCTCGCGGCCTTCGCGGCGGGCACGATGCTCGGCGGCCCCATCGGCGACCGGATCGGACGGAAGGCGGTGATCTGGTTCTCGGTGCTGGGGGCGCTCCCCTTCACGCTGCTCCTGCCTTATGCCAACCACTTCTGGGCGGTGGTGCTCTCGATCCCCATCGGCTTCATCCTGGCTTCCGCCTTCTCCGCCATGCTGGTCTACGCTCAGGAGCTGCTGCCCGGTCGCGTGGGCCTGATTTCGGGGCTGTTCTTCGGCGTGGCCTTCGGCATCGGGGCGGCGGGTGCGGCCGGGCTCGGCATCCTCGCCGACCTGACCTCGATCGGCTTCGTCTTCCAGCTCTGCTCCTTCCTGCCTGCGATCGGCCTTCTCGCCATGTTCCTGCCCGGCACCGAGGAGCTGAAGCGCGCGCATTCGCCCGGTTGACCTTTTCGATGTATATGGCCAGATATAACGCATGATGCAGCAGCCCCCCCTGATCGATCCCTTCGGCCGACACGTGACCTATCTCCGCGTGTCGGTGACCGACCGCTGCGACTTCCGCTGCGTCTACTGCATGGCGGAAGACATGACCTTCCTGCCGAAGAAGGACCTGCTCTCGCTCGAGGAGCTGGACCGCGTCTGCACCGCCTTCATCGAGAAGGGCGTGAGGAAGCTTCGCCTCACAGGCGGAGAGCCGCTCGTGCGCAAGGGCATCATGACGCTGGTCGAGAGCCTCGGCCGGCATCTGAGGAGCGGGGCGCTCGAGGAACTCACCCTCACCACCAACGGCTCGCAGCTCGCGAAATATTCCGCCGAGCTCGCGGCCCATGGCGTGCGGCGCATCAACGTCTCGGTCGACACGCTGGACGATGCGAAGTTCCGCCGCATCACCCGGTGGGGCGAGCTCGCCAAGGTGAAGGATGGCATCCGTGCGGCGCAGGCCGCCGGACTTGCGATCAAGATCAACGCCGTGGCGCTGAAGGGCGTCAACGACGCCGAGATCCCCGAGATGATCCGCTGGGCGCATGGCGAAGGCATGGACCTGACGCTGATCGAGACCATGCCCCTGGGCGACATCGACGGCGACCGCACCGAGCAGTACCTGCCGCTCTCGGTGGTGCGCGCCGGGCTGATGGACCAGTTCACGCTGGAGGACATACCCTACAAGACGGGCGGCCCGGCGCGTTATGTGCGGGTGAAGGAGACGGGCGGGCGGCTCGGCTTCATCACGCCGCTGACGCATAATTTCTGCGAGAGCTGCAACCGTGTGCGGCTCACCTGCACCGGCACGCTCTACATGTGCCTCGGCCAGGAGGATGCGGCGGATCTCCGGGCGCCGCTGCGCGCCTCCGAGGGCAACGAGCCCCTCAACGAAGCCATCGACGAGGCAATCTCGCGCAAGCCCAAGGGCCACGACTTCGTCATCGACCGGCGGCACAACCGGCCCGCCGTCGCCCGCCACATGTCCGTCACGGGCGGCTGACGCAGGGCTTCCCCGCGCGCCGGGCATTGTGACGCCCCGCCCTGCCGGGCTAGTGCTTTCCGGCATGCTCCGCCTGCCCCAGAACATCGCGCTTCGCGCCGGGCTCTTCATGGTGCTCGCCATGGGCTCCTTCGTGGCCAACGACACGATCGTGAAGCTCGTGGGCAAGAGCCTGCCGGTGGGCGAGATCATCATGGTGCGCGGCGCGATCACCATGCTGCTGATCGGGGCGATCTGCGCCTGGCAGGGGCTTCTCCCCGAACTTCCCAAGATCGGACAGCGCAGCGTGCTGCTGCGCAGCACGTTCGACCTCATCGCCACGGTCGCCTTCGTCACCGCCCTCATGCACATGCAGATCGCCAACCTCACGGCGGTGATGCAGGCGGTGCCGCTGGCCGTCGCCCTCCTCTCCATGGTCTTCCTCAAGGAGCAGGTGGGCTGGCGGCGGATGTCGGCCATCTTCGGCGGGTTCATCGGCGTGCTGATGATCGTCAGGCCCTCCGTGTCGAGCTTCAACGCCTATGAGCTTCTCGCACTCCTCATCGTCTTCGCGGTGGCGATCCGCGACATCCTGACGAAGCGCATCCCGGCGCGCATTCCCACCTTCGTGGTGGCGCTCGGCAATGCGGGATTCGTCACGGCCGGGGGCGCGCTGCTCTCCCTGGCGGAGGGCGCGCAATGGCCGGAGCCGTGGCAATTGGCGCTGCTGGCGCTCGCCGCCGTCTTCCTCTCATCGGGCTATCTCTTCATGGTGGCGACGCTGCGGCTCGGCGAACTCTCCGGCACGGCACCCTTCCGCTATTCGATCATGGTCTTTGCCATCATCTCGGGCATCGCGGTCTTCGGCGAATTCCCGGACCGGATCGCCATCCTCGGCATGGTGCTGATCGTGGCGAGCGGGCTCTACGCGGCGCATCGCGAGGCGATCCGGGCCCGCTCGCGCAAGGATCAATGATAGCGCCAGAATGACAGGGCGGTGAGGCAGACGGCCCAGACGAGGATGCCCCTGCGCACCGCCACCTGCGGCACGCGCATGGCGATCTTCGCGGTGAAGTAGCCGCCCGTCATGGCGCCCCCCATCATCACCAGCGAGGGAACCCAGCGTATCACCCCGGCCTGCGCGAAAATGGCGATCGAGATCAGCGTCATCAGCGTGATCGTGACGTTGCGGATGGCGTTGGCCTCGTGGATGGTCATCTGCGAGAAGATCGCATAGATGGCGAACATGACGATCCCCATGCCCAGCCCGAAATAGCCGCCATAGACGAAGACCAGGAACTCGAGCAAGAAGGACAGCCACAGCCAGCGGCTGCCGTCGAAGGCGAAGTCGCGCTCGAGCTTGTTCTTGAGCCATGGCCCCAGCGCGAAAGACAGGGTCGCGAAGAGGAGGAGCCACGGGATCACTGCCCGGAATGCCTCCTGGCCCGTCGAAATGAGAATGAAAGAACCCAACAGGCCCCCTGCCGCGGCCAGCCCCAGCCTGAGCCCCAGGTGCCTGCGCACTTTCGCCAGTTCCCGGCGGTAGACGACGCTTCCCACCACATTGGCCGGCAGCACCGCCACGAAGTTCGAGGCATTGGCCTCGATCTCCGTCATCCCCGCCGCGAGCAGCAAGGGAAAAGTCATGAAGCCCGCGCCGCCCGCCATGACATTGATGAAGCCCGCCAGCAGGCCGCCGGCGAAGAGCAGGAAAAACTGGGTGATGTCCAAGTCGGCACTCGCGTGTGGTGGCTCCTTATGGCGGAGGGGGGAGGGCCTCCGCAAGACGGCCTTTCATCCGCTGCCGGAATCCGCCTAGACTGGCCGGACCATGTGGCTCAGCATCACCATCCTGTCGCTCGTCACCCTGCAAAGGCTGGTCGAGGCCTATATCGCCATGCGCAACACCAAGCGCCTCATCGAGAAGGGCGGCTTCGAGGTCGGCTCCAACCGCTTCGGCTTCGTGGTGGCGCTTCAGGCGCTGTGGCTCATCGGCCTGTGGTACCTGGTGCTTTACCAGGCACCCCTCGTGTCGCTCCCCTGGATCTATGCCTATGTCGTGCTGGAAGCGGGCCGCGGCTGGATCGTGGCGGCGCTCGGCAGCCTGTGGACCACCCGCATCATCGTGGTGCCGGGCGAGAACCTGCCGGACGAAGGTCTGGCGAGCTGGCTCCGCCATGCCAATTATCTCGTCGTCGCGGCCGAAGTCGTCATTCTGCCCATGGCCTTCGGGCTGTGGTGGTACGCGCTGCTGTTCGGAGCGCTCAATGTCGCGCTGCTCGCCTGGCGCATCCGCTCGGAGGACGCGGCGCTGAAGCCGCTGCGCGAGCCGCCTCAGCCGCCGGAGCCTTCGGAGCTCTCCATCCCCTCCGAGCCGTGATCGTGGCCGCCCTCGGCCACGGAGCCGACGGGCACCTTCACCTCCAGCGCCCCCGCCTTCTCGAAGGTGAGCGTCAACTCGAGAATCTCGCCCTCCTTCAGCGGCTGCTTCAGCCCCATCAGCATGAGGTGATAGCCGCCGGGCTTCATCTCCAGCGTGCCGTAGGCCGGCAGCTCGAGCGGGCCCGCCGCCATCATCTTCATCACCCCGTCGACCAGTTCGGTCTTGTGCACCTCGGCGGATCTCGCGGCGGGGCTCGCGGCGGAGACGAGGCGGTCTGCCTCGGCCCCATGATTCATCAGGCTCACATAGGCGGCAGCCGATTTCGCCACCGGCGTGGCGGAGGCGCGGGCGAAGGCCTTCATCACCATGATCTCGCCGGCCTCGGCGGCAGGTGCCAGGATGGCGAAGCAAACGGACAGGGTGGCGGCAAAGCTCAGGACGGTGGGGCGCATGATGTTCTCCTGGCGGGCGTTTTGACCGCTGGTTCGAGGCATGTCACGCAAAAAGGCGCCGCGGGTTCCGCTCACCGGCGTTCGAGTGCGCGGTCGGCGGCGTTCGCCGGGATCCACCATTCCCGCCCGCGCGGCGTCTCGACATAGTCAGGCCAAGGGAAATCGACGGGCGGCTCATAATCGCACCACGGGTGCGGGTCTTCCGCCTTCTCCCTCCGCTCCCGGAATTCCTGCTGCGCGCGCTCCAGCGCTGTCTTGTCCGTCATCAGGTCGAGGATCGTTCCGGCGATGGTCTTCGCCGCCGTCTCCACCGTCGGATCGATCGCCGGCGGCATGCCGCCCAGCGCGTTCAGCGCCCATTCGGGATAGGCAAAGCCCGGCGGCGCCTTGAGCACGGCGCGACCCACGTAGAAGCGCACCGTGGGCGCGAACCAGGTCATGTCGGTGTAGTCGTCGGAGGTGTAATGCGTCTGCCAGGATGGAAGATCCTTCCTCAGCCGCAGCTCCGCCTCCTGCGGCGGCACGAGCACGCCGAGTTCGTCGGCGAAAGGCTCGGCCATCGGTTCGAGGCCCAGCTCCTTCTGGAGCTGCCGGGCCAGCGCCGTCGCATCCTCGCCGTAGCGCGGCGCACCGGCGCGCTCGAGATTGCGGAAGGTGATCTCCGCCATCGCATGGTTGGCAAGCCCCGGCTTCGACTTCGATACCCAGTGCCGCTTCACCGTGCAGTGCGCGGCGGCGGCGGCAGCCTCGGCATTGCGGTCGAGCACGGCGTAGATCTTCTTCAGCATCGCCACGTCCGGGGCGCGGGCGGCGAACATGATGAGCGCCATCTGGGCGGCGAGATTGTCGGCCGTCGCCTGGCCGCTCGCGAGGATCGTCTCGTTCAGCGTCCAGGTGCCGGTGTGCGGCAGCATGTGGTCACGCATCATCTTGGAGAGCGTGTACATGGCCACCACCGCATCATTGGCGCCGGGGGCGCGGGCCGCCGTGTGGGCGGCGGGGATCGGGGCTCCCGCCGCGTCCGTTACCGCGCCCTCGAGCCATGTCTCGGGCCGCTCGCACAGGAACTCGTAGACCGCGGCGTAATAGGGACCGCAATGCGTGTCCCAGCGCGCCGTGTTGCACAGCGGCAGCATGTAGAAGGGGTGAAAGGAGATGATGGCGTCGAGCCCGTCATAATAGCCCCTGGCCGCGTGGATGGGCTTGGAGCCCCTCACCTTCTCGGCGGGCTCCCCCATGAACCGGATCGTGCCCGTTATGCCGTGCTTCTGCATCGCCTCCTTGGCCGCGAGAGCGCCGACGAGCGAGCCCATGCCGAGTGCGGAATGCGGGTCGGTGTGGCCGCCGGCGAAGCGCGAAAGGCCCTGGCGCGGCTGGCGCCACGGCACGGCCGCCTGGCAGTTGCCCGGAACCGCGTCGTACTCGGCATAGGCCATGATCGTGGGTCCGGGGCCATTCGACCATGTGGCGGAGAAGGCCGTCGGCATGCCGCCCGAGCCTTCCTCCACGGTGAACCCCTCCTCCTTCAGCTTCGCCACGTACCAGGCGGCGGAGCGGTATTCGCGCCAGGCGGTTTCGGCGAGATGCCAGATGTGGGAATTCCACGCCGACCACTGCGGATGGTTCTCCTCCACCCAGCGGAACGCACAGGCGCGTGCGGCATCGGTCATGACAGGGCCTCGATCAGTGTTGCGGCGGCTTTTTGCAGTTCGGCCTCGGTGAAGCCGGCGAAACTCAGGAGCAGACCCTGGCGGCGGTCTTCTCCGCCATAATGGCTCGACAGCGACTGCACCTCGATGCCGCGGCGCTCCAGCTTGCGCGCCGCCTGCTCGTCACTCACACGGCCTCCGAGGCGCAGCAGCAGCATCAGCCCGGCCGGCGGCGCGTCGATTTCATAGAGCCTGCCGTGGGCGGGCTTCAGCGCCTCGATGAGGGCGCGGCGGCGGGCCGCATAGATGCGCCGCATGCGGCGGATATGGACGGCGAAGGCGCCGGAGTTCATGAATTCGGCGAGAGCCGGCTGGGCCATCAGCGAGGGCGGCGCCCCGTGCGAGAGGCGCTCCTCGCGGAAGCGGGCGACGAGCCGTTTCGGCACCACGATGTAACCCAGCCTGACGATGGGCGAGAACACCTTGGAAAAGGTGCCGGTGTAGATCACGCTGGCGTTGGCATCGAGGCTCATGAGGGCGGGAAGCGGCTTCCCGACATAGCGGTATTCGCTGTCGTAATCGTCCTCGATGACGATGGCCTTGGCCTCCGCCGCCCAGTCGAGCAGTTCGAGGCGGCGGGCGAGCGGCATGGTGACGCCCGTCGGGTATTGCCGCGCCGGCGTCACGAAGGCGGCGCGGGCCTTTGGCGCCCGCTCCCGCCCCGCGGCCACCACCAGCCCCTCGGCGTCGACGGGCACGGGCACGGCGGAGACGCCGCCAAGCGAGAAGATGCGGCGCGCCGTGGGGTAGCCCGGCTCCTCGAACCACACGCTGTCGCCCGTCTTCAGCACCGCCCTGCCGATCAGGTCGAAGGCATCGAGCCCGCCGGCGGTGACGACCACCTCCTCGGCCGTGCAGCCGATGCCGCGCCATTCGTAGAGATGTCGGGCGATCGCCTCGCGCAGCGGCATCCAGCCGAAGGCGTCGTTGTGCTCGAGGAGCGCGATGGGAGGGTTTCGCCAGAACCGCCCCAGGAGCCTGCCCCAGTCTTCGTGCGGGAAGTTCTCCCAGTCGACGAGGCCGGAACGGAATGGCCGCGCCGGCTCGCGGGAGAAGGCCAGGCGAGGAACGGCCCGCGCCGCCTCGCGCGGCGGCGCCGTGAGGAGCGTTTCCGGCAGTTCCGCCGCAACCCGGGTGCCGGAGCCCGAACGGGTTTCGAGATAGCCCTCGCTCAAGAGCTGCTCATAGGCCTCGACCACCGTGGCGCGGGCGACGCCGAGTTCCTCGGAAAGGGCGCGGGTGGAGGGCAGCTTCGTCTGCGGCTTCAGCCTGCCGCTCAGCACCAGCGCCCGCACCTGACGGGCGATCTGCTGCTGGATGGGCTCGCGGTCTTCCCGGTCGATGCCGATCTCGCTGGCCGAGGTGCCGAGAAGTGGTCTGCTCATTGCGGCTGTTCTTGGTCCTTTCCGCTAGACCATACAGCGGGCATTCGGGGTGCACAACCGGAGTGACGAGAATGGATGCCCCGACGGAGAGAACCCGCGTGAAGCGCCTCAACAAGCGTGCCCGATACGACGAAGAGACGGTGCACGGCATACTGGACGCGATGCCGATCTGCACCGTGGGCTACGTCTTCGGCGGCGCACCCTACGCGACGCCGACGCTGCAGTGGCGCGAGGGCGGCCACGTCTACTGGCACGGCTCATCGGCAAGCCGCATGCTCGAGGCGTGCGAGGAGGCGCAGGTCTGCCTCACCGTCTCGATCATCGACGGGTTCGTGATGGCGCGCTCGGCCTTCAACCACAGCTGCAACTATCGCTCGGTGATGGTGTTCGGCACGGCGCGGAAGGTTTCCGATCCGGCGGAGAAGGAAGCCCGCCTCAGGGCCTTCACGGAAGGGCTGTGGCCGGGCCGCTGGGACATGCTGCGCCAGATGACGGCGCAGGAGCTGAAGGCCACCACCGTGCTCTCGCTCTCCCTCGACGAGGCATCCGCCAAGGTCAGGAGCGGCCCGCCGGGAGACGACGAGGAAGACTACGCGCTTCCCGTCTGGGCGGGCGTCATCCCGGTGCGGCAGCAGGTGCTGTCGCCGGTCGACGACCCGCGCCTGATGCCGGGACTGACGCCGCCCGAGCACATTCGCCGGTTCAAGATCGGATAAGCCCGCCCCACTGCCTTCCTCAGGCCGTGCGCCGCACCAGTTCCACCATGTGAGCCGTGGACCAGCCGAAGCTCAGAAAGCCGTTGGCTGCCGTCAGGCCGGAGAGCAGTCGCCATTCGTGGCCCAGCGTGATGTCGCCAAAGCCCACCGTGCTGTAGGCGACGAGCGAGAAATAAAGAGCAGGCTCGAGCGCATCGAAGGCCCCGACGAGAAGGAAGGCGCCGGCCCAGATCCAAACCTGCACGCTCAGCACCAGCATCACGAACAGGACGCCAAGCACGATTGCGCCGGTGTTGGCGAAGCGGTGCAGGCGGTGGCGAAGGATCAGCATGGTCTTTTCCATCCGCCGCGAGAAGGCGGCGAACATCTCGCCCTGGACGATGGCATTGAGCACGATGACGATCGTGCCGATAGCGAGCTGGGCGATCACTTCCCGAGTTCGCCCATGATGCGCACCCAGCTCCGGATGCCGCGCCGGTAGCTCTCCACGTCGTACTTCTCGTTGGGGCTGTGGATCGCATCGTCGTTGAGGCCGAAGCCCACGAGAATCGAATCCATGCCGAGAATGTCCTTGAAGAAGCGGCAGATGGGGATCGAGCCGCCGGAACCCATCAGCACCGCGTCGCGCCGGAACTCGTCCTTCAGCGCCTTGGCGGAGCGGGCGATGAAGGGGTTGTCCTCGGCGATCTCGGTCGCCGGGCTGCCGCCGCCCTTTCCGGAGAATTCCACCCTGCAGTCCTTCGGGATCAACCCCTTCACGAAGCGCTGGAACGCCCTCAGCACCTTGTCGGGGTCCTGCTTGCCGACGAGCCGGAAGGTGAACTTGGCGTGGGCCTGGGAGGGGAGCACCGTCTTGGTGCCCACGCCAGTATAGCCGCCCCAGATGCCGTTCACCTCCGCCGTGGGCCGCGCCCACACCTGCTCCAGCACGCTCTTTCCCTTTTCGCCAGCAGGCTCCCTGAGGCCAACCTCCTTCAGGAACTTCGCATCCGAGAAATCGAGCGACTGCCACTGCTTCTTCGTGGCCTTCGGCAGGTCCGAGACGCCGTCGTAGAAGCCCGGAATCGTCACCTTGCCGTTCCTGTCGTGAAGCGCGGCGATCACCTTGCTCAGCACCCGGATCGGGTTCATCGCGGGGCCACCATACATGCCGGAATGGAGATCGATCCTGGGGCCGGTGATGGTGATCTCCTCGTGCACGAGGCCGCGGAGCCTCGTGGTGATGGCGGGCGTCTTGGCATCCCACATGTTGGTGTCGCACACGAAGGCGGCGTCGCAGGAAAGCTCCTTCCGGTTGGCCTTGAGGAAGGGCACGAGCGAGGGCGAGCCCGATTCCTCCTCGCCTTCGATCAGGAAGGTGGCCCTGATCGGAAGCGAGCCGGTGGCGGAGATCCAGGCGCGGGCCGCCTCGATGAAGGTCATGAACTGGCCCTTGTCGTCCGCCGTGCCGCGCCCGTACATGCGCTGCACGCCGTTCTTCGCCTTCTTCACCATGGGCTCGAAGGGAGGCGTTTCCCAGAGTTCGAGAGGGTCCGCGGGCTGCACGTCATAGTGTCCGTAGAAGAGGAGATGCGGCGTCTTCCGCGTCGCCTCCTTGGGCGTGTAGTGCGCCACCACCATGGGGCGGCCCGGCGTCATGCGGGCCTCGGCCGTGAAGCCCAGGGACTTCAGATCATCGACGATCGCCTGTGCGGCCTTCTCGCAATCGCCCGCATGGGCGGGATCGGTCGAGATCGAAGGGATGCGCACCAGCCTGAAGAGGCGCTCGAGGCTGTTGTCGAAGTCACGGGCGGCTGTCTCGAGCACGGCGTTCAGTTCGGTCATGTCGGTCGGTCACTCTTCTGCAAATTGCGCGATGATGCGGGCCCAGCTGCGGATGCCGCGGCGCAGGCTTTCGATGTCGTATCTCTCGTCCGGTGAATGGGCGCCGAATTCGGCCTGCGAAAAGCCGACGAGCACGCTGTCCACCTTCAGGTGCTTCTTGAAGGATTCGACCACGGGGATCGAGAAGCCGCCCCCCACCAGCACGGCCTCGCGGCCGAACTCATCCTTCAGCGCGCGCCGCGCCGCGGCGATCCACGGCGTCGTCTCGGAGACGGCGATGCCGGTCGAATCCCCTCCGCCGTCCTGGAAGCGGGCCTTGCAGTCCGGCGGGAGCCGGTCCCGGACGAATTTGCGGAAGGCCTTGCGGATCTTCCGCGGGTCCTGCCCCTCGACCAGACGGAAGCTGAGCTTGGCGGTGGCCTCCGCCGGGAGGACGGTCTTCCTGCCCGGCCCCCTGTAGCCGCCGAAGATGCCGTTCACCTCCGCCGTGGGCCTGGCCCACATCTGCTCCAGCGCGGAATAGCCCTGCTCCCCCGCGGGAATGGAAAGGCCGACGTCGCCCAGAAACTGCTTCGCCGGGAAGTTCAGCGCCTCCCACTGCTTGCGGAGCTTCGGAGGAAGGGGCTTCACCCCGTCGTAGAAGCCCGGGATGGTGATGCGGCCCCTGGCATCATGGATCGCCGCCAGGATGCGGCTCAGCACCCGGATCGGGTTCTGGGCCGGGCCGCCGTAATAGCCGGAGTGAAGATCGACCCGCGGACCGGTGACCGTCACCTCGTCGCTGATGCAGCCGCGGAGCCTCGTGTTGATGGCCGGGGTCTTCTCGTCCCACATCTCGGTGTCGCAGATGAAGGCGGCATCGACCGGGAAATCCGCGGCGTTGCCCTTCAGGAAGGTGTCGAGATGGCTGGCATCGCCCTCCTCGTCGCCCTCGATCATCACGGTGAGGCGGAACGGCAGCCTGCCGTGAACCTTGAGCCAGGCGCGGCTGGCTTCCAGGAAGGTCATCAATTGGCCCTTGTCGTCACAGGCGCCGCGCGCAAAGATGGCTTTCTGGCCGCCCTTGCCCTTCCGGATCTCTGGCTCGAAGGGGGCGGATGTCCACAATTCGAGCGGATCGGCGGGCTGAACGTCGTAATGGCCATAGAACAGGATATGCGGGGCCGCCCGCCCACCGCCCGGCGGCACGTAGCTGGCCACAACCAGGGGCTGGCCCGTCGTGCTGCGAAGGCCCGCCTCGAAACCCATGGACTTCAGGTCGCGCACCAGCCATTCGGCGGCCCTGCGGCAATCGCCGTGGTGCGCCGGGTCCATGGCGACGCTGGGAAAGCGCAACAGTTCGCAAACGCGTTCGACGCTCTGAGGAAATTGTTGATCTATTTCGGCGAGAACGGAATCGGGATGAACCAAGATGCCACCAGAAGGCCGGAAGGCCTGAATCGCCTGAACAATGTCACGGGCGAAGCCCCTGCGGCAAGGGCCGCGGCATGAGCGCGCGCGCGGTCGAATTCCAGCTCGCCCGCGACAGCCTCCAGGCGCATGAGCCCTCGGCGGGCCTCAAGCGCATCCGCCGCAAGGGCTACCAGAGCTTCCTCGCCTTCATGGCCGGCCTGGACCTGGCCTTCCTCTGGAAGCGCCGCTGGTTCGTCATCACCATGGTGGTGGGCTTCGCGCTGATGGCGGCCCCCACCCCTTCCGGCCTCACCCACGAAGGCCAGGTCGTGCTGGTGATGTCGCTGATGGCGACCATGCTGTTCATCACCGAGGCCATCCCGCTCCCCACCGTGCCGCTCCTCATCATCGTCGGCCAGGTGGTGCTGCTGAAGGTCGATCCCACCAAGGTGGCGCAAAGCCTGATGACGGATTCGGTGCTTTTCATCATGGGCTCGCTGATGCTGGCGGTGGCGATCGTGCGCCAGCGCCTCGACAAGCGCATCGCCTGGTGGATCGTGCGCATCACGGGCACCAACATCTACTCGATCAGCTTCGGCATCACCGCGGTGTGCGGCGTCATCGCCGCCTTCATCGGCGAGCACACGGTAGCCGCCATGATGCTGCCCGTCGGCGTCACGCTCATCACGCTCACCTCGAACGACCCGAGGAAGGTGCACAACCTCGCCGCCGTCATCCTGTTCTCGATCTCCTACGGCTGCTCGATCGCCGGTGTTGCGACACCCTCTGGCGGCGCGCGCAACGCAATCATCATCAGCTACTGGAAGGACTTCTTCTACAACCCGCTCGATCCAGAGACGCGCCGCTTCCTCATGGATTACGTGACCTGGATCGTCTACGCCTTCCCGATGTTCCTGCTGCGGCTGCCGATCGTCACGGCACTCCTCATCTTCACCTTCAAGCCGGAGGTGACCGACATGTCGCGCGCCATAGCGAGGCTCCGGACGCAGGTGTCCATGCAGGGGCCGATGCGCGCCTCGGACTGGCTCACGATCCTGATCTTCGCGCTCACCATCGTCGGCTGGGTCATGCTCTCCGACACGCTGGGGCTCGGCGTGATCGCCATCGGCGGTGCGGCGGCCTTCCTCGTCCTGGGTCTGGTGCGCTGGGAGGACATCAACTCCGGCGTCAACTGGGGCGTGGTGCTGCTCTACGCGGCGGCGATCTCGTTGGGCGTCGAGATGAAGGCCACGGGTGCGGCCGAGTGGGTGGCCGACAGCGTCTTCCAGGTGATGCACGCAATGGGCGCCAGCGGCACCTTCGGCTTCAACGCGGTGATCTCGCTCCTCACCATCGCCGTCTCGAACACCATGACGGCGGGTGCGGCGGTGGCGGTGCTCGCCCCGATCGTGCTGAAGACGGCAGTGGCCGCCGGGCAGGACCCGATCAGCGCCGGCTTCGTCACCGCCATTTCCTCGGCCTTCGGCTACCTGACGCCGGCCGCCCAGCCCGCCTTCACCATCATCTATGCCTCGGGCTTTCTGAGAGGGACCGACTTCTTCAAGATCGGCATCCGGATGATGGCGCTGTCCTTCGTGGTGCTGCTGGCGATTTCGGTGCTGTACTGGCCCTTCCTCCACCCCTAGACTTGGGCCGCCATGCTGTTCAGGCGCTCCATACTCTCCGACCGGCAGGAAGCCGCTGTCCAGAAGACGCTTCAGAACCTGCGCGCCCAGCGCCGGAACCGGTTCCGCATCCTCGCCTGCATCGACGGGTCGGAGGAATCGCTGGTGACCGTTCGCTTCGCGGCGCGCTTCTCGGTGCAGGACAATTGCGACCTGATCGTGCTCTACGTGCGGCCGATCGATTCAGGGCTGCAGTCTGGCGGACTGCAGGTGCGGCTGGCGCGCCAGAACTTGCTCGACGCGGGTTTCGAGATTCCCGGAGTGAGCCACCTGAAGGAGTCGCTCGACATCCTCAGGGAAGAAGGGATCGACGTTTCCGGCTGGCCGAAAGAAGCCCAGCGCAGCGACGCCTGGGGCGACCCGGCCGGCGACAACAAGCTCGAATTCCGGAGCCCCGAGGGCCGCGTCGTGGTGCTGAAGCTGAAGACCGCGCCAGACGTGGCGAACGGCATCCTGGACCAGTATGAACTCGGCCCCTACAATCTGATCATCATGGGCGAGCCTTCGAAGTGGCGTGGCGAGTTCATGGCCTTCTTCGATTCCGGCATCGTGCAGACGGTCACCACCATGGCGCCCTGCTCCGTCCTGGTGGCGCGCGACAGCCTCGAGAAGCGCGGCTTCTTCATCTGCACCGACGGTTCCTCGCGCTCCATGCAGGCGGTGCGGCGCGCCGCGGTGCTGGCGGAGGTGGTGGGCGAGCCCATCACGCTGTTCTCGGTCGCCGACAGCCCGGCCGGCAAGCCCGCGGCGGAGGAGGCCGTGGCCAATGCCCGCGCCCTGCTCAAGGCCATGAAGATCCAGGTGGCGGAAGCGCGCGTCGCGGTGGGGCGGCCGGCGGAAGAGATCGTCGAGAGCGGCTCGCTTTACAAGGTCATCGTGGTGACGGACGAGGGGCGCTCGCGGCTCGAGCGCCTGATCCGCGGCTCGACGGCGACGGAAGTGGTGCGCAAGGCGCGCACAAGCGTACTGGACGTGAGATAGTAACGGCCCGCCCTGCCCCTCACGGGCGAAATGCGGAGGCATGCATGGCTGACTTCAGGCTCCACTGCTTCGGCGAATCAGGCAACGCCTACAAGGCTGCGCTGATGCTGGAGCTGTGCCGGCTTCCCTGGGAGCCGGTTGCCGTCGATTTCTTCAAGGGCGAGACGCGCGGGCCCGAATACCGCGCACAGGTGAACGAGATGGGCGAGGCCCCGGTGCTGGAGCACCAGGGCAGGAAGCTCACCCAATCCGGCGTGATCCTGGACTATCTGGCCGAGATCACCCGCAAGTTCGGAGCCAAGAGCGACGACGAGCGCCGCGAGATCTGGCGCTGGATCCTGTTCGACAATCACAAGTTCACGGCGAGCCTCGCCTCGCTGCGCTTCCTCATCCGCTTCGCCAGGTCGGGTGAGACGCCGGTCACCGACTTCCTGAGAGGGCGGGCGGTCTCGGCGCTGAAGATCGCCGATCTCCACCTGGCGGAACGGCCCTTCATCATCGGCAAGCGCCCCACCATCGCCGACCTCTCCATGGCGGGCTACCTGTTCTACGGCGAGGAGCTCGCCGTGCCGCTCGATCCTCATGTGAACGTCATGAAATGGCTGGACCGCATCCAGGCGCTGCCCGGATGGAAGCACCCGTACGAGCTGATGCCCCGGGTCTGGGCGGGCTGAGGCTCAGCCCTTCGCCGGCTCCATGGCGTCGAGATACTCGTCGAGGTGTTCGAGGTTCTCGAAGCGCATCCAGCCCTCGTCGGTCTCGGCCTCGACCGTGCCGTCAGAGAGAATGCGGGCGGGCCGCATGCGAATGATGCGCTCCTCGACCACGTAGAGCTGGCCTTCCTCAAGGAGATCGCCCTCTTCGGCGTCGGCCTCCTCCTCCGCCTCTTCCTCGGCAGGCTGTTCATCCGGCTCTTCGGCGGGCCGCGACTCGGGTACAGGCTGCGGTTTGACTGCCCGGCTTGCGGCCTCGGCGGGCTTGGACTCGAAGGCCTGCTCGATCTTCTGGCGCGCCTGTTCGAGGGCCTGGATCGTCTCGCGCGTGGGCTGGGACAGATCGACCGTCTCGCGTGGCGCGGCCGCGGAGACGGCTGCGGCGGCGGTCGCTGCGGCGGGCGTCACCGCTGCGGGCGGGGCCATGTCCGCGGCGCGGCGGCCGAATTCGGGAATGGCGGCGGCGGCGGGCGGAGCCGAGCCGTGGATCACCACCCGTTCGGCGGCGAGCACCCGCTGCGCCTCGAGCGAGTCGATCACGCTGCCGAGGCCCAGCACCAGCAGACCGCCCACCAGGAGGATCGCCGCCGTCTCGGCACTGATCCCGACACTCATCACCGCGGCGGCCGCAAAGAACACCATGGCTCCGAGCGCGATGCCCGCGGCAATCAGCAGGATGCCGGAGATCCACATGAGTTTTGACATCACACCCTCCCGGGGCGAAGACGAATCGCCCCCCATTGTCTGGTTGTGTTAGTGACCCCGGCCATGGTTAATTTTTCACCAAGCTCCCTTGCCCAGACCTAGCCGTTCTCCATCACGATGCGGGGGGCCGGGCGTGCCAGGCCTCCGCTTTCGAGCGCAGCCCAGACCTGCCGCGCCACATCCCTGAAGATGGCGGCGTGCAGGCTTTCGGGCTGTGTCGCCACCACAGGCTCGCCGGAGTCTGAGCGCAGCCGCACCTCCTTGTCGAGGGGGATTTCGCCGAGGAAGGGAACGCCGATGCGGGCCGCTTCCTCCCTGGCACCGCCGTGGCCGAAGATCTCATGGCGCTCGCCGCACTTGCCGCACACGAAATAGCTCATGTTCTCGAGGATGCCGATCACCGGCACGTTCACCTTCCGGAACATGTTGAGACCCTTGCGGGCATCGATCAAGGCCAGGTCCTGGGGCGTCGAGACGATCACGGCGCCGGAGAGCGGCGTCTGCTGGGCGAGCGTCAGCTGCACGTCGCCGGTGCCGGGAGGCATGTCGATCACCATCACGTCCGCCGGGCTCCATTCGGTCTCTCGCAGGAGCTGGGTCAAGGCCGACATCACCATGGGGCCCCGCCAGATCATCGCCGTGTCCTCCGGCACGAGGAAGCCGATCGACATCAGCTCCACGCCGTAGCGTTTCATCGGCTTCATCTTCTTTCCCGTGGCGTCGGACGCCTCGGGCTTGCCGGTGAGGCCGAACAGCTTCGGCATGGAGGGCCCATAGACGTCGGCGTCGAGAACAGCCACCCTGAGCCCCAGCGAATGGAGCGCCAGCGCCAGGTTCACCGCCGTCGTCGACTTGCCGACACCGCCCTTGCCCGAGGCTACGGCGATCAGGTGCTTGACGCCCGGGATGGCGCTGCCTCGGGCCTGCTGCTGGGCCTGCGCCGGTCCGCCCTGCTGTGGTGCGCGCTCGGCGGTCAGCGCCACCATCGCTTTCTCGACGCCCGGAATGCCGAGCACCGCCTTCTCCACGGCGCCGCGCAGGTTTTCCATCGTGCGCACGTGCTGGGGCGCGGTGGTCAAGGCGAACATCACGGTCGCGCCCTGAATGGCGATGTCCGACACCAGCCCGGCCGAGACGATGTTGCCTCGGCCGTCGGGTGCTGCGATGCGCTTCAGAACCGAGAGGACGTCTTCCTGCGTGACTGTCATGAACCGGAATCCTTTTCCTTGCGGCGGTTTAGACCGCGGACCTGCAGCCTTCAAGCGGCATGGCCGGGCAAGTCTGCAACGCGCCTGCGCAATTCGGGAATAAGCTCTGCCTCGAACCACGGGTTCCGCTTCAGCCAGCCGCTGTTGCGCCAGGAGGGGTGCGGCAGGGCAATGACAGCGGGGGAGAGCGCCAAGCCGGCGCGCCAGTTGCGCACGGTGCGATCGACCGAACCCTCGAAGCGGGTTCCCAGGTGCCAGCGCATGGCGTGGCTCCCGAGGCAGATGACCAACTCGATGCGGGGAAGGCCGGCGAGGAGCCGAGCGCGCCAGGCGGGGGCGCATTCCGGCCGCGGCGGCAGGTCGCTTCCCCTGGCGTCGAGGCCCGGGAAGCAGAACCCCATCGGCACGATGGCGAAGCGGGTCGCGTCGTAGAAGTCGGCCGGGCCGACGCCAAGCCAGTGGCGCAGGCGATCGCCCGAAGGATCGCTGAAGGGTCGGCCCGCAACATGGGCCCTGATCCCCGGCGCCTGGCCTGCGATCAGGATACGGGCACCGGAGCTTGCCTGCAGCACGGGGCGCGGCTCCTGCGGCAGGGGTCGCCGGGCCTTCGGGCACTCCACGCAGATGCGGCAGGCAGCGATATCCTCGAGCAGCTTCCCAACCGTCAATTTTTGTGCAACTCGCTCAATTTTACCCGATCGCCAAAGGGGATTTTAGCGCGCCCGGCCTAGGCTGTCCGGAGAAAAGCAAAGCGGAAAAGACCTGATGCAGCGCGCCGACACAGCGGGGCCCTCAGCGGCCCCTTCGCCCGCCATGCCGGACGGCGCCCAGGAAGCGCCCGGCCGTGACGGCGAGCAGGAGCTGATGCAGGTCTTTCTCGAAAACCAGCTGCGCGTGGCGGCGGCGCTTCCGGTTCTCGCCCTCTTCTTGGCCATCACCAGCCTTCACTGGGTGCCCTGGGTGCTGGTGATGGGGTGGCTCGTGGCGGTGCTGCTGGCGAGCACCGTGCAGTTTCTTCTATGCCAAAGGCTGCTCGGCTCCGAACCGGAGCCCGAGCAACATCGCGAGCGCGCCATCCGGCTCTGGGGCTCGGAACTGCTCGTTGCGCTCCTCTGGTGCGTCCCGCTCTTCCTGTTCTGGCACGGGGCCACGCCGGCGCAGGAGATCAGCCTGATCGGCTGGGTGCTGTCCGTGATCGCGATGCGGCTGCTGACGGTGAGCAATTTCATGCCGGTGCTGATGGCGGGCACCGGGCTCCTGACGCTGGCGGTGGCGGTGCGCTGCGTGACAGCGGCCGAACCCCATTATCTCCTGCTGGCCCTCGGCGTGATCGCGCTCGAGGCCCTGTTCCTTCTGGTGGCCTGGAAGCTTCACCAGGGACAGCGCGACATGCTGGCGGCCAGAGCGAACGCCGAGGCCCGCAACGACGCGCTGATCGCGGAGCTCCGCTCCGACCTGCGCCGGACGATCAAGGAGAAACGGCGGGCGGAAGAGGCGAGCAGGGCAAAGTCGGCCTTCATCGCCCGGATGAGCCTTGAGCTCCGGACACCGCTCACCGCCATCATGGGCTTCTCCGACGTCCTGAGGCGGGAGATGTTCGGGCCACTGGCGGGGGACTCCTACAAAGGCTACGCGCGGGACATCCACCAGTCGGGCCGGCACCTCGCGGCCCTGCTCGACGGCCTTTCCGATCTCTCCCGCGTCGAATCCGGCGGAGGCCCGCCGGATGTGGAGCCGGTGAGCCTGCAGTCCACGGCGGACGAAGCCTTTCAGCTGATCCGCGCCAACGCCGCGGACAAGGCCATCGGCATCACCCTCGACGTGCCCGCGAATCTTCCGCGCCTCCTCGCCGACCGGCGCTCGCTGCACCAGGTCCTGTTCAACCTGCTGTCGGCTTCGGTGGAGACGCTGTCAGCGGGCGGCCTCCTCACGCTGAGGGCGGGCCGCACCGCGGAAGGCGGACTGTCCGTCAGCATTCTCGCGCAGGGTGAAGGCCAGCTCGCCCCTGCGGGGCTCGGCGTCGAGATCGCGCGAGAACTGGCGGAGGCGCATGGCGGTACGCTCACCATCCGCGGCGGCGATGATGCCGAGAGCGAAGTGATCGTCGTCTTCCCCGAATCCCGCGTGCTCGGCGGACCGCGCGGGGAGGTTCTGTGCGCCGCCTCGGCGACGTCCGAAACGCAACGGAAGCTCATCTCCCTCACCGGTTGAGCAACGCATCAGAACGAGCCCCGCCACGCTCAACCAGAAGCCATAGGCCATTAATTATTCTTCCCTAGAGTGCGCCCCCGAGGAACGGTCCCAAGATACATGCCGCCAGCAAGGTCCATCACCACGTCCTTCGCCCTGAAGGTCCTGCTGCCCAGCATTGCCGCAGTCTCGGTCATCGCACTGCTGCTGATCTACCTGGTCAACGGCATCTTCGAGGAAACCAACCGCCTCGACACCTCCTACTCGGAGCAGCTGACGACGCAGGCGGTGAGTTCGCTGCGCGACAACCTCGAGAATCTGATCTTCGACAACGCCGTGTGGGACGACGCCGCCGAGAATGCCGGCGGCAAGGAACTGAACCGCCAGTGGATCGAGGACACCTGGGGCTCCGCCACCGGGCTCGGCGTCTATGACGGCCTCTTCGTCACCGATGCGCTGGGGGGCACGCTCTTCGCGGCGGACGACGGAAAGACCAACCCCTCCTCCGCCGCGGACCGTCTCGGCCAGGATCTCGGCACCCTGATCGTCAGTGCCAGAAACAACGAAACGGGCGTCGCTTCCGGCCTCGTTTTCAGCGGCGACAAGCTTCACGTCGTGGCCGCGGCCCGGATCCGCTGGTCCTCTGGACCCCGGGCGGAACTCCCCGGCCCGGGCAATATCCTGATCTTTTCGAAAACGATTGATGAAGACGTTCTCAGCGGTCTGGCCAAGCGCTATGTCATGGAAGAGCTGCGCCTCGTGGCACCGGGAGAAACGCTCGAGGATGGCTACATCTCCCTGCGCTCACCTTCGGCAAACGTTGTCGGAAAACTGACCTGGAAGAATCGAAGCCCCGGGGACGTGGTGCGCGACAAGTTCGGCTCGATCGTCTTCCTGAGCCTGGTGCTGTTCCTGCTGATGATCGCCATCCTTCTCTATGTGAGCTGGAAGGGCTTCCGCGAAGCGCATGAGAGCCAGGCCGATGCGGTCGCGGCCTCGCGCCGGGACGATCTCACGGGGCTGGCCAACCGCCGCGAGATGATCGCCGCCCTGACGCAGTGCCTGCGCGAGGCGCGGCGGTCCGGCAAGCCACTGTCGGTCATCTATGCCGATCTCGACGGCTTCAAGGAGGTGAACGATTCCTACGGCCATGACGTGGGCGACATGCTGCTCAAGGCGGCGGCGGCGGGCTTCGCCTATCTCGCACGCGACGCGCACCTCGTGGCCCGGCTCGGCGGCGACGAATTCGCCATCATCGTCACCGACACCGGTGCCGGCGAGCAGGCCCGCGAAATCGCCCGCAACATGATCGCCTTCCTCGCCGAGCCGATGGAATTCGACGGGCGCATGGCCGCCGTGTCGGTGAGCCTCGGCATCGTCGACCTTGCGGACGACGGAGCGGACGTCGAGGAGATCGTCCGCCGCGCCGACGTCGCCATGTATGCCGCCAAGACGAGCGGGCGGAACTGCTGCTGCGTCTATGGCGAGGGTCTCGACTTCAAGCGCGACGAGAACCGCGCCATCGCGGCCGCGCTGCGCGCCCATCTGCAGGCCGGCAGGCTTCGCCTCATGT
Organism: Aestuariivirga sp.; assembly: GCF_046294715.1. Classification (GTDB taxonomy): domain Bacteria; phylum Pseudomonadota; class Alphaproteobacteria; order Rhizobiales; family Aestuariivirgaceae; genus Aestuariivirga. The sequence continues at coordinate 34,854 of NZ_JBKBKI010000006.1, read as the reverse complement.
ATCAGCCCATCGTCGATGCGCGCACCGGCCTCACCACAGGTGTGGAAGCCTTGGTGAGATGGCCCGAAGATGCGCCGCAGCATTACCGGCCGGACGCCTTCATTCCCGTCGCCGAGGAGTTCGGCCTCATCGAGGAACTCGGCTCCTTCGTGCTCCGCGAGGCCTGCCGCGCCGCGGTCGAGTGGCCCGGCATCTTCGTCGCGGTGAACGTCTCGCCGGTCGAGTTCATGAAGCCGGGCTTCGCCGAGCGGGTGGCGCGTACCCTGCGGGAGGCCGGCCTCGACCCGGCCCGCCTCGAACTCGAGGTGAAGGAAGGCTCGACCCTCGAGAACACCGCGCGCGCCAATGCCGTCATCAAGCGGCTGCAGGAGATGAAGGTGCGGGTGGCGCTCGACGATTTCGGCACCGGCTTCTCCTCGATCGGCCACCTGCGGCGGCTCCGCTTCGACAAGCTGAAGCTCGACCGTTCGATGGTGGCGGATATCCTCACCCAGCCGGCGGCGCTGCGCCTCGTCCAGGGCACGATCGCCATGGCCGATGCGCTGGGCCTCACCGTCGTGGCGGAAGGGATCGAGGAGGAGAACCAGATCGCGGTGCTGAGGCTGGCGGGCTGCAACGCTTTCCAGGGGCACCGCTTCTCGCACCCCCTGCCGGCGGAGGAGGTGCCCGCGTGGCTGGCGCGGGGGCCCGTTGCGCCGCGGGAGGATCATTCCTCCTTGCCGCTGACTCCGGCGGATTCGAAGGTGGCCATGCCGTTGTGAAGATCGGCCGCAGCCTTGACGACGCCCGCCGCCATTGCCGCGCCGGAGCCCTCGCCGAGCCGCATGCCGAGATCGAGGATCGGCCTCAGTTCCAGCTTCTCCAGCAGGCGCCGGTGGGCAGGCTCGGCCGAAAGATGCCCCGCCATGCAGTGGTCCAGCGCATCCGGCCGGAGTGCCTTGAGCACCGCCGCGGCGGCGCTCGCCACATAGCCGTCGATCAGCACCGGGATGCGCTGCACGCGCGCGGCCAGCACCGCCCCCGCCATGGCGGCGAGTTCGCGCCCCCCGAGCCTCCGCAGCACTTCGAGAGGATCCGAGAGATGAGGGCCGTGCAGCGCAACGGCCCGGCGGACGGCATCGGCCTTGCGCCGCAAGCCCTCACCATCGACGCCGGTGCCGGGTCCGACCCAGTCCTCCGCCGCGCCGCCGAACAGCCCATGGGCCATGGCGGCGGCAATGGTGGTGTTGCCGATCCCCATCTCGCCGATGCAGAGCAGGTCGCAGCCCTCCGTGGCCTCCATGCCATAGGCCATGGTGGCGGCGCATTCAGCCTCTTCGAGTGCCGCACCTTCGGTGATGTCCCGGGTGGGGTGATCGAGGGCGAGCTCGAAAACCTTGAGGCCCAAGCCGAAGGTCTTGCAGATCTGGTTCACGGCGGCCCCGTCGTTCTGGAAATTGGCCACCATCTGGCGCGTCACCTCCTGGGGATAGGCGGCGACCCCTTGCGCCACCACGCCATGGTTGCCGGCGAAGACGGCCACCACCACGCGCTCGGCTTTCGGCGGGTGATGGGCCTGCCAGGCACAGAGCCATTCCGAAAGGCTTTCGAGCCTGCCCAGCGCGCCGGGAGGCTTCGTCAGCTGCGCCTCGCGCGCCCGGCAGGCCCTCACGGCCTCGAGGTCCGGGCCGGGAAGATCCTTCAGGAGATTGCGGATATCGTCGAAGGGCAATCCCGTTGCTGCATTTGTCATTTCGGCGGAAGGCTCCTATTTTCAGACGCCTTTCATCACAGGATTCGGGTTCCACACACAACATGAGCGACGCGTTCGAGCCTCGCAGCGCATACCGGCGAAGGTTCCGGCCTTTCGCGTCCTTTCTCGCGGCGCTGCGCTTCCTGACGCGGCTCCCCGTTCCCTTCGTGCGCCGGATGGACCCGCCGGCGCTGAAGGACTCGATGGCGATGTTCCCCGTCGTGGGGGCGCTCGTCGGCGCCATATCGGCGGCGGCGCTGATTCTCGCCAACCTCGCCGGGCTGCCGGACCTGTTCTCCGCCCTCCTCGCCCTCGCCATCGCCGCCATGGCCACCGGCGCCTTCCACGAGGACGGGCTTGCCGACGTGGCGGACGGCTTTTACGGCGGGGCCACCCGCGAGGACAGGCTGGAGATCATGAAGGACAGCCGCATCGGCACCTTCGGCACGCTGACTCTCATCATCACCGTGCTGGCGCGGGCCTCGCTGCTGACCGCGCTGCTCGACCTGCCGCCGGCCGCGGTCCTGGTGCTGATGGCGGGGGCGGGCGCCTTTTCGCGCGCGCTGATGGTGGACCTGCTCTGGGCCACGCGGCCGGCGCGCGCCAACGGTCTCTCGGCCATGGCGGGCCAGCCCACCCGCAACGTGACGCTCGCCGCCTTGGCGATCGGCGGCATCGGCGCGGGGCTGGGCGGCAGCCTCGTGCTCTCGCCCGAGGCGGGCGTGCTGGCGCTGGTTGCGGGCGGGCTGGCGCTGGCCATCGTGCGGGCCACCGCCATGCGCAAGATCGGCGGCCAGACGGGCGACGTCTGCGGCGCGGGTCAAGTGCTGTCCGAGACGGCCATGCTCGCCGTCTATGCCGCAACCGTCTCTTTACTCTGAGGACCGAATTCCGCTTCGCGGCGGGGGTTCCTTCGGAAGGATCGGGCTAGACTACGGCACCCCATCAGGAGGCGGAGTTCGATGCCGCAGCGCTTTCCCGTTCTTGCAGGCCTTGGCGCCATGCTCTTCGCCGCGGCACCCGTTCATGCCGGGATGACGGAGCTGAAGGCCGGCCATGGCGGGCATTTCTTCACCACTGCCGAGATCAACGGCGCGGCGATCCGCGTGATGGTCGATACCGGCGCCACCGCCGTGGCGCTCAGCTACGAGGATGCGGCGGATGCAGGGCTCCGCCCGCAGCACCTCGACTTCACGCTGCCCGTCTCCACCGCCAACGGCACGGTGGAGGCAGCACGCGTGCAGATCGACCGGATCGTCATCGACGGCATCAGCGCGGAAGACGTGGACGGCATGGTGCTGCCGCAAGGGGCGCTCTCCGGCACGCTGCTCGGCATGAGCTTCCTTTCGCGCCTTGCCAGCTTCAAGGTCGAGGACGGCATGCTCTATCTCAGGGATTAGCCGCTTTTGAGCCTTCAAACGGCGTTTCCCGCCCTTGCCCGCGGCGGCGGCACACTATCTTCCGGATCATGAACGCCATGACCCAGCAAGTGATCGAGACCCCTTGCGTCAAGATCTGCGTCGTCGATCCCGAGACCGGCTTCTGCATCGGCTGCGGCCGCACGCGGGGCGAGATCGGCGGCTGGCTGGGACTGACGCCCGAGGAGCGGCGCAAGGTGATGGCTGAACTGCCCGAGCGCGTCGAAAGCCTCACCCGGCGCAAGAGCCGCCGCGGCGGGCGCGCCGGCCGCTTCCAGGCGCTGAACGGCGGCTGAGCTCTACTCGGCGGCGAGGGCCGGGGTGCCGATCCGCGAGGCCACCTGCTCCGCCGCCTTCTCCACCACCTCAAGCCCGGCGCCGGGCTTCGAGGCCTCCTCGGACAGCACGCGCCGCCACAGCCTTCCGCCGGGCATGCCGTGGAACAGGCCCAGCATGTGGCGGGTGACGTTCTGCAGCCAAACGCCCTGCCGCAGCTGTTCGGCGATATAGGGCTTCATGCGCTCCACCGCCTCGAGCGGGCTCGAGAGCTCCGCCGCGGCCTCGCCGAAGATGCGGCGGTCCACCTCGCTGAGAAGCCAGGGCGTGTTGTAGGCGGCACGGCCCAGCATCACCCCGTCCACATGCTTCAGATGCTCTTCCGCCTCGTCCAGGCCGCCGATGCCGCCATTGATGATGACGGCGAGATGAGGGTGGCGCTGTTTCAGCCGGTAGACCCGGCCGTAATTGAGCGGCGGGATCTCGCGGTTCTCCCTGGGCGAGAGCCCCTTGAGCCAAGCCTTCCGGGCATGGACGATGAGGGTCGTGACACCCGACTGCATCACCGTCTCGACGAAGCGGGTGAAGTCCTCTTCCTCGTCCTGATCGTCGATGCCGATGCGGCACTTGACGGTGACCGGAACCTTCACGCGGTTCAGCATCTCGCCCAGGCAATCGCGCACCAGTTCCGGCTCCGCCATCAGGCAGGCGCCGAAACGGCCGTTCTGCACCCGGTCCGAGGGGCAGCCGACATTGAGGTTGATCTCGGCATAGCCCCAATCCTCGCCCCAAGCCGCTGCCTCCGCCAGGAGCTTCGGCTCGCTGCCGCCGATCTGCAGCGCCACCGGCTGCTCGGCGGGATCGAAGCCCAGGAGCCGCTGCCGGTCGCCATGGCGGATCGCCAGCGCCGTCACCATCTCGGTATAGAGAAGCGCACGCCGCGTCAGCTGCCGGTGGAACATCCGGCAGTGGCGGTCCGTCCAGTCCATCATCGGCGCTACGGCGAATATTTTCTCTTTTGGGTTCAATGCGAAGCCTTTGGGCGTTGCGGGGCTCCGCACACATGTAGAGCCCTCGCCCCGAAGTCAATACATGCGTTCATCCCCGGGCATTGCAGAAACCGGTGATCACGTTCGCCGTGTTGAGGCCCAGTTCCGCGATGGCGTATCCGCCTTCCATGACGAAGAGCGTGGGCAGGCGCAAGGCGGCGATGTCGGCTCCGATCATCAGGTAGTCCGGGCTTTCGAGCGCGAAGCCGCCGACGGGATCGCGGATGAAGCTGTCCACGCCCAGGGAGACGACCAGGACGTCCGGCGCGAAGGCGCGTACGCGCTCGATGGCCGTGGCCAGCGCGGGGCGATAGGTATTGAGCCTCGTGCCGAGGGGCAGTGGGAGGTTGAGGTTGAAGCCCTCGCCCGGTCCCGCGCCCTTCTCGCGCGCATAGCCGAGGAGAAACGGGTACTCGCTCTCCGGCGTCGCGTGGATCGAGGCATAGAGGACATCGTTTCGCTCGTAGAAGATGCGCTGCGTGCCGTTGCCGTGATGATAGTCGACGTCCAGGATGGCGATGCGGGATGCGCCGCGATCCAGCAGCATCTGGGCGGCGACGGCGGCATTGTTGACGTAGCAGTATCCGCCGGCAAGATCGGGTGAGGCGTGATGCCCCGGCGGCCGGCAGAGGGCGAAGGCCGCCTCGCCCCCCTCCTCCACATGGGCCGCAGCCGACAGGGTGACGTCGACGGCCGACCTGATGGCCTTCCATGTTCCCGCGACGAAGGGCACGCAGACGTCGAAGGTGTAGCAGGAGAGCATGGAATGGACGCTGGCGTTCGGCACCTGGTCCATGCCCCGCATGCCGAACATGTAGGCCGTGGCGAATCCTCCCGGGCCGAACTCGGCCTCCCACAGCGGCCAGCATCTCTCGAGGAAGTCGACGAAACCCGGCGTGTGGACGCGGAGCACCGGCGCAAGATCGTGAGGGCTGGCCGGTGTCACGTCGCGATGGCCCTGCTCGCGCAGGGCTGCGAGGATCGTGTCGATGCGGTCCGGGCTCTCGCACATCGGAATCATGCGGTCATAGCGCATCTCCATCGCGCCGGCGTGGCCGCGATGGTCGTCCGAATGGAATATCTTCATGTCATCGTTTCGAGGCTGATGGCCTCGCCCCTGGCATTTGCGAGAAGTGCTGCGGCGAGCTCGCCCCGCGCCGTGGCGTAGTCGCGGCTGATCGCGGGCCCGCGCTGGCGGGTCGCCCAGTGCGGATCGGCGAGGAGCGCGGCGCCGGCAGCTTCCGGCAAGTGGCGGCCGCGGATCAGGTCCGACATGCGCTCGGCGAGCGCAAGCGTTGGTGCGTTGAGGTCGCCCGCGGTGGCCTGGGGCATGAGCGAGGAGTCGACGACGCGCAGGCCATCGACGCCGCGCACGCGGCCTTCAGGCGTGGCGACGGCGGCTGCGTCATTTCCCATCCGGCAGGTGCCGCAGGGGTGATAGGCGCTCTCGAGCTTGCGCCTGTGGAAATCATCGAGCGCGGCATCATCCTGTGCCTCGCTGCCCGGCGCCAGTTCCTGGCCGCGATAGTCCGCGAAGGCGGGCTGGGCGAAGATCTCGCGCGTGAAGCGGATCGAGGCGCGGAATTCCAGCCAGTCATCCGGATGGGACATGTAGTTGAAGCGCACGCGTGGCAGGCTTTGCGGATTAGCGTCCCTGAGGCGCACCCAGCCCCGGCTCTTCGAGCGTTTGGTGCCGACATGGACCTGGAAGCCGTGGCCTTTGGCGAGGCTCTTGCCGTCATAGGAGATGGCGAGCGGCAGGAAGTGGTACTGGATGTCCGGGTAGACGATCCCCGCCCGGCTCCTGATGTGGCCGCCGCTCTCGAAATGGTTGGTGGCGCCGAGCCCCTTCCTTGTGGCGAGCCATTCGAGCCCCACCCTGGCCTTGCCCCACAGGCTCTGCGTGGGGAACAGGGTGAGCGGCCTGGTGCATTCCATCTGCACATAGAGCTCGAGGTGGTCCATCAGGTTTTCGCCAACACCCGGAGCGTCTTGCAGCACGGCGATGCCGTGGCTCCGGAGTTCGGCCGCAGGGCCGATGCCGGAGCGCTTGAGGATGACGGGCGACATGATCGATCCGGCCGACAGGATCACCTCGCGCGCGGCCTTGGCCTCATGCCGGGCGCCGTTGGCGAGGTAGGCGACACCCGTGGCGCGGCGGCCGTCGAAAAGCACGCGGTCCACCGTTGCGCCGGTGACGACATGCACGTTGCCTCGCGCCATGGCAGGGCGGAGGTAGGCGCGCGCCGCGCTCATGCGGAGCCCCCCGCCCACGTTCATCTCCATGGGCCCGAAGCCCTCGTGCTGAAGCTCGTTCATGTTCGCGCTCGGCGCATAGCCGGCCTGCACCCCGGCCTCGACGAAGACGCGGTAGAGCGGATTGGTCTGAAGCCCACGGTTGATGCGCACCGGGCCATTGGTTCCGCGCAAGGGTCCTCCGCCCTCCACCGCCTCCAGCCGCTGGAAATAGGGGAGCACGTTGGACCAGCGCCAGCCGTCGGCTCCCAGCGCCTCCCAGAGTTCATAATCCATCGGGTTGCCGCGGACCCAGCACATGCCGTTGATCGAGGACGAGCCGCCGAGCCCCCGCCCGCGCGGCAGGTTGACCTCGCGCCCGCCGAGGGCAGGTTCGGGCTCGGTGCGCATGCCCCAGTTGAAGCGGCGGGTATTCATGGGGATCGAGAGGGCCGCGGGCATGTCGACGATCACCGCGCGCTCGGAGCCGCCCGCCTCCAGCACCAGGATGCGGAGCCCCGGATCCTCGCCCAGCCGGTTCGCCAAGACGCAGCCGGCCGAACCCGCACCGGCGATGATGTAGTCGTAAGGTGCATCCGGAGTCATCGGCTAGCCTATGATCACGTAGTATTTCAGCATGGCCACGGGCTGGTGCCACACGCCGCGGAAGCCCTTGGGCAAGAGGAAGGCATCGCCCTTGCGGTAGGTGTCGCGAAAGCCGTCATCGCTCTCGAGCGTCACCTCGCCGTCGAGCACCACCATGAATTCGTCCACGGGATAGCCGTCGTAGCGCTCTGTATAGGGTCCGGACCGCCAGATGCCGGCGCGGAGGCCCGCCTCGGGGCGGGTGAAATAGGCGTGATCCAATCCCACCGGCGTTCCCTTCAGCAGTTCCGCATGCTCGAGCGGTTCGCCCGGGGCCGCGAGCCAGCCCTCCGGACCGGTGGGAGCAAATCGTATCGGTTCGGGCATGTCGAAGCACCTCTCATGGCAAGCGGAAGGCGTCAGCCTCGCCGAGCCGGGCTCGCGTGACAAGCGCGATGTTCGCGTGCCGGAAGCCTCCTGTTGACGGGCTGACATGTTGCTCTATCTTCCTCTCCGTCATCATGGCCCAGACAAGCAACAGGCCGCCGCGCATCGACAACCTGCAATACTGCAAGTGGTCGGAAGACATCTTCCGCCAGATGCGGCAGGGCGGGCTCGACGCGGTGCACGTGACCATCGCCTACCATGAGACCTTCCGCGAGATGGTGCGCAACATCGAGGCGTGGAACCTCCGCTTCGAGCGCCATTCGGGCCTCATCATGCCCGGGCGCTCCGCCGAGGATGTGCGCACCGCCCAGGAGACGGGGCGCACCGCCGTCTTTTTCGGGCTCCAGACCCCCTCCCCCATCGAGGACGACATCGGTCTCGTCGAAATCCTTTACACGCTGGGTGTGCGCTTCATGCAGCTCACCTACAACAACCAGTCGCTGCTGGCGGCCGGCTGCTACGAGGCCGAGGATTCCGGCATCACCCGCATGGGCCGCCAGGTGATCCGCGAGATGAACCGGGTGGGGCTCGTCATCGACATGTCGCATTCGGGCGAACGCTCTACCCTCGAAGCCATCGAGATTTCGGAGCGGCCCATCGCCATCACCCATGCCAACCCCGCCTCTTGGATGCCGGCGCGGCGCAACAAGTCGGACGACGTGCTGAGGGCGCTCGCTCGGTCGGGCGGCATGCTGGGATTCTCCCTCTACCCGCATCACCTGAAGGACAAGTCGCACTGCACGCTCGAAAGCTTCTGCGCCATGGTGGCGCAAACGGCGGAGCTGATGGGCGTCGACAGGCTCGGCATCGGCAGCGACCTCTGCCAGGACCAGCCGGACAGCGTGGTGGAATGGATGCGCGTGGGCCGCTGGACGAAGGAGATCGACTATGGCGAGGGCTCGCGCGAGCAGGCGGGCTTTCCGGCGATGCCGGCCTTCTTCCGCGACAACCGCGACTGGGAAAACCTCGGGGAGGGACTGCGCAAGGTAGGCTTCGCCGCAAACGAGGTCTCGGCGATCATGGGCGGCAACTGGCTGCACTTCTATGATGCGAGCTTTGGACCGGCGCAGTCCCACGCCCCCACGCCCCGTGCCAGCACGGGCGCGATGGCATGAGCGAGGCCGCGGACACATGGGCGGCGGCGAGGCCGGACATCGGGCTCCGCAGCCCGGACGAGGTGGCGAGCCTCGCCTGCATGGGTGCGGCGCACCAGCACCGGCTTTCCTTCATGCGCATCCTGCTGCGGCGCATGAAGCGCGAAGGCTGGAGTTTCGCGCGCAGCCTGTGGGAACTCGACGGCGAGGGCCATGGCACCGCAGTCTACACTGCTGCGGGGCCGGAGCGGAGCTACAGCCTCGTCGCCTTCTCGCACGATCTCGACCCCGCGATGCGGTCCGACCGGGTGATCGCCACCGCCTGGGACGCGACATACGCCCTGTTCGACGGGGTGCCATCGAAGGCAGACATCGAACGGCTGCGGGCCAACGTGCCGCTCCAGGAGGCAGGCCGCGTCAGCGCGAGCGAGCTTTCGGTGTCGCGCACCAACCGTTCGGTGCGGCTCTTCGATCATGTCGTGGCGCGGCTGTCGGACGGGCAGCAGCCGGACGAGGCGCTCGTCGACGAGGTGGGCTACCTGATGCGCACCACCGCCGTCTACGGCAGCGGCAAGCTCGGGGCAGCGGACTATGACTCCGTGTGCGAGCGGTCCGAGTTGCGCGCGCCGTTCCAGGCGGAGATGCTGTCGGTCTATCTCACGCGGGAGTTCACGCTGGATCTCGTGGAACACATCGCCGCGGCGCGCTCGCCCGGCAGCGCGGCAAGGCTCGACCCGCGCATCCGCCGCAAGTTCGGCGTTGGGAACGCGACGGGCCTGGGCATGGCGCCCTTTCTGGTGAACCACCCGATGCTGCTGAACGCATGGTTCACGGTGCGGGAAACGGCCCTCATGCGGGTGCGCGCGCTCGCCTCCGCCTCCACGCGGCAGAAGGAAGAGTTCGGGAGGCTCCTGGCGCGGTCGCTCCGCGGCGCTGCCAGCTGGCGCACGGCGGATGCGGTGCAGAGTGCGCGGATCGTGGTGCTGGCGGAGGATCTCGGCAAGCTCGCCTCCCGCATTGCGGCCCATGGACTGGCCGAGAATTACCCGTGGGACGAGATCTATCGCTGGGCGGACGGGAACCTCTCGCTCGAAGCGCGGGAACTCGTGGCGAGCCTGCTGATCGAGGGCCACGGCGATCTCGTCGACGATCTCGAGGCCAGCTATCGGGCGGACGAGGCGGAAGGCTTCCGGATCGACGGCTCGCGGCCGGTCCGCGACGTGCTCATGCTTCTCGCGCGGAATTACCGCTGGGCCTGGGATTTCGACTTCGGGAAGCCTTTCGAGGCAGCCCGCTTCTGGTACACCTCCGAGGAAAAGCTGGAGCCCCGCCTCGGCGAGCGTTGGGAGGAGGATGGCGCCGCCCTCGAACAGCCGCTCGCCATCGCCCGCGACGTGCAAGCGCTGGGACGGGCGCTGGATGGCTGGGCTCCCTCCGGGCGGCTCGCGGCCTTCCTGATGGCCCACCCCGAGCACCGGCACGTGGTGCGGAGAATCATGCTATCGGAGAAGGCGCCCTATGCCGAGATCCGAGACAACGTGATCAGCGCAGGCATGCGGCCCATCGACATCCTGCGTTTCAAGCTTTCCTGCTTCGGCGCCACCCGCTTCGATCCGCGCTCCGACAGGTGGGTGAGGATCACCATGTTCCAGCACGCGCCCTGCATGGACGAGATCGCCACGGCGGAGGTGGACGACTGGTTCCTGCCGCCGCTCGACGACCGGTCCGCATGAAGGTCTCCTGCAACGAACTCGACGCGGCGGTGCGCAAGGCCTTCCGCGGGGTGGGCTACGCATGGGGCGAGGCCGAAGAGGCGGGCAAGGCCGCGGTGTGGCTGGCCCGCCGCAGCCTGCCGTTCGGCCGGGCGGTCATCGATCTCCTCGAGGCGGCGAGTGACGACGTCGGCGCGTTGCGGCCCGTCACCGGCCTGGGAACGTGGACCAGCAAGAGCGGCGAGATCTGCCCCGTTCTCTCCGGCATCGCGCTCGCCGACGACCCGTCGCAACTCGAAGCCTCGGAGACGATCCGCATCGAGGGCTTGCGCTCTGCGGTTCTCTTCCTTCCCTTCATGGCGCAGGCCGCTTCAGCCGGCATGCGCGATCTCACGCTGCTCACGCGGGCGCTGGAGGCAAGGTTTTGCTGCGCCGGCATTCATGTCTCTCTTTCGCCCGTCGAGGCGAACCGGCCCGCGGCCGCCGCACTCTCTGCCCATGCCGGTGCGAAGACCGCCGCATCTCCCCTGCGCGTTCACCGTCATGCAGCGGACATACCCGCCGAAGAGTGGGAGGCGCTTCTTCGCTTCGCGGCGCGGACCTACGTTCCCGCATCGCAGCGCTCCCGCGTCGCCGGGGCCGGTGCCGGCCTCGTCGATAACGACTAGCGAGTCTTTACTCCCGCCACGTGGCGGACCAGAAGCAGGCTGGATCCCGCGTGAGCGTTTCGAATGCGCCGAGCCGCGGCTCCGTGAGGGCGATGCCGGCGACGCGGCGTGCACGCTCATCCTTCGCCGCACCGATCAGGCCGGGTGACGCCAGAAGACGCACGGCGGCGAGCGCCAGGGTCTGCGAGGCGGCGAGCGGGCCCTTGTGCCCGGCGGCGTGGCCGGAGAGCGCCGTCCACGCCCAGTGGTGGATCGGCACCTGCTTCGGATAGGCCCAGTTCACCCGGCCCAGCGGGATGCGCCAGCTCACCTCGCCATCGTCCTGGCCATAGTAATCCTCGCCCGTGTCGAAGTAGCCGACGCCCCGGTCGAGGTCCATTTCCTCGTCCGGTGCGCAGGCGCGGCTCAGCTCCTCCATGAAGGCGAGGTCGGAGGCGGACCACCCCGGCGGGCCGATCTCCTGCATGGCGCGGTAGAGCAGCCTGCCCAGCGTGTCGTTCGGGAGATAGCCGCGCGATTCCGAGATGAACTGGTGCCTGAGCCCGGCCCCGACGCGGCTGGCGATTTCCGCGGCGGTGGCCGAAATCGCCTCATAGGCCTGCCGGGCCTTGCCGTGATCCTGGCTGCGCGTGGTGAACCAGACGCGTGCTTCCGCCGGCGTTATCGAGGGCATGACGCCACCCTGCCGCAGCACGTGACGCAGCAGCACACCAGGGTGGCCCTTCTCCAGGAGGCTGCCCGCCGCGGACACCACGTCCTCCGCCACGAGCAGCGCGTTCCGGTGGCCGGACTTGCCGCCATGCCCGGCCTCGCCGCTGAACACGAACTCGCCCGAGACTACCGACTGGCACGGGCGGGACAGCGCCCCCGTCTGATAGTCGCCGTGCGAGGTGAGGACGGCGTCGATGCCCGAGAACACGCCCGCCTTCAGGAGCGCGATCTTGCCCCACAGGATTTCCTCGGCGGGACAGCCGACGACGCGGATTTCACCGGCGATCCCGAGGGCGGCGCAGGCGCGTGCGGCGGCAATGGCGGCCGCAACATTGGCGGGGCCGATGTGGTTGTGGCCGCAGCCGTGGCCGGCGGCCTTACCGAGGCTGCGGCGGCTGGCGGAAGCCTCGTTGTCGAGGCCGGGGAGCGCATCGTATTCGGCGAGGAAGGCGATGACCGGGCCACTGCCCGTCCCCGCCCGCGCGGTGAAGGCGGTGGGGAGACCTCCCGCCCCCCGCTCGACGCCGAAGCCATGGCGCTCCAGGAATTCGCAGAGGCGCTGCGCCGAGCGGTATTCCATGCAGGGCAGTTCCGGGTCCATCCACTGATCGTGAAAAAGCGACAGGATCCCGGCTTCGAGCTCCTGCCATTCACGCCCCACGCACTCCGCCAGATCCTGTCGTTCCATACGCCACTCCCTCGCATCGGGGCATGCTAGCCCTTTGCGGCGGAGGCGCAATGCCGCGGCCCTTCATCCGCCCTGCCCTTCCCTGCATGAGGCGCAAGCGCTTTCCGCACTTGACGGCTGCACCTCCTCCGCCCGAGCATCCACCGCAATCACAGCGGCGATCGGAGGATTTCGCGATGGCGGAGAGGAAGACACTGAAGGGCGGGGCCGGGGTGGCGATGGAGATGCGCGCCGGCCAGCAGCTCACCATCGTCAACACCCACGGCAAGCAGGTCGTGGATTGCTGGGCCTTCAAGGCAGGCGATCCATCCGAGTTCATGTCCATGCCGCATTGCCGGAACGCCTGGTTCAGGTTGGCGCCGCGGGTGGGCGATTCGCTCGTCACCAACCTTCGCAATCCGATTCTCACGCTGACCGAGGACACTTCGCCCGGCGTGCACGACACGCTGGTGCCGAGCTGCGACGAGAAGCGCTACCGCCAGCTCGGGCATGAGAACCACGCGAGCTGCACGGGCAATTTCAACATGGCGCTGCGGGCCATCGGCATCGAACCGCCGCCGATCCTGCCGGCCATCAACCTGTTCATGAACGTGCCAGTGATGACCAACGGCATGATCGGCATCACCTCGCCGGTGAGCAAGCCGGGCGACAAGGTGACGTTCCGCGTGGACATGGACAGCGTCGTCATCCTCTCCGCCTGCCCGCATGACATCAAGCCCCTGATGCTCAACGGGCCGGATTGCACGCCGCGCGACGTGGACTACATCGTCGAAGGTTGAGCGGACGGCGCCGCCGCGGCCTTGCGCGCCTTCTCGATGGCGGACCAGACGCGGAAGGGTGTCGCAGGCATCGCAATGTCGGTCACGCCCAGCGGCCGCAGCGCGTCCATCACCGCGTTGACGAAGGCGGCCGGGACGCCGACCGTGCCCGACTCGGCGCAGCCCTTGACGCCGAGGGGGTTGCGGGAAGTGGGCACGCCATGCGTGAGGGTGCCGAAGGACACGAGGTTCGCGGCGCGCGGCATGGCGTAGTCCATGAAGGAGCCGGTGAGCGGCTGGCCGCTGTCGGGATCATGCGCCACCTGTTCCAGCATGGCCTGGCCCAGGCCCTGCGCCAGGCCGCCATGGATCTGGCCTTCGACAACCACGGGATCGATGACGTTGCCGACATCGTCCACCGCCGTGACGGCGATGAGTTCCACCGCCCCCGTTTCCGGATCGACCTCCACCTCGACGACGTGGCAGCCGCCCGGAAAGGTCCAGCCCGGCGGCTCGACGAAGGCGGTCTCGTCGAGCCCGGGGCTGACACGCCCGGCGAGCGCCTGCGGCAGGCGGTAGCAGGCGCGCGCCACCTCGGCGAAGGGGAGTGCCCGGTCCGTGCCGCGCACCGCGAGGCGGCCCTTTTCGAAGACGATGTCCTCGGCCTGGACTTCGAGCAGTTCGCCCGCCACCTCGCGCATCTTCTCGCCGATCCGCCCGACGCTCGTCACGATGGCGGCACCGGCCAGGGCGAGCGAGCGCGAGGCGAAGGTGCCACGGCCCACCGGCACCCTGTCCGTATCGCCCTGGACGAACTGCACCTGCGCGGGGTCGAGACCCAGCCGCTCCGCCACGAGGCGCGGAAACACCGTCTCGTGCGACTGGCCATGGCTGTGGGTTCCCACCGAGACGATGACCCCGCCCGAAGGGATGACATGCACCCGCGCCGCCTCGTAGCTGCCGCCCGCTGCCCCCTGCGCCGCGACCATGTGGGAGGGGCTGCCGCCTGCGATCTCCAGATAGGCGGAGAGGCCGATACCACGATGCCTGCCCCGCGCAAGGGCCGCATGGCGGCGCTCCGGAAAATCCTTCCAGCGCGACGCGGCGAGGGCGCGCTCAAGAAGTGCCGGGTGATCGCCGCAGTCGATCGACAGACCGAGCGCCGTGTCTGCCGGATAGTCAGCGGGCGTGAGGAAGTTGCGACGGCGGATTTCGTCGGGGGCAAGCCCCAGCCGGTGCGCCGCCTCGTCCATCAGGCGCTCGATGACGAAGCTCGCTTCCGGCCGGCCAGCGCCCCGATAAGCATCCACCGGCGTGGTGTTGGTGAAGGCCAGCTTCACCTCGGCATGCGCCGCCGGAACGCGGTAGGCGCCGGTGAGCAGTGGCGCGTAATACCAGGTGGGGATCGCCGGGGCAGCAAGCGAGAGATACGCGCCGACATTGGCAAGGGTGGAGACGCGGAGCGCCACGATCCGCCCCTCGCCATCGAGGCCGAGCCGCGCCGTCGTCCAATGGTCGCGGGCCTGGGTGTCGGCCAGGAAGGCTTCGCTCCGGCTCGCCGTCCAGCGTACCGGGCGTTTCGCCTGCAAGGCCAGGAGGGAGGCGAGCACGTCCTCGGGGTACAGCGCCATCTTGCCGCCGAAGCCGCCGCCCACGTCCGGCGAGACGACGCGGATCGCTGCCTCCTCCATGTGCAGAACCCGGGCCAGCAAACCGCGGACGGAATGCGGCACCTGGGTGGCGGTGTAGAGGGTGAGGCCGCCCGCCGCGCCTGGCTCGGCCAACACGGCGCGCGGCTCCATCGGGCAGACCGCGACGCGGTTGTTGGAAAGCTCGATCTCCACCACATGGGCGGCGGCGCGCATCGCCTCCGCCGTCCGCGCGGCATCGCCGAGGTCGAAATCGAGGCAAAGGTTGCCGGAGCTCGACTCGGGGTGAATGGCAGGCGCAGAAGCCGCCAGCGCGCGTCTGCCTTCGCAAACTGCGGGGAGCTCCTCGAAGTCGACCTCGATGAGCGCGAGCGCGGCGCGGGCCGCGGCCGGGCTTTCCGCGGCAACGGCGGCGATGGCCTCGCCGCAATATCTCGCCCTGCTTTCAGCCAGCACCGGCCAGGGCGGCGCCAGCATGCGCGCGCCGTTCCGGCCCGGGGGGTTCCAGGCGGTGGGGAGCGTGCCGAGCCCCGCTTCGCGAATGTCCTCGCCGGTGATCACGGCCTTGACGCCGGGCACGGCGGCGGCCGCGGCGATGTCGAGCCGCGCGATACGGGCGTGCGCCAGGGGCGAGCGGAACACCGCCATGTGCAGCGCGCCCGCGCTCCTCAGGTCGGAGACATAGCGGCCCGCCCCCGTGATGAAGCGGACGTCCTCCCGGCGTGCCGATTTCCCAGCCATCGGCGCCACTCGTAGCGCGCCTCCCACGGGGGGACAAGCAATGCCTGCCGGAGCGTGGTCTAGTGCCCGGTGAGCACCGGCACCGTCATGTGCCTGAGAACGTGGCGGGTGGCGCCGCCCAGCACATATTCCGAGAACCAGGAGCGGCCATAGGCGCCCATCACGATCATGCCGCAGCCGAGTGCCCCGGCGCGCTCCAGGAGATGCTTGCCGACCTCGGCGGAGCCGACGTCGCTCTTCTCTTCCACCACCTCGGCGACATGCCGCCTGAGCCCGTCAGCCACGCGGAGCGGCGGAACCCGGCTTCCGGCGCGCAGAGGCAGCCGCAATTCGCCCGAGCAGACCGTCACCTTCCTGGCCCGCTCGATGAACGGCAGGGCGCCCTGCAGCGCCGAGGCCGCGATGTGGCTTCCGTTCCACGCGAGGAGAATGTGGTCCGGAGAGGGATCGAACTGGCCATGGCTCGGCACGATGAGCACTGGACGGCCGGCGCTCAGCGCCGTCTCCTCGGCGGCGTCGAAGCCGAGCTCGTCGAGTCCGGGCTGGCGCTGTTCGATGATCGTCAGGTCATGGAGACGGGCTGCCCAGGGCATGATCTCGCCGGCAGCACCTTCGGCGGTGGTGAACACACCCTCGACACCAGCGGCGGCGCAAGCCTTCGCGAAACGGGCCTCCAGCATGCGCGCCGCTTCCGCATCCCGGGCGGCCTGGTCAACGAGGGTCTTGCCCGCATTCACGGCAAGGTTCCGCAGCACCACCACTTCGTGAAAGGTCGCGAGACCCCGCAGCCGGGCAGAGAAGGCCTTGGCGGTCCCGATTGCATAGTCGACGTGGGGAGACCAGTCCTCGTGGGATTTCAGGTGGACGAGAATGTCGCGAATGCTCACGTGCGGTGCTCCTTTGCCCTCCAAGGTGAGGCGATGAGCGCACGGAGTAAACTTAACAATGATTAATCGGAAACCTGCTCAGTACATGGACTTGATGTCGGCCAGCTCGCGGGCGAGGCCGGTCTCGTCACGGCGCTCGAGGAATTCAGCGATGGCCGGCAAGCGGGGGCCGATCAGCGCGCCGGTCACCGAGAAGAACTCGTCCTCGTCGATGGTTTCGGCGGGGCGGCCCTCCTCGGCGAACATCAGCGCCACGCAGGCGATGGCATAGACCGCCACGTTCGGCTCCACCTGGGAGAAGAAACGGTTGCGCTCCGAAACGGCACCGATCCGCGCCACCGGCCCCTGCTCCACCAGCGCGATGAGAATGCGGGCCATCATCTCGTTTTCCGAGGCGGCCTCCTCCGCCCCTGCGGCAAGGCTGCGGCGGGCGGCATCCACCCGGTGCTCGAGGATGAGCCAGGGCGGTGCCGAATAACGCCCGGCGATATGAATGGCGGCGCGGAAGAAGTAGGCATTGAAGGTGGGGTTGTGGGTGAGGCTGTTCTCGCGGATGTCGCGTGCCACCTCGTGCATGAGGCCGGGGGTGAAGGGTGAAGGCAGGTTCCGCCAGCTCGGCAGGAAGAGCGCGATCGAGACGTTGGCCCCCCAGCTCATCAGCCCGTCGACGATGCGGGCACCCTTCGCCACGATGCGGGAGAGGAATGGCACGCGCTCCGGCTCGCCCTTGCCGAAGCGGTCGGCGTTGGTCAGGTCGCGCACGTAGAACTGGGCGGCCCGGAGCCCGTCGCGGACACCCGCGGCGGCGCAGACGGCATGGGCGGCGAAGGGGATGCTGACGGTTCGCGAAGCAATCGACATGGCCGGCATTTGACCCCGGGATGTCCGCCGCCGTCAAGTTTTCCTATTTGCGCAGGGCGGCGTTGCGAATGTCGGTCAGGCTGCGCGCCGGGGTGATCGCCTCCGGGTCGATCAGGCAATGGATGATCGCCGGCTTGCCGCTCTGCCGGGCCCGCTCCAGAGCGCCCGCGAACTCCTCCGTCCTCAGCACCGTTTCGCCATGGCCGCCATAGGCACGGGCCAGGGCGGCGAAATCCGGGTTGACCAGCGACGTGGCCGAGACGCGGCCCGGATATTCGCGCTCCTGGTGCATGCGGATCGTGCCATACATGCCGTTGTCGACGACCACCACGACGATGGGGAGGCGATACTGCACGGCGGTGGCGAATTCCTGGCCGTTCATCATGAAGCAGCCATCGCCCGCGAAGGCCATCACCGCGCGCTCCGGCTGGAGCGCCTTGGCGGCGACCGCGGCCGGGACGCCATAGCCCATCGAGCCCGAGGTGGGCGCAAGCTGCGAGGCATAGCTGCGGAAGGGCCAGAAGCGGTGCACCCAGGTGGCGTAGTTCCCGGCGCCGTTGCAGTAGACGGTGTCGGCCGGCATCACCTCCACGAGATGGGCCATCACCTCGGACATCTGCACCTCGCCCGCGGTGCGGATCTTTGAAGGGTCGCTCCAGCCGCGATAGTCGGCATGCGCCGCCTCGGCACTTCCGCTCCAGCGCACGGCGTTAGGCTTCGGCAGAGCCGCCGCCGCTTCCGCGAAGGCGTGCGGCGTGGCGAGGATGCCGAGCCCGGCGCGATAGACCTTGTTCAGCTCCTCGGGACCCGGATGGACGTGGACGAGCTTCGATCCGTCTCCCGGAATGTCGAGCAGCGTGTAGCTCTGGGAGGGCATTTCGGAGAGCCGGCCGCCCACCAGCAGCACGAGGTCGGCATTCTTCACGCGCGCGAGGAGCTTCGGGTTGGGGCCGATGCCGAGGTCGCCCGCGAAGTTGGGGTGATCGGCCGGAAACAGCATCTGGCGCCGGAAGGTGACGGCGACGGGAAGATCGAAATTCTCGGCGAAGCGCACGAGATCGTTGACCCCCTGCTCGCTCCAGCCGGAACCGCCGGCGAGCAGGATTGGCCTCTCGGCGGCGAGGAGCCGCCGCTGCAGCGCTTCCAAGTCGGCTGCACCGGGCCGCATCACGGCTGGCGCGAAGGGCAGCGCATCCGGCACGTCGGCCGTCTCGGTCAGCATGTCCTCGGGCAGCGCCACCACGACGGGGCCGGGGCGGCCTTGCGTGGCCACGTGGAAGGCGCGGCTGACGAGCTCGGGGATGCGCTCGGCGCGGTCGATCTCGACGACCCACTTCGCCATGGCCCCGAAGACGGCCTTGTAATCGACCTCCTGGAAGGCCTCGCGCTCCTTCATGTCGCGCGCCACCTGGCCCACGAACATGATGAGCGGCGTCGAGTCCTGCTGGGCCACGTGAATGCCGGGCGAGGCATTGGTGGCACCAGGCCCGCGCGTGACCATGACGATGCCGGGCCTTCCCGTCATCTTGCCCACGGCCTCGGCCATGAAGGCGGCGCCTCCCTCCTGGCGGCAGACGATGGTGCTGATCGATGCGTCATGCAGCGCGTCGAGCACGGCGAGGTAGCTCTCGCCCGGCACGCAGAAGACATGGCTCGTGCCATGCACCTTCAGCTGGTCAACGAGGATCTGGCCTCCGGTGCGGCTGGTCATGCGTTTTTCCTCAGGAGGCGGGCCCGCGTTTCGGACACGGCATTGGCATGCCCGTCGAAACCCTCGTAGCGGGCAATCACCTCGGCGTGGCGTGCGAGCTCAGGGTAGCCCTTGCCCGTGACATAGGCCACCGAGGTGCGCTTCATGAAATCATAGACGGTGAGCGGCGAGCCGGTCCTCGCCCAGCCGCTCGTCGGCAGCACGTGGTTCACGCCGATCACGAAGTTGCCGAGAGTGGGCGGCGTGTGGCGGCCGAGCAGGATCTCGCCCGCGTGCTGGAGGCGGCCCAGATACTGGAAGGGTTCCTCGGAGTGGACGCCCAGATGCTCCGGCGCATAGTCGTTGCAGAAGGCGATCGCCTCCTCTTCGTCGCGCGCCAGCACGATGCCGCCCATGGGCCCGCCGAGCACGGCGGAGGAATAACTGACGCGCTGCTCGCCCATCTGCGCCCAGAACTCAGGTATCGCGGCCACCGCATCCTCCGCCACCTTGCGGCTCCAGGTGACGAGGAAGGCGGAAGAATCCGGCCCGTGCTCGGACTCGATGATGAGGTCGAGGCCGGCGAGGCGGCCGTCCGCCGTGTCGTCCGCCAGAACGATCAGTTCGCTGGGGCCAGCGGGCGTGCCGGTGTCGATCACATGCGAGAGGAGGCGTTTGGCGGCTCCGACCCAGGGGCTTCCCGGGCCAACGACCTTGGCGCATTTCGGCACCGTCTGCGTGCCGTAGGCCACGGCGGCGATGCCCTGCGCGCCGCCGGCCTTGAACACCTTCCCGACGCCCGCCATGCGCGCGGCGACGAGCGTCGCGTCGTCGACCTGCCCGTCCGGACCCGGCGGCGTGATGATGGCGATCTCCTTCACGCCGGCCACGGCGGCGGGGATCGAGGCCATCATGACGGAAGACGGAAACGCTCCCTTGCCCCGCGGCACGTAGCAGGCAACGCTGGGGATGGGTGTGGTCCTGTCGCCTGCGAACACGCCGGGGCGGATCTCGTGGAACCACATCTCCTCGGGCTTCTGATCCTCGTGGAACCTGCGGATCGAACCCGCCATGAAGGAGAGCGCCTCCTTCACCTTCGGATCGAGCGTCTTCTCGGCGCGGGCGAAATCGGCTTCGGTGGCGGCGATGGTGTTCCTCTCGACGGGCGCCTTGTCGAACTGGCGGGCGAAGCGGGCCAAGGCCTCGTCACCCTCCTCGCGAACGGCCGCGATGATGGGCTTCACCTTCTCCTCGTATTGCGAGAGGTCGGCCTCGGTGCGCTTCAGGAGCGCATCGCGCTCCTCGCGCGTCATCCGGGAGAGATCGTGGAAACTGATGGTCATGGTGTCATCCGCTGGAGGGCGTGCCGCCGAAGGTTTCGTGCCAGTGCCGGGCGATGTCGATGCGGCGCGGGATCCACACCTTGTCGTGCGACAGCACGTAATCGATGAATTTGGCCAGTCCCAAGGCGCGGCCGGGCCTGCCCGCCAGGCGGCAGTGGAGCCCCACCGACATCATCTTCGGGCTGCCGCGGCGTCCCTCTTCATAGAGGCAGTCGAAGCTGTCCTTGAGGTATTGGTAGAAGTGCTCGCCGGTGTTGAAGCCCTGCGGCGTGGCGAAGCGCATGTCGTTGGCGTCGAGCGTATAGGGAATGACCAGGTGCCGGCCGCCACCGGGCCTCGGCAGGAAGTACGGAAGATCGTCGGAGTAATCGTCGGAGGAATAGAGGAAGCCGCCCTCTTCCATGACGAGGCGCGTGGTGTTCATGGAGCAGCGCCCGGTGTACCAGCCGAGCGGCCGCTCACCGGTGACATCCGCGTGGATGCGGATCGCCTCGGCGATCTGGCGGCGCTCCTCCTCTTCCGGCATGTCCTTGTGCTCGACCCACTTGAGGCCGTGGCTGGCGATTTCCCAGCCCGCTTCCTTCATGGCCTCGACCTGATCGGGCGAGCGCATCAGCGCATGGGCGACGCCATAGATGGTGAGCGGAACCTGCCTGCCGGTGAACATGCGCCACAGGCGCCAGAAGCCGGCGCGCGCGCCATATTCATAGATCGATTCCATGTTCCAGTGGCGCTGCCCCGGCCAGGCCTGGGCGCCGACGATCTCCGAAAGGAAGGCTTCCGAGGCGGCATCGCCGTGGAGGATGTTGTTCTCGCCTCCCTCTTCGTAGTTCAGCACGAACTGCACGGCGACGTGCGCGCCGCCCGGCCAGCGCGGATCCGGGATCGCCCGGCCATAGCCCTTCATGTCGCGCGGGTACCGGTTCATCTCGGTTCAGGTCACGGCCGGATAGAGCTCGAGAATGCCGCGGTAGATCATGTCCAGCGCGACATAGAGAATGATCGCGAGGCCCACATAGGCGATCCAGCGGTGGTTCTGGAGGAGCCGCGCGATGAAGGAGGCAGCGAGGCCCATCAGCGCGATCGACAGCACGAGGCCGATGACCAGAACGGCCGGATGCTCGCGCGCCGCACCCGCGACGGCGAGCACGTTGTCGAGCGACATGGAAACGTCCGCCACGATGATCTGCCAGGCAGCCTGGCGGAAGGTCTTGCGGCATACCGGCGCGCCGATGGTGCCATCGGCGTTGATGTCCTCGCCGGTCACCGCCTCGACACCTTCCTGCTGGTGGCCGTCGCGCAGTTCGCGCCACATCTTCCAGCTCACCCAGAGGAGCAGGATGCCGCCGACGAGGATCAGGCCCAGGATCTGCAGGAGCTGGGTGGTGACGCTGGCGAAGGCGATGCGGAGCACCGTCGCCGCCAGGATACCCACGAGGATGGCCTTGTTGCGCTGTTCCTTGGGAAGGCCGGAGGCCGCAAGGCCGATGACGACGGCATTGTCGCCTGCCAGCACGAGGTCGATCATGATGACCTGACCCAGCGCCCAGAGCGCCTCACCCGTCAGCATCGACTCCAGTATTTCCAGCATCCGCATCTCCCGAACTGGCGGCTTTCAGCACCAACGGTGCCGAAAGCGCAAGGGTTTCCTTCGGGAGAGGGCCATGCCCTCAGGTGATGCGGCGAATCGAGGCGGCGATCTCCTCCGGCTCGAAAACCCGCTTCCAGTCCTTCCGCATCAGCATGGGCTTGCCGAACTGGATGGCCTTGTTGCAGGCATCCGAGAAGACGCCGGGCTGTTCCTTGAAAATCACCGCGCCCAGGATGTTCATGTGTCCGAGCAGGAAGTCGCGCGCCGCCTCCTGGGGCACGCCGCGGGCCACCACCTCATCCATCGCCTCGCGCATCACGTCGAGGAGCGAGGCGACGACCGTCTCGGAGAGGCCCGGTTCGAGCAGCGCCATCTGCTCCACCGTGACCCGGTGCGAGCGCATGACGGGGGCCCAGATCGTGCGCGCCACCTCCTCGCCCAGCGCATAATGCTCTTCCGGCCCCTGCATCAGGGCGTTCACGATGTGCTGCTTCGCCGCGATGCCGCCGAAACGGTCCTTCTTCGCTTGCGGGTCGGTCTCGTCGTTGAAGATCGGCGGGTGGCAGGGATGGGTCACGAAATAGGTGAGGTCCGGCCTTTCCGGCAGGTGTCCCGCGAAGGGGGCTGCGGCATCGAGCACCACGACAATGGTGCCGGGCCTCAGGAGATGCTGAATCGCGCCTGCCACCGTGCCGATCGCCGTATCCGGAACGGCGAGCACCACCACTTCGGCGCCGGCGACCGCCTGCTCGGGCGGAACGCATTCCACACCGAAATCCTGCGCCAGCCGCGCCCGGCCCGCCTCGCTCACCTCGACATGCCGCACGGTGAAGCGCGAGCCCCTCAGATTGCGCGAAAGCCGATGTCCCATCTTGCCGCCGGCACCGAAGAGAGCGATTGACGTCATCCAGAAAACCTCGGATAGTTTTCAGGTCTGATTACATGCTACTGGTATGACAAGTCAATGAGTGAAGCCCGGAACAACCGGGCTGTCGGGAGGATCGATGCGGCTCAAGGACCTGATGCGCTCGAAGGAGCTGAAGCTCGGCAATTTCGTCGTCGAGTTCGCGACGCCGGGCATCGGTCACATCCTCAAGGCGGCCGGGCTCGACTTCGTGTTCTTCGACATGGAGCATTCGGGCTTCTCCTTCGAGACGATGAAGAGCGCCATCCGCTATTTCGAGGCGGCGGACGTCGCGGTGATCGTCCGCGTGCCCGCGCTCGAGAACGACATGCTGGCCCGCGCCTCGGACATGGGAGCCGAGGGCCTGATCGCGCCGATGATCTCGACCGCCGCGCAGGCGCAGGCCATGGTCGACTCGGTCAAGTACCATCCGCTGGGCAAGCGCGGCGTGGGCCTGCAAATGGCGCATGACAACTACCGCATCCAGCCGGTGGCCGAGGCGCTGGCCGCCGCCAACGCGCGCACCGCCGTCATTTGCCTCATCGAAACGGCGGAGGGAGCGGAGAACGTCGATGCCATCGCCGCCGTCAAGGGTGTCGACGGGCTCTGGGTCGGGCACTTCGATCTTTCGGTGTCGCTCGGGATACCGGGCGAGTTCACCCATCCGAAGTTCACCGCCGCCATGGAGCGCATCATCGCGGCGGCGAAGAAACATGGCCGCTCGCTTGGCCGGCTCGTGCCCAACGTCGAGCAGGGCATCGCCTTCCACCGGCAGGGTTTCGACTTCATCTGCTATTCGGGCGATATCTGGGTGCTGCGGGACGGGCTCGCGGCCGCGAGCAAGGCGATCCGCGAGGGGGTGAAGGCATGAGCCCGTTCCGCGTTGCCCTTTCGGGCGATTTCAGGAAGGCCGACGGCACGCCCACCTTCCCCGATTTCGACCTCACGCCGCTCCGCGAGGCGAAGAACGTCGAGATGGCCTTTCTCGACAATGCCTCGCCGCTGCGGCCGGAGCAGCTCGAGGAGTTCGACGCGCTGATCCTGCTGGCCCACCGCTTCGACGCCACGAGCGTTCCGGTGAGCGGGAGGCTCGCGGTGGTGGCGCGCTTCGGCGTCGGCTACGACACGGTCGACGTTCCCGCCTGCACGGCAAACGACATCGCGCTCGTCATCACGCCCGACGGGGTGCGGCGGCCGGTGGCCGTGTCGATCATCACCTTCATGCTGGCGCTGACCGGCAAGCTGATGGTGAAGGACAGCCTGGCCCGCATGGGCGCCCCCGGCTTCGCGGCGCGGGGCGAGCACATGGGGGTGGGCCTCGTCGGCAAGACGCTGGGTTCGCTGGGCGTCGGCAACATCGGCGCCGAGATGTTCCGGCTGGCGAAGCCCTTCGACATGAACTTCATCGCGCATGATCCCTATGCCGACAAGGCGGTGGCAGCCGAACTCGGCATCGCGCTCGTCTCCATCGAGGAGCTCTTCGCGCGCGCCGACATCCTGACCGTCAACTGTCCGCTGACGCCGGAAACCCATCACATCGTCAATGCCGAAAGACTGGCGCTGATGAAGCCGACGGCCTATCTCATCAACACCGCGCGCGGACCCATCGTCGACCAGAAGGCGCTGACCAGGGTGCTGCAGGAGAACAGGATCGCCGGAGCCGGGCTCGACGTGTTCGAGCAGGAACCGACCGATCCCGACGATCCGCTCCTCAAGCTCGACAACATCATCGCGGCGCCGCATGCGCTGTGCTGGACGGACCAGTGCTTCGCCGGCAACGGCGCGGCGGACGTCAGGGCGGTGCTCGACGTGATGAAGGGCCAGGTGCCGCGCGGCGTGGTGAACCGCGAGGTGCTTGACAGACCGAATTTCAAGGCGAAGCTCAAGGGCTACGCCGAGCGTTTCGGGTGACAAGGAATTCCCCCGGAACAGGGGGAAACGAATGGCTGCCTCATGCCGCCGTTCATGCAAATGGGAGGAAGGACATGGTTACAAGACGCGACATCGGCAAGATCGGCATCGCCGCCGGGATTGCCGGCACGGCGCTGACGGCCCGCCAGGCCGCCGCGGCCGATGCGGCCCAGACGGCGGTGGATGCCGCCAAGCAGTTCAGCGGGCAGACGATCTCGATCGTGTGGGAGGCAGGCCTCCAGGCGCTCGACCCGCTGAACTTCTCCGGCCCCAAGTGGAAGGAGCTCACCGGCATCGACGTCAAGGTGGTGGAAGTGGCCACCGCCGAGATGTTCACCAAGATCATGCAGGACTACAAGTCCGGTGCCGGAGCCTATGACGCCTTGAACGTCATCCCCGCCTGGATGCCCGACCTCGCCAATGCCGGGGCCCTCGAAGTGCTCGATCCCTTCGTCGACAAGTACGGCTTCCGCGAGGAGCTGCAGAAGATCGCGCCGACCTATCGCGACAACCAGATGATGGTGGACGGCAAGATCTATGGCCTGCCCGACGACGGCGACGTCTTCGTCATGTACTACCGCAAGGACATCTTCGAGGATGCCGCGGTGAAGGAGGCCTTCAAGGCCAAGACCGGAAAGGACCTCGCCGTTCCCACGACCTGGGCCGACTTCGACGTGACGGGCGCTGCGCTGAGCGAGATCCTCAAGGACAAGAACATGTACGGCGCCGGATTCTTCCGCCAGCCGCCCTACACCATGTTCATGTTCCAGGAGCGCTTCCGCAACGAAGGCGGCAAGTTCTTCGATGCGGAGACGATGAAGGCCACGATCAACTCCGATATCGGCGTCAAGGTGCTGACCGAGATGCGCGAGGAGAACAAGTGGATGCCGCCCGGCGTGGAGCAGTGGGGCTTCGTCGAAAACCTCGCAGCCTTCCTGCAGGGCCAGACGGCGATGACCATCTCCTGGCCTCCCTATGGCCGCTGGGCCGCGGGCTATGGCACCGACCAGGAGGTGCTGAGCTGGGTTCCGAAATCCACGATCGCCGGAAAGGTGGGCTATGCCATGCCGCCCGGCGGACATCCGCAGCTCGCCGCCGGATTCTGCCTGTCGGTCGCCTCCGGCTCCAAGAACAAGGAGGCCGCCTACCTGTTCATCCAGTGGCTGAACAGCGAGGCCGTGTCGCTCGAGCGCGTGCAGCTTCCCTACGCCTTGCGCGACCCGTTCCGCGATTCGCACTTCACCAGCCCCGACTATCTCGCCAAGTGGCCGGATGCGAAGGACTACCTGAAGGCCCTGCAGGACGGCGCCAACAACGGTCTCCTCGACCTGTCGCTTCTGCAGACCGACAAGTACGAGGAAGTGCTGCGCCAGATGATCTCCAAGCTGTGGGCGGGCGAGGACCCGAAGGCGATCGCCGATGCGGCTGCCGCCGAGTGGGACGCCATCACCGAGAAGATCGGCGTCGACAAGCAGAAGGCGGTCTATGCCAGCTGGGCCTCGAAGTCCGGCGCCTATCCGAAGATGTAGCAATCCTCCCGTCCTCGGCTCTTCCTCCCTCCCCCTCGCGGGGAGGGATCGAGGGTGGGGGTCCGCGGCGTTCACCGGTCGAGGCCGTGACCGCGAGCCCCCCACCCCTGCCCCTCCCCACGAGGGGAGGGGAACGTAAACAGACGCAAAGCACCTCATGCCAGCCCTCGCCGCCCGCCACCCCGACCCGAACTTCAAATACTGGCTCATCGCGCCCGCGGTGTTCCTGCTGCTGGCCGTGGGGCTGTTTCCACTGATCTACTCGCTCCTCGTCTCCTTCATGCGCATCGACATGATGGACACCGACACCTCCTTCGCAGGGCTCTACAATTACAAGCAGCTGTTCAAGGATGCGCGGCTCTGGCAGTCGCTGCTGCACACGCTTCTCATCACGGCGATCGCGCTGCCGCTGGAGCTTCTGCTCGGCCTCGCCATGGCCTATCTCTTCCTCGACAAGATGCCGGGCCGGCAGATCTTCGTGGCGCTCCTCGTGCTGCCCACAATCATTTCGCCCATCGTGGCGGGTGCCACCTGGCGGCTCCTGCTCGACAACCAGTACGGCCCGATCAACCAGATCCTCGGCTGGTTCGCGGGCGAACGCGTGAACCTGCTCTGGACGATCAGCCCGAACCTCGTCTACCCCGCCATCATCTTCTGCGAGGTGTGGCAGTGGACGCCGTTCATGTTCCTGATCCTGCTTGCCGCCCTCTCCAACGTCGACAAGTCGCAGACGGAGGCCGCGGAGATCGACGGCGCCTCCTTCTACCGCACCTTCCGCTACATCGTGCTGCCCGCCATCTGGCCGGTCATGGCGATCGCCATCCTGATCCGCGGCCTTGACCTGTTCCGCATCTTCGACATCATCTGGGCGCTCACCATGGGCGGGCCCGGCACCATGACGGAGACGATCTCGATCTACACCTACACGCAGGGCTTCAAGCAGTTCGAGACGAGCTACACGGCGGCCATCGCCTTCCTCGTCATCCTCCTTCTCACGGTGGTCGTAACATGGGCCATCCGCCGCATGGGTCTCGCCAAATGAGCACCGCCCTCCCCTTCCACCGCAGGCCCTCGGCGCGGCTCGCCTTCCGCTACCTGCTCGCCGTGGCCCTCACGATCGTCTTCGTCTTCCCGGTCTACTGGCTGTTCATCATCTCCTTCAAGACGCCGGACGAGATCTTCGCCTTTCCCCCGGTGTGGTATCCGCAGTCCCTGCAGCTCGCGAACTACCAGGTGCTGTTCAAGGACGGCGACGCGGCGACGGTTGGCAACAGCCTGATCCTCGCGTCCGTCTCGACCTTCTTCGCCATGATCCTGGGCACCATCGCCGCCTACAGCCTCGTGCGCTTCAAGACGGGCGGCGAGAACCTCGCGGTGTGGATCATCTCGCAGCGCATGATGCCGCCGGTGGCCATCGTCTTCCCCCTGTTCCTGCTCTATGTCTGGCTCGGCTGGGTCGACAGCTATGTGGGCCTGATCGTGCTCTACACGGCCTTCTCGCTGCCCTATGTCATCTGGATGATGCGCGGCTACATCGAGGACATTCCGCTGGAGCTCGAGGAGTCGGCCCTCGTCGACGGCTGCACGCGCTGGGAGATCCTGTGGAAGGTGGTTCTCCCGATGGCGCGTTCCGGCCTCTTCGCCACGGCCGTCTTCACCTTCATCTTCGCCTGGAACGACTTCCTCTTCGCGCTGGTGCTGACGCGCACCGAGGTGACGACCTACACGGTGCAGGTCACGCATTATTTCGGCGGGCAGTCCAATTTCTGGGCCAAGATCGCCGCCATGTCGGTGCTGGGCACCATTCCCGTCTTCTTCACCGTCGCCGTCATGCAGCGCTACCTGGTGCGCGGCATCTCGATGGGCGCAGTCAAGGGCTAGCCATGTCGGACCTCAAGATCACCGGCCTCCACAAGCACTACGGCGCCTTCCATGCCGTGAAGGGAATCGACCTCGACGTGGCGGCGGGCGAGTTCACGGTGCTGGTGGGACCATCGGGCTGCGGCAAGTCCACACTTCTCCGCACCATCGCCGGGCTTGAGGAGGCGAGTTCCGGCAGGATCGAGATCGGCGGGCAGGACGTGACCTGGGCGCGCCCGCGCGACCGCAACATCGCCATGGTGTTCCAGAACTACGCGCTCTACCCCTATCTCAACGTGAAGGACAACATCGCCTTCGGCCTCCGGGCGCGGAAGTTCGCCGAGGCCGAAGTCGAGAAGAGGGTGAAGCGCGCCGCGGAGATGCTGGGGATCGCGCATCTCCTCCAGCGCTTCCCGCGCGAACTCTCGGGCGGGCAGCGCCAGCGCGTCGCCATCGGCCGTGCCATCGTCCGCGATGCGATACTCTATCTGTTCGATGAACCGCTTTCCAACCTCGATGCGCAGCTCCGTGACGACATGCGCGTCGAGATCAAGCGGCTGCACCAGGAACTCGGCCGCACCATGGTCTACGTGACGCATGACCAGATCGAGGCGATGACGCTCGCCGACCGCATCGTTCTGCTGCGCGACGGGCTGATCGAGCAGCAGGGCTCTCCGCTCGATCTCTTCGAGCGGCCGAGCACGCGTTTCGTGGCGGGCTTCCTCGGGAGCCCCAAGATGAATTTCATCCCGGCGACATCGTCCGCCTCGGGCGTGCGGCTCGCCGACGGCACGGAGCTGCCGCTGCCGGGCCGCCCCGGCCTCACGCCCGGCCAGGCGGTGATCCTCGGCATCCGCCCGCAGTACATCTCGATGGCGGGGGCAGCACTCGGCCCAGGGCATGTGCGCGTGCCCGTCACCATCGAACTCGTGCAGCCCACGGGATCGCGCGTGCAGGCGACGATGCCGCTGGGTGGCACCTCGATCGTCGCCGAGCTCTCCGCGCATGACGTTTCGCGCCCCGGCGAGAAGACGGAGATTGACATCGACATGACGCGTGCGGTCATCATCGATCCCGCAACCGAAAAGGTCATCTGAAGTCACTGGGAGGCAGACCATGGCGAAGAGCGCCCTCACCCGCGCGATCAAGCTCACCGGAACCGACGTGCCGGAACCGAAGCGGCGCATCCTCGAGGCCGGACCGATCACCGCCATGTTCGACAACGGCGCGCTGCGCTACATCCGCTACAGGGGAGCGGAAGTCCTGCGCGGCGTCGCCTATCTGGTGCGCGACAAGGACTGGGGCACCTATGCGCCGGCGATCGAGAACCTGAAGATTCGCCAGGGCAAGAACGGTTTCACCGTCAGCTACACGGCGACCGCGCGGGACAAGCAGCAGGCCATCCGCTACGACGCCACGATCGAGGCCGACGCCGCGGGGCGGCTGACGTTCTCCGCCGCCGGCATGCCGCTCACCGACTTCCTGACGAACCGGACGGGCTTCGTGGTGCTGTACCCGCTGGTGGGGGTCGTGGGCGAGCCCGTCGAGATCGTCCAAACCGACGGCAAGAAGCGGAAATCGCGCTTTCCCAAGGTGATCAGCCCGGGCCAGCCCGTCTTCGAGATCCGCTCTCTCAAGCATACGGTGGTGCCAGGCGTCACTGCCACGGTGCTGATGGAGGGCAACAAGTTCGAGATGGAGGACCACCGCAACTGGATGGACGCCTCCTACAAGACCTATGTGTGCTCGCTGCTCGACCCCTGGCCCTACACGCTGAAGAAGGGCGAGGCCTTCACGCAGTCCGTCACCGTCACGGTGGAAGGGAAGCCCGCGGCGCGGAAAGCGGCGAAAGCAGGAGCTGCGGTGAGCATCGAGGTCGGCGGCGCCAAGGGCCGTATCCCCGCCATAGGCGTCGGCGTGCCGATGGCGGAGGCCGCGCACGCACTGGAGAAGGCGGAACTCGTCGCCGCCATGCACCCGGCCCATCTCGTCTGCCAGATCGACGGGCGGAACGGGGGCCAGGCCGAGGCCGCGGCCGCCTTCCGCGAGCTCCGCGAGCGCACCGACGCGCTTTCGACGCTTGAGATCGTGCTCCCCGCCAAGGTCCCGGCGAAAGAGGAAGTGAACGCCATTGCCGGCGCTCTCCGCGCCGCCGACTTCAGGCCGGACGCCGTCGTGGTCACGCAGATGCACGACCTCAAGTCCTTCCAGCCCAACACGCCGCGCCCCTGGGGACCCAGCTACGAGGAGATGGCGGAAGCGGTGCGCGAGGCGCTGCCCGGCGTGCCGGTGGGCGGCGGCATGCTCTCCTATTTCACCGAGCTCAACCGCAAGCCTGTGCCCCCCGGCCTCTTCGATTTCGTCACGCACAGCGTATGCCCCATCGTCCATGCGGCGGACGACATCTCGGTGATGGAGACACTCGAAGCGCTGCCCTCCATCATCGCCTCCACCCGCAACATGATCGGCAAGACGCCCTATCATCTCGGCCCCTCCTCGATCCCCTGCCGCGACAACCCTTACGGCGCGGCGGTGGCGAAGAACCCGGGGAACGGCCGGGTCTGCCTCTCCGACATGGACCCGCGCCAGCGCGGCCTCTTCGCGGCGGCCTGGAACGTCGGTCTCCTCGCCGCCCTTGCGAAGGGCGGGCTTAACAGCGTGGCGCTCGGCGCCGTCACCGGGCCGCAGGGCGTGATCTACCGGAAGGCGGATCATGCCCAGCCCTGGTTCGACGGCGCAAAGGCCGCAGTCTATCCGGCCTATCACGTGCTGGCAGGCCTCGCTCCCGCCAGCGGCAACAGGAGGCTCGAGGCCGTGTCGAGTGCGGGCTCCACCGTCGCCGCGCTGGCTCACCAGTCGAAGTCGGGAAAAGAGCTGTGGCTTGCCAACCTCTCGGCAGAGCCGCAGAAGGTGAAGGTCTCGGGGCTTTCCGGTGCGGCCGAACTGCATCGCCTGTCGGACGGGAATTTCGTGGCGCTGGCGACGAAGCCGGATTTCCTGTCGCGGCCCGGCGAGACGGTGAAGAAGCTTTCAGGGCTTGAGCTCGGGCCTTATGGTGTCGTCCGCATCAAGACGGGCTGACACATGATTCTGGGCTGCATCGCCGACGACTTCACCGGCGCCACCGACCTCGCCAACACGCTGACGCGCCGCGGCATGCACACGGTGCAGACGATCGGAATTCCGAAGGGCGGAGCCCCGGAAGCGGACGCCGTTGTGGTGGCGCTGAAGTCGCGCACCATTCCGGCGGCGGAAGCGGTGGCGCAGTCGCTTGCCGCCTGCCGCTGGCTCAAGGCGAACGGCGCAAGGCAGATCTTCTTCAAATACTGCTCCACCTTCGATTCCACGGACGAGGGAAACATCGGGCCCGTGGCGGATGCGCTGCTCGACGAGTTGCAGTCCGGCTTCACCATCGCCTGCCCCGCCTTCCCGGAGAATGGCCGCACCATCTACATGGGCCATCTTTTCGTGGGGGGAGACCTCCTCTCCGATTCCACGATGCGCAACCACCCGCTCACGCCCATGCGCGATTCGAACCTCGTGCGGGTGCTGGGGCGCCAGACGAAACACAGGGTGGGGCTCGTGCCCTACAGGGCCGTGCGGCTTGGCGCGCCGGCCATCGCCGAAGCTTATGCGAAGCTCGAGGCGGAGGGCGTGCGCCACGCCATCGTGGATGCGCTCGAGGACAGGGACCTCGAGAACATCGGAGCCGCCTCCTCCGCCCTGCCGCTCATCACCGGGGGCTCGGGCGTGGCGATCGGGCTTCCGGACAGCTACCGCCTGGCGAGGCTCATCCGCAGGCGCGAGGGTGCGGCAGCGCTCACGAAGGCGGGCGGACCGGGCGTGGTGCTGTCGGGCTCCTGCTCGGCGGCAACGCTGGCCCAGGTGGAGCGTTTCGCCGCGAAGCATCCGGCGATGGCGATCGACCCTGCCGCACTCGCCGCCGATCCTGAGAAGACGGTTTCCGACCTGCTCCGCTGGGCGGCTGAGAAGCTGAAGACCGGCCCCGCCCTGATCTATGCCTCGGCGCCGCCGGAGAAGGTGTCCGCCATCCAGGCCCAGTTCGGCCGCGAGAAGGCGGGCGAGATGATCGAGCATGCCATCGCCAGGCTGGCGGGCGGGCTGGCCTCGGCGGGGGTGCGCCGCTTCGTCATCGCGGGCGGCGAGACCTCCGGGGCCGTGGTCTCGGCGCTCGGCGTCGAGGCCCTGGAAATCGGGCCGCAAATCGCACCCGGCGTCCCGGCCTGCCTCTCCTATGGCACGCCGCGCTACGCGCTGGCGCTGAAATCGGGCAATTTCGGCGGACCCGACTTCTTCGGCGAGGCCCTGGAGGCGCTGAAATGATCGAAGCCAAGGCGCGCGAATTCATCTGCGAGATGGCTCGCTCGATGTTCGAGCGGCGCCTCACCTTCGGCAGTTCCGGCAACATCTCGATGCGGATCGCCGACGGCTGGCTGATGACGCCGACGGGCTCCTCCCTCGGCCGGCTCGACCCCGCGCGGCTTTCGAAGCTGGACGAGCACGGGCGGCTGGTCGATGGCGACGACCCCACGAAGGAGAGTTTCCTGCACCTCGCCATGTACCGCGAGCGGGCGAAGGCCGGGGCGGTGGTGCATCTCCACTCCACCCATTCGGTGGCCGTCTCCTGCCTCGACGGCATCGACCATGCGGACGTGCTGCCGCCGATAACCGCCTATTACGTGATGCGGGTGGGCAAGCTGCCGCTCATTCCCTATTACGCGCCGGGCGACAAGGCGCTGGGCGAGGCGGTGGGCAGGGCCGCGGCCAATCACAACGCGGTGCTGCTCGCCAACCATGGCCCGGTGGTGGCGGGAACCAGCCTCTCGGCCGCGGTCGATGCCATCGAGGAGCTGGAGGAGACGGCGAGGCTCTACCTCCTCCTCCACGGCAAGGCCACGCGCTATCTCACGGCCGAGCAGATCGGCGACCTGAAGCGGCGCTTCCCGCCGCCCGGCTGAGTCCTACCAGCTGCAATAGCCGCCATCCGCCAGCACGATCGAGCCGGTCATCAGGCTTGCCGCGTCGGAGGCGAGGAACTGCACCACGGAGGCGATCTCGTCCGGCTGGCCGACGCGGGCCATCGGCGTCATCTCGATCCAGGTCTTCAGCATATCGGGATGCTCCTTCATGCCGAAAGCGGTGAGCGGCGTCTCGATGTAGGTGGGCGCCACCGCGTTGACGCGAACGCCGCGCGTGGCCCATTCCACGGCGAGCGAACGCGTGAGGTGGTGCACGGCGGCCTTCGACGCGTTGTAGAAGGCCTGCGGCTGCGGCTTGTTGACGATATAGCCCGACATCGAGCCGATGTTCACGATCGAGCCCCT
This sequence comes from Aestuariivirga sp., assembly GCF_046294715.1. Taxonomy (GTDB): domain Bacteria; phylum Pseudomonadota; class Alphaproteobacteria; order Rhizobiales; family Aestuariivirgaceae; genus Aestuariivirga. The sequence goes on along the minus strand of NZ_JBKBKI010000006.1, from coordinate 1,170 downwards.
GCCCGCCGCCAGCATCTGCCGGCCGAAGGCGCGGCAGCACCAGAACACGGCGTCGAGATTGATGTCCATGTGCATGCGCCAGTGATCGTCGGCGGTGTCTTCCGCCCTGACGTTGGACTTGGCGATCCCGGCATTGTTGACGAGAACCGATGCCGGACCGTGCGCGGACTCGATTTCGGCCGCCACCCGGTCCACGTCGGCGGAGTTGGTGACGTCGAGCACCTTGCCATAGGCCGTGATGCCGAGGCCCTTGAGCTCGTTCAGCGTGTTCCCGACCCGGTCCTGCAGGATGTCGGCCACGATCACGATGGCGCCCGCCTCGCCGAGTGCCCGCGCGCAGGCGGCCCCGATGCCCTGCCCCGCACCCGTGACCACCGCCACGCGGCCGTCGAGCCGCAGCTTTTCCAGATACATTCCCATCTCCCCTTCCCGCTTCGGGCGGAGTCTAGCCAAGGGTTCCGGCAGCGGCAATGCACAACCACACGGCTGTCATGCGATCCGCGGCATTCGCACCGGAAGGGACCCGGTGCTAGACTTGGGCAATCACAAGCGGAGTCCCCCTCCATGGACATTCTGAACCATTTCGCGTTCGAGGACGCAGGCCGCCGCCTCGAGGAGCTCGAAACACCGGTTCCCGTCATCGACATCGACGTGGTGGAACGCAACCTTCGGCGCTGGCAGGCGCGCTGTGATGCGCTGGGGCTTGCCAACCGGCCGCACATCAAGACGCACAAGCTGGTGCCGCTGGCGAAGGCGCAGGTGGACCTCGGCGCCAGGGGAATCACCGTGCAGAAACTGGGCGAGGCCGAGGTGATGGCGGAAGCCGGCATCTCCGACATGCTGCTCACCTTCAACGTGGTGGGCGGCCACAAGCTTCATCGGCTGGCGGATCTTGCCCGGCGCACCGCCATCAAGGTGGTGGCGGACAACGAGGAGGTGCTCGAGGGCCTTTCCCAGGCGGCCCGGAATGCTGGGCGAGACATCGCGGTGCTGGTCGAATGCGACACCGGTGCGGCGCGGAACGGCGTGCAGAGCCCGGAGGCGGCGATCCGGCTCGCGCAGGCCATCGACCGCATGCCGGGCCTCGTCTTCGGCGGGCTCATGACGCTGCCGAATAACGGCGCGCGCGGCAGGATGGCGGATTTTTTGGATGCCGCGCGCGAGGGCCTG
>NZ_JBKBKI010000005.1:0-193486 GCF_046294715.1 Aestuariivirga sp. | reverse complement strand
CTCGATGCGGGTGACGATCTCGGAGGCCGGCGCCTTGAGGGCCGCCGCGGCGGCCTGCACGCGCCGGTCCTGCTCCTCGAGATAGGCGCGCGCGGCGGGGCCCGCCAGCGCCTCGATGCGGCGCACGCCGGCGGCGGAGGCGCTCTCGCTGACGACCTTGATGAGGCCGATGTCGCCGGTGCGCGAGACATGCGTGCCGCCGCAGAGTTCGAGCGAATAGGTGGGCCGGCCCGCGCCATGGCTGTTGCGGCCCATCGACACGACGCGCACCTCGTCGCCGTATTTCTCGCCGAACAACGCCATGGCACCTTCGGCGATCGCCGCGTCGACGCTCATCAGCCGCGTCTTCACCTGGTCGTTCTGCAGCACGATCTCGTTGGCAATCGCCTCCACCTGCGCGATCTCGTCATGCGACATCGCCTTGTTGTGGGAAATGTCGAAGCGCAGGCGGTTCGGCTCGACGAGCGAGCCCTTCTGCGCCACATGCGTGCCGAGCGTCAGCCGCAGGGCCTCGTGCAGGAGATGTGTGGCCGAGTGATGGATGCGGTTGCCGGAGCGGCGGGCATGATCGACGGCGAGTTCCACCGCGTTCCCGGGGGTGATCGTCCCCTGCTCCACTTCGCCGATGTGGACGATCACATCGCCCACGCGCTTCTGCGTGTCGGTGACGCGAAACACCGCGCCTTCCGCCGTGCGGATGACGCCGTGGTCGCCCGTCTGGCCGCCGGACTCCCCGTAGAAGGGTGTCTGGTTGACGATGAGCGCGCCCTTCTGGCCCTTGCCAAGGCTTTCGGCTTCCTTGCCCTCGACCACGATGGCGCGGACGATTCCCTCCGCCGTCTCGGTGTCGTAGCCGAGGAACTCGGTGCCGCCGAGCTTCTCGCGGAGTTCGTACCAGACGGTCTCGGTCTTGGCCTCGCCCGAGCCTTTCCAGGCCCTGCGGGCCTCCTCGCGCTGGGCGTCCATCGCCGCCTCGAAGGCCGCCGTATCGACCTTGATGCCGCGCGGCTTCAGCGCGTCCTGCGTCAGGTCGAGCGGGAAGCCATAGGTGTCGTAGAGCTTGAAGGCGGTCTCGCCGGAGAAGACGTCGCCCTGGCCGAGCCCCGCCGAGCCTTCGTCGAGCAGCCTCAGCCCGCGCTCCAGCGTCTTCTTGAACCGCGTCTCCTCGAGATAGAGCGTCTCGGTGATGAGCGCCTCGGCCCGCACCAGTTCGCCATAGGCCGCTCCCATCTCGCGCACCAGCGCCGGCACCAGCCGGTGCATCAGCGGCTCGCGCGCACCGAGCAGCTCGGCGTGGCGCATGGCGCGCCGCATGATGCGGCGGAGCACGTAGCCACGGCCCTCGTTCGATGGCAGAACGCCGTCGGCGATGAGGAAGGAGGAGGCGCGCAGGTGGTCGGCGATCACCCGGTTCGAGGCCTTGGCCTCGCCCTCGGCCGGAACGCCCGTCTTCTCGACGATGGCGGCGATCAGTGCACGGAAAAGGTCGGTTTCGTAATTGTCATGGGTGCCCTGCAGCACCGCCGCGATGCGCTCGAGACCCATGCCGGTGTCGATCGAGGGCTTGGGCAGTCGCACGCGCTCCTCCTTCGAGAGCTGCTCGAACTGCATGAAGACGAGGTTCCAGATCTCGATGAAGCGGTCGCCGTCCGCCTCGGCCGAGCCCGGAGGCCCGCCCCAGATCTTGTCGCCATGGTCGTAGAAGATCTCCGAGCACGGGCCGCAGGGGCCGGTATCGCCCATCGACCAGAAATTGTCGGACGTCGGTATGCGGATGATGCGGCTGTCCGGCAGGCCGGCGATCTTGCGCCACAGCGCATGCGCCTCGTCGTCCTCGGAGAAGACGGTGACGGTGAGCTTGTCCTTCGGCAGGCCGAACTCGCGCGTCACCAGCGTCCAGGCCCATTCGATCGCCTCGGCCTTGAAATAGTCGCCGAAGGAGAAATTGCCGAGCATCTCGAAGAAGGTGTGGTGGCGGGCAGTGTAGCCGACATTGTCGAGGTCGTTGTGCTTGCCGCCGGCGCGCACGCATTTCTGCGCCGTGGTGGCGCGGCTGTAGGGCCGTTTCTCGACGCCGGTGAACACGTTCTTGAACTGCACCATGCCCGAATTGGCGAACATCAGCGTCGGGTCGTTCCTCGGAACGAGCGGCGACGAGGCAACGATCTCGTGCCCCTGACGCCGGAAGAAGTCGAGGAAGGTGGAGCGGATCTGTGCAAGCCCTGTCATGTGGTGCCCGGCAATCTGATGGTTGAAATCGGGCGGTCTTTAATGGCGCCGGCGCGCCCTGTCCAGAATAAGGAGAGATCTGGGGCCAGAAGGCCCCTCATTCAACGGACGAGCGCCCTCCGTGGGGAAGCGGAGGGCGCCGTTTGCCAAGCGGTGTGGGGCACACCGTGAGCGTCCGGACGCCGGATTGGGCGGGTGGCGTCCGGAATCCTGGGGAAGATGTCACTCGTCCGCGGCGGAGTCGTCCTTCTCGGCGGCATTGCTGAGCGCCGCGGCGAGGATGCCGGCATTGGAGCGGATCGTCGACTCGATGGCATGTGCCATGTCGGGGTTCTGGCGCAGGAAGGTCTTGGCGTTCTCGCGGCCCTGGCCGATGCGCTCGCCATTGTAGGAGAACCATGAGCCGGACTTCTCGACCACGCCGGCCGTGACGCCAAGGTCGATGAGCTCACCCACCTTGGAGATGCCCTCGCCGTACATGATGTCGAATTCCACCTGCTTGAAGGGTGGGGCCACCTTGTTCTTGACCACCTTCACGCGGGTCTGGTTGCCCACCACCTCGTCGCGGTCCTTGATGGCGCCGATACGGCGGATGTCGAGGCGCACGGAGGCGTAGAATTTCAGCGCATTGCCGCCCGTGGTGGTTTCGGGCGAACCGAACATCACGCCGATCTTCATGCGGATCTGGTTGATGAAGATGACCATGCAGTTGGTCTTGGAGATCGAGGCGGTGAGCTTCCGCAGCGCCTGGCTCATCAGGCGGGCCTGTAGGCCGGGCAGCTGGTCGCCCATCTCGCCCTCGAGTTCGGCGCGCGGCGTCAGCGCCGCGACCGAGTCGATCACCAGCACCTCAACCGCGCCGGAGCGCACCAGAGTGTCGGCGATCTCGAGCGCCTGCTCGCCGGTATCGGGCTGGGAAATCAGGAGATCGTCCACCTTGACGCCCAGCTTGCGGGCATAGACCGGGTCGAGGGCGTGCTCGGCGTCGATGAAGGCACAGATGCCGCCACGTTTCTGGGCCTCCGCGATGGTCTGCAGGGCGAGCGTCGTCTTGCCCGAGGATTCAGGGCCATAGATCTCGATGATGCGGCCCTTGGGAAGGCCGCCGATGCCGAGCGCGATGTCCAACCCCAGCGATCCGGTGGAAATCGCTTCGATCTCGAGGGCCGTCGAGGCGCCGAGCTTCATGATGGAGCCCTTGCCGAACGCCCGCTCGATCTGGCTCAGCGCGGCGTCCAGAGCCTTGTTCTTGTCCATGGAATTCTCAACGACCCGAAGATTCGACTGCGCCATCGGTTTACTCCTTCATGTTCCCTGGGTCCACCGGAGGCATCTTCGGTGTCGCCGCGCCATCAGTGTTCGTAATATGTTCCATTTCCGTTCAGTCCGCAAGGGAAAAGTGGAACCCTCTTGCGCCATTGAAAACGCTGGCTTTTCATCCGCACGAAAGAGGAACGCACGGGAACGCGGGCTAACGCCGCTTCCAGGCCCCACGACACGGCGCACGCTTCCCGCCATGCGCGAATCGTCCGTCAGCTCCGGACCGTCGAAAGCACCTTTTCCAGGGCCGCGGCGACACCGAACAGGCTACGGTCGCGGCCCCAGGGTGCCATGGCCATGAAGCCGCAGGGCGCCTCCCCGGTTCCCCGCATCGGCAGCGAGATGGCGCAGCCATTGAGAAAGTTGCCCACGGTGGTGTTGCGGAGGCTCATGGCATTGAACTTCAGGTAGTCCCTGTCCTCCGCCAGTTCGGCGAGGGCGGGAGGGGTATTGAGGGTGGTGGGGAGGATTACCGCGTCCAGCCCCTCGAAGCGGCGCGCGAACAGACCGATCAGTTCCCGCCGCCGGGCGTGGTAGTCGAGGTAGTCCGCCGCGGTGATGCCTTGCGCCATCTCCAGCCTGGCCCGCACCCGGGGGTCGTAAGCCGCGCCGGCCCGGGCAATCGTGGCGCGGTGAAAGGCCCAGGCCTCGGAAGCCAGGATGCCGCCCTTGGAGTTCAGGACGGGGATTTCCTTCAGTTCCGGAAAGCCGATCTCGGTGATCCTTGCACCGGCAGCGGCAATTGCCTCGAGCGCGCTGCCGAAGGCCCTCTCGACTTCGGGCGACAGCCCGTCCATGACGAAATCCTTCAGCAGCGCGAGCCTGAGGCCCGAGGCCTCGCGCTCCGGCGCCTCGCCGTCCCAGTCGCCTGCCATGATGGCGTCCGCCCTGGCGCAGCAGGCGACCGTGTTCGCCAGCGGCCCTATCGAATCGAGGCTGAAGGACAAGGGATAGCAGCCGGTGAGCGGCACGCGGCCATGGCTCGACTTGTAGCCCACCACGCCGCAATAGGAGGCGGGCACGCGGCAGGAGCCGCCGGTGTCCGTGCCGATGGCGAGGCTCACCATCCCGTCCGCCACCGAAACGCCCGCTCCCGAGGAGGAGCCACCCGGGATGCGACCCGTGGCCCGGTCGTGCGGCGAGCGCGGCGTGCCGTAATGGGGGTTGAGGCCCACGCCGGAATAGGCGAATTCGGTCATGTTGGTGCGGCCGATCACGATCAGCCCCTGTGCCTTCAGTCGCGCGATCGCCACCGCATCGGCACCGGCCGGCGGCGCATCGGCGAGCACCTTCGAGCCGGCCCGCGTCACCTCGCCGGCGAGATCGAAAAGGTCCTTCGAGGAAAACGGAATGCCGGCCCAGCGCGAGACGGCGCGGCCCGCCCTGCGCTGCCGGTCGATCAGGTCGGCGGCGGCGCGCGCACCCTCCGCATCCACCGCGATGAAGGCCCGGGCCCCCTCGCCTGCCGGATCGGCGATGGCGGCAAGCGAGCGCTCGACGAGTTCGCGCGCGCTCACGCGGCCCGAGGCGAGGGCGGCCGCCAGCTGCTCCAGTGTGTGCATGTCCTTCATCCGGGCCTCAGCTCTCCATCGCTTCCTTGACCTTCTCGACCAGCTGCTTCAGCGAGAATGGCTTGGGCATGAAACTGAAGCCCGAATGGCCTTCGAGGTCCTGCTCGAACTGCTCGCCCGGATAGCCGGACACGAAGACGAACTTGGTTTCGATCCCGCGCTTGCGCAGTTCGCGCAGCAGCGTGGGGCCGTCCATCTCGGGCATCACGACGTCCGAGATGATCAGGTCGAAGCCGCGCTCGTCCCCGTCGATCTTCTCGATGGCGCTCTCGCCCGAGTCCGCCTCAACCACGGTGTAGCCGCGCGAGGTGAGCGCCCGGAGCGCGAAGGCGCGGACCGCGTCCTCGTCCTCCACGAGGAGGATCCGTTCCTTTCCGGTGTAGTCGGCGCGCTTGGGCGCTTCAGCGGGCTTTTCGTCCGCCGCCGGGGCCTGCGTCTCCTCGGGATAGTAGCGCGGCAGATAGATGCGGAAGGTCGTGCCCTTGCCCATCTCGCTGTCGCAGAAGATGAATCCGCCGGTCTGCTTGACGATGCCGTAAACGGTCGAAAGGCCGAGGCCCGTGCCCTTGCCCACTTCCTTGGTGGAGAAGAAGGGTTCCCATATCTTCTCGCGGATGTGTTCGGGGATGCCGGTTCCGGTGTCCTCCACCTCGCAGGCGACATATTCGCCGGGCGGCATGAGCGAGGGCATGATGCTGCGCGAGGCCTCGACCGGGACGTTGTAGGTTCGGACGGTGAGCGTGCCGCCGTTGGGCATGGCGTCGCGCGCGTTGACGGCGAGGTTGATGATCACCTGCTCGAACTGGTGGATATCCACGAGCACGAAGCCGAGGTCGCGGTCATGCGAGATGCGGAGCTCGACCTTTTCGCCCAGCACGCGGCCCAGGAGGTTGCCGAGGTCCGAGAGCGCTTCCGTCAGCACATGCACCTTGGGCTGCAGCGTCTGCTTGCGCGAGAAGGCGAGGAGCTGGCGAACCAAGTTGGCCGCCCGGTTGGCATTCTGCTTGATGTTCATCACATCGGCGAAAGCGGGGTCCGTCGGGCGCATCTTGGCGAGCAGCAGGTCGGCGAAGCCGATGATCGGGGTGAGCACGTTGTTGAAGTCATGCGCTATGCCGGAGGCCAGCTGGCCCACGGCGAGCAGCTTCTGGCTCTGCGCCAGCTGCACTTCCAGCGTCTTGCTCTCGGTCTTGTCCACCGCGAAGACCACGGCGGTGTCGTCCTCGGCCGCGAGCCTCGTGAAGGTGAAGAGCACGTTGCGGGGGCCGGGGCCCTCGACAGTGGCCTCGATGCGGTGAAGCGTGCCCTCGCCCGAAAGGGCCGCGGCGAGCGTCTGCTCGAGGCGGGCGCGCTCGCTCTCGACGATGGCGGACGCGAGGGCGGCACCCCGCCTGGCCTTCTGCGAAAGGTCGATGAAGGCGGCGTTCGCCATGCGGATCGTGCCGTCCTTGTCGACCTCGGCGATGCCGATCGGAGCGTTGTTGATGAAGCGCGAGAGGCGCGGAGCGGAGATTTCCGCCCGCCCGCCGTGGGCACCGGTGAGGCCGCGGGGGATGACGATGGTGCGCGAGGGCGATGCCTGCCCCTCGGCGTCGAAGTCGACGTGGTGGATGAGCTGCACCGGGATCAGCCGGCCGGTCGCGGCGTTCTGGATGTCGATGCTGAAGCTTTCGGTGACGGAGCCTCCCTTGCGCGCCTCGAGCCCGGAGAGGAGCCGGGCCGCGGTTTCGCCCAGCATGTCGGACAGCGTCAGATGGGCGTTCTGCGCCTCGGTGATGTCGATGCCCAGCCACTGCGCGAGGGTGGCGTTGATGTAGTCCACATGGCCGTCGCTGAGGGTGGAGAAGAAGCCGGCCGGCGCGTTGTCGAGATAGGTGATGATGAACTGCAGCCGCGAGAAGGCGAGCTCCTGGCGGGCGCGGTCTTCGCTGATGTCCTCGAGCCGCCAGACGCGGTAGCTGTTGCCCGCCACCACGGCGGGCCGCGCCGAGAGCCTCACCCAGACTGGCCTGTCCGGCGCGGCGCAGGGGGCGGGCGAGCCCGGCGGAACGCGCAGCTCGCGCATTTCGCTCTTTCCTTCCATCACCGCCTGGGAGAGCTGGTAGATGGGAACCGAGAACTCCGGAAAGCGGGTGAACAGCACGTCCATGCCCACGAGCCGCCCGTTGCCGGCGCGCTCGGCGAGCTTAAGATAGGCGGCGTTGGCATAGACGGCGCGGCCGCCGCTGTCGCTCACCACGATGGGATCGCCCAGCGCATCGGCCAGCGCGTCGAGGAAGGCGCGCTCGCCTGCGCCACCGCTCAGCCGGAACACGCCGGCCAGCAGACCGAACACGGCGAGGAGACCGAAGATCGCCAGCGCCCCGCCCCCCGCGGCGATCCAGATCGGATAGGCGGAAGCCACCGGCCTCAGCCCGAACACCACGACGACGGCGGAGAGGATGGCGAGCAGCAGCACGGCGAGCGTACGGCCACGCCCGCTGCCGGAGGCCGCCGGCACCGCAAGTTCGCCCCTGCCCGGCACGTTCCTGTCCGTCATCTCTGCCCACCCCGAATCATGGGCAGTATAGGCCAATCGCCTTGCATCGAAATCGCCCGAAGCTCCGCCGCCTCACTCCTTTACAAACCCGCAACCGGGCGTCAAAGTCCGAAATGATGCAGCTTTCGACATGCCTCATTCCCGGACGGCGGAACCTGCGCCCGTCTGGCACATTGGCTGAAGCGGGGAGAGGGTGCGCCCGATGGAGTTCCTGAACGAGAACATGCAGGTCATCATCGCCGCGGCGGTGGTGCTGGTGCTCATCTTCATCCTCATGGCGGTGTGGCGTTCGCTCAGCCCGCGCTTCGGCGGCGGCCGCCGCGGTCAGCGCCTCGGGGTCAGCGAATATTACGAGATGGACAAGACGCGCCGGCTGGTGCTGGTGCGGCGGGACAACGTCGAGCACCTCGTGCTCATCGGCGGCCCGCAGGACGTGGTGATCGAAACCAACATTTCTCAAGCGGCGATCACCGCTGCCTACTCGCCCTCACCCGGCTCGCCGGAGCAGCCCGCAACGCGCGCGCCGCCGCGGCCTCCGGTGTTCGGCGACCGGAAGCCACCGCCTTTCCGCCCGGCCGAGCCGGCTCCACCGGCCGCGCCCGTGCCGCAACAGAAGCCGCGCGAGGAGCCCGAACTCTGAAAACGAAAGAGCCCGGCCGGGGCCGGGCTCTCCGCTTCACTCATCCTGCGTCGCGCTTCAGGCGCGGGGAACGTTGCGTTCGGCCATGAAGCGGTCGAACTCCTCCTGGTCCTTGGCGCGGCGGACCTTCTCGACGAATTCGCGGAACGCCTTCTGGTCCTCCTCGAGCTTGCGGCGCTCTTCCTCGAGCCGGGCGAGCTGCTCGCGCTTGTAGGAGTCGAAGGCAGCGTTGCCGGAGCTGGCGAAGCCATAGGAGGAAGCATGAGAACGCCAGGAGGAGAAATCCGGCGCCTTGAAGCTGCCCGCCTTGAAGCCGGACCAGGGGGCACCCCCCTCAGCCGAGCCCCTCCACATCTCGCCGTTCTTCCACTTGAGGAAGATGGCGATAAGGCCGAGCGGCCAGAACACCACGAAACCGGCAACCATCGCGCCGATTTCCCAGGCCGACCAGCGCGAAAGCGTTCCGCCGCAGCGGCGCTCGCGGGTTTCCGTCCGCGGTTCGAAACCAGCAGAAGCCGTGTTTGTCATCTCAGAGCCTCACTCCCTTCAGGGTTGACGGGAATTGAGATAGGAATCGCCGGGCCTCCCTTCAATGGATTTCGCCGGGGTTGCCAATTCCCCGCGGAATGCTAACCCTCGAATTCCCTGTAATGCCGAGGAGTTGAGTGCCCATGTCCAGCCACCACAAGATCGCCATGCTCACCGCCGGCGGGCTCGCGCCCTGCCTCTCTTCGGCCGTCGGGGGCCTGATCGAGCGCTATTCGGAACTGGCACCGGAAGCTCCGATCATCGGATATCTCTCGGGCTACAAGGGTCTTCTCCAGGGCAATTCGATTCCGGTGACGCCGGAGGTGCGCCGCCGCGCCCATGTGCTGCACGCCCATGGCGGAACGCCCCTGGGCAACAGCCGTGTGAAGCTCACCAACATCCCGGATTGCGTGAAGCGCGGCCTGGTCAAGGAAGGCGAGGACCCGCTGAAGGTGGCGGCGAACCAGCTGGTGAAGGACGGCGTCACCATCCTGCACACCATCGGGGGCGACGACACCAATACCACCGCCGCGGACCTCGCGGCCTATCTCAGCGCCAACGGCTACCAGCTCACCGTGGTGGGCCTGCCCAAGACCATCGACAACGACGTGGCGCCGATCCGCCAGACGCTGGGCGCCTGGACGGCGGCAGAACAGGGCGCGCTGTTCTTCGAGAACGTGGTGAACGAACAGTCCACCTCCTCGCGGCAGCTGGTCATCCACGAGGTGATGGGGCGGAACTGCGGCTGGCTCACCGCCGCCACGGCGCGGGCCTGGCGCGAGCGCCTCGATGCGTTGGAGTTCCTGCCGGAGTTCAACCTCGACCGTCGCCACAAGGACATCGACGCCGTCTACATCCCCGAAATGCCGATCGACATCGAGGCCGAGGCGGAGCGGCTGAGGCGCGTGATGGACGAGATGGACTCGGTCTCGATCTTCGTGAGCGAGGGCGCGGGGGTGCACGAGATCCTCGCCGAGCTCGAGGCCAAGGGCGAGAAGGTGGAGCGCGACGCCTTCGGCCACGTGCGCCTCGACCAGGTGAAGGTGGGCGACTGGTTCGGCAAGCAGTTCGCCAAGAAGATCGGCGCGGACAAGACGCTGGTGCAGAAATCCGGCTACTTCGGCCGCTCGGCCGCCGCCAACAAGGCGGACCTCGAACTGATCCGCGCCATGGTGCACGTCGCCGTCGATTCCGCGCTGGAAGGAGTCTCCGGCGTAATCGGCCATGACGAGGAGAGAGGGGACGAACTGCGTGCCATCGAGTTCGCGCGGATCAAGGGCGGCAAGCACTTCGACCCGAAGACGCCATGGTTCGTTGAAATGCTGAAGGACATCGACCAGATCCCATGATGCGCGCCCTCCTCGCCCTCTTCCTCCTTTCCGGCGCCGCCTTGGCGGACGAGGCCCTGGAACAGGGCCGTGCGGATTTCGCGAAGCTCTGCGCCCCCTGCCACGGGCCATGGGGCAAGGGCGACGGGCCGCAGGCTTCCCACCTCGCGAAGAAACCCTCGGATCTTACTCTCGTCACGGCGCGCTACGGGCGCTTTCCGGAAGACCGGGTGTTCGAGACGATCGCCGGCATCGACATGCCGGAGGGCCACGGCACGCGCGAGATGCCTTCCTGGGGCGACGTGTTCGTGAGCGAGGGCGTCGGCAAGAGCACGAAGATCGAGGACGCGATGAAGGCCTCCGACGACGCCTCGCGCCGCATCGCGGGGCTCATGCGCTACATCGAGTCGATCCAGGCCGCGCCGTGACGGCCTTCCGGAGCGATCCGCGGCTGGCGCGGCATCACCTCAAGGCAAGGCCCCGGATCGATTCCCGATCGCCCATGGCCGCGATGTGGAACCGAATAGGTGGCCTTCTCGAAAGGGCCGGCCGCATCGCCGGTCTCGAGCCTGCCGCCATGCTGGCGGTGTGGACGGTCGAGTGCGGCGGGCTTGACTTCCGGCGCGGCCGGCCCGTGCTGCGCTTCGAGCCGCATGTGTTCTTCGCACGCTGGGGAACGGACAATGAAGAGGCGTTCGACGCGCATTTCCAGTTCGGCGGACGGATGGGCGTGGAGGGCGCAAGGTGGCAGGGCCACAGGTTGCGGAGCGGCGCCGACGGATGGCGGCGCTTTCATGGCGAGCAGGAGGGGGAGTATGAGGCCTTCGCGCTGGCCAGGCGCCTCGCCGGCGGAGAGATTGCCTGCCAGTGCGCGAGCTTCGGCGGGCCGCAGATCATGGGCTTCAATCACGCGCTGGTCGGCTATGACTCCGCCGAGGCGATGGTCCGGGCCTTCGGGCGCTCGGAGCGCTGGCAGGTGCTGGCCTTCTTCGATTTCTGCGCCGCAAAGGGAATTCTCGACACCCTCCGCACCCGGGACTGGAAAGGCTTCGCCACCGTCTACAACGGGCCCGGCAATGCCGAGGCCTATGCGGCGAAGCTTCAGGCGGCGCACGGCGAAGCCTTGGCGCTCTTGAGCAAAATGCAATAGTGTTATATTCATTGGAATATAACGCAAAGGAACACCCCGTGCTGACTCGCCGCCAGACGCTGCTGGCTGCCCTCTTTGGAGCAACGATGGCGCCGCCGGCCAGGGCAGCCGATGGCGTGACGGTATTCGCCGCCGCCAGCCTCAAGAACGCGCTCGACACGGTAGCGGAGGCCTGGCAGGCCGCAACGTCGAAGGTGGCGCGCATCTCCTATGCCGGAACCCCGGCACTGGCAAAGCAGATCGAGCAGGGAGCACCGGCCGACATCTTCTTTTCCGCCGACCTCGACTGGATGGACTATCTCGCACAGAAAAACCTGATCGACACGGAAAGCCAGACGCGTCTCCTGGGCAACGCGATCGTGCTGATCGCCCCGAAGGATTCAGCGGCCACGACCAGGATCGCGACCGGCTTCCCGCTCTCCGAACTCCTGGCGGGAGGACGGCTCGCCATGGCGGACGTCGAGGCGGTGCCGGCGGGCCGCTATGGCAAGGCGGCGCTCCAGCGGCTCCAGGTATGGTCTTCCGTCGAGAACAGCATCGCCCAGGCGGAGAACGTGCGCGCCGCGCTGAAACTCGTCGCCACGGGCGAAGCGCCGCTCGGCATCGTCTATGGGACCGACGCGCTGGCGGAGCCCTCCGTCAAGGTGATCGCGACGTTCCCGCCCGAGAGCCATCCACCCATCATCTTTTCCGTGGCGCGGATTGCCGCCTCCGAGAACCCCGATGCTGCGGCATTCCTCGCATTCCTGAAATCCCCCGCGGCGACGGAGATCTTCCGCGCACATGGCTTCACGGTTCCGGCAGGTCCATAGCATGGCGGACTGGCTCACCCTGAGCGGCGACGAATGGAGCGCCGTGCGGCTCAGCCTCAAGGTGGCCACGGTCGCCATGCTGGCGAGCCTGCCCGTGGCACTCGCCGCGGCCCTGCTGCTGGCGAGGCGGGAGTTCTGGGGGAAATCGCTGCTGAACGGGCTGGTGCATCTGCCGCTGGTGCTGCCGCCGGTGGTGACGGGCTATCTCCTGCTCCTCGGCTTCGGTGCGCGCGGTATCTTCGGAGAGGCGCTGGCGGAGGTGGGGATCGTCTTCTCGTTCCGCTGGACGGGTGCGGCGCTGGCTTCCGCCGTGATGGGCTTTCCACTCATGGTGCGGGCGATCAGACTGTCGCTCGAAGCGGTAGACAGGAAGCTCGAGGCGGCCGCCTCCACGCTCGGCGCCAACGGAGCGTGGGTGTTCCTCACCGTCACCCTGCCCCTCACGGCGCCCGGCATCATCGCCGGAATGATCCTGTGCTTCGCGAAAGCCATGGGCGAGTTCGGCGCGACGATCACCTTCGTCTCCAACATTCCGGGCGAAACGCAGACGCTCCCCTCCGCCATCTACAGCTTCACCCAGGTTCCGGGCGGCGACGCCGGCGCGCTGCGGCTCACCGCCATTTCGCTGGTGATCTCGCTCGCCGCGCTGATGGCCTCGGAACTGCTCGCCCGCCGCGCCGGCCAGAGGCTCGGCGCATGAGCATCGCCGTCGACATAAGCCACAGCTTCGGGCGCTTCGCACTCGACGTCCGCTTCGAGAGCGCGGGCCGCCTCACCGCCATCTTCGGCGCATCGGGCTCCGGCAAGACCAGCCTCGTCAGCGCCATCGCCGGGCTGCTCAAGCCGGAGCGCGGGCGGGTGAGCGTCGAGGGCAAGGTGCTGCTCGACACGGCGAAGGGCATCGACGTTCCGCCGCACCGCCGGCGCATAGGCTATGTGTTCCAGGACGCGCGGCTGTTCCCGCACCTTACCGTGGCGGGCAATCTCTCCTACGGCGAGTGGTTCACGCCTGCTGCGGAGCGCTATGCGGGGAAGCCGCAGATCCTGGAGCTTCTCGGCATCGGCCATCTCCTTGCGCGGCGCCCCGGCGAGCTTTCTGGCGGCGAGAAGCAGCGCGTGGCGATCGGCCGGGCGCTGCTTGCCTCGCCGCGCCTTCTCCTGATGGACGAGCCGCTTGCCTCCCTCGATGCGGCGCGCAAGGCCGAGATCATGCCCTATCTCGAAAGATTGCGCGACGAACTCCGCATTCCCATCGTCTATGTGAGCCATTCGGTGGCGGAGGTGATGCGGCTCGCCAGCGACATCGCGGTGCTGAGCGAGGGGCGCCTCCTCGCCTTCGGCCCCGCGGGGGAGATCGCCCAGCGGCTGGACCTCGTTCCGGCGGAGGAGCGCGAGGAAGGCGGCGCCATCATCGACATGACTGTGGCGGCGCATGACGAGACGTTCGGCATGACGCTCCTCGCCTCGGCCGCGGGCGAGATCCATGTGCCCGGCCGAATCGCTTCTCCCGGCGCGGCGGCCCGCGTCCGCATCAGGGCACGCGACGTGATGCTGGCGACGGCGGAACCGCAGCAGATCAGTGCACTGAACATTCTCCGGGGCACGGTGCGCGCGATCGCGCCGGCGGATGCCGCATCGGTGAACGTGACGCTCGATTGCGGTGGATCGGCCATCGTCGCGCGCATCACCCGGCAGTCCGCCGCGGCCCTCGGGCTGGAACCCGGACATGCCGCCTTTGCCGTGGTGAAGGCCGTGTCGGTCAGCGGACCCGCGGCGGAGGCGCGCTGACCGTTTTTCAATTTCGTGATGTTCGGTTGGCTATACCGCCTTGCGCCGGGCGCTGGCGATTTCCTGTTCCAGGGCGGCGAGGTGGGATTCGGTGGCGGCCGCGGCGGCGCGTTCCATCGCCCGGTAGCGCGAGATGAGGCTCAGGCCCAATGGCGTCAAGGTGGCGCCCCCGCCCTTCCTGCCGCCGCTCCGCGATTCCACGACCGGCCTTCCGAAGATGGTGTTCAACTCCTCGATCAGTTCCCAGGCGCGCTTGTAGGACATGTCCATGGCGCGGCCGCCCGCCGAAATGGAGCCGAGCGCCGCGACCTGCTCCAGGAGTGCGATCTTGCCGGGGCCCACCCTGAGATCGGGGGCGAAATCGATGCGGATGCTGAGCTGCGCCATGGAGAGGTGATCCCTTTTGGGGAACGATGATCGGCCAAAGCGAGTGCCAAATCCAGACCCGGCGCTTGACCTCGCCCGCCGGCCGGCCCGAAAAAGAGATGCCATGGCCCCCGTTCTCACCATCACCCTCAATCCCACCATCGACGTCTTCGGCGAGGCCGAAAAGGTGCGGCCCACCCACAAGGTGAGGCTCACCGATGCGACCTACGAGCCGGGCGGCGGCGGCATCAACGTGGCGCGCGTCATCTCGGCGCTTGGTGGCGAGGTCGAGGCGCTGTCGCTGGCGGGCGGCGAGATGGGTGCTTTTCTCGGGCGGCTGCTGATGGCGGAGAATGTTTCCCATCGTGCAATCCCCATCGCCGGCCAGACGCGCGTGGCGCTGATGGTGCGCGAGAAGGCGAGCGGGCTCGAATACCGGTTCCTGCCCGAAGGGCCCGAGGTGACCGCCGGGGAGATCGACGATTGTGCGGCGGAAGTCGCACGGCGGACGCAAGGCTTCGTCGTGGCGAGCGGCAGCCTGCCGCGGGGGGCGCCCGCCGACAGTTTCGCGCGCCTGGCGAAGGCGGCGCAACGGCACGCCCTGCCCTTCGTGCTCGACACGTCCGGCGCAGGCCTGAAGGCGGCGCTCGATCACGGCGGCATCTTCCTCCTGAAGCCAAGCCGCGGGGAACTGGAGAGCTATGCCGGAGGCGGCCTCGACGAGCACGGCCTCGAGGCGGCGGCGATGGCTCTGGTCATATCCGGCAAGGTGAAGATGGTTGCAGTGACGCTCGGTGCCGACGGCGCGCTGCTGGCGCGAAAGGAAGGCGTGCTGCGCCTGCCGGCGATCCCCGTACCGGTCCGCTCCGCCGTCGGCGCGGGCGACAGCTTTCTCGGCGCCATGGTGTGGGCCCTCAGCAGGGAATGGCCGCTCGAAGAGGCGTTTCGCCTCGGCATGGCTGCAGGCGCTGCGGCGACCAGCAACGCCGGAACAACGCTCTGCCGCAGGCAGGACGTGTTCCGTCTTTTCGGGGAAGCAGGCGGCAAGCATTCGCCGGAAGGCATGCCCACGCCACGGAACAAGGCATGATCTTTGCCATTCGTTCCATCTGAACGGAAATCCTCCATGCCCGCACTCCAGGGGGAACGATGACGCCGATGAGGCGTTGACCGCGGGCATGCTGCGCAAAGCCGCGCAGCCCAAGGAGGACTCACATGACGAAACTTCTTTTCGCAGCATCCGCTGCGGCACTGCTGACGGTTGCCGGCACAGTGCCGTCGATCGCACAGTCTACGACCGGCGCCTCGGCCGGAGCACCGATGATCACCTGCCGCGATCTCTCGACGATGGACCGCGAGACGGCGCGCAGCGTCGTGTTCTATTTCAGCGGCTATCAGACCGGCTCCGGCATGTCGATGTCGAACCAGGCCTCGTCTGCTGGCGGCGCTTCGGGCTCGACCGACACGTCCGGCACGGCAGCGTCCGGCACATCCTCGACATCCGCGGACGCGGGCAGCACGGGCGGCACGGCCTCGGGTTCGGACACCTCCTCGACGACGGCAGATTCGAGCAGCACGTCCGACACCGCTTCCGGCTCCGACACCTCGGCCACCACGGCTGACAGCGGCAGCGGCACGGCGTCGGGCTCCGACACCTCGTCCACCACGGCCGATGCCGGCAGCTCCGGCAGCGCAAGCACCGACACGACGGGCTCGACCTCGACTGCCGGTTCTTCCGACGCCTCGGGTGCCTCGGGCGGCGCATCCAGCGCGGTGACAGCCCAGCTTCCGGGTTTCAGCAATATCGACGTGGACCGCATCATGACAGAGTGCCAGAATTCGCCCGACCGGCAGCTGTCGGAGATGATCCAGTCCGGAGCCTCGGGCGCTTCGGGTTCGACCACCCCGTAAGGGGCGTTCATCCGTCTACGGATCTTTCACCTCTCAGGGAGCTTCAGGCCCGGACGCAATGTCCGTGGCCTGGAGCTTCTCGTGCGCCAGCGCGACCCAGAGATTGGGATCGGCAGCGGACTGGCGCTTGACGAACTTGTACCCCGTGGCCTGCCAGCTCAGGATCTCGTCGCGCCGGTTATCCAGAACAAGATCGCCGGACGTCGTCGGAATGGTCAGCACGGCGTGCCCCTCGCCATTCTCGTCCTGGACCACAGTGATGAGCAGCGACGACCGCGGAATGCCGGCGGCGGCGAGCCTCTGGCGCTTCAGGAGGACGTAGTCCTCGCAGTCGCCCGCATTGTCCGGCAGCGTCCAGAACTCGACACGGCCATAAAGCTCCTTGTCGGTCGTGGAGGAGATCTGCTGGTTTGTCGCGCTGTTGATTTCGGAGAGAAGGCGGAAGCGCTCAGAGGAGAGGATGAGGCGGCGAGACCCTGCCTCGAGCTTCTCGCAGAACGCAGGCTCCCTCGCACAGAGGTTCGCGAGGCCGCTCGGCATTTTTGCCTCTCCGAGTTCGGCGAGATCGGCCTCTCCCATATCGACGTCCGGCTCGCGGACGAACTGGTCGGCGGCCGCCAGCCCGCAAAAGCTCAAGCTCAATATCAGCAGTGCCGCCCGTGCTGCGTGTGCCCCCCGCATCAGGACCCCTCCCGGTTATTACCGAGATGTAAATAGCGCGGAGCATGCTGATTTGTCAAAAATCTTCGCTCGGCCGGACGAGGTCCGGCCGAGTTCGTTATGTCCAGTAGTAGACTAAGTTAGTTGACGCTCAACCTGCGAGTGCCAGCTTGCCTCCCTGGTGATCCTTCGGTTTTCCCGCCGGGGGCTTGGCGGGGGGCATTGCCTCCGTCCAATGCCAGTGCACCGGACCCTCCTGCTCCAAGGCCCAGGCAAGCCAGCGGTCGAACGAATGGCGCAGCTGCAACTTCGCCTCCGCCAGGGTTGAAGTCTCGCCGCACGTCTGCACGTCGGCGGGCCCGCAGTTGCAGTGAGGCCCGGTGAGGGACCACATCCAGGTGGATTTGCCTTCGCCATCCACGGCGTGGCTCACGCGGCCGATGCGCAGCCCGCCCAGAACCACGGCCGACTGGCCGCGGGCCAGGGGGCTCAGAGAGATTTCCTGAGCAACGAACCGATGAGGGTTGATCGTCGTCTGCAATTCCTGTCTCTCCTTCCAAAGGGGGTGTACCGCCCGGCAGGCGGCAGCGTTCCAGAACGGGGCAGAAGCGGGATTGTTCCTCCCGCCCTGGTGGTTGCGCTGGATCAAGGCGCCGAGGCTGCGGCGGCTCCACGTTGCACTTTCACGTCTTCGATGGAGGAGAACATGAACAGATCTGCATGGACGTCCCTCGCCACGGCCGCGGCGGTCATGGTCTGCCTTGCCGGCCCCGTCAGCGCCCAGGACCAGGACGGCGACGGGAACAGCTGGTGGCCGCGCTGGGGCATGGGCCAGGGGATGATGGGTGGCGGTTGGGGGCCGATGATGGGCTATGGCCCGGGCGACCTGCTCGACCGCATCGACGGCCGCCTGGCGTTCCTCAAGACCGAACTCAAGGTCACACCGGCGCAGGAGGCGGCGTGGAACGACCTCGCCACCGTGGTTCGCGACACGAGCGAGACCCACAACAAGCTGATGATCGAGACGCACAAGGAGATGCGCGACGGCAGCTTCTTCGACAAGCCGCTGCCGGAGCGGCTGCAGATCCAGCAGAGCCACATGGAAGCCCGGCTCGTGCAGATCAAGAGCGTGAAGGAGGCCGTGGACAAGCTCTACGCGCTTCTCGACGACGACCAGAAGAAGGTTGCCGACGACATCGTGCTGCCGATGATGGGCATGGGCATGGGGCGCGGCCGCGGCCGCATGGGCCCGGGCATGATGTTCGGGGACTGAGCAGTCTCAGAGCGAAATCATGCGGCGCGCCTCGGGGCTGCCGGGGGCGACAATGGCCGGCTGCTGCTTTCCGGGCAGCACCGCGATATCGTAGAGTTCCTGAACCACGCCTTCGATGGTGAGCGAGTGGACGATGGCGCCGCTGGCGAGATCGATGACGTAGGCGCCGCAGCGCGGCTCCACGTTGCGCTCCTCGAGAGCCGCGTCGAGAGCGAGACCCGAGAAGGTGCGGTTGCCGCGTGGGCGCGACAGGCCGGCGATCGCGCAGCCGCCGGCAAAATCGAGACCCCGCAGATAGCCCGGGCAGAAGGCCACCGGTTCGAAGCGGCTCCGGGCGGGATCGACGAAGCCGAACTCGCCCGTGCCTGAATTGTGCAGCCACAACCTGCCTTCGTGCCAGCGGGGCGAATGCGGCATGCTGAGGCCCGCGCAGACCGTCTCGCCCGTGGCGACGTCGATCACGGCGCCGCCGTCCTTCCGCCGGTCACGCCAGCCGTCGAACGTGTCGCTCAGCGCCACGACGGTCGCGAAGGCGGGCTTGCCGTCCCGCAGCGCGACGCCGTTCAGGTGGCAGCGGTCTTCGGCGGTGGTGCGCGAGATGAATTTCGGCTGCCAGAGGAGCTCGAAGCTTTTCACCGTGCTCGGGCGTGACAGGCCGTTGAACAGGGTGTTGGCGAAGACCGGCAGGCCGTCGCCGGCGATGGCGAGATCATGCGCGTCGACGTCGCCGGTGAAGTACGCGGCCTGCGGAACATAAAGGGCATCGTGACCTTCCGTGCTCGTCTCGCCAGGCGCCATGGCGTTCACGAACTTGAGGATCTGGCTGTCTCCTGCGACCCACATGTCCTCGCCCGTGACGGCGAGGCCGAGGCAGCGTCCGAGATTGCGGTTGAAGATCCACAGCCTGCCGTCCGGCCTGACGCCGAAGAAGAACAGCTTGCCCACCTGGTAGGTCGAGACGGCGAGGCTCAGGCGGTGCTGCCTCAGCCAGTCGGTGAAGCCGCGGGAAGTGGAGACGGAGAAGACGGCATCGCCCCCCTGCCCGCCCGCCGAGATCTCGGCATGTGTCTGTGCGTCCATGCGGAGCAACACTGCCGCTTGCGCCTTGCCCCAGGCTTGTATCCCGCCATGCGGAAATTGCACTGGTCAAGGCAGGCCGCGGAGGCTGGTATCCCAGACATGCGCCCTCCATCCCAGGATGAACTCGCCGCCATCGCCGGATCCTTCGGCCTCAAGCTCTCCGCGGCGGAGCTTGCCGACCTGACGCGGCTCTGCGCCGGCATGCAAGCTGCTTACGACTGCCTCGACAGGCATGAACCGGCCCGGCTTCCCGTGCTCTTCCCGCGGGACGGGGGCGAGCCTCCCCGGGGGAAAGACAACCCGTTCCATGCCTGGGCGTGGCTCACCGACATCCGCGGCGCGCCGGATGGCCCGCTCGCGGGACGACGCGTCGCCATCAAGGACAATATCGCGGTCGCGGGCGTTCCGATGCGGAACGGCAGCGCGCTGCTTGCCGGCTTCGTGCCGGATGAAGATGCGAGCGTGGTGAGCCGCATCCTCGCGGCAGGCGGCAGCATCGCCGGGAAAACGGTGTGCGAGGACCTGTGCTTCTCCGGCAGCAGCCACACCAGCACGCCTCTCCCCGTGCTCAACCCGTGGGACACGGCTCGCGCGGCGGGCGGCTCCTCCAGCGGCAACGCGGCGGCGATCGCCGCGGGCGACGTCTCGATGGCGGTGGGGGGTGACCAGGGCGGCTCGGTGCGCACGCCGGCGAGCTGGTGCGGCATCGTGGGCCTCAAGCCCACCCACGGCCTCGTGCCCTATACGGGTGCCTTCCCGATCGAGCCCTCCTTCGACCATCTCGGGCCGATGGGTGCCACGGTCAAGGATGTGGCGCTGCTCCTCTCCGTCATCGCCGGCCCCGACGGTCTCGACCACCGCCAGCAGGACGTGACGGTGCAGGACTATCTCGCTGCCGTGGATTCCCCCGTGGAAGGGCTCAGGATCGGCGTGCTCCGCGAAGGGTTCGGAAGGCCCGAGAGCGATCCGGAAAGCGACGCAGTGGTGAGGTCGGCGCTCGGCCGCCTCGCCGCGGCCGGCGCCATTCTCGAAGAGGTGTCCCTGCCCTGGCACCTCGATGCCTACCAGATCGGCTCCATCGCGATTTTCGAGGGGGCGGCGGATTTCCTCTATGCGGGCAACATCACGGGGAGCGGCTTCAACGGCCACGTCTCCGAGAAGATGGCGCGCCACTGGGCGGGGGCCTGGCGGGAGAACCCCGATGCCCTGCCCGCCATCGGAAAGTTCGCGCTGCTGTTCGGCGCCTATCTTCGCCAGAGCGGGCAGACCGGCAGCTATGCCAAGGCCCAGAACCTGCGGCGGGCGATCCGCGCCGCCTATGACGGCCTCCTCGAACGGCATGACGTGATCGCCATGCCGACCATGCCGTTTCCGGCTCCCCTCCTGCCCCGCCCCGGGGCAACGCTCGGGGAGACCGTGACGGCGGGCCTCGACATGGAAGGCAATACCGCCCCCTTCGACGCCAGCGGCCACCCTGCCATCACCGTTCCCTGCGGACTCTGCCGCGGCCTCCCCGTGGGGCTGATGTTCGCCGGCCGCCATTCCGACGAAAGAAATGTGTTGCGGGCAGCGGCGAGTTTCGAGAGGCTCGGCGACTGGAAGCAGTTCTGAAGACTAGCAAAACGCGAAAGCGACAACAGGGAGTGACGACAATGCTGCGACATCCTCACCCGCCCTTCTTCGGCATGAATCGCCGCCAGTTCATCGGCGGGGCCTCCGCGGCCGCCGCCTTCGGCGCCATGGGTGGGTTCCGCCCCGCCCTGGCGCAGGTCGAGCCGCAGCTCAGCATGATGGGCTGGGCGGACTACATCGCGCCCGAGAACATCCAGGCCTGGGAGCAGGCGAACAGCTCCAAGCTCGTCTACGACAACTATGCCTCCAACGACGAGATGTATTCCAAGCTGCAGCTCGCCCAGGGCAACAGCGGCTACGACCTCGGCATGAATACCGACTTCATGATCAAGCTCCTGATCGACAAGGGCCTGATCCAGAAGCTCGACAAGTCGCTCATCCCCAACATCGGCAACATCCTCCCGGATTTCGCCAAGCCCGATTTCGACCCGGAGAATGCCTACACCGTGCCGAAGAGCACGGGCTCGCAGGGCTTCATCTACGACAAGACGGTGATCACCCGACCGATGAAGAGCTGGGGCGATTTCCTCGAGGCGGTCGAGAACGAGGCCAGCGGCCAGACCTCGCTTCTCGACGACCCGCTGGCCATTGCGCCGCTGTTCTGGTCGAAGGGGCTTTCCTGGAACACCACGGAGGAATCCGCACTGAAGGATGCGGAAACGCGGGTCGAGAGCCTCGCCAAGCACATCAAGGCGTTCAATTCCTATCCAGTGCAGGAGGTGGCCTCGGGTTCCGTGATCCTGGCGCAGTGCTGGAACGGAAACGCCAAGCAGGCGATCGATTCCTCCGGAAACCAGAACCTGGTCTTCGTCTATCCCGAGCCCAAGTCCGAGCTGTGGCTGGACAGCTACCATATTCCGACGGGGGCCAAGAACCTGAAGGCCGCGCATTCCTGGATCAACTACGTGCTCGACCCGCAGGTGGCGGCGCGCGAGATCACCTACACGGGCTTCCTCTCCCCCGTCAGCGGGGCGGACAAGAACCTCGACGCCGCGGTGGCCTCCAGCCCGCTGATCTTCCCGCCGGCGGAGGCGATCCAGCGCGGCGAGCGCACGCAGCGCAACGAGACCTATGACCGGCGCATCGCCATCCTGACCAAGTTCAAGGCGGCCGCCGCGCAATAATCTTCCGCAACACGCAAGAGGATGCCGGACTTACCCGGCATCCTCTGCCCTTGAGGCCCTCGCGCTGATGGCAGCCGACGTCGAACTCGAGCGGGTGAGCAAGCTCTACGGCACGTTCAAGGCCGTGGACGACGTGACGCTGACCATACCGAAGGGATCCTTCATCTCGATCCTCGGATCGTCGGGGGCGGGCAAGTCCACCATACTTCGCATGATCGGCGGCTTCGAATATCCCGACTACGGCACGGTGCGGATCGGCGGGCAGGATGTCACCATGCTTCCGCCCCACCGGCGGAACGTCAACACGGTGTTCCAGAACTACGCGTTGTTTCCGCACATGAACGCGGCGGAGAACGTGGCCTACGGCCTGCGCCAGGACGGTGTTTCACCGGACGAGCGCAAATCCCGCGTGCGCGAGGCGCTCGAGATGGTGGAGATGCTTGCCTACGCGATGCGCAAGCCGAACGAGCTATCGGGTGGGCAGCAGCAGCGCATCGCGCTTGCCCGTGCGCTGGTGAAGCGACCCGCCGTCCTCCTGCTCGACGAGCCGCTGGGGGCACTCGACCGCAAGCTCCGCCAGCAGATGCAGGTCGAGCTGAAGCTGCTGCAGAGCCAGCTCGGCCTCACCTTCGTGTTCGTGACCCATGACCAGGAGGAGGCGCTGGCGATGTCGGATTCGATCGCCGTGATGCGCCATGGCCGGATCGAGCAGCTGGGCGGACCCACCGAACTCTACGACGCGCCCGCCACCGCCTTCGTCGCGAGCTTCATCGGCGCGCAGAACTTCATCGCCGGCACGCGCATCGACGACACGCTGCGCATGACGAGCGAGGACGGCAGTCTCTTCGAGGCTGGCGTAGCGGCGCCGGGGGTTGAGCGCAACGCCAGGGTTCTGGGCGCGGTGCGGCCCGAGAACGTCTCCCTCGCCCGCGACGAGCGGCAGGCCTCCGCCAACCGCGTCGCGGCCACGGTGGCGGCCAGCGTGATGCTGGGCGATGCGATGGAATACGTTCTGCGGCTCAGCGACGGCAACGAGTTCATCGCCCGCCTTCCCCGCCGCGGCGCGGAAACCCACGCGCCCGGGGCCCGGGTCTTCGCCCATTGGGAGCCCAGCTTCTTCCAGCTCTTTCCCTATGAAGACCTGCGCGAGACGCGGAGGCTCGGCGCGTGACGGCGGCGGCCCTCACAGCGCCGCCCGCCAGGCGCCGAAGGCGGCTGATGCCGCGCTGGGCCATGGCGTGGCCGGCGCTTGCCTGGTGGATCTTCTTCTTCGTCATCCCGATGCTGTGGATTCTCCTCTACAGCCTCGGCTCGAGGCCGGCAGCCGACGTGGCGGGGCCCGTCTCGCTCGAGACGCTGTCCTTGCGGAATTATGGCGAAGCGCTCACCGGCGTGTTCTTCAACGTCTTCGTCATCACCATGCGCACGGCGGGGCTCGGCACCCTGCTCGCCGCACTGATCGGCTTTCCCGTGGCCTATGCGCTTGCCATGCACGTGCCCGCACGCTGGCGCTCGATCCTCGTTTTCCTGCTGATCCTGCCCTACTGGACGAGCTTCCTGCTGCGCACCTTCGCCTGGCGCATCATCCTCGCCCCGCAGGGCACGCTATCGGACATACTGCAGACGCTCGGGCTTATCGACGGGCGCCTCCTCGTTCTCGACACCAACGCGGCGGTGCAGCTCGGCATCGTCTACAACTACCTTCCGGTGATGATCCTGCCGATCTACGTGGCGCTGGAGAGGATCGACAAGTCGCTGCTGCGCGCCAGCATGGATCTCGGCGCGGGGCCGGTGCGCACGTTCTTCCAGGTCACGCTGCCGCTCGCCGCGCCGGGCCTCCTCGGCGGATTGCTGCTCACCTTCATCCTCGCCGCGGGCGATTATGTGGTGCCCACCATTCTCGGCGGCACCAAGGGGCTGATGGTGGGCAATCTCGTGGCAACCCAGATCCTCGCCTCGCAGAATCTCTCGCTCGGCGCGGCCATGGCGGTGATCCTCATCGGCCTCCTGGCGCTGATCGTGCTCGCCGCCGCGGCGCTGCTGTGGGCCGCCGTCGGCATGCTCCGGGCCTTGCGGGGAGCGCCGCTATGACGCCGAACCGCAAGCCCATGGAGCTGGGCCGGGTGCTGCTCATCGGCTGGATGGCGGCCGTGTTCGTGTTCCTCTTCCTGCCGATCGCCGTCATCATCATCTACAGCTTCAACGGCGGCCGGAACCTCTATGTGTGGACGGAGTGGTCCGCCCGCTGGTATGGGGCCGTCTTCGACAACCCCCGCGCCACGGGCGCCTTGCTCGTTTCACTGCAGACGGCGTTCATCAATGCGATCATCGCCGTATCGCTGGGCGTTCTGGCCGGGCTCGCGCTCGCGCGGCGCAAGGGGCGCTGGACCGGCCCCTACCTCATCCTCATCTTTGTGATCCTCGGCATCCCGGAACTCGTCTCGGCCATCGGCCAGATGATCTGGTTCGACCGCATCGGGCTTTTCCACGGCATCGCGCGGCTCTCGATCGGGCACTCTCTGTTCAATGTCGCGGTGGTGGCGCTGATCGTGCGGGCACGCGCGGAAGGGCTGGGGGAGCAGCTGGAGCAGGCGGCGGGCGATCTCGGCGCTCCGCCCTGGCGCGCCTTCGTGGACATCACGCTGCCGCTGATGTTCCCGGCGGTTCTGGCCGGCCTCCTCCTCTCCTTCACCTTCTCCTTCGACGACGTCATCATCTCGCTGTTCGTGCAGAGGCCGGGCACGTCCACTTTTCCGATCTACATTCTTTCCTCGATGAAAGCGGGCCTCAAGGGCGACGTGGCAGCGCTCGCCGTGCTCATGCTGCTCGTCAGCTTCCTCGGCGTCGGGATCGCCGCCGCGCTCCTCTCGCGCGGCGGAAAGGGCAGGACGCTGGGCGGCCTGATGGGCTGACGGCCAGGCTGCGCTGTTGACCCTCCGGAGGAGCATGGGCATTCTCGCCCATGGGAACGATTTCAGCCTTCCGCAAGGTCATCTGGCTCGTGGCCCTCGGCCTTGCAGCGGCCACGCCCAGCCAGGCCGGGCAGTCTTTCGGCCTTTGCAGCCTGACATCTGCAAACCATTGTGTGGTCGATGGCGACACGATCGAGGTCAAGGGCCAGCGGATCAGGATGATCGACTACGACACGCCCGAGATCTCCGAGCCCAAATGCCCCAGCGAGGAGGCCCTGGGGCAGAAGGCGAAGCTTCGCCTGCTCAGGCTGCTCAATTCGGGCGTGGTGGAGATTCGCAAGGTCGGCACGCGCGACGAGGACCGCTATGGGCGAAAGCTGCGCCTGGTGCTGGTCGATGGCCGTTCCGTTGGCGACACCCTGATCCGGGAGGGCCTCGCCTGGCCCTGGCAGGGCCGGCGGCATCGCTGGTGCGGGGAATGACGATGGAAGATGCCGAAGAACGACGCCGCCTGAATCACCTCTTCGCGGAGATCGACACCGGCTTCCGCGAGGGCGATGCCGCCCGCCTGGCGGCGGCGCTGGGAGGTTCGCCGCGGTGGTTCGACGAACCGATGCCGCATGAACTCGGCCTCGGCCATCCGCTGGAATATGCGATCTACTGGAGCCCCGTCTCCTTCATCGAGGCGCTGATCTCGCTCGGGTCCAGCCCCAACTACGTCGACGACGCGGGGTTTCCGTCACTCCTGGCCACGCTCTCCACGACGCGGGTGGACCGGCTGGCGATCCTCGAACTCCTGCTCGCGCACGGGGCAGACCCGAACCAGCGCGGCATCAACGACTGGACGCCGCTTCACTGGGCCGCCGGCCATGGCGACGGCGACGCCGTCAAGCTGCTCCTGAAACACGGCGCCGATCCGGGCCAGCGCACCCGCATCGACTACTACGAAACGCCGGAGGAAGAAGCCTGGAGGGCGGGGTTCGGCGCGGTGGCCGATCTCCTGCGCCGGCACGGGAAGCCGTAAGAGCGCACGCCGTGGGCCTTCAGCCGAGAGGTTCCCAGCGCGTCCGGTCCGAGAGTTCGTCCTCGCCGACGGTGAGTTTCTGGTCGGGGATGGTTTCGCACTGGAGCGACCATTGCATGGGGCTCTGCATCTCGTTCGCGGGTGCCGTCACCTCGTAAACGTGGCCGGCATGTAGCCCCGAAAGCTTCCTGTAACGTGTCTTCAGCATGGCATCAGCCCTCCTGTATCGCAGGAGAGCTTAGGCCTGCCGCGGGTTGCGGCGATGACGCAGATCAATCCCGCGCCACGCCGCAAGCCGAAGCGAAGCTCACTGCCTGGTCTTGAGCGGCAGCTTGGGAGCCAGCGTCTTGCTGGCGGGATAGGTGTCGTCGCACATGCGCAGGAAGTCCTGGTATTCCTCCTCCGTGCACGGAGACTTCTGGTTCACGTAGCAGCCTTCGTGCACGTGGATGTAGCAGGACGGACGATCCCAGTGAGCACCGGCGGCATAGGCGGCGGTGGGGAGCACCAGTCCGGCGGCGATCGAGGCAAGCCTGAATTTCGAATGGGCAGACATGGCATGATCCTTTCTCAACGTGCCGTCCGCACTCTTGCTAGACCGGCCGGGCCGTCCCCGCTGTGACTGGCGTCACCCGCAACATTGAAAGAGGCGATCACCCGATTCCCTGCGAGCCGCATTGGTGATATCGTGCTCGTGACGGCGGCCTGACACCTGGAGAAGCACCCATGCATGTCTCCCTGAAACACTGTCTGGCGGCCTCGCTCGCGCTACTCGCGGCCCCTTGGGCCTACGCCGAAACGCCGCGGGCCCCGCCCCTCGCCGAGAAGTTCCTGCAACTGGCGATGAAGACCAAGCCTCCCACCTGCGTGCCTGTGCTGTGCTGGATCGAGAACACGGGCTGGTGCATGTGCGACCCCTGCACGCACGTCGTGGATTGCCGCGCGGCAACCGGCGGCAAGAGGGGGACTGTGATGACGCCCAAGCTGGACAGCGGCGCGACGATCAAGGAACAGGCGAAGTGAAGGGCAGCGCTACGTGCGCAATCGCCGCGCTGCGATGATCGGCCCCGCGATCATGCCCAGGATGATGCCGGCCACCAGCCAGTAGGCAACGACGAAGCCGGAATATCCCTCGAAGCCCGATGTCGCGGCGAGTTCAGTATAGGCAAGGCCGCCAAGAAGCCCGGCACCGCCGCCGACCACGGCGCCGAGGACGACGCCCAGGAGAATCAAACCGGCCTTACCGCTGCGGGACACAGCCATGACGGTCTCCATTTTCCAGGTGAACGGAATTGAACTTCGAGACACCGGACGGGAGGAACTCTGCCGCCAGACCTGGCCGCCGTCCAGCTTGATCTTACCGGCTGCACGTGGAGCCGAGCGTCGAAAGCTTCATCTTCTGCAGAGAAGAACGGCTCCATCTCTTTGATCTTGTTGGTGGGCGATGAAGGACTCGAACCTTCGACCCGCTGATTAAGAGTCAGCTGCTCTACCACCTGAGCTAATCGCCCGCCCTTCAAAGGACGTTCGGCCCCGCATGTCCGGGGCCGATGGCGGGCTTACTACATCGCCCGCCGCCCCTTGTCTACCCTCTTTTGAGGGCCCTGTTCACGCCCGAGAGCACGGCCTTCAGCGAGGCCACCACGATGTTCTTGTCTATGCCGACGCCGAACAGGCTCGTGCCGTCCGCCAGGCGCAGTTCCACATAGGCCACGGCGGAGGCGTTGGCGCCCATGCCCATGGCGTGCTCGCGGTAGTCGGCCACGTCGAAGCTCAGGCCCGATTCCCTGCGCATCGCGTCCACGAAGCCGTCCACCGGGCCGTTGCCGTGGCCGAGGATGGTCTTGAGGTTGCCGTCCGCCGTGATCTTGGCGATCACGTCCTGCTGGGCGTGGTCGGCGCTGGCGCTGTGCGAGACGAAGCCGTAGCGGCCGTTGCCCTCGAGATATTCGGCCTGGAAGGCGCCCCAGAGCCGCTCGGCCGGCAGTTCCACCCCTTCCCCGTCGGCGATGGCCTGCACGGCCCTGGAGAACTCGATCTGCAGGCGGCGCGGCAGTTCGAGGCCGTGCTCCTTCTCGAGGATATAGGCGATGCCGCCCTTGCCGGATTGCGAATTGATGCGGATCACCGCCTCATAGGAGCGGCCGAGGTCCATCGGGTCGATCGGCAGGTAGGGCACCTCCCAAACGGGCGAGTTGGACGCCGCCATGGCCTTGAAGCCCTTGTTGATCGCATCCTGGTGCGAGCCCGAGAAGGCGGTGAAGACCAGTTCGCCCGCGTAAGGGTGGCGCGGGTGCACAGGCAGCTGGTTGCAGTATTCCGCCATGCGCACCAGCTCGTTGATGTTCGAGCAGTCGAGCCCGGGGTCGACGCCCTGGCTGTACATGTTCATGGCGAGCGTCACCAGGTCGACGTTGCCGGTGCGTTCGCCGTTGCCGAACAGCGTGCCCTCCACGCGGTCCGCCCCGGCGAGCAGGCCGAGCTCGGTCGCCGCCACGGCGCAGCCGCGGTCATTGTGGGGGTGGAGCGAGATCGTCACGCAATCACGGTTCTTGATGTTGCGGCAGAACCACTCGATCTGGTCGGCGTGGACATTTGGCGTGGACATCTCCACCGTCGCCGGCAGGTTCAGGATCAGCTTCTTCTGCGGGGTCGGCTGATAAGCGTCCATCACCGCCTGGCAGATGTCGCGCGCGAAATCGAGCTCGGTGCCGGTGAAGCTCTCCGGGGAATACTCGTGGCGGATCACGTCCTCCATGCCGAGCTCGCGCTCGAGCTTGCGGATGAGTGTTGCGCCCTTCACCGCGATGTCGACGATGCCGGGCTTGTCGAGCTTGAAGACCACGCGCCGCTGCAGCTCGGAGGTGGAGTTGTAGAGGTGCACGATGGCGCTCTTGACACCCTTGAGGCTTTCGAAGGTGCGGCGGATCAGCTCCTCGCGGGACTGGGTGAGCACCTGGATCGTCACCCCGTCCGGTATCTTACGGTTGTCGATGAGGTAGCGGACGAAATCGAAATCGGTCTGCGAAGCGGAGGGAAAGCCCACCTCGATTTCCCTGAATCCCATCTTGAGCAGCGCATCGAACATGCGCATCTTGCGGTCGAGGCCCATCGGCTCGATCAGCGACTGGTTGCCGTCGCGCAAGTCCACCGAGCACCAGATGGGCGGCGCGGTGATGGTGCGGCTGGGCCACTGCCGGTCGGGCAGGTTCACGGGCGGAAACGGGCGGTATTTTTCGCGGGGGGAAATCATCATGGCGTCAAGACCTTCGGAAATGCCTGGCTTAGCTGGTGCGGTGTGGCGTCATCCCCCGAGAGCCAAGGCATCTGCCCGGCCGGCCCTCAGGGGCAGCTAAGAAGCAGGCGGCCAAGCGCGAGCGGCAGCGGCGTGGCTGCGGGGCTGGTCAGGATGTTCCGCGCATTGGACATGGGCTGACCCTATAGAGCAGGACGTCGAACCGTGCAACCCGGCAGTCGGGCTTGCGAATCTCCGCTTGATCCAGAGCAATTCTCCGGAACGCCCCGCGGGCGGCATTGCTCCCGGAAACTGATATGTTAGCATGCAGAAATGAACCCCCTCGAGAGGGGTTCGCCATACCGGGAGGACCCCCATGCTGAAGAAGACACTTGCCTGCACCATTGCCGTGGCCGCCTTGCTGGCCGCCGGGTCGGCCATGGCCGACACGAAGGACAAGAAGATCGCGCTTTCCAACAACTATGCCGGCAATTCCTGGCGGCAGGCCATGCTGAAGAGCTGGGACAAGGTGACGAAGCCCGCCGTCGAGCAGGGCGTGGTGGCCGCGGCCGATGCCTTCACCACCTCCGAGAACCAGGTGACCGAGCAGGCCGCCCAGATTCAGAACCTGATCCTGCAGGGCTACAATGCAATCGTGATCAACGCCGCTTCGCCGGACGCGCTGAACGGCGTGGTCAAGCAGGCTTGCGATGCCGGGATCACCGTCGTCTCCTTCGACGGCATCGTGACCGAGCCCTGCGCCTGGCGGATCGCGGTGGACTTCGCCCGCATGGGCGAGGTGCAGGTCGAATACCTTGCCAAGAAGATGCCCGACGGCGGCAATCTGCTCGAAATCCGCGGCCTCGCCGGCGTCTTCGTGGACGACGAGATTTCCAAGGGCATCCACCGCGGCGTCGAGAAGAACCCGCAGTTCAAGATCGTCGGCTCCGTCCATGGCGACTGGGCGCAGGAGGTGGCGCAGAAGGCCGTGGCCGGCATCCTGCCCTCGCTTCCCGAGGTCAAGGCGGTGGTGACGCAGGGCGGCGACGGTTATGGCGCCGCGCAGGCCTTCGCCGCGGCGGGCCGCCCCACCCCCACCATCATCATGGGCAACCGCCAGGACGAGCTCCAGTGGTGGAAGGAGCAGAAGGACGCCAATGGCTATGAGACGATGTCCGTCTCGATCGCGCCCGGCGTCTCCACCCTCGCCTTCTGGGTGGCGCAGATGATCCTCGACGGCAAGGAAGTTCCGAAGGACCTGACCGTGCCCTTCCTGCAGATCGACCAGGACACGCTCGAGGCCAACCTCGCCACCACCGAGAAGGGCGGCGTGGCCAACGTGGAGTACAGCGCCGAGGACGCCGCGAAGGTCGTCGCAGGCAAGTAAGGCCTTGGGCGCAGAAGCGATAAGGCTCGACGGCGTCGAAAAATCCTTCGGCGCCGTCCGCGCCTTGGCCGGTGTCGACCTCGTGGTCGGCGCCGGCGAGTGCCTGGGGCTGGTCGGCCACAACGGGGCCGGCAAGTCCACCCTCATGCATGTGCTGAGCGGCAACCTCACCCCTTCGGCGGGGGAATTGTCGATCGGCGGAGCAAAGCACGCCGGCCACTGGACGGCGGCTGCCGCCCAGGCACAGGGCGTGCGCTGCGTGTTCCAGGAACTCTCCCTCTGCCCCAACCTGACAGTGGCCGAGAATGTCCGGATCGTTCACCGCGCGCTCACGGGCTTTGGCTGGAAGGCCCGGGCGCGCGAGCTGATCCGCGCCAAGCTCGACGAGATCTTCCCCAGGCACGGAATCGACCCCGACGACGAGATCGCCGATCTCGCAATCGGCCAGCGCCAGATGGCGGAGATCGCCCGCGCCTTCACGGTGACGGAGGGCGCGCTGCGCCTGGTCATCCTGGACGAGCCCACCTCCTCCCTCGATGCCGTCACCGCGCAGCAGCTCCTCGCCTATATCGGCAAGGAGACGGCGCGCGGCACGTCGATCATCCTCATCTCGCATCTCCTCGGGGAAATCCTCCAGGCTTCCGACCGCATCGTGGTGATGAAGGACGGAAAGAAGGTGGCGGATCGGAAGGCTCAGGACTTCACGCGCAATTCGCTCGTCTCCGCCATGGGCTCGGAAGCGCGCGAGCACAAGCGGGGAGAGGCGAAGACTTCCGCGGGCGAAGTGCTCGTCTCCGCCCAGCCCGCCACGGGCGGCGCCGCCCTCCTCGAGGCCCGCAAGGGCGAGGTCATCGGGCTCACCGGGCTCGCGGGCCACGGCCAGACCCGCATGCTCCTGCAGATCTACTCCCGCCGCCAGGCGGCGGTGAAAGGGGCGCTCGCGCTGATCGCCGGCGACCGCCAGTCGGACGGCGTGTTCAATCTCTGGTCCATCGGCCGCAACATCACGGTGCGTTCACTCAAGGCGCTGCGCCGCGGCGGTCTCATCGATCTCGCGGCGGAGGCGAAGCTCGCCGAGGATTGGAAGGCGAAGATGGCGATCCGCACCCCGGACGTCGCGAACAACATTCTCACGCTGTCGGGCGGCAACCAGCAGAAGGCGCTCTTCGCGCGGGCACTCGCCTCCGACGCCGCCATCATCCTGATGGACGATCCGATGCGCGGCGTGGACATCGGAACGAAGCAGGAAGTCTACGGCATGATCCGCGCCGAGGCCGAGAAG
Source organism: Aestuariivirga sp. (assembly GCF_046294715.1). Lineage (GTDB taxonomy): Bacteria > Pseudomonadota > Alphaproteobacteria > Rhizobiales > Aestuariivirgaceae > Aestuariivirga. The sequence goes on along the minus strand of NZ_JBKBKI010000005.1, from coordinate 161,695 downwards.
GGCCGCACCTTCATCTGGTACACGACGGAGATCGAGGAACTCACCCACTGCGACCGCGCCTATGTGTTCCGCAATGGCGCCATCGTGGCCAATCTCTCCGCGGCCGACCTGACCGAGGAGAAGGTGCTCGAAGCCTCCTTCGCGGAGCATGCGGCATGAACCGCAGGCTCCTCCGGCAGGCCCTGCCCTTCCTCTCGCTCGCCGTGGTGCTCGCCGCCACCTTCTACGTGCAGCCGCGGACGATGAGCTATTTCGGGCTCAATCTGATGCTGCAATATGCAGTGCCGATCGCGCTCGCCACCATCGCGCAGATGTTCATCATCACCGTGAACGACCTCGACCTGTCGATCGGGCCGTTCGTGGGCCTGGTCAGCTGCGTGGGCGCGACATTGCTGTTCGACAACCCGGCGCTCGGCGTCATCGTGCTGCTGGCGCTGATCGGGGCCTATGGCGCGGTGGGTGCGCTGATCCATCTCCGCAACCTGCCCTCGATCGTGGTGACGCTCGGCCTCTCCTTCGTCTGGGTGGGGATCGCGGTGATGATCCTGCCCTCGCCGGGCGGCAAGGCGCCGGACTGGCTGAAGGCCCTGATGACCTTCCAGAGCCCGCTCGTGCCTTTCCCCATCATCGCCGCCGTGGTGATCGGGCTCGTCGTTCATCTCGCGCTGATGCTCTCCTCCTACGGCGTGATCGCGCGCGGCGCGGGCGGCAACCCGAAGGCGCTGAGCCGTGCGGGCTGGTCCATGCTCAGGACCAAGATCGTCATGTACATGCTGGCGGGGTTCTTCGGCGTGCTCTCGGGCCTGGCACTCCTCGGCCTCACCACCTCGGGCGATGCGCATGTGGCGGACCGCTACACGCTCTATTCCATCGCGGGCGTGATCCTCGGCGGCGGCGAATTCATCGGCGGTCGGGTCTCGCCGCTCGGTGCAGTGGTCGGAGCGCTGACGCTGGCGCTCGCCGGGTCCTTCCTGATCTTCCTCAGGATCTCGCCCGACTGGCAGATCGGCGCGCAAGGGGCGATCCTCATCATCGTGCTGGCGCTCCGGGCGCTCGTCACCTACGGGGAGCAGAAGAAATGAACGCCACATTCGGCAAGCTCCTGCGCCAGCCCTGGCTGTTCTCCTTCGCCGCGGCACTCGCCGTCTGGCTCATCACCATCGCCTACACCGGCGGCCAGGGCGCGGGCGCCATCCTCACCGCCGCCCTCTCCTTCGCCACCTTCACGATCATCGTGGGGCTCGGCCAGATGATGGTGATCACCACCGGCCCCGGCAACGTGGACCTGTCGATCCCCGCCACCATCACGCTCTCCGGTGTCGTCGCCATGAAGGTGATGGACGAGGAGTCCGGCCGGCTGCTGCTCGGCATCGTGGCGGCGCTGGGTGCGGCGAGCCTCGTCGGCGTCTTCAACTACGGCCTGATCCGGCTGCTGCGCATTCCGCCGATCATCGCCACGCTCTCCTCGAGCTTCCTCATTCTCTCGACGGCGATCTCCTATGGCCGCGGCATCCGCATCAAGCCGCCGGAGCCGCTCGCCGAATTCGCCACCGCGCGGCTTCTGGGGGTGCCCATCATGACGATCGCCGTGCTGGCGGTCTCGGTGGGCATGGCGCTCGTCCTCTCACGCACCATCTACGGGCGGAGCGTTCTCGCCATCGGCCAGAACAGCCGCGCCGCCTGGCTCGCCGGGCTGAACGTCGATCGCACGCGCTTTCTCACCTATGTGCTGAGCGCTTTCCTGGCGGGTGTGTGCGGCATCCTGCTCTCGGGCTTCTCGCGCGGTGCCGCCCTCAACATGGGCGAGGAATTCCTGCTCGCCTCGATCGCCACGGTGGTGATCGGCGGCACCTCCGTGGCGGGCGGGCGCGCCAACGTGCCGGGCATATGGGGCGCGGCGCTGTTCATGTACCTCCTGGTGACCATGCTCAACACATTCGGGGCGAGCGCCGGCATCCGCCTGATCCTGACCGGGCTCATGATCATCGCCGTGATCGTGGCTGCGGGCGGCGATGAACAGCGCTAGCGGCCGGACATTCTGCGGGCTATAGGGACGGCGGGAATAGACAAGGGTTCCGCCAGATGAAGACCGCCGCCGCAGCACTCCTCCTCCTCGCCGCCCTTGCCGTGCCGGCCGTGGCCGGCCCCTGCCAGGACGACCTTCCGAAGGTCGCGACGGCGCTTGCGGCCGCCGATCTCACGGCCGACGCCAAGACGCAGCTCCAGGACATGGTCAACCAGGCAACCGAGCTGTGCAGGGCTGGCAATGAGGAGGAGGCCGCCGACGTCCTTGCCGAGGCGGCCTCGCTCCTTGGAATGGACTAGGACGCCTCAGGTTTCGAAGGCCAGCACCGCCAGGATGATGGCGGCGAGCGCCGACATCCACACGCCCGAGACCAGCAGCTCCATGCGCGGATAGAGCGACTGGTCACCCGTTCGCATCATGCGGCCCGCCGTCATGCGGGCGAGACCATGGCACAGCGTCAGCAGCACCACGAAGGCGAGCTTCACCACGAACCAGCTGTTGGGCTCGTCCGCCGGCGGCAGGTTGAGCCAAAGGCCCACGCCGGTGATCCAGATGGCGAGAATCACCACGTCCGCGATGCGCGCCAGGATGCGGCGCAGGAAGGCCAGCGCCTCGCGCCGCTCACCCTTCTCGCCGGCGGCGATGCGGATGTTGATGTAGTTCGCAATGCTCATGCCCGTGCCCGTGGCAATCGCAATCAGATGGGCGATGAGCAGAATCGTCTTCATAAGCGCGTGGCCCTCCCCTGACCGTCGTCGCTCCAGTCTTTGTTCCCGGTCAAACTTCTAGCACACCGGACATGATTTGCACCGCCTGACCTGCGACCCGCACGGCAACCAGCTTCGCACCTGCAACATCGGCTTCCAGCCAGAGGTCGGAGGGGCGCCCCATGTCGTAGCCCTGCTCGAGTTTCCAGCGATGGGTGCCGTCGCCCAGGCTTTCTGTTCCGATCAGCTGGGCCGCCAGAATGGCCGTGGCGGAACCCGTGGCCGGGTCCTCGGGAATGCCGTCGCCCGGCGCGAACATGCGGGCGCGGAAGCCCGTGTCCGGATGCTCGCCGCCCCCGGCATAGAGATAGGCATTGCCGATCCCCATGCCGCCGACGAGCTTCGACCAATGGGGCTCGATCACACGCGCCCTGGCCAGCGCCTCGCGGCTGGCGAGCGGCACGTAGAAGAAGCGCGGGCCCCCCTGGTGCAGGCCGAGGGCATGGCGACCGAAGCCGATGTCGGAGGGCTCGAGCGCCAGGGCCCGCGCCACCTCCTCGACCGTGGGGAGCGAATGCTCCACCGTGAAGGGCACGACGGGCGCGGCGAACTGGGCGCGCGGCACGTCGCCGATGCGCGACACCTTCACCGGTACAAGGCCCGCAACCTCCTCCAGCCTTATCGTCGTCTCGAAGGAGCAGCCCTCCTTGTATTTCTTCGCCGCGAGATGAATGGCGCAGCCCACCGTGGGATGGCCGGCGAAGGGGATCTCGGCGGTGGGGAAGAAGATGCGCACGCTCGCGGTGTTGGCGGGGTCCTTCGGCTTGCGCACGAAGATCGTTTCGGACAGGTTGAACTCGCGCGCGATCACCTGCATCTGCGCGTCGCTCAGCTGGTCCGCCTCCTCCACGATCGCCAGCGGATTGCCGCCGAAGCGGCGGTTGGTGAAGACGTCATAGGTGTGGAAGGGCAGTTTCATGCGAGCACCGCGTCATGGATGAGCTTGAGCGAAATCGCGAACAGCGCCACCTCGACCAGCCGGTAGAAGAGCCGCTCCGGGATGATGGCCGTGAGCTTGTAGCCGATCAACGCCCCGGCGACGGCGACGGGCGAGAGCATCGCCGCCGCCTCCAGGTTGCCGGGATTGAACTGCCCCAGCGCCCAATAGGGCACGAGCTTCACCAGATTGATGATGGCGAAGACGATGGTGCTGGTGCCGGCGAAGATCATCTTCGGCAGCTTCTGCGGCAGCACATAGGTCTGGTACGGTGGCCCCCCGGTGTGGGAGACGAAGCTGGTGAAGCCGGCGATGGTGCCCCAGAACACGCCACGCGGCACGTCGGCGGGCTTCGGCGGAGCGTCCGCCTTCTTCAGCACCGCCATGCCGCAATAATAGAGGCCGATCACGCCGACAAGCAGCGTCACCATCCATTCCTCGGTGATCTTCGCCGTGGCCCAGCCGAGCCCCACGCCGAACACCATCGCGGGCACGAGGATCCACAGGTTCCGGGCGCTGTATTGCTTGCGGTAGGCCCAGAGGCCCACAACGTCGCTCACGATGTAGACGGGAAGCAGCAGCGCCGCGGCCGCGACGGGCGGCATGACAAGCGCCATCAGCGGCACGCCGAGCGCCCCCACCATCGGGAGACCGCCCTTCGAGGCGCCGACGAGAAAGGCCGCGGCACCCGCGACCAGGAAGAAGAGCAGGCCGAAATCCATCAGTCGGTTTCGGGCCCGAGCGCCAGCATGGCATGCTCGACGCCGAGGAAGCGGCAGAGCATCTCAACCACGAAGCCATGGTCCTCGCGCTGCGGCACGCCGGAGACGGTCACCGCGCCGATGACCCCCGTGCCCTTGAGGTGAATGGGAAAGCCGCCGCCCGCCGGCGCGTATTCCATCGGGTCGATGCCGCGCGTGGCGTCGAAGGCCTTGCGCTGCAACTGGTGCTCGCGCCCCACGCGGTAGGAAGACTTGTGGAAGCGGTAGACGGTGTTCACCTTTCGCCGCACCCAGTCCGGGTTCTCAGGGGTGGTGCCGGGAAGCGCGGTGTAGAACAGCGGCCTGTTGCCGATGCGGATGTCGATGACGAAGGGCAGCTTGCGTTCCACGGCCATCTGCCGCATGAGGCTGCCCAGCGCCCAGGCATCTGCCTCGCTGAAGCGCTCGAAGCGCAACTCCTCTTCCTGGCGCGCGATCTGCGCGATGTCGCTGTCGAGGCTCATGGGTCCCCCTCCACTCGATGTCGCTATAATGCACAAGGGCGGCTCCCTGGGAACCGCCCTCTTCGTTCCGTGCGAAGCGGAAAGGACTAGTTCCTGGCCTTGTCCACCAGCTTGTTCTTGGCGATCCACGGCATCATGGCGCGGAGCTTGGCGCCCACTTCCTCGATGTTGTGGCTGTCGTTGTTGCGGCGGATGGCCTTGAAGCGGGCAGCACCGGCGCGGTACTCCTGCATCCATTCGGAGGTGAACTTGCCGGTCTGGATGTCCTTGAGGACGCGCTTCATCTCCTTCTTCGTCTCTTCGGTGATGATGCGGGGGCCCGTCACGTATTCGCCCCACTCGGCGGTGTTGGAGATCGAGTAGTTCATGTTGGCGATGCCGCCCTCGTAGATCAGGTCGACGATCAGCTTCACCTCGTGCAGGCACTCGAAATAGGCCATCTCGGGGGCATAGCCGGCCTCGACCAGCGTCTCGTAGCCGGCCCGGATCAGCTCGACGAGGCCGCCGCAAAGCACCACCTGCTCGCCGAAAAGGTCCGTCTCGCACTCTTCCTTGAAGGTCGTCTCGATGATGCCGGAGCGGCCGCCGCCCACGCCGCTCGCGTAGGAGAGCGCCAGGTCATGGGCGTTGCCGGAGGCGTCGTGATGGATGGCGATCAGGCAGGGCACGCCGCCGCCCTTCTGGTATTCGCCGCGCACCGTGTGGCCGGGTCCTTTCGGCGCGATCATGATGACGTCGACCGTCTTCTTCGGCTCGATCAGGCTGAAATGCACGTTGAGGCCGTGTGCGAAGGCGATCGCCGCGCCGTCGCGGATGTTGGGGGCGATCTCGTCGCGGTAGATGTCGGCCTGGAGCTCGTCCGGGGTGGCCATCATCATGAGGTCGGCCCATTTGGCGGCTTCGGCCACCGTCATCACCTTGAGGCCGTCGGCCTCGGCCTTCTTGGCGGTGGGCGAGCCTGCCTTGAGCGCCACCGCTAGGTTGGTGGCGCCGGAATCCTTCAGGTTCAGCGCATGCGCGCGCCCCTGGCTGCCATAGCCGACGATCACCACCTTCTTGGCCTTGATCAGGTTCACGTCGGCATCACGGTCATAGTAAACGCGCATGGCTAAAGTCCATCCCTCTGGAAAGTGAATTGGCGCGGGAATAGCGGGGGGAAAGCCCCAAGGCAAGCGGCATTCGGATCAGCCACTCGCAGCCAGGGGCGGACCCAGTGCCATAGGGCGACGGCCAGTGCCGTGACCACACCACCGGCCAACATGTCGACCAGATAGTGCCCCCCAAAGACCGGCGTCGCGGCGAGTATGGCAAGGCTCGTGAGCGCACCCGCGGCAAGCGTCAGCCAATGGCCCCGGCTGCACCAGAGAATGATGAGACCAAGGCAGGTGTGGAAGGAGGGAAATGTCGACAGGCCTTCAAGCCTGGCCGCGTCCAGGAACACCGGCGCGCCACTTCGCAGTTCGCCAAGCTGACGATACCATTCCATCTGAGGATACAATCCAAGCGTGGATTTCACCTCATCAGTTGCGATCATCACCCAGGCAGCTGCCGCAGGAAAGGCAGCGCCGACAAGGATTGAGGCCAGGCCCGTCACGATCATGAGAAAGGCGAGTTCGTTCACCCTTTCCGGCCGGTTCAGCGCGCAGGCGCCGAAGGTGATGGCTCCGAGGCCGATCATCATCCATTCGTTGTAAGCGAAGCTCAAAAGCAGGGGCAGACCCTCCACCGAGGCAACCCAGCGAGCGTAAGAATTCCAGTCGAATCCGATGGCCTGGTCCCATCCGTGCAGCAGAGCATCTGCAGGCGGAAATGGTACCGACATGACGAGATGGTTCAGCACGCGGAAGTTTGGAAGAATGAGAACGCTGAGCGCTGGCCATTCCCATCCGCCAAAAGGCATGGAGCGATGGCGAAAAGGCGTCGGCACGCATGAGTCGATGGAAGATGCCGAGAGCGGCCACGAGCAACGCGGCGATGATCAAGGCGCTCCAGCGGCTGCTGATGGTAAAGCGGCTCGACGAGCCGATCCAAGCCAATTGCAGAAAGAACAGCGCCGTGAGGCCAAGCCACAAGCTCCAATGTGGAAAGATCGTTTCTCTGATCGCTCGGAGCATCGCCGGGAGCCGGGCTGGCAATGAATGGACAGGGCTTGAATTGAGTTCCATCGGCTATTTTCGGAGAGTTACACAACCTCCGTTTTACCAGCGCGAATGTTAACCTGGTGTAAAAGCGAACCGAGGACCGTCTCATCTTGGCCTCCTCAAAGTTCTCCGGAGCGCGCTCAGGCAGGGCTTTCGGGCGCCCTCCGGGTCTTCCACAGGCTGTAGACAACGCCCGCCGCGAGGATGCCGAAGGTGACCGAGAGCGAGATCGCGGGCGGGATCTTGTCCAGCCCGAGGAGCGGGGCCACGAAGATCTTGGAGCCGATGAAGATCAGCACCACCGCCAGCGCCAGCTTCAGGTAGTGGAAGCGCTGCACCATGGCGGCAAGCGCGAAATAGAGCGCGCGGAGGCCCAGTATGGCGAAGATGTTGGAGGTGTAGACGATGAACGGGTCGGTTGTGATGGCGAAGATCGCGCCGGCACCGAGTCCACCGCGAAGATCACGTCCGCCACCTCGATGAGGATCAGGGCCAGGAACAGCGGCGTCATGAACCAGGCAGGCCTGCCGGTGGCGGGATGGGGTTTCCTGACAAAGAACTTCTCGCCGTGGTGCTCGTCCGTCACGTTGAAGCGGCGGCGCATGAAGGCGAGCAGCGGGTTCTTCGCCACGTCGTACGCCGAAGCCGATCATGATGGCGCGCAGCACGATCACGCCCAGGATGCCCCAGAACAGCACCCGGTGCTGGTATTTCGGCGGCACCGCGAAGAAGGTGAAGATCATGGCGATGACGAAGACATTGTCCATCGCCAGCGCCTTCTCGACGGCGAAGCCCGTCAGGTATTCCATGCCGGGTTCGGCCCCCAGCGAGAACCACACCCAGCCGCCGAAGGCAAGGCCGAGGCCGATATAGACCGCCGATAGCACCAGGCTCTCGCGCGCCGAAATCTCGCGGTGCTCCTTGTGCAGCAGGCCGAGGTCGATCACCAGCAGCGCCAGCACGATGCCGATGAACATGAGCCACATCCAGACGGGCTTCGTCAGCCATGCGGCGAAGAGGAAGTCGGGAAGAAGGTCCATATGCCGTCCCTGTGTCGATGCCGTTTCGTCCGACATCACGCCAAGGGAGCTCGGCGCCAGAGGGGCCCGGACGAACAGGACGTAAGCAACCTTCCCGCAATTTCAACGGGCAGCGGGAATTACAGTTTTGAAAGGTGCTAAAGCCCCTCCCGCGCCGACCAGAGGAGCCGCAGGCCGAGACCGCCGAGGAACAGGCCGGTGATGCGGTCGATCCAGGCCTTGGCCCCGAGGTAGAAGCGGCGCACCGGGCCCGAGCCGAAGAACAGCGCGACTGCGGAATACCACCAGACCTCGTTGAAGCTGACGATCAGGATGAGCGCCAGCGTCATCCACAGCGGTACCTGTGCGGGCAGCATGGCGATGAAGATCGAGCCGAAGAACACCGCCACCTTGGGGTTGGAAACCTGTGTGAGGAAGCCCTTCACGAACGGGTTTGCGATGGCCTCTCCCGCGCCTTCGATCTTCAGTGGCTCGGCAGCGTGGCGAAAGATCATCCAGGCGATGTAGAAGAGGAACAGGGCACCCGCCACCTTCATGCCGGTGAACAGCATGGGCACCGCATGGAAGACGGCGTTGAGGCCAAGCAGCGCCGCCGCGGACCAGATCACGGTGCCAGCCCCCAGCCCCAGTGCCACCTTCAGGCCGTCGGTGCGGGATTGCGCCACGGCCGTGCGCGCCGTGATGACGAAGGACGGCCCGGGCGAGATCACCGCCAGAAGCTGGATGAGGCCGATCGAGACGAGCGGCAGGACGTCAGAGGTCGCCAATTGCAGTCCTGAATTTCTTTACTGTTTCGGCCATGCCGAACATCATCGCGTCGGCGACGACGGCATGCCCGATCGACACCTCCTGAAGGTTCGGCAGCGCTTTGACAAGGGCCCTGAGATTGGCGCGCGTGAGGTCGTGACCGGCGTTGAGGCCGAGGCCAGCCCGTTCCGCCGCCTGCCCCGTCTCCACCACCCGGCCGAACTCGCGGGCGATGTCGTTGGGGGCGAAGGCGCCGCCATAGGGGCCGGTATAGATCTCGACGCGGTCCGCACCCACCTCGCGGGCAAGCTCCGGCGCGGCGGGGTCCGGGTCGACGAAGAGCGAGACGCGCATGCCGCCCTCGTGGATCCTGGCGATGATGTCCGTCAGGCGGGCGCGGTTCGCGGCGATGTCCCAGCCATGGTCGGAGGTGCTCTGGGAAGGGTCGTCCGGCACCAGCGTCACCTGATCCGGCCGCTCCTCCTCGACGAGCTCCATGAAACGCTCGTCCGGGTAACCCTCGATGTTGAACTCTCGGTCCGGGAATTCCTTGCGCAGCATGCGGTTGAGCTCCCCGACGTCCGTGCGGCGGATGTGGCGCTCGTCAGGCCGGGGATGCACTGTGATGCCCACGGCCCCCGCCTCCAGCGCCACCCGGCTCAGATCGACGACGGACGGCCAGGGCAGGTTCCGCCGGTTCCTCAGATAGGCGATGGCATTGACATTGACGGACAATTTGCACGGCACAGGCGGGGCACTCCTTCAGATGTGCCGCTTCTAGCGCGAATTGGCCTAGAGAAAAAATCCGGTTCGGGGAAAAATCGGCAGACCAGTTTCAGAGGGAAGTCTGTTCCGTTTCCCCTCTCCCGTCGCACAGCGATGGGAGAGGGTGCCCGAAGGGCGGGTGAGAGCCTCTTCCCGCGCCCGAGGTCCTAGACCTTCATTCCCTCCGGCCCGCGGGTGATGCCCGCCACACCGGTGCGCGCCACCTCGACGAGCCCGAGAGGCACCATGAGCGAGATGAACTGCTCCACCTTGTCGCTCTTGCCGGTGATCTCGAAGATGAAGCTCGAGGTGCCGGCGTCGATCACCCGGGCGCGGAAGGCATCGGCGAGGCGCAAGGCCTCGACGCGCTTCTCCCCTGTTCCCGCCACCTTCACCATGGCGAGCTCGCGGGTGATCGAATTGCCCTGAACCGTGAGGTCCGCCACCGAATGAACCGGCACCAGCCGCTCGAGCTGGCTCTTGATCTGCTCGATCACCGAGGGGGTGCCGCTCGTCACGATGGTGATGCGCGAGACGTGCCTTTCGTGCTGCGTCTCGGACACGGTGAGCGAGTCGATGTTGTAGCCGCGGCCGGAGAACAGGCCGATGACCCGGGCGAGGACGCCCGGCTCGTTGTCGACGATCACGGCGAGCGTGTGCGTCTCGACGGCGGGTTTCACCTCCTCGAGGAAGTAGGCGGAGCCCGAAGGCTGAAGCTGTGCGTTCATTGTCGTTTTCTTTCCGTCCTCAAACCAGCATCTTGCCCTTGGCGTCGATCACGCTGCCGACATCCTCGTCGGCGATGTCCTCGCCGAGGATCATCTCGTTGTGCGCCTTGCCCGAAGGGATCATCGGGAAGCAGTTGGCGAGATTGGCCACCCGGCAGTCGAACAGCACCGGGTGCGGCGTCCTGATCATCTCCCTGATCGCGTCATCGAGTTCGGCAGGCTTCGTTGCCCGGATGCCGACGCAGCCATAGGCCTCCGCCAGCTTCACGAAGTCGGGAAGCGACTCGGTATAGGAGTGCGATAGGCGGTTGCCGTGCAGGAGCTGCTGCCACTGCCGCACCATGCCCATGTACTGGTTGTTCAGGATGAAGATCTTGACAGGCAGGTTGTACTGGATCGCCGTCGACATCTCCTGCATCGTCATCAGCACCGAGGCATCGCCCGCGATGTCGATGACGAGCGACTTCGGATGCGCCTGCTGCACGCCCACCGCGGCGGGAAGGCCATAGCCCATGGTGCCGAGCCCGCCCGAGGTCATCCAGCGGTTCGGCTCCTCGAAGCGGTAGAACTGCGCGGCCCACATCTGGTGCTGGCCCACTTCCGTGGTGATGTAGGTGTCGAGGTCCCTGGTCAGCGCATAGAGCCGCTCGATGGCATATTGCGGCATGATGACGTCGGCGTTCTTGCGGTACTTGAGGCAATCCTTCGCCTTCCATCCCTCGATCTGCTTCCACCAGGCATCGAGCGCCTTCTTGTCGAGGGAGAGCGACTTCGACTTCCACACGCGGATCATGTCCTCCAGCGCGTGGGCGACGTCCGCCACCACCGGAATGTCGACCCGCACCGTCTTGTTGATCGAGGACGGGTCGATGTCGATGTGGATCTTCTTCGAATTCGGCGAGAAGGCGTTGAGGCGGCCGGTGATGCGGTCGTCGAAGCGGGCACCGACATTGATCATCACGTCGCAGTCATGCATGGCGAGGTTCGCCTCGTAGGTGCCGTGCATGCCCAGCATGCCGAGCCAGTTCCTGCCCGAGGCCGGATAGGCGCCGAGCCCCATCAGCGTCGAGGTGATGGGGATGTTGGTCAGCGCCACGAAGTCGCGAAGCAGCTTCGAGGCGGTGGGCCCCGAATTGATGACGCCGCCGCCCGTGTAGAGCACGGGCCGCTTGGCCGTGGCGATGAGCTCGACCGCGGCGCGGATGGCGTTCTGATCGGGCTTCACCTTCGGGCGGTAGGTCTTGTGCTCGATGTTCTTGGGCCCGACGTATCGGCCCTTCGCGAACTGCACGTCCTTCGGGATGTCGACGACGACGGGACCCGGGCGCCCGTGCGTCGCCACATAGAAGGCCTCGTGCAGCACGCGGGCGAGGTCGTTCACGTCCTTCACCAGGTAATTGTGCTTGGTGCAGGGCCTGGTGATGCCCACCGTGTCGCATTCCTGGAAGGCGTCGTTGCCGATCAGATGCGTCGGCACCTGGCCCGTGATGCAGACCATGGGGATCGAGTCCATCAGCGCGTCCGTGAGGCCGGTCACGGCGTTGGTGGCGCCAGGGCCCGAGGTGACGAGCACGACGCCGCACTTGCCGGTGGAGCGCGCATATCCTTCCGCCGCATGGGTCGCACCCTGCTCGTGGCGGACGAGGATGTGCTTCACCTTCTCCTGCTGGAAGATCTCGTCGTAGATGGGAAGCACCGCGCCGCCGGGATATCCGAAGATATGCTCCACCCCCTGGTCGGCCAGTGCCTTCAGCACGATCTCCGCACCCGTCATCTCGTTCGTGGCCATCTCAAACCTCTTGGACTTTCAGTTCCGTCAAACACGCAATTCCCTTACGGGCAATAAAAAAGGCCCCCGAGGGAGCCTGATTTCCGCGCAGCACCACCAGTTCCTGGAGGCCTAAGCCTCCCCGGCGCTGCGCGGTCCTACGATAAGAATGCTGTTCATGGGGCGGGCTTTTACGTCGGAGCAACGGAAACGTCAAGGGGGCGGGCGCGGGAAGCGCCGGGCGAGCCGCCCGGAACTTTGCCCATCTGTCCGCATTCACACAGAAGCATTCGCGAGGGGAAGGTTCATGGCCGAACATCCCGAAGACGACGAGGCCTATGCCGCGGATGAGCGGCTGGCGGCCGTGCCGTCCGGCGCCATGGCGCTGGCGGGCCTTACCGTGGGCCTGCTGCTGCTGGCCTGGCTCCTCATCTATGCCTTCGTCTTCCTGCAGCGCGGCATGGTGGGGTGATGGCTGCGCGAACCGAACAGGAGGTCGTGAGATCGGAACTCCGCTGGGCGGTGGTGGCGGGCATCACGGTGGCCGTCATTTTCGCCGCCATCATCGGCGCGGCCCTGGCCTTCCAGATGAACCCCCCTTCCAACATCGAGACGATCGATCCCAAGACCCTGCATCTCTCCGGCGAATTCACCGAGGCAAATCTCGGCACGGCGGTGGACCCTGGGGGGCAGGTCGTCTCCCGCGTCATCGCCACGCAGTTCGCCTTCCAGCCGCGCTGCATCGTGGTGCCGCGCGATGCGCCCGTGACGCTGCGCTTCGCGACGCCGGACGTGATCCACGGCATCCTGGTGACCGGCACGAACGTCAACACGATGATCGTGCCGGGCTTCGTCTCGCAGGTCCACACCACCTTCACCCGAACGGGCGACCTGCTCATGCCCTGCCATGAATTCTGTGGCATGGGGCACAGCCAGATGTGGGCCACGGTGCGGGTGGTGGAGCCGCAGGACTTCAAGCCCGATGCGCAGGGGAGGGTCTCCTGTGCGCAGTCTTGAGCGGCTCACGCTTGCCCATCTCTGGGTGGCCTTCGCCGCCTTCACCGCGGCATGCTTCCTCGGCGTCTGGCAGATGTGGGTGAGGAGCCCGCTCTCCGCCCCCTTCTCCACACCCGACCATTATTTCCAGTCCGTCACCGCCCATGGCGTGTCGATGGCCTATGTGCTCACCACCTTCTTCGTCATGGGCTTCGGCTACTACGTGGCGGAGACGGCGCTGAAGCGCCCGCTGCCGGGAAAGCTCTGGGCCTGGATCGGGTTCTGGATGGGGCTCTTCGGCGTCCTGCTGGCGCTCGTCCCCATTCTCCTCAACAAGGCCTCGGTCCTCTACACCTTCTACCCGCCGATCACCGCAAGCCCGCTCTTCTACATCGGGCTCGTCCTCGTCGTCGCCGGGTCATGGATATGGTGCGTGCTGATGATCGTCAGCATGGGCGGGTGGAAGCGGGACAATCCGGGGAAGCCCGTGCCGCTCGCCATGTTCGCCACCGTGGCCAACGCCATCCTGTGGCTGTGGACGACGGTGGGCGTCGCCGCGGAGATCCTGTTCATCGTGCTTCCCGCATCGCTCGGCTGGACGCAGACGGTCGATGTCGGCCTCACCCGCACGCTGTTCTCCTGGACGCTCCACGCCATCGTCTATTTCTGGCTCATCCCCTCCTACATCGCCTTCTACACCATGGCGCCGGAGGAAGCGGGCGGCAGGCTCTACAGCGACATGATGGGGCGGCTCACCTTCATCCTCTTCCTGGTCTACTCGCTTCCCGTGGGGCTCCATCACCTGTTCATGGACCCCGAGCATTCGACCGGCTTCAAGTTCCTGCAGATGAGCCTCACCGTGCTCGTCGCCGTGCCCACCCTCCTCACCGTCTTCACCATCTCCGCCTCGATGGAGATCGCGGGGCGGCTGCGCGGCGGCACCGGCCTCTTCGGCTGGATCGCGGCCTTGCCCTGGGAGCGGCCGATGGTGCTGGCGACGGGCCTCGCCTTCTTCATGCTGTGGTTCGGCGGCGGAGGCGGGCTCATCAACATGAGCTTCGGCATGAACGCCATGGTGCACAACACCTCCTGGGTGACGGCGCATTTCCACCTCATCTTCGGCGGCACGGCGGTGATCATGTATTTCGCCATCGCCTATTCGATCTGGCCCAAGCTCACCGGCTGGCGGCCCGCCGATGCACGGCTGCAGCGGCTGCAGCTCTGGCTCTGGGCGATCGGCATGATGGTGATGACCCTGCCCTGGCACTATCTCGGCCTCCTCGGCCAATGGCGGCGCGTGGCCACCTTCGACTATTCGAACCCGCTCATCGCACCCTGGGGCAAGTGGGTGGTGCTGTCGCTCATCGGCGGCGTGATCCTGCTGATCAGCGCCCTGCTCTTCGTCTATAACCTCTGGCAGCACCACCGGCAGGAAGCCCGCCAGGCCGACACGCCGCAGCGCTATGCGCTGGCGCTGCACCAGCCCCACGCCGTGCCCGCCGCCTTCAACGGCTTCAGGGCGTGGAACTGGCTCGTGCTGTTCCTGATGATCGCGGCCTATGGCTACCCGATCGCGCAATTCCTCATCGACCCACCGCCAGCTGCGGTGGTGCACAGGGTGGACTGATGCGGCTCGAAGGCGCAGACCGTCTGATCTTCCGCTTCATCATGGGCGTGGTGGCGCTCGTCTTCGCGGCGGCGTTGCTCGGCTTCGTCATCGTGCCCACGATCCAGGGCCAGCGCGCCGGGCTCGACATCTGGACATCCGTCTGCCGCGCGCTCGGCATCGCGCCGGGCTCGCCCTCGGCCGCCACGCCCGAGAGCGTGGCGCAGGCCCAGCCCTCCTCCACCGTCGCGTGGACCACCTTCAACATCAACGCGCTGGCCCGGCCCAACCAGCAGGTGGCGCAGGATCTCGCGCAGAACCTCTGCGCCGCCTGCCACGGCGAGAACGGCGTCTCCCCCTCGCCCGATTTCCCGCATCTCTCGGGCCAATCGGCGCTCGCCATCTACAAGCAGCTCCACGACTACAAGAGCGGCGCGCGCTTCAACGCGCAGATGACTCCGGTCGCCCAGCAGCTCGACGAGGAGCAGATGCTCGCCGTCGCCAATCACTACGCCACGCTCGCGCGCGGCACGCTGGACAGGCGCCTCGACTGGACGGCGGACCCGGCGACGGACGTGCTCGTGCGCACCGGCGACACGGCGCGCGGCATACCCGGCTGCCAGTCCTGCCATGGGGCGGGCGCCGGCGGCCCGATGGACACGCCCACACTCTCAGGCCAGCGCGAGGCCTATCTCGTGGCTCAGATGAATGCCTTCGCCACCGGGGCCCGCCAGAACGACGTGTTCAACCGCATGCGGGACATCGCGGTGCGGCTCACCCCGCAGGAGATCGCCGCCCTCGCGCGCTATTACGCGACGCAATGAGCCTGAAGCCTGAGCCTCACGCCCCGAGGCTCTCCTTCACGCGCTCCTGGAAGTAATGCACCCCCTGCTCGTGGCGGGGCGAGAGGGGCCCGGCGTGGTAGTTCCCGGCCGCGTAGTTGCGGTGCGTCTTCACGCAGATCTCGTAGTCCTCTCGCACCACGGCGAGATTGCGCGCGATGGTGTCGCTCCGCTTCTCGTCGAGGGCGGGCGAGAGATCGGCGAAATAGAAGTGGTAGAGCTGTTCGGTGCGGTCCGTGCCGATGGGGTTGATGCGCGAGGTGTTCATCCCGCCCTCGAACAGCGAGAGCGTCCAGTTCGGCCACATCCACAGCCACTTGCCGCGGTAGAAGAGCCCCTCGCGCGGCGGCGCCGTCATGCGGATGAAGCCCCTGTGGGCAGTGGTCTTGAACTCCTCGAAGTTGATCGCGGCGAAGAACTTCGGGTGAACCCCGGGAATGTGATAGCCCTCGACGAAATTGTCCGTGTAGATCTTCCAGTTGGCGTCGAAGTTCACGGTCTCGGTGCGCACTGCCTGGTAGGTCTCGATGGGCTCGCCCGCGAGCTCCTGGACGAGATCGCCGAGTTGCGCCACGAGGTCCTCCTGCGGATCGATGGCGACGAAGAGCAGGCCACGCCACTCGGCAACCTGGATCGGCTCGAGCGGCCAGTCTTCTGGCTTGAAGTCCGGCTCGGTGCCGAACCACGGCGCATTCAGCAGCCTGCCGTCGTCGGCGAAGACCCATTGGTGATAGGGGCAGCGGATGGTGGCGCAGCGGCCCGTGCCCTCCTCCAGCAGCTGCGCGCCCCTGTGGCGGCACACGTTGCGGAAGGCGCGCAGCGCGCCGTCGCGCCCCCTGATGGCGAAGACCTTGATCCCGGCGATGTCGGCGGCGACATACTGGCCACGCTCGGCCACCTGGGCCGCGGGCCCGAGCATCTGCCATGTCTTGGCGAAGATTTCATTGCGCTCGCGCGGCAGCACGGCGGGATCGACGTAGAGGCGGGGATCGAGATTCAGCATGCAAGGCACTCCTTCGGGAAGGAAGAGTGCATGGATTTGCATGTGGGGGCAAGTTTCCCAATGATCCCGTCCCGGCCTCCGCCGGGGCCACGGCAGCAAAGAACCCTACTCGATGTCCTCGATCACCTGCTCGCCGCCGCCCTTCACCTTGTGGGCGAGCGAGGCCTGGATGAAATCCTCGACTTCGCCGTCGAGCACGTCGCCCGGGGAAGTTGAGGTGTGGCCGGTGCGCAGGTCCTTCACCAGCTGGTAGGGCTGGAGCACGTAGGAGCGGATCTGGTGGCCCCAGCCGATGTCGGTCTTCTTGGCGTTGGCCGCGTCGATCTTCTCCTGCTGCTTCTGCAGCTCCATCTCGTAGAGCCGCGCCTTCAGCATCTTCAGCGCCGTGGCGCGGTTCTTGTGCTGCGAGCGCTCCGCCTGGCAGGCGACGATGATGCCGGTGGGAACGTGGGTGATGCGCACCGCCGAGTCGGTGGTGTTGACGTGCTGGCCGCCGGCACCCGAGGCGCGGTAGGTGTCCACCTTCAGGTCCGAATCCACCACCACGATGTCGATGTTGTCGTCGACCACCGGATAGACCCAGACGGAAGCGAAGGAGGTGTGCCGCCGGGCGTTCGAGTCATAGGGCGAGATGCGCACCAGGCGGTGCACGCCCGATTCCGTCTTGAGCTTGCCGTAGGCGTTGTGTCCCTTGATCAGCAGCGTGCAGGACTTGATCCCCGCCTCTTCGCCCGGGTGCTCGTCCAGCACCTCGGCCTTGTAGCCGTACTTGTTGGCATAGCGCATGTACATGCGCATCAGCATCGAGGCCCAGTCCTGGCTCTCGGTGCCGCCCGCACCCGCGTTGATCTGGAGATAGGTGTCGTTGGCGTCGGCCTCGCCCGAGAGCAGCGTCTCGATCTCGGTCTCGGCCACCTTGGGCCTCAGTGCCTGGAGCGACTTCTCCGCTTCCGTCACGATGGACTGGTCGCCTTCCATCTCGCCCAGTTCGATGAGCTCGGTGTTGTCGGCGATCGACTGCTCGAGCTCCTGGATCATCCGGATGCGGCTGTCGAGATCCTGCCGCTTGCGCATGATCTCCTGTGCCTTCTGCGGATCGTTCCAGATCGAAGGGTCTTCGGACTTGGCGTTCAGTTCGGCGAGGCGGCGGAGGGCATTGTCCCAGTCAAAGATGCCTCCTCAGCAGTCCGATCGACTGCTTCATGTCGTCGACGAGCGACGAGATTTCAGCGCGCATGATACCTGCTCAATTGGAAAGGTTGCTGTGGCTCAATAGAGGCCGCCGCCCTGCCCCGTCAACCCGCCTTCGGCGGAGGGCTGCGGGCCTGCGCTCTGCGAGGGCGGCACCAGCACCACGCCCTCGCCCGGGGCCTGGGCGGCGGCGGTCACCGTCTGTTCGCCGATGATCTTGGTGGCGTCCGGCGGCTCGTCGCCCGGCTTGAAGGCTTCGAGGATCACGCCGTCCTGGCCGAAGATGCCGCGCTTGCCGGACTTGGCGTCGATCGGAATGAGCTCGATGCCGCGCGGCACGCGGAAGGGGGTCGCCGGCTTGTCGCGGAGCGCCATCTGCATGAACTCGGCGACGATCGGCGCCACCAGCTCGCCGCCGGTGCGGCCCTTGCCCATGGGCCTCGGATTGTCGTAGCCGACATAGGTGCCCACCACCAGATCGGGGGTGTAGCCGATGAACCAGGCGTCGCGCTCCTCGTTCGAGGTGCCGGTCTTGCCGGCCACGGGCTTTCCCACCGCCTTCATCTTCTTGCCGGTGCCACGCTCGACCACGCCTTCCATCATCGAGGTGATCTGGTAGGCGGTATAGGGGCTCATCACCTGCTCGCGCACGTCGAGCAGCTCGGGTTCGGGCAGGCCCGGGTTCCATTCCAGGGCGGCGCAGCCGGCACAGTCGCGCGCGTCATGGCGGTAGACGGTGCGGCCGTAGCGGTCCTGCACGCGGTCGATCAGCGTGGGATCGATCCTCTTTCCGCCGTTGTCGATCATCGAATAGGCGGTCACCATCTTGAGAAGCGTCGTCTCGCCCGCGCCGAGCGCCATCGCGAGCTGGTTCGGCAGCTTGTCATAGATGCCGAGGCGGGTGGCAAGGTCGGCGATCTTGGTCATGCCGAGCTCGTCGGCGAGACGCACCGTCATCACGTTTCTCGACTGCTCGATGCCGCGGCGCAGTGTTGAAGGCCCGAAGAACTTGTTCTGGTAGTTCTTCGGCTTCCACATCGTGCCGTCGGGCATCTTGAACTCGACGGGCGCGTCCAGCACCACGGAAGCCGGCGAATAGCCGTTGTCGAGGGCCGCCGCATAGACGATGGGCTTGAAGGAGGAACCCGGCTGGCGCAGCGCCTGGACGGCGCGGTTGAACTGGCTCCTTCCATAGGAGAGGCCGCCGACGAGCGCCAGCACGCGCCCCGTGTGCGGGTCCATGGCGACGAGAGCGCCGTCGACGTCCGGCATCTGCATCAGGTGGAACTCGTCCGCCTTCTTGCTGGGGGCCACGTAGACAATGTCGCCCGGCTGGAGCACGTCGGAGGCGAGCTTCACCTGCGGCCCGAGCGCGCTGCCGTCGACGAAGGCGCGCGCCCAGGTCATGAGTTCCAGGGGAATCCGCGCCTTCTCGCGCTCGGCCCCCATGCTGCCGTCCGGCATCGGTTTCGGCTGGAGGCCGATCACCGCCTGGCTCTCCGTCACCTCGAGGACGATGGCGACGCGCCAGGGCGCCATGTCGGCGGGGACCTTGCGGTCCTTGATGAGCTGGGCCCAGTCTTCCTCCGCCCCGAGCTCGCGCCTGGCGATCGCGCCGCGGTAGCCGCGCTTGCGGTCGAAGGCGATGAGGCCGCGGGCCAGAGCCTGCCGGGCGAAGAGCTGGAGCTTGGGGTCGAGCGTGGTCCTGACCGAGAGGCCGCCCTTCTCGAGCTTCTCCTTGCCATACATGCTGATCAGCTCGCGGCGCACCTCTTCCGCGAAGCTTTCGGCGGCGAAGAGCTGGGCGCCGAACGGGCGCGGGTTCACCTCGAGGGGCTTTTCCTGCGCCGCCTTCATCTCCTCTTCGGTGATGTAACCGTTCTCGTGCATCTGCAGCAGCACCCAGTTGCGGCGTTCGATGGCGCGCTCCTTCTGGCGGAACGGATGGTAGTTGTTGGGTCCCTTGGGCAGCGCGGCGAGATAGGCCATCTCCTCCAGCGAGAGCTGGTCGAGCGACTTGCCGAAGTAGTTCAGCGAGGCGGCGGCGACTCCGTAGGAATTCAGTCCGAGGAATATCTCGTTCAGGTAGAGCTCGAGGATCTGTTCCTTGGAGAAGGCCTGCTCGATGCGCTGGACCAGCAGCGCTTCCTTCAGCTTGCGCTCGAGCGAGCGCTCATTGGTGAGGAGAAAGTTCTTGGCCACCTGTTGGGTGATCGTGGAGGCGCCGACGATCTGCCCCTTGCCGGAGAGCTTCACCTGGGCATAGCGGTAGGCGGCGGCGGCGATGCCGGCCCAGTCGAGGCCGCCGTGGGTGAAGAATGTCTTGTCCTCGGCGGAAATGAAGGCCTCGACGAGGCGCTTCGGCATCTGGTTCGCCGGCACGAACAGGCGCCGCTCCTGGGCGTATTCGGCCAGCAGAGAGCCGTCGGCGGCATGGATGCGGGTCATCACGGGGGGCTCGTAGGTGGCGAGCTGCTTGTAGTCCGGCAGGTCCTTCGATGCGTCCCAGATCACATAGGTGGCGGCGGCGGCGACCCCCAGGAAGAGAAGAAATCCAACCGTGAAGAGCCAGCCGAGGAAACGTAGCATTCTTTGTCCGACACCCTGCTTGAGACGGTCCGCCCGATAACACACCCCTGTGGCCCGCTACAGTGAAAACCGCCGGCCGGCAGATCGTCTAGCGGGGGATTGTGGCCCTTGGGTGGCGAGGGCTTACCTCAGGATGAGTTTCCCTGACGGAATCTCACTCGGACCGGGCCGCCAGCTGCTGGCCGAAATACTTGCCCACCGCGAGGGCCATGGCGCGCGCCACCCGCTCGCGCCACTCCGGCGAGGTCAGCTGGTTCTCGTCGTGGCGGCTCGAAAGATAGCCCAGCTCGATCAGCACGGAGGGCACGTCGGGGGCCTTCAGCACCATGAAGCCGGCGGAGCGCATGGGCTTTCCCGTGAAATCGGTCACGGGCTTCATTTCGGCCACGGCCTTCCGCGCGAAGACGAGGGAATGGGTCTTCGACTCGCGCTGCACCAGGTCGATCAGGATGTCCGTCACCTCTTCGCTCTCGGCCTCGAGATCCACGCCGCCGATGATGTCGGCCCGGTTCTCCTTGTGGGCGAGCGCCTCCGCCTCAGCGTCGGAGGCCTTTTCGGAGAGGGTGTAGATCGTGGCGCCGCGCGCCTCGGGGCCGCGCACCGTGTCGGCATGGATGGCGATGAACAGGTCCGCCTGGTTGTTCCGGGCGATCCGTACCCGCTCCTTCAGCGTCAGGAAGCGGTCGTCGTCCCGCGTCATCACCACGTCGACATTCCCTTGCCGCTCGAGGAAGTCGCGAAGCTTCAATCCGAAGGCGAGTACGACGTCCTTCTCCCGTGTCTTTCGCAGCCCGATGGCGCCGGGGTCGATGCCGCCATGGCCCGGGTCGATCACCACGAGCTTGCGGCCATCGGGCCGCAGCCGCTCCGGCTCTCCGGCGGAAGAAGCCGGCGCTTCGCTGCCGGGCCTGGGGCGCGGCATCGGTGCGGCGGCCTGCTGGGTCTCCCTTGCCGCGGCGGCCTCGGCAATGGCGGCCTCGGCGGCGGGCCGGTCCGCCTCGAGCTTGCGGGCGAAGGCCTCGGGCGTGGTCTTGACGAGATCGACCACGATGCGGGCCGGCTGGCCCGCCTGGGGCTTCAGCAGGAAGGACCTGTCGATCAGCACCGGCCCCTTGGTATCGAGCACGATGCGCGAGCGGCCCTCCTCGACCGGCCCATAGCGCCAGGCGGCCACCAGCCCGCGGCCGGCCTTCCCGGCGTCCGCCGGAAGGTCGAACGCCACCTGCGGCAGGTCGATCACCACCCGGTAGGGATCGGGCAGCACATAGGCGGTGAATCCCACGGGGTCGGACAGATCGGTCACGAAGCGGGTCCGATCGGCATCGCCTGCCACGCGGCCCGCGGACGCGACGGGCAGATCGGACGCACTCGCCATGGGAAGGCGGTAACCGCTCAGCAGGAACAGCAGGGCGAGCGCCAGGCGCGGCAGAAGGCGGCCTGCGGCGTTCGGAAAGAATATGGCTTGCGCGGGTTGCATTCGGTGCCGGCACTGCGATTGAGGGGACGGGCCGAGGCTAGGACGGCGAGGGTTAATCATTGGTTGCCGCGGGCAGGCCTGAGAGGAATGCTTGCAATTCTGCACCCCTGCTCATAAAAGGCCCAGGTCACCCGAGCGTCAGGGCCGCGAATCTGCGGCGGAAATGACCGGGAGTCAGATTTCGCGTGAGGCGGGGTTCCGGAGGCCTGAGGCCTGCCCCTCCCGGCGCGGTATGGTGCGTGATTCCCCGGGGGAATCCGCCAGTTAGGAACCGTTCCGGACACCGGAACACAAGGACAATCTCGGGCATGACCCACGCCGCGATGAGAGCGCTACAGGAGGACCGGAGGTTACCGGCACCCGTGGCAGGATCGTCTCCATCGTCCGGTCCGTCAGACATGCCCCTTTCGCGCAGCAGCACACAGTCGTCATTCGGCCATCTCCTCACCGGAGCGGAGAACCTATCGGCCCTGCCGTGCTGGCGCAGAGGAATGAGCCCATGGGCAGCAAGATGCTCATCGATGCAAGCCACCCCGAAGAGACCCGCGTGGTCGTCATCAAGGGGAACCGCATCGAAGAATTCGATTTCGAAAGCGCCGCGCGCCGCCAGCTGAAAGGCAACATCTATCTCGCCAAGGTGACGCGCGTGGAGCCCTCGCTCCAGGCGGCCTTCGTGGAATATGGCGGCAACCGGCACGGCTTTCTCGCCTTCTCGGAAATCCACCCCGACTACTACCAGATTCCCCTCGCCGACCGCATGGCGCTGATCCAGGCGGAGGAGGAGGAGCACGCCCGCGAGGACGAGGAGGACGAGGAGGAAAGCGGCCACCGCAGCCAGCGCCGCGGCCGTGACCGTGACCGCGGCCGCCGCCGGCAGGAGTCCGCTTCCGCCGCCACGGGCGAGGAGAATGGCGAAGGCGAGGTGCCGGAGTCGACCGAGGAGTCCGAGGACGCTGCGGCCCCGCTCGAGGCCGAGGACATCGGGGAACCCGCCAGCGAGGAAAGCCCCGAGGTCGCCGCGCTCGAGAACGGCGAGCCCGCCCCGGAAGCCGAGGAAGGCGAGGCCCCCGAGGTGAGCGAGACCCCGCGCCGGGCCGAACCCATGGCCACCACCCATGACGACCCGACGATTTCCGAGCCCGTCGAGGAGGGAGAGGACGAGGACGGCGAGGACGGCGAGGGCGAGGACGAGGAGCCGGAGGACCACGCCGAGGCGCGCGCCGCCGACACCGAGGGCGAGTTCGAAGCCGAAGCCAGCGCCGAGGCCGAAGCGGCGGCTCCTGCCCCGTCGATCGAACACGGCATGCCGGGCGAGCTCGGCAACGGGATCGAGGAAGTTGGAGAGGATCCCGAAGCCGCCAAGGTCGAATCGATCGGTGCGGAGGACGCGCTCGAGGAGGTGCCGCAGCGCCGCCGCAAGGTGCAGCGCAAGCAGTACAAGATCCAGGAGGTCATCAAGCGCCGCCAGGTGATCCTGGTTCAGGTCGTCAAGGAAGAGCGCGGCAACAAGGGCGCGGCGCTGACCACCTACCTCTCGCTCGCCGGCCGCTACTGCGTGCTGATGCCCAACACCGCCCGCGGCGGCGGCATCTCGCGAAAGATCACCGATTCCGGCGACCGCCGGCGGCTGAAGGACATGGTGAAGGAGATCGAGGTGCCGCAGGGCATGGGCCTCATCGTCCGCACCGCGGGAGCCCAACGCACCAAGACCGAGATCAAGCGCGACTACGACTACCTGCTCCGCCTGTGGGAGAGCGTGCGCGACCTGACGCTGAAATCGCAGGCCCCCGCCCTCGTCTATGAGGAGGGAAGCCTCGTCAAGCGCGCCATCCGCGACCTCTACACCAAGGACGTGGACGAGGTGATCGTCGAGGGCGACGATGCCTATCGTGAAGCGAAAGACTTCATGAAGATGCTGATGCCGAGCCACGCCAAGAACGTGAAGCTCTACAAGGACACCCGCCCGCTGTTCTCGCGCTTCCAGGCGGAGAGCCAGCTCGACGCCCTCTATTCGCCGACCGTCACGCTGCCCTCCGGCGGCTACATGGTGATCAACCAGACGGAAGCGCTGGTCTCCGTCGACATCAACTCCGGCAAGGCGACGCGCGAGCACAACATCGAGGATACCGCCCTCAAGACCAACCTCGAGGCGGCGGACGAGATCGCCCGCCAGCTCCGCCTGCGCGACTTGGCCGGCCTCGTCGTGATCGACTTCATCGACATGGAGGAGAAGCGCAACAACCGCAACGTCGAGCGGCGGCTGAAGGAAGCGCTGAAGAACGACCGCGCCCGAATTCAGGTGGGCCACATCAGCCACTTCGGCCTGCTCGAGATGTCGCGCCAGCGGCTGCGGCCCGGGCTGCTCGAGGGCTCCTCGCGCACCTGCCCGCATTGCGAGGGCCGCGGCATCGTGCGCTCGATTTCCTCCTGCGGCCTCTCCGTGCTGCGCGCCATCGAGGAGCACCTGATCGCGCGGAAGCCCGAGAACCTCACGGTGAAGTGCACCCGCGAGATCGCCTTCTATATCCTGAACGAGAAGCGCGACAACCTGCTCTCGATCGAGACCACCTACGGGATCTCGGTGTTCATCGTGCCGAGCGACGAGCTGAAGGGTTCGCAGGCGCTGATCGAGCGCGCGCCAGACCGAAACCTGCCGCCCCGCAAGGTGATTGCACCGCCGGTGCGGATCGATTCCGCCTTCGAGGACGAGGACGAGGCCGAAGAAACCGAAGCCGAGGCGCTGGAGTCCGAGGCCGAGGCCGAGGCCGATGAGGAGTCCGAGGCCGAGGAGAACGGCGAGACCGGCGAGCGCCAGCAGCAGGCCAATGGCGAGCGCGGGGAAGGCGGCAGGCGCCGCCGCCGCCGGCGCGGGCGCCGCGGCGGGCGCGGCCGCGAGGATCAGCCGGCACCGGGCGTCCAGGCGGGCACCGGCGAAGACCTGCCAGGCCTCGGCGAACAGCCCGAGACTTTCTATGACGAGGAGAGCGAGGCGGAGACATCGTCCGAGACGAGCGAGGGGGGCGAACCGCCATCCGAGTTCGACGCCGCCGGAGAGACCGACGAGACCGAAGCGGCGGGCGAAGAGCGGGGCCGGCGCCCGCGCGAGGGTCGCTCGCGGCGCGACCGCTGGGGCCGCAACCGCAACCGAGACCGCAATCGCGGCGAAGGCCGCGCCGAACCGGCGGAGAGCCGGGAGGAAGCCGCCGGAAGCCCTGCCCTCGAGCTCCAGGAGCCGGCCGAACCGGCCCTTGAGGAGCGGAACGCAGCACCGGTTGCCGCGCCCGAACCGGTCCGGGAAATCCCCGTGGCCGCCGAGGCGCCGGCTTCTGCCGAGCCGCCGCGCCGCTGGCAGCCGCCTGCCCCCACGGTCACGACGCAGCCCGCCGAACGCAAGTCCGGCTGGTGGTCGAAGCGGTCCTGAGGGGCGAAGCCTCAAACTCGCCTCATTCTGCCGCGATGCACCACCAGAGAGGCAGGATGATGCAGAGAACGGGTGTGTTGTTCAGGGCTACGGCGTTGGTCATGGCGGTGCTGACCGCCATGACCGGCATTCTCGCAACCTCGGCAATGGCCCAGCCGAAGAACATTCCGCTGATCCGGGACGCCGAGATCGAGGGGCTCCTCAGGCTCTACACCCGGCCCATCTTCAAGGCCGCCGGCATCAATCCCAAGGCGGTGAAGGTCTACATCATCGACGATTCGCGCATCAACGCCTTCGTGGCGGGCGGCCAGCGCATCTTCATCAACACCGGTCTCCTGATGCAGTCCAAGACGCCGAACGAGGTGATCGGCGTCCTGGCGCACGAGACGGGCCACATCGCAGGCGGCCACCTGGCGCGCATGGGGGTGGAGATCGAATCGGCGAGCTACACCGCCATCATCGGCATGCTGCTCGGCCTCGCGGCCATCGCGGGCGGCGCGCTCGCCGGCAACGCCGAGGCGGCCCAGGCGGGCCAAGGCATCATGGCAGGCTCGCAGGGCCTGGCGCAGCGGAACTTCCTCGCCTACGCGCGCGGCATGGAATCTTCCGCCGACCAGGCGGCCCTGAAGTATCTCACCGCCACCAAGCAGTCCGGCCAGGGCATGATCGAGCTGTTCGAGAAGCTCTCGCGCCAGTCGATCGCATCGCTCCGCAACATCGACCCCTACGTGATGTCGCATCCGATGCCGCTCGAGCGCATCCGCAACCTCGAGCAGTCGGCAAAGAAATCTCCGTACTTCAACGCCAAGGACCCGCCGGCCCTGATGCTGCGGCACGAACTGGTGCAGGCGAAGCTTCTCGGCTTCACCGGCGGCGCCCAGGCGGTGATGCAGCGCTACCCTACCTCCGACCAATCCCTTCCGGCCCGCTATGCGCGCGCCATCGCCATGTTCCGCAAGGGCGACATCAAGAACGCGCTATCCGTGATCGACGGGCTCACCGCCGAGCTTCCCGAGAATCCCTATTTCTGGGAACTGAAGGGCCAGGCGCTGCTCGAGAACGGCCGCGCCGTTGAAGCCGTGGCGCCGCTGCAGAAGGCGCTGAAGCTGCTGCCCAACAACGGGCTGATCCAGTTCATGACCGCCCAGGCGCTGATCGATACCGAGAAGCCCAAGAACGCCGAGGCGGCGCTGAAGCTGCTGCGCCAGGCGCAGCGCTCGGACGGCGAGTCCTCCGCCCTCTACAAGTACATGGCGCGCGCCTACGCCCAGACCGGCGACATTCCGAGGGCCGAACTCGCCACCGCCGAGGCGGCCCTCCTCCAGGGCGACCGCAAGCTCGCCATCGACAAGGCGAAATCGGCCCAGAAGCGGTTCAAGACGGGAACGCCCGAATGGACGCGGGCTAACGATGTTTTGACTTTCGCCAGCCGGGATTGAATGGACGGCGCGACGGGATTCCGGCAATTTCCGCGCGAACAACAGAGGGACTGCTCTTCATGACCACCCGCTTCCGCCTCGCCGCCTGCGCGGCCGCCCTGCTCACCCTGGCGCCCGCGGCAATGGCCCAGTCCTCCTTCACGGACGCCCAGAAGGCGGAGATCGGCGAGATCGTGCGGCAGTACCTGATGGAAAACCCGGAGGTGCTGCTCGACGTGAGCCGGGCCCTCGAGGCGAAGCAGCAGCAGGCCGAGTCCGAGAAGCGGGAGAAGACGCTGGCGGCAAGTGCCGAGCAGATCTTCCGCTCGCCCCACGATTTCGTCGCCGGGAACCCCGAGGGCGACGTCACCATGGTCGAGTTCTTCGACTACAACTGCGGCTGGTGCAAGAAGGGCTTCCCGGAGGTGATGAGCCTGATCGAGAAGGACAAGAACCTTCGCGTGGTGCTGAAGGAATTCCCGATCTTCGGGGGTGATTCGGATTACGCCGCCATGGCCGCCATCGCCGCGAAGAAGCAGGGCAAGTACTGGGAACTCCACACCGCTCTCCTCGCCCACGAGGGCAAGGTGACGCGCGAGGTGGTGGACGAGCTCGCCAAGGAGAAGGGCCTCGACCTCGAGAGGCTGAAGGCCGACATGGACTCGCCCGAGGTGGCGCAGGTGATCGCCGACACCCACAAGCTGGCCGAGCAGCTCGCGATCAACGGCACCCCCGCCTTCATCATCGACAGCACGGTTTCGCCGGGCTATCTGCCGGCCGATGCGCTGGCCGCCGCGGTCGAGCAGGTGCGGGCGAAGGGCGGCTGCCAGCTCTGCTGAGGCTCCCTCTCCGGTGCTTCCAACGGCCGCGCAACCCGCCTATAAGCGACGGACTCCGTAACGGAATCGCCGGGTGCTCATGAAACCTGTCTACGTGCTGAACGGGCCGAACCTCAACATGCTGGGCCTTCGGGAGCCCGCCATCTACGGTTCGGCGAGCCTGAAGGACGTCGAGTTGCGCTGCCATGCGCATGCGGCCTCGCTCGGCCTCACCGTCGATTTCCGGCAGTCGAACAGCGAGGGCGAACTCGTCTCCTGGGTTCAGGAGGCGCGCGGGAAGGCTTCCGCCATCGCCATCAACGCCGGGGCCTACACCCACACCTCGGTGGCGCTGCACGACGCGCTGATGGCGGCGGAGCGCCCGGCCGTCGAGCTTCACCTCTCCAACGTCCACAAGCGCGAGGCTTTCCGCCACACGAGCCTCATCGCCCCGGCGGTGAACGGCGTCATCTGCGGGTTCGGCGTCGACAGCTACGTGCTGGCAATCACGGCACTCCATTCTCTCATCACGGCAAGCAAGAAGGGTTGACCAATGCCCCCCACGAAGAAGCCAACGCCCAAGGCCCCTGCCCGGGGCGAGCCGCAGGACCCGGACCTCGGCCTCATCGCCAGCCTCGCCGAGATCCTCAACAGCACGGGCCTCACCGAAATCGAGCTCGACCGCAAGGGCACCAAGGTGCGCGTCTCGAAGTCGGTGACGGCGGTGGCGCATGTCGCCGCACCCGCGCCGCACGCAGCCGCACATCACGCGCCGGCGCCTGCGCCGGCTCCAGCCGTTGAGGCCGCTCCGCCGGCGAAGACGGGCGGCGATCATCCGGGCACGGTGAAGTCGCCGATGGTGGGCACCGTCTACCTGGCCCCCTCGCCGGGGGCATCGCCCTTCATCGAGACCGGCGCCACGGTGAAGGAAGGCCAGACGCTGCTCATCATCGAAGCCATGAAGACGATGAACCAGATCCATGCGCCGCGCGGCGGCAAGGTCACGCACATCTTCGTCGAGAACGGCCGGCCGGTCGAATACGGCGAGCCTCTCGTGGTGATCGAGTAGCGGGATGTTCGACAAGGTCCTCATCGCCAACCGCGGAGAAATCGCGCTGCGCGTGCTGCGCGCCTGCCGCGAGCTCGGCATCCAGACGGTGGCCGTTCATTCGACGGCTGATGCCGACGCGATGCATGTCCGGCTCGCCGACGAGAGCGTCTGCATCGGCCCGCCGCCGGCGCGCGACAGCTATCTCAACATTCCAGCGATCGTGTCCGCCTGCGAGATCACGGGAGCCGAGGCGGTCCACCCGGGCTACGGCTTTCTCTCCGAGAATGCGCGCTTCGCCGACATCCTTACCGAGCACGGGATCAAGTTCATCGGCCCCTCGGCGGAGCACATCCGCCTGATGGGCGACAAGATCACGGCCAAGCTCACCGCAAAGGAGCTCGGCATTCCCGTGGTGCCGGGCTCCGAAGGCGGCATTTCCGACCTCGAGGAGGGAAAGCGGGTCGCCCGCGACATCGGTTATCCCGTGATCATCAAGGCGACGGCCGGCGGCGGTGGCCGCGGCATGAAGGTGGCGCGCTCGGAGTCCGACCTCGAGATCGCGATGAGCACGGCCCAATCCGAGGCCAAGGCGGCCTTCGGCAACGGCGACGTCTACATCGAGAAATATCTCGAGAAGCCGCGCCACATCGAGATCCAGGTGCTGGGCGACGGCAAGGGCCGCGCCGTGCATCTGGGCGAGCGTGACTGTTCGCTGCAGCGCCGCCACCAGAAGATCTGGGAAGAGGCCCATTCGCCCGCCCTCAACGCCGCGCAGCGCGACGAGATCGGCACCCGGGTGGCCCGCGCCATGGAGAAGCTCGGCTACGAAGGCGTGGGCACCATCGAGTTCCTCTACGAGAACGGCAAGTTCTTCTTCATCGAGATGAACACGAGGCTGCAGGTGGAGCACCCGGTGACGGAGGCGATAACCGGGCTCGACCTCGTCCAGGAGCAGCTGCGCGTCGCGTCGGGCGCCGATCTTCCCTATGCGCAGGAGGACATCACCTTCTCCGGCCACGCCATCGAGTGCCGCATCAATGCCGAGAACCCGACGACCTTCGCGCCTTCGCCCGGCCGGGTCGACGCCGTGCACTTCCCCGGCGGGCTCGGCTGCCGGGTCGATTCGGCCCTCTATGCCGGCTACCGCATCCCGCCCTATTACGACAGCCTCATCGGCAAGCTCATCGTCTCTGGCAAGAGCCGCACCGAGTGCATGATGCGGCTTCGCCGCGCCTTGAGCGAATTCGTGGTCGAGGGCATCGAAACCACCATTCCGCTGTTCCAGCAGCTCCTCGCCGAGCCCGACATCATCGACGGCCACTACGACATCCACTGGCTGGAGCACTATCTCGCGCGCCAGGCCTGATGAGCACGATCACGCCACAGATCCTGCTTCGCGCCTATGCGGCAGGCATCTTCCCGATGGCGGAGAGTGCCGAGGACAACGCGCTCTACTGGGTGGAGCCGGAGGAGCGCGGCGTCATCCCGCTCGATGGGCTGAAGATCTCGCAGTCGCTGCGCAAGAGCGTTCGGCGCAAGCGCTTCGAGATCCGGATCGATCATGACTTCCAGGCGGTGATCGCAGGATGCGCGGCCAAGACGGCGGAGCGTTCCTCGACCTGGATCAACAGCCGCATCAAGTCTCTCTATTCGCAGCTCCACCGCATGGGCTGCTGCCACAGCGTCGAATGCTGGCAGGGCGGCCAGCTGGTGGGCGGGCTCTATGGAGTCAGAATAGGAGCGGTGTTCTTCGGGGAAAGCATGTTTTCACGCGTGGCGGACGCCAGCAAGGTGGCGCTCGTTCACCTGGTGGCACGGCTCAACTTCGGCGGCTTCAAGCTGCTCGACGCACAGTTCGTGAACCCGCATCTCGAACGGCTCGGCGCCATCAAGATGCAGAAGCTCGAGTACCACAGGGTCATGGAGCCGCTGCTCGGGCAGGAGGCGGATTTCTTCGCATTTGATGGCGACGATGACCCGGAGACGGTGCTGGCCTGGGCGGCGGGGCCTCAGTCGGCGGGAACCTCATCCTCGTCCTCCTGCGCCTGACCCTCCGCCGCGGAGGTATCGGGCACCGTCTCGACCACGGGAGGGGGCGCATTGGGATCGCGGCAGCCGGTCAGCCAAACGTCATAGGTGGCGTGCTCCACGGCGCTGAGGCCGGGGCTCTCGGCGAACATCCATCCGGAGAACAGGGGCTTGCGGCTGTTGTCCGCCTCGACCTGGTCGACCTGGACGAAACTCGTCGTCTTGGGCTCCTCGGTGATCGGACGTGTGTAGCAGACGTTGGGCTTCACGATCAGGGCTCCGAAGCGGCGCTCTTCGCCGATCGGGATCTCGAAGGTGGTGGTGACGCCGGTGATCTTGTCGAGCCCCGCGAAGCTGGCGATAGGGTTCGAGATGCGCTCGCTCTGCGCAAGCGCGGGGAGCCCGGCCGAGGCCGAGAGGCAGAGGAGGATGCCGAGACGCCTCATGGCTTCACCGCCTCCACCCTGAGCCGCACATAGTCGGCCGTCCAGTTGCCGTGCGCATCGCAAAGCGAGGGCCGGAGCAGATCCATCACCTCTGCCAAAGCCTCTTCTGCTTGATTCTCAAACTGTTGGAAGAACGGCTTGCGAAAAAGCATGAGCCATTCTGCCATGCCTGTCCTGAGCACCACGGGCCGCGGGAAGAGCACGATGCGCCGCACCGCCAGCCCGCAGGCTTCGAGCAGCGCACCGTAGTCCTCCACGGTAGGGAAGTACCAGGGATGGGCGAGCGCAATGTCGCCGCCCCGGCGCCGGCCCACGGCCCGCATCGCCGTGACGATCGCCGCCACGTTGCCGTGCCCGCCGAACTCGGCGACGAAGCGTCCTCCCGCCTTGAGCGCACGGGCAATGCCTGAAACCACTGCGGCGGCGTCGGTCATCCAGTGAAGGGCGGCGTTGGAGAAGACGGCATCGAAATCCGGCCCGAAGGCGAGCGATTGGCCGTCCATCAGCCGCGCATCGAGGCCGCGCGCGGCGGCAGCGGCGATGAAATCCCCGCTCGAATCGACGCCCACCACCTGGGCCCCCGCAGCGGCAATCTCCGCCGTGAGCACGCCATCGCCGCAGCCGACATCGAGGATGCGCTCGCCCGGCCTGGGTGCGAGCCACTCCACGGCGCCGCCGCCGAGGTCGGAGACGAATCGTGCGTGGGCATCATAGGTGCCCGCAGACCAGCGCTGCCGGGCGTCGGGACGGGGATCGTCCATCACGGGGCCGGTGCCTCCGGCGCCGGGGTTTCCTCCGGAGCCGGGGCTTCCGGCGCGGCACCCGCACCTTCCGCCGCACCGCCCTGGCCACCGCGGCCCTCGAACATGGCCTGGCTGATGAGCGACCAGATGTCGACGGCCCCTTGCGTGTTGGAGATGACGCCGCCATCGGCGAGCATGGTATCCGCCCCGCCCTGTTCCAGCGCGATGAATTTGGAGCCGAGCAGGCCCTCGGCCGTGACCTTGGCGGTGGCGTCCTCGGTGAGCTGCACCTTCGGATCGATCTCCATCACCACATTGGCCAGGAAGTTTTCAGGGTTGAGGGTGAAGTCCACCACGGAGCCGATCTTGACGCCGGCGGCGCGCACGTCGGTGCCGACGCTCACGCCCTCGGCATTGTCGAACTCGGCGCTGACGCGCCAGGCGCCGGAGGCGTGGCCCTGGCCAGACGTCTGGTAGGCGAAGAAGAAGAAGGCTGCGGCAATCAGGATCACCGCCGCGCCGATCAGGGTCTCCACCGTCGAACTCTTCACGCCGCCCCTCCTCCAGTCATGTGGTGCCGGGCTCTATCGGATGAGCCCAGCCGAAATATGGCGGGAACTACTCCGGCCGCCAGGCGGAATAATCGGCAGCGCGCGGCGCGGGCGTGGCGCCGGCCAGGATCGAGCCCGCCGGCCGGTAGGCCTCGGCGGTGCCCGTCTGATTCGGAACATGCGGCTTCTGCCACTCGCGCGGCCGGTATTCCTCCTGCGAGGGCGGCGTGTCGACGCGGTGATGCATCCAGCCATGCCAGCCCGGAGGGATCGTGGAGGCCTCGGAATAGCCGTTGTAAACCACCCAGCGGCGCTCCCTGATCGATTCCGGCAGTGCCGAAGGGGCGCGGTAGTACTTGTTGCCGAACTCGTCGGAGCCGACATATTCGCCATGGCGCCATGTGTAGAAGCGGGTGTTGAGCGTCTGGCCGTTCCACCAGGTGAAAAGCTGCTTCAGAAATAGCATTTCGTCTCGTCCGTTGGGTGGGCGACAGGGCCCCTGAAATTGCGGCGGAATATGGCGGAACGGGCGTTTCCCGTCCAGTGCCGATTTGAACTCCCGCCGGCTCAGGGGGCGGTGGTGATGAGGTCCTGCGCGGCGCCGTCGCGCTCGTGCCGCGCGATGACGCTGACCCCCGCCAGCGCGGCGATGCTGCGGCGGAGTGCCCCGATATCCTCGTCCGATGCGAGGCGCAGTGCGGGGATTGCATAGAGGTCGAAGCCGTTGCTCTTCACCTCGCGGGTGAGGCTCACGAGATAGATGGGCTTCGCGGCCGAGCCATCCCCGGCGGCGAGATCGGTTCTGTAGAGGCGCAGCACCTCGCGGCCTTCCCCACCCCCGCCCTGCGCCATGCGCGTCAGGGTCAGCGCTGCAGTGAGGCCCTCATGCAGCGCCGGACGCGGCGGCAAGTCCTCGAGCGTGGCATTCGGGTTCAGGTAGGGCAGGCTTTCGCGCCAGGACCAGGCCGGCGCCGGCAGCCAGCCCTGCGGGCTCAGCCCCTCCTCGAGCCGCGCCGGGTCACCCGCGTATTGCGCCAGGAAATGTTCCTCCGGCCTGCCGGCGAGGTCGATGCGGCGGGCGGGAAGCTTCTCCCAGCCGCTGTCCACCCATTCCCGGAGCGGCACCACGACCTGCCTGGCGGGAAGGGCATAGATGACGCTGGCATGGGAGTAGCCGGTGGCCACATGGGCCGAGCCCACCACGGTGAAGACGAGGATCGCGGCGCCGAACAGCCCGAGCGGCTTGATGCGGCGCGGCGGCACCGCCTCGATGGCGACCCCGAAGGCCGCCATCATCACGGTGCCGAAAAGGAGGCCCGCCATCACGTCCGAGAGCCAGTGCGCCCCGAGATAGACGCGTGAATAGGCGATCGCCACGACGACCACGGCGCAGATGCCGTAGACCGCCGCCCTGCCCCAGCGCCCGAGCGAGTGGCTCACCAGCACGGCGAGGATGCCGAAGATCACGGCCGCCATGGTGGCGTGGCCCGAGGGAAAGCTGAAGACGGAGGCGCCGAAATAGTCGAGCTCCACCGGCCTCGCCCGCTGGATGCCGTACTTCACGGCAAGCTCGAAGAGCTTGGCGGCGATGATGGCGAAGCCGGCCGCATAGGCGGCGCGATAGGCCTTGTGCCAGACGAGCCAGCCCAGGATGGCGAGCGACAGCGCCAGCATCACCAGCGTGTCGCCCATCATGGTGATGACCGTCATGATCTCGTCGGCGGGCGCGTTGCGGGTTTCGCGCATCATGGCGTGCACCGAGAGGTCGATGTTGGAGACGGCGTTGCCGGTGGCGGCGCGGAAGGCGAGATTGGCAAGCGCCGCAAGCCCGGTGAAGATGATGGCGGCGAACAGCACGATTCCCACCGAGCGCGGGTTGTCCGGCGATATGGCGCGGGCGAAGCGCCGCCAGGAGCGGCTCGGCCGCCGCCGTGCCCAGTCCGACACGCGCTGCAGGAGGTGGTTCAGGTAAGGCAGCACGCCGGCGGCGGCGAGGCGGATCACGTAGCCCGCCAGCGCCAGGATGAAGAACATGACGAGGAGGACGACGAGCAGCCGGCCGCTGAGCTCACCAGCGAACGCCAGGCCCTGGCCGATCAGCACGCCAGGCACCACATGCGCGAAGGACCAGGCGATGCCGGAGGTGACGTTCACGAAGATGAAGAAGATCTGGTTCATGCCGAACATGCCGACGATGCCCGGCACGACCGACTTCACCCCCGGCACGAAGCGCCCTATGGCGATCGACTTGCCGCCATGCTCGCGCACGAAATCCTCGCCCTTGGCGACGAGCTGGGGGTATAGGCTCAGGGGCCACATCGTCTTCAGCCGCTCGCCGAAGAGCCGGCCGGCCCAGTAGGAGACCTGGTCGCCGACGATGCAGCCAACCGCCGTGGCGATGATGACCGGCCAGAAG
Organism: Aestuariivirga sp.; assembly: GCF_046294715.1. Taxonomy (GTDB): domain Bacteria; phylum Pseudomonadota; class Alphaproteobacteria; order Rhizobiales; family Aestuariivirgaceae; genus Aestuariivirga. The sequence goes on along the minus strand of NZ_JBKBKI010000005.1, from coordinate 126,955 downwards.
CCGAGGTGGCCGGTGCCGACCAGCACGCCCGCCCCCACCAGCACGGCAGTCGAGGGCACGAAGAGGCCGATGATGAGCAGCGCCTCGCCCATGGCGATGAGGAAGATGATGACGAGGGCCCATTCCGGATTGGCGGAGAAGTAATCCAGATAGGGCTTGACGTAGTCCATCACGGGCGTCGGGATCCTTCGGGCTGGCGGGCGCGGCAAGCCAGACCGTACCCCCGCGCCCTTCCTTAAGGGTGCGCGGGCTACGGCGGCGTTAACGCCGGGCCAGCCCGGCGCGGCCACAGATAAGGAGGCCGCTGCGGCAATTGCAAGGCTTACAACCTCGTTTGAACCGTTGGAGCCGCGGCGCGGCTGGTCCATAGTGCGGCCCTCGATGACGGAACTCTCCCTGACCGCAACTTCCCTCAGCAAGGCCCGGAAATGGCTGGGCTTTGCCGGCCTGTGCGCCGGCATGTTCATGGCGGTGCTCGACATCCAGATCGTCATCACCTCGCTCGGCGTGATCGAGGAGGCGCTCGGCATCGGCGCCGACCGGATGAGCTGGGTCCAGACCTCCTACCTGATCGCCGAGATCATCACCATCCCGCTCACCGGGCTCCTGATGCGGGTCTTGTCGATCCGTAGGCTGGTGATCGTGGCGATCACGCTGTTCACCGCGGCATCGGTCGGCTGCGCGCTCAGCACCGGCTTCGCCTCGCTGGTGGGTTTCCGGGTGCTGCAGGGCATGGCGGCGGGCGTGCTGATGCCGGTGGTCTTCACCGCCGTCTTCCTGCTGTTCCGGCCAGGAACGGAGCAGGCGATCGCTACGGTGATGGGCGGCGTCCTCGCCGTGATCGCGCCCTCGACGGGGCCGGTGATCGGCGGCCTCATCACCGAGAACCTGTCCTGCCACTGGCTGTTCCTCATCAACGTGGGGCCCGGCCTCATCACCCTGCTCCTCGCCTCCACCTGCCTGCCGAGCGAGCCGATGCAGCCCAGGCTCCTGCGCTCGCTCGACTTCACCTCGCTCCTGTTTATCGCCGTGTCGCTCGCGTCGCTCGAGATCGGGCTGAAGGAAGCGCCCGATCGGGGCTGGCTCTCGCCCGTGACGCTCGCCCTCTTCGCCCTGTTCGCGGCGCTGATGGCACTGACCGTCAGGCGGCCGAATCCCGCCGTCGATTTCAGCCTCTTCCGCGACCGCCATCTCGCCTATGGCTGCGCCCTGTCCTTCATCCTGGGGATCGGGCTCTATGGCTCGGTCTATCTGCTGCCCGTCTTCCTGTCGCTCGTCCGCTACATGGGGCCGGTGGAGATCGGCATGATCGTGCTGGTGACGGGGCTCGCGCAGCTCGTCTCGGCACCGCTCTCCGTGGCGCTCGACCGGCTGGTGCCGCCGCGCCTCCTCAGCGTGATCGGCTATGGCATGTTCGCGGCGGGACTGGCCATGAGCGGCTACGAGACGCGAAACTCCGGCTATGACGAGCTGTTCTGGGCGCAGGTGGTGCGCGGCGTGGCGCTGGGCCTGTGCATCGTGCCGGTCACCCGTTTCGCGCTCGGCTTCCTGCCGCTCGAGCGGGTGAGCGACGCAAGCGGGCTCTACAACCTGTGCCGCGCGCTGGGCGGGGTCATCGGCATCGCCCTCATCGACACCGTCCTGTTCAGCCGGAGCGCCGAACATGCCGACCGCATCAAGGAGATGATGGCGGCCGATCCGGACGCCGCCGCCCGGCTGATGGCCATCGGACCGGACGAACTGCCAGACGCCGAGGACCCGCTCGGCATCCTCGGCATCATGGACACGATCCAGGAGACATCCGTCACGCTCGCCGTCAACGAGGCGTGGATCATGATGGGAGGCCTCACCGCCCTCGGGGTGATTCTGCTGTGGGCAATGGGCCCGATTCGGGGTGCCGGCAAGGACATCCCCTAAGGGCAGATGGCCGCCCGCGGCTGTTCCGGGCGGAATTTAAAGCTGTGGATAGCGGGGGAACCGGGACCTGCCGGCGAAACCATCTTCCGCAGAGTCGCATTGACTCGGGCGTCAGGCCGGGGGCGGAAGGAGGTGATGGCCTGTGTATAGCGCGCATAAGCCTAGGGAAGTCTTGAGCTTCTCCGCAGAATCGGAGGAAGGTGTGGTTATCCACACAGGGCCGACAGCTGTGGACACAACATATAGTGTTAACCACTTGTTAAAACACTAGGCATTGACGCCCTGAACCCTTCGGTACTAATCTTCGGATCAAGGCTGAGGGGTTGGCGGAGGGGCCGAGGGGGTCGGTCTCCTCCATCGCGGAAAACTCAAATGAAGAGCCTCGTGCACCTGGAAACTCGCGCTTCCGGGACAGGGTGAGTGTTGGGCAACTGGGTGTGACGGAGCAGCTCGGGCGGATTGGGCACGCTCGTGGCAACGAAATGGAAGAGGGACATAAAGATGCGCATTGAACGCCGCTACACGAAGGCTGGACAGGAGCCCTACGCGGAGATCGACTTCCGCCGGGCGACCAGCGAGATCAAGAACCCGGACGGTTCTGTGGTGTTCCGCCTCGAGGACATCGACGTCCCCGCCTCCTGGAGCCAGGTGGCGACCGACATCCTGGCGCAGAAATATTTCCGCAAGGCCGGCGTGCCGAAGGCGTTGAAGCGCGTCGAGGAGGAGACCGTCCCCTCCTGGCTGTGGCGCTCGGTGGCCGACGAGGAGGCACTCGCGGCGCTTCCCGAGAAGGAGCGCAGCACGGGCGAGCGGTCCTCGAAGCAGGTGTTCGACCGGCTCGCCGGCACCTGGACCTATTGGGGCTGGAAGGGCAGGTATTTCGATACGGAAGAGGATGCGCGCGCCTTCCACGACGAGCTCTGCCACATGCTCGCCACCCAGAAATGCGCCCCCAACTCGCCGCAGTGGTTCAACACCGGGCTGCACTGGGCCTACGGCATCGACGGCCCGGGCCAGGGCCACTATTACGTCGACCCCGACACGGGCCGGCTCACCAAGTCCAAGTCGGCCTATGAGCACCCGCAGCCGCATGCCTGCTTCATCCAGTCGGTCGCCGACGACCTTGTGAACGAGGGCGGCATCATGGACCTGTGGGTGCGCGAGGCGCGGCTCTTCAAGTATGGCTCCGGCACCGGCTCCAACTTCAGCCACCTGCGCGGCGAGAACGAGAAGCTCTCGGGCGGCGGCAGGTCCTCCGGCCTCATGAGCTTCCTCAAGATCGGCGACAGGGCGGCGGGCGCCATCAAGTCCGGCGGCACGACCAGGCGGGCGGCGAAGATGGTGATCGTCGACGTCGACCATCCGGACGTCGAGGAGTTCGTCGACTGGAAGGTGAAGGAGGAGCAGAAGGTCGCGGCACTCGTCACCGGCTCCAAGACGGTGAAGAAGCATCTCCAGGCGGTGATGAAGGCCTGCGTCAACTGCGAGGGCCCGGGCGAGGACTGCTACGAGATCGACAAGAACCCGGCGCTGAAGCGCGCGGTGAAGGACGCCCGCAAGGCGCTGGTCTCCGACAACTACATCAAGCGGGTGATCCAGTTCGCCAGGCAGGGCTACACCGAGATCGAGTTCGACACCTATGACAGCGACTGGGACGGCGAGGCCTACCGCACCGTCTCGGGCCAGAACTCCAACAACTCGGTGCGTGTCACCGACGAGTTCCTGCATGCCGTGGAGCGCGGCATGGACTGGCAGCTCACCTCCAGGCTCACCGGCAAGGTCACCAGGACGGTGAAGGCCGCGGCGCTGTGGGACAAAATCTCCTATGCCGCCTGGGCCTCGGCCGATCCGGGCATCCAGTATCACTCGACCATCAACGACTGGCACACCTGCCCGGCCTCCGGCGAGATCCGCGCCTCGAACCCGTGCTCGGAATACATGTTCCTCGATGACACGGCCTGCAACCTCGCCTCGCTGAACCTGCTGCAGTTCCGCGATCCCGTCACCGGCCGCTTCGACATCGCCTCCTTCGAGCACGCGGTGCGGCTGTGGACCGTGGTCCTCGAGATCTCGGTGATGATGGCCCAGTTCCCCTCGAAGGAGATCGCCAGGCTTTCCTACGAGTTCCGCACGCTGGGCCTTGGCTTCGCCAACATCGGCGGTCTGCTCATGACGGCGGGAATTCCCTATGACAGCCATGAGGGGCGCGCCATCTGCGCGGCCGTCTCGGCCATCATGACGGGCATTTCCTATGCCACCTCCGCCGAGATGGCGAAGGAGCTCGGTCCCTTCGCCGGCTTCCACAAGAACCGCGAGCACATGCTGCGCGTGATGCGCAACCACCGCCGCGCCGCCTTTGGCGCCGCGGTGGGCTACGAAGGCCTGCGCACCATTCCCGTGGCGATCGACGAGTCCGACCTTAAGGATCGCGACCTCGCCTCGGCCGCGCGCCGCGCCTGGGACCTCGCGGTGACCCTCGGCGAGCAGCACGGCTACCGCAACGCCCAGGCGACCGTGATCGCGCCCACCGGCACGATCGGCCTCGTCATGGACTGCGATACCACCGGCATCGAACCCGACTTCGCGCTCGTGAAGTTCAAGAAGCTGGCGGGCGGCGGCTACTTCAAGATCATCAACCAGGCGGTGCCGGAGGCGTTGCGCACGCTGGGCTATGGCCAGGGCGATATCGAGAAGATCATCGCCTATGCCGTGGGCCACGGCTCTCTGGCGGAGGCCCCTGCCCTCAACCACGCGGCGCTCAAGGCCAAGGGCTTCGGCGAGGAGCAGATCACGCGGATCGAGAGCGGGCTCGCCTCCGCCTTCGACATCAAGTTCGTGTTCAACAAGTGGACGCTGGGCGAGGAATTCTGCCGCGGCACGCTGGGCCTCACCGACCACGAGCTCAACGACTATGGCTTCGACATGCTGGCCCATCTCGGCTTCTCCAAGGCCGACATCGAGAAGGCCAACATCCATGTCTGCGGCGCCATGACCCTCGAGGGCGCGCCCGGCCTCAGGCCGGAGCACCTTCCCGTTTTCGACTGCGCCAACCCCTGTGGCCGCCTCGGCAAGCGCTATCTCTCGGTCGAGAGCCACATCCGCATGATGGCGGCGAGCCAGCCCTTCATCTCGGGCGCCATCTCCAAGACCATCAACATGCCGAACGACGCCTCGGTGGAGGACTGCGCCAGCGCCTACATGCTCTCCTGGAAGCTGGCGCTGAAGGCCAACGCCCTCTACCGCGACGGCTCGAAGCTCTCCCAGCCGCTCTCGGCCCAGCTCATCGCCGACGAGGAGGAAGAGGCGGAGGACAGCGCCGAGGCGCTGCTCGCCAAGCCGCAGGCCGCGCGGGTGGAGACGGTGGTCGAGAAGATCGTGGAGCGCATCGTCGAGCGGGAGCGCTCGCGCCTCAAGCTGCCGCACCGCCGCAAGGGCTATACCCAGAAGGCGGTCGTGGGCGGGCACAAGGTCTATCTCCGCACCGGCGAATACGACGACGGCAAGCTGGGCGAGATCTTCATCGACATGCACAAGGAGGGTGCGGCCCTCCGGGCGATGATGAACAACTTCGCCATCGCCGTGTCGGTTGGCCTGCAATATGGCGTGCCGCTGGAGGAGTTCGTGGACGCCTTCACCTTCACGAAGTTCGAGCCCGCAGGCATGGTGCAGGGCAACGACTCGATCAAGAACGCCACCTCGATCCTCGACTACGTGTTCCGCGAGCTCGCCGTGTCCTATCTCGGCCGCAGCGACCTTGCCCATGTGGAGCCTTCGGAGCTTGGCTTCGATGCGCTGGGCAAGGGCGAAGGGGCGGAGAACGCGCCGCGCGTGCCCGCCGCGCGCGTGCTGTCCTCGGGCTTCGTGCGACGGCCGAACCTCGCCTCCTCCAACGTGGTGGTGATGTCCTCCTCGCAGCCGGTGCCCGCACCCGTGCAGGCGCTGCAGATCAGGGCCGAGGCGCAGGGCGCGCTGGCGCTCGCCGAGGGCCCGGCCGTTGCCACGCAGCTGCGCCAGGAGATGGCGGTGTCGGTCGAAACCGCCGTCATCACCGCCAATGACCGCAGGCTCGAGGCACGCATGAAGGGCTATGAGGGCGAGAGCTGCTCCGAATGCGGCAACTTCACCATGGTGCGCAACGGCACATGCCTCAAGTGCGACACCTGCGGCTCGACGAGCGGCTGCTCGTAACGACTTCGAACGAGACCGAAGACGACGGGAGGCCGGAGAAGTTCCGGCCTCCTCTTCGTTTGAGGATGGCTTTCGGAAGTGCTCCGGCAGCACGCGAAGAGCCTCGGGAGGGCCACGCATCGGCCTCTCGGAGGCGGAGTCTGCAAAAAATTATCCACAGCATCCTTCCTGCAACAGTGTGCCCGCTTGACAGCGGAGGCCGCCTTGGCGATGGGCGAAACGCCCGGTCATCCGCCCACGGAGTGTTCGAAGGAGTGCCTTGATTCATTGAGTTTTCGGTGCATCGCCGGGCTTTCATCCGTATAAGGACGTTCGAGGGCTTTTCGCGAGCGTTTACCGATTGTTAGACAGAATTTCAGAGCATACCAGATGTTGTCGGCATATTGCCGAATCACACAAGCGGGTGCACTAAACATATCGATGACGGTCAAGTTCGGAACTTTCATGCCAGCTTGTCCGTCAGTGTGAGGCTTACCTGCGTTGTGGGGCACTAACAACACTAGGAGAGACAGCAATGGCTGCTGCGAAGAAAGCTGCGAAGAAGCCTGCCAAGAAGGCCGCCAAGAAGGCTGCCAAGAAGCCGGCGAAGAAGGCTGCCAAGAAGGCCGCCAAGAAGCCCGCGAAGAAGGCCGCCAAGAAGGCCTGAGGCTCGCGAGACTACAGGACTGGACCCCGGACGGCGTGAAGCCTCCGGGGTCAGTTCTTTACCGGCAACGAAAAAGGGCCGCACCCAGGTGCGGCCCTTCGCATTTCAGGCGAGACCTCCCGCCTCACTGATAGACATAGACCCTGGCACCGACCTTCACGCGCTCATAGAGATCGATGACGTCGGCGTTCATCATGCGGATGCAGCCCGAGGAGACGGCTCCGCCAATCGAGGCGGCGTTGTTGGTGCCGTGGATGCGGTAGAGCGTGCCGCCGAGATAGAGGGCGCGCGCGCCCAGCGGGTTGTTGGGACCGCCCGCCATCTCGGCGGGAAGGATGTTGCCCTTGGCGGCCTCGCGCTCGATCATGTTCTGCGGCGGGCGCCAGGTCGGCCATTCCGCCTTGCCGGAGATCCGCGAATTGCCCGACCACTGGAAGCCCTCCCGGCCGACGCCCACCTTGTAGCGGCGCGCCTCGCCCTCACCCGTGACCAGGTAGAGCGCGCGTTCGGGCGTGCGCACCACGATCGAACCCGGCGCGTATTTCGCGGCGGGAGCCCAGCTGACGTCTTCCCAGGTGGTGACGTCGCGGGCGGCACCACCGGTGGAAGCGCGCTGAACACCGGCGCGCGGCTTGCCGAACAGGCAGTTCAGGAAGCCGCGGCAGTCGCGCGCGGCCTGGCGCCGGGCTTCGGCCTTCTTCGCGGCGGCGGCCTTCTTCTCGCGGGCCTTCCGGGCTTCGGCGGCCTTCTTCTTCTCGGCCGCCTTCTTGGCCTCGGCCTCCTTGCGGGCGGCTTCCTTCTTCTTCTTGACCAGCAGCTGTTGCTGCTCCGCCGTCGCGGCCGTCGCCTGCGAGGCCGGCGCATCCAGCGCCAGAAGCGGTGCCGCGGCGATCACCAGCAGCATCAATGTCTTCCGCATCCCTTCACCCATCCCTTCTCTCTTTCCCCACGCCAGCACTGTTATCCTGCCCCTGCCGTACAATCAATGCCGCGCCGTTCACGAGGCGTTCACATATGTTAAGCGAGATATTTCCGTCCAGCCCCAAGGAGCATCCATGAAACTCTTCCACAAAATGTTTATGATCGCTTTCCTCGGCTCGGCAGCCGCTGCCCTGCCGGCCGGGGCCTGGGCGGACGAGCCGCCGCCCGCCGTCAGGGCCTTCCTCGACAACATCGAGCGCCAGGCGGCGAAGCCGGGCTATGACTCGCTCGTGGTCGACGGCAGCGGCAAGGTGACGATCACCAATCTCACGCTGGCGCAGCAGGGTTCGGGGGCCGAACCCGGCTTCACCATGAAGACCGCCCGCGTGGAATTCTCCGGCATCGCCGAGGAAGCGCCCTCCCTCTACAGGGTGGGCAGGGCGGATTTCATCGACTCCAGCATGACGATCGGCGGCGCCGGCATGAGCTTCAACCTCGCCATGCCGCAGGCGAGTGCCGAGGACTGGTACATCCGCGCCCTCGGCGACGCGCCGACGCCGCAGGAAGAGCTTCTCGCCTCCGGCACCTTCGCGCGCAAGATGAACAGCGGCAGGATGACGGTGACGGTCGCGGGGCAGACTCTCTCCATCGACGGTCTCGACAGCAGCTGGGCCGGCGATGCCCGGACCGGCTCCGGCCTCTTCACCATGAAGGTCAACAACATCGCCATTCCAGAAGGTGTGCTGGCCGCCGTGGACCAGGCCGGCCTGCTGAAGCAGCTCGGATACTCCAGCCTCAACCTCGATCTCGCCACCGAGGGCGACATGAAGGTCGAGGGCGAGGATCTCTCCTACAGCTTCGACCTTGGGCTTTCGGCGCGCGACATGGCGACGGTGAAGCTCGGAGGCTCGGCGAGCAAGGTGCCCCTCACCGTCTATTCGGAGCTGATGAAGGCCCAGAAGGACGGCAAGGAACCCGATTTCACCGCGCTCATGCCCCAGATCCAGAACATTACGGTGAACGGCGCCTCCTTCCGCTTCGAGGACGGCTCGATCGTCAAGAAGGCGCTGCCGCTCGCCGCCGCCATGCAGGGCATGGACGAGAAGACGCTGGTCGCCAGCATCCCGGCGGGACTGCAGATCATGCTGATGCAGCTGCAGAACGAGGCCTTCGCGAAGCAGGCGGTGGAGGCGGTGACGGCCTTTCTCAACGACCCGAAGTCGCTCACGCTGAAGCTCAGCCCGGCATCGCCGGTTCCGGTGGCAGAGATCATGGCGATGGACCCGAACAAGCCGGGCGAGGCGATCACGAGGCTCGGCGTCTCCGTGACGGCGAACGACTGAGCGAAAAGACCCTGCCGGGCGGGCGCAGAGGCGCGGGACGCCTCACGCCTCCGGCAGGTTCAACCTGATGTGCAGCTCGCGGAGCTGCTTTGCCGTCACCTCCGAAGGCGCGCCCATCAGCAGGTCTTCGGCCTGCTGGTTCATCGGGAACAGCACCACCTCGCGGATGTTAGGTTCGCTGCAGAGCAGCATCACGATGCGGTCCACGCCCGGCGCGATGCCGCCATGGGGCGGGGCGCCGTACTGGAAGGCACGATACATGCCGCCGAACTTCTCGAGCAGCACGCTCTCGGGGTAGCCCGCGATCTCGAAGGCCTTCTTCATCACCTCGGGGCGGTGGTTGCGGATGGCGCCGGAAGACAGCTCGACGCCGTTGCAGACGATATCGTACTGGTAGGCGAGGATGTCGAGCGGGTCCTTCGTCTCCAGCGCCTCGAGGCCCCCTTGCGGCATCGAGAAGGGATTGTGCGAGAAGTCGACCTTCTTCTCCTCCTCGTTCCACTCATACATCGGAAAGTCGACGATCCAGCAGAACTCGAAGCGGTCCTTCGCGGTGAGGTTCAGCTCCTCGCCGACCTTGTTCCGCGCATCACCGGCAAACTTGTAGAACTTCTCCGGCCGGCCCGCGACGAAGAAGCAGGCGTCGCCCACGCCCAGGCCCAGCTGGCCACGGATCGCCTCGGTGCGCTCAACGCCGATGTTCTTGGCGATGGGGCCGGCACCGCCTTCCTCGCCCTCGCGCCAGAACACATAGCCGAGGCCCGGCTGGCCCTGGCTCTGGGCGTATGAGTTCATGCGGTCGCAGAAGGCGCGGGAGCCGCCCTTCGGCGCCGGGATGGCCCAGACCTCGACCTTGGGGTCCGATGCGATCATGCCGGCGAAGACCTTGAATCCCGAGCCGGCAAAATGCTCCGTCACCGCCTGCATCCTGATGGGGTTGCGGAGGTCCGGCTTGTCCGAGCCATACCAGCGGATCGCATCCCTGAAAGCGATGTGCGGAAACTTTTGGGTGACGGGCAGCCCGCCGCCGAACTCCTCGAACACACCGCGGAGCACCGGCTCAACCGCGTTGAAGACGTCCTCCTGGGTGACGAAGCTCATCTCGATGTCGAGCTGGTAGAATTCGCCGGGCGAACGGTCGGCACGGGCATCCTCGTCGCGGAAGCAGGGCGCGATCTGGAAGTAGCGGTCGAAGCCCGACATCATGATCAGCTGCTTGAACTGCTGCGGCGCCTGCGGCAGCGCGTAGAACTTGCCGGGATGAATGCGCGAGGGCACGAGGAAGTCACGCGCCCCCTCGGGGCTGGAAGCCGTGAGGATGGGCGTCTGAAACTCGAAGAAGCCCTGCTCCACCATGCGGCGGCGCAGCGAATTGATGATCTGGCCCCGCTTCATGATGTTTTTGTGGATACGCTCGCGCCGGAGATCGAGGAAGCGGTAGCGCAGCCGGATGTCCTCCGGGTATTCGGTGTCGCCGAAGACGGGGAGCGGCAGCTCGGCCGCCTGGGAGAGAATCTCGATTCCGGTGGCGAAGACCTCGACGAGACCGGTGGGCAGCTCGGTGTTCTCGGTGCCGGCGGGCCTCGGCCGCACCTTGCCGTCCACCCGGATCACCCATTCCGAGCGGAGCTTCTCGGCCGTCTTGAAGGCAGGCGAATCGGGATCGGCCACGACCTGGGTGACGCCATAGTGGTCGCGCAGGTCGAGGAAGAGCACGCCGCCATGGTCGCGGACGCGATGGACCCAGCCTGAGAGCCGGACGTCCTGGCCGGCATGTTCTGGGCGGAGCTGGCCACAGGTGTGGCTGCGGTAGGCGTGCATTCGAGTCCTCGCGTGAAAATCGGAATTCGGGCGCTAGAGCGCATGGAGGGGGCGCTTTGTCAAGGTTTTGACGCCCCTGCCGGTTTGCGGGCGTCCCACGAAAATGACGCAAAGGCGGCACAGTCGAAACAACTCCCGCGGTTAAGCGTTGGCACAGGGTTTCGGAAGTCGGAAGGATGCGGCGGCGGATCGCTGGGGCGTTGATGGTGGTGATCGCTGGAGCGGGTCTCTTCGGAGCGCCCGGGGCGTTCTCCCATGAGCCGGACGGCACCCTGCTCAGCCGCCGGCAGACCGTGGCACTCGCCAACCGCATCGTTCCCCGGGGCAAGGATCCCTCGGGCTGGGGGCGTGACGTGTTCGAGGCGCTGAAGCGGAATGGGATCCGTACCACGCGGCAGAATGTGTGCAGCGTGATGGCGGTGATCGAGCAGGAATCGACCTTCACCGCCAATCCGGAGGTGAAGGGGCTCGGCCGGATGGCCGAGAAGGAGATCGAGGAGAAGGTCAGGTCCATCCCCCTGCTACCCGCCGGCGCCCACGCCGGCGTGCATCTCTTCCTCGCCACCAGGCCTTCGCCCGAGAAGAGCTATCTGAAACTCATCCGCGCGGCGAAGACCGAGCGCGACCTCGACCTCGTCTTTCGCAACATGGCCTTCTACCTGTTCCGCGAATATGCGACGACACGGCTTCTCAACACGCCCGCGGTCGCGGGCCGCGTGGATGCGGTGAATCCGGTGAGCACGCTCGGCTCGATGCAGGTGTCGATCTCCTATGCCGCGGCGGAGGTCGAGAAGGCCAAGGGCCGCCGCCTCACCGCGAGCGCGATCTGGAAGCTGAGGGACGAGCTCTATACGCGCGCGGGCGGCGTCAATTACGGCACGCGCATGCTGCTCGGCTACCACGCCGGCTATGGCTCCCGCCTTTATGTCTTCGCCGATTTCAACGCCGGACGCTTTGCCAGCCGGAACGCCGCCTTCCAGCACATGGTGGCGGAGCTTTCGGGTGACCAGCTCGCCCTGGACGGGGACCTCCTCATCTACGGCAAAGGCGAAGCGCAGACGGAGCCGAGTGCAACGGAAAAGGCCGTGCGCCGCCTCGGCCTGGGGCTCGGCGAAAAGGAGATCCGCGCCGATCTCCTGCAGGGAAAGGCCTTTGGCTTCCGGGACACGGCGACCTATCACCGCGTGTCCGCGGCCTACGAGAAGAAAATCGGCCGGAAGGCGCCTTATGCCATGGTGCCGCAGATCAGGCTCAAGAGCCCAAAGATCACCAGCAACATGACGACCGAGCGCTTCGCCCGTGCGGTGATGAGGCGCTACGAGAAATGCCTCAAGCTCCGGTGAGCCTCAGTCCGGAATGGAATCGAGGAAGGAACCGGCCTTCATGAACTTCTTGCGCTCGGCTTCCAGGATGTCGCCGAACTCGCCCAGGTCGCCGCCGGAAAAGAAGCCCCCGGTCACCACCACCCGCGTGTTGCTGAGGCCCGTCTTCTTCACCAGAGCGAAGAGCTTCGCGGCGTTGTCGGGGTGGAGGCGCACGCAGCCGTGCGAGGCCCGCCGCCCCAGGCTCTTCACGTGGTAGCTGCCGTGCACGGCATGGCCGCGCGAAGTGAAGAAGATCGAGTGCGGCATCGGCGCATCGTCCCACTCCGCGGAATAATGTTCCTTCTCCATGCGGAAGGGGCGGAAGGAGCCGCTCGGCGTGTCATAGCCCCGGGCGCCGGTCGAGACCTTCCAGCGGTAAAGCGTGTTGCCATCGAGCTTCACCGTCATCTTCTGGCTCACCTTGCTGATGGTGATGACGAGGCGCGGCTCCGGGCGCGGCTTCTTCTTTGCCGTTGCCGCCTCTGCGGCCTGCGGCAGCATCAGCGCGCCGAGCGCCAGAAGAAGGTTCCGTCGTGAAGTCATGTCAATCCCCGCTGCAACGTGGCGTTGCCGATCCATGGGAATCATGCCCGATTTGCGGCCGGGCGTGAAGCTCGCCAAACGCGAGTGAATTGCACTCTCTGGTCCGCTCCGCTATGGAGCCGCCCCATGAACAAGCATGTCCCCAAGATCGGCCTCGTCTCGCTCGGCTGCCCCAAGGCGCTGGTCGATTCCGAACGCATCATCACGCAGCTGCGCGCCGAAGGCTACGTCATGTCGCCCGGCTACGAGGATGCCGACGTGGTGCTCGTCAATACCTGCGGCTTTCTCGACAGTGCGAAAGCCGAGTCGCTGGCCGCCATCGGAGAGGCGATGGAGGAGAATGGCCGGGTCATCGTCACGGGATGCATGGGTGTCGAGGCGGACACCATCATGAAGGCGCATCCCGGCGTTCTCGCCGTCACCGGCCCTCACCAGTACGAGGCGGTGGTGGGTGCCGTGCACAAGGCCATCCCGCCGGCGCATGATCCCAAGTTCGACCTTGTGCCCCCGCAGGGCCTCCACCTCACGCCGAAGCACTATGCCTATCTCAAGATCTCGGAGGGCTGCAACAACCGCTGCTCCTTCTGCATCATCCCCTCGATCCGCGGCGACCTCGTTTCCCGGCCCGTCGCCTCGGTGCTCTACGAGGCGGAGCGGCTGGTGAAAGCGGGGGTGAAGGAACTGCTCGTCATCAGCCAGGACACTTCGGCCTATGGCGTCGACATCAAATACGCGGCGTCCAAGTTCCACGGCCGCGAGGTGAAGGCGAGGTTCTACGACCTTGCGAGGGAGCTCGGCGATCTCGGCGCCTGGATCCGCATGCATTACGTCTACCCCTATCCGCATGTGGACGAGGTGATCCCGCTGATGGCGGAGGGAAAGATCCTTCCCTATCTCGACATTCCCTTCCAGCACGCCGCACCTAACGTGCTGAAGGCGATGCGTCGCCCGGCGAACCAGGAGAAGGTGCTCGACCGCCTGTCCGCATGGCGCAGGATCTGCCCGGACATCGCCATCCGCTCCACCTTCATCGTCGGCTTCCCGGGCGAGACGGAGGAGGATTTCGAATACTTCCTGCAATGGATGAAGGAAGCCCGCATCGAGCGCGCTGGATGCTTCAAGTACGAGCCCGTTTCGGGCGCGAAGGCCAATGAGCTGGGTCTGCCGCAAGTGCCTGAAGAGGTGAAGCAGGAACGCTGGGAGCGGTTCATGGCGGCCCAGCAGGAGATTTCGGCCGAGATCTTCCAGTCGAAGGTCGGCCGCGAGGTCGACGTGCTGGTCGACGAGATCGACGAGGAGAACGAGGAAGCCATCGCCCGCTCCCCCTGGGACGCGCCGGAGATCGACGGCAACGTTTTCCTCCCCGGCGAGACGGACTTGAAGCCCGGCGACATGGTGCGGGTGAAGATCGTCGAGGCGGAGGAGTATGACCTGGTGGGCGAACGGGTTCAGACGTCGCGGCCTTCGGCGAAGACGGCGTAGAGAACGCTCAGCATGGTCGCGCCCACGATGGTGATCAGCCATGCGCCTGCAATCTCGAGGACGAGCCCGCCGGCGGTGAGTGCGCCCTCGCCGGCAAGGGAGAGCAGGTAAAGGGCTGCCGCCTCGATCAGCAGGAATGGCAGGCCGATGCCGGCCAGCACCATGATGAAGAAGCCCAGTAGCCTGACATTGTTGCCGCCGCTGTCCAGCCAGGCCTGGAAGAACCCGTAGCCGCTGCGGTCCACCGCAACGGCAGGCAGCTTGATGGCCAGGCGGAGCACCACGAGGCCGACCAAGACAACGGCGGTGATGACGGTTGCGCCGGCCGCCATGAGCCCCAGCCGCTCGCCTCCGGCAGCTGCCGCATTGCGGGCCACGATCGCGATGGGAAGGATCGCCGCGCCAAAGATGACGCCGCCCCCAATGTAGGTCAGGACGATGTTCCAGACATAGCGCCAGACCGGCGCATCCAGCCTCAGCAGATCCATGACCCCGGGGGCTTCTTCCTCGAGCACGTAGCGGTGCCAGTTCACGGCGATCGAGGCGAAGGCAACCGTATAGACCGAGGAGTAAAGCAGGTAGAGCCAGAGGGCGTCCCAGGCCTGGCCGATGAGTGCGGTGCTGTCGGCTGCAAGTTCGTCGGTCAGCACCGGCATCAGGAGGAGTGCGACCAGCCGCACCCCAGCAGCGACCAGCAACCAGGGCCAGGACATGCGCAGGGCCTGATCGATGTGGGTGGCCACTGTTCCGAGCACATAAAAGGCAGCCGGGATCGCCCGGAAACTGGACATGACGGTTCCTTGTCAGGATTGCACATCCACAATGATCGGAAATTGCAATTAAAACGTGTTTAACGCCCCTCCTCTTCGGGCGAGAAGGCGAAATGCCGGTAGTGGCTGGCCGGGACGGTGGCCACAAGGAAGATCGACAGCCAGCCGAGGATACCGATGAAGACGAAGGCTACGGCCTTCACCCATGGTTCGGGAAAAGCCTGCTGGGCAAAGAAGGCCCCTGCCCCGAGGCCGCCGGCGAGCGCCAGCGTGAAGAGCAGCCAGAAGGTGAAGCCGAGATAGGCGAAGCGGTTCTTTCGCGTGGTGCGCCAGGCGGCCTTCAACGTGTAGCTCTTGTCTCCCACCGCGATGGCGGCGAGCCAGCTCGACAGGCGATAGAGGGTGAACAGCGCAGAAAGCCCGAGAAGAACGGCGACGGCGATGGCAAGCGGCTGTGCCGCGGGCCCGAGTTGCGGTGCGAGCGCGGGAGCCGCCAGCGCCGCGACCCCATAGGCCGCGCCGGCATAGAGGCCCATCACCATGATCATGAGCAGCAGGCCGAATACATAGCGCCAGACCACCCGGTCGAGCCTTACCCAGCCGAGGCCGCGCGGGCGCTCGTCGAGCAGCACGCGCCGATGCCAGTTGACGGCAATGGAAAAGGTGGCGAACAGCGCCGCGGCGGCGAAAACTGCCATCACCGCGATGTCGAGCGGCCTTAGCCCCGAAAGATCCGGGGCCGCGCCACCGAAAACGGCGAACCACGCCAGTGCCAGCACCGGCAGGAACAGCACCGCCCAGGTCAACACCAGCCGCAGGCCGAAGAAGAAGTAGCGCAAGGCCATGCCGATGGCGAACTCGATGGCGCCCATGGGCGGCAGAGTCTTTCGGATGTCATCGGTCATGGCGTGGCGAGGCTCTGAAGGGGCAGCGAGGGAAGAAGATAATAGGCTGCCACGGCCACCGCCATGGCGGCAAGGTTGAAGGCGAGCAGAAGCAGCCCGAGCCTCGTGCCGCCGGCCACCCAGCCATAGACCGACTTGGCGATGTTGTTGACGCCGATGGTGAGCAGCACCGCCGCCACGCCCACCGCCGTCGCCGGCCCCATGTTGGCAACCGACAGCGTCAGGGCGTCGACGTCGGCCAGCCCGGAAATGGCCGCTACCGCCATGAGGCCGCCATCCCCATAGATGCTCTGCGCCACGGCGGCGGCCAGCATCACCGCCGCGAGTATGGCGCCGAAGCGAAGCACTTCGGAGAGAAGGAACGGGTTGCGGTGGACGAGTTCCTCGGGCTTCTCGCCTCCCGCGCGCGCTTCGCGGCCGATGAGGAGCAGCGCGGCAAGGAGCTGGAACAGCGCCGCCGCGATGAGGGGGATTGCAAGCGCCGCAGCCAGCGACAGGTTGAGGGCGCCCGCGAGGACGAGGACGCGCGCCATCATCACCCCGCCTGAAGCCAGTATGCCGCCGGTGAGGAGCTGAACGCGCCCGGCATTGGCACGCGCCAGCCTGGCGAGCGAGAGCGTCACCACGGTGGAGGAAACGAGCCCTCCCACCGCCGCCGAAAGCACGATGCCGCGCGAAGGCCCGATGAGCTTCACCGCCACGTAGCCCGCGAAGGAGACGGCGGCGATGAGGATGGTGACCAGCCAGAGATCATGCGGGTTGAGGGCGTCCCAGGGATCAAGGGCGCGGTCCGGCAGCAGCGGCAGGGCGATGAAGGTCATGGCGGCGAGCAGCAGGCCGGAGCGGAGTTCGTCCCAGGTGATGCGGGCGAGGAAGCCGTGCAGCTGGGTCTTGTAGGCGAGGAGCCCCACCGTGGCGACCCCCGCCCCCGCCGCGACGGCCATGTTTCCCAGCACGGCCAGAGCCCCAAGAACGAAGGTGAGGAGTGCGGCCACCAGCGTCGTTGCGCTGTAGTCGCCCTCGCGCTCGTGCTCGCGCCAGATGAAGAAGGCCAGAACGAGACTGGTGGTGATGAAACCTGCGGAAATTAGAAGCCTGTCGCCGCCCAGCGAAAGCAGGCCGAAGACGCCGCCTAGCATGCCGATGAGGGAAAAGGTTCGAAGGCCCGCGGCGCGCCTGCCCTCGCCCTCGTCACGCTCCTTCCACCCGCGCTCGAGCCCGATGACGAAGCCCAAGGCCAGCGCGAGGCCCAGGCGGGTGGCGAGTTCGGACGTTTCCATGGCAGGGAGACTATCGCATCAAGGCCGGTCTGCCGAGGGGCCGAAAGCGGCCCTCACAGCGGGATGTTGTCGTGCTTCTTCCAGGGGTTCTGGAGTTCCTTGTGGCGCAGCATGTTGAGGGCGCGGGCGATGCGGCGCCTCGTCGAGTGCGGCATGATCACCTCGTCGAGGAATCCGCGCTCGGCGGCCACGAAGGGGTTGGCGAAGCGCGCCTCGTAATCCTTGATGCGGGACTGGATCTTGGCCGCGTCCGACAGTTCCGAGCGGTAGATGATCTCGGCGGCACCCTTCGATCCCATCACTGCGATCTCGGCGGTGGGCCAGGCATAGTTGACGTCGCCGCGAAGGTGCTTCGAGGCCATGACCACATAGGCCCCGCCATAGGCCTTGCGGGTGATGAGGGTGATCTTCGGGACGGTGGCCTCGGCATAGGCGAAGAGCAGCTTGGCGCCGTGCTTGATGAGGCCGCCATATTCCTGCGCCGTGCCGGGGAGGAAGCCCGGCACGTCGACGAGCGTCACGATCGGGATGTTGAAGCAGTCGCAGAAGCGGACGAAGCGCGCGCCCTTGCGGCCGGCGTCACTGTCGAGCACGCCCGCCAGCACCATGGGCTGGTTCGCCACAATTCCCACCGTGCGGCCGTTGATGCGGGCCAACCCCGTGACGATGTTGCGGGCATGCGCCTCCTGGATCTCGAAAAAATCGCCCTCGTCGACGATCTTGAGGATGAGTTCCTTCATGTCGTAGGGCTGGTTGGGGTTGGCCGGGATCAGCGTGTCGAGGGAGTTGTCGACGCGCTCCGGCGCATCGAAGCTCGGCAGTTCGGGGAGCGGCGAGGTGTTGGAGGACGGCAGGAAGTCCAGAAGCCGGCGCATCTGCAGGAGCGCCTCGACGTCGTTCTCATAGGCCTTGTCGGCGATCGAGGACTTGGTGGTATGCACCGACGCGCCGCCCAGTTCCTCGGCCGTCACCGTCTCGTTGGTCACCGTCTTCACCACGTCGGGGCCCGTCACGAACATGTAGCTCGTGTCGCGCACCATGAAGATGAAGTCCGTCATGGCGGGGGAGTAGACGTCTCCTCCAGCGCAGGGCCCCATGATGACCGAGATCTGCGGGATGACGCCCGAGGCCAGCACGTTGCGCTGGAACACCTCGCCATAGCCGCCGAGCGCGTTCACGCCCTCCTGAATGCGCGCACCGCCGGCATCGAAGAGGCCGATGATGGGTGCGCGGTTCTGCAGCGCCATGTCCTGAATCTTGGTGATCTTCCGGGCGTGCGCCTCCGAGAGCGAACCGCCGAAGACCGTGAAATCCTTGGCAAAAACATAGACGACGCGGCCGTTGACGGTGCCCCAGCCGGTGATGACGCCATCGCCCGGCAGCTTCTGGCTTTCCATGCCGAAATCGGTGCAGCGGTGTTCGACGAACATGTCGAACTCCTCGAAGGAGCCCTCGTCGAGGAGCAGCGTGATCCGCTCGCGCGCGGTGAGCTTGCCCTTGGCATGCTGGGCGGCCACGCGCTTCTCACCGCCCCCGGCGCGCGCCTGGACGCGGCGGGCTTCAAGCTTCTCGAGGATCTCCTGCATGGCGGCAACTCCGGGAAAGGAAAATGTCCCGAAGGTGTTAAGGCCCGCCGCTGGCCCCGTCAAATCAGCCGAAAGGCTGACGATTTCCGTGACCGGAGCCCTTTCCCTAGTCGTGGGCCAGGGCCAGGAACCTGCAACAGGCGATGAACTCGGTGTAGCGGGCGGCGCGGCGGACTTGCGCCTCCTCGTCCTGGCCCCATTGCTCGACCTGGTAATCCTCGTCCACATGGGCCGCGATCCAGGCCGCCTCGGGCACGGCGGCGCGGCGGGCAAGCATCAGGGCGATGAGGGCGGAGCCTGTGAGCGTCATGATCGCGTGAAAGGCAGCGAGTTCGAAGTCGTTCAGCTCCTCGAGCGCCGCCTCGCAGGCACTGATCGCGGATGTGGGCTGGGTCTTGTGGATGACGCCGACCGTCACCTCGAAGGGGGCGTCGAGGGTGGTACGGGCCCAGTCGACGACAGGGTCCCACTCCCGGGCATGGCGTTCCACCAGCTGGGGCGGCCGATCGGCGCGGTAGCAGACGAGATCGCTGTTGGCGTATTCGAGCACCTCCGCCTCGATACGCTCGCGGTTCGGCCCCACGCGGTCGATCGCGGTGTTGGCGAGCCGCGTGAAAATCATGGAAGCGGGATCGATCTTCTCCCGCTGGGCGTCCCATTCCCCGGCCACGGCCTCTGCGAGAGCGCGGGTCGGCAGCCTGAGCGGCGCCTTCATCGGCGTCTTCACCGGCCGCCCGTCGAGCGCGATGCCGAGGTCACCGGTGACGGAGACGGACTTGTAGAAGCGGCGCCTGCCGCTCATCGCACGTTCTCCTGCCAAAGTGAATCAAGCTGCAGCTCCAACTCCTTGAAATCATTGGCAATGCTATGAGCGCCAGCCTTGCCGAGCTCGGCCGCCGCATGGTTGCCCCAAGCCACTCCCGCCGCCCAAACGCCGGCGGCGCGGGCCATGGCGATGTCATAGCTCGTGTCGCCGATCATGACGGCCGCGCCCGGCGCGAGGCCCGTCTCCGAGAGTGCCGCTGCGAGCATGGACGGGTGCGGCTTCGATGGGTGCTCGTCCGCCGTCTGCACGGTGGCGAACCAGCCTTCATAACCATGTTTTTCGATCAGGTGGGCAACGCCGCGGCGAGACTTGCCGGTGGCAATCCCGAGCACGACGTCGCTGCGCGAGCGGAGCCTCGCCAGGAGTTCGTGGGCGCCTTCGAACAGCGCCTCGGTGTGCTCGCCCCGGGCCCGATGTTCCCAGAAAGCCTGCTTGTAGGCGGCCGCGAGCCGTTCATGCGCTGCAGGCTCCTGCTCGGGCGCCAGGGCCTTCATCGCCTCCAGGAGCGACAGCCCGACGATCCCCATCATGCGCGCGCGCTCCGGCATGGGCAGGCCCTCCGCCCTGAAGGCGGAGGTGAGCGAGGCGGCGATCATGGCGCTCGAGTCCACCAGGGTGCCGTCCACGTCGAAGATGGCGAGCTTCATCCCTCCCCCTCCTCGAAGCGGCCGGGATCGAAACCGAACAGGGCGAAGCTCCGCAGCATGTGCTCCGGCAGGGGTGCGGAGATGTCGATCACGCCCTCGCGCGGATGCGGGAAGATGATCCGGCGGGCGTGGAGATGGAGCTTCCGGTCCATGCCCTCGGGCATTGCTTCGAGCCCGCCATATTTCTCGTCGCCCATGATCGGCGTGCCGACATGCGCCATGTGGGCGCGGAGCTGGTGCTGGCGGCCGGTGACGGGCTTGAGCGACACCCAGGCGGCAACGGGCGGCGCCTTGTCGATCACGGCGTAGTGGGTGACGGCGCGCTGCTCGTCCTCCTCCTCGCCCGTCTTCGAGGCGCGCATGCGGTCGCCCTCCGGGCCCTTGGCCTTGATGAGCGCCACTTCGATCCGGCCCTGGCCCGGCTTCGGCACACCCTGGACCAGCGCCCAATAGGTCTTCTTCACGGCGCGGGTGGCGAAGAGCTTGCCCAGTGCGGCGGCCACGGAGCGGCGCTTGGCGATGACGATGACGCCGGAGGTATCCCGGTCCAGCCGGTGAACCAGCAGCGGGCGCTCTCCCAGTTCCGCGCCGAGGCCCATCAGGAGCCCGTCGAGGTGTCGATGGGTCTTGGTACCGCCCTGCACGGCGAAGCCAGGAGGCTTGTTCAGCACATAGACGTCGCGGTCTTCGTGGATGACCATCGAGTCGAACAGCCGGCGCTCCTGCGGGGAGAGCGGCTTCACCTCGGCCTTGGGGAGGTCCGCCGGGCGGGTGTCGAAGGCGAGCGGGGGCACGCGGATTTCCTGCTCCGCCTCAAGGCGCGTGTTGGTCTTGGCGCGCGCGCCCCCGACCCGCACCTGCCCGGTGCGGGTGAGCTTGTTCAGATAGGCGAAGGTCACCTGCGGGAAATGCAGCCGGAACCAGCGGTCGAGCCGCATGCCGGCTTCCTCCGCCGCCACCACGTGTCGCTTCACTTCGCTCATGGTGCCACTGCACGTATCAGTTGGAGACCGGCGAACACCGCGGCAATGGAGAGGAACACAGAGGCCGCCGCATAGGCCCCGGCGGCGAATGTGGCCTTCCGCTCGACGAGCAGCGCAAAATCGAGCGAGAAGGCGGAGAAGGTCGTGAAGCCGCCCAGAATGCCCGTGGTCAGGAAGGCGCGCATCTCCTGCGACAGGTTGAGCTTCAGCGCCAGAAGGCCGGTGAGGACGCCCATCGCGAAGCAGCCCGCGACGTTGACGATCAGCGTGTGCCAGGGGAACTCCCCGCCCAGCACCCTGCCGGACCAGACATTCACGCCGTAGCGCGCCGCCGCGCCGATGCTGCCGCCCAGCGCCACCCAGAGCACCAGCGGCATCAGAGCCAGCCCTTCCGCTTGAAATAGTAGAAGGGCAGGATCGCCGACACGACCATCAGCAGCAGTGCGAAGGGATAGCCGATCCGCCAGTGCAGTTCGGGCATGAACTCGAAGTTCATGCCGTAGATCGAGGCCACCAGCGTGGGCGGCAGGAACACCACCGCCGCCACCGAGAAGATCTTGATGATTCCGTTCTGCTCGATCGAGATCAGGCCCAGCACCGCATCGAGCAGGAAGCTGATCTTGCCGGAGAGGAACGTGGCGTGGTCGGTGAGCGAGACGATGTCGCGCTGCAGGATCTTGATGCGGGCGCGGTTTTCCTTCGTCTGCTTGCTCTCCCGCATCTGGTCCGAGATCGCCTGCATAAAGGCCACGAGGCGGCCGATGGAGACGAGGCTCTCGCGCATCTTGGAAACGAAGTCGCCCTCCTCGCCGATGTTCTCGATCAGCTGTTGCAGGTTCACGCCGCGGCGCGGGTTCTGCTTGTGGACGCCCGAGAGCGCGCGCTTGGCGCCGAAGGTCTTCTTCGAGGTGTCGTCGACGATGAGCGCGGCGCGTTCCAGATGGTCGGCGGCGCGGTCCACCACCGCCTCGAGCAGCGAGATCAGGATGCCCCAGCCTGTCATCGCGGTGGTCTGCGGCTTCATCGCCCGCTTCACATAGACCGGGAAGGCCTGAGGGTGATGATAGCGGATGGTGATGAGGATGTTGTCCTTGATGATGAAGGTGACGGGGGAGGATTCCGGCTGGTCGTTGTCGCCGCGGCGGATCAGGTTCGCGGTCATGAAGGCGGCGCCGTCCTCCTGGTAAAGGCGGCTCGAGGCCTCGATCTCGGCCAGTTCCTCGCGCGTCGGGATGTCGATGCCCAGCGCCGCCTCGACGGCGGCCTCCTCCTCCGCCGTGGGTTCCACGAGATCGAGCCAGACAGTGTCCGGCGGCACTGCCGGCGCGGCGGTGGCGGGGAACTCGGTCAGGCAGCCATTGGCTGTTCCGTAGGCGTTGAGCATGGGCGGACTCGGGCAGGAAGGCTTGCTGTTCCCCTCCGGTTAAGCCTCATCCGCCCGGTTGGCAAGGCGGGCTGCCGCCTTCACTCCGTGAGGCGAACCTCGCCGGCCAGCATCGTGGCCTCCAGCATGCTCTGCAGTGCGTTCTGAATGCCGGCAGGCGAGGTGGCGTTGCGGAACAGGCCTGGGGAGGCGCACTCCCTGAGGCCAGGCTTGATGTAGTCCCGGATCGGCTCCACCCACTTCTTCGCGCCGTAAAAGCCGCCGTAATAGTCGACCTGCAGCGTGCCGACCACCACGTTGCTTCCCTTTAGCGAGTTGCACAGCCTGGCCTCGAAAGGGCCCGTCACGTGATGGCCATTCCCATCGTCGTACTTCACGAGGCGGCTTGGCGTCACGCCCCAGTTCAGCACCGGGTCGGTGTCGTAGACGCCATCGGTGATGATGAAGACGGCCTTCCTCGGCCACTTGGCCGCCTTTCCGACGAAACCCCTTCCGACCGACTCGGTGATCGTCTCCATCGCCTGGGGAAAATGCGTGTTGCCAATCGATGCCTGCACTTCGTCGATCAGAATGTTGTAGCTGCGCACATCCTTGAGGGTCGTGGTGAGCGGCACCAGCACCCGCGCATCATCGCTCATCCCCCAGAGCTGCACCGAGACATAGCCGCTGCGGCCCTTCTGCAGCATGGTGTCGATCAGCGCGCCCACCGCATCCTCGACGATGTCGATCCGCAGCCTGTGACCGTTCCTGCGCGCGACGGCGACCGTGTTGTCATACTTTTCGTTGTTCTTGTCGACATGGCAGGCGAACATGCATTTCTGATCCTTGTAGGGGTCGCGGTCCCAGGCCATCTCAGGGTCTGCAAACATATTCTCCATGTCCGCTTCGGACGCGCCGATGCCCATGGAGGCGGAAGTGTCGACCACGATGTGGAACTCCCAATACTCCATCGGCTTGACGATCTGCGTCGAGGCCTCCGCATAGCCTTCGATCGGAAGTCGATCGACGCCGACCAGAGACATGAAGTGCGGCCGGTAAAATCGCCAATAGGTCACGGAGGCGTTCCAGTTGGCGCCCACCCTGTCTATGGCAAACAGCCGCTTGCTTCCTTCCTGGACCCCCGCGGACTGGGTATTGGCATCCCACATGCCAATCGCAGCGTTGCGCCCGGCCTTGCCGGCGAGGCCCTCGCCCTTGCCGTCCTCCTCCATCCGGCGCGCCTCTGAAACGGCCGCGAGGACCGCGGCATCCGCCACGGCAGCCAGCTTGTCGCGCTCCTGAAGGTACATGATGTAGTCGATCGCCATTCCAGCGGCCGTCAAGACGATGAGTGCCGACAGCGCGAACATCACCGTGATGCTGCCCCGTCGAGAGGCGCGCCAGCGAGCTATCGGGCGGTGGGGATCGTGATTGTGCGCCATGGCACTGCTCCCGGAATACAACTGTTCCGGGTTTACACTGCCAAAACTTCAATACACTTAGGTCAGGAGGTGATTTCAATCAGAGCGTGAACGACACGTTCATGCAAAGCTTTTCACCGTCCCTTGGCGGGACGGCCGCTCATTGCCAGTCGAGAACCACCTTGCCGCAGCTGCCCTGCTTCATGAGGGCGAAGCCCTGGGCATAGTCCTCCGCCTTCATGCGGTGGGTGATGACCTTCCTCACGTCGAGGCCGGACTGCAGCATGGCGATCATCTTGTACCAGGTCTCGAACATCTCGCGGCCGTAGATGCCCTTGATGGTGAGCGACTTGAAGATCACCCGGTTCCAGTCCACCGTGGTGGGGCCCGACGGAATGCCGAGCATCGCGATCTTGCCGCCCATGATCATGCGGTCCACCATCTGGTCGAAGGCCTTCGGAGCGCCCGACATCTCGAGCCCGATGTCGAAGCCCTCGCTCATCCTCAGGCGGTGCATCACGTCCACCAGGTCCTCACGGGAGACGTTGACGGTCACCGCGTCCGTGACCTGGTTGCAGAGGTCGAGGCGGTAGTCGTTGATGTCGGTCACCACCACATGGCGCGCGCCGACGTGGCGGCAGACGGCGGCGGCCATGATGCCGATGGGGCCTGCCCCGGTGATCAGCACGTCCTCTCCCACGAGGTCGAAGGAGAGGGCCGTGTGCACGGCATTGCCCAGCGGATCGAGGATGGCGCCGATCTCGTCGTCGATTTCGGGCGGCAGGTGGATGGCGTTGAAGGCGGGGATCTTCAGGTAGTCGGCGAAGGCGCCGGGCACGTTGACGCCGACGCCCTTCGTCTCGGGATCGAGGTGGAAATGGCCGGCCCTGGCCATGCGGCTCTTCATGCCGATGAGATGGCCCTCGCCGGAGACGCGGTCGCCCAGCTTCACCGTGCGCACGTGGCTTCCCACCGCCTCGACGACGCCTGCGAATTCGTGGCCCACCACCATCGGCACGGGGATCGTCTTCTGAGCCCACTCGTCCCATTTCCAGATGTGGAGGTCGGTGCCGCAGATGCCGGTCTTCGCCACCTTGATCAGGATGTCGTCCGGCCCGATCTGCGGCACGGGCTCGTCCCGCATGACGAGGCCCTCGGCCTTCTCCGCCTTCACCAATGCACGCATGATCAGATCACCCCCAGTTCGCGGCCCGCTTGCGTGAAGGCGGCGATGGCCGTGTCGATGTCCTGCTCCGAATGCGCCGCCGACATCTGCGTGCGGATTCTCGCCTGGCCCTTCGGCACCACGGGAAAGAAGAAACCGGTCACGTAGATTCCCTTCTGATAGAGCTTCGCCGCCATCTCCTGCGCCAGCTTCGCCTCGCCCAGCATCACGGGGATGATGGGATGCTCGCCGGGGAGCAGCTTGAAGCCAGCAGCCGCCATGCCGGCGCGGAAGCGCGCGGCATTGGCGAAAAGCTTGCCGCGCAGATCGTCTCCCCGTTCGGCCAGGTCGATTGCCGTGAGGCCGGCGGCCACGATGGGCGGCGGCAGGGCGTTGGAAAAGAGATAGGGCCTGGCCCTCTGGCGCATCAGGTCCACGATGGGCTGGCTGGCGGCGATGTAGCCCCCCGCGGAGCCGCCCAGCGCCTTGCCGAGCGTGCCGGTGAGGATGTCCACCTTGACGCCGGCGCGATGCGGCGTGCCGCGGCCTTCCGGGCCGATGAAGCCGGTGGCGTGGCAGTCGTCCACCATGACCAGTGCGTCGAACCGGTCCGCCAGCGAGCGGATCTCTGCGAGCT
The DNA here is from genome assembly GCF_046294715.1 of Aestuariivirga sp. Classification (GTDB taxonomy): domain Bacteria; phylum Pseudomonadota; class Alphaproteobacteria; order Rhizobiales; family Aestuariivirgaceae; genus Aestuariivirga. Next base: position 101,147 of record NZ_JBKBKI010000005.1, on the reverse strand, counting down.
TGGCGAAATACCCGTCCATCGAGAACACGCCGTCCGTCACGATGATGACGCGCCGCGCGCCGCCCTCCCGCGCCGCCTTGAGCTGCGCCTCGAGGTCGTTCATGTCGCCGTTGGCGAAGCGGAAGCGGCGGGCCTTGGAGAGGCGGATGCCGTCGATGATGGAGGCATGGTTCAGCGCATCCGAGACGATCGCATCCTGCTCGCCGAAGAGCGGCTCGAACACCGCGCCGTTGGCGTCGAAGCAGGCGGCGAACAGGATCGAATCATCCATGCCGAGGTAATCCGCGATGCGGCGTTCCAGCGCGAGGTGCAGGTCGCTCGTGCCGCAGATGAAGCGCACCGACGCCATGCCGAGCCCATGCGTGTCGAGCGCCTCCTTGGCCGCGGCGACCAGCGCGGGATGATCCGCCAGGCCCAGATAGTTGTTGGCGCAAAAATTCAGGACCTCTCGGCCGCCCTGGACCGCGATGTGCGAGGACTGGTGACCGAGGATCGGACGCTCCGTCTTCCAGAGGGACTGGGCGCGGATGGCATCGAGTTCGGAGGAGATGTCTTTCAGTGTCGTGCTCATGGGCCGGAATCCTACTCCGCCGGCGGAACCGGAGAAAGAGCCGAAGTCTTTCACCTCCAGGTTCCCCATGCTACGAGCCCTGCCATGACAAGACCCATTCACATCATCGGCGCCGGCATGGCGGGTTCCGAGGCGGCCTGGCAGGCGGCGGGAGCGGGCGTGCCCGTGATCCTCCACGAGATGCGGCCGAGGGTGGGAACCGAGGCGCACAAGACGGGAGGCTTCGCCGAGCTCGTCTGCTCCAATTCCTTCCGCTCGGACGATGCCGAGCAAAATGCCGTGGGGCTCCTCCACTGGGAGATGCGGCAGGCAGGTTCCCTCATCATGGCCATGGCGGACCGTCACCAGGTGCCAGCCGGCGGCGCTCTCGCGGTCGACCTCGAGGCGTTCTCGGCGGAGGTCACCGAGACGCTGAGGCGGCATCCGCTCGTCACCGTCGCGGAGGGCGAGGTCGCGGGCCTGCCGCCTGCCGATTGGGCGAGCGTCATCATCGCCACCGGCCCCCTCACCTCCCCCGCCCTCGCCGGGGCGATCCAGTCGCTGACCGGCGAGGACCAGCTCGCCTTCTTCGACGCCATCGCGCCCATCGTCCACCGCGAGACGATCGACATGGACGTGGCCTGGTTCCAGTCCCGCTATGACAAGGTGGGGCCGGGCGGCACCGGCAAGGACTACATCAACTGCCCGATGAACAGGGAGCAGTACGAGACATTCGTGCGCCTGCTGATCGAAGGCGAAAAGGGCGACTTCAAGGAATGGGAGAAGACCACGCCCTATTTCGACGGCTGCCTGCCGATCGAGGTGATGGCGGAGCGCGGGCCCGAGACGCTGCGCCACGGGCCGATGAAGCCGCGCGGCCTCACCAATGCGCACAAGCCCGAGGAGAAGCCCTACGCCGTGGTCCAGCTCCGGCAGGACAACAAGCTGGGAACGCTCTACAACATGGTCGGCTTCCAGACGAAGCTCAAATATGCCGAGCAGGTGAAGGTGTTCCGCAGCATTCCCGGGCTCGAAAGGGCGGAGTTCGCGCGGCTTGGCGGCCTCCACCGCAACACCTTCCTCAACAGCCCCCGCGTTCTCGACGGATCGTTGCGCCTGAAGGCTGAGCCGCGCCTGCGCTTTGCGGGGCAGATCACGGGTGTCGAAGGCTATGTCGAGAGCGCCGCCATGGGGCTGATGGCGGGCCGCATGGCCGCGGCGGAGGCGCTGGGCCGGCCCTTCCACCTGCCGCCGCCCACCACTGCCCATGGCGCGCTCATCAACCACATCACCGGCGGGCACATCGAGACGACGGACCAGCGCGGCTCCTCCTTCCAGCCGATGAACGTGAACTTCGGGCTCTTCCCGCCCGTCGAGAAGGTGAGGTCCAAGGATGGCAAGCGTCTGAAACATGCCGAGCAGGCGGTGGAGAGGAAGCGTGCCTATACGGCTCGCGCCAGGGCGGATTTCGAGGTGTGGATCGGGCATGCGCAGGCAAAGGCGGCGGAGTGAGTGGTCTTAAGTCCGCGTGCTCGAACCACTACCCCCAGCGCCGTGCCGTCCACCACATGATCAGCTGGCGCCTCAGCGGCGAGACGTTCAGGGCTTCATCCGGCGCTTGGGCGATGCGTTTCAGGTAGGTTCCGGTGAGGCTCACCGGCAGGAAGGCCGGGAGGACGGATCTGGGCAGCGCGGGGAGAAGCGCCATTGCCTCGGCCAGGCGTTTCTCCGCGTGCTCGAGCGCCGCCTTCACGTCCATGCCTTCGGGGAGGAAGGGGTCGCGGGTGCGCGGTTCGCCAAGGATCAGTGCCAGGCCCTGCGCAACGCCGGCGAGCCCCGCCGCCTCGCTCGCTCTCGCCGCGGCATCGCGGTCGAGGATCATCGCCGCCATCTGGATGAGGCGCGAATGGGTTTCGCCGAGATAAGCCTCGAGCTCGGTGAGGCCCGGCATCCTGTCCTCGAAGAGGTCGAACTCGCGGGCGGTGACGAGATCGACGAGCGCCTGCTTCGGCAGGCCTCCCTCCTTCATCGCGGAGAACAGCGCCTCAGCCACGGGGTGGCCGCCACTGGCGCCGCTTTCCAGGGTGTCCCGCCACCATTGCAGGCGGATCAGCCCGATGTTGGGATCGCTCACCACATCGCGCACCCGAGCCACCTCGGCGTTGAAGGCATAGAGCGCCAGGAGATGCGGCCGTTTCCCGTCCGGTGCGAAGAGGCTCGAGAGGAAACGGTCGCGGTCGTGCCTGCGAACGCTCTCCTGCACGTCGCTCATGCGCGATGGTCGACCGCGATCAAGGCGGCCGCCACGCGGCGCTTCTCCGCCAGCAGGAGATTGTAGGTGGCGACGGCATGGCCCGTGGCCATCGGATCGATCATGATGCCGGCAGCCGCGAGAGCCTCGCGCACGGGCCTCGGTGGGCGGGCCATGGCCAGCCCCGTGCCGATGACGAGAAGCTCGATTGCATCGCGCTCCGCCAGAACCGGGGCGAAATCCTCGGGCTTCAGGGCGAGCGGATCAGGGTTCCAGGCATGGATGCCGGAGGGCAACGCAAGGATCGAACCGCGATGCGACATCTCCGCGAAGCCGAAGCCCCCTGCGCCGTAGGAGTCGATCGGGACCCGACCCGGAAAATGCGCCATCACGGCCTTGCGGCGGCTGCCGCCTTGGCCTCGGCCGACTTCTGGGAATCGCGCGGCGTGCCGAGCAGCAGCAGCACCGGCGTGGCAATGAAGAAGGAGGAATAGGTGCCGACCAGCACGCCCCAGATCATGGTGAAGGTGAAGCCCGAGATCACCTCGCCGCCCCAGATGTAGAGGGCCAGCAGCGCCAGCAGCACCGAGACGGACGTCATCAGCGTGCGCGGCAGCACCGAGTTGATGGAGAAGTCCATCAGGTCGACGAAGGGCATGGACTTGTACTTGCGCAGGAACTCGCGGATGCGGTCGTAGATCACCACCGTGTCGTTCAGCGAGTAGCCGATGATGGTGAGGATCGCGGCGATGATCGACAGGTTGAATTCGAGGCCGAGCAGGCTGAACAGGCCGATGGTGAGGATCACGTCATGCATCAGCGAGGCGATGGCGCCCAGGGCGAACTGCCACTCGAAGCGGAACCAGACATAGATGAGCACGAGGAACAGCGCGATCACGACGGCGAGGATGCCCTGCTCGGCGAGCTCGCCCGAGACCTTCGGCCCCACCACCTCGACGCTGCGATACTCGACACCGGCGCCGAGCGCCGCCTTGATCTTGTTGACGGCGGCTTGCTGCGCCTCCTCGCCGCCCTCCTGCGTGCCGATGCGGATCAGCACGTCGTTGGGCGAGCCGAATTCCTGGAGTTCACCGGAACCCAGGCCCAAACCGTTAATGGTGGAGCGCAGCTGGTCGAGGTCGGCCGGCTGCTCGGTGCGGATGGTGATGACCGTGCCGCCCTTGAAATCGACGCCCATGTTGAGGCCGGCGAAGATGAAGAGAAGAAGCGAGGCGGCGCAGAGGATGCCGGACAGCAGATAGCCGATGCGGCTGAACCGCATGAAGGGAATCTTGGTGTCGTCCGGGATGAAGCGAATGCCTTTCATGGAATCCGTTCCGCCTTAGAGCGGAACCTCCCTCGGGCGCTTCACCTTGACCCAGAAGGCGACGATGAGCTGGGTGAGCGTGAAGGCGGTGAACATGGTGGTCACGATGCCGATGAACAGCGTGACGGCGAAGCCGCGGATCGGACCCGAACCGACGCCGAACAGCGCGAGCGCCGCGACGAGCGTGGTCAGGTTGGCGTCCCAGATGGTGCCGAGCGCCGCCTTGAAGCCCGTCTCGATCGAACTCAGCGCCGAGCGGCCGTTGCGCCACTCCTCACGGATGCGCTCGTAGATCAGCACGTTCGAGTCCACCGCCATGCCCATGGTGAGCACGATGCCGGCGATGCCGGGCAACGTCAGGGTGAAGCCGAAAAAGGACATGAGCGCGATGAGGGCGAGCAGGTTCACCAACAGCGCGATGTTGGCGAAGAGGCCGAACAGCCCGTAACCCAGAATCATGAAGGCCAGCACCAGGACGAGCCCGATCGCCGAAGCGATGAGGCCGGCGCGGATCGAATCCGAACCGAGGCTCGGGCCCACCGTGCGCTCCTCGACGATCGTGAGCTTGGCCGGCAGCGCGCCCGAGCGCAGGACGACGGCGAGGTCGTTGGTCTCCTGCACCGTGAAATTGCCCGAGATCTGACCGGAGCCGCCGAGGATCGGCTCGTTGATGTTCGGATAGCTCACCACCTTCTCGTCCAGGATGATGGCGAAGGGCTTGCCGACGTTGTCCCGCGTCAGCTTGCCGAAGCGCTCTGCGCCCTTGGTGTTGAAGCGGAAGGAGACGACGGGATTGTTGTTCTGGTCGAAGGAGCCGCGGGCATCGACGAGGTCGCCGCCATCCACCGTGGCGCGGCTCGAGGACTGCACCCAGAGTTCCCGGTTGGGATCGTCCTTCAGCGGGAAGGACTGGCATTCGGGCGGCGGGTTCTGCCCCGGGGCGGTGGGCTGGGCATCGCAGAGCAGCTGGAAGGTCAGCTTGGCGGTGCGGCCGATCACGTCCTTCACCTGGTCCGGGTTCTGGATGCCGGGAAGCTGGACGACGATGCGGTCCTTGCCCTGCTGCTGGATGATCGGTTCGGAGGTGCCGAGCGCATTCACGCGGTTCTCGACGATCCTGAGGCTCTGGCTGATTGCGAGCGCGATCTTGGCATCGAGGCCCTGGGGCGAGAAGGAGAAGGTGAACTGCTGGCCGTCACGCGCCAGATCGAACAGGTTGACGCTGCTGCCGCCGCCGAAGAGGCCGCTTTCCAGCGGGTTCAGGAGCTTCCTCAGCTCGGTCTCGGCGCGGTCCACGTCCTCGGGCTTGGTCACCCGCACGCGAACCGTGTTCTCGGCGCGGGCGAGGCCGCTGTAGCCGATCTTGGCATCGCGCATGGTGTTGCGCACATCGCTCGCCAGTTGCCGGGTGAGCTTGTCGTAGAGGTCGGCGCGGTCGACCTCGAGCAGCACGTTGGAGCCGCCTTGCAGGTCGAGGCCCAGCGTCACGGGCCGGAGGTTCCAGTCGCGCAGCCGCGCCTGGAGATCCGGCGGCAGCGCGTTGGGCAGCGCCAGCACCACCGCCAGCAAGATGGAGGCAAGGATGGCGATGGTCTTCCAGCGCGGGAAATGCAGCATGTCGGTGTTACTTGGTCTCGGTCTTGACGGGCTCGCCCTTGGCGCGCACGTCGGCGATGCCGCTGCGCAGGATGCGCACCTTGACGTTCTCGCCGACCTCGACCTGGAGCTCGCTGTCGTCCACCACCTTCACCACCTTGCCGATGAGGCCACCCGAGGTGATGATGGTGTCGCCCTTGGCGACCTTCTTCAGCATCTCCTGGTGTTCCTTCATCTTGCGCTGCTGCGGGCGGATCAGCAGGAAGTAGAACACGCCCATGATGAGCACGAGCGGCAGGATCATGCCGATGAAGTCGCCTGCACCGGGCGCGCCGGCAGCCTGGGCATAGGCCGGAGTGATGAACACGGAATTCTCCCGAACGAAAGTTTGGGCGGAATATAGCGATGGTTCCCTCTATTGCAACCAATCGATTGGCGGCGCTTTACCCGCCCCTCGCCCTCCGCTAAGAGGCCAGAATGGCACAGGAAACCGATCGAGAACTGGTGTTGCGCATTGCCGAGGCGCTGGAGCGTATGGCCCCCCGGAAGCCCAGGGAGCCGGACCTCCAGGTCTGCTCCGCCTTCGTCTGGCACGCGAGCCCCCCGGAACTCGAGCCGGTTCCAAGGGTCAACCGCGTGGACCTCTCGCTGCTCAAGGGCATAGACCTCACGCGCGACATCCTGATCGAGAACACCGAGCGCTTCGCCAAAGGCCTTCCCGCCAACAACGCGCTGCTCTGGGGGGCGCGGGGCATGGGCAAGTCCTCGCTCGTCAAGGCGGCGCATCACCAGATCAACGAGGCCACGGGCGGCAGGCTCAAGCTCGTCGAGATCCACCGCGAGGACATCGAGAGCCTGCCCCTCCTCATGAACGTCGTCCGCCGCGCGCCGGACCATCGCTTCATCGTGTTCTGCGACGATCTCTCCTTCGACGCCGACGACACCTCCTACAAGTCGCTCAAGGCGGCACTCGACGGCGGCATCGAGGGGCGGCCGGTCAACATGGTTTTCTACGCCACATCGAACCGCCGCCACCTCCTGCCGCGCGACATGATCGAGAACGAGCGCTCCACCGCCATCAACCCGTCGGAAGCGGTGCAGGAGAAGGTTTCGCTGTCGGACCGGTTCGGGCTGTGGCTCGGCTTCCACAATTGCTCGCAGGACGAATTCCTCGATATGATCGAGGGTTACGCCAAACACTTCGGGCTGAAGGTGAGCGCCGAGGAGCTCCGCTCCAGAGCCATCGCCTGGCAGGCGACGCGCGGCAGCCGCTCGGGCCGCGTGGCCTGGCAGTTCATCCAGGATCTCGCCGGCAAGCTGGGGCAGAGGCTGGAGGGGTAGGCAAGAGCCCTCATCCGCCCTGCCCTACGCCGTCTCCTTCTCGATCCTGTTCCAGTCGGCGAGGTTCTTCGCCCGGGGAACCGCCGTCACGGCGCGGCGGAAGGGCTCGCGCGCCTCGATGGATTCCAGCCACTCCAGAAGATGCGGCGTGTCTGGCTTGGCGCAGTCGAGGCCCATGAAGCGCCAGAGGAGCGCCCCCATCACGATGTCGCCGAAGCTGAACGCGCTGCCGGCGAACCAGTCATGCCGGGCGAGCCAGGAATCGGCGATCCTGAGGGCCTCCGCCGCCTGCTTCTCGCCCGTGGCCACGGCGGCCGCGTTGCGGTTTTCGGGAGCGCTGCGCACGGTGTTCATGAAGATCGCCGCCACCGCGGGAGAAAAGGCCTGCTGCTGCCACTCCATCCATTGCTCGGCCATGGCGAGGCCGCGGTGATCCTGCGGACGAAGGAGCCCCGCGCCGTAGCGGGCCGTGAGATAGCGCACGATGGCGTTCGACTCGAACATGGTCACGTCGCCGTCGCGGATCACCGGCACGAGGCCCATCGGGTTCATGGCGAGGAAGTCAGGATCGCGGTTGCCGCCGAAGCTGCCGCCGATGTTCTCGCGCGTGTATGGCACGTCGAGCTCCTCCAGCGTCCAGAGCACTTTCTGAACGTTGACGGAATTCCGCCGGCCCCACACCGTGATCATCGCAAACACTCCCGAAGCACGCCCGAGCATGACCGATCATGGCGCAAATGCAAGAGCCCGGGCCTCTTCGGCCCGGGCTCGTGTCAGGCACGTGGCCTGCGGTTCGTTCAGTTCGCCGCGGTCGAGGAGGAGAGATACTTCATCGGATCCAGAGCCACCGCGCCCTTGCGCACTTCGAAGTGCAGCTGCGGGCTCGAGACGGAACCGGTCTGGCCGGCCTTGGCGATGACGTCGCCACGCTTCACCGTGTCGCCGCGCTTGACGAAGAGTTCCTTCGCATGGGCGTAGGCCGTGACGTAGCCGTTCTCGTGGCGGATGAGCACGAGGTTGCCATAACCCTTGAGTTCGTTCCCGGAATAGGCGACCACGCCGCTGTCGGCCGCGCGGATCGAAGTGCCTTCCGGCACCGCGATGTTGATGCCTTCGTTCTTGAGGCCGTTGGCCTTGGGGCCGAAGCCGGAGATGACCTTGCCGCGCACCGGCCAGCGCAAGCCCGGCGCGCCGGCGATCGGCGCCTGCTCGGAAACCTGCTGGCCCGCAGTCTCGGCGGGCTGCTGCTCGACCGCGGCGGCGGCCTTTTGCGGTGCGGCGGGAACGGCGGCAACCTCGGTCTCGTCCTCCGCCGTGACGGCGGCAGTTTCGAGCTTGGGCTGGGCCGCCTGCTTCTTCACGGCCACGGCCGGAGCGGCGGATGCGGACCCGCCGGGGATTCTCACCCGCTGTCCAACCGCGAGCTGCGCGTCACGTGGAAGCCCGTTGGCCTCGGCGATCGCATAGGGCGACAGGCCGTATTTGCGGCCGAGCGAGAACAGCGTCTCGCCGCTGGCGACGGTGTGGCTCGCGGCCTTGCCGGAGTCGGTCACCGAGGGACCCTGCTTGAACGGCTTGGCCGGCGCGGGCGCGGTTTCGGGTTCGGCATAGGCGGTGGCCTGGCCGCTTCCGCCTGCCGGAATGCGCAGCGTCTGGCCGGTCCTCACCGAGTAGGGCGCGCGGATGCCGTTGGCGGCGGCGAGTTGCGAGACCGAGACGTTGTTGGCGCGTGCCACCGAGTAGAGCGTCATGCCCGGGCCCACGGTGACGGTGCGGCCGCCGGCGGCAGACGGAGCCTCCGCCACGTCGGGAGTAGCGGCGACGGCGGGCTGCCGGTACTGCGTCGTGCGGTAGGATTTCGAGTAGTCGTAGCTCGGCGGCTGCTGCGATGCGCCGGTCAAGGGCTTCGAGCTGATTTCGTCATCCATGCCGACATTGGCGGCGGTGACCTGCTTCGGCACGCTCGCCGTGTAGACGGGATCGGCATCTGACGGGTTGGACGCGAAGCGGTCGGACTCGGCGGAGCAGGCGGCGAGCATGACAGCGGCGGCAACGGACAGGAGGAACTTCGACCTGGATGCATTCCAGGCGGAACTGCGAACTTTCAACGGCATGCCCCGAACTCCAAAACAAACTGACACAAGCAGAATGGATCGTTTAGGTTAAGGGAGGGTTTATCGCGTCGGCAGGCCCGCAGAATTTTGCAAACACTCCCCGGATCAGTCTTCCACCATCACGGTGGCACCGATCCGGACGCGGTCGTAGAGGTCGATCACCTCTTCGTCGATGAGGCGGATGCATCCGGAGGACACGGCACTCCCGATGCTCCACGGCTCCGTGGTGCCGTGGATTCGGAACTGGGTGTCGCCGATGTAGATGGCGCGTGCGCCGAGCGGGTTGCCGGGGCCTCCGGGCACGAAGGCGGGAAGCACCCTGCCCTTCTGCATCTCGCGTGCGATCATCTCCTGGGGCGGCCGCCAGTCCGGCCACTCGGCCTTGCGCGAGACCGTGTCGGTGCCGCTCCAGGTGAATCCCTCGCGGCCGACGCCGACGTGATACTCGATGGCCTGTCCGCCGGGCAGGATGAAATAGAGACGGCGCGCACCGGTCTTCACCAGGATCGATCCGGGCGCGAGCGCGGAAGCGAAGGCGATGGTGCGGCTGCGCATGTGCGCGGGAAGTTCGGCGATGGGCCGCTGCTCCGCCATGGGCTGGCCGCTGCCGTCGTCAATGCCGCCAAGGACCTGGAAGGCCTGGCGCACGGACCCGATCCTTTCATCGGCAAGCGCAGCCGCGGGCGCGTGAAGCGCCGCGAGTGCCGTTGCCGCCCAACACCACACACGCATGAGACGTCACCCCGGGCGGCGAGACTGACGCCCGCCGATTAACCAGTGATTAAAGCAGGCCGCCCTCGCCCTCGGGGTCGAGCCGGCGCAGCATGGCGGCAGCGGTCAGGTGCGTCACCGGGTGGCGCCAGCGCGGCGCGATCTCCGCGATGGGGGCCAGCACGAAGATGCGGTCCTCGATGCCGGGATGCGGCAGCACCGGGCGGGCCGGGGGCAATCTCACCAGGCCGTGGTAGTCGATGAGGTCGAGGTCCAGCGTGCGCGGTCCCCAGCGCAGCGTGCGGCGCCTGCCCGCCATCCGCTCGATCAGGTGCAGGCGATGCAGCAGTGCCTCCGGCGAGGCCGCGGTCTCGATTTCCGCCACGGCATTGACGAAGGGCGGCTGGCCCGTCACCCCGTAGGGCGCGGAGACGAGAAGGCGCGAGCGGCGCCTCACCTTGAGCCCTCCGGTTCCCAGCCGCCGAAGCGCCTCCGCAACGGTCTCGCGCGGGCTTCCCCAGGGGCCGTCGCGATTGCTGCCGAGGGCGATCAGGATCATTTTTCTTGAGGCCGGTCCGATGGATGACTAAACGGGACCCATACACGACGTGGAGATTTCAGACATGCATTTTTATCCGGATGAGCGCGTCGCGCTCTTCATCGACGGCTCCAACCTCTACGCCACCGCCAAGACGCTCGGCTTCGACATCGACTACAAGCGCCTGCTCGGCTTTTTCCGCAAGCGCGCGCGGCTGATCCGCGCCATCTACTACACCGCCCTGCTCGACGACGCAGAATATTCGCCGATCAAGCCGCTGATCGACTGGCTCGACTACAACGGCTACCGGGTGGTGACCAAGCCCGCGCGCGAGTTCACCGATGCCATGGGCCGGCGCAAGGTGAAGGGCAACATGGACGTCGAGCTCGCCGTCGACGTGATGCAGCTCGCCGACCAGCTCGACCACATCGTGCTGTTCTCGGGTGACGGCGATTTCCGCCCGCTCGTCGCCGCGGTCCAGTCCAGGGGCCGCCGCGTGAGCGTGGTCTCGACGCTGACGACCAGGCCGCCGATGATCGCCGACGACCTCCGCCGCCAGACCGACCAGTTCATCGACCTCAGCGAACTGCGGGAGGAAATCGGCCGCGATCCTTCCGAGCGGCGAGAGCGGGCGCCGGCAGCGCCGCCGCGCGAGAGCTTCGAGGATTTCGCGGACATCTGAACCCATGCAGAGCCCGGAGCCGGGGCGCGACTGCCCGTTCTGCCCGCGTCTCGTCGCCTACCGGCACGAGCAGCGCGAGCTTCACCCCGCGTGGTTCAACGCGCCGGTTCCCTCCTTCGGCGGCGAAGAGGCGGAGCTGCTGATCGTCGGGCTGGCGCCGGGCGTGGCGGGCGCGAACCGCACGGGCCGGCCCTTCACCGGCGATTTTGCCGGCGACCTGCTCTACGACACGCTGCTTCACTTCGGTTTCGCCAGGGGCATCTATCGCGCCGATCCCCATGACGGGCTGACGCTCGCGGGCGCCATGATCTCCAACGCCGTGCGCTGCGTGCCGCCGCAGAACAAGCCGCTGCCGGCAGAAATCCGCACCTGCAACGCTTTCCTCCGTACACGGATCGCACTCCTGCCCCGGCTCAGGGCGGTGGTGGCGCTTGGCCGCATCGCACACGAGGGCGTGCTGACGGCGCTCGACGCGAGAAAGTCGGCTCACCCCTTTTCCCACGGCGCGGAACATGCGGTGGGGGGCTTCAGGCTCTTCGACAGCTATCACTGCTCGCGCTACAACACCAACACGGGCGTGCTGACGCCGGAGATGTTCAGGAGGGTGTTCGCGCGGGTAAGGGAGCATCTGGGTGCGCAGCCATAGCCCTCTTCCGCCCTAGGACAGCGCCGACAGCACCTCGGCGGCGTCACGCTCAGGTTCCGGGATCGGGTAGCGCACGCTCGAGATCACGCCGTCATGCAGGATGAAGGTGAGGCGCTGGAGATAGAGTTCGCCTCCCGTCTCGAACATGGGCAGCGCGAGGCGCGACTGGAGAGCGCGCGTGCTGTCCGAAAGAAGGCGGAAGCTGAGGCCGTTCCGCTGCACGAAATCGCGCTGCCATTCGGTGGAGAGGAGGCTCAGCCCGAAGAGCTTGACGCCGAGCCGGCGGAAATGCCCATAGGCCTCGGAATAGGCGAGCGCCTGCGGGGTCGAGCCGTGCGCGCCGGGAATATGATCCCAGTTCTGCGGGTTGGGGTAGCCCGGCCTGCCGGTGAAGGGATAGCAGAAGATCACCGCGGGACCGATGAGCCTGGCAGGGTTGACGGGGCTTCCCGATGTCGCCTCCAGATCGATGCTCGGCATCCGGCGGCCCACGAGATGCTGCATGAAGACCATGCTCAGCCCTTCTCCCTCATGAGGCGCGCACGCTCCCGGTCCCAGGAGCGTTCCTTGATCGTCTCGCGCTTGTCGTGAAGTTTCTTGCCGCGGGCGAGAGCGATGTCCACCTTCACCCGGCCCCGCGTGTTGAAGAACATCTTGAGAGGCACGATGGTCAGGTGCTCCTTCAGCACGCCCGCCGCCAGCTTGTTGATCTCGGACTTGTGGAGAAGCAGCTTGCGCGGCCGCTTGGGCTCGTGGTTGAAGCGGTTGGCCTCGCGGTATTCCGGGATGTTCGAGTTGATGAGCCAGAGCTCGCCCCCCTTCATCGCCGCATAGGCCTCGCCCAGGTTGGTGTGGCCCGTGCGCAGCGACTTCACCTCGGATCCCTTGAGTTCGATCCCGGCCTCGTAGGTCTGGAGGATCTCGTAGTCGTAGCGGGCCCGGCGATTGTCGGAGATGACCTTGATGCCCTCTTCCTTGCGCGAGGCCTTTGCCCCGCCGCTCTTTGAACTCATGTCAGTTCAGGAGCCCGGCATGCACCATGGCCTTGCGCACCGCCTGCTTGGTGGATTCGGCGACGGGCACCATGGGAAGGCGCGCCTCGGGTTCGCACAGGCCGAGCAGGCTCGCGGCATATTTCACGGGGCCCGGGCTCGTCTCCACGAACATGGCGTGGTGGAGCGGCATCAGACGGTCCTGCAGCTTCAGCGCCGTGGCGTAGTCGCCCTTGAGGGTCGCCTCCTGGAACTCGGCGCAGAGGCGCGGCGCCACGTTGGCGGTGACGGAGATGCAGCCAACCCCGCCATGGGCGTTGAAGCCGAGCGCCGTTCCGTCCTCGCCCGAGAGCTGGATGAAGCCGGTGCCGGATTCGAGGCGCTGGCGCGAGGGGCGCGTCAGGTCGGCCGAGGCATCCTTGGTGCCGACGATATTCTTGAAGTCATGCGAAAGCCGCGCCAGCGTCTCCACCGAGATGTTGGCCACCGTCCGTCCCGGCACGTTGTAGACGATGATCGGGATGTCCACCGCCTCGGCGATGGCCTTGAAATGGGCGTAGAGGCCTTCCTGGGTCGGCTTGTTGTAATAGGGTACGACGACCAGGGCGGCATCGGCCCCCGCCTCGCGGGCGTGGATCGTGTATTCGATGGCCTCCATCGTGCTGTTGGAACCGGTTCCGGCGACGACCGGCACGCGCCCCCTCGCCTCCTCGATGCAGATCTCGATCACCCGCTTGTGTTCCTCGGGCGTCAGCGTCGGGCTTTCACCCGTCGTGCCCACCGGCACCAGGCCGTGCGAGCCCTGCTCGATCTGCCAGTTGACGAATTTCCGGAAAGCCGCTTCGTCGACCTCGCCATTCCTCATGGGGGTGATGAGCGCGGGAAGGGAACCTCTCAACTGCACGGGAACAACTCCGGTAATGACTTGGAAACCATGGGAGGACTAGATTTGCGAGGCGTTTCCGCGAGCCGCAAACGGGCGGGCACATTAGACGTTTGCCCGGGCACGGGCAAGCACCGATCAGGACTGGCCCGCAGCCATCCTATCGGCGTATTTGCGGGCTAGCGGGCAGTTGATGATTCTTGGTGTGATTGGACAGTCCATGCGTTTCAGCCGGTTTCTGCGTGTCAGCCTCATTGCCCTCGCCGCGGCCGCGGCGACGGTTTCGCCCGGCCTTTCGCCGCTCGGCGCGGTCGTCCAGGCCCAGGCCAATCCCTCGGGGCAGGCGGTCGAGGCGGCGAAGCTGGCGCTCAAGGGCGACTTCGTAGGCGCCGGCGCCGCGGCCGAGCGGTCTGGCGACATCGCCGCGATCAAGCTGGTGGAACTCATCTATCTTCGCGACCACCCGAACGACGCCGGCTACCAGCGCATCGTGGACTTCCTCGAATTCGCGCCGAAATGGCCTCTGGCGGAAGCGCTGCTGAAGCGCGCCGAGCGCTCGCTCTATGTGAACAAGGAGAGCGCGAACCTCATCCTCGGGCATTTCGCCAAGCGCAAGCCGACGACGCCTGAAGGCTCTCTGGCGTTCGCCCGGGCCCTCGCCGCCACCGGCAAGTCGGACGAGGCGAGGACGCAGGTCCAGGCGGTGTGGCTCAACGCCGACATCACGGCGGAGATGGAGAAATCCGTCGCCGCGGAATTCGGCAAGCTCCTCACCGAGGACGACCACAAGCGCCGCATGTGGCGGCTCGTCTACGCGCAGGAAACCAATGCGGCGATCCGGGCATCGAAGCGCCTTCCCTCGGACTACCAGAAGGCGGCATCCGTCGCGCAGAAGCTGATCCGCAGCGAGAAGGGCGCAGACAAGCTCTACAACGGGCTCCCCTCCGCCATGCGCCAGTCGCTCGGGATGAAATATGCCCTGGCGCGCTATTACCGGCGCACCGAGAACTACGCGAAGGCTCGCGCCATCCTGGCGGAGATCCCGGGCGAGGCCTCGAAGATGGGCGACGCCGGGGCGTGGTGGATCGAGCGCCGCATCGTGGCGCGGCATTCGATCGGCATCAACAACCGCAAGAACGCCAAGGCGGCCTACCGGATCGCCAGCGCCCATGGCTTCAGCAAGGGTGAAGAGGCGCTGGAGGGCGAATTCCTCGCCGGCTGGATCGCGCTCCGCTACCTGAAGGATGCCGAAACCGGTCTCCGCCACTTCCAGCGCCTGGGCGAGATCGCCGAATCGCGCACCGAGAAGGCGCGCGCCGGATACTGGAGGGGCCGGGCCCTCGAGGCCATGGGCCGGAAGGGCGAGGCCAAGACGGCCTATGCCGAGGCCTCGGCCTATTCCACCGTCTATTACGGCCAGCTGGCGCGCGAGAAGATCGGGCTCGGCCGGGTGCCGGAGGAGATCGACAGCGGCAAGGCCTCCGCCTCGGCAGTGGCCAATATCGCCAAGGACGAGGTGGTGCGCGCCTTCAAGATCATGCAGAAGGCCGGCAGCCAGAACGACCTCTACATGTTCCTTTGGTCCTTCGCGAACCGCTTCGACACGGTGGACGAGATGAACGCCGTGGCCGACGTGGTGTGGGACGCGGGCGGAGCCACCATGGCGGTGAGGCTCGCCAAGGCCTCGGCGGCCCGTAACATCGACATCGACGCCTGGGGCTATCCCATCCGGGCGCTCCCTGACTGGAAGCAGATCGGCAAGCCGGTGGAAAGGCCGCTGGTCTTCGCGCTCGCCCGGCAGGAAAGCGAGTTCAACCCCAAGGCCGGCAGCAAGGTGGGCGCCCAGGGCCTCATGCAGATCATGCCCGGCACGGCGAAGCTCATCGCCAAGCAGCACGGCATCAAGCACAATCCCGGGCAGCTGATGAACCCGGAGTATAACGTGAAGCTGGGTGCGGCCCACCTCGGCGACCTCATCGCCGATCACGGCGGCTCCTACGTGCTGACCCTCGTATCTTACAATGCCGGGCCGCGCCGCTCGCGCGAGTGGCTGGTGGAATACGGCGATTTCCGCAAGGGCGAGGCCGATCCCATCGACTGGGTGGAATCGATCCCGTTCCAGGAAACGCGCCAATATGTGCAGAAGGTTCTCCAGAACCTGCACGTCTACCGCTCGCGCCTCGCGCCCAAGACGGTGCGGCCGATGTCGGCGGACCTGGCGCGCGGCACCAAGGGCGACGGGCTCAGCGTGGCCTCCACCTCGGCGCCGGCGGAAGCGCAGGAAGCAGCCTGCGGCAAGGGTTCGATCGCCGATCTCATCACCAGCTGCGACTGAGCCGTTGCAGTTCGCCGAGCACATCATCGCCGCCGCCGACGGCACGCCCCTCTATGCGCGTGACTATCAGGCCGAGGGCCGCGGGCTGACGCCTGCCGTATGCCTGCCCGGCCTCACCCGCAATGCCAGGGACTTCGAGACGATCGCACCCCTGCTGGCCCGGAAAAGGCGCGTCGTCGCCCTCGATTTCCGGGGGCGCGGCCGGAGCGGCAGGGCCGATCCCGCCACCTACCGGCCCGACCAGGAGGTGGCCGACACGCTCGCCGTGCTCGACGCGCTGGGGGTGGAGCGTTTCGCGGTCATCGGCACCTCGCGCGGCGGCATCGTGGCCATGGTCATGGCGGCGCGCGCCCTGCCCCGCATGGCGGGCGTGCTGTTCAACGACATCGGTCCCAGGATCGACAAGGCGGGGCTCCTCCGCATCCGCGGCTATCTCGGCAGCGATCCGAAATTCGCCAGCTGGGAGGAGGCCGTGGCGGCGCTGAAGGCCGGCAATCCCGGCTTTCCTTCGCTGAGCGACGCCGAATGGCTGGCCTTCGCGCGGCGCGTCTATCGCGAGGATGAAGGCGGCCCCCGCGCCGATTACGACCCCGGCCTCGCCGTCAATTTCCCGAGCGCCGCGGAGATCGAGGAAGGCAAGGTGCCGGAGCTCTGGGCGCTGCTCGAGCTCATGGCGGAGGTGCCATCCCTGGTGCTGAGGGGCGAACACTCGGACCTGTTGAGCGAAGAAACCGTTGCGGAGATGCGCCGGCGGCACCGGCGGCTTTCCGCCGCCACCGTGCCGGAGCGCGGCCATGTGCCCTTCCTGGACGAGCCTGTGAGCCTCGAGGCCATTGCAGGATGGCTCGCCGCGGTCGATTCGGCCCGGGGCTAGGGCTCCTTGCGGCCGAAGAGGTTGAAGGCCACGGCGCCGACGAGGCAGCCGAGCAGGAAGATCAGCAGCATCGCCAGCCCGAGTTCGACGGCATACTGCATCGTCATGCGCCGGCCTCCTCTTCGGCGGAGGGCCGGTCCGTGGCGGTGTACCAGCCGACCCAGACGCCGAGGCCAAGCGCCACCAGCATCCAGGCCCAGTGGTGGCCGAACAGAAGCAGCAGCTCGGCGAAAACCGGCAAACCCTCTTCCGCTTCGCCCGCCTTGCCCTGGTGAAGCAGGGCGGCAAGGAACGGCAAGACGGCGACCGGCGTGTAGAGCAGCCATTTCACGGGCCTGAGCGGCATGGAATTCCCCCGGGTGTGAGTCGCTATATTCCGCAACTCCGGGGTGGAGTCGAGGGGGTTCGGGGCCGTTCCGCAGGCCGACGGACTTCGCTCAATCCTCCCGCGAAAACGTGGGATTTGCCGCTCCGACATCGGCACAGCGCACGCCTATCTCTCTGGCAGCGCTTGCATTATGCGACTTGCAAACGTTTTCACCTAATTCCTTGTTTTATAGTGGTTTTTACTGTGGCAGATGAGTGACAGCGCCGGAAATTCGGGCCCGCAACGCACTCGCATGCGTTGACCTTTTCGCCGATTTCATCAACAACTCCCACGTGCGCTTTTCACCGCGTGCAGCCTTCCAGCGCCGTTTGCAGGGGATGGGGGCTACTCAACTCCAAGAGACTTGGGAGAACAGACATGAAGAAGATCAAACTGGCGCTTCTGGGTGGTGCGGCCCTTGCCGTGTCCGCCGCCGGCGCCCAGGCCGACGATCTCGACGCCCTCAAGGCGCAGATCGAGGCGCTGAACACCCGCATGGCCGCCATGGAGGCCGCCCCCGCGGTTCCCGCCGGCTACCAGCTGCTGACGATCTCGGAAGGCGAGCTTCCGCAGGTTCCCGGCCTTGGCATGAAGCGCGGCGACCGCCTCAGCTATGGCAACGAGGCCACCATCATCAGCGTCATGCCGACGGCTGACGCCCCGGCCGGCACGAGCATCACCTGGTCCGGCCAGGCTCGCGCGGGTCTCGTGTACGAGAACCGCGAGGGTTCGTTCGACGTGAGCTTCAGCGATCCGGACGATGCCAACAGCTTCGGTGACGCCTTCAGCCCCTACAGCAGCGACGGTGAATACAGCGTCGACAGGGACGTCGACGATCTCGATGTGAAGGCGCAAGCCCGCCTGCGCGTCGTCGGCACGACGGACACCGCCGTTGGCGAAGTCGGCGCCTCGCTGGAAGTCCGTGGCGACTTCAACGGCACCGGCACCGGCGACGCCTACGTGAAGGAGGCGTGGGGCTGGTGGGCTATGACCCCGGAGATCACCTTCGGCGGCGGCTATGCCGGTTCGCTGGGCGACATCTGGTACGGCTATGACGGCGCCTGCAGCTGCGTCTGGGTCGACAACGCCGACATGTCGTTCAATCCGGGCGACGTGACCCAGATGCGCCTGGCCTATGGGTCCGGCCCGCTCAAGATGGCCGTTGCGGTTGAGGACGGCGGCACGAACGACGGCTTCGGCGACGACAACTCCGGCGCCAGCGGCGACAAGCTCGGCGTGTCCGGCGAGGTCAAGTACTCGAGCGACATCGTCTCGGGCGAGATCTCCGGCGTCTACCGCGCTGTCGAGGAAGACGATTATTTTGACGTCGATGCCAACTGGCAGGTCGGCGCCGGCCTCAGTTTCGCACTGGGCGACATGGCGAACCTCTCGCTCGCCGCAGCCCTGGGTGAAGGCCCGACGACCAAGGTCGACGATGGCGACATCGTGACCAACCTGCCCCTCAACAACAGCTGGTGGGGCGTCACGGCGCTGGCATCCTTCAATCTCACGGATGAGGTTCATGCCGAACTGGCCGGTGGCTACAAGAAGCGCGAAGGCGACGATGTCACGGTCACCGACGAGGACGACGTTGACTGGAACTCCGACGGCTTCGAGTACGAGCAGTGGGCAGTCATGGGCGGCCTGTACTACACGCCCGTCGATCAGCTGACGATCGGTGTCGAAGGCGAGTACTTCACCACCTCGGTTGACTGGAGCTTCGACGAGGACGGCGGGGACGAGTCGATCGACGCCGAGGGCGACGTTGACAGCTTCTACGCTGCCTTCACCGGCGTCTGGCGCTTCTGATCCGAAACGCGACTCAGCGAATGGGAGACGGCCCGCTTCGGCGGGCCGTTTTCTTTTTGTTTCGCTGAATCGGCCCTGCCCCATGCGTGGCGGCACCGTGGCAGCCACAGGATCGGGATTGCTGCACGTGCACCAATAACCGGCGCGCTACCTGTGCCGCAGCGCGTTAACTGACTGTTTTAACTCACTTTTCTGGAGCTTCCAGGGGCGCGGCAGGACTGTGGCATTCGGGTGACAGATACCGAAATTCGCATGTCCAAATACTCACATACATTGACCTTTGACGGGTTTGGTCAGAGAAATCACGGGTGTGCGATGAACTCGTGCATTGCCTTCCAGCACCGTTTGCAGGGGATGGGGGGGTCTACTCAACTCCAAGAGACTTGGGAGAACAAATATGAAATCGATTAAGTTGGCGCTCCTGGGTGGTGCGGCTCTCGCCGTGACCGCCGCTGGCGCTCAGGCCGACGATCTGGACGCCCTGAAGGCCCAGATCGAGGCGCTGAATGCCCGCGTCGCCGCGATGGAAGCTGCCCCGTCGGTTCCCGCCGGCTATCAGCTTCTGACCATCTCGGAAGGCGAACTGCCGCAGGTCCCCGGCCTCGGCATGAAGCGTGGCGACATGCTCAGCTACGGCAACAAGGCCACCGTGATCAGCGTCATGCCGACGGCTGACGCCCCGGCTGGCACGACCATCACCTGGACCGGCCAGGTCCGCGCCGGCGTCGTCTACAATAGCTTTGATCGCGACGTTGATCTGAGCTTCGAGGATCCTGGCGATGCCAACGAGTTCATGGGCGGTAGCTGGCTTAATAGCGAAGACGTTGACACCGATATCACCATCTCGAACGACGACGATGATATCGACGTCCCGGCTCAGGCCCGCCTACGCGTCGTCGGCACCACCGACACCGCCGTTGGCGAAGTGGGCGTGGCGATCGAGTTCCGTGGCGACTTTAACGGCACTGGCAGGGCTCACGCCGACATCAAGGAGGCTTGGGGCTGGTGGGCGATGACCCCCGAACTGACCTTCGGTGGCGGTTACACGGCCTCGCTGGGCGACATCTGGTATGGCTATGACGGCGCCTGCAGCTGCTACTGGGTCGACAACGCCGACATGGCGTTCAATCCGGGCGACACGAGTCAGCTGCGTCTGACCTACGCGTCCGGCCCCCTCAGCATGGCCATCGCGGTTGAAGATGCCGGAGCGAACGACGGCTACGGCGAGGACGATGATAACATCAATGGCGACAAGCTGGGTGTTGCCGGCGAGATCAAGTACTCGAGCGACACCATCTCGGGCGAGATCTCCGGCGTCTACCGGGCCGTGGATGAAGACGAGTACTGGGACGTCGATAGCCTCTGGCAGATCGGCGCGGGTCTCGGCTTCGCGCTCGGCGACGTTGCTAACCTCTCGCTCGCCGCCGCGATGGGTGAAGGTCCGGCCACGAAAGTTGAAGACGGTGACATTGTCGATGCGTCCTACGTCAACAACAAGTATTGGGGCATTACTGCTCTTGCTTCCTTCAACCTGACCGATGAAGTGCATGCCGAACTCGCCGGTGGCTACAAGCACCGTGAGACTGATGAGAGCGGCTGGGTTTACTCGGGTGGGGATTGGTGGGAAGGCAGCGGTATCGATTATGATACCTATGCCATCATGGGCGGAATTTACTACACGCCCGTCGAGCAGCTCACCATCGGTGTCGAAGGCGAATGGTATACGGTTGATGCTGGTTTCGACCTTACGGAACAGTATTCCGGAGACAAGGTCGACATCGACGTCCAGTCTGACACCTTCTACGCTGCCTTCACCGGTGTCTGGCGCTTCTAAGCGCTCTGCACGGCAAACGATTGTTGACGGCCCGCTCCGGCGGGCCGTTTCTTTTGGGCAAATGGTTTTGCAGGCCTTGCTGCCGCCGCGATTTCGATTCATAGAGACGAGCGAAACAGAGTCCCGAGATGCCCCTGCCCCTTCGCACGCTGATTGCCGCCCCGCTCATCGCACTGGCGCTCGCCGGATGCGAATCGACGTCGAATGTCGATCTCGAAGGCCGGAACTTCAACGTGCAGCAGACATCCGCGGGCGAAGCGGTCGCCAGCACGGAGCAGATTGCAGCCCTGGTGCGGCGTTCCGGCCCTTCCTATGTGACGCTCATCGTTTCCGAGCAGGTCTCGGCCGACCAGCGCTCCAAGGACAACCAGCGCGGCTCGCCCGTGACCTCCGGCAGCGGCTTCGTGGTTGAATCGTCGGGCTATGTGATGACGGCCGCGCATGTCGCCAAGCGCCCCGGCAACACGGTCTCGGCGCGCGCCGCCAACGGCCGCGTCTATTCCGGCCAGGTCGTGGCGGTGAACCCGGAGAACGACATGGCGCTCATCAAGCTGCGCGGCTTCTCCGGCAAGACGGTGACGCCGGGCGACAACCAGTGCCTGGAACAGGGCAATCTCGTCTATTCCCTCGGCCGCCCGCATTCGCAGGGCGACACGGCGCGCCTTGGCGAGTTCGAGTCGATGAGCTTCGGCCAGGCCGTGCGCTATGCCGGCACCAATGGCAAGTTCGGCTATCCGGACGCGATGGTGCTTAGGCTCTCCACCCAGAAGGGCGAATCAGGTGGGCCCCTGTTCGATGCCGATGGCGAGCTCGTCGGCATGATCGTGAGCACGCTCTATGACGGCGCGGGCCAGCCGCTGAACCTTGCCCATGCCGTGCCCTCGCGGACGCTGGCGGGCTTTCTCTGCGCCAACATGAGCTGCTCCCCCAAGTGGCGGAGCCTGCCCACCGCCCCGGCCTGCAGCCGGGGCTGAGCGCCCCGCCCAATCCTTCTCAGGGAATCAGGATCGTCGTGCCGGTCGTGCGGCGGCTCTCGAGGTCGCGGTGGGCCTGCACCACGTCTGCCAGCGCATATCGCTGGTTCACGGGAATCTTCACCTTGCCGCTCGCCACCATCTGGACCAGGTCTTCCGCCGTTTCCTTCAGGTCCTCGTCCGAGGCGGTGTAGGTCATCAGCGTGGGCCGCGTCACGTAGAGCGAGCCGCGGGCGGCCAGGAGGCCGAGGTCCAGCGACTTCACCGGCCCTGACGCGTTGCCGAAGCTCACCAGCAGCCCGCGCGGCTTCAGGCAATCGAGCGAGGTCATCAGCGTCGCCTGGCCGACACCGTCATAGACGACCGGAACGCCCTTGCCGCCGGTGATCTCCTTCACGCGCGCCACCGTGTTCTCCGTCGAATAATTGATCACGTGATCGCAGCCATGGGCGCGGGCCGCCGCCACCTTCTCCTCCGATCCCACCGTGCCGATGACGGTGGCGCCCAGCGCCTTCGCCCACTGGCTGAGGATCTGCCCGACGCCGCCCGCCGCGGCATGAAGCAGGATCGTCTCCCCCGGCTGCAGCTTGTAGGTGGCACGCAGGAGATAGCGCACCGTCATGCCCTTCAGCATCATGCCGGCCGCCGTCTCGTCCGTGATCGCATCGGGAAGCCTGGTGATGCGGTTGGCCTGCAGGTTCCTCCCCTGGGCATAGGCGCCGAGCGCGCCCACGCCATAGGCGATGCGGTCTCCCACCTTCAGCGAGCTGACGCCCTCGCCCAACTCCTCCACCACGCCCGCTGCCTCGAGCCCGAGCCCGGAGGGCAGCTGCACCGGATAGAGGCCGGAGCGGTGATAGGTGTCGATGTAGTTGAGGCCGACCGCCGTCTGCCGCACGCGCACCTGACCGGGGCCGGGCTTTTCCACCTCGACATCGACCAGCTTCATCACTTCGGGCCCGCCGTTTTCGGTGATCCGGATCGCTTTCATGCTTGCACCTCCTGGCGGTGCCCGGCATGTTCCGGCGCAACCGCATTCCGCTTTCTGGTGCCCCATCATGTCATACGCCGTCAATCCCGCCATCCACAGGATCGAGGCACCGCCCATCATGGAGGCGCAGGGCTGGATCAGGCCCGGCCTGCGCAATCGAAAGCTCCTGAACTTGTGCCAGGCGGTGCCGAGCTGGGCCTGCGCGGAAGAGCTGAACGAAGCGGTGGCGCGGCTGGCGCATGAGCCCGGCATCCACCTCTATACCGATATCTTCGGCTTGCCGGAACTGCGCGATGCCATCGCCGCGCATCTCTCGGCCGACTACGGCGGCCGGGTCGCGGCGGAAAACGTCTGCGTCACCGCCGGCTGCAACCAGGCCTTTGCGGCGGCGGTGATGGCGGTCGCGCGCGCCGGGGACAATGCAATTGTGCCCGTCCCCTACTTCTTCAATCACACCATGTGGCTCGGCATGCTGGGGGTGGAGGCGCGCCATGTCCCGGCGGTTTCCGGCGATGCCACCCATCCGAGCCCCGAGGATGCGGCGGCGCTGATCGATTCGCGCACCCGTGCCATCGTCCTGTGCTCGCCCAACAACCCGACAGGCGCCATCTACCCGCCCGAGGTGATCGACGGCTTCTTCGATCTGGCGAGGAAGCACGGCCTCGCCCTCATCATCGACGAGACCTACAAGGATTTCCGCGAGGGGGAGTCACCCGCCCATCGCCTCTTCGCACGTCAGGACTGGGATGAGGCCTTCATCCACCTCTACAGCTTTTCCAAGGTCTTCGCGATGACGGGCTACCGCGTCGGCTCGGTCACCGCATCGGCCCGCGTCTTAGGCGAGATCGAGAAGATCATGGACTGCATGGCGATCTGCACCTCGCACATCTCTCAGCGCGCCGCGTTGTTCGCGCTCTCCTCGCTCGAGGATTGGAAGCGGCAGAAGATGGCGATGATGCAGGGCCGGCTCGAGGCGCTTCGATCCGCCTTCCGGCGCCCAGCGCTCCGCTACCAGCTCATCAGCTCGGGCGCGCTCTTCGCCTATGTGAAGCACCCTTTCCGGGACCAGGGCGCGAAGCAGGTGGCCATGCGGCTGGCCGGCGAGCATGATCTGCTCTGCCTTCCGGGCTCGATGTTCGGGCCGGGCCAGGAGAGCTACCTGCGGATCGCCTTTGCCAACGCCGAGGCCTCCGACATGGAGACGCTGGTGGACCGGCTCGTCGAGAGCCAGGGCTGAGATCAGATCTCCGCCATGTCGCGCAGCTCGTCCGGCTGCACGATCACGTAGAAGCTTCCTTCGCGGCCCAAGATGCCGTCGCGCAGCAGGTCGTTGATGGCGCGGCTCGCATTCTCGCGGGCGACACCCGCCATGCCGGCAATGTCCGTCTGGGTGATCTTGTTGGGAAGCAGGACGCGGCCTCCGGGACGCGGCTCGCCCAGGCCCTCCGCCAGCGAGGCGAAGGCGCGGGCCACCCGGCCCGCTACCGTGACGGTGCCCTGCGCCACCATCGACTCGTTCGTCTCGCGCAGGCGGCGCGCCAGGATCTTCAGCGCCTCGCGATAGACCTGCGGATTGGCGTCCGCCAGGCGGAAGAACGAGGACTTGGAAAGATGCAGCAGGCGGCAAGGCTTGAGCGCTGAAATCGTGGCCGAACGCGGCGCGTCATCGATGAGGGAGAGCTCGCCGATGAGGGAGCCGGGGCCCAGAACGGCGAGGAGCCGTTCCTGGCCGTCCTTGGCCACCACCGCGGCCTTCACCACGCCTTCACGCAGGTAGTAGCAGCCCTCGCCCGCATCCCCGGCGTGGAAGAGAACCTCCCTCACCTTGAGGTCCAGGGGGCGGGCGGCAGTGAGCAGCGAACGAAGGATAGGTCGCGGCACGGGCGGGGGAGCCGTCCGCCCGGTGCGGCCGGTGCGGACGGTCTGGGTTACCCGCGGGCGGGTGTTCTGCAGCATGCGCGTTCCTCCCGTTTTCTGTGATCCATATCACAGGGCGGAGCAAAGTTCGCGAAAATCTGCAAACGACTTCAAGATACGGGAAGATCGGGTTATCAGCGCGAGCTGGTGGGAACGTATGTGTAGGGAACCTGCAGGTATTCCAGTGCCCGGCTGGTGGCGAGGCCCGGGAGCGTGTCACGCACCTCCGGTGCTTCGCCGAGGAGTTCGTTCAGGTTGAGGCCGATCGCCACGTAGGGCTCTCTCCGGGGGTCCACGCCCCTGTCGCGCTCCTCGTCGGTGTAGCCTTCGGTGAAGTAGCCTGCCTGCAGCTCGAGGAAGCGCAGCGGCGTCTCCTCCAGGTCTTCGAAGCCCGAGAGCTTCAGCGCCAGCACGTATTTCTGGCCCGCGTAGTCGGTCGCCGGCGCGAAATCGGAATATTCCGACTGGATGTATTCCATGCGGAAATCGAGCTTCTCGCCCAGTTCCGGAATGGTGTTGCGCAGGAAGGAGAAGCCGACGCCCAAGCCATCGGCGATCAGGTCCTCGTAGGAGAATCCATGGCCGCCCGAGAAGCCGTCGAAGAACTCGATGTAGGTCTGGAGGCCCATGCCGAGAATGGCGCCCGTCACGATGGCACCGTTGGGATCGTCAGCCGAATGAGCGATGCGCTGCGAGAAGTACTCGGTGAGCAGGTAGCCCGTATAGGCATGGCCCAGCTTGTCCATGCCGCCGTATTTCGTATCCTCGCCGAACCAGCCTTCATTCTCGAAATGAAAGCCGGAGCTGCCCCATTCCCAATTCTTGAGACCGAAAGCCGTCGTCAGGCCGTAGATGGCCGCGATGTCCCAAACGATCGCACGGGAATGGTCGAAGAAGAGAGCGGCATCGTAATCCGCATAGCCCGAGACGTCGAGTTTCTCGAGATTGTATTCCAGCCGGTCGACGAAACCGGCCACGGCCGAGGCGGGCTCGATGCGCACCGGAGAGACGAGCTCGAGATTGCGCAGTTCGGTCTTGGTCAGGACAGTTTCATGCCCCAGCGGTTCGAATGTCGCGAGCGGGGCGATCTCGGCGAATACCGGCAATTCGTCTGCCACCGCGGCGCCAGGCGGCACCACGGCGAGCATGCACGCAAGAGCCGCCGTCGCCATCCGTTCCATGGGGCAAGTGTTACAATAATCCCCTTGCCTCACCAAGGACATTTCGGGGCCGGGTGCTGACCAATGAACAGGCGCTTCGGAACCTCGCCCCGGCAGCTGCAACCACAGGCAGGGGGCGACCTCCAGCTTGGCACAACGTTGCCCCCCTAGCGTCCGGCAGCGAGGACGAGGCAGGAGCATCCATGGCCCCCGACATATTCGGCGCAACGCGCCTCAAGACGGCCCCGACATTCGACCTGCGGCCACGGCTCGAGCGCCGGACCTGCGACCTCGCCGCCCGTATTGCGACGGTCCATGGCGAGGCTCATGCCCGCATCCTCAACATCTCCGCGGGCGGCATCGGATTTACCACCGACCCCGTGCTGATGCTGAAGCCGGGCGAGGCCTTCATTATCCGGCATGACCGCCTGGGAGACGTGCGCTGCCAGCTGCGCTGGGCTCTCCACCCGCGCTATGGCGCCGAATTCGACGCTGCCGGCAAGGCCTCGGGAGCGGTGCATGCCTTCTACGACTCGCTTCCGCCGGAGCCCGGCTGACGGGTTCATCCTTCCGCCCACCAAGAAACCGCAACCGTCAAGAAGACAAGGCGTAAACACATGACCAAAAGCCTCTTCACCATCCAGCGCCTGATGATCACCTTCGGGGTGATCATGGTCGGCCTCATGGCCTTCCTCGGCCTGCAGACCTACAACACCATCAGCGAGGTGCGGATCGGCAGCAAGGACTATACCAGCATCGTCCAGGGCAAGGATTTCGTGGCCGACATCCTGCCGCCGCCGCTGTTTCCGGCGGAACCCTTCGCCTACATGCAGATCCTC
Source organism: Aestuariivirga sp. (assembly GCF_046294715.1). Taxonomy (GTDB): domain Bacteria; phylum Pseudomonadota; class Alphaproteobacteria; order Rhizobiales; family Aestuariivirgaceae; genus Aestuariivirga. The sequence goes on along the minus strand of NZ_JBKBKI010000005.1, from coordinate 74,416 downwards.
GAAAGCAATCCCGGCCTCCTGCCGCAGCTCAAGCCGCGGCTGCTGAGCCTGCACGACGCCTACAACACCCGGCTCAAGTTCTGGGAGGACAACATCGCGGGCTTCGGGATCATCGATCCCGCCGAGTGGACGGCCTTCCGCAGCGAATTGATGAAGCGCGGCGAGCCATTCTGGAACGAGCTCGAGAACGTCTTTATTCCGGCGCTGGAGCGCGGGGACACGGCCAGTGCCGGCGCCTCGATCAACCGCGTGCGCGCCACGTTCGTCGACTTCGGCGAATACATGAACGGCGAGGCCGCGAAGATGGGCGCCAACGTAACCAAGATCGAGCAGTCGGGCATCGGCACGTCCGAATCGAGCCTGAAGTTCATGACCGCCATCAACGGCAGCATCGCAATTCTCATCGCCCTGCTGCTCATCGCCTCGCACCAGTTCGTGGTGCGCGCCCTCACGCGGATTTCCGCCACCATGGGCCGCCTCGCCGGAGGCCATCTCGAGGAAGAGGTTCCCTATGCCACGAGGGGAGACGAGGTGGGCGCAATGGCCCGCGCGCTCGCGGTATTCAAGGACCAGGCACTGCAGAACCGGCGCAACGACGAGAACTCCAAGCACATCATCTCGGTTCTGGGCCAGGGCCTCGAAAACCTTGCGCAGGGCAATCTCACCCATCGCATCGACCAGCCCTTCCCCGATGCCCTGGACAGGCTGCGCCAGTACTTCAACTCCGCCGCCGACAGCCTGACGGAGACGATCAACACGGTGAAGCGCGGCTCATTCGGCATCAAGTCGGGCACCGAGGAGATCGCCCAGGCCTCCGACAACCTGTCGCGGCGTACCGAGAACCAGGCCGCAAATCTCGAGGAGACGGCAGCCGCAGTGGCCGAAATCACCTCGACCGTGAAGAAGACCGCCGAGGGCGCCCAGCATGCCCGCAACATGGTGACCGCCGCCAAGGAGGATGCCGACAAGAGCGGCGTCGTCGTGAAGCGTGCCGTCGAGGCGATGCAGGGGATCGAGAAATCCTCCCAGGAGATCACGCAGATCATCGGCGTCATCGACGAGATCGCCTTCCAGACCAACCTCCTCGCACTCAATGCCGGCGTCGAGGCGGCGCGGGCGGGCGAGGCGGGCCGCGGCTTCGCGGTGGTGGCCTCCGAGGTCCGGGCGCTTGCCCAGCGCTCTGCAGAAGCCGCGAAGGAGATCAAGGGCATTCTCTCCACCTCGCGCAACCAGGTTCAGGAAGGCGTGCAGCTGGTGGCGGAAACCGGCACCTCGCTTCGCCAGATCATCGAGCGGGTGAACGAGATCAACACCATCGTGACGGAGATCGCCCGCAGCGCCGAGCAGCAGGCCACCGGCCTCCAGGAGGTGAACACCGCCGTCGACCAGATGGACCAGGTGACCCAGCAAAATGCCGCGATGGTGGAAGAAGCCACCGCCGCCACCCGTACCCTTACCCAGCAGTCGACCGAGCTTGCGCAGATCGTCTCCCGCTTCACCACCGCTGCCGCCGCGATCATCGCGCAGGCCGAGGAAGCCCGAGAAACCCACAAGCCGGCACCGCGCGCGCCCTCGCGCAAGATGAGAGCCGCAGCGGCTGCGGCCGCGGGCGGCAGCGGCGGCGGCACGGCCATGGCCAAGGCGGAACCGGCCGATGCGGGCTGGGAGGAATTCTGAGCCCGGCATCCACTCCCTTTCAAGCGACCTGGGCCCGCCGCGCACTCACGCGGCGGGCCTTGCCGTCCAAGTTCGACCGTCGATTGACACTGCAGGGGCGTGCAACCACACTCCGATGCTCACAAATGGAGAGGGCGAGACTGGAACATGGCGAGCAACCCAACGGTGTCCATCGGCATGGTGGGCTGTGGCTTCTATGCGCAGAACCACCTCCACGCATGGGCTGATCTGAGGCCGGAGGGTGCGGTTCTCTCCGCCGTGTGCGACCGCGACCCGCAACGGGCCGCGGCGGCCGGGGCGAAGTTTGGCGTCCCGCATTTCACCGACATGGCGAGCATGCTGGACCAGGTGAAGATCGACCTCGCCGACATCGCCACGCGAATGGACACGCATCGGGAACTGGCCGCGATCGCCGCCGAGCGGGGCGTGGCGGCAGTGGTGCAGAAGCCCTTCGCGCGCACGTGGGAGGAGTGCGTCGCCATCGTGGAGAAGGCGCGCGCGCACCAGGCCTGGCTCGCAGTGCACGAGAATTTCCGCTTCGGCACCGCCATGCGCAGTGTCCGAAAGGCAATCGACCAGGGCACGATCGGAAACCCGACATGGGCGAGGCTGTCGTGGCGAACGGGCTTCGACGTCTATCGCGGCCAGCCCTACCTCGCGGAGGAGGAGAAACTCGTCATCCAGGACGTGGGGATCCACGTTCTCGATCTCGCCCGCTACTTCCTGGGCGAAGTCGAGAGAGTGACCTGTGAAACCCAGAGGCGCAATCCGCGCATCCGGGCGGAGGACACGGCGACGATCATGATGCGGCATGTCTCGGGCGCCGTGTCGGTGGTCGAGGCGACCTATGCCGCCCGCCGCGGCAACGATGCCTTTCCCGAAACCCTGCTCGAGATCGAGGGCGACGGCGGCTCGATCGTGGTGACCCGGGGCGAGAAGATGACCGTGACCACCAATGGCCTCACCTTCGAGGATTCGATCGGCGGGCCCCTCCTCTCCTGGACCAGCCGGCCCTGGCATGTGTCCCAGGAGGCCGTGCTGCATGCCAACCGTCACATGGTCCAGCGGCTGCGGGAGGGAAAGCCTGCGGATACCTCGGGAGAGGACAATCTCCGGACCTATGCGCTGGTCGAGGCGGCCTACGAGTCGGCCCTCAGCCATGCCGCGGTGAAGCCGAAGGTGTGGTCACCGGAAGGTTGAGGTCAGGACGCGCGCTTCTGCTCCGTCCGCCCGCGCTTGGCGGGTGACTTCGCCGGGGCGGGAGAAGACCCGCCATTGGCCTTGAGGCTCTTTCGCAGTGCGTCCAGCAAATCCACCACCTTGCCTTCGGGGGCGGCCGGCGAGGGCCTGGCCACGATGCGCTTGCCCTTGGCCTTTTCCGCGATCAGCGTCTTCATGGCCTCGGCATAGCTGTCGCGGAAACGGCCGGGCTCGAAGGGCGCGGCCTTCTTGCTGATCAACTCGCGCGCCAGAGTGACCATCTCCTCGTCGAGCTTCAGGGGCGGAAGGTCGCTGAAATAGGGGTTGGGCGAGCGCACCTCGTCGGCATAGCGAAGCACCTCCATGACGAGCCCCTTCTCGACCGGCCCCACCGCCACGACGTGCTCGCGGCCGGACATGGTGATCTGCCCGACGCCCAGCTTGTTCATGCCCCTCAACGCCTCGCGGATCACGAGATAGCCCTCGGCCGCATGCTCATCCGCCGGGACGATGTAATAGGGCTTTTCGAAGTAGCGGGGGTCGATCTCCGAGGCGTCGATGAACTGCTGCAAGTCGAGAGTCTTCTTGGACTCGACCTTCAGCGCCTCGATCTCGTGCGGCTCGAGCGTGACGTAAATGTCCTTGTCGACTTGGTACCCCTTCACGATGTCGGCGGATTCCACAGGTCCGATGCCCTGGACCGTCTTCGTGTAGTTGACGCGCTTTCCCGACGGCTTGTGAATCTGGTTCAACGCGATCGCCGAGGATGTTTCGACCGCGCTGTAGACCTCCACCGGGATCGACACCAGAGAAAGGCGCAAGAATCCCTTCCAATACGCACGACCGGGCCGCGGCATTGTACGCTCCTGATACTCTACTCACTGGACTCGCTCTGCGTGCCATGCCTCGCAGACGCGAATCAGAACGTGAGTCGCGTAGAGTCAGTTCCGGCGGTGCGAGGGGGCCTTCGGCATTCCCCACGAAACAACGTAACGGAAGGTGCGGCAGCCCCGTAGGCCACGGGCTCTTTTCCCCTTCACATTCACGGATCGTTCTGTATCTTTCCTTCGGAACTCTGCCGATACGTGCTAGAGATTTCAAATCAACCCACCTTGCCAGTGTAACTGAAGGCACATGCGACGCGTTCTGGTTGGTGCCTGCGCAGTTTTCGCGCTCATAACGGGGTTGGTGACCGCCTACATCGTCGAGCGGGACCGGGCCGACGCGCTGCGGCTGGTGGGCGAGCGGACGTCCTCCATGTCCCGCATGATCGTGGCGCACGGGGATGCGGCAGCGGATTCCGCGCTGCAGATCATCAACAGCGTCTATCCCGTGGTGGCCGCCTGGGACCTCGAGGAGACGGACACCGGCCGCACCATCGCCGCGCGCATCACCGAAATGGCCTCCAGCAACGGCATCATCTCCGCAGCCTGGGTGCTGGATGCTGCAGGCACCAACCTCGTGGACAGCTGGGGTTACCCGGCGAAGCCGGTGAGCGCGGCGCAACGGCCCTATTTCAAGGCTCATCTCGCCGGCGCGCCAGATCCCGTGATCATGGGCGACGAGCAGCCGGGCTCGGTCACCGGAAAGGAGCGCTTCACCATCAGCCGGGCGGTCCGGCAACCAGACGGTTCGCTCAAGGCGGTGATCGCGGTTGGCATCTACAAGAACATTTTCGATACGCTGTACAAGGAGGCCGTGAACTGGCCGGGCGCCCGGGCAGGCCTCTACACGGTGAGTGGCGATGTATTGGCACGCATCCAGACGGCGGATCGCGCCACGCCGGCCTTCGTGACGGAGCTCACCCGCCGCGCGATGGAAAGGGTGAGCGGAACCGAACTCGTGTCGGTCGAGCCCATCCCCCGCATCGTCTCCTGGCGCAGGTCGCAAGCACACCCGGAGCTGTTCGCCACGAGTTCACAGCCCGTGAAAGTGGCACTTGGGGAATGGGAGGCACGCGCCTGGGTGACCGCGCTCCTGGCGCTCGCCGCCAACGGCGTGTTCTGGATTCTCGCATGGTTTGCCGCCCGTTCGGCACAGGCGCGGCAGGAGGCACAGGCGAACGAACTTGCCGTGCGCGAGGTGAACCACCGCGTGAAGAACTCTCTCCAGCTCATCTCGAGCCTGCTGCAGCTCAAGGCCCGCAAGTCCGACGACACCTCCTACACCGAAGCGGTGCGCGAGGTGACGGCGCAACTCACCGCGCTGGCGGAGACCTATCGCTTCGTGCAGGGCGCGAGCAAGCTGGGCACCGTCGATGCGGCTCTCACCATCGAAGGCTTGTGCAACCATCTCGGCGAAACGTATCAGGTGCCGATCGCGCTCGAGGCGGTCTCGTCCATCGTGGTCAGCGCCAACCACGCAACGGCGCTCACCGTCATCGTCAACGAACTCGTCACCAACGCCATCAAGCACGGTGGCGGTCCGGTGACCGTCTCGCTGAAGCAGGACAAGGAAATGCTGTGGCTGAGCTTCCTCTCTACAAAGGGCCGTTTGCCCGAAGGCTTCAGCCTGGAGGAAGCGAAGGGCTTCGGCCTCAGGGCGGTGCGCAGCATGCTTTCAGGCCTCGGCGGCCACATCACGGCGAAGAACCTGGTGAAGGAGGGAACCGCCTTCACCGTCAGCATTCCGGTGGCGGCACTGCAGAAGGCGTGAGCGCAACACCGCCACCGAGCGGCTGTTTCGCGTTCCCGTATGCTCCCTCGCGGCGCGAAGGCTGTTAGAATCGATCATGGTCGATGTGATTCGTGCTTTCCTGCTGCAACCCACGCCCAACTGGCTCACTGTCGTGGCAATCCTGTTGCTGGTGGCCGTGCTGGCGAGACAGCATGCCATGGCCCGTCGCGTCGCGCGCCATGCGAGGAGCATCGCCAACATGGATGCCTGGGCCGACGAGACCGATGAGCGCCTCGAACGCGTCGACTGGATAAAGACGCGCCAGCGCCCGGCCAACGACACCCGCGGCGTGACGCGCACGCGGCGGGCGGGCTGAAGCCAGGCTGCGCCCCCGTCCCCCAGTTCACCTGTCTGCCAGAACGGCGACGCTGCTGGTCTTCCATAAGCAGGAGGGATATAAGCATCGACGGACGGTGCTTTGCCCGGGTTTGAAGCCTGCTGCGGTTTCCATCGCTTGCGTCCGCGTTCTGAACTTCTCACCCGGATCTGAACCTCGGATTCAACTCATGGGGAGAACCGGATCATGGCAAGTGCAGATCTCATTGGCAGCTGGAAACTTGTTTCGCTGCAATTCGAGTATTCCGACGGCGGCGAGCGGACCGACATGTACGGGGAAAATCCGCAGGGCTATCTACTCATTGCCGAAGGCGGTCGCATGATGACGATCATTGCCGCGCGGAACCGCGGAGAGGTCGATGGCGAAGCCGACGAGGCCCGGCTCTTCCGGTCCATGATGGCTTATTCCGGAAGCTACCGGACCGAGGAGCCGGATCTCTTCATCACCAAGCCGGACGTGGCCTGGCATCCGGTGTGGCTGGGCAAGGAGCATGCGAGGCACTTCAGGATCAATGGCGATGCGCTCTCCATCGTCACGGCGGAAACGACGCACCCGATGTTCCGCGACCGGAAAGGGCGCGGCGTGCTGACCTGGCGGAGAGAATAGCCTCAGGCCTTACTATCGGAGAGCGGTGGCTGCACCCTCAGCACGTCGTGCTGCTGCCCGCAAAGGCGCGCTCGCCGAAGTGATAGCCGAAGTCGCAGGCGTAGGTCTCGTCATCGTACGCGATGCAGTGAAGCCCCCTGCCGTCGCTCTTCTCCAGCCCGCCCGTGCATTCTTCCCTCTTCGCTTCCCCCGCCATGCCTTCGTAGAGCCGCTTCGCCGCAGCGCCCTGAAGGTAGAAGCTGAGATTGCAGCCTTCTGCCTGAAGTCCTCCCGAGCAAGCCTCCTCGTCGAGGAAAGCGGTGCCCTCGAGCTTGAATTCCTCGAGCGCAAGCGCCTGAAGCGGCTGCACCGTCATGGCGGCGCAGAACGACAGCGCGGCGAAATACCGGCTCGGAGAAACATTCATCGGCGATCTTCTCCTCTCTCGAGCGCTTCTGCGCCCGGGAACACAGGCCTCACGAACGAAGTGGTCCAGCCTGATACGCAGGCGCAGCCTTACGAAACACCGGCCCAGGATGGGCAAACTCTAGAAGAGGCAATGGATCCGATCAACAAGGTGCAGATCAGCAGCGGGACCCCAACTGAACTGATTGGCCGCCGTTACAAGTTCGATGGCAAGCTGAAGAAAGTAGGGAGAGAGTGAGCTGCCGAAAGCGGGTCAAAAGCAGCCGCAATCCTGAAAAAGTTGAAACCTCAGCGGATGGTGGCGGAGGGAAAGGTACTGGGTGCGAACTCTCTGGGCGGGATGAATCGAAGCCGTTCGCACGGTTGCGCAAAGTGCCGTTCAAACCCGGTTACGCGCGATTGCGCTCCTTCCCGCCAGGCAGAGACTGGCTATCCAATCTCCCATTTTGGTCTTGCTGCCACCCTGCCGCGCCGCCGGGCGTTCGATGCACCCCTCCAGCGGATGCGAAGACGATAGTCGGATATTGAGACTTTGTGTCATTTGACTGTCACACACTACGTCGATAGTCCTCGACAGATGAAACAGGACCTCGCAATTGACGCCCTCTCCGCACTGGCCCAGCCGACCCGGCTGGAGGCCTTTCGCCTACTGGTGAGGCAGGAGCCAGACGGGCTCCCTGCCGGCGAGATCGCCCGCAGGCTCGACGTGCCCCACAACACCATGTCCACCCATCTGGCGATCCTCACCCGTGCCGGGCTCATCTCCGTCGAACGGCACAGCCGCAGCATGATCTATCGGGTGGAACTCAAGACCGTGCGCAAGCTCGTGCTGTTCCTGCTCAAGGACTGCTGCGATGGCCAGCCCGAGCTTTGTACCCCCCTGATTGAAGACATCACCAGATCCTGCTCAACCTCCGGAGGCTCCTGTGACTGACGCCGCTTACAACGTCCTGTTTCTCTGCACCGGCAATTCGGCGCGGTCGATCTTCGGCGAGACGATCCTCAACCGGTCTGCCGCCGGGCGCTTCTGGGGTTTCAGCGCCGGCAGCCAGCCGCGCGGCGAGGTGCACCCTTTCGCCCTCGACCTTCTCCGCAATCTGGGTCATCCGGTGGATGGGCTCCGTTCGAAGAGTTGGTCCGAATTCGCCGCCGCCGATGCACCGCGGCTGGATTTCGTGTTCACCGTCTGTGACGATGCGGCGAAGGAGACCTGCCCGGCATGGCCCGGCCAGCCCATGTCGGCCCATTGGGGCATTCCCGATCCGGTGCAGGTTGAGGGAACCGACGCTGAGAAACGTCTCGCCTTCGCGGAGGCCTATCGCATGCTCAAGAACCGTATCGAGGCATTCACCGCCCTGCCCATCGCCTCGCTTGACCGGCTCAGCCTCAAGAACAAGCTTGACGCCATCGGCAAGCTCTGACGTTTTCCAGGACAGATTGAATGTCGCTCTTCGAACGTTACCTTACCCTGTGGGTTTTCCTCTGCATCATCGCCGGCGTGCTGCTGGGCCAATGGCTGCCGGGGCTTTTCGCCGCCATCAGCGCCATGGAAGTGGCGAAGGTGAACCTGCCCGTCGCAGTGCTGATCTGGCTGATGATCATCCCGATGCTGGTGAAGATCGACTTCTCGGCGCTGGGTCAGGTGGCCAGGCACTGGCGCGGCATCGGCATCACGCTGGCGGTGAACTGGGCGATCAAGCCCTTCACCATGGCGCTGCTGGGCTGGCTCTTCATCGGCTGGCTGTTCCGGCCGCTGCTTCCCGAAGCCGAGATCGAGAGCTACATCGCAGGGCTGATCCTGCTGGGGGCCGCCCCCTGCACCGCTATGGTGTTCGTCTGGAGTAATCTCACGCGGGGCGAGCCGCACTTCACCCTGAGCCAGGTGGCGCTCAATGATGCAGTGATGGTGGTCGCCTTTGCGCCCATCGTGGCGTTGCTGCTGGGCCTCTCGGCCATCGTCGTGCCGTGGGAGACGCTGCTCCTGTCTGTAGCGCTCTACATCATCGTGCCGGTCATCATTTCCCAGATCATCCGCCGCTCGCTTGTCGCATCAGGCGGGCTGGAGCGCTTTCTCAAGGCTATCGCGCCCATCTCGCTTCTGGCGCTGCTGGCGACCCTCGTTCTGCTCTTCGCCTTCCAGGGTGAGCAGATCCTAGCGCAGCCGCTGGTCATCGCGCTGCTTGCCGTGCCCATCGCCATCCAGACCTACGCCATCTTTGGCATCGGATATGTCTGGAACCGCTTCGCGGGCGAAGCGCATTGCATCGCCGCACCTTCGGCTCTGATCGGCGCCTCCAACTTCTTCGAACTCGCCGTTGCCGCGGCGATCAGCCTGTTCGGCCTCAACTCCGGTGCGGCACTCGCCACCGTCGTCGGCGTGCTGATCGAGGTGCCGGTCATGCTCTCGCTGGTGAAGATCGTGAACGGCTCGAAGGGCTGGTACGAAAAAGGATTGAAGCCCCATGCTTGAATACCGCGTCTTGGCCCGCAGGTTCGATGCCCATGGCAGCGAAGCAACCACGAAGCAGGCAACCCTCACGCTCGATACGGAAGTTCATGGGCGCGCCGACGCCTTCAACCCCGCCGAGTTGTTTCTGGCCTCAATCGCCGCCTGCATGATCAAGGGCATCGAACGGGTGGCGCCGATGATCCACTTCACGTTCGATGGCGTGGAGGTCAGGCTGCACGGCATTCGCCAGGATGCGCCGCCAATGATGGTGGAGGTCCGTTACGAGATCATCGTGCAGACGGTTGAGGACGATCGGCGGCTGGACCTGCTCCACACCAACGTCCGTAAATACGGCACGATCTCGAACACGGTGGCGAAAGCGACAAAGCTCGAAGGTACGATCAGGCGCGCCGACTGAGTGCGCACCAGCCTGCAACAACGGAACAGCGAAGGAGACCATCTCATGCGTGTGGGTATCAACGGCATGGGCCGCATCGGGCGTCTGGCCCTCAGGGCCGCTTTGGGTGCCGCGGAGCGTGGCGAGGACGATCCACGTCGCGGCAACCGCCTGGAGATCGTTCATGTCAATGAGGTCAAGGGGGGTGTAGCGGCAACGGCCCACCTACTGGAGTTCGACTCCGTGCAGGGGCGCTGGCGTAACAGGTTCTCCGTCGATGGCGAGAATGCCATCGGGATCGGCGAGCACAAGATCGGCTTTTCCGCCTTGCCCGCCGCGGCGGACATCCCCTGGGGCGACATGGGCGTCGATATCGTGCTCGAATGCACTGGCAAGTTCCTGAACCATGGCACGCTCGACGGCCACCTGAAGCGCGGCGCGAAGCGGGTGATCGTCGCGGCGCCGGTAAAGGAGCCCGACGTGCTGAACGTCGTCGTCGGCGTCAACCACCATCTTTATGATCCCGCGAAGCACCGGGTCGTGACCGCAGCCTCCTGCACCACCAACTGCCTCGCCCCCGTGGTCAAGGTGGTGCATGAGAACATTGGCATCCGGCACGGGCAGATCACCACGATCCACGACCCCACCAACACCAATGTCGTGACCGACGCGCCGCACAAGGATCTGCGCCGTGCGAGATCCGCCATGCTCTCGCTCCAGCCGACCACCACGGGCAGCGCCACCGCCATTTCGCTGATCTATCCCGAACTCAAGGGCAAGCTCGACGGCCACGCTGTCCGCGCCCCCGTGCTCAACGCCTCCCTCACCGACTGCGTGTTCGAGCTTCGGCGCGAGACAACGAAGGAGGAGGTGAACGGGCTCTTCGCGGAGGCGGCCGCGGGCCCGCTCGCAGGGATCCTCGGCTATGAGCCGCGGCCGCTCGTCTCGATCGACTACGCCCGCGACACCCGGTCCTCCATCGTCGATGGGCTCTCGACTCTTGTGACCGACGGGACACTCCTCAAGGTCTATGCCTGGTACGACAATGAAATGGGCTATGCCTGCCGCATGGTAGACTTGGCCTGCCACATGCGTAACGCAGGCATCTGATGGCTCCCGGCACCCGCAACTACGCCATCGTTACCGCAGCCTATTGGGGCTTCACCCTGACGGACGGCGCGCTGCGCATGCTGGTGCTGCTGCACTTCTTCCAGCTTGGCTATTCGCCATTCGTCCTGTCCTTCCTCTTCCTGCTCTATGAAGCAGCCGGAATTGCCGCCAACTTCCTCGGCGGATGGCTTGCCACGCGCTTCGGCATTACGCGCATGCTCACCGTCGGCCTCTCGACGCAGATCGCAGGCTTTCTTGTGCTGTCCGCCCTGTCTCCGGACTGGGCGGTCGGCTTCTCCGTAGCCTGGGTGGTCCTGGCGCAGGGGATTTGCGGTATTGCCAAGGACTTGACGAAGACGGCCTCCAAGTCGGCCATCAAGGTAGCTGAGAAGGAAGCGAAGGCGGAGAACGCCGAAGGCCGCCTGTTCAAATGGGTCGCCTGGTTCACGGGTTCCAAGAACGCCATGAAGGGCCTGGGCTTCTTCCTCGGCGGACTGCTTTTGCAGTTCGCTGGGTTCCGCCTGTCGCTCTGGCTGATGGCCGCGATGCTGGCGCTGGTCCTCGCAGGCGTTCTCATCTCTTTGCCGCCCATGATGGGAAAGACCAAGGCGAGTTCTTCCGCGCGTGAACTGTTCGGCAAGTCGCGGGGCGTCAACCTGCTGGCTGCAGCGCGCGTGTTCCTGTTCGGGGCGCGCGACATCTGGTTCGTCGTCGGCGTTCCCGTGTTCCTCTATGCAAATGGCTGGACCTTCACGATGGTCGGCGGCTTCATGGCGGCATGGACGATCTTCTATGGCCTGGTCCAGGCCGCAGCCCCCGCCGTCATCCGCCGCAGCCCCGACGGCCTGTCGACGGAAGTTCCTGCGGCACGTCTGTGGTCAGCACTCCTTGCCCTGATCCCTGCCCTGATCATCCCTGGCCTCGCGGCAGGCACAGCAATCCGCCCCGATGTTATCCTCGTCATGGGTCTCGCGGTCTTTGGCGCGGCCTTCGCCATCAATTCCTCCATCCACTCCTACCTGATTCTCGCCTATGCGGGCTCAGAGAAGGCAGCCGAAGATGTCGGCTTCTATTACGCGGCCAATGCCGCAGGACGCTTCAGCGGCACGCTGCTCTCAGGCCTGCTCTACCAGTGGGGCGGCCTCACCGCCTGCCTCGCGGGTTCGGCGCTCATGCTGGCAGTATGCTTCGCCACGACGCTGCTACTGCCGGTACGACGTGAGGATTAGCCGACAGGTTGCCAGCGGGATGTATCCGCAAGCTCGTCCTCGGCGACGATCAGTCTTTGGTCCTTGATCGTCTCACATTGAAGTGACCAGCGCATCGGGCTGTCCATCTCGTTTGCTGGCGCAGTGACCTCATATACATGACCTGCGTGAAGTCCCGTGAGCTTCTTGTAGCGAGTTTTCAACATGCAACCTGTCTCCACTATGAACATGCATCCTTGGCAGACTGGGAACGTCCTGCCGATGACCCAGATCAAACCGGTCAGACGACGAAGACAGGCGCAAATCCGCCACCGGGCGTACGGAAATTGGTGGCCTGCCCCTGATAGAGTCGGGCCGCCGCCAGAAGCGTCCGTCCCTCATAGGCATAGAGCCGAACGTCAAGTTTTCGGGGCTCCGCCACGCCCTCGATGCGCATCATCCTCTCGCTTGGCGGAGCGAAAGCCTGGGCAACGTAATCTCCCTTGAGGATTTCCTCGAACACGCCGCGCGTCACCTTCTCACCACGGTAGACCGCCTTGCTGCCATACCCCCGCATGGGCTTGAAGAACAGGCCCCTGCGCTCGCGCCAGATGTTGTCCGCATTGGTGGGTTCTACGACCACCGTCCTTGGCACAGGCCGAAGCGCGTCCCGCAGTCGCGGTTCCACGCCGAGGGCGGCCAATCGGTCCGGATCGGAGAGGAGCACGAGATTGCGTTTGTCGGCCATCAGCGCATGGCCGTGCGGGTTAGGCGTTATTGCGGCGGCGCGCGAAACATAGGCCATGCGCAGCGCGGCATGTCGCGGCTCCTCCAGGGCGAAATCGACGAGCCGGTTGTAGACGAGATCGACGGAGCTTCCTTCCAGCAGCAGACCGCCGTCTTCGAACCGCAGCGCCTCAGGTGCGGCTATCTCAGCCGCATACCCGGCTCGCGCCAGCATCTCCCGCGCGAGGACGAATTCGGGATAGAGATACTGGGATTGCGGCTCGTCATCGACGATAGCGATCCGCCGTAGCGGTCGATCTTCTCCATGGAGACGCCATTCAGCCTCGAACATGGCGACGACATCGTCCCGAAAACTCCCGCCCGGGGAAAGGCGGAAAGGTTACTTCATTTCCCTGCAGCAGGCGTGTTGCGCCTTTGCCAGGAGCTCGTTCAGGAAGGCGCCGCCGGCATTTGTATTCACCTCGATGAGCTTTGGACCGCTGGCGGTGAGATGAAAATCGAAGCCCATGAACACGCCCGACGGACCCGGATCGGCCCGCGCAATCTCTGGCGCCCAGGACAGCACCTGCTCCCGATAACCGGGCAGACGGCTCACGGCATGCACGGCCTCAACGACGTCCTGCATGGCGGAAATGCTTGCCGCGGTCAGGAACACCGGGACATTCGAGAACAGGTTGCTGCGCGGCATGACATGGGCACGGCAGAAGGCTGGATCGCCGGCCTCATTCTCGAGCGCGGCACAGAGCGCCTTGCGATCGAGCGTCAGGCAGAAGCAGCTACTGTTAAGATGACCAGCGCCTGCCATTCCGTTCTGATCGTCCCTACCGGGTGTGTTGGGGGTCATTTTTTCGCGTGCCGCCACATTTTCCATGCTGAGACGATCAGGATGGCCGCCAGAATGGGCAACAACAGAGCTCCGTCAACCCATTTGAGAAGTTGCCCGCCCAGGAAGGCCCCGACAATCGAACCTGCCGCCATCGTCAGGCAAAAGCGCCCTTCCTTCGTCAGAACGGTGAAACTGCCGTCCCGACTGTAGCGCGCGAAACCCGTCACCATGGTGGGCAGGCTTATGAGCAGTGACAGGCTGCCGGCGAGTTTGATATCAACCCCGTAGAGGATGACAAGGGTCGGGATCAGGAGTTCACCTCCGGCTACGCCGAGCAGCGATGCCACGACCCCAATCCCGAAGCCGGTCACCACGCCAGCCAGAACAAGGGGTAGGCCGCTGAGGGCTGGTCCGGCTTGGGAGCTTGAACCGTGCCCCAGAAGCAGTGCCACGGCCATCAGCAGAAGCAAGGCCGAAATGATCCGGTAGAAGCGAGATGTCTTGAGACCCACCGCCCAGGACGCCCCGGACCACGCGCCGAGGAGGCTTCCCGCGAGCAGATTTACGATTATAGGCCAATACGCAAGCGTGTCTTCGAACGGGATGGCGCCCATGCGGAAGGGGATGGAGAATGCCACCACCACCAGGCTCATTGCCTTGTTAAGGATGACGGCGCTCAGGGCGTCGAACCCGAAAACACCGATCAGGATCGGCAACCGGAACTCAGCTCCACCGAGCCCTATTAGCCCGCCAAGGACCCCTACGGCAGAACCGGCAAGAAGGGCGGTCAAAAGCCGATATGACAAGGCGGAACCTTCGAGCATTACGCGATACGTATATCGCGGGCTCAGCCCCCGGTCACGCTCATGTGACGGGCCACCGCAGGCTTGTTGTGGCGGCGGTCGATGATGAAGTCATGGCCCTTGGGCTTTCTGGAGATCGCCTCGTCGATGGCGGCATTGAGCAGGTCGTTGCCCTCGGAGGCGCGGAGCGGCGCGCGGAGGTCGGCGGCGTCCTCCTGGCCCAGGCACATGAAGAGCGTACCGGTGCAGGTGAGGCGGACGCGGTTGCAGCTTTCGCAGAAGTTATGGGTCAAGGGCGTGATGAAGCCGAGTCGTCCGCCGGTCTCCTTGATGCGCACGTAGCGGGCGGGGCCGCCGGTCTTGTAGGGGATGTCCTCCAGCGTGAACTGGTCCATCAGATTGGCGCGGACGACGGACAGGGGGAGGTACTGGTCCGTCCGGTCGCCGTCGATGTCGCCCAGCGGCATGGTCTCGATCAGGGTGAGGTCCATGCCCTCGCCATGCGCCCAGCGGATCATCTCGGGGATTTCCGCGTCGTTGACACCCTTCAGGGCCACGGCATTGATCTTGATCGCGAGGCCTGCAGCCTGCGCGGCGCGGATGCCTTCCTTCACCTTGGCGAGTTCACCCCAGCGGGTGATCTGGCGGAACTTGGCGTCATCGAGCGTATCGACCGAGACGTTGATGCGCTTCACGCCATGGGCGGCGAGCTCGGCGGCGTATTTCGAGAGCTGGGAGCCGTTGGTGGTGAGGGTGAGTTCCTCGAGCGCGCCCGAGCGGAGGTGACGGCCCAGGCTTTCGACCAGCGTCATGATGCCCTTGCGCACCAAAGGTTCGCCGCCCGTCAGGCGAAGCTTCCTGACACCCTTCTCGATGAAGGCATCACAGAGCCGCTCCAACTCCTCGATCGACAGAAGATCCTTCTTGGGGAGGAAGGTCATGTCTTCCGCCATGCAATAGACGCAACGGAAATCACAACGGTCGGTTACGGAGACCCGGAGATAGGTGATGGCCCGCCCGAAGTTATCCACCATGCGGCTTTCTGTGCCCGCGGTCACCTCAGGACGAAACAACTGGTTCATCGGACCCCCATCTCTGCAAAAGAGGTGACCCGGCATATCTGCCGGGCCACCGAGTGTTGTTACGAGGCGACGTAGTCGAACGACTTGAACGACAAAGCCTTCACCGAGGCCGGCGCATCCGAGATCTTGCGGATGTTGGCCCAGGTCTGCTTGTAGTTCGGCAGGATCAGTTCGTTGACGCCGGCATTCACGATGTTGCCCTGCGTGCCGCTTGGCGCGCCGAACAGCATGAAGGTTTCGTTCTTGCGGGCCGTCGCTTCCGGATAGACCATCGCCTGAGTGGCACCGACATCGTTGTAGACTTCGACCAGGTCACCAGGATTGAGTCCCAGTTCCGCCATGTCCGACGGGTTGATCTGGATGAAGGGATAGGGGAAACGGTCGGCAACGAAATCGTCGTCCTTGTCGAGGAACCAGTTCTGCCAGTTGATGTTGGAGCGGCCATTGTTGACGAGGAACCGGTAGTTGTCCCTCTGGGCCGCCTTTCCCGCCGCCTGCAGACCGCGCCACGCGCCACCGCAGAACAGGGCCTTCTTGTCCTCCCGGCCATGACGGGTGAACTTGCCATCCTCATACAGGCGCTTGGTCCCGACAAGTTGGCCGTCCTTGAAGT
This sequence comes from Aestuariivirga sp., assembly GCF_046294715.1. GTDB lineage: Bacteria > Pseudomonadota > Alphaproteobacteria > Rhizobiales > Aestuariivirgaceae > Aestuariivirga. Next base: position 58,301 of record NZ_JBKBKI010000005.1, on the reverse strand, counting down.
CGACCACCGGCTCCTGCACGCCATTGTTGCCCATGGCACGGAGGCGGTCATAGGTGACGATCTTGCCGGTGTTGTTGTGATAGCCGTCCATGAAGGCGTCTTCCTCGGTCTTCCAGTCATAACCCTTGAACTGGTCGGCATACTCATTTCGGCCCTGCTCCCGCAGGACGCGCTCGAGGTGCTGGGCAATCCCAGCCGCGATGAGGCAGTCGGGCTTCGCGGAACCCGGGCCATCCATGTATTTCTCGACGAGGCGCATGCGGCGCTCGCCGTTCATGGAGGTGAGGTTCATCTCGCCCGATTCCACCGCCGGCAGGATGACGTGCGCCGCCTGGCCGATCTGACTGTGGATGATGTCGACGTTGACGGAGAACAATCCGCCCGCCTCGATCGCCGCCACGATGGCATCGACCAGTTCTTCACGCGTCGCACCGGCCCGCGCATCCATGGCTTCCTTCACCATGTTGGTGCGACGGTTATACTCACGCTTGAAGACGCTGGCGTTGAGCGTCGTCTTGTAGTGGTCGTTGGCCCATATGTGATGCACCTTGCCACGGCCGGCGATCAGCAGCTGGTCGATGTAGGGCGCCGGACGGCCCACATGCGCATCCGACGGGCGCATGTAGCCTTCCTGGTGACCGCCGAGGCGGCACACACCGCCGCCTTCGCGGCCGATGTTGCCGGTCGCCAGCGCGATGTTCACCAGGGCACCGATGGTGCGGTAGTTGTCGTTGCCCCAGATGATACCTTTCTCGTAGGCGGTCACGCATTTGCGGCGCGAACCGTCATCCTTGGGCTTGGCGATCCATTCGGCCGCCTTCTTGATGTCGTCCTCCGAGACGCCACAGATCTTTGCGCCGTCGGCAAGCGACATCTTGCACTCGGCGCGCGCCATTTCGAAGCTGCCGAGAGGTGCGGGGTGTGCCTCGTCCAGCGCCTGCACAACATCACCCTCGATAGTTGAGTTGGCGATGAAGTCCTTGTCGATCCAGCCCTGGTCAGCGATGTAGGTGAACAGCGTGTTGAACAGCGCCAGATCGGTTCCGGAATTGATCGGAAGATGCAGCACGTTGTCCTTGCCGGCCTCGACCCGGCAGGCGTTGATCGTCACCGTGTGGCGCGGGTCGACCACGATCACCTTTGCGCCATTGCGGATGCCGGGAACCATGTGGTTGAGAAACAGGTTCGTCTGCGTCTCGAGTGGGTTGGCACCGATCAGAAAGATCGTGTCCGTGAGCCCGTAGTCCTCATAGGCATAGTTCAGCTCATCGATGCCCATATCGCGCGTCGAGTGGACCTCGGAGTTATAGGCTGGGCGGTTGTGAATGCGGCAGTGCTTCACCTTCATGGATGCGAAGTAGAGCTTGCCGGTGCCCCAGGTGTTCTCGTAGCCGCCGGCCGATCCGCCATGATCGAACATGGAGACGAAGAGATCGTCTTCGTTTTCCTTGTCGATGACGCGAGCGGTGACGCGGGCGACGAGATCGAGCGCGTCGTTCCAGCTCGTCGGCTGCCATGTGCCGTAGCGCCAGATCATCGGCTCCTCGAGGCGCTGCTGCTGCGTGCCGGTCTTGTCAGAGCGGCGGTTCTCGGCCATGCGGGCGCCGCGAACGGAGCCGAGGCCGGAATTCACGCTGCATCCGGCGTCAGGCTTGATGACGAGATGCACGTCGCGGCCGTCCTGCTTCACGATGTTGTACATCGAGGGCGAATACCAGGCTTCAGTGTCGGCGGGCTGCTGCTTCGAGAGGTCAACCCCCATTGCGTTCTCGCTTGGCGCCGTGCCGCCCTGCTTGTTCACCGGCCAGGTGTAAGCATTGTAGCCGCAGCCGACGATGCAGTAGTGGCAGGTGACATTATGCTTCTTGGCGTCTGCCGGAATGATCGGGAGACGGTCGATGTTTCTCTTGTAAGCCATGATCTTGTTCTCCCTCAGAGCACGTTCGACAGGCGGCCGTAGAGTAGTTCGTCCACGCCCTCGGCGTAGATGTCGCCCTTGTCGTCGATCCTGAGCATGTATTGCGGCAGGTTCTGCGTGGCCTGGCCCCAGGTCTGCTGGCCGCCGGCCTCGCAATCAAACACCGAGTAATGGCCGGGGCAGTTCATTGTCTTGCTCTCAGCATTGTAGGAGAGCGGGAAGCCCTTGTGCGGGCAGACGGTGGAGAAGCCGACGATGTCGCCGTCGGGGCCTGCACCGCCTTCCACTGCCTTGCCGAGCTTCAGCAGCACGCCCGGCGCATCCGCGTCCGGATAGGCGATCTCGAGCGGTTCGTTGGGCTTCAGGTCCTTAACATTGGCAAGCTTCGCCGAAGGATAGTCGAGAAGTGCTCCATTGCTGGCGGCCTTCGCTTGCGTGGCTCCGAGGCCGACGACGGGCAGCGAAGCGGCGGCCACGATGCCCCCACGCAGGAACTGGCGGCGGCCAACCTCGACCATCTTGTCACATCTTTTCATTGGCATGTCTCCCATTTTGGCAGGAGAAGACTAGACCGAGTCCATGCGATCACTCTTTTGCGCCGCACCAATTGCAAAGTGCCAATTTCTTGGTTTCCAAAAAGCCCAACTGTCCGGAAATCCGAACATGCTGCGCTGCAGATGTCCGGGAATTCGGACAGCCTATCGGAAATCACCCTCAAGCCCAAGGCGCCGCATCTTCTCCCACAGCGTGGTGCGGGAAACGCCCAGCAGCTTGGCGGCCTTGATGATGTGACCATCCGTCTCCTTGAGGGCCATCACGATCTGGCGGCGTTCAGCGTCATCACGGGCCTCCGACAGCGTCGCAAAAGGCCTTTCGGACTGTCTGGCGGTATCACCAGAAATGACCGCCAGATCGGGAAAGAAATCTGCGGGCATGATCAACGCGCCCTGCGCCAGCGCCGCCGCCCTCTCCAACCGGTTGCGAAGTTCCCGAACGTTGCCGGGCCATGAGTAAGATCGCGCAACCTCGAATGCCTGTGAGCTTGCCGACCTTGGCCCCGCTCGTCCCTTGAGCTTCTCGAGGAACAGACTGATAAGCCAGGGAATGTCATCAGGCCTCTCGCGGAGAGGCGGAACCTCGATACTCATTCCGGCGATTCGGTAATAGAAGTCTTCTCGGAAGCGTCCCTCGCGAACCATTTCCTGAAGATCCTGGTTTGTGGAGCAGATGATCCGGCCGTGGAACACCATCCCCTGCTCACCACCCAGGCGGTGGTATTCCCGGGTCTCCACCAGTCTCAGAAGCTTGGCCTGCAGCGACATCGATAACTCCGACACCTCGTCCAGAAACAGAACGCCGCCCCGGGCACGCTCTGCAAAGCCGCGGTGGTAAGCTTGCGCGGAAGCCCCCCTGTACCCGAAGATCTCCTGCTCCATCATCTCTGCGGCAATAGCCGCGCAGTTCACGGCAATGAATGGTTCCTTAGAGCGCGACGAGATTGCATGGAGAAAACGTGCACAGATTTCCTTTCCGGCTCCGGTCTCGCCGGAAACGAGAACGGGACTGGTATGATCGGATATCCGCCTGAGCGTCTCTTCAACCTGCTTCATTTCCCGGGAAACGCCCAGGGCTGAACCGGCCCTCGTCGCCGAATTCCTCCGGATCAGGGACTGAAGGCGCGCGATCACCAAAGAAATGTCGAAGGGCTTGGTCACATAGTCTCCAGCACCTTCCCGCATCAGGGAGACAGCCTGGTCAACATCGCCGTAAGCCGTTACAAACAGAAAAGGCGGAAGCGGCATAACGGCAGCCTGATCCCGGAACAGCGCCTCGCCCGTTGTATCCGGCAGCCGAATGTCACAAATCACCGCATCGGGCGATTTGGCGCGCAGGCCGCGCGCTGCTTCCTCACCTGTCTTCCACCAATCGACGTCACAGCCCTCGAGCTTTAGGGACTGAACAAGAGATTCCCCCATGACAGGATCGTCCTCGATCACGGCTATGAAAAACCCCTCAAGCTGCATTTTCGAGATTGCTCCGCAGCGGTATCACGAGACGCAAGGTCGTACCTTCCGGCCCAGCAGCCATCACCTTCAAACTCCCATGAAGTTCATCACAGTGGCGCTTCACGATCCAGAGGCCCAACCCGGACCTCCGGTCCATGGGAGCAGCGCCTGCGCCCTGGCGCTCCAGATACTCCCTTACATGCTGAGGAATTCCATCACCGGAGTCCGACACTTCGGCGAAGAAATTTCCATTCTCTACGCCTGCTCTGAAGCCCACACTGCCTCCATCCTTGCAGGCATGACAGGCATTCAGCAGCAAATTGAGAATTGCATCTCGGATCGGGACAGCAGGAACGTGCAAGGGTTGAGAAAACTCAATCTGCCAGGATAGCCGCAGCCGTTTTTGGCGCGCCTCAGGCTTCACAAGAAGCCGCAGGTCGTCGAGGTCGGTGGGGGTCAGATCCCTTGGCCGCTGATCGGCACGGTAGGACGTCAGTGTGGATCGTACAAGATCGCGTATGCCTGACAGTCCATGTTCCAGAAGCCTGATGGAGGTGGCCCTCACCTCCTCCCGCGCCCCATACCGGCGCAGCGAGTCCAAGGCGTTAAACATGCCACCCAGCGGATTGTTGATCTCATGCGCCATGCCAGACGCCAGACGGCCAACGCTCGCGAGCTTTTCCTCCTCAGCCAACTTTGCCGCCAGCATCTCGCGCTCGTTCACGGCCACAGTCATTGTATTGTAGTGCTCGAACAGGTCCTGGAACTCTCGGCTTTGGCGTTTGACATCAGCAGCCGGAATGGCTGTCATGTTCCCTTCCCGAGCTCGCGCGAAATGACGCGACAGCAGGCCGACTGGCTGCAGCATCCGCCGAACGAAGACAGCTCCGAAGGCGACAAGAAGGAGCGTTAGAATCGCATTCGTGATGACCAGCTCACGCAAGGCGTTCGCTCGCTCCGCGACCAGCCCAGAAATGTCCGCCACGGCATAGATATGGCCAATGGTTTGCTCCTGATAAACGAGCGTCCTTTTCATCCTGGCTTCGGCCGTATCATCGCTGATGGAGACATCTGCCTGGGGAGAAAACTGCGACACGACCTCAGACGGCATTTCCTCGAGAGGTGGAAAAGTGCCTGGAGAACTGGACGCGATCGTCTGATTGTCAATATTTGTGACGGTCACCCACTGAACATTCAACCCCTTGTACCGCTCGCGGGATCTGTCGAGCGTATCGAACACTTCCCAGACGTCCTCCCTGACCACGGCCGGAGCGAGAGAAGCCGACAGTCCGTCGAGATAGGCGGACGAAAGCTGTTCCAGACTTCGCTGCTGGGTGTCCTCGAGGCGGGTCAGGGCTCGCACCGTGACCACGGTGCTGATCGCGATCATCAGCAGCGCAACGACGGCAGGCACCCGCATGGCGAAGGAACGCGATGCCTGCGACCAGCCCGTGAGACCCCGCCTCACGGCGTTAGGCTCCGGACAAGCCGCATCTTGGCGGCGATGGGATCGAACAGGCTCTGCGGCTCTTCCGAGAAGCCGTCGAGACGCAGCAAGGAAAGAACAGAGCGTCCCTCCGGATCATCGCGCATAGCGAGCAGTGCATGCCTGATGAGTTCGACATCGGTTGAGGCGGTCTGGCCGGCGATACAGGCCACCGGCGGGAACCCGAGAAGTTCCGATTTCCGGATCACCTTTGTGCGCGCCGTAAGATCGGGTTCAATCGACGCCATGACCTCCCAGACATAGCCATCCACGCTACCGCTCTGTGCAAGACCAGAAGCGACGGCCCGCACCACGTTACGGTGGCCGTACGTAAAAATCGTGTCACGGAAAAACACCTCAGCTCTCAGACCAGTTGCGGCAAGAAGGGCTGCTGTAACGAGGTAACCCGAATTGCTGTTGGGATCGGAAAAGGCGTGGAGGTCGCCTCTCAGTTCATCGACGACGGAGACCTGACGGCCAGCAGGCACGATGACGTAGGAACTGTAGAGCGGCTGATTCCTCCAGAGCGGAACTGCAAGGAGAGACAGCTGCGGGCGGTACTGGACAAGCGGATATCCGCAGATCCAGGCGGCAGTGAGTTGACCCGACAGGAGCAGACCCGTGATCTCTTCGTAGGTGCGACGCTGAACGAGCTGGACCTCCCTGCCCGTTTGCCGTGAAAGATAGCCCTTCAGCTTCGTGAGCAATTCGACGTCATTGCTCAGAAAAACTGGGGTCAGCCCGAATCTGAGGGGCGACGACGTCGAAGCTGCTCGGACTGACTGCCCGCCTCGCCAATGAAAGAGGATACCGGCCGCGACAGTGCCCAGCACCTGCCGGCGCTTTGTTTTCATGCATTCCAGCGAGAGAAGCTTTCCAGCCATGATTTCATTATGAGCCCTCGCCGGTTTCGCTGTCCACCGACACCGTGGACTCCGGCCAGTCAGGCTCACGAGCCTGCACACGGGTTGCCTCATTGTCGCGGAAGTCCCTGGAGCGATTGACGATCGATCACGGATATCTTATATGCTATTAAGCGCATAAGCGGAGATCCACATACAATGCCTCTCGCAGTCCTGTCTGCACTTTCCGAACCCACCCGCCTCGCTGCGGTCCGGATCCTTGCGGACGGCGGCGAACACTGCGTCTGCGAGTTGATGAAGCGGCTTGATGCTTCGCAGAGCAGGATGTCGCGTCACATGCAGATACTGAAGCAGGCAGGACTGGTGAGCGACCGGCGCGATGCGCAGTGGGTGCGCTACCGGCTGAATCCTGCCTTGGCGCCCGCTGTCCGGACACTGCTGGAGGCGGTGCTTGCCGCTGCCGCAGCGGAGGAAAGGAAAGCCGCATGAGCACCGATCTGTCCGTCTCAGCCCGGCTAAAGCGCCCCGACTGGTTCTGGCACCTGGGGCTTACTGCTTCTGTGGCTCTCTGGTACGTCGCCTACACCCAGCTTATTCCCCTCTCCGAGTGGATCACGAGCCTGTTTCCCGTGGACCGCCACAGCCACACCGGGGAAGCCATCGCGTTCTTCTTCTACGATGTGCCCAAGGTGATGATGCTTCTGACTCTCATTGTCTTCGCCATGGGGGTGGTGCGCAGCTTCTTCTCTCCCGAACGCACCCGCGCCATGCTGGCCGGCAAGCGCGAGGGGGTCGGTAATGTGATGGCAGCAGGCTTGGGTGTGCTCACGCCATTCTGCTCCTGCTCTGCTGTGCCTCTTTTCATTGGGCTTGTTTCCGCGGGCGTGCCTCTGGGTGTCACCTTCTCCTTCCTGATCTCGGCGCCCATGGTGAACGAGGTGGCGCTGGTGCTACTCTTCGGATTGGTCGGCTGGCAAGTGGCCGTGACCTACGCCGCTTTCGGACTGATCATTGCAATCCTCGCAGGCTGGGTGATCGGACGGCTGCATCTTGAGGGATGGTTGCAGGACTGGGTACGAGACATACACTCGGGTGCATCGGTTCCGGCTGCGGTGGAAGGTGAGCGTCTCACCATGGTGGAACGCTACAAGCTCGGCATCGAGGCCGTGCGGGAAATCTTCGGCAGGGTCTGGATGTGGATCATCCTCGGCATAGGTATCGGAGCCCTCATCCATGGCTATGTGCCTCAGGACCTGATGTTGCAGATCATGGGTGCAGACAAATGGTGGTCGGTTCCGGCTGCCGTGCTCATGGGCATTCCGATGTACACCAATGCGGCCGGTGTGATCCCGATCGTCGAGGCTTTGCTTGGCAAGGGCGCCGCGCTGGGCACAACGCTCGCCTTCATGATGAGCGTCATCGCATTGAGCCTTCCCGAGATGATCATATTGCGTCAGGTGCTGACGCTGAAGCTCATCGGAGTGTTTGTCGGGGTCGTGGGGACAGGCATCCTCGCTGTGGGCTTTCTGTTCAACTTGCTCTTCTGAAAGGACGACACATGGAAATCAAGGTTTTGGGCCCGGGCTGCGCGAAGTGCAAGGCGACTGTTGATGTCATCGACCGCGTCGCGAAAGAGACCGGCAAGGCTGTGTCGATCGAAAAGATCGAGGACATGCGGAACATCGTTAGCTTCGGCGTGATGACGACCCCCGCCGTCGTGATCGAAGGCAAGGTGGTCCACAAGGGCTCTGTCCCTTCGCACGATCAGGTTCTGGCCTGGCTTGAGTAACGCCAAGGCTCCGCACAAAACGGAATTGAACCTCGGTTTCGGGCCTGACGTCTACCTATTCTGGGCGGCCTTTGGGGATTGCCGCTGTAAACGCGTTCCAGTGCCTTTCGTCCCCGTCCCCGTCGCCGCCGAACTGACAACCGGTCTGCCTGGCATTCACCCCTGAAGGATACCCCATGAAAGAGACAATAAAAAAGGACCTGACAGAGGCGCGGGAAGTCTGCCCGACCACCTCGCAGCGCCTCCTGAAAGAAGGCGCCCTGCTGGTGGATGTCCGTGAACCCGCGGAAGTGGCACAGATGGGTTTTGCCGGCTGCGAGGTAGTAAACATTCCCCTCAGCCAGTTCGAAGCCCGCTGGTCCGAAGTGCCCCGCAATCGCGACGTGATCCTGGCCTGCGCAGTGGGCGAGCGCAGCCTGAAGGCAACCTATTACTTAATGTATCATGGCTATGATCGTGTTGTGAACATGCGCCCCGGCATCGGCCGCTGGGTGCAGCGCGGCTTCCCGACTACCGGGTCGGCAAGCGGCATTGCCCCGTCCGATGCAGCCTCATCCTGCTGCGGCGGATCGGCCGACGCCTCGCCAGCGGCGTCTTCCTGCTGTGACGGAACATCGGTTGCCGCGTCGCAGAATTCTTCGTGCTGCTGAATGAGTGCACAATGGTTCACGATGGTTGGTGCCGGTCTGATGCTGGCCAGTCTTTTCCTCACACATTTCCAAGGACAGAACGATCTCTCCGCCATATGATGGCTTTGGCTGTCGCTGAACGTCGGAGCCAACCTCTCTATCGCAGGGCTGACTGGCCCTTGCCTGATGGCGAGGATTCTCAAGGCCGCAAGTGCGCGTTGACCGGAACTGGAAGATGGGGCCATGCCACGAACCAGCGCAGGGCGCTTCTTGACCTTGCGGTCATGAGTGCTCCAGGTGTTGTCGTTAGGCAAGGTGGGCTAAGAGGGACGGCCACTTCGTCACCTGACCCCTGCACGATCCGGAGAAAAGGCTGACCCTTGGCACACGATCACGCGCACACCCACACCCCACCCGCAGACCTTGGCCCCGCCTTCCGTTGGGCGGTGGGGCTCAACACGGCATATGTCCTCGTTGAGGCGACAGCGGGCCTCATGACCGGCTCACTTGCGCTGTTGGCGGATGCTGCTCACAACCTGACCGATGTGGCGGGGCTGCTGATTGCATGGGGAGCGGCGGTGCTGGCCAAACGCGCGGGAAGTGCCGCCTACACCTTCGGCTATGGCCGGGCCACCATTCTTGCTGCCATGTTGAACGCAGTTGCTATTCTGATCGGTGTCGTCGTGGTGATCTGGGAGGCGGCGCACAGGTTCGAGACCGTGGTCGAGGTACCAGGGCTGACCATCCTGCTGGTGGCACTGGTCGGCATCGGAGTGAACACCGGATCGGCACTCTTATTCATGAAATCCCAAAAGGATGACCTGAATGCGAAAGGTGCCTATCTGCATATGGCCGCCGATGCGGCCGTGTCAGGCGCGGTTGTATTGGCAGCAGCTGGAATCATGCTGACGGGGTGGCAGTGGCTTGATCCGGCAGTGGCGATCATGGTCAGCCTATTGATCGCCTGGACAGCCTGGGGCCTTCTGCGCGACTCGTTGCGGCTGGAACTCGACGGGGTGCCAGAAGCGATCGACCGACAAGCTGTGGCCGCTTGGCTGGGTGATCAGCAGGGTGTCAGCGATGTTCACGATCTGCACATCTGGGCGTTGTCCACCACCAGCACCGCGCTTGCGGTGCATCTCGTATGGGACGGGGCCGATGCTGATGTCTTCCTCGATCACGTGACCGACGAGTTGGAGAATGAATTCGGCATTGGTCATGCCACTGTGCAGCTTGAGCGCGCAACTTGCGAACGCGCGGGCGCCTGCCTTGCCACGTGACAAGTTTGAACCGGGTCGAGCACAAGCAGGCCGACCCGGATCAGCCTGCGATCAACACTACGATCGATGCCCCGATGAAAGCCGGCGTACAGGTGAGGGTCTCCTCCGGCATTGCGCAGCAAATCGGCGCCGAGACAGCGTTCCGCGCCTGCACTCCAGCGCTGGATTCGGAAGCGGGGTCCTTTCCGCGGTCTGCGACCGACGGCCCGAAGGTCATCAGCTTCTGACCCCGGTGGTGTGTTTCTGTCAACGAATGGATAAACTCGTCTTTGCCTGTCGGTCTACCAGCGAGGAACCGCGCCATGTGTGAGCTTCTCGGGCTATGCAGCAACCTGCCTGCCACGCTGAGCCTTTCGCTTGAGCGATTGGCTGAACATGGCGCACCTCCGACATCGATCCGAGATGGTTGGGGGATCGCATACTATGAAGGCGCTGATGTTCGGCTGATCAAGGATGCGGGGCCTGCAGATGAAAGCGATTGGCTGCGGTTTGTCGGCCAGCACGATCTGCGCAGCAACATCGTGGTGGCGCATATTCGCAAAGCCACGATGGGTGCGCCCTCATTTCGCAACGCGCAGCCTTTTGTACGCGAGATGGCGGGCCGGATGCACTGCTTCGCCCATAACGGCTGGCTGCCAGGAATTTCTGAAACCCCCGCTTTCCGATCATTCCGTTTTTCTCCCGTTGGCGAGACGGATTCGGAACAGGCATTCTGTGCTCTTCTCGAGCGGTTGAGCACTATCTGGACCAAAGCTGGCGAAGTTCCGCCACTGGAGGATCGCCTGAATATCGTCACTGTCTTCGCGGCAGAACTGTGCCGTCTAGGCCCGGCGAATTTCCTTTACTCGGACGGCGACGCCTTGTTCGCCCATGGACATCGGCGCAAGTCATCAGTGACGCTCAAGGTCGCGGCACCCGGTTTGGTTTATTTGCAGCATCAATGTGCGTCGACCGGTGCGACTATCACCGCTAATGGCCTGTCGGTCACTGCCGCCGATCAGACCATAGCCCTTGTTGCCAGCGTCCCTTTGACCGCAGAGCCTTGGAAGGCGATGACCGAAGGCGAGCTCAACGTCTTTCGAGCCGGTCGCATAGTCGCCCAACGTGACGCCCGGAATGCATGATTCCCGGTTGATGTCACTTTCCATCAGTCAACACGGCTTGCTATGCCGATACCCGGTTGCGCAACGCGGCAACAAGAATGAACCGCGGGATCAGCGCGAAAACGATCTCGTGCGGCGGCCCTCGGGTCATTGGCTTGGCCGACACGAGGACAAGCCCCGCCTCATGAACCAGCGCGGTGTTGCGGTCAGGCGTTTAGTGCGTTTGTCTATGTGCTGGCGTCTTTCGTGCTCGCAGTCGGCGGCCTCTTCGCAGGTCTCAATCTCGTCCGGCAACTGGTGCGAGGCGATGATGAAAACACTTTTTCAATCCTGGCAACTCTGGGCTTTCCTCTCTGCGTTCTTTGCTACTCTGACGGCGATATTCGCCAAGATCGGAATTGAGAACATCAACTCGGACTTTGCGACGTTCGTTCGAACGATTGTCATTCTGTTCGTGCTGGCTGCGCTCCTGGCAGTCACAGGGCAGTGGCAATCGTCATCGACCGTATCCAGCCGGACCTATCTGTTCCTGGTGCTGTCGAGTTGCGCCACGGGAGCCTCGTGGCTCTGCTACCTCCGCGCCCTGAAAGTCGGCGACGCGGCACGGGTGGCACCCATCGACAAGCTGAGTGTCGTTCTGGTGGCGATCTTCCTTGGAGAAAGACTCTCGGGCACCAACTGGGTCGGAGTCGTGGCCATCGTGATCGGAGCCGTGCTGGTGGCCCCAAAATAGAGGGGTTACCTGTTTTCTTTCTTGCGAAAGATAAAGACTTGTTCAGCCAGCGTTGAGAATCTTTGAAGTGCAACAGCCTAATGGGTTAAGAACTGATTATGAACCGTCCGGGTGTCCTCGTCCGTCGCTGTTGACGGGGCAGCATGATGCCAGATCGGCAATGGATGTACATTGGAAGATGTCCAAGCTGCAGAAACGAGTGAGCGACATGGCAATATTGAACGTCGTGCCCGTCATCGCCCCATCAAGAACGGCATCGCCATGGTTCGATATGTCCAAGGACTTATTTTGGTACATTCTCGCCTACGGGCCTTGGTACACATGATTCTCCAGGTTGCAGCACGAGAGCAGAATGTGATGTAAAATTCGGTGCTGTTCATCGGTTTTCTGATAGCGTGCAGATCGTCATTCAAGAGTCTGGAGAATTACTATGCTTTACGTCGATATCCCGTCGCGCCCCGAAATCGAGAAGCTGGCGACGTCGCGGGCTGAGCCTTCCGTCGCAATCTATATCAAGACCACGCCGCTGACGCAGGAGATCGGCGCCAGCCGCATCGCGCTCAAGAACCACGGGCATCAGGCGCTGGAGCAGCTCAAAGCCGCTGGCATCGACAAGCGCCGGCTCTGGCCCATTGAGGAAGCGATCAACCATGTGGTCGACGACGATGCCTTCTGGGCTTCACAAGCCAACAGCCTGGCACTCTTCGCCACACCAGATGGTGTCCGTACTTACAGGCTCGCCAATCATATTCCCGATCAGGTGCATGTGTCGGACCGGTTCCATATCCAGCCACTGCTGCGCGCGGTCACATTCCCGCACAGTGCCTTCATTCTCGTTCTTGGCGAAAATGGCGTGAAGCTCTGCCAACTTGATGCGGACAGTGAACCTGTACAGCTGCGCGTGCCGGATCTGCCCAAGGATGCCGGCGACGCGTTGGGCAAGACCACGCTGAACGACCGTTCGCCCTCAGGTCGCATTCATGGCTCGGAAGGCCAGAACTTCCGGCTCCGGCAATATGCCCGCATCGTTGATCAGGCGCTACGTCATGTCCTGACGGGCCGCGACCGGCCGCTGATCATCGCCGCCACCGATCCGCTGGCTTCCATGTTCCGCCAGGCCAACACCTATCCGCATCTGGCGCCGGGCGAGATCAAGGGTAACGCCGAACGCATGACCATGAGCGAACTCGCCGCCGGCGCCCGACAGGTGCTCGATGATCTCTATGCCGCGCAGATGGCTGAGATGAAGGCGCTCTATGCCAAGCGCGAGGCCGAGGGACGCGCCACGGCCGATGTCGCCCAGGCTGCACGAGCCGCCACCTTCGGTGCCATCGACACGTTGCTCTTCGACATGGATGCCAGCGAGGCCGGTACCATCAGCGAGGAGGATGGCCGCGTCAGCTTCGGAAAACCGGGACCGGGAACCTATGGTATTGTCGACGAGATCGCCGGCCGCGCCTTGGCCACTGGCGCCAAGGTCATGGCCGTACGCAAGTCAGATCTCCCCGCCGGTGAGGCGCTCTCGGCGATCCTGCGCTATCCGATCTGAACAGACTACGAGAACTTGTCTACCGCATGACCGTGCTGAGGATCGCCGGGCACATAGCAACTGACCTGTCTTCCTCAGCATTTCGGCGACCCTTTCTTGAGATTCCTTCTCCTTGTCTCACGAGAACGCTGCCCGGAGGTCGGCTTCGGCCGTAGGTAACGTTGCCTATGGTGGTTCCGACAGGGGAACGACATGTTTGATCCAGCTACAGATATCCCAAGGAAAGACATGAGTGTCGAACAGTTGCAGGTGTCTGGGAAAAGGATGGTCACGGTTCTGGGCAATTCCATGATGCCGCTTTACCGTCATGGCGACAGGCTCATCGTTTCCGATCAGGTGCCAATCACCATAGGAGACCGGATCGTCGTCAAATCCAGCATTCACGGCACGCTGGGCGGGACCCTTCTGCATCGGAACAAAAAATGTATCGCCGTGACGCTGGGCGGCAAGTCGCGCCGCGATGTGCTGGTCGATCCGGACCACGTGGAGTTCATGGGAAGAATCATCTGGGCAAGCCAGTGATGATCCGCAACGACCTGCCGCACGAGACTTTTTTTGCTGGACCGTACACACAATGCACCGCGCAATCGGGCAGGAACACTCACACATCGCCGCCCCGCGGTGTTCGCTGAGGGATCGCAATGAATTCGATTCAGACGGACATCGACATTTCACCGCTGCAGCTATTGCTCATCGTTCTGCCGATTGTCACTTTTTTTGCCATACTAACCGACTATATGTTTCTACCGTAATTTGAGTTCGGCAGAAACGGCAGACTCGGCAGACAGTCGCGAGCAGCAACTGCGCCACTCGTCAGTCCTCGTACTCTTCAGCAAAGACAATTCCTTCGCAATCTTCGTTCCCCAAGCGAACTTTCAGAAGCAGGCCATCTGACAAAGTTGAGAGCACCTCCGCTTCTTGACCCGAGTTCGCCCAGCACGCGATGAGAGAATCCAGATCGCCTTCGTTCACTCTCTCATTCGCCATGAGGTCGGCCGCCCTTTCAAGGTCCTCCTGCGACTTCCAGATGACAACCACATCATCGAATGTGTAGGCTTTCAATGTGCCTGCATCTGCCCTGCCATCGACGAACAGCAGAAACACAGCTATGGCCAGGAACCCATCAAGTCCCAACAGTGATTTCCTCATGATCGTCCTCACTGCCACCTATTCTCGTCCGGCCACGGTTGGCAAAAAACAATGTAATGTGGAGTTATCTCTGGTTCAAGTCAGGTCCCAGGCCACTCACCGAAAAGATGGCGCACCTAACTGCCAGAACACCGGCGATGACGACACTCTGGAGCTCAGTGCGCACTGCGCACCAGTCATTGAGTTCTACCCGAACCGGAGCTTTAATCGCTCCAAGCTATGTGCAGGAGACTTGGAGTGAAGGCACTTCGTTTGCTGGCCACGGTGCTGATTGTCACTTTCGGCGTTGCAACGACCAATAGTCGGGCAGCTGGCCCTACGCTCGTCTTTGATCCCATAACCGGCGACGTCCTCTTGGAGGACCGTGCCGGGGAACTGTGGTACCCGGCATCGCTCACGAAGCTGATGACGGCTTACCTTGTGTTCCGGAAACTGAAGGCCGGAAAGCTTTCACTCGATCAGCCACTTGTCGTTTCCAGAGTAGCGCGATTGCAGCCGCCAAGCAGGATTGATCTTGAACCTGGCACAACCATCAGCCTGGATCTTGCCCTTCAGTCGATGCTTGTCTACTCGGCCAATGACATGGCCTATGCCTTGGCGGAAAATGCCAGTGACTCGATCGAGGCCTTTGTGGCGGAGATGAACGCCGAAGCTCGCATACTGGGCATGACCGGGACCCACTTTGTCAATCCCAATGGATTCTTCGATCCGCGGCAGATCACGACGGCCCGCGATATGGCGATTCTTGCGGCAGCGATCCTGAGAGAGTTTCCGGACCGCGCGCACTATTTCGCCCAGGCGGAGGTGACCATCGGAAAGCGCAAACTTGTGAGCCGAAATCTTTTCTTGCGGCAAATGGACGGCGCGGATGGCATGAAGACCGGATACGTCTGCAATTCGGGTTTCAATCTGATCGCCACAGCAACGATTGCCGGCCGCAAACTGGGCGCCGTCGTGTTTGGTGCGCGAAACGGGAAGCAGCGGGCCGACAGGGCCCAGGCATTGCTCGTCGATGCATTCACGACCAAAGGGTCGAAGACAGGGCCGCATGTCAAGCAGATCAAGAACATGTCACTGGGTACGGTCGTGCCGAACGACCTCACGGCAAGCGTCTGCCCGCAGAAGACACCCGTCAGAATTGTCAGCGCGCGGGAACTGGATGGTTGGGGGATTACATTTGGCACCTACACCTCTGCGAACAAGGCAGACATGGCGCTTCGCGGCCGGATACTTGGTGCCCCTGGCAGGGAGCTTCCCGGACCCACCGGAGTTATCCGGATGCCCAACAATGCCGGCTTTGCCGCGGTTGTATGGCGGCTTACACGGGAACAGAGCCAGTCAGCCTGCTCCGGCTATCAACAGGACGCGGCACCTTGCGCCATCTTCGCACCAGAGGACTTCGCAAGAATTTCCGCTCTGACCCCAGATCCGCCGCCGAAACCAAGGCTCAAACCGAGTACTCGCCCTCCCTCAAGATAGACAGCGTGCTTCCCGGCAGTCCGGGTTCCGCACTGATCTCGACCGCCTCCTGCGGCGGCTGAAGTCAGCCCCGTGCATGGGCCAATCTCGGAAGCCGCACATGTCAGTCGCAGGACAAAAGATCGGTAATGGAACTCCCATCACACGCAGTCCCACCATCTTGTGCCGGGTCAATTGTGGATACCACCATGGTGTCGACGGTCGATCCCCGTGCCAGGTCGACTGTCATCGGCTGGACCGTTTTGGGGGCCAGACGCGAGCGATAGATGTGCAAATTCTGCATGACTTTCTGCACATACTGACGCGTTTCCTGAAACGGAATCGACTCCACCCAGTCCACCGGATCGATCTCGCCAGTGCGGAAGTCACCGTATTCGGCGATCCATTCGCGCGAGCGGCGTGGTCCAGCATTATAGGATACGAGGGCAAGGACATATGAACCGCCGTGATTGCCGATCAGGTCGCCCAGATGGGCTGCGCCCAGCATGACGTTGAACGCGGGATCTCGTGTAAGGATACCATCCTGGTAGTCGAGCTTGTACTGCCTGGTAATCATCTTGGCCGTGCCGGGCATGATCTGCATGAGGCCCTGCGCGCCAACCTTGCTGCCGGCTTTAGGATTGAACTCGCTCTCCTGGCGGGCCAGCGCGTAAACCAGTGGTGCTTCAACCGGCTTGCCGATCTTCCTCCACTCAGGCAGCGCACGCACAGGATAGCTCCATGCGTCGATGTCGATATTCCTGGCAGCGGCGGCCTTGGCCAGACGCACAGCCATTTGAGTGCCCCCTACAGACCATACGACGCTGGCCGCAGCGTTCATCTGATCCACTGACGTGAACCGGCTGGCGAAGGAACCGAGGAACATCTGCAGGTCGTCCTTGCGCCCGGCCTCGGCCAGCAAGCGAAATGCCCGGACTACCTCGTCCTTCTCGACGGCTGCCCGGGCGGATTCCGAGGCCTCACCTGCCGGTATTGCCTCCGGCGACATGCCAAGCCCGATTCTCTCACGGGCCAGTTGTCCGTAGTAAACTGTCGTGTACTGCGAGGCAGCACGATAGTGGGTCTTGGCCTTCGCCTTCTGCCCCATCGCCTCCAGGGCCCGCCCTGACCAGTACCCCGCGCGGGCCTTTTCGCTCCGCGACTCGGCGACTTCACCAAGGCGCTGAAAATGCTTCAGGCCCGTTTCTGGGTCCCTCAGGTAGCGTAAGGCGATCCAACCCGCCAGAAACTCACCCTCCAGGGCCTTCTCACCCCTGGTAAGCCCGTGCGACTTCGCAATCTGATACCCAATCCGTACCGCATCTCGATGGTCTTTTCCGAGCAAATGGCGCGCCACAATGCGCCGCTCCACCCACCACGCTTCGGGATTACCCATGACACTGGCGTCACCCGGTATAGCGGCGAGAATCGCGCGGGCCTTCGCATAGTCCTTGTTGCTCCGGTAGAAGAGCACAAGTGCGTATTTCATGGCTGGCTGTTCGCGCAAGGCCGCGGGAAGCTTTGCATACTGCTTGTCAGCTCCCGGCTTGAGGTGGAGGAGCTCCTGCGCAACTGCGGCCGCCTTCTGATATTCGACCGGCAGACGCCTTGCTGCGCGGACCGCTGCATTGCTGTCTCGGGCGTAAACCAGTCGCCACATCCGATGCTTGTCATCGTTGGCATTGAGCATAGTGCCGAATTCAGCGACAATTTGCTTCTCGAGCTCCGACGGAATATCGGAATTGTAGTAGGCGCTTCTGACGTATCGCTGAGCGGAATTGCGGTCGCCCATTGCGTTGAACGCACGTGCGTAGGCAAGTGCACCTTGCGCGGTAGTTGGCGGGCGCCTCTTGAAGTGCCCAAGGACCAATTCCGTTGGTTCGTTGTTGACATGGAGCGAGCGCTCGGCGCGCCTTAGCAACGCGTCCGTTAGGGGCCAGTTCGGCGCTACATCGAGGAAAGACATGATGCGCTGGTAGCCAGCCTCATTGGGTCTGTCACGAAGATAGATCAGCTCAACGAGCTTGATTGTTGCGGGATCACCCGAGCGTCTGGCTAATTCTTCTGCCTGGGTGAAATTACCTTTGAACGCCAGGCCCACAGCGTCAACTGCGAGGCTTGCTGCCTTAGGCGCGGCGAAGGTTGGACTGTAAGTCACCGAGACAGTTGGAACCAACAGAGCGGCTAGCACTGGGAGTACGAAAAGGGCAACGCCAATGCTGCGACTGGAACACACCATTACTGATCTCTTATTTCAATTATCTGTTGATTTGACGTTGCAGACGGGCATTAGATCTGCCGCGGGAGCTGAGGAATCCGAACTACCCTTTGGCCCCACGTTCTACTGCCCGTAAGATCACTTGCATGGCTCACTCTAGGTTCGACCCGGTTTCCAAGTGATTACCCAAATCAATGTTTACGCATTTGTAATTCTCAGGCGCAGACCCTCATAGGTAGCGCTACCGATTGGCAGCTTGTGAGGCATACCGCATTCCTGCATATCCGTGTCTGCAAGGGGCGCGAAAAGGAACGAGCGTCAGCAATGCGTCCTATAGGGAGAGTTATGAAGTTTTTTGATTCTGCAGCTATCCTGCCGTTCATTGCTTGGTCTCAGTTGGTTCAGGCCTCGGATATACCGCGGCGATGGATCTGTGATGATGGCCTTACGGTACAAGTCGCTGAGGCTGGTCGCGCGATCCTCATTCGGCTTGAATCCGGTAAAACCCATAGACTGCCACTTGCCTCTGATGTGTCGGGAAATCTCACCTGGAATGAGCAAGGCTCATCACTATGCGATAACGTTCAGGGGCTCTGCGCATTTAGTGGCTCAGGGGAAGACAGGATATTTCTTTTCGTCTTCGTGAACGTCGAGGATGAACCTCTGTCATGCAACAGCCTAGACTGAAGGGGCTCCCTGAGGCTCTGTTCAAGTCCGGATTCATTTAAATCAGGTCCAACTACGGCGAGCAAGAGCTGAGGGGCGGGAGAATGAAGCTGCGCGCCTGCGAACCCCACTAAGAGAGGAGTAGACGAGCAGGTAGCAGCCGGACGCACAGATGAGCCCCAGCGGTAAAGCACCGATGAGCATTGGCCAAAATGTCTCACCAAGTGCCTCCCAAAGTCGAGGAATGGAATCGGTACTGAATCCAATCTGAAATTCTGCCGGATTGGGGCTACCTTCGGTATTGGGATGTCGATTTTGGCCGGTGAATGCGACCCCAACCTTGTAGGTGGCGAACCAGATCATCGGAAAGGTAATCGGATTGCCGACGACCGTGCCCACGGCCGATGCGATGATGTTGCCCCTGACCGCGAAGGCCAAGGCTGCGGCAAGGATAAAATGCAGACCGATCAGAGGCAGGAACGAGGCAAACGCGCCCGCAGCGAAGCCAATGGATATCTTATGCGGGGATGTCTTGAGGCGAGACAGGCGTAACAATTGACAATTCCACGCCCGCCGGAAGCCGCAGTGAGGCCAGACGACGACTGATACTCTCGCAACTAGACTGACCTTTCGTGTGGATCTGAACATGCCAATTTTCATCAGTAGCGGTAGGTCAGGGTGAAGATAGCGATATTCGGGCGTTCTGCCATAGGTAGCGATACTGATTGGCTTGGCGCGCAGACCACAGAGCCTTGGCAGGCGATGACCGAAGGCGAGCTCAACGTCTTTCGGGAAGGTCGGATCGTCGCCTGGGCCGACCTCCACTATACGCTTGTGATTGATTTCCTCGACGCAATGAACGGCGCCACCCGGAGGTTGACACTGCCATCCGGTGGCTCAATCGATGTCGCAATCCCGGCCGGCGTGCGGGAGGGGCAGGTTATCCGCCTGCGCGGCAAGGGCGCTCCATCCCGCGGCGAGGGGCCCGCCGGTGATGCACTTATCGAACTCAACATCCGGCTGCACCGATTTTTTGTCCTCGAGGGGGACGACATCCGTCTCGAATTGCCCGTTACCTTGAAAGAAGCCGTGCTCGGCGGACGGATAAAGGTACCAACGCCGGCCGGTGCTGTCATGATGAATGTACCAAGGGGCTCCAACACCGGCACGGTTCTGAGGTTGAGGCGCAAGGGGGCACCGCGCAAATCCGGCGGTCACGGAGACGAACTGGTCGTCCTGAAGGTCATACTGCCTGCTTCGCCCGATCATGGCCTCGAGGAGCTTGTGTCGAACTGGTCTCCAAGCACAAACGATGACCTCCGCCGGGAGATGCTGTCATGATGATCAGCCGTTCTGAATTCCTGGTGCGGATGAAGCTCGACGACATCACGCTCGACCTGTGGATGGTGGAGGAGTGGCTCCTGCCCCGACGCGTCGAGGACGATGTGTTGTTCACCGAGGCCGACCTTGCACGCGCGCAACTCATCCACGACCTGCAGCATGATCTTGGAGTCAACCGCGAAGGCATCGGCATTATCCTAAGCCTCCTCGACCAGGTGCATGGCCTGCGGCAGGCCCTTGCCGGCAAAGTGCATCCCGCGGAGGGATAGAGATGGCTGGGCTTAAACCTACCGCAAGGCATGGACTGCCAAAGCCTTTCTATCGGAATGCCAGACGAGCAGGGCTGAAAGTCGAACTCCTGCTTGAATGTCATGCTTGATCTTTGGAAGACTATTTCCTGCTTAGCCCAGCAACACCGCATACTGATGGCAGTCGAACGGCGACCGTGACGAGCCAGCTGGCTGGTCGTCTCGTGGAGCGGTTTTCGGCACGCCTAGCCTAGCCCCAAATACTACTTCCGATGACGATTGAGTTGCATGGTGCTGTGACCTCGTCCCAAGCTCGATTGCTCACTGTTTCTGATTTTTCGGTATCACCAGCAGACTGTATGGGATCGCCTCGACCGCTATCTTGCCTGAACTTTATGGCACCCGGCATCTCGGCACTCCCGAGCGGTCTGTCACCTGCTCATCTCCGGCATCTGATCTACCGGATTACCCCTTGAGCAGGTTGTCCTACCCTGCAGTCTCCCGTGCCCGTCTATGGGACTTCTGGCACGGTCCACCAACCGCCCTCTTCGCAGGAGCGTGCTGAAAATCGATTCTATGATCCTGACACAAGGAACGCGCACTTGGCGTATTCTCAGATCCGGCGGGGAATTTCCGGGCGTCAACCATGTCGCGTCGATGGGACCCTGCGACACAGCGTATGATAAGTTCCCGGTCTTGCATCGGCTTGCAATTCTTTCTATTATTCTCGCATTGCGAAGGTCCTGGGTGCAATTCCCGGGTGGCTCTTCCGACCGCCAATCCGTCGGACAACCTCGGCATAGCACCTCGGCTGTGGATAAACGCGACAATTGCAAGCAGGTCGGAAAGGATCTGTACACACGTCTGCAGTCGCTCACCGCGATCCTCTCTCACGCCAAGAGCAATAACTGCACGGCTCGCCAGCCGTTCGTGCACCGGAGTGAATTCAATTGACCTGCTCAAGCCTAGAACGACCTACAATCAAGAGTGTGGGAATCATCGGTACCGGCACCATGGGCACTGCTCTGGCCCGAGCGTGTTGTCTTGCAGGTTTCCAGGTCCACCTGAAGGGTGTGTCAGATGATCAAACGATTATCGCACTTGAAACCCTGAGGCTTGAGTTAGAACAGAATTTCTCAGACGACTCACCCGCAGCCAACGGTTACCATTCTGCAGTTGACCACCTCAGACCAGCCACATGCTATGAAGACTTTTCAGATTGCGATATCGTCGTGGAAGCAGCAGTCGAGGATAAGGCGGTAAAATACGAGATTTTTTTAGGCCTTGGATCGGTACTTCCTGCGGGTGTCGTTATCGCGTCGACAACTTCATCAATAGCTATAACCCATCTCGCGGCGAAGACCTCGTTGCCGGAACGCTTCATCGGATTACACTTCATACATCCAGTGACGGAAACTCAGGTTGTTGAACTGGTGCGGGGTATCGCAACAGAGGATCGCACATTTGAACTGGCCAATTTGTTCGCAGTCCAACTTGGCAAGACCGTCATCGAGGCGGCTGACTTCCCTGGCTTCATTATCAATAGGATCATGTTACCTCTCATTAATGAGGCGGTATATGTCCTCTACGAAGGGGTTGCCTCCGTTTCGGATATTGACACAGCGCTGGAGTCAGGTGCTCGCCACTCAATGGGACCTCTTAAACTCGCTGACTTTATCGGACTGGATACCTGCCTTTCCCTTATGCAGTCGCTTCATGAAGGGCTTTCCGATACCAAGTATCGGCCGTGTCCCCTGCTTGTGAAATATGTCGAAGCCGGCTGGCTGGGCAGAAAAACCAAGCGTGGCTTTTACGACTACAGATCAGACGTGGCGACACCAACTCGATAATTTCAACAGTGATGGAGTTTATAAGAGTGCCAACACTTCAGCCGAACCTTACCATCAACCCTGAGCGGCTCTGGGATTCCCTTATGGAAACCGCAGAATTCGGAAGGACTGCAAAAGGCGGTATCAACCGTCTCACGCTCAGCGATGAAGACAAGCGCGTACGGGATTGGTTCCGCGGGGCCTGCGAAAAGTTGGGATGCGCGGTCACAGTGGACTCGTGCGGGAATATGTTTGCAGTTCGCCCGGGCAAGCGCGCCGACCTGCTGCCCGTCGCCATAGGTTCGCACCTGGATACCCAGCCGACAGGCGGCAAATTCGACGGCGTACTTGGTGTTCTCAGTGGGCTTGAAGTACTTCGAACGCTGCACGAAACCGGATATGAAAGCAATGCGCCTATCATGGTGGTAAATTGGACCAATGAAGAAGGATCGCGCTTCGCCCCCGCCATGCTTGCTTCTGGTGTCTACGCAGGTGCTCTTACTGAGGAATTTGCCCACTCCCGCACTGATCGGAACGGCGTCACCTTCGCTGCTGAACTTGAGAGGATCGGATACAAGGGGACCGAACCCATTGGAGTGCAAAAGTTCCAAGCCATGTTCGAACTGCACATCGAGCAAGGCCCCATTTTGGAGGCCGAGAAGAAGATGATCGGCGTTGTGACAGGCGTGCAAGGAATGCGCTGGTATGAGGTCACCGTACGTGGTCAAGAGAGTCACACAGGCGCAACGCCCATGGGGTTACGCAAAAACGCGCTGCTCGGCGCCGCCAGGACGATAGAAGCGATCCACCAGGTCGGGATGTCTCATCTGCCCGGCGTCGCGACCGTAGGGCTGATTGAGAATAAACCCAACAGTCGCAATGTCGTACCTGGCGAGGTTTTCCTCACGATCGATCTTCGTCATCCGGACGATGCCGTACTCGATCAGATGGAAGCCGACTGCAGGGCGGCTCTGCCTCAAATAGCGAAAGAACTCGACATCGACATCGAAGAAAAGCGTATCTGGAACTCTCCCGCAGTGAAATTCGCGCCTCAGCTCATTGAATGTGTCAGGCATGGCGCAGAGGCAGCAGGTTGCAGCTACCGGATCATGACATCCGGAGCAGGTCACGATGCCGCCTATATCGCTCGCGTGGCACCAACAACAATGCTGTTTTCCCCTTGTCTCGGGGGCTTGTCACACAACGAAGGTGAGTCAGTTGAGCCACAAGAATGTGGTGCTGCAGCGCAGGTGCTGCTCAACGCCGTCCTGGAGTATGACCGACGCGTCAGTCAGTAGCCTGGATGGAAATCACTCTCCTCGGGGAAACCGCTTAGTTTCCTCGAGAATGTTGAGATCCATGTGACCGCGCATGTAACGTTCGCATGCCTTCTGCCGAGGCTGCTATTCCCAAGGAAAGTCACTTTCGTCGTACCTCATAGACAACCCCGCGGCGGGCCTGACTGGCGCGATCAGCTCTGTCAAAAGCAACGAGCCGGCTGCCAGAGTCGGTGCGATACATAGAATAGATGTGAGTTGTCAGGTCTGACCCTATTCCTTCAAACCTGCCTTGTTCTTTGCATGTTTGCGGAGGTACTGAATTTTCTGCTGTAGTGCGTGATCCGGGATATTCGCGTGTAGAAGGTAACGCCATCCTGACTTTTGCCAAATCAGCATTTGGGGAAGCCAGCAGGAACCTCGCGATAAGCCGATCCAATTCTTTCCCTTCAACCATCGTCGGATTTCCATTACCTTAAGTCTTGCCGGATATTAGCTCTCTCGCCGAAATGCTTGCGAAGTGCGTCAAGCTCCAACTCATCGTTGAGTTCGACTGCCGCGCCGGAGCCAAGGGAATAGAGTCGAACACGGCGCTTCATCAGCGCTTCGATTTCGCGGGTTGCGTTCTCCAATCCCTTGCGATCCACTTCGTGGAAGAACAGTCGGAACGCTGGCAAAACCCGGTTCCGGGCATTCATGCTGCCTTCTTTCGGCATTGGTGGCAGAATACTTCCGTGGGTTCACTCTCAAGCCGATGGTGGCTGATCTCTTCTCCGCATTCACAGCAATACCCGAACTCACCCTGATCCAGCCGACTCAGCGCATTACGGATTCGTGAAAGTCTCAGTTGCGCGCGGCGATGTTCCGCCTGCCTCTGAGCACTCTGAAAATAGTCTTCGCTCATGTCCGCTGCTGTTAACTGAAGCGATTGAGCTGACTGACCTAAAATGTGTGATAGAACTTTCTCCTCATGCTCAAGTCGTTCTCTGAAATACCTTTGCTGGTTCATGAATCCTCCATCGATAAAATACTGGCGTTAAAGCAATTTCAGCGGCTGAATACGTACCGGAAGATCTGCTTTTTATAATTGTGGCCGTAGACACCACGTTCCGCAATGAGTTCGGATCTTGTGTCTGCGCAAGTAAAAATAGCGAATTTGACCAAGTTCAGCTCTGCGGCGTCTTAATCGACGCCAAGGCTGACAAAAGGTGTTACCGGTGGATCTCGATGAAACAATAATCAGGGCGGCGCACACTCTCCTTTGTGCGCGATAACTAATCTACCAAGCATGCAGAAAACCGGAACTTGAACAGGACTAAATTGTGCAATCTTAAAAAGAACGGTGACGACGATAAAGCTCTCCGGTCGGTATGATATACGGTTACAGACCATCATGTTAAATGCCGCATGGCCACTCTGATAATAAGTTTCTTGTGGGCATAATGGTCGATGCCAGTCAAGTCAAATCAGACCAGCTGTAACACAGCGTTTCAGGCTTTTCTAAAGACCACCATTTGCGTTGCGCCCGCATCCAAGGAATGAGAGGTGCTCAATCCTTCAACGTGGAAATTGTATTGCCATCGCCGCGCTACGCCAGCAGCCCACTTTTCCAGTTTGCGGCGGCCCCATTCAAAACGGTGATCCGGGTGACGAAAGCGGTGCGGCGGCACGCCAAGACGGGCATTTTGGTCACGGTCAGGTGTCGTGATAATCACGGCCTCGGGAGCGGCGTTGCCGAATACAGACTGTTCCAGCAGAGAAAGTCGTGCCGGATCGATATGCTCGATTGTCTCGATGAGAATAGCGACATCAAATCCTGCAAAAGTCTCATCCAGATCAAGAAATGACGCGCGCCGGAGTTCGGCTTTCCGGCCAATCTCATCAGTCTCACGGTCCAGCTGACGCCGGATCCGGTCCAGAGGTTCATCTATTTTATCAATCCCGAGTATGCGACTGATCTGATCCTTGCATACCAGCTTCAGCAAGGCGGCGCCCTCGCCGCAGCCAAGATCAAGAACAGTCCTCGCATTCAGAGACATGACACAATGAACCACAGCATCAATACGCTGCACGTGTAACCGCGACGTCACCTTGGATGTTTCCCTTTCTTGCGCATCATAAACACATCTTTTGATACTCGTTCAATGTCCCATCCCCGCTGAGCGCTGATAACAGCCAGAGTGTTTTCGCGATAGAACACTACGTGCGTCGGGTCGCTGCGGTAGTGCCATGATGCGAAGCGCGCATCCTCGGTCTGAATGCACGTCATCAGAGCAAGCCAGCCACCAGGTTGAAGCAGACCATCAAGAAGGTCGAATTCTTCAGCGGGCCTGTGAAAATGCTCTGCGGTTTCGGTGCAGGCAATGAAATCAAATCCTGGCTGTAAACCAGCTCGATCAGGGTAAAAGAATGGATCATACAATGCCACTCTGTGACCCGCTTCCTCCAGCATTGCTGCGAGCGCAGGACCGGGTCCGCAGCCAAAATCCAACCCCCTTGAAGCGGGCTTCAGTCTCATGAGTAGCGGAACCGATACCCGGGAGAGAAACGCTCGATAATGGCTGTCGCCGGCATCGTTCTCATGCTGGAGATAGTGAGAGAACTCCTCCTCCTCGGATGGCAAGAGATGAGGATCAAGAAACGTTGCTTCGCATCCCTCACAACGCCAGTACTGTTTGGTTTCCACAACAGCGAAGAACCTGGGGGCCGGTATGCGACATACCGGGCAGTTATCAGGAGTTGGATCCGCCAACTGTGCGCCTCCCTTCTAGACTGCGCTGGGCAGTCGACCGACGTACACCGTCTGGGTAGACAGATTGTCTTGCAGCGGATTGCGAAAAGTCACTGGAATGGCCCTGGCATCAGCGAACACTTCCGCCAGCCGACGTGTGAATGACGCTTCGGGGGGTGCATTTGACCACAATCCGAATACGCCGCCGGGCTGCAGGTGGGAGGCAAGCCGACTCAGCCCCTCCGTCTGATAGAAAGAGGCGCTGCGCTGATCGAGCAGCTCATCGGGTGAATGATCGATATCGACGAGAATCGCGTCGAATCTCCGCCTGGACTGTCGAGGATCGAAGCCGGTGTCCGATGCACTCATGGCAAAGAAATCCCCATGCACGAAACGGCAGCGCTTGTCGCCCGTCAATACTGGCCCCAATGGCAGAAGGCCGCTCCGATGCCACTCAATGACCGGTTCGAGCATTTCGCATACAGTCAGGGACGCCACACGAGGATCTTCAAGAACCGCTGCTGCCGTATAGCCAAGCCCCAGACCACCAACCATGACGTCAATGGCCGTTGCATCCAGCAATGACAGGCTCCGCCGTGCCAATTCCACCTCAGACTCGGTGAACAAGCTCGACATGAGGAAGTGCTCTCCCAGCTTGATCTCGATGACGTCCACACCAAGTCGTAGCTCCCTCCGCCGCCGGAGTGACAGAGCACCAATGGGTGTGGGCTGATAATCGAGTTCCTCGAAGAGTGCGCTCATAAGCCACCCATTACATCACCCGCCTTGGGGAATCATCCAGAGAATGAACAACTTGTCCAAGGCACTCGCTCTCTGAGGGTCGGCCTATCGGGCTGGAAGGGGGCGCCATTCACCGGGCGCTCCCTGTTCCGTTCCGGCAAATCTGCTGTGGTGAAAGGCGGACCACAGACAGCCACCAGGATGAATGAAAACCTCCCAGGAACTCACTCGAGGCTCAACGCTCGAAATTCGAAGGTCGCCTTCTTGACCTGGAACAAATACGACTCTGTTTGAAGCGCAACGCCCAATTCGAAGAGAGCGATATTGTAGCCGTCAGGTGCAAGGGCACTCTTATAGATCACCCCATCATAGCCCTCGGATCGAAACACTTCTGCGATAACCTGAGTGGCGGCATATTCAGCCGTGTTGTCGCTGCGTGTGACAGGACGTGAAAACGCGTGGTCGATATGCGCCCATACGCTCTCGCTCACAGGCTCTGTACCGGCGTTTTCGGCAGAAGGAGCATCAATCCCATGGTATTTTGAACAGTCGACGACGGTCACTTGGCGGTTGAGGCTGAAGCGAGCGACGGACAAAATCGAACCAATCCACGGACGCACTTCCGACATCGCTACGTCCCTGGCCGTCGCGAGGTAAAGGCATGGAATTCCCTTCGGGTTGACGCGGCCTTCGTAAGCCCGATCCTGGAGGGGACGCATACGGCTCTCTGAAAGAGGACCGCTGATGCGCCGGCCGTCGGCGTCCATTGTCCAATCATGCCCTATTTGTGCTCGCCAGAATTCACTGCCCTTCGGGAAGCACCAAAGGCGCCCCTTGCAAGAGTCGGCAACGGCTCGCAGAAACTTTTCTCCTGTGGCGGAGCGCAGATAGCGCCTGTGATGTGAAATTTCGGATCTGAAGTTTAAAAAGTCCATGTGACCTGAGAAATTTGCCAATATGCACCCTTCCGAAAACAACCTCCCGGAGCAGCCGGGTTTCCCATTGGACACGGCAGACCGATCGAGCTTCCTCTTTTATCATCGCTCTCGGCAACAGCCCCTCAGGGGGCGGACACACTCGCGATGATGCTTCAAGTTCCATTAGTCTCGAATATTCCGCAAGTCCCCTGACAGTGGGGATGCCACGGGCCCGGGGCCCATTCTTTCTGACCTCACAGGCATCAGGATCGATCCTGGATCGCTAGGGAAAATCCCGCGCCCTTAGACGAGAGCCTATTTGCGGTTTACCGCGCAGTGTATGCAGGTTGGCGTCGCTGGATCAAGCTCCAGCCGCGCTGCTGCGATTTCACCGCCGCACACGCTGCAATAGCCGTATTCTCCTTCCTCGATGCGTCGAAGTGCAGCCCGGATGCGAAGAAGATCGTTCTGCCTTTGGCGCTGCGTCGCCATCGCCATGGCCTGGTGTTGCATGGCATCCATGCGGGAGAGACGCCCGACGCTGGCCTGGTCCAGTTCCACTGGCTTCCGGCTTTCCTCAGAACCCTTGATCAAAGACTCGATTTCGGTCTGGAGAGCCAGAAGCCGGGAGCGAAAGACCGTCATGTCCATGCATCAACTCGCTTTTTTGCGCAATCGGGATAGCCTCCCCCAGGTTCTCGGTTCATGTCCAGACCCTGCCATTCACAGAAGACATGCCTGATACGGAGCCACCATGTTAATGGGGCTTCTTTCATTTCAAGAAATTGCCCAACTCGACATGAATCCTCTCAACGCTCTGCGCGAAAACGGTCGCCTCGTCGCCTTCGGATTCTTTATGTGCCTCTGTTCAAGCGTTGGGCAGACTTTTTTCATCTCCCTGTTCAACGGCGAAATCCGCCGCATGTTCTCGCTCACTCATGGCGACATCGGCACAATGTATGCGGCCGGTACAATTGCAAGTGCTGCCACACTGATGGTTGCCGGGCGGCTGGTCGATCGTGTGCGGCTTTCCCTGGTGGTCACGTTCGTGCTGGGAGGACTTGCCGCAGCGGCCCTCGGCATGGGTCTACTATGGAGCGCCATGGTACTTCCCGTCGCTTTCTTTGTCTTGCGACTGTTCGGCCAGGGGCTCACCTCTCACACCGGTATGACGGCGATGGGCCGCTATTTTACGGCAACACGAGGACGCGCCATCTCGCTTGCAGCACTCGGCTACTCGGCTGGCGAGGCCATCCTCCCAAGCGCGGTCATCGTACTCCTTGGGTATCTTTCATGGCAGTCAATTTGGCTTGGCATTTCCGCCGTCGTGCTGGCTTCGCTTCCGGTTGCCCTTTATCTGCTTGGGGGAAAGCCCCCAACTGAGACGGAGGGCTTCTCCACACAGGCAACTGCGCCTCGTGAACACTGGCGGTTGGGTGAAGCATTGACCGAGCGCGGCTTTTGGTTCCGCATGCCAACCTTGATCTCTCCGGCCTTCATTCTCACCGGATTTTTCTTCCATCAGGTCCATCTGGCGGGAGAAAAGGGCTGGCCGCTGCCCCTGATCGCTGGTTCGTTCACCGGCTACGCAGTGTCATCCATTGTGACGGGGCTGTTGAGCGGGCCTCTCGTGGACCGATGTTCAGCGCGCAAGGTCTGGCCCTGGATACTGCTTCCGATGATGGCCGGTTGCATGGTGCTATGGGCATTCAACGCAAGCTGGATAGCTCCGCTATTCATGATCCTGTTCGGGATTTCCACCGGACTATATGGGATTGCTTCGACCGCGATCTGGCCTGAGCTCTATGGAACGCGCCACCTCGGTGCAATCAAGGCCTTTGTGCAATCCGTGATGGTGCTCGCAAGCGGACTGTCGCCCGCTCTCTTCGGACTTCTGATCGATCGGGGGATCCCACTTGAGCAGGTCGCCCTGGCCTGCGGTCTCTGGTGCCTGTCCGCGGGGCTCCTGGCCATGTTCACCAACCACTCTCCTCAAAGGAGCGCGTAACGGCAAAATGGCTAACATGCTGCCGGGCGGGCTGCGCCGTGCGTGAGTGCCACAACCGCTATCTGCGGTCGACAAATGAAAACCCGCCAAGGATTTCTCCCGGCGGGCCAGATCGTTAGCGCCAAATCGCTACCAGTACATCCGTGGCAAAGCAGAAACGTCGCACCCGATAACTACGCTTATGAGTGGTGTTTATGTCTTTTCCGTGAACGGCAGACCCATCGAGCTCCGTTCGCTGAAAGTTTGACGACGCGAATTGCGGATTGCAGGTCACGTAGCTTTACATCTGTCCCGACAGTCCAATGATGCCAGGCTCCGCGAGTGTCTCAGCACGAGGTTCGAGCCACCCGGCCCCGGACGTCTGCCTGCCCCGTTTGTATGCTTTTTCTTACCGCTGCCCTGCTGGCTGGTGTCAGACAGCCCTGTGGCGACTTCACGTCCTTGCGCTGACTCAGGATATTCCCTAGAAGGCTCGACATCAAAATGGACCCGGGTGCGATCCCCGGGTGGCTCTTCCGGCCGCCGACCCGCCGGATAACCCCATCCAATGCACCTTTCACATCGACGCGCAGCCTCCGGCCCGCGTCGATCAGGAACGATTTTACATGATTTCTCTCGACGCTTACCGCGACCAATGGTTCGGGAACATCCGCGCCGACCTGCTGGCAGGCCTGGTGGTGGCACTGGCCCTCATCCCCGAGGCCATTGCCTTCTCCATCATCGCAGGAGTGGACCCCAAGGTCGGACTTTACGCCAGCTTCTCGATTGCCGTGCTGATCGCCTTTGTCGGCGGCCGTCCGGGCATGATCTCGGCCGCGACAGCGGCAACGGCCGTACTGATGGTCACGCTGGTCAGGGATCACGGGCTCGAATACCTGCTGGCCGCGACGGTTCTGGCGGGATTGATCCAGATCGCCGCCGGTCTCCTCAAGCTGGGCTTCGTCATGCGCTACGTCTCGAAATCGGTGATGACCGGCTTCGTGAATGCACTGGCCATCCTGATTTTCATGGCGCAATTGCCGGAGTTGGACCCGGGCAAGGTGTCGTGGCTGACCTATGTGCTGGTCGCCGCCGGCCTGGCGATCATCTACCTGTTCCCGCTGTTGACCAAGGCCATCCCATCGCCCCTGGTGACGATCATCGTCCTGACGGGGCTAGCCATGACCTTCGGATGGGACGTCCGCACCGTGGGTGACATGGGTGCCTTGCCCGATACGCTGCCGATCTTCGCGCTCCCGCAGATTCCGCTGACGGTGGAAACGCTGCTGATCATCCTACCCTATTCCATCGCCGTGGCGGTCGTGGGCTTGCTGGAAAGCCTGATGACGCAAAACATCGTGGACGACCTGACGGACACGAAGTCCAGCCGCAACCAGGAGTGTATCGGCCAGGGGATCGCCAACACAGCGACCGGCTTCATCGGCGGGATGGCGGGCTGCGCGATGATCGGCCAGTCGATCATCAATGTGAAGTCCGGCGGACGGGGGCGGCTGTCCGCCTTCACCGCAGGCTTCGTCCTGCTGATCCTCGTGGTGTTTCTCGGGGACTGGGTGGCACTCATCCCGATGCCGGCGCTGGTGGCGATCATGATCATGGTGTCGATCGGCACCTTCTCCTGGTCGTCGATAAAGGCGCTGCGGGTGCACCCCCGCTCATCCTCGATCGTGATGATCGCCACCGTGGTGACCGTGGTCTACACCCACAACCTTGCGATCGGGGTGCTGGTGGGCGTGCTCCTCTCGGGCATCTTCTTTGCCGGAAAGATCGCACAGTTGTTCAAGGTTACTTCCACGACCTCGAGCGACGGACGCGAGCGAACCTACTTCATCGAAGGCCAGCTTTTCTATGGCTCGGTCGAGGATTTCATGAATGCCTTCGACTTCAAGGAGGCCCTGGACAAGGTGGTCATCGACGTGTCTGCGGCCCACATCTGGGATATCTCCAGCGTTCAGGCGCTGGACATGGCGGTCCTCAAGTTCCGCCGCGACGGGGCCGAGGTCGAGATCGTCGGCATGAACGCCGCAACGGAAACCATCGTCGACAGGCTCGCGATCCACGACAAGCCCGGCGCGATGGACAAGTTGACAGCGCATTGAAGTGGGAAATGACAAGATGACCCAGACCATGCAGAAGATCATCGCCCTCGTCGATGGCTCCACCTATTCGGCCAGCGTCTGCGACCATGCCGCGTGGATTTCCCAGCGGGCGGGAGCGCCGGTCGAATTGATCCACGTCCTCGGCCGCCGCGAGGCATCCGATAGGCATGACCATTCGGGAGCAATTGCGCTGGGCGCACGCACCGCGCTGCTGGAAGAACTGGCCGAACTCGATGCGCAGCGCGCGAAACTCATCAGCCACCGGGGGCGTGCAATCCTGGAAGATGCCCGCGCCATCCTCGAGAAGGCCGGCGTGACCGGCATCACCACCCGCCTGCGCCACGGCGACATCGTCGAGGCGGTGGCCGAGATCGAGGGCGAAGCCCGCGTGATCGTGATCGGAAAGCGCGGCGAGGCGGCGGATTTCGCGAAGGGGCATCTGGGGTCGAACCTGGAGCGCATTGTCCGCGCCAGCCACAAGCCGGTGTTCGTCGCCTCCCGCGCCTTCAAGCCGATTTCAAAGGTGCTCGTCGCCTATGACGGGGGCAGTTCGGCCATGAAGGCGGTCGATCATATCGCCCGCAGCCCGGTGTTTCAGGGACTGGATATCCACCTCGTCACGGTGGGTTCCTCCACGCCAGAGGCGCAGAAGGGCCTCGAGGACGCCAAGGCACTTCTCAAGGCCGCTGGGATCGAAGCCAAAACCTCAATCCTGGCCGGCCAGCCCGAGACCGCCCTCGGCAAGCTGGTGGATGAGGCGCAGTTCGACCTGTTGGTGATGGGTGCCTACGGACACTCGCGAATCCGCAGCCTCATCATAGGCTCGACCACGACGGAAATGATGCGGTCGTGCAAGGTGCCGATCGTTCTGATGCGGTGAAGGGATCTCCATCAGGAATCAGGCAAACCAGAACGAACCAGCAAGCCAGACGATGGCGCCCGGCATGGCCGGATTGCCGTCCTGCGGTTGAATCAAACAGGACGCTTTCGCTTCTGACTTGGCCCGGCAATCATCTTGGAAGGTCCCAGCAGTCGACCGGAAGCATTCCGCCTTGCGCCCCCCGAATTCCACCCAACACTATGGAGGCGACGGGAGATCAGTCAGGACATCAGGCTTGCTGTTCTTTGGCGGAAGATCAGAGATGACCCGCGGGCCGATTTCCCGGATCAACTTGCGGCGGAGTGCCTCGGCAAACGCGTCGTAGCTTAGTACTTCCATGACAAAGGCATCTGGCCCCGTGATGACATTCTCCGCATAGTACGACGCGAGTTCTGCCTCATCACTGACAATCGCCAGCGCATTGATCTCGACGTTCTGGGTATCCGCGAGGTCCCTCACCTGGGGCGGTGCGGGTGAACGTCTCGGGCGCCGGTGGACGCGGGTCTCCTCGCCATCTCCCGAAACGTTGACGATCTTCCTAAGGGTGCAAGAATCGAGCGAGTTCAGCATGTCGAGCGCGGTCATGAGGCCTGCCCCAAGCCCCGTATCCCCGGTGACCTGGCGCGGCATGGATTCCACAGTGCGGGCAAAGACTTCCGCACCTTCCTTGCCCTCCAAGAACACCCAATTCGACTGCGGTTTCGGCAAGCCCTCCGCGCCCCAGAACACGACCGACACCACCACACGTCCCGCCGACGCGATTGCATCGAGCCCCGCTGGGTCGCGGAATGCCGCTGCGATACCGCTCTGCTGAAGGTCGAATTCCTGGCGGGATACGCTTGCCGATGAATCGACCGCAAGCACCAGCGCCACATCGATACAGGACGGGGCAGCCTTGCCATTTCCGGCGATTGCCGGCTGGAGGATTGGCAGAAACATAGCAGCGCCAACCAGTACGGCTGTAGAAATGCCAAATTTCATAGGCGTTTCTCCCTACCCGGTCATACACCATTTTGTGCTGCGCTGTCTCGCCGTCGAGTGAACCTTGGTGATTCTCCCTCCTTGGGCCCCCTTCCCCGGCTTTTGTCCTTCGGGCGCAAACACATTTGCCGAGCGGAAGACGTTGTGAGGTCTCTGGACCGGAATGCCATGCCGCTGAATACAAACACGGGCTCAGAACTCAATATGCGTGTTACCCAGAAAAACCGAGAGCGATGCGATGCCCGCTTGCTCCGCCGGACGCGGACTTCTGAAAAGGGGCCGCCTGCCCTTCGCGCACCTGGATTTCAAGCCGTGCGAGGTCCCCAGAGAATGATCCCAGCACCTGTGATGCAGACCAACGACCCGATGAGGTCCCACCGGTCGGGCCTCACGCCATCAACAGCCCACAGCCAGCCGATGCTGGCCGCGATGTAGATGCCGCCATAAATTGCATAGGCGCGACCGGCATTCTCTGTCGGGGCGAGCGTCAGCAACCAGGCAAACGCAATCAGCAAGGCGACCCCGGGCAACAGCCACAGTGGCGATTTTCCGTGGTTCATCCAGGCCCAGAAGGCGAAGCACCCGGCAATCTCGGTAATCGCGGCCGCGGAGAAAATCAGGAAGGCATACATCGTCGCGGATTCTCTGGCAAAATTCGTCCGGATGGCGGGAGCAGCACCGAATCGAGATCAAAAAAGTATAATCGTGACATGCAGAATCTGAAAGTCCCCTAACACCAGAAGAGCCTGATTGACAGCAGGCTTATCCGAAGTATGTTCGGGCATAGTAGCGTTGTATATGTTCCGCTATAACGAAGCGTTTATAACACTGCACTCATGCTGCTTTCTTTGAACGCTGAACTCCTGCTCGCTCTCTGCATGTTTCTGGGCGCGGTGCTTTATACCTCGGTCGGCCATGCCGGGGCATCGGCCTATATTGCCTTGATGGCGCTGTTCAGCGTTCCCGCAGCGGTCATGAGGCCCACGGCCCTTGTCCTGAACATCCTTGTCGCGAGTTTCACCTCGTTTCTGTTCATCAGGGCCGGCCTCTTCCGCTTCCGTACCCTTTGGCCCTTTCTCGTGGGTGCGCTGCCGATGGCCTGTCTCGGTGGATATATCCAACTGCCTGGCCAGTACTACCGACCCCTTGTTGGCGTCGTGCTCCTGATAGCTGCCGTAAGGCTGCTGTGGCCGGCGGAATTACGGAGTAACCGTGAGTGGTCTGACCCACCGCTGTGGCTTGCGGTTCTGGCTGGCGCGGTCATTGGTCTGCTTTCCGGACTTACGGGCACAGGTGGCGGCATCTTCCTGTCGCCGCTCCTGCTGTTCCTTGCGTGGTCGGAGACACGCACTGCTTCGGGCGTTGCCGCGGTGTTCATCCTCTGCAATTCGGTGGCGGGACTTCTCGGTAACCTCGCCTCCGTAAAGGCGCTGCCTCCCGACTTGCCGCTCTTCGCAGTGGCCGTGCTGCTCGGCGCCGCCATCGGAACAACCCTCGGCATCAGCAAGCTTGCTCAACAGAGCGTTCTGAAGGCTCTGGGACTGGTACTCATTGTTGCCGGATTCAAGCTTATTGGGATTTATTGAGTGCTCTGCCAGCCTTTGACGGCTCGACCACACTGAGCTAGTGTCAGGTCTGTGTGATGGGGATGGGGTCCCCCGATAACCGCCGCGAGGCTGATGGCTCCTACCGGGTGCATTGCGCCGGTGGGATCTATAGTATGCCCCCATGCAATGTTCCCAGCTCAGCTCGCATCTGCCTGTCCAGCAGGCTGATGCTTATCGAAGGGAACAGTAGAAGTGATGGCTTATCTTCTTGTGTTTTTCGGAGCAGGATTCGGCGGCGCGCTGCGCCACGGTGTCAATGTGACATTGGCGCGCCTGCTGCTTCCAGGCTTTCCGCTGGCAACGCTCACGGTCAATGTGCTGGGCTCCCTCGTCATGGGGTTGCTGGCCGGATATTTTGCCTTCAAAGGTGATGCCTCCCACCACTGGAGGCTCTTCTTGACGACCGGGATACTGGGGGGCTTTACGACCTTCTCCACTTTCTCTCTTGATGTTGCCCTGCTCTGGGAACGCGGCCAGGTTCTTGGCGCACTCGTCTATGTTCTGGCGTCTTTCATGCTCGCAGTCGGCGGACTCTTCGCAGGTCTCAGCCTCGTGCGGCAACTGGTGTGAGGCGATGATGAAAACCCTGTTTCAGTCCTGGCAACTCTGGGCTTTCCTCTCCGCCTTCTTCGCAGCGCTGACGGCGATCTTCGCCAAGATCGGCATTGAGAATATCAACTCGGACTTTGCCACGTTCATTCGGACCATAGTCATTCTGGGGGTGCTGGCTACGCTCCTGGCCGTCACCGGACAATGGCAATCGCCCTGGACCGTATCCAACCGGACCTATTTGTTCCTTGTGTTGTCGGGCTGTGCCACAGGAGCCTCGTGGCTCTGCTACTTCCGCGCCCTCAAAATCGGCGACGCGGCACGGGTCGCTCCCATCGACAAGCTGAGCGTTGTTCTGGTTGCGATCTTCGCTACGCTCTTTCTCGGCGAGCGGCTGTCCGGGTCCAACTGGCTCGGCGTGGCGCTTATCGCCATTGGGGCTGTATTCGTGGCGCTGAAATAGCGATTTCGGGACTGAAATTCCGTGGGCGAGAGGAGTTAAGTCAAAATTTATCACTACGTCATGCCCTGATCAAAAGTCCGTGGCGACAAGGGGCACGCCCCCTGCCTCTCAGGGCCATCCGGTGTTCAGATCGACTGCGGCAATCGCTTCTGCGGTGGTGGCAGCTTCGATTTCCACCTTGAGCGCCGCCTCACTGTCGAAACACGCTTGCACATGCGCCCGCACCGCCATCGCAACAGCGGTGATGGCGGCAGCATCGAGGGTCACGAATGAGCCATTCGCCATCTTCCAGTTGATGATGGCATCCGGGTCGATCTGCGCGCCCACCACAGCGCCGATGTACTTGGTCTGGCTCACCGCGTCGGTGGCGACAGGCATGCCGTTGAACAGGGTACCGCCGGTCTCCTTCTCCCAGCGGAGCGCGGCAAGCTCCGCAAGCTTTCGGGCGCGGAGTTCCTCCAGCGTCGGCAGCGCCGCGCGGACCACCCAGCTGCCGTTCTCGAGCCCGGTGAAGGCGGTGGTTCCTTCGCCTCGAACGACCGGATGCCACGACACCTTCTTGTGCGGGATGTCCGCGGGCTTCTCGTCATACTGACGGATTTCCCTGAAGGCTCCATCAATGAGAAGCGCATATTCAGTCATGACGATACCTCCTTATGCTGCCTTGCCGATCTTGATGGCAGATACCTGGATGGGCTTTGAGCTATCAGCGCCCGTTACGCCGATGTAGCCGGCACCCGCACCTCGGGCGACCAGGGTGGGACCGATCATTCCCGCACCATAGCCAGCGTTGGTGAAGGCCACATATGATGCGTTAAGCACCGGGGTCCTTATATTGGAGGTAAATCCGCTGACATTGTTGGACATCAGCTTGATGCCGATTGCGAAAGCGCAATCGTCAACCTGGGCGGCTGTAGAGAAGTGTGCGGTAGCGCCATTCGTATTGTTTCCGCCGGCTGCAGCATGGTCAATCGATGGATTTGATCCTGCACCGCCCTTCAGGACGTAGACAACAACGGCGGACGCCCTTGAGCTTGCGAAGGTAGCAGTTACGTTGGTCAGTCCGCTTCCGGGTGGTACCTTTGCCACCCACCATTCCGAGGCGCCATAAGCATAGGCGCCACCGACCTTCTCAGCCGCCTTGCCTCCGACGCTGACGGATGCAGCGCCCGTGCCACTGTATTCCAGCACGCCGACGAAAACCATGCGGTCGGCATACTCCAGGCCAATATCCAGATCTCCGCTGTTGCTGACCGCCGTCTGAGTTCTGTGCCCCACGAAGAATGCCTCGTAGGGTCCATTCGACAGCCACGTTCGCCGGAGCCCGCGCGACCTGGAAGATCACCGTGTCGCCCTGTGCTGGCGATCCAGCCACGGTGAGGTTTCCGCTCACCACTCCTGCATAGAAGGTATTCGTGGCACCGCCCGTGTCTGTCACGACAATCGCCGTGCCGAAGGCAGCATCGGCGGCATCGCCATCGCTGAGCGCGACCGCCTGCAACTGCCAGGTGACGCCAAAACTTGTTGTCGTGGAAGGATGCAGCCAGATCGGGATATATTGAAGAGCACCCTCATCCCATCCCTTCGGCATCCTCACGGAGAACTGCGCGAATTCCTGTGTGGCGGTGTCGAAGTCGAGCGTTTTCAGCATCACCTTGTTGGTTGCGGTTTCGACCGTTCCTGCGACCGCGCCATTGGTGATGCGCGGCGTCATGGCCGAGGCAGGAACCCAGATGGTCTGCTTGCCGAGAATGGCTGTCAGGTCCGCCTTCGCATCGAGCGCAGCCTGGAGGCCCGTCACATTGGAGATGGCGTGATTGTGCGCAGCAGCCGCGTAGGAGCCTGCCGCCTGCTTGCCGTCGAGCGCCGTCTGCAGGCTGGCGACGTCGGCGATGCCCAAGGCAACAGCACCCGTCCTGCCGGCGACCGAGCGCACCGGGCCCACTTCCACGATGGCTTCTGCGCCGTCAATCTTCTTGAGATAGAGCTTGCCATCCCATGTGTTGACGGCAAGTTCTCCCGGTTCGAGGTCGGCGACGACCGGAGCCTTGCTGGCGACCGCCGACCGTTTGAGCCTGATTCCCATATGGGGTCCCTTTCAGATTCTATCTGCTTTGGAGAATCAGTCCCCGACGTCTCAGAACGTGCCACCGTCGATGGTCACGCCATCGATGGTGCCGCCTGTGATCGCAACGCTGGCGGCGTTTTGGGTGGCGATGGTGCCGAGGCCGAGGTTCGATCTGGCCGTCGCCGCATTCGTCAGGTCGGATAAATTGGACGACGCGGCAAGCTTCGACGCGAGCCCGTTGGTAATGGTAGTCGCAAAGCTCGCATCATTGCCAAGCGCCGCCGCCAGTTCATTGAGCGTGTCGAGAGCACCCGGCGACCCGTTGATGACGCTTGAGATCGCGGCAGCGACGAAGGCCGTGGTGGCGATCTGGGTGTTGTTGGCTCCGCCTGCCGCTGTCGGAGCGGTGGGCGTGCCGGTGAGGGCCGGAGACGCCAGGGGCGCCTTGGCGGCCAGCGCGGCATCGAGCCCGGTAATGTCCGATGTGGCATGGCCATGCGTGGCGGGCGTGAAGGTCGATGGCTTGCCCGTGACACCCGTCCACGGTACCGCTTCGGCGGTCTCCGCGACGTCCACCTTGCCGTTGTTTGTGGTGTCATAGACCGACTTCGACATGTCGCCCATGCCGGCACCCGACAGGGCCGCCTGCACGAAGGCGGTGGTGGCGATCTGGGTGGTATTGTTGGCCGGGGCCGCGGTGGGCGCGGTCGGAGTGCCGGTCAGGGCCGGAGAGGCGAGCGGCGCCTTTTCGGCGAGCAGCGTATCGACCTGCCCCTTCCGCACGAGGTCCGTGGCGGCGGACGCATCCTGAGACGCCTTCGGGACGATGGAGAAGGTCTTGGCGCCGCCGATGGTCTGGCTGGACGAGAGATCGGCAAATGCGCCCTTGCCAGCGAGGGCAATAACCGACGTCGCATTGCCGGAGCCGTCGTCGCCCTTGCCGATGTACAGCGTATCATCGACTTCGTTGTGAGCGAGTTCAGCAGACTTGAGAGCAGCTGGAGCGCCGGCGTTGCCGGACGCGCGGCGCTTGATGCGAATGACGTTCGCCATTGGAAAATGCCTTCTGGTTCAGGTTCAGAAATTGCCGCCGTCGATGGTGATGCCGGCGTCGAGACTGCCGGGCGGCCCTTGTGGGCCCGGGAAGCCTGGCGCGCCGTCCTGCCCTTGCGGGCCGGGCGTGCCGAGAACCCTGACGGCGATGGGCACGCTGCTCACCCGCACCATCACCTGTTCGGTGCCCGACACCCGGATGCGGATCGGTCCGGTATGGGGTGCGAGCTCGATCTTCCCCGCCATCAAAGTCCCCGCGTGACAGGCCGGATGACGGGGATCTCGAGGGTGAAGTTGAGGTGCCGGTCCGGATCGAGATCGGTGCGCACCATGTCCATGACGATGCTGCCCGGCGGAAGATTCGCTGTCGCGCCAGCCAGGATGGTGATCTCGACGATGGTGTCCGAGATCCGCGCGAGGCCACCGTTTGCGGTGGTGAGGACTGCGATGACGGCGCTGTCGCTGACCTTGGCACGCACCTGCGCCGCGAGTGCGCAGCCCGCCGGGAACACCGGGCTGTCGGCTTCCAGCTGCAGCCGGTACTCGTAACCAGCAACGATTGCGGGCCCGTCTGCGACGCTGACAGTCATCGCTTCCACCCGCAGATCTTCGCACCCGCCTCGTTGTGAGAGACGATCTGCTCCCTGGTCTGCCGGGTCAGCACGTCTTGCCGGGAAGGCTTTATGGGCTGGGCCCAGTCGCAGTCGCTCTTCAGCCGAGGATCAGTCGCGCATCCAGCGGTCGAGACGGCGATCAAGAGCAGCATCGCTGCCGGTCTGTACGTCATGCCGGATGTCTCCTGATTGGCGTTGGGCCTGCTCGCGGACCTGGGCGCGCCTGGTCTCCCAGGAGGCCTTGCCCGCCGCACGGCCCCTGAGCCACGCGATGCCGAGAGCAGCCACGATGGCGGCGGCGAGCGCCGCCCAGCCCGACAGGCGGGACCAGGCGGCGCCAAGGATGGAAAGAAGAAGCCCCGTCACGGCGTCTTGCCCGTGCGGAAATCCTCGACGCGGGCGGCCTTCGCCTTCCACGCCAGCACGATGACAATGAGAAAGATCACCGCCCCCGCCCAGGGCAGCACAGGCAGCAGCCAGTCCGTGAGATTGAGAATTCCTACCGTGCGCTCGGTCACGTCCTTCGCGCGCTCAGCCGTTTCCACGGCAGGAGCGATGACGGAAGCCGCAGCCCCGGCCATGCCGACGACGCCGGTGACGATCTGGGCATCCGCAGCCTTCACGATCCGCGAGCCCTCGGGCCTGCCGGCTGCGCGTTCCCGCGGCACGGTGCGGGGCTTTGCTTTCTGCAGCGCCTCCGCGAGCACCGGATCCACGTCCGGGCTGAGGCCCAGACCATTGTCGGCCCGGAAGGCCAGGACGGCGGCCCGCGTGCGGGGGCCGTAGCGCCCGTCCACCATGCCCACCTCGAAGTAACCGAGGTCCTTCAGCTGCTGCTGGATGACCTTCATCTCAGGGCGCGGCTGAACATCGGTGCGCAGGGGCCGCCGGATGCCGAGCAGCCGGGACCTGGGATAGCGGGCAATGGTGACGCCGTCCGACTGGTTGCCGCCCAATACCTCGATCTGCGACCCCGTTGCCTTCAGAAAGAACGCGACATGGCCCTGCGCCGTGCTCGAGCCGCGCGTGAAGACGACGACATCGCCTTCCTTCGCCTGCTCAGGGCCAGCAACCTT
Organism: Aestuariivirga sp.; assembly: GCF_046294715.1. GTDB lineage: Bacteria > Pseudomonadota > Alphaproteobacteria > Rhizobiales > Aestuariivirgaceae > Aestuariivirga. The sequence continues at coordinate 16,975 of NZ_JBKBKI010000005.1, read as the reverse complement.
CTCGCCCCAGGTGAGGTAGGACCGCGCGTTGAGCTTGCGCGTCGAGGGGAGACCAGCCTTCTCCAGGCAGTGCCCGACGAAAGCGGCGCACCAGGCGACCTCGTCATGCTCGACCCATTCATGGCCGATGGTGCGGTACATCTCCATGATCCTCGGGTTGTCGGCGGAGCCTTTCAGTTCCTTCGTGCCTAGATAGCTGCGAGCAACATCGATGGGGGTCGTCATGGGAAAATGCCTCCTTGTTCCGGCAAGGCCCTGCGGCTGCCGGAAGGGTTGAGTCCGAATTGTGAATGGGAGAGAGGTGCGCGCCGCTCAGGACGGCAGCTTGGTCAGGCGCTCGAGCAGGAAATCGTAGAGCTTGTCGATCTTGCCCTCGATGGCGTCGAAGCGCTTGGCGATCGAGGGCTGATCGATGCGGGCGACGTCGAGCTCCAGCATGCCCACACGGGCGCGGATGTCGTGGATGTCAGCCCTGATCGAGGCGATATCCTTGCTAACCTGGCTGTTGGCGTCGGGGACGAGCGCCTCCTTGAGCTTCAGCATGGCGAGAAGGGCGCCCGCCACGCCGCCCAATCCCACCACGAAATAAACCGCCGCCGGGATGTCCCCGGTCCAATCCTGCGTCATCAGGACATCTCCTGTCAGGTATCGCCCGCGCTGCCGGACGCCGGCTGCTTCAGGCTGAGCTGCGTGACGAAGCCGCTACCGCGGGAGTAGCTGTGGGTGACGCTCTCGATGCGGTAAGGCCCGTCGACGCCGGACCTCGTACCCGTTACGATACAGAGCCCATCGGGAATGGCGGCGGTGTCGCCCTCGACGGTGACGCTGCCTTCGCCCGCATCGCGCTCCGAGGTCGCCTTGTCCGAGGATGTCTGCTGCGTTGCTTCGTCTTCGTCCGGCTTCGCGTAGCGATGATCGTGCCGGGCATCGACAGAAAGAGAGGTGCCCTCCTCCGTCTCCTGCCATTGGGCTTTCTTCGGATCGTACCAGCGGGCGCGCACTTGCGAGTATTGAGCGCGACCAAGGGCTGGGGAGATATCCCAGCCGTGGAGATTGCGTCCCCACGCCGCCACGACAGCAGAGGTGTAGCTTCCACCACGCTTCGACATGATGGCCTTCGCGCCCTGGATGCGGAAGTTGCCGCCGATCTCGCGGGCGAGGCGTTCCCCCATGTGGATGAAGCTCTCGTCGCGCATCTCGAAGTATTTGCGGGTGATCGCGGCCAGCGACGGATCGACGTCTATCTCCGTGACGCCCGCCGTCTCGCCGGCCTGCTTCAGCATGTCCTCGACCGTCCTGTCATCGAAATGGCGCTGCTGGCCTTCCTTCGGTTTCTTCGTGGTGTCCATCCCCTTGGCAGTGATCGAGAGGGTGCGCCCGCCGCCGCGCGTGCCGGACGACCTGACTTCATCGACCGTGCCGGTGAACACGACACGCACCCCCTCGCCCTCCCAGCCCAGCGCCACGATGACGGGGGCGCCAATCTGCGGCAGTACGATGCGTCCCTCCGTGTCATCGACCTCGAGCGAGGCCGTATCGGAGTGGGTCCCAACCTTGTCCGACACGGTCAGCGAGATCAGCACCGGCAGGAGCGTGGTCGTGATGTTGGTGCCCGCCACCGTCACCATGAACGCTGCGCGCTTCGACATGGGGCCTCACCACAGCTTCACAGGATCGAGGATGGCCGGTTCGCGGGGCGTCGGCACCGGCATGTCGAACGTAGTGCCGACCGACAGAAAGGCGCCGAGCTCGCCGAGCCCCGGATTGATGTCGAGGATCTGCTCGACCAGCCCCGGCATGGGGCGCCTGAAGCGCCGCCAGACGATGAGCGACACGGTGATGAACTCGCCCTCGACCGTGACACGCTCGACGATCATGAGAACATCCCCGAGAAGAGCGAGAAGAAGCTGCCGTTGGACGGCTTCGCCGCGCGCCGCACCGTGATATCCACATCGACCACCCGGCCGATGCCTTTGGCGTCGAGATAGCTCGACCGCTCGGCGACCTTCTCGATCACCACCCAGCCCATCTGCGCGCCATCGCCGCGCATGAGATAGAGGGGCCGCCCGGCAGCGCGGGCCTGGTAGAGCGTCTTCAGGTCACCCAGGCCTCCGAAGCGGTGCGGGAAGATCCGCGCCGTGATCGACCAGCTCTCCGACCCCTCGCCCACCCATTCGAGGGGCGGCCTGGCGCCCAGCACGGGCTTTTCCACGAAGCTGGATTCGTGGTCATGGCCGTAATCCGTCGCGTTGAAGGGGTAGATCTCGAAGCGGACGGGACCGAGCGACATCAGCATCAGGCAAACCTCAGGCCGGCATCGGCATAGATGCCGCGGAAGGTCTCGCGGACCTCGTCCCGTAGCACGCGGCGGATCTGCTGGACGACGTCCTCCGGCTCCGTGCGGCCGTTGAAGCTCATGTTGAAGACAGGCGATACCGTGATGCCGCCCGCCGGGAAGGAGCCCGCCCTGTTGACGTAGCCGGAGCGTCCGGCGGTGATGAGCTCGGGTCCGCGCTCGCCCACCATGTAGCTGGCGCCTCGGCTGACCGGACCTCCCCCGGCGCGCTTCGTCAGGTCCTCGATGGGGCCGACGCCATAGGGGTCGTTCGGATCGGCTGCAGGCTTCAGTCCCGCCCCGGCGCCGCGCGGATTGACGGCGGGCGCCGGTGTGCTGCCCGGGAATGACAGGGCCGAGCTGATGCTGCTGGCGATCCCACTGGCCCAGTTGAGGATGTCGTTGCCGATCGAGATGAGCCCGTCGAAGAAGGACTGCATGAACTGCCGGCCGACGTCATAGAGGCTCCCCAGAGAGGCGGCGATCCGGGCGGGAAGTTCCGCGAACCAGCGGATGGCATCGCCCGCGGCCGTGCCCGCCGCCGCACCCCACGCCTGCCACTTCGCCGGAGAGATCTCGAAGCTGAGCCTCGACAGCCAGCCGAACAGCGTGCTGACGCCGGAGATGACCGGATCCAGCAGCGGGCGCAGAGGGCCGAGCGCCGTCGAAAAGGACTGCCCGAAGGCGGAGAACATCTGCCCGATGCCCTGCCAGTTGTCGTAGATGAACTTGCCAGCCATGGCGATGCTGAGGAGGACGGCGCCCACGCCCGTCAGCATCACGGCGCCGCGAAGGGCGACGGCGGCCGCTGTCACCAGCCGCATCGGGTTGAGCAGCCCCAGAAGGCCTGAGCCGAGCGTGCTGAACACGGCCGACAGTCCGCCCGCCTGCCCGATCATGGCGAGGCCCAGCAGCGAGCCCCGAAGGCTGGCGAGGCCGCCCGACAGGAGCGCCAAGGGTGCGGTGATCGCCACGGCCCGGAGGCCCACGAGCGCCGCCGTCAGCGTGCGGAACCCAAAGGCCATCGTCGTCAGCATGCCGCCCTTGCCCATCAGACCGATGAAGGTGAGGCCTGCAAGTGCTGCCTTCAGCGCAATGAAACCTGCTGTGATGGCCACGAGCGCACCGGAGACGCCCGGATATCGGTTGACGATGGCGGTGAGCATCTCGAGGACGGGCTTCAGCGCCCCGGCAATGCCGCCCAGCACCGGAATGAGCGCGGACCCGAGGCCCGTCTGGAAGTTCTGCAGCGCGATCTGGAACTGCTTGATCCGTTCGACACTGGTTTCCATCATCCGCGCGAAGTCGGCGCTGATCACACCGTCGGCTTTCGCCGCCTCGTCCCGGAGCCGGATGTAGTCCTCGAGCCCGGTCAAGAGCGGGATGAGACCCTTCTGGACCTGGGCGTCGGCGAAGAGTTCGCCCAGCCGCGACATGTCCCCGCCGAGTGCCGTGTTGATGGCCCGCAGCGAGGCCTCGAGCGGATCGGTGCCATTGGCCTTTGCGTCCTTCAGGACCTTCTGGATGTCGATGCCGAGCTTCCTGAAGTTCCGGATCGCGTCGTTCGAATTGATCTTCTGCAGGATGTTGCTGAAGTTGGTGGCGGCCTCCGAGGCATCCCCCGCACCCCGGCGCACGATCTGCAGGGCGGCGGCGATCTGGGCAAGACCGCTCTCACCGGTCATGCCCTTGGAACTGGCGAGCGCCGTGATGGAGGGCAGATACTGCGCCATGTCCCTGAGCTCGAAGCCCCCGGCCTTGCCGGCGGCCGCCATGATGTCGAAGGACTTGCCCAGGCCTTCGGCGGCAACGCCGAGGTTCGACATGGCGGCGAAGCCCGCCTTCGACAGGTCCTCGAGGCTCGCGCCTGTGGCGGTCGCGGCCCGGGCGATGGACGGCATGGCCTTCGTGGCCCGCACCACATCGAGGCCCATGCCGACCAGGAAGTCCTGCGCCTTCACGATGTCGGTTGCGAACTGGTTCATCTCCGAGGACGTCTGCTTCGCCGCCTCGCCGATAGCGCGCAGCTGCTCTCCCGTGAGATTGCCCTTGGCGCCGATCTCGGCCAGCGCCCGGTCGAACGCCTGAGCTGCCTGCACCGGTGCGGTGAAGGCGCTCTTCAGCACGTAGAGGGTGCCCACGGCATCCAGCATCCGCCCACGGGCCGCATCGAGCGCCCGGTTGTTGCGCGTGATGGCGGCATCGAGCCGGTCGGCCATGGTGATGGGCGCCGAGGTCGCGTCCCGGACGGTTCGCGTCAGCCCGCGCAGGCTGTTGGCCACACCCCGCGCCGGGCCCGAGACCCGGTCGAGCAGTTCGACGATGAGCTGGGTGGTCTGGCTGGCCATGAATTACTGTCTCCCTGCACCGGCAATGCGGCGCGCCTCGGCGTGCCAGAGCAGCACCTCGGCCCAGTCCATGTCGTCAAACGCAATCACTGGCGTCGACAGCACATGCGCGACATCCGCTACTACGCCGCGCCATGCGCTCATGCCGGCGCCTTTGGCAAAAAACCGCCGAGCACCTCCGAGATCGCCGCAAAGTCGGCGGCATCCATCTCGTCCATGGCCTCCAGCGGCAGGTCGCAAAGCGCGGCCGCCATGGCAATGCCCTGGTCGAGTTCCGTTCCTTCCGGCTCGCGCATCTTCTCCATGGCGCGGAGATCCCTCACCTTCGGGCGGCGGATGGTGACCTCAGTGATCATCCGTTCCTCCACCCTGATAGGCCGGACGAGCTTCAAGCTGGCAGTATCGGTCATGTCACTATCTCCCGAAGCTCTGATCATCAGCGCTGGATGCGCAGGATGCGGCGCTCGTCGTCGTTCTGCGAGACGCCGTCGAGGCGCCATTCGGTCGAGAAGAAGTCCCAGAACAGCTTCTCCTTCTCGTTGAACCAGAGCTCGTAGTGCATGACCTCGTTGATGGCGTATTCGTGCCCCTGCAGTTCGCCGCGCTGGAAGGCATCGGGCTCGATCTTGCCGAGACGGCCCTCGATGATGGCCTTGGCCTCGATCGCAACACCGGCGCGCTTGTCGCGGATCACCCCATAGGCGGTGAAGACCTTTTGGCGCGAGGAGCCGAGGCCGAACTGGGTCAGCAGGTCCGGGTCCCAGCCGTTGAGCTTGAAGGTGGGCTCGAGCTTCTGGATGCCGACCGCCACCTCGATCTGGACGCGGGATCCCCCGGCATGGTGGTCCTGGTACATCTCCTGCAGGGTGGGCAGCTTCAGTTCGGCAAGGGTCAGGTGCTTCGAGGCAGTGGGGTCGTGATCGCCGGCAAACAGGTTTGCCGATTCCATGATGAAAATCGTGCTCACAGAGGGTACTCCTTCTGAATTGATGATCAGCCGGTGACGGCGTCGACCTGGGCGAGCAGGTCATCGAGCAGCGCGTCGAGCGCGGGCCGGTAGCGGGCGGACTGGATGCCGAGGTAGCGAAGCACCGGGGCTTCCTCGGCGGCGAAGTTCACGGTGAAGCGGCCCTGTCGGAGTTCCTCGGCGGAGTTCTGGTCCCGGGTGAACTTGACCTCGTAACCGAGGATGTCGCCGTCAGCCTTGAGGTCGCGCATGGCGAAGCCCATGGTGTTGAGCACCGCCTGGATGGTCTGGCCCGTGAGGTTGAAGCGCCCAAGGTAGAAACGCAGGGTGCGCAGGAACATCAGGTGGATGTAATCCCTCCCGCGCGTGACGTTGTAGAAGCGCCAGAGATCGTCCTCGCCGGCATTGTCCGTGCCAACAAACACGAAACCACCCGATGCAATAGCCGTCTCGACGCCGAGCTCGCCGCGGAGAAGGACGCCGACATTGTGCGAGAGCAGCCGCTGGCCTTCCGTTGCGCCATCGGTCAGCGAGAAGCCGATGGGCCGCGAGGGTCCGACGATCCCCTGCGCCGGCTGGTTGGCCCAGGAGTGGAAGGGCCGCCCCTGCTTCTCGTGGTCACGCCTGACGCCGATGCCGATGACGGCGGGCGAGAGCGGCATGATGGCGACCTCGCTTCCCGCCATGACACGCACGGCCGGGTCGACGGGAATGAGCCGGCTCGAGGAGATGGTCTCGCGCCAGTCGATGGCCGCCTGTTCGGTGGTGGCGGGCCCGTCCACCACGGCGTGGGCGAGAAGCTTGTTGCAGATTGCGGGCAAGGCAGCGCACACCGCATTGGCATCGGTCCCTGTCCGCTGGCTGGTGAAGCCGGGGGCGCAGATAAGCCTGGGGATGACGCCGAGCAACGGCCCCGCCTGCACGAAGGCCTCGAGCCCCGTCGAGATGCCGTCGCCGACGATGCTGGCGATCGTCTCCGCCGTCGTATCGCCTTCCTCGACCCTCACCACCACGACCTTGGCGGCGACCTGAAACTCGCCGAGCTGGGCATTGATGAGGTTCAGCGCATCCGGGATCGTGCCTTGCGAGCCGAGCGCCGTCCGCTTCGCCGCGTCATCCGAGTACATGAACACCGGCGTATCGAGGGGGAACACGTCCGCACTTGCGTTGGGCGCCGTTCCGATCAGCCCCACCACCGACATGTCGGACCAGACGGCGGGACGCGGCTCATTGTCGATCCGCGTGATCGATATGCCAAAGGTCGGATCGCTCATTGCTCAAGCCTCCTAAACTGGAAAACCCCGCACGAGGGCGGGGCGAGATGGACGGAAACTGTGGGAAGGGTTCAGAACTGCAGGACGGGCGTCGAGACCTCGAGACTCGCCTTGTCGAGAGCGGTGAGCGTCACGTCGAGGATGAGCCGTGGCGCACCGTTGACGGCGGGCGTTCCGAAGAACCGCACGGCCCGCGTGAACCCTCCGTCGACCTCGACGATCTCCGTCACCGAGACGGAAGCGATCTCTGTCAGCAGCAAATGCTGCTCTGTAATACTCAGCGACGAGGACATCGGCAGCTCCCTGCAGGTTCAGTAATTGGTGGTCACCCAGGCGGTTCCGTTCCAGCGCTTCAGCGGCTTCGCCACCCACTGCGAGCCGCTCCAGACCTTCACGGGCTTCGCCACGAATGCGCTACCGGTCCACGCCTTGACATTGCCGCCCGAGGGTGCGGGTCTGAGGATCACGGTCGCCGCTCCCCAGGCGTCGCTGGTGGTGCTCTTCGAACTGACATAGGCGCCCGGATCGACCACCTGGCCCGAGGTGAGCGGTGTCGCGAGATAGCCGCAGGCGCCGGCAACGTCAGCGAGGATGTTGGCGGTATTGTTCCCCTTGGAAATGAGCGTGTAGCCCGACGAGACGGACGTGATCGTCTGCGCGGAATTGTTGACGCAGGCGTTGGCGCCGAAGACGACGGCGACGCAGCCCGCCTTGGTTGCCGCAAGGCCGGCGGGCGGGTTTGAGTGGGCGCCATTGATGGCGCCCGTGATCTGGATGGCGGTATCCAGCGGCGAGGCCGGATCGATGCCGCGCCAGACGGTCAGCATGGCGATGCTGGCGCCGTTGGTTATGGAGTTGGTTGTGACGTTGCCGGTGGGTGCCGAGGCGGCAAGCGCCCGGAACACGATGAAGTTCATGTCGGCGAGGTCGTGCTGGAAGACCTTGGTCGTGGCCGTCCATGTTAGGCCGCCGCCACTGGCGATCGAGAGCGCATTGTTCTGGTTGTTGGAGGTCGCGTTGCCGACGGCCAGCAGCGCAAAGTCGCCGGCCCGCATCTGGGTGTCGATACCGCCCGCGAGCGAGCGCGGGTTGACGCTGACAGCGCCGCCGTCGATCGTTGCCGTGCTGTGTCCGACGAACTGGATGGGCATCAGTTGGTATCCACCCAGAGGTCGTTGACGGCAGGGCTCGCGGGCGCGGTCGTACCAACGGAAATGTTGCGCAGCGATCCGGTTCCGAGGCCAAGCGCTGTTCGCTGGGCGGCGGCATCGGCGGCCGTCAGGACCGCGCGGCCCGCCGCGGTCCCGTCGGAGATCTGCGCCGCCGTGTGGGTGTGGCTCAGGGCCGCCTTGCCGTCGAGGGTTGTCTGGAGGCTGGTCACATCCGCGATGGCATGGGTATGCGCCGCGGCGGCCTTGGTGGCGCCGAGCGTGTCGACATAGGCGGTGGTGGCGAGACGGGTCGAATTGTTGCCCTGTGCCTGGGTGGGTGCCGTCGGCGTGCCGGTGAAGGCGGGCGAAGCCAGCGGCGCCTTGGCATCGAGAGAGGTCTGCAGGTTCGCTACGTCAGCAATCGCATGGCCGTGAACGGAAGCGGCCTTGCCGTCGAGCGCCGACTGCATGGCGGTCGAGACCGGCTTTGCCGCGTCCGAGGTATTATCGACACTGCCGAGACCGACGTCGGCCTTCGCGAGTGCTACAGCGCCCGTCCTGCCCGCCACGGACACGACGGGCCCGACCTCGACGATGAACTCACCGCCGTCGCTCTTCTTGATGTAGAGCTTGCCGTCGGTCGTGTTGACGGCGATCTCGCCCAGGGCGAGGTCCGTCGTCGCGGGAACCTTGCCCGCAAGCGAGGACCGCTTGAGGCGGATGGTGTTGGCCATGAAGCCTCCGCATGAGAGATGAGTTCAGACGCCGGGAAACGGGAGTCCGTTCAGTAGGCACCGCCGTCGAGGGGCGAAGTCGGCATCAGGAAGCGTGCATCGGCCTCGGCCTTCGACCAGACATCGGAGAGAATGAAGATCGACTTCTCGACCTCGATCGCATCTCCCGCGGCGGCCGGCGTTACCAGCGTCACCGTGGTGCCGTTGCTGGCGGTGAAGCCTGTTCCCGCGATCAGACGAAGACCGTTGCGGTAGACAGTGACGCGCCCGACATCGTAGCCACCGCCGATGGTGAAGACGGTCTGTCCCTCGGAGGCCGTGAACGTCTCGATCGAGGAAGAGCGAAAGACGCTCGAGGCCGCGACGATCCACACGGCACCCGTATAGACCTTCATCAGGTTCGAGGCCGTATCGAACCAGAGAACACCGGGCGTCAGCGCATTCCCGAGGGCGTCGGAGGACGGGGCCATGGCGGAGGCTCCGGCATATTTGGCGCCGAGCCCCGCCAGCATGGCCTGCGCGGAACTGGCAGCCGTGGAGGCCGTGTCGGCACTCCCCGCCGCTGCGATCGCCGAAGCATTGGCCTGTGTCCGCGACGCGGCAGCAAGATTGGCGGCGTTCGCCGCACTGGCCGCCTGGGATGCCGCCGCCTGCTGGCTGGTCGCAGCCTGCTGGGCGCTCTGGGTAGCAGCCGTCACGGAAGCCGCGGCACTCTGGGCGGCGGCGAGGATGGATGAGGCCAGAACCGGATCGGTCGTGGCGGTGATGAACCAGTCGGAGTGAGCACCCGTCCCACCTGTGGCCGTCACGAGGACCGAGAGTTCGCGGCTCGACGGGTCATAGGCGTTGAGGCGTCCGGCCAGCCAGTTCTGGGGCGCGATCTCGCTCGACACCACGAGAAAGCCCGCCGGCGCAAAGCGCTGATGGTCTTCCTCGCGGATGAGGAATGTGCGGATACCGGTTCCGACCGTCACCTGGGAACTGGACTGCGCAGTGAAGATGGTTCCGAGATGCGCCGCCGTCTCGATCCGCTCGCGGATGACAAGGGCTTCCTGGAGGACCGGCAGCAGCGCCGCGTCGATCCGGCCAAGCGCCACGTCTTCGAAGCGCTCGACCTGCTCGTCCCATCCGACGGCCTTCTCCTCGACCGCATGAAGCCTGAGGTCGACATCCTCGTGGACGCCGTTGAAGTAGGCGGCCTGCACCTCGTCGTCGTCGGCGACCCGGTAGCGTTCGAAACGGCGCATCGGCTCAGACCTTCGTGAAGGTGATCACCGCCGCGCGGATCGTCTCGAGGATGGCGCCCGATACGGTGACGTCGGGGTCGTTGGGATGGAGCGCAATGCCGGAGAGCCTGATGGGCCGCGCCAGTTCCACGCGGTACATGGATTCGGGGTCGATGGTCTCTGCTTCAGTTCCGGTTCGCTTTGCCATGTGCTCAGGCTCCTCAGATGGCGGTGTCGATGCGCTGTTCGATGTGGAAGAGCTGCCCGGCGGAACTGGCGCCGCCGACAAGTTTTATCTTGTATGCGGCGATGGGGCTCGCGACGGTGAAGAGGTATTCCTTCTCGACGTCATTGGCGCGGTCGGAGGAGGACACATTGCGGGTCACGACAGCGGCCGGTGTGACGGAGGTGGCAAAGCCCGCTCCCGTCAGCAGCGTGACGGCAATCGTGTGCTGGGCGGCAACGAAAGGATAGAGCCTCACCACGACCCGCACCTGCTTGGTGGTCATGCCGGACGGCAATGTCCGTTCGCTCGAGACATGGGTGAACGCCGTCTTTGCGCGCGACACCCTGACCTGGCTGTCGGTTGCGTGGATCACCGGCATCAGTTCTGGCGTTCCGGTCATCACGGCGCGCAACGGGAGAACGGCGGGCAAGCTGCCGAGGAAGTCGGGGGTCGTCTCGGCGATCGAGTACCAGGTGTCGCCGACCCGGACCTGGTAGGTGAGGTTCGTCGCGTCCGGCACGATCTGCGGCGCCAGGATGTCGATATCGGCGACGCCGCCCGCCAGCTGCAGGGGCTTCAGCTCCACCGACACGCGGGTGGATGTGAACTTCGCCACGTGGACCTTGAAGCGGATGTCCTTGGTGAGATCGCCGAGGAGATACTGTCCGTCGGTCGAGAAGAACAGCGTGCCAGAGGTGAAGTTCGAGCCCGAGACGGTGCCGATGTAATGGGCGCCGCCGGTGATGACGAGGAGCCCGTAGCGCCCGCCTTGCTTGAGGAGTGTCGGGCGGATGGGAAACAGCGTCCATTCCGGAAAGCGCTTCAGGTTGCCTTGAGCCAGCGTCGACTGGGCAAGGACCCGGTTCGGATTGGGGGTGCCATCGGACCGCGTCTCGCAGATTGCCACCGTCACATTTCCGGTGGGACCGATCTGGGTGAAACCGAGCGACAGGCCGGAGCAATAGCGGGCCTGGCCGTTGACAAAGGTCTGGCCGATCTGGACGCCCTGGATGGTCGAGATCGTCGGCTGGTACTCCCAGTAGGTCTCATCGAAGGTATCGGTCCAGAACTGGCGCACACGGTACCAGCCATGGGCTGCGTTGCGGCCCACGGCGGTCGGAATGTTGCCATTGGCATCGCGAACCTCGAACGTCTCGCCATTTTTGGTGAACACGCCGGTGACGGAATTGTACTGGCCGCCCGACCAGAAGCTCGAGTTGGTGCAGACGGTGCGGGTGGTGCCGTAGCGGATGCGGGTGCGGCTGATCGAGCGCTGGATCAGCTGGTGGGTGGCGAACTGGTAGTCCGCCACGGGGATCGCCTGCACCACCTCATTGGCAACGGGGGCTCCAACCACCAGGGCATCGATGCTTGTATAGTTCGGCACCATCAAGCCGTCGGCGGTCACGGTGACGGAGCCGTTGATCGGATTGTCGAGCTGGAGCGTGGACAAGGCAGTGGCGGCCCAGGGAAAGCGCACGCCCTCTTCTACCAGGGCGTCATAGCCCGCAGCGGTGACATCGCTCTCATCCGCCGTCAGGAACTGGTCGGCGCCGTAGAGGGAATTGAGGTCGGAGAGGTCGAGGTTCTCCTTCACCACGGCAAGGTTCGCGGCAATCGCCGTCAATTGGCCGGCCACGAGGTCGGCGAAGGCCTTCATCTGGGCCTTGATCACCGACAGATCAGCCTCGATGGACGCCGTGATATTGCGGCGAAGCTCGTCCAGCGCCATGCGCAGGGCCGCAACCTGAGCCGCCAGATCGGCGAACTCGGCCCGCGTGGGAAGGCTGTCCACCCGGCGCCCGAGGGTCGCAAGGTCGGAGAGGAGTCCGTCCAGCACCTGTCCCACGCGGAGCTGCCAGGCGGTGATGCCGTCGAGGCGTTCCTTCGCGAGATCGAGCTCGGGAACGGCAAAGTCGGCCCGCATGGTGACGGAGATGATCCCCGCCGTACCGATCAGGACATCGGCGATGGGGACATAGGCCTCAGGGATGGCCGGGCGCTGCGGGTCGGCACTCTCGGAACCGGGAACGACCGAGACCTGCGCCACCCGCTCCTGCACCATGGCGACCGACTGCGGCTCGGTGGCCCTCGTCGTCACGTTGATCAGGAAGTCGCGGGGTTCGATCTCCGAATCGATGGTCTGTCCATAGGCCACGAGCGTCACGATGCGCTGCGCGGCGGCCGGCAAATAGGTCGAAAGACTCACGGACAGTGTCGCATCATGGGCGAAGATGCGGCCGGCGCTGTAGAGACGCCCAGCACCCACCTGCACGGTCGTGGCGCTGTCGCGGGTCGAGAGGAAGCCCGCGTATCCCTTGCCGCTGATGAGGAGATCGCTCACCACGTCCTCGAAGGTCCGGGCGGCATAGTCCTGGATCGCGTTGAGGTCGCCGAAGGTCACGTTCTGGCGGGACCGGAAGATGCGCTGCTTTTCCATAGGTGATCTACCTTTCGAGCCACTCGCCGAGGCGAAGGCCTGCAAATGACTTTCCGTCACCGAAACGGACGGGGCTGTGGGCTTTGGAGTTCAGAAAGATCGTGTCGCGCGCCGACTGCGAGATCCGCACCGCGTCGACGGCGTTGAGAAGTCCCAGCGTATCGTCTTCGACCAGGTGATCGTCGACGAACTCGAGGGCCGCTTCGGGCTTTTTGCCTGTGATGCGCACCGTCAGTTCCGCAGTGTAGGGGTCGAGCCGGAACCTTGCGCTGTCGACGAAGTCAGTGGACAGAGGCAGTTGCGTAGCCCGGTCGAAGTCAAAGAGTCGGATGCTGTCGTAGATCCGGAAGCGCGCCCGCGATTCAACCAGCCAGACGAGATCGATGGGCAGGTCGTCGGAGAACAGGCTGACGTCGTCGGTTGCTTCCGTCGTGACCCGTTCAGGCCAGGTGGTGACGGGGGTGAGCGAAGGCCTCACCAGATTGTAGGCATAGCCGCCGATGGTCTCTTCCGGAGCGGCTGCGAAGGAGATGATGCGGTTCGGCGTATCGGGATCGTCGAGGAACAGTTGGGACGGAACGTCATCGGCAAAATACAGCCCGCCCGCCTCACCGGCCAAGATGATCTCCTCGTGGAAACGTCCGCTACCGGTCGTGACCTCGGACCACAGCAGCGGGACCTCCGCACCATCCCGGTAGAGAACAGCCCGCCGTCCCAGGGCCTCGCCCGGGTTGAGCCCGTCATCCGCGAAGAAGCTCGGACCATCGTCAGCGCCAAGATAGGCATCGGCATGATCGGCGGGACCGCTCATCGCGGTCACCCGGTCAAAACCCTCCCTCGCAAAGCTGCGAATGCGGATCTCCGGAAATTGCCTGACCCATTCCCGGCGGTCTTCTTCCCCGAATGCCGGTGCTGCAAAGAAGTCCGAGCGCGGTGTGAGGGTGCGGACGAGATCGGCGCCGACGAGCGACAGGTGCGCGCGGAACCCCGCTTCCGTGGTCTTGAGCCGGTGCAGCCGCGCCTGTTCGGCGATGACCCAGCGTTTCCGCTCAACTGACCACTCAGGGTTCCACAGGTCGACCGAGCGCTCGAGCGCCAGGAAGGGCAGCAACTCCGGCGGACAGAGATATGGATCAGTGACGTCGCTGACGAGATGGGCCGGAAGGTCCGCTCCCCTGGCAGAGGCGAGCGAGACGGCCTTCTCAAAGTCCGTGGCATTGCGCGGGAGAAGGTCGGCCTCCTCAGACATCGCGCACCACAACGCTGACAGTGATGGCGGTACAGAAAGCAGCCTCGTCCGGCCTGACGAAGATGTCGGCGACGGGTGCGATGGCCTCGACCCGCTCAGCATTGGGCACATGCGCCGCGCGCCAGAGGCCCGAAGCCGCGACCGTGACGCCGATCCGGTGACGCTCGTCGACATAGGTCCGGAGCGCCGCGAGAGCATTCGCCTTCACCGACACCGGATCCTGGCCCAGCGCCACATGCACCGTGACGGCGACGGCGTAGGGGACGATCCTCGCCCCGATGACGGCGATCACGTCGGTGGCGGGCGCCCCGTCATCGGCCAGCAGCTTCGCCCTGACCCGCTCGATGACTTCCGAAGCAACGGCCCCCTGCCCCGAGTTCCCGAGCAGCACGACATCGACATGGCCCCGCCCACGCGCCACGACGCCGACATCCTTCAGATTCGGAAAGGCAGCCTGGAGCGCCAGAAACTTATAGGAGCCCACCGTTCCGCCATGCGGCATGGCCTCGGGCGCCAGCTGGGTGCGCCGGCGGAGCGAGGCATCGGTCTCACCCTCGAAACGGGAAACGCCATAATAGGCGGCAATCGCATCTAGGTTCGCAGCCGAAGCGAAGGCTAGCATCCTCTGCCGCGCGGCATCATTGATGCGGGCCCGCAGCAGCACCTCCCGATAGGCGAAGACCTCGATCAGCTTCCGGGCCGGCTCGCTCTCGAGGTCGATGACGCCAACGATGGCCGGGAAACGCGAAACAAGGTCATCGCGCATCGACGTGACGATCGCCTCGATATCCAGGGTCTCAACTACGCCGGGATAGGGAAGCGACGCGAGGTCGAAGACGGCAAAGCGCGTCATGCAGTCTCCTCTTCGCGGATGATGAGCCCCGCGGCGTTCACGTAGCCGTTGACCCGCCTTGCCCCTTCGACCGTGAAGTCGTCATACATGGCGCGAGGCCGGTACTCGCCGTCGAGATAGAAGTGCAGTCCACCCTCGCGCGTGGCCTTCAGTACCTTGATCTCGGTCACCCGGAAGCGCGGCTCCCACTGCTCGATGGCCGAGGTGATGGCGACGAAGAAGGGCGTCACCTCATCGGGTGTGATCAACTGGCCCAGTAGGTTCGGCACGAAGGAGCCGTACCATTCGCGGATGATCCGCTCGCCGAAGCCTGTCGTGAAGATGTCGGAGAGGGACTGCAGCACATGCTCCCAGCCGGTCAGCACTGACCCCGTCGTAGCATTGAAGCCAACGGACGGGCTGGTGATGGTCATTGATCGCCATCCGCTGACTGTTTCTTCGGCCTGGGCTTCCGCTCTCCAGCTGGTTCTTCGGGTGTTGCCGGTGCCGAGGCCTTGTCCAATGCCGTCAGCGTACCGAGCCGAAGCTCGTGCTCTGCCTGGCGTTCGGAGAGATGGAGGACAGTTCCCACTCCGGTGTTGTGGTGGGCAGCGACGAAGGGGCCGGCCTTCTCGGTGATGGCATAGCGGGGCATATGATACCTCTATGATTGTCAGGAAGTTCGATGGTCCAACAGCTGGGCAGCGCTCGGCCCGCCTTCACCGCAGAATATGCGGTGCTTGTACGGCCTATTCTCCGCACCCTGCTCCGGCTGTCAGTTTGCGGGCACATCCGTCATGTCGCCGCCAGAAACGACCCCACCGTGGATATGACTGGACCCAATGTTCTTCCCGTCATGCGTGACCTTGCCGCCGGTGATGGCCACTCCGGCGTTGCTCACTTCAACGTTGACGCCGCCAACCTTGATCGTCACGGCGGCGGAGGTGACGTTCAGGGTGGCGGCGCCAACAACGACCTCGCAGAGGTCGTCCTTGATGGTCGCAGTGACATTTCCGTAGGTGAGGACGTTCTCATCGCCCTTGGACGACGGGGACTTGTTGTGGGCGCTCCAGGTCATCGGCAGCGCCACGGCCTGCTGCCAGTCGCCGTTGGGCGAGAGGGCCGTGAACTGCTGGCCCTTCGATGGCGGTGTGTGAACCTTCAGCGCGCCCGCGATCTGGGCGTAGGGCACCCAGGGTGACAGGAAGGGCTTGCCGTCGATGTCCTTCCCGAAGTTGAGCCTGACGCGCTGCTTGCCGGCGTCGACTTCCTCGACCCTCCCGTGACGCATGACGCCCGAGAAGCGGCGCTCGAGTTCTGCAATGCGAGCTGCAAGCTCGACGACCTCACGCATCGGCGATACGCGCCAGTGAGGTGTAGTGGTTGACAATCACCGGATCTGGAGCACCCGTGATAACGGCTTCCTCGAAGACTTCCGGGTCTTCGGAAAGATCCAGCACCGGTCCGAGGCCTATGGCATCTGCTGTTTCCAGATGGATTCCGAGCATGTTGGCCGCTCGGCGCCAGTCGGCAAGCGGTGAACCTTCGATTTCAGCGCGGAGCATGCGGGCGATGGGCGCCAGATCGGTGTCCGCCTCCATCACGGAGAGCAGATCAGCCCATGCCGTGCCGGCAGCGATGGTTGCGCCGTCGGTCGGCGCTTCGATCAGGTCACAGGTCAGCACGATCTGCCGCGCGGCAAAGCGCACGCCTTTCTCGACCGAGGCCCCGCGCCGCGACAGGCGCCTCGAGATGCGCGGTACGAGCCTCATCCAGACGCGCGACCAGTCGCTCCGCTCCCGCGTCAGCGCCGCCATGACCTGATGCTCCATGAGATCAAGGGCAAGCTCCATTCCCTCGTCCGTGTGCGGGATGGTGATGACGCTTTCCTCACCCGCAACCTCGACCCGTGCCGCGATGGCCGCCTCGATGACAAGGTCGCAAGAGACGTCGCCATGAAACAGGTCGCGGCCCGTCACCTCCATCTCGTGATCGTCAGTGGTCACGATCAGGATGGGCTGGCGCTCCTCCGCGATGGTCTGATCAATAGGTGCGATGGCGCTGTCATAGACGCGGGGCCCGGCCAGCGTTGCATCGCGAAGCGCACGCGCGGCAGCAATCCGCATGGCAAGACGGGCGAGGCTCATGCCGAAACTCCATCAACGCCGAAAACCTTCCAGACCGGAATCTTTT
>NZ_JBKBKI010000004.1:0-194552 GCF_046294715.1 Aestuariivirga sp. | reverse complement strand
CCCGCATAGACGATGTCCTTCTTGAGGATGGTGAGGCCCGGCGAGATCCGCCGCTCCGCCTCGACGAGGCCGTCGAGCGCCTCCTCGTCGAAGACCACGCAATAGCCGCCACCCTCCCCGGCATAACCACGCCACTGCGAGAGAAGGCCGTTCTTCTGCTGGTGCGGCTCCTGGTGGCGGCAGAAGGAGGCGATGAAGAGCGGCGAGCGCTTGTCCATCTCCTCGAGCCTGGCGCGCCAGGCCTCGTCCGCCTGGACGGCCCTGCCCTCCGAGAGATCGTTGAGGAAGCCCAGATGCGTGGCCCAGATGTTGCCGGAATCGATGATGCCGCGCAGGCCGTTGACCGAGGTGTAGTGATAGAGCCGTGACATGGAGAAGGAAAACCCGGCGGGCTTGGGCGGGTTCCGTTCGGGCCAAGGAGGCGGAAAGGGCCCTCATCCGGCGCGTGCCCGCGCCACCTTCTCCCATTCTGCGGGCGGGAGAAGGGGAACTTTTTTCAGGCGGCGTCGCGGCGGAAGCGCTGGCCGGTGGCGAGCATCACGCCCTGCTGCATGGCGATCCCCATTTCGAGGCTTTCGGCGATGCGCCGGGCGCGGTCGATGAAGAGGTCTGCGGCGGCGGGCGGGGTGAGGTCCCGGGCGGCGGCCTCGAAGATCTGGAGCCAGCGGTCGAAATGGCGGGCGTCGACGGGAAGCTGCTGGTGCGCCTGCATGGGCCTGCCGTGATAGGTGCCGGTCAAGAGCGCCACGGAGGACCAGAAGGCGCACATGCGCTTCAGGTGCGGCTCCCAGTCTTCGATGCGGGCCGCGAACACCGGCCCCAGCACGGGATCGGCCCGGACCCTGTCATAAAAGCCGTGCACGAGGCGGCGGATCATCTCGTCGTCGATGCCGGTGCGCGCCCGGATCTCGGCGGTGACGGCGGCGCGGCGGGCAGCGTGGTCCATCGCGGGGAAAGCTCCTTTCGTTCCGCCCCAAGCTAGGAGCAGAAAAGATGGATTGCAAATGCATGTTTGTCGCGGCGGCCCGCGGCGGGGGATTATGCCCCGGCTTCGAGCGCCAGGCGTTCCCTGGCGCGGAGCTTCTGGCTTTCGCTCTTCAATTGCCCGCAGGCGGCCATGATGTCTCGTCCGCGCGGCGTCCTGACCGGCGAGGCGTAGCCCGCCCGGTTGAGGATTTCGGCGAAGGCTTCGATCGTGTCCCAGCCGGAGCACTCATACTGCGTGCCGGGCCAGGGGTTGAACGGAATGAGGTTCACCTTGGCCGGAATGCCCTTCAGAAGCTGCACGAGGCGCTTGGCATCGGCGGGCGAATCGTTGACGCCCTTCAGCATCACGTATTCGAAGGTGATGCGCCGCGCGTTGGACAGGCCCGGATAGTTGCGGCAGGCCGCGAGCAGCTCCGCGATCGGATATTTCTTGTTGAGCGGCACCAGCCTGTCGCGGATCTCGTCCGTCGTCGCATGGAGCGAGATCGCCAGCATGGTGCCGATCTCTTCCCCGGCGCGCGGAATGTCCGGCACGACGCCGGAGGTGGAGAGCGTGATCCTCCGCTTCGACAGCGAGATTCCCTCGCCGTCGGAGACGATCTCCATCGCGTCCTTCACGTTGTCGAAATTGTAGAGGGGCTCGCCCATGCCCATCAGCACCACGTTGGTGATGTAGCGCCCGCCCAGGGGCGGATTGGGGTTCTGCTCGATGTCGAGCGGCCAGTCCTTCACGCGGTCGCGCGCCGTCATGACCTGGGTGACGATCTCGCCCGCCGTGAGGTTGCGCACCAGCTTCTGGGTGCCGGTGTGGCAGAAGGTGCAGGTCAGGGTGCAGCCGACCTGGGACGAGATGCAGAGCGTGCCGCGGTCCTCCTCGGGGATGTAGACCATCTCCACCTCGTGGCGGGCGCCGCGCTCGTCCGGCGAGAGCCTGAGGAGCCACTTGCGCGTGCCGTCGGTGGAGGTCTGCTCGGTGACGATCTCCGGCCGGCCGATGACGAACTCATCCTCGAGGCGCTGGCGCAGGTCCTTGGCGATGTTGGTCATGTCCGCGAAGGACTGGACACCGCGATGATAGATCCAGTGCCAGATCTGGCCGGCGCGCATGCGGCGCTGCCTTTCCGGCACGCCGGCGCGCCCGAGCGCCTCCGCCAGCGCCGGGCGGGTGAGGCCGATGAGCGACGGGCGGGGATCGTTCGGGATGTAGCGCAAAGGCGCCTCGACTGTCTTCAGGAGCGTGGTCATGGACCGGCCCCATAGCACGAAATTGAGCGGAATTGCGAGCGGCCGGGGCCTAGGGGCAGGCCTTCTCGATTGCCGCCAGGGCGGCGCTGATGCCCTGCAGCGAATAGGTGTCGACCGTTTCGGTGCCGCGCCAGGAGGTGCCCTCCACCTTGAGCGACTTTCCGGCCCTCATGGCGGCGACGATCTTCTTGTCGGTGCCGGTATCGACCCAGGCGGTATCGCCCTTCGAGAACATCTCGTAATTCTCGGCATCGATCGTGAGCTTCACCGGCAGGCCCTCCTTGAAGGGATAGCCGATGATGGTCGAGACCTCGCCTTTGACCGGGGGCTTGCGCCCCGGCATGTGGGTGACGAGGAAGAAGGCGGGGTCGCGCTTGGCGTTCTTGGGCTCGCTCGCCTTCGGCGTCGAGGAGACGTAGCAGACCTTGGAATCGGCCGCGTCATAGGCATAGGCCACCCAGTCCTCGAACACGCCGATCTGCTGCGGCTCGCTTTCGGCCTGCGCCAGGACGGGGAGGAGGATGGAAAAGCCGAGCGCCAGGGCGCCCTTTCGCCAGAACTGATTCATGTGCGCAACCTTAACCCTGCCTGTGGCTGAAATCCATGGCGGGGCAATGCTCGAGGAATCCGGCTCAATTTTGGCATGCGCTGACGTTATGGCATGTTGGCCGGAGGGATTATTGCAGTGCAATATGCTCTGCGCTAGCGTCTTGCATCATAGAGGTGAGGAAAATCGATCATGGCGGCGGTGGAAAGCGGGACGGCGGCGGGCATCACGGTGCCCCATCTGGTGAGCCATCTGGGCCAGGCGGCCTCCGCCGTCGAGGCGCTGCTGGCCAGGGCGAAGGCCCGGCTCGCGCCCCGGTTGATGCCGCAGGGCCGGCTCGATGCCGGGCTCCTCGACCGGGAGCAGCACGCCGCGCACGGCCTCTCCTGGCTCGCCACCTATGCCGCGACGCTCCGCGAGCTCGCCAGCTTCGCTGAACGCCTGGAGGCGGCGGGCAAGCTCGGCGAGACCGAGCGGCTGACGCTGCAGATCGCCGCCGGCGAATACCTGAACCAGGTGGCGGGCGGCATTCCGATGAACCAGGGGGAGTTCGTGCGCCTTGCCGAGCTGGGCCTGATGCGGAGCGAGTGGACGGGGCTTTCCGACCTCGTGCTGTTCGAGCGCGGCAACACGGCCGAGGCGAGGCACCGCCTCGTCGAACTCTTCGCGGACGGGAATTTCGGCTCTTCCGGGCTCGACGACACGCTCTCCGACATGCGCGAGACGATGCGGCGCTTCGTCGAGACGAAGGTCGCGCCCCACGCCCACCAGTGGCACCTCGAGAACGCCTATGTGCCGATGGAGATCGTCAGGGAGCTGGCCGATCTCGGCGTCTTCGCGCTCACCCTTCCGGAGGAGTTTGGCGGCCTGGGGCTGTCGAAGGAATCGATGTGCGTCGTCTCCGAGGAGCTCTCGCGCGGCTGGATCGCGGTCGGCTCGCTCGGAACCCGCGCCGAGATCGCCTGCGAGCTGATCCTCTGCGGCGGCACGAGGGAGCAGAAGGAGACGTGGCTGCCGAAGATCGCCTCGGGCGAGATCCTGCCCACCGCCGTCTTCACCGAGCCCAATACCGGCTCCGACCTGGGCTCGCTCAGGACGCGCGCGGTGCGGGACGGCGACGTCTACCGGGTGACGGGCAACAAGACCTGGATCACGCACCCCGTGCGCGCCGACGTGATGACGCTGCTCGCCCGCACCAACCCGGAGGAGACGGGCTACCGCGGGCTTTCGATGTTCCTCGCCGAGAAGCCGCGCGGGACGGACGAGAACCCCTTCCCGGCAAAGGGCATGTCCGGCGGCGAGATCGAGGTGCTGGGCTATCGCGGCATGAAGGAATACGAGATCCGCTTCGAGGATTTCGAGGTGAAGGCCGGGAACCTGCTGGGCGGCATCGAGGGACAGGGCTTCAAGCAGCTGATGCAGACCTTCGAGGCGGCCCGCATCCAGACCGCGGCGCGCGCCGTGGGCGTCGCCCAGAGCGCGCTCGACGTCGGGCTCAAATATGCCAGAGAGCGCTCGCAATTCGGAAAGCCGATCCTCGCCTTCCCGCGCATCGCCGACAAGCTGGCGCTGATGGCGGCGGAGGTGATGGCGGCGCGCCAGCTGACGCTTTATGCCGCGCGCGAGAAGGATGCCGGCCGCCGCTGCGACCTCGAGGCCGGGATGGCGAAGCTGCTGGGCGCCCGCGTCGCCTGGGCGGCGGCGGACAACGCGCTGCAGATCCACGGCGGCAACGGCTTCGCGCTCGAATACCAGGTGAGCCGCGTGCTCTGCGACGCGCGAATCCTCAACATCTTCGAGGGTGCGGCCGAAATCCAGGCACAGGTGATCGCCAGAAGGCTGCTCGAAGGCGGGAACTGAGGCGCCCTCAGCGGCCGGCCTCGAACACGTGCGCGCAATAGCCGTCGCGCAGGGGCCGGAGCAGCGTGTTGAGCAGGAATTTCGGGAAGGGCACGGCGCCGAGCTCGCGCGCCCGCGCCATGATCGAGCTCCGCGCGATCGGGCGGTAGCCCAGTGCCGCGATGGCGCTGACGGGATCGGCGGGGAGCTCGGCAAAGCTGGTGCCGAGCGCCGCAAGCCGCTTGCGGAGCTCGGCCGCATAGCGCTCGGCGAAGGCCTTCCTCATCAGGTCGCAGATCAGCGTGTGGCGCGGGAAGACCCATTGCACGGCCGAGAGCGTGGACTTGAGCTGAGCCTGCGAGAGGTACATGCTCACCCCTTCCATGACGATGACGGGATACTCGCCCTCGTAGGGCGCGAGCCTGTCCTCGAGGCGCTCGGCGGAAAAATCGACAGCAAGCCTCGTGAGCGGCTGGGGCGCGCGGGCGGCCGGCAGCACGCGCTCCTTTTCGGCGATGAGGCCCGCCTCGTCGACCTCCACCCAGCGCCCGCCGTTGAGCCGGAAGGCGCGGGTGTCGAAGCCGGCGCCGAGGAAGATGACGAGCTGCTCGGGATCGGCGAGCAGCCTGTCGCGCAGCCAGTCGTCGATGATGCGGGCGCGCGTGGCGTTGGAGGCGTTGGGAAAGCGGAGATCGGCGAAATGCCCGAACACCTCCTGCCCCGCCTCGTCCATGAACAGGCTGGCGAGATGGTCGCCGCAGATCGGTTCGCGCTTGCCGGCATCGGCCGCCCGCACGCCGCAGCAGTAATAGGCCGTCCGGGCGACGCCGCTGATGTTCTCGATCATCTTTCCCCTCCCTGGCGAGGCGCGATATGACGGCCTCTCAACCGTCCGGAGAATCGCGCATGACTAGAACGATCCTGATCACCGGCTGTTCCTCCGGCATCGGCTGGCACTCTGCGCTGGGCATGAAGGCGCGCGGCTGGCGCGTCTTCGCCACGGCGCGAAAACCCGAAGACCTGGCGCGGCTCGGAGCCCAGGGCCTCGAGGCCCTCCACCTCGATTACGCCGAGCCCGCTTCCGTGGCAACGGCGGCGGCGGAGGTTGCCCGCCGGACGGGCGGCCGGCTCGACGCGCTGTTCAACAATGGCGCCTACGGCCAGCCGGGGGCGGTGGAGGACCTGAGGCGCGAGGTGCTGGAAGCGCAATTCGCCGCCAACGTCTTCGGCTGGCACCAGCTGACCCGCGACTGCCTGCCCCTCATGCGCGCCAATGGAGCGGGCCGCATCGTGCAGTGCTCATCGGTGCTCGGCCTCGTGGCGCTGAAGTGGCGGGGCGCCTACAACGCCTCGAAATTCGCCATCGAGGCGCTCTCCGACACGCTGCGCCTCGAACTTCGCGGCAGCAACATCCACGTTTGCCTGATCGAGCCCGGCCCCATCGCCAGCAAGTTCGTCGAGACCTCGCTCCGCAACTTCGAGGCCAACATCGACGAGGCGAACTCGCATTACCGGGAAGCCTATGCCCGCCAGCGCGCGAGGCTCGGGCGCGGCGGCTCGGCGCGCTACAAGCTGGGCCCCGAGGCGGTGCTGGAAAAGCTCATCCACGCCCTCGAGGCGGAGAGGCCGAAGGCCCGCTACTACGTGACGAAGCCCACCCATTACATGGGTTTCGCGAGGCGCATGCTGCCGCAGCGGCTGCTCGACTACGTGCTCGACAAGGCCTCCGACCAGTGACGGCTTGACGGAACCCCCGCACCGGCCCATGGGTTCGCCCCGAAACCCTCGATCTTCCGGAGCACGACATTGATCATCGACTATATCGGCTACATCGCGGTGGGCGCGGTGCTCGTGGTGCTGATCCTCGGCCTCGTCAACATGTTCCGCGGCGGCTCCTCCAACACCTCCCAGAAGCTGATGCGCTGGCGCGTCGGGCTGCAGGCGCTGGCGATCGCCGTGCTGATGCTGAGCCTCTATCTCGCCAACCGCTGAGGCTTGAAAACCGCGCCGACCTTCACCATCTCATGCGCCGTTTCGTGTCGGGCTGCGGAGGACCATGAAATGGACGTGAGGCGGAAGGAAGCCGAGGTGAGGGAGAAGTTCTTGCCCAAGCTCGCCCGCGTGCTGGCGAAGGTGCCCTTCGCGGAAGACCTGCTGGCGGCCTATTACTGCGCCCTCGACAAGGCGACGCCGCTCAGGGCCAAGGGCATTCTGCTGGGCGCGCTCGCCTATTTCATCCTTCCCGTCGACGTGGTGCCGGACATCGTGCTGGGCCTCGGCTTCACCGACGACCTCGCGGTGCTGGCCGCCGCTTTCAACGTGGTGAGGAACCACGTGACCGAGGCCCATCGCGCCAGGGCGCGCGAGGCGCTGGAGCGCCTCAGGCGGGGCGCGGCGGTTTCCGCGTGACGACGAGCACGGCGGCGGCGCACACCGCCATGCCGAGGATCTGCACAAGGTTCAGGGTTTCGCCGAAAAGGCCGTAGGCCATCAGCGCCGAAACGCCCGGCACGAGGAAGATGAGGCTCGACACGCGGCCCACGTCGCCCAGCCTGATCAGCAGCATCAGCAGCGTGATGGCGCCCAGCGACAGCACGACCACCGACCAGGCGAGCGCGAAGAAGGCATTGAAGGAGCCGTCGAAGCGCATCTCCTCCGTGGCGAGGGCGAGGACGATCACCACGGCGGAGGCCCCGACATATTGCCAGGCCCCGCCGCTCGCCAGGTTCACCGCCGTGCCGAAGCGCTTCTGGTAGACCGAGCCGAAGGAGATCGACAGCGCGCCCAGCACGTTGACGGCGGTCGTCACCGGCGTGATGCCCCCTGAAAACCCGGCCTCGAGCTTCGGCGAGACGACGAGCGCCACGCCCAGTATGCCGACGGCAAGGCCCGCCCAGTGGCGGAGCGCGATCTTCTCCTTCACCATCCATGAGGCGAGAATCGCCGTCATCAGCGGCTGGAGCCCCACGATCAGCGCCGAGACGCCCGCCGGCATGCCATGCGCCACCGCCCAGTAGACCGGCCCCAGATAGCCGCCATGGAGGAAGGCCCCCGCCACCGTGGCGTGAAATGCCTGCCTCGCCCCGGGCCAGGGGGCGGAAAGCGCCAGCGCAATCGCCGCGAAGAGGAGCCCGGCCAATGGAAAGCGGATCGCCAGGAAGGTCATCGGATCGGCATGGGGGGCGGAAAGCCTTGCAACGACGAAGCCCGTCGCCCACATGAGGACGAAGAGGAAAGGTGCCGCGGCGATCAGCAGGCGTGTGGCGGGCGACTCGGTCGTCATCCGCGCCATTTGCGCCGGTTTCCGCGGCAAGACGAGAGATCAAATCGGGGAGCAGGCATGTTCGATCCACAGAAACTTCTGGAACAGTTCCTTGGCGGCGGAAAGACCGCGCCCGGCCAGGCCCAGGCACCCTCGAAGCAGGGCGGCATCTCGCCCGATTTCGTCAAGGGCTTCGCGACGGGCGGCGTGGCGGGCGGCCTTGCCGGCATCCTGCTCGGCGGCAAGACCTCGAAGAAGATGGCCAAGGGCGCGGTGAAGCTCGGCGGCACGGCCGCCCTCGCGAGCCTCGCCTACAAGGCCTATACCGAGTGGCAGGCCTCCAAGAGCGCCGCCCCGGCACCCGAGGCCCCGCCGGCCATGAAGGACATCACGCCGAAGCCGGAGGGCACCGCCTTCCTGCCGGGGCCCGCGGCCGAGCGCGACGCGATGAGCCTCGCCATTCTCCGCGCCATGATCTCCGCCGCCAAGGCCGACGGCCACATCGACGCCGAGGAGCATCGCCGCATCTTCGCCAGGCTCGACGAACTCGACCTCGACACGGAGGAGAAGGCCTTCGTCATCGACGAGCTCAGGAAACCGCTGGACATCGATGCCGTTGTGAAGGCGGCAACAACTCCGGAGCTGGCCGTTGAGATCTATGCCGCATCCTGCCTCGCGATCGACCCGGACGACCCGGCCGAGCAGGCCTACCTCGCCATGCTCGCCTCGCGCCTCAAGCTCGATCCGGGCCTCAGGACGGCGCTCGAGGCGGAGGTCCGCAAGACGGTGGCCTGAGGAGGCACCTTGCGCTATTGAGCGCCCATGACGGCATCCTCCGACGACGATGGCCCCAGCATCGCCGCACTGGCGCGCGAGAGCTTCTACCGGCTCTTCGCCGACGAGGCGATCCCGCTCGCCGGGAACATCGCCTTCCGCAGCGTGTTCTCGATCTTCCCGTTCCTGATCTTCCTCACGGCACTCGCCGGCTTCTTCGGCAACGACGACCTCGCCGGAGGCGTCGTCACCTTCCTGCTCGGCGTGGCGCCGGCCGAGCTGGTGAAGCCCTTGGTGCCCGAGATCCGCTCGATCCTCACGGTGCCGCGCACCGGGCTCCTCTCGATCTCGGCGCTCATCACCATCTGGAGCGCCATGGGCGGCGTCGACAGCGTGCGCGTGGGGCTGAACCGCGCCTACGACATCCGCGAGACGCGCAGCACCTGGTGGCTCTACGTGCAGAACGTGCTCTTCGTCATCGGCTCGGCGATCTTCCTCCTGATCGTGGCGCTGCTCATCGTCTTCGCGCCGGTGGTGATCCAGGTGATCGAGCTCCGCGCCCCCGCCCTGAGCGGTCATCTCGTGACCATCGAGCAGCTGCGCTACCCGATTGCCATACTCATGCTCACGGCGGGGCTCCTCTTCTGCCACCGCGTGCTGCCGGCCAAGCCCCGCAGCGTTCTCGAGGTGCTGCCGGGCGTGGTGCTGACGGTGGTGGTGTGGGTGATCATGTCCTCCGCCTTCTCGATCTATCTCCTCAACTTCAACACCTTCGCCTCGACCTACGCCTCCCTGTCGGGCGTCTTCGCGGCGATGTTCTTCGTCTATCTCGCGGCCCTGGTGCTGATCCTCGGCGGCGAGGTGAACCGCGTCCTCGAAGTCCGCCGCATCATGCGCATGCAGCGCTACAGGCTGAGGGAGGACGGCGAGGTCTAGCGCGCCGCCGCTTCGACCGCGTCGTCGAGCGTCCTGAGGCCAGTCGTGGGAGCGGAGACCAGCACCGCCATGTTGCCGGGGCGGTGCTCGTTCTTCCACATCTTCATGTGGGCCTTCGGGATATCGGCCCAGGAATAGACTTCCGACATGCAGGGATCGATGCGCCGCGCCATGACCAGCTTGTTGGCGGCGGCGGCCTGCATGAGGTTGGCGAAATGCGAGCCCTGGACGCGCTTCTGGTGCATCCACAGGTAACGCGCATCGAGCGTGAGGTTGAAGCCCGTGGTGCCGGCGCAGATCACGATCATGCCGCCGCGCTTCGTCATCAGCACCGAGACGGGGAAGGTCGATTCGCCCGGGTGCTCGAACACCATGTCGACGTTGTTGCCCTTGCCGGTGAAGTGCCAGATGGCCTTGCCGAACTCGCGCGCCTGCTTGAGCCAGTCGTTGTATTCGGGCGTGCCCACCGTGGGCATCTGGCCCCAGCAGTTGAACTTCTTGCGGTTGATGACGCCCTTGGCGCCGAGCTGCATCACGAAATCCGCCTTGTCGTCGTCCGAGATGACGCCGATGGCGTTGGCCCCCGTGGTGGCGATGAGCTGGATCGCCATGGAGCCCAAGCCCCCCGAGGCGCCCCAGACCAGAACGTTCTGCCCGGCCCCCAGCACATGCGGCTTGTGGCCGAACAGCATGCGGTAGGCGGTGGCCAGGGTGAGCGTGTAGCAGGAGGCCTCCTCCCAGGAGAGGTGCTGCGGCTTCGGCAGCAGCTGGCGGGCCTGGACGCGGGTGAACTGGGCGAAAGAGCCGTCGGGCGTCTCGTAGCCCCAGATCCGCTGCGACTGCGAGAACATCGGGTCGCCGCCATTGCACTCCTCGTCGTCGCCGTCGTCCTGGTTGCAGTGGATGACGACCTCGTCGCCAACCTTCCAGCGCTTCACCTTGGAGCCCACCGCATAGACGATGCCCGAAGCGTCCGAGCCCGCGATGTGATAGGGGTTCTTGTGGCCGTCGATGGGAGAGATGGGCTTGCCGAGCGCCGCCCACACGCCGTTATAGTTCACACCCGCCGCCATGACGAGAACGAGGCACTCGTCCTCGCCGATCGGCCAGGTGGGAACGACCTCGACCTGCATCGCCGTGTCGGGCGCGCCGTGGCGCTCCTGCCGGATGCACCAGGCATGCATCTTCGCCGGAACATGGCCCAGGGGCGGGATCTCGCCCACCTCGTAAAGGTCCTTCACCGGCTGGTTGGCGTTGGCCGGTGCGGCGGAGGAAGCTTTGGCGGCGGCGGAACTCATGTCGTCGTCTCCCTGTCTCGAGCCTTCAGAATAGCCGAGCCTAGACCATTTCGCACCGCAACAAAAGGAGGGGGTGGCCCGCGTTTCCTGCCAAAAGTCGAAGTTGCGGTGCAACATGGGCCGTGCGAGCATGAGCCACATGACCATGCGCGACAAACCCTGGCTCTTCCGCACCTATGCCGGCCATTCGACGGCGGCGGATTCGAACACGCTCTACCGCACCAACCTCGCCAAGGGGCAGACCGGCCTCTCGGTCGCCTTCGACCTCCCCACCCAGACGGGCTACGATTCAGACCACGTGCTCGCGCGCGGGGAGGTGGGAAAGGTGGGCGTTCCCATCGCGCATCTGGGCGACATGCGGACCCTGTTCGAGGGCATCCCGCTCGCCACCATGAACACCTCGATGACGATCAACGCCACCGCCGCTTGGCTGCTCTCGCTCTATGTCGCGACGGCCGAGGAACAGGGCGCCAACCGCCGGAGCCTCTCGGGCACGACGCAGAACGACATCATCAAGGAATATCTCTCGCGCGGCACCTATGTGTTCCCGCCCGCCCCATCGATGCGGCTCATCACCGACACCATCGCGTTCTCCACGAAGGAACTGCCGAAGTGGAACCCGATGAACGTCTGCTCCTATCACCTGCAGGAGGCGGGTGCGACCCCGGTGCAGGAACTCTCCTACGCGCTGGCGACCGCCATCGCCGTGCTGGACGGGGTGAAGGCCTCGGGCGCGGTCGAGGAAAGGGACTTTCCGGAGGTGTTCGGGCGCATCTCCTTCTTCGTCAATGCCGGGATCCGCTTCGTCACCGAACTCTGCAAGATGCGCGCCTTCACCGAGCTCTGGGACGAGATCGGCCGCGAACGCTACGGCATCGCGGAGGAGAGGCACCGCCGCTTCCGCTATGGCGTGCAGGTGAATTCGCTGGGCCTCACCGAGCAGCAGCCCGAGAACAACGTCTACCGCATCCTGATCGAGATGCTGGCCGTGGTGCTCTCCAAGAACGCGCGCGCGCGCGCCGTTCAGCTTCCCGCCTGGAACGAGGCGCTGGGGCTTCCCCGCCCGTGGGACCAGCAATGGTCGCTCCGCATGCAGCAGATCGTGGCCTACGAGACCGACCTCCTCGACTATGGCGACATCTTCGACGGCTCGGCGGAGATCACGCGCAAGGTGGAGGCGCTGAAGGAGGAGGCCCGCGCCGAACTGGCGAAGGTCATGGCGATGGGCGGCGGCACCGCGGAAGAGGTGATCGCCTACATGAAGGGAAGGCTCGTCGAGAGCAACACCGCGCGGCTGCGCGCCATCGAGGCGGGCGAGACGAAGATCGTGGGCGTCAACGCCTTCACCACGAGCGAGCCCTCGCCGCTTTCCGCCGGCACCGACGCGATCATGACGGTGAAGGAAGACGTCGAATACGAGCAGATCGAGCGGCTGAAGGCCTGGCGCGCCGCGCGCGACGGCAAGGCAGTGGCGGCGGCGCTGGATGAGCTGCGCTCCGCCGCGAAGGAAGGCCGCAACATCATGGCGCCCTCGATTGCCTGCGCCAGGGCGGGCGTGACGACCGGCGAATGGGGCGGAACCCTGCGCGAGGTGTTCGGCGAATACCGCGCCCCCACCGGTGTCGCCCTCACCATGCGCGCGGAGGAGACGGAAAGCCTCGCCAGCCTGCGCGAGCGCGTGAGGCGGCTGGCCGAGCGCATGGGCGAAACCCCCCGCTTCCTCGTCGGCAAGCCCGGCCTCGACGGCCACTCGAACGGGGCCGAACAGATCGCGGTGCGCGCCGCCGACACCGGCCTCGAGGTGATCTATGACGGCATCCGGGTGACGCCCGAGCAACTGGTGAAGACCGTGGCGGAAAGGCAGGTGCACATCCTCGGCCTCTCCATCCTCTCGGGCAGCCACGTGCCGCTGATCCGCGAGGTGATGCAGAGGCTGCGCGCGGCGGGGCTCGGCCACGTGCCGGTCGTCGCCGGCGGCATCATCCCGCAGGACGACGTGAACGTGCTGAAGCAGCTGGGCGTTGCCGCCGTCTATACGCCCAAGGACTTCGACCTCGACCGCATCATGGGAGACCTGGTTGCGATGATCGAGAAGAAGGCGGACGAGAAGGCGGCGTGACGGGGCGAATGCCGCCCATCTCCTTGACTCCGCGCGCCCTTTACCCTATCTCCGGCCATCCGCGCGGCACGGGGCTTCCCTTCCGCGCGACATGCGCTGCCTCCGGCAACCCGGTTTCGCCTGAGATTCCAGGCAGTTAAAGCGCACCGGACCATGGGTTTTCCGGTGCCGCCAAAGGGCGCGGGACAAGAAGGACGAAAGACATGTACGCAGTCATCAAGACCGGCGGCAAGCAGTATCGCGTTGCGGCCGGAGACAAGATCCAGATCGAGAAGCTCGACGGCAACCCGGGCGACGAGGTGCAGTTCGCCGAGGTGCTGATGGTCGCCAATGGCGAGACCGTCAACATCGGCGCACCCCATGTGTCCGGCGCCACCGTGGTGGGCGAGATCGCCTCCCAGGACCGCGGCCCCCGCGTCATCATCTTCAAGAAGCGCCGCCGCAAGCACTACCGCCGCAGGAACGGCCACCGCCAGGACCTGACCTCGGTGACCATCCGCGAAATCCGCGTCTGACACGCGCTGACAGGACTTAGGAGAACATCCCATGGCTCATAAAAAGGCAGGCGGCTCATCCCGCAACGGGCGCGACACGGCGGGCCGCCGTCTCGGCGTCAAGGCCTTCGGCGGCGAAGCCGTCGTGGCCGGCAACATCATCATCCGCCAGCGCGGCACGAAGGTTCATCCCGGCACCGGCGTGGGCATCGGCCGCGACCACACGATCTTCGCCACCGTCAACGGCGTGGTGAACTTCCGCCGCACCAAGGGCGACCGGCAGACCGTGTCGGTGATCCCAGCCGTGGCGGCGGAGTAACCGGCGGGCTCTTCACGATATCAAGCCGCCGGATCCACCGGTCCGGCAGGCTCATGAAAGCAAACGGAGAGGTGGCAACCCACCTCTCCGTTTTCGTTTGGGCAATCGATGGCCACGCTCCACACCAGACGCCTGACATTGCGACCGCCGCAGGATACGGATCGGGCGGCACTGGTTCATTCGCTCGACAATCCTAACGTGTCGCGATGGACGGGAAGGATTCCGTGGCCTTACCGGCAGGACGATGCCGAGGCCTTTCTCGCGCATGCGCGAGGCGCACCCGGTGACTCCTTGATCCTTCTGATCACGTACGAAGAAGCCGGGATCGGCGGGATCGGGATCGAAGCGGGTGAGCTTGGCTATTGGCTGGCGGAACCGCAATGGCGGCGAGGCTTCGGCGCCGAGGCTGCGCAGGCAGTGGTGGACCATGGCTTCGCAGCCGAACGGCGGGAGCAAATTCGAGCAAGCTATTTTGACGGCAATGCCGCCTCACGCCGAATCCTCGAGGGACTGGGCTTCGAGGCGACCGGCGAGGCCATCTCCTATTCCCGTGCGCGGCAGGCGGAGGTTCGGATGACAGAGCTTCTCCTTACATGGGAAGCCTGGAAAAATGCGAAGGAGCGGCAGCGATGAACCACCGCTCCCCGAAATCGTCAGAACACCTTGGCGACGTAGGTCGGCACCAGGCTGCGGCGGCCGAGGCCGCCATTGTGCTTGGAAGCGGCGAGCTTGAGGTTGCCGCCGGACTTGCCGATGGCGAGCGACAGGTGCTTGAGGCCCCACTGCACGTTGGTGCGGGCATCGAGAAGGGCCGCGCAGTTGCCGCGGAAGCCGATGCCTTTCGCGGTGGCGCATTTCAGCTGGTAGACGCCATATTCCCCAGCGGCTCCGCGCATGTGCGGCTTGTAGTTCGATTCAACATGCGCGATGCGCAGCGCGAACCAGGTCGGAACGCCATGGGCGGGCGCCATCGACTTGATGAGGGAGACGACATTGCCCTGACGGGCCGTGGCCGCCGCCGGAACGGCAAGCGCCGCCGTGGCGGAGCCCGATTTCTTCTTCAGGCTTTTTGCCTTGCTGGAACCGAAGGAAACGCGGACGCGTTTCTTCGAGGATACGGAAGAGGCCTTGACAACGCTCTTCTTGGACTTGGCGGAAGACTTCTGCCTTTCGATCGTCTTCTCCGAGCCCTTGGAACAAGATCCGGCACCCTTGCAGGAGGCCTGGGCAGGCGCCGTCGCGACAGCACCCAGTACAGCGCTCGCCAGAAGCCCTGCAATCAGTCGTTTCTTCATGTCAGTCCTTTCGTTTTACTCAAACAAAGACAGGATGATCCGGGCTGCCACCCGGATCATCTTCATGCGAGCCGCGATGTTCGCGTGAAGGACCCCCGTAAAGCTTTGGAATGTGTCCTCAAGGCGGCAGAAATATTGCACCGCAACATCGACCGGGAACCGTGGCCGATCCGCCACAGGGGACTAGGCGTGCCCGGCTTCTGGCGTTACAAGGCGAAATCATGAAATTTCTCGACCAGGCAAAGGTTTATGTGCGCTCCGGCAATGGCGGCGCGGGCTCCGTCTCGTTCCGGCGGGAGAAATTCATCGAGATGGGCGGCCCCGACGGGGGCGACGGCGGCAATGGCGGCGACGTGTGGATCGAGGCGGTGGACGGCCTCAACACGCTGATCGACTACCGCTACCAGCAGCATTTCAAGGCGGCGACCGGCGGCCACGGCATGGGCCGGCTGCGCGCCGGGGCCAACGCCAGGGACATCGTGCTGAAGGTGCCGGCCGGAACCCAGGTCTTCGAGGAAGACAACGAGACGATGCTCGCCGACCTCGCCCATGTGGGCGACCGCTTCCGCGTGGCGAAGGGCGGCAACGGCGGCTTCGGCAACGCCCATTTCAAGTCCTCCACCAACCGCGCGCCCCGCCACGCCAACCCCGGCCAGGAGGGCGAGGAGCGCTGGATCTGGCTGAGGCTGAAGCTCATCGCCGACGCCGGGCTGCTGGGCCTTCCCAATGCCGGGAAATCGACGCTGCTCGCCGCGGTCTCGGCGGCCAAGCCCAAGATCGCCGATTACCCTTTCACCACGCTCCACCCGCAATTGGGCGTGGTGCGCGTCGGCACCCAGAGCTTCGTGCTGGCCGACATTCCCGGCCTCATCGAAGGCGCCCATGAGGGCCATGGCCTCGGCACCCGCTTCCTGGGCCACGTCGAGCGCTGCGCGGTGCTCCTCCACCTGATCGACGTGACCGGGGAAGACCCGGTCGCCGCCTATCGCGTGATCCGCAAGGAGCTCAAGGCCTATTCGCCGGAGCTCGCCGGAAAGCCCGAGGTGATCGCCTTCAACAAGACCGACCTGCTGCCCGAGGAGGAGATCGAGGCGAAGCTCAAGGACTTCCGCCGCCGCATGCGCAAGACGCCGCTTCTCGTCTCGGGCGCCACGACGAAGGGCGTTCCGGAGGCGATGAAGAAACTCCTCGAGGTGATCGACACGGCGCGCCGCGCCGGCCGCAGCGAGGACGAGCCGGGCGTGAAGACGGAGGAGTGGCGTCCGTGAAGTCGCGGCTCGAACTGGCGCGGCGCATCGTCGTCAAGATCGGCTCCGCGCTGCTGGTGGACGGCCGGACGGGGACGATCAAGGCCTCCTGGCTCACCTCGCTGATCGACGACCTGGCGGATGCCCGGGTGAAGGGGGCGGAGATCATCATCGTCTCCTCCGGCGCCATCGCGCTTGGCCGCCGCACGCTGGGGCTTGCCAAGGGCGATCTCCGGCTGGAGCAGAAGCAGGCCGCCGCCGCCGTGGGACAGATCGCGCTGGCCCAGGCCTGGGCGGAGGCGCTCCGCACACGGAACATGGTGGCCGCTCAGGTGCTCGTGACCCTCACCGACACCGAGGAGCGGCGGCGCTACCTCAACGCCCGGGCGACTCTCTCGACCCTTCTCGAACAGGGGGCGGTGCCCGTCATCAACGAGAACGACACCGTGGCGACGAGCGAGATCCGCTATGGCGACAATGACCGGCTCGCCGCGCGCGTCGCTTCCATGATGTCGGCCGACTGCCTCGTGCTCCTCTCCGACATCGACGGGCTCTACACCGCCCCTCCCGGCGCCAAGGGTGCGGAATTCATTCCGGTGGTGGAGGAGATCACGCCCGCGGTGGAGGCCATGGCGGGAAAGCCCGTCTCCGGCCTCGGATCGGGCGGCATGATCACCAAGCTGGAAGCGGGCAAGATCGCCCTCGGCGCGGGCTGCAACATGGTGATCGCCTCGGGCCACGAGATGCATCCCCTGAAGCGCATCCTCGAGGGCGCGCGCTGCACCTGGTTTCTCGCCAATGCCTCCGCCCTCCAGTCGAGGAAGCGCTGGATCGCCGGAACCCTGCAGCCGATCGGGCACCTCGTGGTGGACGACGGCGCGGCGGCCGCGCTCGCGAGGGGCAAGAGCCTTCTGCCGGCGGGAGTGCGGAAGGTCGAGGGAAGCTTCGCGAGAGGCGACACGGTGTCGATCGTGGCGCCGAGCGGCCGCGAGATCGCGCGCGGCCTCGTCGCCTATGACGCAGGCGACGCAGCGCGGATCATCGGGCTCAAGTCCTCGGAGATCGAGAAGGTTCTTGGCTTCCGCGGCCGCGACGAACTGATACACCGCGACGACATGGTGCTGATGGGCGGGGAGCGCGCATGACGGTGAACATGACCAGCCGCGACATGATGACGACGCTGGGCCGCGCCGCCCGCGAGGCGGCAGGCCTGCTGGCGCTGGCACCGGCGGAGCAGAAGAACCAGGCGCTGCTGGCGATGGCGGCGAAGGTCCGCCGTTCCGCCGCCGACATTCTGGCCGAGAATGCCCGCGACCTCGAGGCGGCGAAGGCCAAGGAGCTGAAGGGAAGCTTCCTCGACCGCCTGACGCTGACCGGGGCCCGCCTCGAGGCGATGGCCAAAGGCCTCGAGGAGATCGCCGCGCTGCCCGACCCCGTGGGCCAGGTGATGGCGAAATGGACAAGGCCCAACGGCCTCGAGATTTCCCGCGTGCGCGTGCCGATCGGCGTGATCGGCATCATCTACGAATCGCGCCCCAACGTGACGGCGGATGCCGGGGGCCTCTGCCTCAAGTCCGGCAACGCGGCGATCCTGCGCGGCGGCTCGGACGGCTTCCACACCTCCGCCGCCATCGTCGCCTGCCTGCAGCGCGGGCTCGATGCCGCAGGCCTGCCGCGCACCGCGATCCAGATGGTGCCGACGGCGGACCGCGAGTGCGTGGGCCTCATGCTCGAGGGCCTGGGCGGAACGATCGACCTGATCGTGCCGCGCGGCGGCAAGAGCCTCGTCGCCCGCGTGCAGCAGGATGCTCGCGTGCCCGTCTTCAGCCATCTCGAGGGCATCTGCCATGTCTATGTCGACAAGGCGGCCGACACGGAGATGGCGAAGGCCATCGTGCTCAATGCCAAGATGCGGCGCACCGGCGTCTGCGGCGCGGCCGAGACGATCCTTCTCGACCGCGCCGGAGCGGAGAGGAACCTCAAGCCCATCATCGCCACGCTGATCGATGCGGGCTGCGAGGTGCGGGGCGATGGGGCCTGCCAGGCGGCCGACCCGCGCGTGAAGCCCGCCACCGAGGAGGACTGGTCGACCGAGTATCTCGACGCCATCGTGGCGATGAAGCTCGTCGATGGGGTTGGCGAGGCCATGTGCCACATCGCGGCGTACGGCTCGCAGCACACCGATTCGATCGTGACCGAGGACCGCGCCACGGCCGAACGCTTCCTCCGGGAACTCGACAGCGCCATCGTGCTGCACAACGCCTCGACGCAGTTCGCCGATGGCGGCGAGTTCGGCTTCGGCGCCGAGATCGGCATCGCCACCGGCAAGCTCCACGCGCGCGGTCCCGTGGGGGTGGAACAGCTCACCACCTTCAAGTACCAGGTGCGGGGCACGGGGCAGACCCGCCCATGATGCGCGCCGCCCCGCCCTTCGGCGATGGCCAGCGCATCGGCCTCTTCGGCGGCTCGTTCAACCCCGCCCACTACGGCCATTACATGGTGGCGCTCTACGCGCTGAAGAAGCTGAGGCTCGACTGGGTGTGGTGGCTCGTCTCGCCGCAGAACCCGCTGAAGGACCCTTCCGAAACCGGCGACTACGCCGCGCGCCTTGCCCACACGCGGCTTGCGGCACGCCACCCCCGCTTCGTGGTGACGGACATCGAGCGGGAGATCGGCAGCCGCACCACGGCGGAGACGCTGCGCGGCCTCGCGCCCTTGATGGCGCGCGGGCATTTCGTGTGGATCATGGGGGCGGACAGTTTCGCCGACCTGCACCGCTGGCATGACTGGCTGGAGATCGCCGAGGCCCTTCCGCTCGCCGTGCTGGCGAGGCCCGGCTATTCGCTCCGCGCCCTCGGAGGGCCCGCCGCCACCCGCTTTGCCGAGCAGCAGGTGCCGACGCATCTCGCGGGCCGCCTCGCCCTCATGAAGCCTCCGGCCTGGTGCTTCATCCCGATGCCGCTTCGGCCCGAAAGCTCGACCGCCATCCGCCGCCGTGCCCGCAAGGCCGTGGAGAGCGCCGCCGCCCCTTGAAGCGGGAGGCCGAACCCTCTAGCTTGGCGTGGCGTTGTCCACCCAAGAGGACCTGGCTCGCAGCCGATGCAGAGACCTTTCCGGAACCGAGGACCAAAGCACTGAAAGCGCCCGCGAAGAAGTCCGCCGCCAGGAAGGCCGCGGCAAGGAAGAAGGCAGCCCCCAAGGCCGGCCGCACCGCAACCAAGAAGGCGGCCCCGAAGAAGGCTCAACCGAAGCCCCGCCCCGAGGCGAAGTCGAAGCCGCCGCGCAAGCCCGTGAAGGACGTTCCGGCCGAACCGCTTCCCGAGATCCCGGCCGAACTCCTGGCGGAGGCGGCCAGGGCCGCGAAGCCCCGGAAGCCGCGGGGCAGGAAGGCGGAGGCGGTTAAACCCGCGGGCGCCCTCGACCTGATCCTCGCCCAGCTCGACGATGCCAAGGCCGAGCAGGTCGTCACCATTCCGCTCGACGACAAGACGGCGGTGGCCGACGCGATGGTGGTGGCCTCCGGCCGCTCGAACCGGCATGTCGGCGCCATTGCCGACCAGCTGGTGCAGAAGCTGAAGGAGAAGGGTTACCGCGACTTGCGCATCGAGGGCATGCCGCAATGCGACTGGGTGCTGGTCGACGCCGGCGACGTGGTGGTCCACATCTTCCGGCCCGAGGTGCGGAGCTTCTACAATCTCGAGAAGCTCTGGTCCTCCCACGCCCCCGACGACCGGATGGCGATGTGACGCCTTGCGTCTCTCCGTCATCGCGGCCGGGCGGCTGAAGCCCGGCCCCGAGAAGCTCCTCGCAGAGGATTACCTCACCCGGGCCTCGGGCCTCGGCCGCAAGGCGGGCATCGCGCGCATCGCCGTGACCGAATTTCCCGAATCGCAGGCCTCCTCCCCGGCCGCACGGATGGCGGAGGAGGCGCGTCTCATCGCCGGGGCGCTGCCGCCCCGCGCCTTCGGCGTGGTGCTGGACGAACGCGGCAAGGCGCTGGCGAGCGAGGCCTTCGCGGAATTGCTCCGC
The DNA here is from genome assembly GCF_046294715.1 of Aestuariivirga sp. Lineage (GTDB taxonomy): Bacteria > Pseudomonadota > Alphaproteobacteria > Rhizobiales > Aestuariivirgaceae > Aestuariivirga. Next base: position 174,161 of record NZ_JBKBKI010000004.1, on the reverse strand, counting down.
CGCCACCTTGAGACCGGCACGGCCGACATGGCCTTCCTCATCGGCGGCCCCGATGGCCACGCGCCTGAAACGCGCGAGCAGGCGGGCCTTCTCCTGAGCTTCGGGCCGATGACCTGGCCGCACCGGCTGGTGCGGGTGATGCTGTTCGAACAGATCTACCGCGCCGTGACGATTCTGACCGGCCATCCCTATCACCGGGGCTGATGATGCCGCGGGGCTTATGATTAACGGATTGTAAATGCGAAGCCGGGCAATGCTAGGGCCCATGCGACGTCTCGGCCTCACGGCGGCAGCGGCACTCCTGGCGCTCCTGGCACTTCTCCTGCCGGGCGCCTCGCTGCGCGCCCAGGAGGAGCAGGAACTCGAGACGCTCCGCCAGCAGATCGAGAACGCCAAGGCCGCGGAGGCCCGCATCGCCAGCGAGATCGCCGCCGCCATCCAGGAGCAGGACGACGTGGCCGAGAAGCTGGCGGCGATCGCCAAGTCGATCCAGGCGCAGGAGGCGGTGGTAGGCGAAAGCGAGGCCGAGCTGAAGCGGCTCGCCGAAGAGCGGGTGATCCTGCTCGCCAGCCTCGGCGAAAAGCAGGACATGCTCTCGGAGCTCCTCGCCGGGCTGCAGCGGCTGGAGCAGAACCCGCCGCCGGCGCTGGTGGTCCGCCCCGACGACATCCTCTCGGCCCTGAGAGGCGCGATGCTGCTCGGCACCATCGTTCCCGAGCTCGACGAGGAGGCGAAGGCCCTGAGCCTCAAGCTCGACGAACTGCGGCAGATCGAAGCGACGATAAGGACTCGCAAGGAGGAAGTGGCAGCCGAGGTGCAGAGGCTCGAGGCCGCCCGCGCCGACATGGCCCGCCTCGTCGTCCAGAAGAAGGCGCTGGTGAGCCGGTCGACCGCAGAACTCGACGCCGAGCGCCAGCGCACCGCAGCACTTGCCGACAAGGCCCGCTCGCTGAAGCAGCTGCTGGCCGACCTTGCGGAAGAAAGAAGGCGCCAGGAGGCCGAGGCGGCCGAGAGGCAGGCCGCCGAGGAGCTGGAGCGCCGCCGCCAGGAGGAACTGCGGCGCCGCCCCAGACTCGAGTTCGCCCAAGCCAAGGGCAAGCTCGCCTTCCCGGCCCAGGGGCAACTTCTCAGGCGCTATGGCGAGCCCGACGGGCTCGGCGGCCAAAGCCAGGGCCTGATGATCGCCACCCGTGCCGGCGCCCAGGTGACGGTTCCGGCCGACGGCAAGGTGGAATTCGCCGGCCCCTTCCGCTCCTATGGGCAGCTCGTCATCATCAACCCCGGCGGCGGATACCGGGTGCTGCTCGCGGGCATGGACAAGGTGACGGTGAACGTGGGAGAATTCCTGCGCGCCGGGGAACCCGTCGGGGAAATGGGCTCCGGCCCTGCTTCCGTCACACTTTTCGGTGAAGTGGTGCAGGACGAACGGCCGGTGCTGTATGTAGAATTCAGGAACAGCACAGAGGCGATTGATTCTGGTCCCTGGTGGATCGGCGGTATGAAAGAGGCGCGTGGATGAAGAAGAACTCCCGGTTGCAGAATTTCGGTCTGGTCTTGGCGGGCGCGGTATCGGCCTCGCTGCTCTGGCACGCCTTCGGCGTGGCGGGCGCGGCCTCCAATGCCGACACCTACAAGCAACTGAACCTGTTCGGCGACGTGTTCGACCGGGTGCGGGCGGATTACGTGGAAGCCCCGGACGAGCAGCAGATGATCGAGGCCGCGATCAACGGCATGCTCACCTCGCTCGATCCCCATTCGAGCTACATGAACAAGAAGCAGTTCCAGGACATGAGTGTCCAGACCCGGGGCGAGTTCGGCGGGCTCGGCATCGAGGTGACGATGGAGAACGGCCTGATCAAGGTGGTCTCGCCCATCGACGAGACGCCCGCCAAGCGCGCCGGCATCATGGCCAACGACCTGATCATCAAGATCGACGGCACCGAGGTGCAGGGCATGACCCTGACCGAGGCCGTGGACAAGATGCGCGGCAAGATCGGCACCGACATCGTGCTCACCATCCAGCGCGAGGGCAAGGAGCCCTTCGAGCAGAAGCTCACGCGTGACCGGATCCGCGTCCAGTCGGTGAAGTACAACATCGAGAACAACGACATCGGCTACATCCGCATCTCCTCCTTCACCGAGCAGACGCAGGAAGGCCTCGAGAAGGCGATGGAGCATTTCCGCACCACGCTGGGCGACAAGGCCAAGGGCTACATCATCGACCTCCGGAACGATCCGGGCGGCCTGCTCGACATGGCGATCTCCGTCTCCGACACCTTCCTCGACCGCGGCGAGATCGTCTCGACCCGGGGCCGGCATGCCGACGAGACCCAGCGCTTCAACGCGACGAAGGGCGACCTCTCCAACGGCAAGCCGGTGGTGGTGCTGATCAACGGCGGCTCGGCCTCGGCCTCCGAGATCGTGGCGGGCGCGCTGCAGGACCACAAGCGCGCGACGCTGATCGGCACGCGGAGCTTCGGCAAGGGTTCGGTCCAGACCATCATCCCGCTCGGCGGCGAGGGCGCGCTCAGGCTGACGACCGCGCGCTACTACACGCCCGCCGGACGCTCGATCCAGGCCAAGGGGATCGACGCCGACATCGTGATCGAGCAGGAACTGCCGCCGGAGCTTCAGGGCAAGGACGTCTCGACCGAGGGCGAGGCGGGCCTGCGCGGCCACCTCTCCAACGAGACGGGCGGCGAGGAAGGCGGCGGCTCATCGGCTTATGTTCCCGAGGACAAGACCAAGGACATGCAGCTCAAGGCGGCGATCGACCTCCTGAACGGCGTCAAGGTCGTCTCCAATGTCAAGCCGAAGGAAGAAGCGCCGGCGACCGGCGCCAAGGCCGGCACCACGGCCAACTGAACCTTCCGGCAGCACGATCGAGGACATGCCCGGCGCGGGCCCCCGCGCCGGGCATGTCCGTCTCCGCAGCGCCTTCCCCGCAAGGTTAACAGGCCGTTAACGGTTCGGGCGCGAAAGTCGGGACAACGAATCATGACGGCCCAGAAGTCCTGACCATGCCTCGCGACGAGTTGCGCCAACCCCTGCGGAAGCGGAGCCTGGGCGAGCGCCTGTGGGCGAAGCGCCCGAGCCTCTTCGCCTCGGCCGCCATTCTGGTGACGGCCTTGATGCTGGGCGGCGGCCTGTGGATCGCGCGCATGCCCCACCCCTTCGCTGGCGAGCCGGTGGTGGTGGCCGCGGTGCCTCCCATCAAGACGTTGACCACGGCCTCGACCACCGCTGCCGAAGATCCCCCGGCGGAGGAATCGCCCGAGGACATCATCGACCGCAATGCCGGCATTGCCGAGATCCAGCTGCCGGACGGCGCGCCGGCGGACGAAGCCGAAGACCCCTCTGCGCCCTACCGCGACGAGGCCGCCATCGTGATGGCGCCGCACCGTGCGCTGAAGCCCGCTCCCATCGCCGCGGTGACGGAGAAGACCGAGCAGGGCCCCCTGCCCCGCGTGGCGCAGAACGGCAAGAAGCCCTTCGACGTCTACTCTCAGGTGACGCCGCTGGCGGTGACTTCTTCCGGCCGCCCGAAGATCGCGATCGTCCTCGGCGGCATGGGTCTCAACCAGCGCCTCACCGATAAGGCGATCCGCGAGCTGCCCGGCGATGTCACCTTCGGTTTCGCTCCCTATGGCGAGAAGCTCCAGGCCCAGGTCAACAAGGCGCGCGCCCGCGGCCACGAGATTCTGCTGCAGGTGCCGATGGAGCCCGTCGGCTATCCCGGCAACAATCCCGGCCCCAACACGCTGCTGAGCGACGCGCCGGCGAAGGAAAACCTTGCGGCCCTCAAATGGCACATGAGCCGATTCGCCGGTTATGCCGGCATCACCAACTACATGGGCGCAAGGCTCCTCGGCGCCGAGGAAGCGCTGGAACCGGTGATGAAGGAGGTGAAGAAGCGTGGCCTCGTCTATCTCGAGGATGCCTCGGTGAACCTCACCTTGTCGCAGAAGGTGGTCGACGAGCTGCGGCTGCCCATGCAGCGCGCCTCCCTGATGATCGATGCCGATCCCACGGCACCGGCCATCGCCGCGGCCCTGGCGAAACTCGAACAGGAGGCGATCCGCAACGGTTCCGCCATCGGCACGGGCTCCGGCCTCGCCGTCACCATCGAGACGGTTGCGGAATGGGCGAAAACCCTGCAGGAGAAGGGCATATTGCTGGTGCCGGTGAGTGCGGCGTACAAGGGAAGAGCCACCTGATGGCAGCGCATGAGGAGATCACGGCCTACCGCCCCTGCGTGGGCGTGATGCTGCTGAACGCGGAAGGTCTCGTGTGGATCGGCCGCCGCTTCGACAAGCAGAACGACGAGGGCAAGGGTCACTGGTGGCAGATGCCGCAGGGCGGCATCGACGATGGCGAGGACATCCGCGGCGCGGCGCTGCGCGAACTCGCCGAGGAGACGGCGGTCACCTCCGCCGAGATCATCGCCGAGTCGCGCCAGTGGTATAACTACGACCTGCCGGACCATCTGATCGGCAAGTCCTGGGGCGGCCGTTACCGCGGCCAGACGCAGAAATGGCTGGCGCTGCGCTTCACCGGCGAGGACAGCGAGATCGACTTGAAGCCGCCCGGCCACAAGCAGGAGTTCGACGCCTGGCGCTGGGCGCCGATGGGCGAGCTCATCGACCTCATCGTGCCCTTCAAGCGCGAGGTCTACGCGAAGGTCATCGCCGAATTCCGCCATCTCGGCGCCTGACCCGCCCGATGGCCCATTTCATCTTCGATTGCGACGGGGTGCTCGTCGATTCCGAACCGCTCTCGATGCGTGTCGATGTCGAGATCCTGGCGGAGCACGGCGTCGTGATGGGCGAAGAGGAGGCGCACCGCCGCTTCGTCGGCCGCACCTTCGCCGCCATGATCGACGAGGTGACGCGCGACTTCGGCGTCAGCTTTCCGGCCGGCGTCTCGGCGGAGAAGGATCTCCGCCTGCTCGAACTCTACGAGCGCGAGCTGAAGCCGGTCGATGGCGTGGAAGCCGCCCTCGAGGCGCTGGGCAAGCAGCGCTTCAGCGTCGCTTCCAACTCGCCCGCGGAGCGCGTGGCGGCGGCACTCCGCATCACCGGGCTTACCCGCTTCTTCGGCAGCCGCATCACCACCTTCGAGCACGTGCCGCGTGGCAAGCCGGCACCCGACGTGTTCCTCGAGGCGGCACAGCGCGCCGGCTACGCGCCGGAAGCCTGCATCGTGATCGAGGATTCGGTGACGGGCGTCACCGCCGCTCATCGCGCCGGCTGCTTCGTGCTGGGCTTCACCGGAACCCATCCGCACCCGGAAGAACAGGCTGAGAAGCTTCTGGCGGCCGGGGCCGCGAAGGTCTTCGCGCGCATGCCGGAGCTTCCGGCGCTGGTGTCCGAAAGAATGCTTTGACAATCGGCGCCGGAGCGCCCATATGGGCCCTGTCGCCAGAGGCCGTCAGGAATACGTGAGGCGCACGCAAGGTGCAGCCGTTCCGGCCCGAGACAGAGCGACATCCCCGAACATACCTTTCACGTGGGTAGGTTTCAGCGCCCGCCCCGGCCTTGCATGGATGGTCCATGAGGAGGCCTCTTCGGACATGGGCTTGCGCTGCCCACACTCGTTCCGAAGATGAAAGATACCACGTTGACGAATTTTTCCGATCTCCAGCTCTCAGAACCCCTGCTCCGCGCGCTTGCCGCCGAGGGCTATGAGAAGCCCACCCCCATTCAGGCGCGTGCGATCCCGAGCCTTCTCGAAGGCAAGGACCTTCTCGGCATTGCCCAGACCGGCACCGGCAAGACGGCGGCCTTCGCGCTGCCGATGCTGCAGCGCCTCGCCGCCAGCCCGGAGCGCCCCGCGAAGGGCACCTGCCGCGCCCTCATCCTTTCGCCCACCCGTGAGCTCGCAGCCCAGATCGCGGACTCCTTCCGCGCCTATGGCAAGTTCATGAAGCTGTCGCGCGCCGTCGTCTTCGGCGGCGTGTCGCTCGGCAAGCAGATCGACATCCTGCGCGGCGGCGTCGACATTCTCGTCGCCACGCCCGGCCGACTGGTGGACCTGATCGAGCGCCGCGCGGTGACGCTGTCCAAGGTCGAGATCTTCGTGCTCGACGAGGTGGACCAGATGCTCGACCTGGGGTTCATCCACGCCATCCGCAAGATCACCGGCATGCTGCCGTCGAAGCGGCAGAACCTGTTCTTCTCGGCCACCATGCCGAAGGAGATCGCGGGCCTCGCCAACGGTCTTCTCACCGATCCGGTGAAGGTCGAGGTGACGCCGGTGGCGACGACCGCCGAGCGCGTCAACCAGGCGGTCATCCATGTTGCGCCCGAGAACAAGGCGAAGCTTCTGGCCGAGCTGCTCCGCGACAACAACATGACGCGCACCCTGGTGTTCACCCGCACCAAGCACGGCGCCGACAAGGTGATGAAGTCGCTCTCGAACGCCGGCTTCACGGCAGCCGCCATCCACGGCAACAAGAGCCAGAACAACCGCGAGCGGGCGTTGGCCGGCTTCAAGGCGGGCAAGATCCTCGTGCTGGTGGCGACCGACATCGCCGCGCGCGGCATCGACGTCGATGGCGTTTCCCATGTCGTGAACTACGATCTGCCGCATGTGCCGGAGAGCTACGTTCACCGCATCGGCCGCACGGCGCGCGCCGGCGCCGAGGGCTCGGCGATCGCCTTCTGCACGCCGGACGACCGTCCGCTGCTCAGGGACATCGAGAGGACCATCCGCGCCCAGGTGCCGGTGAAGGAGCATGAACTGGGGCTCAAGGGTGTGGCGCAGCTCGCCCCCACCTTCGGCTGGAACCCGATGGGCAAGGACAAGCCGCAAGGCGCGAAGCCGCACCACCGCGGCCAGAAGCCGAACCGCAACCACGGGAGCGGCAACGGCCAGCCCAAGCAGGGCAAGCCGCACGGCGAGAGGCCGCAAGGCGCCAAGCCCCAGCAGCCCAAGCGCGAGGCCGGCAAGTCCGGCGGCAGCCAGGCGCCGAAGCGCACCGGCGGCGGCAGCTGGATGACAGACCTCGGCAAGCGCCAGGCCTGAGAGACGCAGACGAAGTGATTCCAGAAGGGCCCGCCAAAGACGGCGGGCTTTTTGTTGGCGGCGGGAAGAGCAGCGGCGAGCCTCTTTTCGGTCAAGCGAAAAGATCCGAGGGCGGCGGGCCATGGCTCGCAGGCGATGCGCACCTCAAGTGTTCGATGCCGTCATGCCGGCGAAGGCCGGGACCTTTCCGCGCATGCCTTGCATGAAGCTGGACCCCGGCTTCCGCCGGGGTGACGCCCTTGGGCGGCAAGAGCGATTCCCGACGCTTCAATGACAGGTGGAATACGTAATGGCCCCTACGCCCAGAACAAAACCGCCGGAGCATTGCCCCGGCGGTTTCAATTCCATCGGTGATCTCTCGGATCACAACGCCGCTTGCAGCGCCTTCAGCTGTTCGAGCTGCTCCGAGGCCTTGCGCTGGGCCTCGCCGGGCTTGGCGTCCGCCAGATCCTCTTCCGCGTCCCGGATCTGCTTGGCGAGAACGTCCGGGCTGAGTTCCGCAACCGGGATCGCCACTTCGGCCAGCACGGTGAGGCCCTGCGGGTTCACTTCCGCCATGCCGCCCCGGACGAAGATGCGCTCGGAGGCGCCGCCCTCGCGGGCGACCGTCACCACGCCGGGGCGCAGCGTGGTGAGCACCGGCGAATGGCCCGGATAGATGCCCATCTCGCCCTCGGTGCCCGGGATGGTGACCGAGGCCACGTCGCCCGAGAACAGAAGCCGCGCCGGGCTCACGAGTTCGAAATGAAGGCCAGCCATCGCTCTTAGGCCGCCTCGGCCGCGAGGCGCTTGGCCTTCTCGATCGCCTCGTCGATGGTGCCGACCATGTAGAAGGCGGGCTCCGGCAGATGGTCATAGGCGCCCTCGCAGAGGCCCTTGAACCCCTTGATCGTGTCCTCGAGCTTGACCTGCACGCCGGCCGAACCGGTGAACACGGCGGCGACGTCGAAGGGCTGCGACAGGAAGCGCTCGATCTTGCGGGCGCGCGCCACGGTGAGCTTGTCCTCTTCCGAGAGCTCGTCCATGCCGAGGATCGCGATGATGTCCTGCAGCGCCTTGTAGCGCTGGAGGATCTGCTGCACCTGGCGCGCGACGTTGTAGTGCTCCTCGCCGATGATGCGCGGGTCGAGCATGCGCGAGGTGGAGTCGAGCGGATCGACCGCCGGGTAGATGCCCTTCTCCGCGATCGAACGCGAGAGCACGGTGGTGGCGTCCAAGTGGGCGAAGGAGGTGGCCGGCGCGGGGTCGGTCAGGTCGTCGGCGGGCACGTAGATGGCCTGCACCGAGGTGATCGAACCCTTGGTCGTCGTGGTGATGCGCTCCTGCATCGAGCCCATGTCGGTGGCGAGTGTGGGCTGGTAGCCCACGGCCGAGGGGATGCGCCCCAGGAGGGCCGACACTTCGGAACCGGCCTGGGTGAAGCGGAAGATGTTGTCCACGAAGAACAGAACGTCCTGGCCCTGGTCGCGGAAGTGCTCGGCCACCGTGAGGCCGGTGAGCGCGACGCGGGCGCGGGCACCCGGCGGCTCGTTCATCTGGCCATAGACGAGGGCGGCCTTGGAGCCGGCGACGGAACCTTCCTTCGGGTTCTTGTTCACGCCCGATTCCATCATCTCGTGATAGAGGTCGTTGCCCTCGCGGGTACGCTCGCCCACGCCGGCGAACACGGAATAGCCGCCGTGCGTCTTGGCGATGTTGTTGATGAGCTCCATGATGAGCACGGTCTTGCCGACGCCTGCGCCGCCGAACAGGCCGATCTTGCCGCCCTTGGCATAGGGCGCCAGGAGATCGACGACCTTGATGCCGGTGACGAGGATCTCGGCCTGGGTCGACTGCTCGACGAATTCAGGTGCCGCCTGGTGGATGGCGCGGCGGGCCTTGGCGCCGATGGGGCCGGCTTCGTCCACCGGCTCGCCGATCACGTTCATGATGCGGCCCAGCGTCTCGTCGCCCACCGGAACGGTGATGGGTGCGCCGGTGTTGGTCACGGGCTGGCCGCGCACCAGGCCCTCGGTCGAGTCCATGGCGATGCAGCGCACGGTGTTCTCGCCCAGGTGCTGCGCCACCTCGAGCACGAGGCGGTTGCCGCCATTGTCGGTCTCGAGGGCGTTGAGGATTTCCGGAAGGCCACCGTCGAAGGCGACGTCCACGACGGCGCCGGTGACCTGGGTGATGCGGCCGACTGCGGCCTCGCTGTTTGCCATGTGTCTGATCCTTCCCGTGTTCGGTTAGAGCGCCTCGGCGCCCGAAATGATTTCGATGAGTTCCTTGGTGATCTGCGCCTGGCGCTGGCGGTTGTACTTGATCGACAGCTTGTTGATCATGTCGCCGGCGTTGCGGGTGGCGTTGTCCATCGCACTCATGCGCGCACCCTGCTCCGAGGCCGCGTTCTCGAGGAGGCCGCGGAAGATCTGCACCGCGATGTTGCGCGGCAGGAGATCGGCAAGGATCTCGCCCTCTTCGGGCTCCGCGTCATAGACGGCCCCGCCGAGCTCGGCGGGCTTGGCGCCCGAGACGTCCGCCGGGATCAGGCGCAGTGCGGTGGGCTTCTGCGAGATCACCGACTTGAACTCGGAGAAGAACAGCGTCGCCACGTCGAACTCGCCGTTGTGGAACATGGCGAGCACCTTCTGCGCCACGGCCTGCGCCTCGGCGAAGGACATCTGCTTCACGTTCCGGAAGTCCATGTGCTCGACGATGTACTTGCCGTACAGGCGGCGCAGCGCGTCGTTGCCCTTCTTGCCGACGGTGAAGATCTTCACCGTCTTGCCCTGGGCGATGAGCCTGTCGGCGTGCTCGCGCGCCATCTTGGCGATCGAGGAGTTGAAGCCGCCGCACAAACCCCGCTCGGCGGTGGCGACGATGAGGAGATGCGTCTCCTGGAAGCCCGTGCCGGTGAGGAGCGTCGGCGCACCCGCCTTGCCCTCCATGGCGCCGGCGAGGTTCGCGATCACCGCCGACATGCGCTCCGAATAGGGGCGCGCGGCCACCGCGGCTTCCTGGGCGCGGCGCAGCTTCGCCGCGGCCACCATCTGCATGGCCTTGGTGATCTTGCGCGTGGCCTTCACCGAGGCGATGCGGTTTCGTAGGTCCTTGAGGCTCGGCATCTCGGCGCCTCGATCAGGCGAAGGACTTGGCGAAGGCCTCGACCGCGGCCTTGAGCTTCGGCATGGTCGCGTCCGAGATCGCCTTCTCGGTGCGGATGGCATCGAGGATGTCGGCGTGCTTGTCGCGCACGAAGCGCAGCAGGCCCTCCTCGAAGGCGCGCACCTTGCTGACGGGCAGCGGATCGAGGTAGCCGTTGACGCCGGCATAGATCACCACGACCTGCTCTTCCGTCTTCAAGGGCGAGAACTGCGGCTGCTTCAGGAGCTCGGTCAGGCGGGCGCCGCGGTTCAGGAGCTTCTGCGTGGCGGCGTCGAGGTCGGAGCCGAACTGCGCGAAGGCCGCCATCTCGCGGTACTGCGCCAGCTCGCCCTTGATCTTGCCGGCCACCTGCTTCATCGCCTTGGTCTGGGCGGCGGAGCCGACGCGCGACACCGAGAGGCCGACGTTCACCGCCGGGCGGATGCCCTGGTAGAAGAGGTCGGTCTCGAGGAAGATCTGGCCGTCGGTGATCGAGATCACGTTGGTGGGGATGTAGGCCGACACGTCGTTGGCCTGCGTCTCGATGACGGGAAGCGCCGTGAGCGAGCCCGCGCCCTGGCTGTCGTTCAGCTTGGCGGCGCGCTCGAGCAGGCGGGAGTGGAGATAGAACACGTCGCCCGGATAGGCTTCGCGGCCCGGCGGGCGGCGCAGCAGCAGCGACATCTGGCGGTAGGCGACGGCCTGCTTGGAGAGATCGTCATAGGCGATCAGCGCATGCATGCCGTTGTCGCGGAAGTATTCGCCCATGGTGCAGCCCGCGAAGGGGGCGAGATACTGGAGCGGCGCCGGGTCGGAGGCGGTGGCCGCGACGATGATCGAGTATTCGAGCGCACCGTTGTCCTCCAGCACCTTCACGAACTGCGCGACGGTGGAGCGCTTCTGGCCGCAGGCGACGTAGACGCAGTAGAGCTTGTCCTTCTCGGGCCCCGCGACGTGGATGGGCTTCTGGTTCAGGATGGTGTCGAGGATGATGGCGGTCTTGCCGGTCTGCCGGTCGCCGATGACGAGTTCGCGCTGGCCGCGGCCGATCGGAATCAGCGCGTCGATCGCCTTGAGGCCCGTCGACATCGGCTCGTGCACCGACTTCCGCGGAATGATGCCGGGGGCCTTCACGTCCACGCGGCGCGTCTGGCTGGCCTTGATCGGCCCCTTGCCGTCGATCGGGTTGCCGAGCGGATCGACCACGCGGCCGAGGAGTTCCTTGCCGACAGGCACCTCGACGATGGCGCCGGTGCGCTTCACCGTGTCGCCTTCCTTGATCTCGCGGTCGGAGCCGAAGATCACGACGCCGACGTTGTCGGTCTCGAGGTTCAGCGCCATGCCCTTCATGCCGTTGGCGAACTCGACCATCTCGCCGGCCTGCACGTTGTCGAGGCCGTAGACGCGGGCGATGCCGTCACCGACGGAGAGCACCTGGCCGATCTCGGTGACCTCGGCTTCCTTGCCGAAGTCCTTGATCTGCTTCTTGAGAATTGCGGAAATTTCGGCGGCGCGAATGTCCATCAGGCGGTTCCCTTCATGGCGATCTTGAGATTCTGGAGCTTGGTCTTCAGCGAATTGTCCATCATGCGGGAGCCCACCTTCACGATGAGGCCGCCGAGGATCGAGCTGTCGACCCGGGTTGTGAGCGCGACGTCGCGGCCGAGCGAGGACTTGAGCGCGGCCTTGAGGTCCGAGAGTTGCTGTTCGGAGAGCGGGGCGGCGCTGGTGACCTCGCCCGCGATCTCGCCGCGGGACTGGCTGAGGAGCGTGGCATAGCCCCTGATCATCTCGGGCAGCGCCGAGAGCCGGCGGTTCCGCGCGGCGAGCTTGAGGAAGTTCAGTGTGGTGCCGGTGATGCCGAGCTGGCCCGCGACGCCATCGAGGGCGGCGATCTGGTCTTCCGAGGAGAACACCGGCGAGCGGACGAGCCGCCTCAGGTCCTCCGACTGGTCGATGGCGGCGCCGAAGCTCTGAAGCTGGCGGCCAACCTCTTCGGTTGCCTTGTGCTCGGTCGCGAGTTCGAAGAGCGCGCTGGCATAGCGGCCCGGAACTCCGGAAACTGTCTGATCTGTGGTCGCCACGATCCGTCTTTCATTCGCTTTGCGGCACACGCCCGAAAGCCAGGCGCTCAGCCGCTTGAATTTCTGGGAGGCCGGCATGCACAGGGGCACACCCACGGGCCGGGACCCCAGCCCCGCCGCGCGCGTTGGCTATCACATGGGAAAAGGACTCGCAACCTCGATCACGCGGCGGATTGCCGCGACTTCCGCAGGGGGTGTCCGCTGCCAAATCGCGCCCCATCTCCCCGTTGCCTTTGCGCCATTGACGCCGCGCGGAAATGGAAATCCCGCCGGGATGGCCCGGCGGGTTCTTATTGGTCGGGACGTTGCTCAGCCTCTCAGTGCGCGCAAGCGTGCGACATGGCCGAGCTGATAGCGCCTGAGGCCCATGTCGGCGAGGTCGGAGTCGGACATGGCCTCCGCCTCGGCGCGCGCCCGCCGGTAGGCGGCGAGCTTCCGGCGGCGCTCCAGCCGGAGGAGCAGGGCCGCCTGCAAAAAGCTCATCAGCGCGCGGCCTCGCGGGCGAGGCGGATGATGTCGGAGCGCGAGATGCCGAGATCGGCGAGTTCGCGGTTGGAAAGGGCCTCGAGCTCCTTCACGGTGCGGGAATAGCGCTTCCAGCTGGCGTAGCGGGACTTCAGGACTTCGAACATGGGTAACTCCCCTGGCTTGAATTGCTCTGGCCCCTATTTAGGTGCACTGCAGCAGAAAGAGCATTGCAAAAAATGCATATCTAGTAGGAGTTCGTTCGAAAACAATAGCTTAACGGATCATTCACCCTTGCGGCCAGTGATGCTGCGGTGCCAGATGGAACGGAAAAGGCCCGGAGCAACGGCTCCGGGCCTTCCGGGAAGACTATTGAACGAAGATCAGAACAGCCCGGCGATCTGGCCCTTCTCGTCCAGACCGATCACTTCGGCGGACGGCACCTTCGGAAGTCCCGGCATGGTCATGATGTCACCGCAGATGACCACGATGAACTCGGCACCCGCCGAGAGCCTCACCTCGCGGATCGGCACCACGTGGTTGATGGGCGCGCCCTTGAGGTTCGGGTCGGTGGAGAAGGAGTACTGCGTCTTGGCCATGCAGATCGGGAATTTTCCGTAGCCAGCCGCCTCCCACGCCTTGAGCTGGTCCCGCACCGACTTGTCGGCCACGATGTCGTCGGCGCGGTAGATCTCGCGGGCGATGGTGCGCACCTTCTCGGCGAGCGGCAGCGCTTCGTCATAGATGGGCTTGAACTGGGCCGAGCCCTTGTCGGCCAGCGACGCCACGTGCTGCGCCAGGGCTTCCGTGCCCTTTCCGCCCTCCGCCCAGTGGGTGCAACGGAAAGCCTCCACGCCATGGGTGCGGCAGTAATCGATCACCGCCTGGATCTCGGCGTCGGTGTCGGAGATGAAGTGGTTGATGGCAACGGCGATCGGCACGCCGAACTTCTTCACGTTCTCGATGTGCCGGCCGAGGTTGGCGAGGCCCTTCTTCAGCACCTCGACGTTTTCGGTCTTGAGCTCGTCCTTGGCGGCGCCGCCATGCATCTTGAGGGCGCGCACCGTGGCGACGATCACCGTCGCGGCGGGCGAGAGGCCCGCCTTTCGGCACTTGATGTCGAAGAACTTCTCCGCACCCAGATCGGCCCCGAAGCCCGCTTCCGTCACCACGTAGTCGGCGAGCTTCAGCGCCGCTCTGGTGGCCATCGCCGAGTTGCAGCCATGGGCGATGTTGGCGAAGGGGCCGCCATGCACGAAGGCCGGGTTGTTCTCGAGCGTCTGGACGAGATTCGGCTGCAGCGCATCCTTGAGCAGCACCACCATGGCGCCCGGCGCCTTCAGGTCCTTCGCCAGGACCGCCGACTTGTCCTTCCGGTAGCCGATGACGATCTGGCCGATGCGGCGCTCGAGATCCTCGATCGAGGTGGCGAGGCAGAGGATGGCCATGATCTCGGAAGCGACCGTGATGTCGAATCCGGCCTCGCGCGGATAGCCGTTGGCGACGCCGCCCAGCGAGCAGACGATCTCGCGCAAGGCGCGGTCGTTCATGTCCATGACGCGGCGCCAGGCGACGCGGCGGGTGTCGATGCCGAGCTCGTTGCCCCAGTAGATGTGGTTGTCGATCATGGCGCTCAGCAGGTTGTGCGCCGAGGTGATCGCGTGGAAGTCGCCGGTGAAGTGGAGGTTGATGTCCTCCATGGGCACGATCTGGGCGTAGCCGCCGCCCGCGGCACCGCCCTTCATGCCGAAGCAGGGGCCGAGCGAGGGCTCGCGCAACGCCACCATCGCCTTCTTGCCGATGCGGTTCAGGCCGTCGCCGAGGCCGACCGTGGTGGTCGTCTTGCCCTCTCCGGCCGGCGTCGGGTTGATGGCGGTGACGAGGATCAGCTTGCCATCCGGCTTCGATTTCAGGCTGTCGATGTAGCCGAGCGACACCTTCGCCTTGGTGTGGCCATAGGGAATCAGGTCCTTCTCGGGGATGCCGAGGCCCTTGCCGATCTCCATGATCGGTTTCATCTTCGCCTCGCGGGCAATTTCGATATCGCTCTTCACCGTAGCCATTCCGTGGTCCCTTGCGTGGAGTGGAGATTTTTCCCGGCAGTAAAATCACATTACCGGCGGGAATTGTCGATAGCATCCTTTGGCCAAGCGCGGCCGGGCTCCCGGGGGCGGGCATGCCGCCGCCGAAAGGCTGCCATGCGGGTCGATGCTTCTTGCAACATGGCCCCGCCGCATGCGATCCCTTTTGCGACGTTTCTCGGAGTTTTTGTCCAGATCGCCCGGGAAGCCCGCCCCTCTCCGCCACCCTGTCAGGATTTTCGATCATGCGCAGCTTTGACCGTCCCGGCCGTTCCGCAGCCTATGGCGCGCGGGGCATGGCCGCCACCTCCGCCCCCCTCGCCACGCTGGCCGCCGTCGACACGCTCCGGGCGGGCGGCAACGCGGCGGACGCGGCGGTGGTCGCCTCGGCCGTGCTGTGCGTGGTGGAGCCCGCCATGACGGGCATCGGCGGCGACTGCTTCGCCCTCGTCGGCACGCCCGATGGCAAGGTGACCGGGCTCAATGCCAGCGGCCGGGCGCCCATGGCGGCCAATGCCGGCTGGCTCAAGTCCTCAGGCCTCACCGCCATCGCCCCGCGCTCGATCCACGCCATCACCGTGCCGGGCGCCATCGACGGCTGGGACGAACTGCTCCGGCGTCATGGCACGATGGACCTTGCCGAGGCGCTGAAGCCTGCGATCCGGCTCGCCGAGGAGGGTGTGCCCGTCACGCCACGCGTCGCCTTCGACTGGCCGGAAGACACGCCGGACCTCGCGGCGGACGAAGGCGGCCGCATGCATTACCTAAAGGACGGGAGAACGCCCGCCGTCGGCGAGACGATGGCCTATCCGGCCCTGGCCCATGCCATGAAGCTCATCGCCCGCGACGGGAAGGACGCCTTCTACCGCGGCGAGATCGCAGAAGACATGGTGGCAACCGTCAGGGCCAAGGGCTCGCTCCTCACGCTGGAGGATTTCGCCGCCCATCAGTCGAATTGGGTGAAACCGATTTCGACCGACTTCATGGGCCGCGAGATCCTCGAGATCCCACCCTCCGGCCAGGGCCTCACGGCGCTGATCGCGCTCAACATCCTGTCGCAGTTCGGCCTCTCGCGCCATGCGCCGGACTCGGTCGAGCGCCATCACCTGGAGATCGAGGCGATGAAAATCGCCTGGGAGCTGAGGAACCGCCACATCGCCGACCCCGACTTCGCGGAGGTTCCCGTCGACGAGCTGCTTTCGCAGAGGACGGCGGCGAAGCTCGCCGCCATGATCGACATGAGCCGGGCGCTCGACATCGACACCGCCATGCGCAACTCCGACACCATCTATCTCACGGTCGTCGACGAGAAGCGGCTCGCCGTTTCCTTCATCAATTCCGTCTATTACGGGTTCGGTTCCTGCGTCGTGACGCAGAAGACGGGGATCGCGCTGCAGAACCGCGGCGCCTGCTTCCTCACCGATCCCTCGCATCCCAACTGCATCGGGCCCGGCAAGCGCCCGCTCCACACCATCATCCCCGCCATGGTGAGGAAGGACGGCCTCATCGACATGAGCTACGGGGTGATGGGGGGCGATTACCAGCCCATGGGCCACATGACGGTGGCGGTGAACCGGTACGTCTACGGCATGGATCCGCAGGAGGCGATCGACTTCCCGCGCTACTTCCCCAAGGCCGGAAAGGTGCTGTGCGAGAGCGGCGTGCCGGAAGACGTGCGCCGCGGCCTCGCGGCGAAGGGCCATGAGCTGGATACGCCGCCGGAGCCGCTGGGCGGCGGGCAGGCCATCGTGATCGACCGGGACAAGGGCATGCTGGTGGGCGGCTCCGACCCGCGCAAGGATGGTTTCGCCCTCGGCTATTGATGCCGCGTTAAGGATTGCTTTCGACCTCCGTCTTTAGAGTAGGATTCTACCGTGAGACGAATCAGGCGGCCTGCCGCCCGGTTCGCGCCTGAGGATTGCCCGGAGGCCGCTTGAGGGACCCGAACGACGCCGTGCTGAACGGCCCCCCTGGGGGGACGGACGAGACGCTCCGCGAGGCGCTTGCCGCTTCGGGCCTTGCTGCCTATCGCTGGACCATCGCCACCGACGCGATCGAGTGGTCACCCAATGCCGCGGCGGTTCTGGGCGTCACCGCCGCCGCGCTCGAGACGGGGCGGCTCTTCGCCTCGCATCTCGACCCGCAGAACGTGACCAGCCGCTATGACACGGTGATGCGCGGCACCCTCGTCGACACGGGAAGCGGCGTTCCCTTCCAGATCGAGTACCGCTTCCGCCCGGGTGGCCGCGACGCCCGTGGCAGCCTGTGGCTCGAGGACCTCGGCCGCTGGTATGCCGGGGCCGACGGCAGGCCGGCCCATGTGCTGGGCACGCTCCGCCGCATTGACGAGCGCCACATGCGCGACCAGCAGCTGAGCTTCATGGGCCATTGCGACCCATTGACCGGCATGATGAACCGCGGGCGGATGATGGAGGCGCTGGGCGGCGCGCTCGCTGCCTCCCGCCGCGACGGCGCAAGCTGCGCGCTGGTGATCGCCGCCATCAACAACCTTGCCGTGGTCAAGGAAGCCTATGGCTTCGAGGTGGCCGACGAGGTGCTGGTCAAGATGGGCCAGCGGCTGAAGCGCGTGGTGCGCGCCGGCGATGCGATCGCCCGCCATTCCCGGCTCCAAGTTCGGCATCATCCTCAACCGCTGCAGCGAGGAGGACCTCGCCGTCGCCGCCGAGCGCTTCCTCTCGGTCGCCCGCGACAGCGTGATCGAGACGGCCCGCGGCCCGGTCTGGGCCTTGCTCTCGATGGGCGCGCTGGTGCTTCCCGCCCAGGCGGAAGACCCGAACCTGGCTGTCGCCCGGGCCGAGGAGGCGCTGGCGGAGGCCCGCAAGCTGCCCTCGGACGGGATCGTCATCTACCGGCCGTCACCGGAGCGTTCGGCGGCGCGCGCGCTGAACGCCGAGAGCGCCTCGGAGATCGTGCGCTGCCTGCGCGAGGAACGATTCCGCCTGGCCTTCCAGCCGGTTGTCTGCGCCAGGACCGGCAAACCCCTCTTCCACGAGGCGCTGCTCCGCATGACCGGCCCAACGGGCGCCACCGTGTCGGCGGGCCACCTGATCCCCATCGCCGAGAAGCTGGGGCTCGTCCGCCTGATCGACCGGGCGGTGGTGCAGATGGCGGTGGCGACCCTCGCGCGGCATCCCGGCGCGCGCCTCTCGCTGAACCTCTCCGGCACCACGGCGACCGATCCGCGCTGGCACGGCCAGATCATCGACCTCATCGCCGCCCAGCCCGGCATCGCCGACCGGCTCATCGTCGAGATCACCGAAACGGTGGCACTCGGCGACCTCAGCGAGACGATCCGCTTCGTCGAGCGGCTGCGGGGCCTCGGCTGCAGCGTCGCCATCGACGATTTCGGCGCCGGCTACACCTCCTTCCGCAACCTGCGTGCACTCGCCGTGGACATGCTGAAGCTCGACGGCACCTTCTGCAGCCATCTCGCGGAGACGCCGGACCACCAGTATTTCGTGAAGTCGCTCATCGAGCTCGGCCACACCTTCGGGCTGAAGACGGTGGCCGAGTGGGTGGAAAGCGAGGCCGATGCCGCGCTGCTCCGCGACTGGGGGGTCGACATGATGCAGGGCAATCTCTTCGGCGCGGCAAGCCTCGAGACGCCCTGGCAGGCGGCGGACCCGGCGTCGGCCATGCCCTTCACGCTGGGCCAGATGCCTTTCGATCAACCGGCCAGGCCGGAGGAGGACGACATGGACAAGGAGCTTTTCGAACTGGCCGAAGCCAGTGCCGCGCGGCTTGCGGAGGAGGAGGAGAACGAAGAACTCTTCCCCCCGCCGCCCGCCCAGGAGACGGTGGAACGCTACGAGCGGATGCTGGAGGGAGACCTCGCCGCGCTCCGCCGCGCCATCGCCGCGCTGGACGGCGCGTTCAGCAGGCCGTCGGCGCCGGAAACCGGGCCTGAAACAGTGGGCGAGCCGAGCTTCGCCGACCTGGTGAGCGACACCGCCTTCCGCCGCGTCGGCTGAGGCGGCTTCCGCCTACTTGTCGTTGCTGAGCGTGTCCAGCTTCTGCTGCATTGCAGCAAGCTGATCCTTCAGAGCCTGAAGATCGTCCTTGGCGGGCGCGGCCGAGCCGTTCTGCGGCTGCTGCGGCTGCCCCTTCGGGGGAGGCGGAGCACCCGGCACGGCCCCGCTCATCGCCGCGGCGAACGGATTGAAGACCTTCATGGCATCGCTAAACATGGCCATGTTCCGCTGCGCCTGGTCCTGCATGGCCTTGAAGGGATCGGCCCCCCAAGCCTCCATCATCTGGCTGCGGAACTTCTCCTGCTCCTTGCCGAGGTTCTCGAGCGAGAATTCGAGGAAACCGGGCACGAAGGCCTGCATGGAATCGCCGTAGAAGCGGATGAGTTGGCGGAGGAAATTGATGGGCAGCAGGTTGGTGCCCTTGTTCTCTTCCTCGAAGATGATCTGGGTCAGCACCGAGCGGGTGATGTCCTCGCCGGTCTTGGCGTCATAGACGAGGAAATCGGTGCCTCCCTTCACCATGGTGGCGAGGTCGTCGAGCGTCACGTAGGTGCTGGTGGACGTGTTGTAGAGGCGCCGGTTGGCGTATTTCTTGATGACCACGGCGCCCTGGGGCTGAGCCTTCTCTTCACTCACCGGCTTCCTCCTCGACTCCCGGCCTCCGAGCCCTCCCTTTTGGCGGGAATTATGGGCTCTCCTGAGCCCCGAGCATTGCTCTCCGCACTGCACAATTGCAAGCGCAAAAATTTTCGCCAGCGGCCCGATCAAGACCTATGTCGCATTGCACAAAAGATGATAATGAGGGCATAAGCCAGTCAAAATCAGCAAGGAGGCATGTCATGGCCGGATCGCAGAATGGGGTTGTCATCGTCTCGGCGGCGCGCACGCCGGTGGGGTCGTTCAACGGCACTTTGTCCGGCGTGCCGGCCTCCTACCTCGGCACCGTGGCGCTCAAGGCCGCCATGGAGCGCGCCAAGGTCGAGGGCGGGGAGGTGGACGAGGTGATCATGGGCCAGATCCTCACCGCCGGCCAGGGCCAGAACCCCGCCCGCCAGGCCTCGATCAACGCCGGCATCCCGAATGAGACCCCCGCCTGGGGCATGAACCAGCTCTGCGGTTCGGGGCTTCGCGCCGTGGCGCTCGGCATGCAGCAGATCCTGACCGGCGACGCCAAGGTCGTGGCCGCCGGCGGCCAGGAGAGCATGAGCCGCGCGCCCCACGTGGCCTATCTGCGCGAGGGCGTGAAGATGGGCGATTGGTCGCTGGTCGACACCATGATCAAGGACGGGCTGTGGGACGCCTTCAACGGCTATCACATGGGAACGACCGCCGAGAACGTGGCCCGCCAGTGGCAGATCACCCGCGACATGCAGGACGAGTTCGCGGTGAAGAGCCAGAACAAGGCGGAGGCCGCCCAGGCCGCCGGCAAGTTCAAGGACGAGATCGCGCCCGTGACCATCTCCACCCGCAAGGGCGACGTGACGGTGGACCAGGACGAGTACATCAAGAAGGGCGTCACGATGGACTCGGTCGCCAAGCTGAAGCCCGCCTTCGCCAAGGACGGCTCGGTGACCGCCGCCAACGCCTCCGGCATCAACGACGGCGCCGCCGTGGTGATCCTGATGAGCGAGGAGGAGGCCTCACGCCGCGGCCTGACGCCGCTCGCCCGCATTGCCTCCTGGGCGAGCGTGGGCGTCGATCCGGCGATCATGGGCACGGGGCCCATTCCCGCCTCGCGCGCCGCGCTGAAGAAGGCCGGATGGAAGGTCGACGACCTCGACCTCGTGGAGGCCAACGAGGCCTTCGCGGCGCAGGCCTGTGCGGTCAACAAGGACATGGGCTGGAACCCCGACATCGTGAACGTCAATGGCGGCGCCATCGCCATCGGCCACCCCATCGGCGCCTCGGGCGCGCGCGTGCTCAACACGCTGCTCTTCGAGATGGGCCGCCGCGACGCGAAGAAGGGCCTTGCCACGCTCTGCATCGGCGGCGGCATGGGCGTCGCCCTGTGCGTGGAGCGCTGAGGAACCCTGAAGATCACGGTGTCCCCTCCCCCCGGGGAGGGGACGCGAACATAATCAAGAGGAGAGACGAATGGGACGGGTAGCAGTGGTGACGGGCGGCAGCCGCGGCATCGGGGCGGCGATTTCCAAGGCGCTCAAGGCGGCGGGCTACAAGGTGGCCGCCAACTATGCCGGCAACGACGAGGCGGCGGCGAAGTTCAAGGCCGAGACGGGCATTCCCGTCTACAAGTGGGACGTCTCCAGCTACGAGGCCTGTGCCGCGGGCCTCAAGCAGGTGGAGGCGGATCTCGGTCCCGTCGAGGTGCTGGTCAACAATGCCGGCATCACGCGCGACGCCATGTTCCACAAGATGACGCCGCAGCAGTGGAACGAGGTGATCAACACCAACCTCAACTCCCTCTTCAACATGACGCAGCCCATCTGGAGCGGCATGCGCGACCGCAATTTCGGCCGCGTGATCTGCATCTCCTCGATCAACGGCCAGAAGGGGCAGATGGGCCAGGCCAACTATTCCGCCGCCAAGGCGGGCGACATCGGCTTCGTCAAGGCCCTGGCCCAGGAGGGTGCGGCCAAGGGCATCACCGTCAACGCCATCTGCCCGGGCTACATCGCCACCGAGATGGTCAAGGCCATCGCCCAGGACGTGCTCGAGAAGCGCATCCTGCCGCTGATCCCGGTGGGCCGGCTGGGCGAGCCCGAGGAGATCGCCCGTGCGGTCGTCTTCCTCGCCTCCGACGAGGCGGGCTTCATCACCGGCTCGACGCTGTCCGCCAATGGCGGCCAGTACATGATGTGAGGCGAGCGCTTTCTTTTTGCGACCCGAACCGATGCCCGCGCTTGACGCGGGCATCGTCTTTTCTGCAACAAGAGACATGCGGCTGACGGCGAAGGACCTGACCTGCGAACGGGGCGGACGGATCGTGTTCCGCAATGTCTCGCTGTCGCTCGCATCGGGCGAGCTGATGCAGCTCACCGGGCCCAACGGCTCGGGCAAGTCGTCGCTCCTTCGCCTCATCGCCGGGCTGAACGAGGCGGAAACCGGCAGCATCGCGCTCGATGGCGGCGAGAAGGACCTCGCCATCGGCCAGCAGGCGCATTACGTCGCTCACCAGGAAGCGGTGAAAGGCGCCTTGAGCGTCGAGGAGAACCTGGGCTTCTGGCGCGACTTTCTCGGCGGCGGCGACGTCAGCGAGGCGCTCGCCGCCTTCGACCTCACCCGTCTGTCCTCCTACCCCGCGGGCCTCCTCTCGGCCGGCCAGAAGCGCCGCCTGGCACTCGCCCGGCTCGTTCTGGTGCCGCGCGCGCTGTGGCTCCTCGACGAGCCGACGGTGGGACTCGACACCGCCTCGCTCGCGCGCCTGGAAAAGGTGATGGCAGACCAGCTCGAGAAGGGCGGCATGATCATCGCCGCCACCCATGTGCCGCTCGGCCGCGATCCCGATTGCCGCCTCGACATGGGAGAGATCGCGTGAAGCTGGTGCTCGCGCTCGTGCGCCGCGATCTCAGGCTGAGCTTCCGCCAGGGCGGTGGTGTCGGCACGGCACTCGGCTTCTTCCTCACCGTGGTCGTGCTGCTTCCCATCGGCATCGGGCCGGACCAGGCGCTGCTCGCCCGCATCGCGCCCGGCGCCCTGTGGATTTCGCTTCTCCTCTCGGTGCTGCTCTCGGCCGACCGCATCTTCCAGCAGGATTACGAGGACGGCTCGCTCGACCTCATGACCATGGGGCCGGTGCCCTTCGAACTCGTGGCGCTCGCCAAGTCCCTCGCCCACTGGCTCTCGACCAGCCTGCCGCTCGCACTCGCCGCCCCGCTGCTGGGTTTCCTCGTCAACCTCGAGCCGGAAGCGATCCTGCCGCTCGCCGTCTCCATGATGCTGGGCTCCATTGCGCTTTCTCTGCTCGCCGCCATCGGCGCGGCGGTGACGGTGGGGTTGCGGCGGGGAGGCCTCCTCGTTTCGATCCTCGTGCTGCCGCTCTACGTTCCGGTGCTGATCTTCGGGCTTTCGGCCTCCGACGCCGGAGCCGCCCCGGGCCTCACAATGGCCTCCCTGCTGATCCTTGCCGCCATCGCGCTGGTGAGCCTCGTCCTCTCTCCCCTTGCCTCGGCTGCGGCACTGAGGTCCTATCTCCGGTGAGAAAGCCGCACTAGATAGGCCCCATGCAGTACCTCGCGAACCCGACCCGTTTCCTGAAGCTCGCCAATGCGGTGTTGCCCTATGCCTGGGCGATCACCATCGCCCTTTTCGCGGTTGGGCTTTACGGCGCCCTCGTCACGTCGCCGCCCGACTACCAGCAGGGCGAGACGGTGCGGATCATGTACATCCACGTGCCCGCCGCCTGGATGGCGCTGTTCGTCTACACGGTGATGGCGCTGGCGAGTGCCGTGGCGGTGATCTTCCGCCACCCCCTGGCCGATGTCGCCGCCAAGACGGCGGCACCCATCGGCGCGGTGTTCTGCTTCCTCTCGCTTGCCACGGGATCGCTCTGGGGCAAGCCCATGTGGGGTGCCTGGTGGGTGTGGGACGCCCGCCTCACATCCATGTTCGTGCTGATGCTGCTTTATGTGGGCTACATGGGCGTGTGGGCGGCGGTCGAGGAGCCGCACCGCGCAGCCCTGGTTACCCGCATCGTGGCCCTCGTCGGCTTCGTGAACATCCCGATCGTGAAGTTCTCGGTGGACTGGTGGAACTCGCTGCACCAGCCGGCGAGCGTGTTCCGCATGGACGGCCCCACCATCGCCGGCCCCATGCTGTGGCCGCTGCTCGTCATGGGGCTGGCCTACAGCTTCCTGTTCCTCGCCCTTCACCTGGTGTCGATCCGCGCCGAGATCGCGGCCCGCAAGATCCGCCAGATCCACATCGCCGAGATCGGGGAGCGCTGATGGATTTATCTGCCAACCACATGGGCTTCATCATCGCCTCCTATGCGCTCACCGCGGTGTTCCTCCTCGGCCTCATCGCCTATGTGCTGCTGCGCGACCGGCAGCTGCGCGCCGAAGCCGAGCGGCTCGAGAGGCAGCGCAAGAGGCCCGGCGCATGAGCGCCTCCGAAAGCCAGGCTCCCCGCCGCCGGCTGTGGCTGGTGCTCCTCCCGGTGATCGTCTTCGCCGGGCTCGCCGCCATGTTCTGGAAAGGCCTATCGGGCGAGCCCTCAAAGATTCCCTCGGCCCTCATCGGCAAGCCGGTTCCCGATTTCACCCTTCCGCCCGTCGAGGGGCTCGGCGTGCCGGGCCTCGAGACGGCCCAGCTGAAGCAGGGCAAGGTGACGGTCGTCAATGTCTGGGCCTCCTGGTGCGCGCCCTGCCGGATCGAGCACCCGCTGCTGATGGAGCTTGCCCGCCGCGGCGACATCGTCCTCGCCGGCATCAACTACAAGGACGAGCCGGAGAATGCCCGCCGCTTCCTCGGAACGCTGGGCCAGCCCTTCGCCGCCGTGGGCGCCGACCGCGACGGCCGCGCCGCCGTGGACTGGGGCGTTTATGGCGTGCCCGAAACCTTCGTGGTGGACGGGGCGGGGCTGATCCGCTTCAAGCACATCGGCCCCCTGAGCCCGGATTCGATCAGCGGCGTTCTCTTGCCGGAGATCGAGAAGGCCAAGGCGCCGCTGCCGCCGCCGGGCGGCTGAGCGGAATTCGCCGCAAGAGATGAAGTCTCAGGCGCGCTTGCGCGTCTTGATCTTGCGGGCGGGCTTGGCCGGTTCCTTTTCCTCCGCGCGGTCCATCTCGGCCGCCAGCACGGCCAGATTGTCGAGGAACAGCTTGCGGTCCGGCGCGGGGATGAGGGAGAGCAGCTGCTTGTCCACCTCCTCCGCACCCGGCTGGGCCATCTTCAGCATCTTCTTGCCCACCGCCGTGATGCGGATGGCGTTGGTGCGGCCATCGTCCTTGGTGCGCTTCCGCTGCAGATAGCCTTGGGCGAGCAGCCGCGCCACCAGATCGGCCAGCGTCGAACGGTCGATGCCGGTGAGCTTCACGAGTTCGGTCTGGCTCTTCCCGTCATTGGCGTCCACCGCGAGGAGAACGGTGAACTGCCTGTGCGTGAGGCCGGACTTGCCGACCTCTCCCATGTAGATGAGGTTCGAGTATTGCGCCGCCCGCTTCAACAGGTGCGATGGTGAACGCGAGAACTGCTTCACGTCCTTCGTGGTTGTCATACGCCCCTTCTCCTGCCCGCATGCCCGCTCGTGTGATGGCGGGTTCCTGCGAAAATCGTTGGCCGTGTCCGGCCCGCCTTCTGCTCGACAGCGTGAGGAACTTCCCCCCAGCGGAGCCGCGCACAACTAGCGGCTCGGATTTTGCGCTGCAAGCAAAAAGCGGCGTGGAAATTCGGTAGATGCTCTTTGCCCCGGACGGAGTTAAGATGATCCGCATACAGATTTCAACACTTGACAAGCGATGAACAGTAAGACTCAGCCAGTCGATTTCAGGCGCGAGGTGCCCCATGGCGACACGCATGAGCGCGACGTCTGCGCCACCTGCGGCTTCGTGAACTACGTGAACCCCAAGATCGTGACGGGCTCGATCGTGCGGCATGTCGGCCGCATCCTGCTCTGCCGGCGCGCCATCGAACCGCGCATCGGCTTCTGGACTCTGCCCGCGGGCTTCATGGAACTCGGCGAAACGGCAGAACAGGCGGCCATGCGCGAGGCCCGCGAGGAGGCGAATGCCGCGATCGTCATCGACCGCCTTCTCGCCGTCTACACCATCCCGCGCATTGCCCAGGTGCAGATCATGTATCTCGCGCACCTGGGCGGGAATGACTTTTCGGCAGGCCCCGAAAGCCTTGAGGTGATGCTTGCCGGCTGGGACGAGATCCCGTGGGAGGAGCTAGCCTTTCCATCCGTCAGGTGGGCGCTCGAGCAATACCGGAGCGTCGAGGGTTCGGCCGATTTCGCGCCCTTCTCCAACCCGCCGGGCGAATACGGAGACCCGAAGCCCCTCTAGGCGTCGGCCTTCTCGTCCTCGCTCATGTGGCGTGCCATATAGGGCGCATTGGCAAGCGCGAAGACGAGCGTCAGGGGGAGCAGGCCGAAAACCTTGAAGTTCACCCAGGCGTCGGTCGAGAAATTGCGCCAGACCACCTCGTTCAGGCCGGCCATGGCGAAGAAGAACACGCCCCAGCGCAGCGACAGCGTGCGCCAGGCCTCTTCCGTGAGCTTCACCGCCTCGCCCATGACGAGCTTCAGATAGCTGCGGCCCATGGCCACGCCGCCCAGCAGCACCGCGCCGAACAGTGCGTTGATGAGCGTCACCTTCACCTTGATGAAGAGCTCGCTGTGGAGCCACAGCGTGAGCGCCCCGAACAGCGCCACGAAAACGGCGGAGACGAGCGGCACCATCGCGATCTTGCGGGTGAGCGCCCAGGAAACCGAGAGGGCCACGGCGGTGGCCAGCATGAAGATGCCGGTGCCCCAGAAGATTCCGGCCTGCCAGTTGGCGATGAAGAAGGCGGCGAGCGGACCCATCTCGATCAGCAGCTTGGTGCCCTGCCCCATCTTCGGGCTCGACGTGAAGCTCATGTCTCCCCCAGTCCGGCGATGGCGCGCGCGAAGCCATCGGCATCGAAAGGTTGCAGGTCCTCGATCCGCTCGCCGACGCCAATGGCGTGGACGGGCAGCTTGTACTTCTCGGCGATGGCGACGAGGATGCCGCCCCGCGCCGTGCCGTCGAGCTTGGTCATGATGAGGCCCGTGACGCCCGCCACCTTGGTGAAGATCTCTGCCTGCGCCGTGGCGTTCTGGCCCGTCGTCGCGTCGAGCACGAGCAGCACGGCGTGGGGTGCGGCCTCGTCCTGCTTCTTGATGACGCGCACGATCTTGTCGAGCTCGTCCATGAGATACTGCTTGTTCTGGAGACGGCCGGCCGTGTCGATGAACAGGATGTCGGTGCCGTCCTCCTTCGCTTCCCGGATGGCGTCGAAGGCGAGCCCCGAGGCATCCGCCCCCGTCGGGCGCGACATGACCCTCGCACCGATGCGGCTGCCCCAGACATTCAGCTGCTCGATCGCCGCGGCGCGGAACGTGTCGCAGGCGGCGAACATCACCCTGTAGCCCTCGCCCCGCGCGATCGCGCCGAGCTTGCCGATGGTGGTGGTCTTGCCCGCGCCGTTCACCCCCACGACCAGGATGATGTAGGGCTTCTCCGCCCCGAAGGTGAAGGGTACCTCCACGGGTTTCAGCACCCTCGAAACCTCGGTGGCGAGAATGCGCTTCACCTCCTCGGGGTCGATCTCCCTGTCGTAACGGCCCGCGGACACGGCGTTAACGATGCGTTCCGCCATGGGAAGGCCGAGATCGGCCTGGAGAAGCACGTCCTCGAGATCCTGGAGCGTCGCCCTGTCGAGCTTCTTCTTGGTGAAGATCGAGGTGATGGAGCCTGTGATCGAGCGCGAGGACTTCGAGAGCCCCTCGCTCAGCCGCGAGAACCAGCCGCGCGACGGCTCGCCCGACGGGAGCGGTGCCGGAGCGGGGATATTCGCGGCGACGGGCTCGGTTTCGGGTTCGGGCAGTGGCTCTGGCGCGGGCTCCGGCTCGTGTTGAGGTTCAAGCGCGGCTGCGGCTTCGGGACGGGGCCCGGCCTCGGTGGCCGGAGCCATCTCCTCGGCAGGAGCGGGTGGCGGAGCCGCTTCCACCTCCGGCTCCGGCTTGCCGGCGACCCGGTTGAACAGCTTCTTGAAGAAACTCATGCAGCGAGCCTTGCCTCGAGATGGGAAGGCCCGCGGCCGGTGACACGGGCCGTGACGATGGCGCCCGGCGCCATGCGGCTTTCGAACCTCACCTGCGCGAAGTGCTCGGTGCGGCCCATGGCCTCGGTCTCGACCAGCACCTGCCTGGTGGCGCCGATCTCCGAAGCGAGGAAGGCGTCGAGCCGCCGCTCGCCCTTTTCGCGGAGCAGGCCTGCGCGTTCCTTCACCACATGCTTGTCGAGCTGCGGCATGCGGGCGGCTGGCGTTCCCGGGCGGGGCGAGAACGGGAAGACGTGGAGATAGGTGAGCCCGCACTCGTCGACGATCCGCAGCGAGTTCTCGAACATCTCCTCCGTCTCGGTCGGGAAGCCCGCAATGATGTCGGCCCCGAAAACGATGCCCGGCCGCCTGGCGCTAAGCTCCGCGCAGAAGGCAATCGAGTCCTCGCGGGCATGCCGCCGCTTCATGCGCTTCAGGATCATGTTGTCGCCGGACTGCAGCGAGAGGTGGATGTGGGGCATCAGCCTCTCCTCGCCTGCAATCACGTCCATGAGCTCCGGGTCGGCCTCGATCGAGTCGATCGAGGAGAGGCGGAGCCGTTTCAGGTCGGGCACGGTCTTCAGGATCCGCGAGGCGAGGCTGCCGAGCTTCGGCGCGCCATCGAGATCGCCTCCCCAGGAGGTGAGATCGACGCCGGTGAGCACGACTTCCGAGTAGCCGGAGGCGACGAGACGGCGCACCTGTTCGACGACGTCCTGCGCCGAAAGCGAGCGCGAATTGCCCCGCCCGAAGGGGATGATGCAGAAGGTGCAGCGATGGTCGCAGCCGTTCTGCACCTGCACGAAGGCGCGGGTGCGCTCCTTCAGCCCGTCGATGAGTTGCGGCTTCGCCGTCTTGACCGACATGATGTCGGAGACCGCCACGCGCTCGGTCGAACCCCTCTGCCAGCTTTCGGCCCTGAGCTTCTCCTCGTTGCCGATGACACGCGAGACTTCCGGCATTCTCGCGAACATGTCAGGCTCGGTCTGGGCGGCACAGCCGGTGACCACGATCTCGGCCTGAGGGTTTTCGGCTCTCGCGCGGCGGATCGCCTGCCGCGCCTGGCGTGTCGCCTCCGCCGTCACCGCGCAGGTGTTGAAGACGATGGTGTCGGAAGCTCCCGCCTTCTCGGCGTGGTTGCGCATCACCTCGGTCTCGTAGGTGTTGAGGCGGCATCCGAAGGTGACGAATTTGGGCCCGGCCATGCGCGTCACCCCTCGAGATGCGGCGGCAGCACGCCGTCGAATTCATAGGCCACGGGGCCGGTCATGATGATGTGCCCGTCGCTCTCGCGGATCTCGAGCAGGAGATCGCCGCCGGGCAGTGTGACGCGCGCCTTGCTGCCGAACTTGCGGAGCCGGTGGCCTGCCGCCATGACGGCGCATGCCGCCGTGCCGCAGGCCCGGGTGAGGCCGGCGCCGCGTTCCCACACCCGGATCACCGCATGGTCCTTTGCATCGACGCGGGCGAGCGTGATGTTGGCGCGATTCGGAAAGAGCGGGTGGTGCTCGAGCATGGGCCCGACCTTGCCGAGGTCGACGACGTCGAGGTCCTTGACCCAGAAGATGCAATGCGGATTGCCGACGTTGACCACGGAGGGCGAATGGATGAGCGGCTTCTCGATCGGCCCCACGGAGAGCTCGATATGCCTCGTATCGTGGAACTTCTCCGAAAGCGGAATGTCCTGCCAGCCGAAGCGGGGAGCGCCCATGTCGACGGTGACGAGCTTGTCGCCGCCCTTCTCCGCCACCAGGAAACCGCCCTTGGTGTCGATGGTGGCGCGGGTCGCCTTCTTCTCGCCGAACAGGATGTCGGCCACGCAGCGCGTGGCATTGCCGCAGGACTCGACCTCGGAACCCTCGTTGTTCCAGATGCGCATGGTGACGTCGGCCCTCGTCGAGGGTTCGAGCACGATCAGCTGGTCGCAGCCGATGCCCGTCCTGCGGTCCGCGATGGCGCGGGCCCGCGCCTCGTCCATGGCGATGGGACGGCGGCGCGCGTCGAAAACGACGAAATCGTTTCCGAGCCCGTTCATCTTGCGGAAAGGGAGGGGCGGAGCCTCTGACATGACCGGCCTTATATGGGAAAAGCCCATTGGATTGCTAGGCCGGTCGTTTGGCTAGAGACGCCCCACCTCCTCGTCCTCGCAGCTCCTGCCGCAGTCGGACAGGGCATCCTCCAGGAATTCGGAGAGGAGAGGCAGGCCCAGGAGATAGTCCGCCGTCCGGTCGTTGTGGGCCGCCGCGGCCTGCTCGCGGGCCTCCTGCCACTCGCCGATATCATAGTCGCCGCGTCCCACCCAGGCGAGCGTCACCAGGTCGATCTGCTGGTCCTCGTCCATGGCATCGACGAAGGCGCGGATCTCCTGCGCCACGGGGTCGCCGGCACGCGCCTCGAGCACGCTCACCATGCGGTCGTCGCTATCGTTCGAGCCGGGGTCCGGCACGGTGGGCAGGTCCTTCACCTCGAACTGGCGGGCCTTGGTGATGATGAAGCAGACCTGCTCGGTCGAGACGGCGAGTTCGATGTCGGGCGTCTGTTCGGATCGCATGGCGGCTCCTTGCTCTGGACGGACACTAACGCGCCGGAGGCTACAGCGTTTCGGCCCTCCTGGAAATTTGACTTCTCCGCGCCTTTCCCCTATGTCCGCCCCATCACATGACGGCTTGAACGTCTTCAGGCGGTCTCACACATGGGGTTATCGACATTCCCGGGAGGTGAGGCAGCCAACATCCGGCAGCGAGTTTCGCCCCCGGGTGCGAAACGCTTTTGGGCCAAGGGAATGGAACATGTTTGACACACTGAGCGACCGCCTCTCGGGCATCCTCGACAAGATCACCGGACGGGGTGCGCTCTCCGAGGCGGATGTCGAGGAGGCGCTGCGCGAGGTCCGCCGGGCACTGCTCGAGGCGGACGTGGCGCTCGAGGTGGTCCGCACCTTCACCGACAAGATCCGCGAGAAGGCGGTGGGCGCCGAGATCGTGAAATCGGTCAGGCCCGGCCAGATGGTGGTGAAGATCGTCCATGATGCGCTGGTCGAAACCCTGGGCGGGTCCGAGGGCGCTTCGCTCAACCTCCGCGCCTCGCCGCCCGTCGCCATCCTCATGGTGGGCCTGCAGGGCTCCGGCAAGACAACGACCACGGCCAAGATCGCGAGGCGCCTCACCGAGCGCGACAAGCGCCGCGTTCTGATGGCCTCGCTCGACACCCGCCGCCCGGCCGCACAGGAGCAGCTCGCCATTCTCGGCAGGCAGGTCAGGGTCGACACGCTGCCCATCGTGCCGGGCCAGCAGCCCGTCGAGATCGCGCGGCGTGCCATGTCGGAGGCACGCAAGGGCGGCTACGACATCGTCATGCTCGATACCGCCGGCCGCCTTCACATCGACGAGGAACTCCTCGCCGAGGCCGCCGCGGTGCGCGACATCGCAAAGCCCAACGAGACGCTGCTGGTGGCCGACGCGCTCACCGGCCAGGATGCCGTGAACCTCGCCCGCTCCTTCGACGAAAAGATCGGCGTCACCGGCATCGTGCTGACCCGCATCGACGGTGACGGCCGCGGCGGTGCGGCACTTTCCATGCGCGCCGTGACGGGCAAGCCCATCAAGCTGATGGGCACGGGCGAAAAGCTCGACGGGCTGGAGGACTTCCACCCCGAGCGCATCGCCGGCCGCATCCTGGGCATGGGCGACGTCGTCTCGCTGGTCGAGAAGGCCGCCCTCAACATCGACCAGGACAAGGCCCGCAAGATCGCCGAGCGCATGAAGAAGGGCGCCTTCGATCTGGACGACCTCGCCGACCAGCTGAAGCAGCTGCAGAAGCTCGGCGGCATGGGCGGCGTGATGAACCTGCTGCCCGGCATGGGCAAGATCAAGAAGCAGATGGAAGGCCTCGACCTGGACAACAAGGTGCTGAAGCGGCAGATGGCCATCATCGGCTCGATGACGCCCTATGAGCGCCGGAACCCCAAGGTGATGGACGCCAGGCGCAAGAAGCGCGTCGCCGCGGGCTCGGGCACCAAGGTCGAGGAGGTGAACCGCCTCCTCAAGATGCACCTGCAGATGGCCGGCATGATGAAGCAGATGGGCCAGGGCAAGGGCCTGTTCGGCAAGATGATGGGCGGCAAGGGTGCGCCCGACGCGGCTGAGCTCGAGCGCATGCAGGAAGAGCTCGCGAAGCTCGATCCCGGTGCCCTGCCCGAAGAGCTGAAGGACATGATGAAAGGCGGATCGCTTCCGCAGATGCCGGGGCTTCCTGGCCTCGGCGGCGGCAAGCTTCCGGGGCTGGGCGGATTGCCGGGCTTGGGCGGCGGATCGCCCTTCAAGGGTTTGCCGGGCCTCCCCGGCAAGAAGAAGTGAATCAATCGGAACACGGATATCAAAGGAGACAGACCATGGCCGTGAAGATGAGGCTCGCGCGTGCGGGCACCAAGAAGCGCCCCTACTACCATATCGTGATCGCCGACGCGGCCGCCCCGCGTGACGGAAAGTTCATCGACATCGTGGGTGCCTACAACCCCATGCTCAAGAAGGACGACGCCAACCGCGTGAAGATCGATGCGGAGAAGGCCGCCGCATGGCTAAAGAAGGGTGCCCAGGCCACCGACCGGGTGCTGCGCTTCCTCGACAAGGCAGGCCTTGCCAAGCGCGATGCCCGCAACAACCCGAACAAGGCGCTTCCCGGCAAGAAGCGCCAGGAGCGCGAAAAGGCCGCCGCGGCAGCCGCCAACGGCTGATCTCTTCCCTTCTCCCGTTGCGAAGCAATGAGAGAAGGTGGCACGAAGCGAGGGATGAGCACCTCTCAGCGCGCCTCGTTCCGCTGGAAGGAGCCCTCATCCGCCCTTGGGGCACCTTCTCCCATCGGCTGCGCCGGCGGGAGAAGGGAAAGGCAAGGCCATGAAACGCGATTGGGTACTGGTCGGCGCCATCACCGGTGCGCATGGCATCAGGGGGGAGGTGAAGCTGCGGAGCTTCACCGCCGAACCCGACGCCATTGCCGGCTACTCGCCGCTCGAGACCTCGAGGGGCGTCACGGTGGAGATCGTGAGGCTCAGGCCGCAGAAGGACGGCTTCATCGCCGTGCTGAAAGGCGTCTCCGACCGCAACGCCGCGGAGGCGCTCAAGGGAACCGAGCTCTTCGTGCCGCGCGAGCGCCTGCCCCAGCCGGCGGAGGACGAGGTCTATGTCCATGATCTCCTGGGGCTTCCGGTGCTTCTCGCCGACGGCACCCTGTTGGGCGAGATCGTGGACGTGGCCGATTATGGCGCGGGCGACCTGATCGACGTGAAGCTCGCCGGCCGCGACGGCACCGTGCTGATCCCCTTCGCCGCACAATATGTTCTGGCGGCGGAGGGCGGGAAGGTCGTGGTCGATCTGCCGGAGGGCTTCCTCGACGTGGAGGAGAAGGCATGAGTTTCCGGGCGACCGTGCTCACTCTCTTCCCGGAGATGTTTCCGGGGCCGCTGGGCTGCTCGCTTGCCGGTCGCGCGCTGGAACAGGGCATCTGGTCGCTCGAGGCGCGCGACATCCGCGCTTCCGCCACCGACCGGCACCGCACGGTGGACGACCATCCGGCGGGCGGCGGGGCGGGCATGGTGCTGAAGCCTGACGTTCTGGCGGCGGCGATCGACGCCGCGCCCCGCGATGGACCCCGGCTGCTGATGAGCCCGCGCGGCGAGCCGCTCACGCAGCGGCTGGTGCGGGAACTGGCGGCAGGCCCCGGCTGCCTCGTCGTCTGCGGCCGCTTCGAGGGCGTGGACGAGCGGGTGATCGAGCGCCGCGGGCTGCGCGAGATCTCCCTCGGCGACTATGTGCTCTCGGGCGGCGAGCCGGCGGCGATCGTGCTGCTCGATGCCATCGTCAGGCTGCTGCCGGGCGTCATGGGGAAGCAGGCCTCGGCCGATGAGGAGAGCTTCGAGGACGGCCTCCTCGAACATCCGCACTACACCAAGCCCAACGTCTGGGAAGGCGTTGAAATTCCTGAGGTTCTCCTCTCGGGCGATCACAAGGCGATTGCCCGGTGGAAGCGCGGGATGCGGGAGGCCCTGACACGTGCGAGACGTCCCGACCTGTGGCGCGCCCACGAGTCGGGAAAGATTTGATTTTGAACCGGGTTGGGGGTATAGGCCCGCATCCCTTTAAGGAAGACAGTCAATGGATATCATCGCTCAGCTCGAGAAAGAGCAGGCCCAAGTCGTGGCCGCCCAGCGCGCCGTGCCGGAATTCGGCCCGGGCGACACCGTCATCGTCAATGTGAAGGTCAAGGAAGGCGACCGTTCGCGCGTGCAGGCCTATGAGGGCGTGTGCATCGCCCGTTCCGGCGGCGGCCTCAACGAGAACTTCACCGTCCGCAAGATGTCCTATGGCGAGGGTGTGGAGCGTGTGTTTCCGGTCTATTCGCCCATGATCGACTCGATCAAGGTTGTGCGCCGCGGCAAGGTTCGCCGCGCCAAGCTCTACTACCTGCGCGGCCGCACGGGCAAGTCGGCCCGCATCGCCGAAAAGCAGAAGGCGATGGGACTGACCGTCGCCGCGGCCGAAAAGGCCACCGACTGATCGCCTGACGCGAAAGATCTGCCGATGAGAGCCGGAACGATTTCCGGCTCTTTCTTTTTTTGCTCCCGGACTGAGCACTAGTGCACATGCCGGCCTTGACCCTTATGTCCACTCCAACGACATTCGGTGCACTGGTGCGACGCGGCACGGGACCAGTGGAGCAGGGAGAGAAGATGCTGGTGTCAACTGCGCCCCGGAAGCGGCTTCCGGCCGCTTGGGCCGTGCTTTCCATCGCCCTCGCCCTGCTTTTCGTACTGGTGTCGGCCGTCATCCTCTTTGCGTGGAAGAGCTATGACAGCGCCATCGAGCGGGCGCGAGAGAGGGTGGCCTCGGCCTCGCAGGTTGTGGCGACCCATGTCGAATGGCTGACCGCCGCCGGATTGCTGATCATGGACGAGGTGGACCATCTGATCGGCGAGGACGCCAATACGGTCCGGGCGGGCGCCAGCGAGGAGCTCAGGCTTCACCTGCGCCACATGCCAAAGGGTGTCACCGTTTCCCTGGTCGATCCCCAGGGCCGGCTTCTCTACAGCGAAGGCGGCAAGGGCTCGCCGCTCGATCACGCTGCCGGCCTCACCATGTCCGAGCTGACTGCCAAGCGCCCCTGGTATGTCTCAGCCCTGCTCGAGGAGCGGGGCACCGGCGAGAAGGTGTTCCTCATCGCCCGCCGCATCGAGCGCGGTCAGAAGCTGATCGGCGCTGCAGTGGTGAAATTTCCCGTCGAGGTGATGTCGGTGGTGTGGCGCTCGCTGGAACTCGGACCCGGCTCGACCGTAGGCCTGCTGCGCGACGATGGCTGGCAGGTTGCCCGCCACCCGCCGATCGACAAGCCGGTGAACCTCGCCAGTTACGTCCTGTTCACGGATTACCTCAAGTCGCAGTCGAGCGGCGTCTACGACGCCGTTTCTCCCGTCGACGGCGAAACCCGCATCGTGGGGTATCGCAAGGTGCCCAACGCGCCGCTCGTGGCGATCTCCTCGACCACCCGGAGTTTCGCACTCAACAGGCTTTATGAGCAGATGCAGCAGCTGGTCCTCTTCCTTATTCCCATCCTGCTCGGCCTGGGCCTGCTCTCGATCTGGGTGGTGCGGCTGCTGCAGCGCGACGAGAAGATGCGCGCCAGCCTCGCCGCCGCGGTGGAGCGCAACAATCTGCTGATGCGGGAAATCCACCATCGCACCAAGAACAACCTGCAGAGCGTCGCATCGCTCCTGAAGCTGCAACCGATATCGGAAGAGGCGAAGTCCGCCATGACGGCGCGCATCGCGGCGATGAGCGCGCTGCACGAGCAAGCCTACCGCTCGGACCAGTACAGCGACGTCGACCTCCGCGAATACCTGCTGAGCCTGGTCGACTCGATCCACAAGACGAGCTCGGGGAATGTCGACATCGCAACCGATCTCACTGCCGTCTCGATCGACCGCGACCTGGCCCAGCCCTTGGGGTTGATCGTCAACGAGGTGATCAGCAATGCCATGAAGCACGCCTTCCCGGGCCGTGCCGACGGCCGCATCACGGTGGAACTGGCAGCACTTTCCTCCGACCGCGCCGAACTCGTCATTCGCGACAATGGCCGCGGCTTCACGCCGAACGGCAGCGAGAGCGGCATGGGCAGCCGGCTGATCCGCGCCTTCGCCCAGCAGCTCGGGAACGACTTCTCCTACGAGAGCGAAAATGGCACGCGCTTCTCGATTCGCTTTTCGGCCAAGCCGCTGTCCGTCGCCTCATGAGCAGGACGCCGGCGCGCCGTGATCACCCGGCGACGCTGCGGTTTCGCACCACCGTCACCGTGCAGGGAGCCTCGGCCGCCACCTTGGCCGAGACGCTGCCCAGGATCTTGCGCATGGTCGAATTGGCGCGCGCGCCCATCAGGATGTGATCGACGTTGTTGACCCGCGCATAGTCGAGGATCGTCTCGGCGGGATCGATTGCCTCGAGCACGTGAAACGTGATGCGACCCTGCTCGAGGTTCAGTGGCCGGGCCCAGTCCTTCAGCCCGACGAGGCGCTGGACGTGCTTGTTGTTGCCCTCCTCGTCCAGAGTCTGGTCGAGCGCGATGCGGTTCAGCTTCAGCACGTTCAGCACCGCCAGCCGCGCCTCGGGCGAACGCTCGAGGATGCGGAGCGCGGTGCGGCGCAGCTTGTCGGCAAGGTCCGGCGCCATGTCGTCCAGGTTCAGGGCCACCGCCACGATCGGCGCATCGGAGGCCTCCGCCTCGCGCGGAGGGGGCAGGTCGATCAGGCTCATCGGCGACTCGCCCTTGCGCCGCAAGGCCGCGAAGAAGCCGTCCCTTTCCATCTTTTCCGCCCGCGCGGTGAGCGGCACCTGTTGGGGGTGGCGCAGATCGTGCGCAAGCTGTGCTGCGCTGGGGTGTCTTCGGCCCGCCTTCACCTCGAGGCAGCGCAGCACGATTTCCTGGAGCAAGGGCGGAATTGCGGGATTGAGCTTGCGCGGCGGCGCGGGGTCCTTCCACAGCCGCTGCTTCAGGCCCCTCAGCTTCTGGGGATCGCCGAAGGGACGAGTGCCCGTGGCGAAGAAATACATGAGGGCGCCGAGTGCGAAGAGATCGCTTCTGGGGTCGCTGCGGATGCCCATCACCTGTTCGGGCGCCATGTAGGGTGCGGTGCCATAGGGCAGCCGGAACTCCTCCTGCATCAGGTCGGGGAGGGCCCGGTGGTGCGCCAGGCCGTAATCGATCAGCACGGCCTCGCCGCCGGGGCGGAACATGATGTTGGACGGCTTGATGTCGAGGTGGATGACGCCCTGCTCGTGAAGCGATTGCAGCGCATCGGCGATCCGGGCGCCGAGATCCGCCACCTTTTCCGGCGGCAGCGGAAGCTGCTTCAGCGCCGGAAGCAACGTTTCGCCCTCGAGCCGCTCCATGACGATGAAGGGCTGTTTCGAGAAGTCGCCATTGGCGATGTGGCGGGGCACATGCGGGCCCTTGAGGCGCGGCATGATCATCTGCTCCATTTCGAAGCTGACGATCGCCGCCGGGTCCTCGCCCTCATAGACCACCGGCGTCTTCATCAGGAAGGTGGCTCCGTCCTCCTCGCGCGTGACGCCCCAGAGATGCGCCATGCCGCCGGTGTGCCTGAGTTCGTCGATGCGGAAGCCGTCGATGACGGTTCCAACGTTCAGCCTTCCCTTGACCACTCAACGCCCCTTCAACAATCGCTCTGCCAGGGAATCCGGCAGTCCCATGCCGCGAATGCGCTGCGACACGCCTTCGACGTCGTAGGGCGCGCGGTGATAGGTGAGAGTGCGCTCGGCCGTGTCGTAGACGGCGAAGGATGCCGCCGGGTTTCCGTCGCGCGGCTGCCCCACCGAACCGAGAACGGCAAGCCACTTGCGCTGCGGCAGAAGCGGCGTGGCGACATCCTGCACCGGCCGGTGCGCGACGATCTTTCCGGTGGCGGACAGGCAATAGAGGGCGGGCACGTGCACGTGGCCGCAGAAGGTGATCATGGCGCTGCAGCCGGAAAGGCTGGCGCGGGCAGCCTCGCCGTCCGTCACGTAGTGCCAGGCCGGAGGGTCCGACGCCTCGGAATGGACGAACAGCACGTCGCCGGAGCGAACCTCGAAGGGCAGCCCCGCCAGGAAGGATTTCGACGCCTCGCTCAGCTGCCTTCGCGTCCAGTCCAGGGCTTCCGCGGCTGTTGAGTTCATGTCCCGCGAGGGTTTCAGGACGCCGAGATCGTGGTTGCCCAGAACCGCGATGGCGCCCGCTTCGATCAGTGGACTCACCCGGGTGATGACCGCTTCGGGGTCCGGCCCATAGCCCACGAAGTCGCCGAGAAAGGCAAGCCTGTCGGCATCCAGCCTCTCCGCCGCGGCGAGGCAGGCCTCGAGCGCAGGCAGGTTCGCATGGATGTCGGAGATCAGGGCGATCCGCATGGCGGGAGTTCAACACACTCGGACCCGTCGCGGAACACCGACCTTAGTTCGACGGCGCAGTGCGCGGCGGCGGAGGTTGTCTTTCGCCCGCGGCTTGCTAGAAAGGCTCAGCCAAACGGAAACCCTTCGCATGGACATCTCCGCGCTGCTGGTGGAACAGTTCACCGACGTCTTCCGCCTCGGCCTGCTGGCGGGCCTCGTCTATACCACCGAGCGCACCCGCCAGCAGACGGGTGTGCTGGTGCCGCTGCTTGCGGGAATTGTCTTCGTCGCCATCATCATCCCGGCCACCATGCCGAAGCCTGGCGTTTCCCTGTGGGAGGCGGCCGCGGCCGGAGTGTTCGTCAACGCGGCGATCACCGCCGTGTTCTGGCTGGCCTGGCAGGCCTTCTCGAAGACAAGGCGCGCCTGAAACGCATGCGGGCCGGGAAAACCCGTCCCGCCGCATTGTCGTTCGCCTGTGAGGGATCAGCGCCGCAGGTCGTCGGCGAAGATGTCCTTCTTGTGGGTGCCGCCCGGCACGAAGATCGCGCCGACGATCACCGTCATCATGGCGATCACGATCGCATACCAGAGGCCGGCATAGATGTTGCCGCTCTGGGCCGAGATCGCGAAGGCCGTGGCGGGCATCAGGCCGCCGAACCAGCCGTTGCCGATGTGATAGGGCAGCGACAGGCCGGAGTAGCGGATGCGCGTCGGGTAGAGTTCGACGAGTGCTGCCGCGATCGGGCCGTACACCATCGTCACGAGGATGATGAGGTAGGTGAGGATCGCGATGATCGCCAGCTTCTGACCGGTGAAGATGTCGAAGAAGTTGGACGCCGTGGCGATCGTCGGGTTGTCGGCGGCGACCAGCGGATAGCCCGCCGCCTTGAGCGCGTCGTTCAGGGCCTTCTCGAAGTTCGTCTTGACGGCCTTCTCCTGGTCGAGCGTCGCCTGGGCGGCGTCGATGGCGGCCTGGTCGGTGCCTGCCTTGGCGGCTTCGAGCGCTTCCGTCGCCGTCTTGATGGCGGCGGCATTGGCGGCGGCGTTGAAGGAGGCAACCACCGTGTCGCCGACCTTGATCTCGGCGGTGCTGCCAGCAGGCCCCGCCACCGTTTCATAATTCACGGAACTGCGCTGCAGCTGGGCCTTGGCCACGTCGCAGGAGTTAGTGAACTTGAGGGTGCCGGTCGGGTTGAACTGGAACGAGCAGTCGGCCGGGTCGGCAGTCACCGTAACGGGGGTCTGGTGCGCGGCGTAGAGCGCCGGGTTCGCCACTCTGGTGAGCATGCTGAACACCGGCAGGTAGGTCACCGCGGCGATCAGGCAGCCCGCCAGGATGATCGGCTTGCGGCCGATGCGATCGGAGAGCGAACCGAAGAACAGGAAGCCGCCCGTACCGAGGATCAGCGACCAGGCCACCATGACGTTGGCCGTGAAGCTGTCGAGCTTGATCACGTTCTGAAGGAAGAACAGCGCATAGAACTGCCCGGAATACCAGACGACGGCCTGGCCGGCCACGAGGCCCAGGAGCGCGATCAGCGCGATCTTGCCGTTCCGCCAGTTGCCGAAGGCCTCGCGCAGCGGGGCCTTGGAGGCGGAGCCCTCTTCCTTCATCTTCTTGAAGGCGGGGGACTCGTTCATCTGCAGGCGGATGTAGAGCGAGATCAGCAGCAGGACGATCGAGCCGAGGAAGGGAATGCGCCAGCCCCAGGCATTGAAGGCCTTGATCATCTGCGGCGTGCCGTCGGGGTTCATGACCGCAGCGCCGGCGGCGTCGAGCACCGCGACGTCGGGATAGCTGCCGTTCACGAAGCCCTGCACCAGCAGGATCACGATCAGCGACAGGAGCAGGCCGAGCGTGGCCGTTGTCTGGATGAAGGAGGTGTAGTAGCCGCGCCGGTTGGGCGGGGCATGTTCGGCGACGTAGATCGCCGCGCCGCCATATTCGCCGCCGAGCGCCAGGCCCTGGGCCATGCGGAGCGCGATCAGGAGGATCGGAGCCGCTGCACCCCAGGTGTTGTAGTTCGGCAGGAGGCCGACCAGGAAGGTCGAGAGGCCCATGATCAGGATGGTCATGAGGAAGGTGTACTTGCGGCCGACGAGATCGCCGAGCATGCCGAAGAACAGGGCGCCGAGCGGGCGCACGATGAAGCCGGCGGCGAAGGCCAGCAGCGCGAAGACGTTGCGCGTCGCTTCCGGGAAGGCCGTGAAGAACTGCGCACCGATGATGGCCGCGAGCGAGCCGTAGAGATAGAAGTCGTACCATTCGAAGATGGTGCCGGCCGAGGAGGCGACGATCACCTTCTTTTCCTCTGCCGTCATGGGCCGCGAGCGCGCGCTGCCCTGGATTGTCGTATCGGTCATGTGTCTCCCCTTTGAACCGCGGGATGCGCCTGGCGCGCGCCCCGCGTGATGACGAGGATCGGGGGGCCATCTCCCAGGCAGGCCCCTCATCCTTCACGAATTCATAACGCCAATGCGCCCGGGATTTTATTGGACTTTCGCAGGGAGAGGGGGCAGGAATGTTTTCGCAACTGCGGCAGGTGCCTGATCCACAAGGGGTTTCAGGCGTCCTGCGTGGTCCAATGTTCCCCTTGCAAGCCCCGCCTCGATCTCCTATACACCCGCCACCGTTCCTGTGCCCAGGTAGCTCAGTTGGTAGAGCAGCGGACTGAAAATCCGCGTGTCGGTGGTTCGATTCCGCCCCTGGGCACCATTCCTTTCACAATAGTCAGTTCAGCCGGCAACCAGCAGCAAGAGCGCCCTGAAGGCGGTACCGAGCGGTGCGCCCTCTGCGCTGCCCGCCGCTGCCGCCTGGAGCAGTTCGCCGTGCTGGGCGGCGACGATCGCGGTCGAGACCGCGAGGCCCGCCACCGCGCGGCGCACCAGGCGGCTGTAGCAGAACAGCGCGATGGCGATGGTCGCGGCGATGCGGAAAGGGAGCGTCAGCATGGCTTACTTGCTGGCCGTGCCGTTGACGGCGGAGAGTGTCCGCGCCGGGGCGAGCGACACCCACTTGCGCGGATCGGCGGCGGACTGGCGCTTCAGCAGCGTGTAGCCGGTGGCCGCGGCGCTGCGGATCTCGTTGCGGCGGTTGTCGAGGATGAAGTCGCCGCCGCTCGTCACCAGCGTCAGGACGGCATGGCCCTCGCCATGCTCGTCGAGCACCACCGTGATGCGCAGCGCATCGGCCGGAAGGCCCTTGGACTGGAGGATCTTCTTCTTCATCAGCACCAGGTCCTCGCAATCGCCCGCGTCGGCGGGGAGCGTCCAGTATTCCGGCGTGCCGTAGAGCGTCTCGTCGGTGACGGGCGCGATGGCTCCGTTGACGAAGGCGTTCACCATCCGCACCAGCAGCCACTTCTCCTCGGTCATGGCGAGCTTGCGGCGCTTGCCGCTGGCCTGGCAGTCCTCAGGGTTGCGCTGGCAGAACTCGACGAAGCCGATGGGCGGCAGCGTGTCGCCATACTCGCGGGCCGAACTGCTCTTCGCGGCCGCGGCATCGGCGGGGAGGCCGGCAAAGAGCGCCAGCATGCATCCGAGGATTGCCGCCACTCCCTTTCCGACCCTGCCCATCTCCAAAGCCCACCCGTTATCCTTAACAAGATGTGAAGATGCAGTGGGGCCGCGCGTCGCGCAATCCTAAACGAAGAGTTAAGTTAACGCCGGTCGGGCAGGTCTCGAAATCGGCAGCCTCAAGCCTCGCGCAAGGCCATTGCGGCAGGAAGCAGGAATGCCGGAGCAGCTGCTCACTCTCCTTGCCTTGCCGGTCCCCGCCTTCCTCTTCGGAGCGATGCTGGCGGTGGTCCTCCTTCTTGCCCGCAGGCTCGCCCGGGTGGCGGAAAGACTTGAACGCCAGGAACGGCTTCTCGACGAGATGGACGGCGCGGCAGACCGGCTGGAGAGCCGTCTCAACCGCCTTGAAACCTCTCCGCGGATCAGCGGCGCGCAGGTCCTCGCCTTCCGGCGCTGAGGGTCCCTCACTGGCAGGGCGGACGGCCGGGAGCGTTCACCTCACCGCCGCGCGCGCGGCGGTCTTCGGCTTCGCCACGTAACGCTCCCGCTCGTTATAGGCCACCTCGATCGCGCCGGAGCGCTTGGCTTCGAGCCGCTTGAGGTAGTTCTGCATCTTGTGGTCGGGAAGATCGGCCACGCCAAGCTCGCGCCAGAGTTCGCCGGCGCTGAGGCGGGTGGCGTCATGGCTCGGCAGATAGACGTAGCGGGGGCCTTCCAAGAGGATGATCTCGGGGCCCACCTGCTCATAGGGGCCGTACGGGCCATTGTGGAACAGGCCCGGCGGCAGCATGGGGATGACATCGTTTTCGTCGACCACGCGGGTGAGCGGCAGCCCAGCAAGCTTGGCGGCGCCGCTCGCCGTGGTGAAGCGCGGCTGCCCGAAGGTGACGACGCTTTCGACGTCATAGCCATCCTCCTTGGCATAGACCGCGAGGATCGCCGCGACGGCGCCGCCCAGCGAATGGCCGACGAAGCGGGTCTCGTAACCGCGCTTGAGATGGGGTTTGGCATCGGCATAGATAGCCTGGGCGTCCGCCTCGAAACCGGCATGGACGGGAAGCCCGGTCTTGCGGTCTTCCCGCACCCGGACGGCGACATCTTCCGAGAGGTTCTTGTTGTCGGCGGTACCGCGCACCACGAGATATTGCGTCCGGCCGGCATCGTCCCGCTCGATGAAATACTGGACGTCCTTGCTTCCGGGCGTGGCGACGCGCACCGTGTCCGGGTAGGCGGCGCGGATCTCGCCCTCCTTGGCATAGGCGGTGCGGGCCCGCCGCGCCTCCTTCTCCAGCCCCGCGAAATCCACCTTCTGCTGGTGGAGTTCGGAACCGAGGCTTTGCAATTCCTTTGGCGTGATGCCGGTGCAGCCGGCCACGAGGGCGAGGCACGCCATGCCCGCCAGCACATGCCGCCCGGTACGCCCGAACCGGCCGGCCGCTCTTTTCACCTGCGTGTTCTCGAACATGATGCCCGCCCCAGCCCGTTCCGACCTTTGCGCCCGAGAGCCGGTTCCGTCAACCGCAAGCTCCCGGCTTGACGATCGCCGGTTCAGCCCTTCAATGGCAGCGGAAGCCACAGGAGAAGAGATCATGAGCCATCCCGCCATCACCCCGGAGAGCGTTGCCGTCATAACCGGCGGGGCGGCAGGAATCGGCCTGGCCGCCGCCCGCCGGCTTGCGGCGCAGGGCGTTCGCGTCTGCATCGCCGATCTTGGGCGCGAGCGGCTCATCGAAGCGGCGGCTGGTCTCGCCCCTGCCTCGCCCCATGGCGAGGCAGGCGTCATGTGGAAGGAGACGGATGTGAGCCGGCCGGAAGACATGGCGGGGCTGCGCGATGAAGTGGCTTCGCGCTGGGGCGGCACGGACATCCTGATGAACAATGCCGGAATCCAGCCGGGAAGCGGCATGTTCGGGCCTGC
The DNA here is from genome assembly GCF_046294715.1 of Aestuariivirga sp. Lineage (GTDB taxonomy): Bacteria > Pseudomonadota > Alphaproteobacteria > Rhizobiales > Aestuariivirgaceae > Aestuariivirga. The sequence goes on along the minus strand of NZ_JBKBKI010000004.1, from coordinate 130,776 downwards.
CGAGAACTGGCAACGCGTGCTTGCCGTCAATCTCTGGGGTGTGATCCACGGAACCCACGCCTTCCTGCCGGACATGGTGAGGCGGGGTAGGCCTGGCCTCGTCATCAACACCGGCTCGAAACAGGGGATCACCACCCCGCCGGGGGACCCGGCCTATAATGTCTCGAAGGCGGGTGTGAAGGTCTTCACCGAGGCGCTGGCGCATGAGCTGCGGAACGCCGAAGGCTGCCGCATCACCGCGCATCTCCTGATTCCCGGCTTCGTGTTCACCGGCCTCACCGCGCGTGGGCGGACGGAGAAGCCGGCCGGCGCCTGGACGCCGGAACAGACGGTGGATTTCATGTTCGAGCGGCTGGCGGCGGGCGACTTCTACATTCTCTGCCCTGACAACGAGGTGAGCCGGGAACTTGACGAGAAGCGGATTCTCTGGGCAGCGGGCGACATCGTCGACAATCGCCCGCCCCTGTCACGCTGGCACAAGGACTATGCGGAGGCTTTCGCGGCCTTCCTCAAGAAGGCTTAGATCAGTTCTGTGCCAGGTCGGTGCGGCGGAACTTCAGGACCTCGCCCTCGCTGCTGTTGGCAACGTACCAGCCGCCCTGGCGGCTGATCTGGCCGCAATGGGCCTTGCCCTTGGTCCACTTGCTCCAGACGACGCACAGCGTCGTGCCCTTCATGTACCAGCGGCCCTTGTCCTTCTGGCCATAGGCCTGGCCAGCCAGGGCGCCGCCGCTCGAGCCGGAGAAGGACACCCGGTAGCCCTTGACCTTGGCCTCGAACTGGCCGGGGAAGAGCTTGGCGATCTCGGCCTTGCCGAGCGAACCCGCCTCCGCCGTGAGCGGCGAGGCGAGGAGTGCGGCCGCGACCGACATGGCCACGAGGATGCTGCGATTGGTCATCTGAAAACCCCATCTGGCTGGCGAAAGAAATTCCCAGGGAACCGATCGCCCGTTGCTGCGTTGGGCGCCATTTGGCAGCCCTCTTTGTTCAAAATATGGGGAGGGCGTGGCCGGAAATCCTGTTGATCTGGAACAAATCAGGCGGCACTGCCGCTATGTTCAGTTGTGAATCCTTCCCTTTCCCTGACTGGAGGGGAACCAACCGCAACGGGCTGGGCTTCTCCCTCGACACCGAACAGGAGATTCCCACCATGAGAAACCGTTTTCTGGCGGCCGCCGCCGCCTTGATGCTGCTCACCGGACCGTCATTCGCCCAGGAAACTGATAATTCCAAGGCTGCCATCGAGGCCATGTCCAAGGTGACCACCGCGCAGGACTTCGTGTCCCACGCGGCCATGTCCGACATGTTCGAAATCAGGACGGGCCAGATGGCCCAGGAAAAGGGCGGCAGCGACGCCGTGAAGCAGTTCGGCCAGATGCTGGTCCAGGACCACGGCAACTCGAGCAAGGAACTGATGGATCTTGCCAAGGCCGCCGGCGTCGACGCCGCACCACCCGAAGCGCTCGACCAGCGCCACCAGGTCATCGCCGACAGCCTCGAGGGCGCCGAGGCGCAGGGCTTCGACCAGGCTTTCGGCCAGGCCCAGGTCCAGGCGCACCAGGAAGGCATCGCGCTGTTCGAGGCCTACGCGCAGAACGGCGATAACGAGCAGCTCAAGGCCTTCGCCCAGAAGGGACTTCCGGTGCTCCAGAAGCATCTCGAAACCGCCCAGCAGATCGCCGGCACCGGCCAGACGCAGTAAACCCGCCAGCGGTTTTCTTTTCCGCGCCACGTGTTAGGGAAGGTCCATGCCCCTTCCCGACACCCGCCCCCGCAATCAGTATCTCGAGCGCGGCTGGGTTTCCTTCCCGGCCGACGCGGCGATGCAGCGCTGGGCGGCGCACGCCAGGCCGTTTGCCGCCGCCGCAGCCAAGGACCCCGCGCAGTCACACTGGCTGCGCTGCGGGGGAACGTGGTTCGTCGGCGTCGACGCGCTCCCCAATGACGGCAAGGGGCAAATCGGAAATGGCCCTCCCCTCGCCGGCGCCGCGATGGATTTCGTCCTCTCCGCGCTGTGCCTGAACCTGCCCTTTCACCGCGCCCAGGTTTCGGTCTGCTACCCGGGCTATCCCAAGCCATCACCGGAGGAAAGCGAAGCGGCCCATGACTTCCGCCGGAGGCGCGATGCCGCCCATGTCGACGGGCTCCTCGCGGAAGGCCCAGGAAAGCGGCGCCGCCTGAAGGAGCCGCATGCCTATATCCTGGGCATCTGCCTCACGGAGCAATCCCCCGACGCAGCGCCGCTCGCGGTGTGGGACGGCTCGCACCGCATCATGGGCAGCATGTTCCGGAAGATGTTCGCCGGATATCCCCCTGAAAGCTGGGACGGCATCGACGTGACCGCCGCCTACCAGGAGGCGCGGCGCAGCGTCTTCGCCACGTGCCTGCGTCGCGAGCTTCCCGGCGGCCCTGGGGATGCCGTGTTGCTGCACCGGCATCTCCTCCACGGCGTCGCGCCCTGGGGAGCAGGGGCGAAAGCTTCGCCCGAGGGACGGATGGTCGCCTATTTCCGCCCGGAATTCACGATGCCGGGAGATTGGCTTGATCACGCCTGAAGTTGCGGGCGATAAAGCCAGCCACCGGCGAAAGCGAGGGAGGCGAGGCGGCATGACGGTCTATGGCGATCTTGGGGTGCGCACCATCATCAACGCCAAGGGCCCTGCGACGCGGCTCTCCGGCGGCGTCATGCGGCCAGAGGTTTCGGCCGCCATGCAGGAGGCCTCAGGCGCCTGTGTCGACATCGCCGAGCTTCAGGCCGCGGCCTCCCGGGTGATCGCCGCGGCGACGGGGGCCGAGGCCGGCTATGTCGCCTCCGGCGCCTCCGCCTGCCTGCTGATCGGTGCGGCGGCCTGCATGACGGGGCTCGATCCCGGCAGGATGGCGCGGCTTCCCGACGCCGCCGGCATGCGGAACGAATGCGTGATGGTGAGGAGCCAGCGCAATTTCTATGACCATGCGATCCGCGCCGCGGGGATGAGGATTGTCGAGGTCGGCCTGCCGGACCGCTATGCCGGGGCGGGTGTGCGCGATGCCGAAGCCTGGGAGATCGACGACGCCATCACCGAGCGCACGGCGGCCGTTTTCTACGTCGCCGACCAGCATGCCCGCCCGTCGCTTGCCGAGGTGACGGCCGTCGCCCATGCCCGCGGCGTGCCGGTGATCGTCGATGCCGCGGCACAATTGCCGCCCCAGGAAAACCTTCGCCGATTCATCGCGGAGGGGGCGGACCTCGTGGCCTTCTCGGGCGGCAAGGCACTGGGCGGTCCGCAGGCGAGCGGCATGCTCGCGGGAAGGCGCGAGCTGGTGATGGCCGCCGCCCTGCAGCACCTCGACCTCGACATCTACTGGGACATGTGGGAGCCCCCCGACGTGCTGATCGACAAGTGGCGGCTCAAGGGTGCGCCGCCGCACGGCATCGGGCGAAGCTGCAAGGCGGGAAAGGAGGAGATCGTGGGCCTCCTCACAGCGCTTCGCCTGTTCATCGCGGAAGGCGACGCGGCGCGCCATGCCCGGTGGCTGAGGGATTGCGAAACCGTGGCCGCCGCCCTCCAGGGCTTTCTCGTCACGGTGACGGGCAGCAATGAAACGCGTTCCGTTCCGACCGTGGAGATCACCCTCGACGCCGACCGACACGATCCTTCCGGCCTGTGCCTCAGGCTCCAGCACGGCGAGCCTTCGATCGTCGTCGATCCCGCCGAGCGCCACCGCGGCGTGGTGACGGTGAACCCGATGTGCCTCAGGACAGGCGAGGCGGAAATCGTCGGGCGCGAGATCCGGCGCGCACTGGATGATTTATAAAAACCATTTGCATTATTAGGATTTCTTCGCATGATCCCTGCCGAAGCCAAGGCGGGTGGGAACATGGTCTCCCTCAAGGGGACGAACCAGGAATTCGGAAGGCCCTATAACCGGCGCATCGTTCTCGAAGCGATCCGGCGCCACGGGCCGATCGAGCGCGCGGATATTGCCCGCCGCGTGGGCCTCACGGTGCAGACCGTCGCCAACATCATCCGGGAACTCGAGGAGCAGGACCTCGTCACCGGCTCGCGCGGTGAGCCACGGGGCCGCGGCTCGCCGGCGACCAGCCTGGCGCTGAACCCGTCGGGTGCGCATGCGGTGGGAATCAACGTGACGCCGCGCGGCATCGAGGCCGCCCTCGTCGATCTGTCCGGCGCCATACTGGCGGAGAGCCGGCTCGTCATGCCCCGCCCCGGACCCGAGCGGGCCTTCGCCGAGATCGCGCAGCTGGTGCAGGGCTTCCGCCAGCGCCCCGAGACTCGCCGCATGCTGGGCGTGGGCCTCGCCATGCCGGGGCCGATCGACGTGGAGTCCATGAGCTTCGTGGGTCCCACGACGCTCGAGAGCTGGCGAGGCGTCCCCGTTGCTGAGAGGCTTGCCGCTGCCACCGGACTCCCCGCCTTTGTCGAGACCGACAATGCGGCGGCAGCCCTCGGCGAGTGCCTGTACGGGGCCGGGCGGCAGTTCCGCGACTTCTACTATCTCTATTTCGGCGTGGGCCTCGGCGGCTCGATGGTGCATGACGGCTTGCCGATCCGCGGCTCGCGGCGCAACGCCGGCGAGATCGGCCATGTGTCCATGGTGACGGGCGGCGAGCCCTGTTCCTGCGGCAACCGGGGCTGCCTCGAACGCTATCTCTCGCTCGAGGCCTTCGCGCGTCGCTCGCCCGTGATCGGGCGCCAGGCGTGGATCGCCGAGGCGGCCCCCCTGCTCCGCAACGCCATCGTCATGATCGAGAACCTGTTCGACCCCGAGACCATCGTGATGGGCGGCATCGCGGAGGACGACCTGCTGAAGGATCTGGTCGCTGCCGCCGAACCCCTGCCCAATTCCGTCTCCGCCCGGAACACCCGTTCTGCCCCGCGCCTTGGCCTGTCGCGGAGCGGCCATGACGCCGTGCTGAGGGGCGCGGCCTCGCTCGCCGTCTCGGGCGCTCTCTCGCCCCGCTTCGGCACGCTCTTCGCGCAGGGCGGCCCCGAGAAGGACCCGCTATTTCCCAGGAGCCGCGTGGCATGAGCCCCTCCCTTCTCGAGCTCGAAGACATCCGGATGAATTTCGGCGCCATCGAGGCCCTGAAGGGCGTGAGCTTCACGGTGGGCAGGGGCGAGGTCGTGGCCCTGCTCGGCGACAACGGCGCGGGAAAATCCACCCTCGTCAAGATCATCTCGGGCGGGCTCAAGCCCTCTGCCGGCCGCATGGTGTTCGACGGGCAGGAACGCCTCTTCGCCTCCCCTGCCGAGGCCAAGGCCAACGGCATCGAGACCGTCTACCAGGACCTTTCGCTCTGCACGAACGTCGATGTCGTCGCCAATTTTTTCATGGGCCGGGAGATCGTGAGGAAGTGGCTGGGGCTGATCCCGGTGCTTCAGGAGAAGGAGATGGAGCAGGTGGTGGCGGATGCGCTCCGCAACGCCGGAACCCGCATTCCTTCGCTTCGCACCAACGTCGAGCACCTCTCGGGCGGCCAGCGCCAGGCGATCGAGCTCAACCGCTTCACCCACTGGGGCGGCAAGCTCGTGCTGCTCGACGAGCCCTTCGCGGCGCTGGGCGTGGAACAGACGCGGCGCGGGCTCGACCTCATCAAGCGCATCGCCGCCCAGGGCATCGGCGTCATCATCATCACCCACATCATGACCCAGGCCTTCCAGGTGGCGGACCGCATCGTCGTCATCCGCCAGGGCCGCGTCGCAGGCGACGTGCCGACGCGCGAGACGAGCCCCGACGAGGTCGTGGCCATGATCACCGGCGAGGCCATGAACGGCCAAGCCCAAGAAGCGAGGCCGAACGGCCCGATCCACTGAACGACAGCAAATCAGCAACAGAGGAGACGTACATGAACCGACTGCGCCGACTTCTCACCGCCTCGATCGCCATCGCGGCGATGGGCGTGGTGACGCCCGCCTTCGCGCAATCCAAGGGCAAGATCTTCTACATGGTGCCGACGCTTCTGGACGAGTTCCAGACCGAGTCGGTCTCCGCCATCACCAAGTTCATGGCCGATGTCGGCTACGAGGTGACGACCCTCAATGCCGACAACAAGACCGACCTGCAGCAGAGCCAGATGAACGACACGATCCTGCAGAAGCCGGCGGCGATCGTGCTGGCCGCCGTCGACTTCAACGCGCTCGCCCCCTCGATCGAGAAGGCGCGCGCCGCCGGGATCCCGGTCATGATCTTCGACCGCCAGATCACCTCGACGCCGTCCGACTTCACCTCGGTCGCCGGCACCATCGAGATCGGCCAGGTGGCGGCGGGCGAGATCCAGCGCCTGCTCAAGGAGAAGAACGGCGCGGTCAAGGGCAAGATCCTGCAGGTGCTGGGCGACCCGGCCGACCCCTACACCCTCGACATCCAGAAGGGCTTCGAGGATAAGATGAAGGAGTTCGCCGACGTCCAGATCATCACGCTGCCCGCGATGCAGTGGGAAGCCTCGAACGCCGGCACCATCGTCTCCGACCAGATGGTGGCGAACCCGGACATCGACCTGATCTTCCTGCACGCCGCGCATCTCTCGGTCGCCGCCGTGGCCGCGCTCGAGGCCAAGGGCAAGAAGCCGGGCGACGTGATGATGATCTCCTCCAACGGCGCCCCCGTGGGCCTCGACCTGATCCGCAAGGGCTGGCTCAACGTGGAGGTGGAGCAGCCGCTCTACGCCCAGGCCGCCGCTCTCGCCATGTTCGCCGACAAGGTGGTGAACAAGCAGGAGATCAAGCCGGGAAAATACACGGTGCTGGGGCTCGAATCCGAGCTCACCATCGAGAGTTGGGGCCCCAACATCAAGATTCCCGGTGCCGCCATCACCAAGGAGAACGTCGACGAGCCACGCTTCTGGGGCAACCTGAAGGCGCCCTCCGACAAGATCACGCCGGTGGAGTAACCACTCGCTCTTGCCGTCATCCCGGCGCAGGCCGGGATCCAGCTTCATGTTCCTCGACCAAAGCTGGACCCCGGCCCGCGCCGGGGTGACGCCGGAGGGGAGGACCAAAACCGGACCCAGTACCCATGAACTCTCCCCGCCAGCGGGCCATCGCCGAATTCGTCCTCGACCATCTCGTCTGGTTCATGCTCGCGGTGGTGCTGGTCGTCTTCTCGGTCTTCGTGCCGAACTTCTTCCAGATCGGCATCTTCGCCAACATCATCGAGCAGTCCACCTTTGTCGGCGTGATGGCGATCGGCCTCGCCATCGTCATCATCGCAGGCCACATGGACCTTTCGGTGGAATCGACCGCCGCCCTCGCCGCCATGGTCACCGGCATCCTGTTCTGCGCCCGCGGCATCGGGCTGGGCCTGACGTTCAACCCGGAATGGCTGGTGATCCCCGTCTCGCTCCTCCTCGCCCTCGCCGTCGGCGCCATGGTGGGCCTCGTCAACGGCTTCTTCACCGTCAGGCTCAAGATGAACGCCTTCATCGTGACGCTCGCCTCCTACATCTGGGTGCGGGGCCTCGTGGTGGCGATCTCGGGCGGGCGCTCGGCGCAGGATCTCGCCCCGTCGCTGCGCGTCATCGGCATCGAGCAGATCCTCCATGTGCCCCTGATCGCCTGGATCGCCATCTTCTGCTTCATCGTCTTTTCCTTCGTCATGGGCCGCACGCCCTTCGGCCGCCACATCACGCTCATCGGCGGCAACGCCGTGGCCGCCTTCCGCGCCGGCATCAAGGTGGACCGGCTGATGTTCATTTCCTTCATCATCGCCGGCGCCGTCGCGGGGCTCGCAGGCTGGCTGCTGGCCATCCGCACCAGCGGCGCCACCGCCAATCTCGGCACCGGCATGCTGTTCAACGCCTTCGCCGCGGTGGTGATCGGCGGCGTGTCGCTGAAAGGCGGCGTGGGCAAGCTGCCCGGCGTCTATGCCGGCGTGCTGCTCCTCTCCTCCATTCACACTGCGATCAACCTGATGGGCCTCCCCGCCCACTACACCCAGGTGATTCTCGGGCTCCTGGTGCTCGCCGCCGTGCTGCTCGACACGCTGAAACTCCAGATCCGCCAGAGGTTCGCATGACGGCAAGACGATTAGAGGGAAAGGTGGCGCTGGTAATCGGCGCCGCCCGCGGCATCGGCGAAGGAATCGCCGAGCGCTTCGTCGAGGAAGGCGCGAAAGTGGTCATCGCCGACACGGAGGCTGAAGCCGGACGCGACACGGCGAAGCGCCTTAATGGGCTCTTCGTCGAAACCGACATCTCCCGCCAGGACCACGCCGAGCGCGCGGTCCGCACCGCGCTCGAAGGCTTCGGCGGCCTCGACATCCTCGTTCAAAACGCCGGCATCTATCCCTGGACGCTCATCGAGAACACCAGCGCGGAGGAATGGGACAAGGTGCTGGCGGTGAACCTGAAGGGCACATTCCTCGCCGCCAGGGCCGCCCTCCCCCACATGAAGGCGAAGCGCGCCGGCCGCATGATCTTCACCTCCTCGATCACCGGCCCCCGGGTGACGAGCCCCGGCCACGGCCACTATTCGGCGAGCAAGGCGGGCATCAACGGCTTCATCAAGTCTGCCGCCCTCGAATTCTCGGGCTACGGCATCACGGTGAACGGCATCGAGCCCGGCAACATCCTGACCTCCGGCATGAAGATGCACCGCTCCGAAGCCTTCATCAAGTCGATGGAGGCCGCCGTGCCGCTGGGCCGCCTCGGCACCCCGCGCGACATCGCCAACTGCGCGCTCTTCCTCGCCTCGGACGAGGCCTCCTACATCACCGGCACGACCATTATCGTCGATGGAGGCCAGACGCTTCCCGAAGGGGCGGATTTCCGCATCAATCCGGATTAGGCCCGCCGCGCCCATCGCCGCCCTACATGGCAGGCATGTGCCGGGAAGCCCCGGGGTTTGACTTGGGGCGGCAAGTCGCTAAATACCCCCAAAAATCCACCTTCGCGAAAGCACGATGACCGATGGCCAAGCCACGCACGCTTTATGACAAGATCTGGGACGACCACCTCGTCCACGAGGCCGAGGACGGCACTTCGCTGCTCTACATCGACCGCCACCTCGTCCACGAGGTGACGAGCCCGCAAGCCTTCGAGGGCCTGCGCATGACGGGGCGCAAGGTGCGCCACCCGGAGCGCACCCTCGCCGTCGTCGACCACAACGTGCCGACGACCGACCGCTCGCACGGTATCGCCGAGGAAGAGAGCCGCATCCAGGTCGAGACTTTGGCGAAGAACGCCGCCGAGTTCGGCATCAAGTATTTCAACGAGCTCGACAAGCGCCAGGGTATCGTCCACGTCGTGGGCCCGGAGCAGGGCTTCACCCTTCCCGGCACGACGATCGTCTGCGGCGACAGCCACACCTCCACCCACGGCGCCTTCGGGGCGCTGGCCCACGGCATCGGCACCTCCGAGGTGGAGCATGTGCTGGCCACCCAGACGCTGATCCAGAAGAAGGCCAAGAACATGCTGGTCCAGGTCGACGGCAAGCTGCCGCGGCACTCGACCGCCAAGGACATCATCCTCGCCATCATCGGCCAGATCGGCACGGCCGGGGGCACGGGCTCGGTCATCGAGTTCGCCGGCGAGGCGATCCGCGACCTCTCCATGGAAGGGCGCATGACGGTGTGCAACATGACGATCGAGGGCGGTGCCCGCGCCGGCATGATCGCACCCGACGAGAAGGCCTATGCCTACCTCAAGGACCGGCCGATGGCCCCCAAGGGCGAGGCCTGGGACATGGCGCGGCGCTACTGGGATTCGCTCGTCACCGAAGAGGGCGCGCATTTCGACCGCGTGGTGAAGCTCGACGCCGCGAACCTGCCGCCCATCGTCTCCTGGGGCACCTCGCCCGAGGACGTGATCTCGATCGAGGGCACGGTTCCGAACCCGGACGACATCACGGACGAGGGCAAGCGCCAGTCCAAGTGGCGCGCACTGGACTACATGGGCCTGAAGCCCGGCACCAGGATGACCGACGTCGAGCTGGACGTGGTGTGGATCGGCTCCTGCACCAATGGCCGCATCGAGGACCTGCGCACCGTCGCCAAGGTCGTCGAGGGCAGGAAGATTTCCGGAAGGCTCGCCTATGCCATGATCGTTCCCGGCTCCGGCCTGGTGAAGCAGCAGGCCGAGGCCGAAGGCCTCGACCGGATCTTCAAGGCTGCGGGCTTCGAATGGCGCGAGCCCGGCTGCTCCATGTGCCTCGGCATGAACCCGGACCAGCTGAAGCCCGGCCAGCGCTGCGCCTCGACGTCGAACCGCAACTTCGAGGGCCGGCAGGGCTACAAGGGTCGCACCCATCTCGTCTCGCCCGAGATGGCCGCTGCGGCGGCACTGGCCGGCCGCTTCGTCGACGTGCGCAAGCTGGACGCGTGAGCTGCCTGGCATTGCCAATCTGACCGCCTGCGATGGATGTGGAGGCGTGGGAATTTTCCCTTGTGAACGCTTCTCCGTGCACAATTGCACCGTGGAGCAAAGGCTAAGGGGCGAGATTGTGGCGGGCGGCCCTGCCGACGGAACAAAGATTCGGGATGCAAGTTAGTCCCGCGGCGTCACGAGTGTGACGCAGATCATTAACGGTTGCTGAACCTTTCGTTAAGCCTTATGCCACGGCTGTGGCGATAAGGTGATTCCGACGTTACGGCCGGCGCCACAATTTGATGGGGGTTGGAAGTGGGTACGACTGTTCAGGCGGACGCAAAATTTCTGCGCCGCATTTTTCTTGGTCTGGTGTTCCTGACCGTCGTCACGGGCGGAATGGCCGGACTTACCACCGTGCAGGCCATGACCGGCGACCCCGGGGCCTGCGTGATGTTCTGCCAATAAGGGCACGATGGCGGACCACAGGCTCTCAGGCCTTGCCGCCCCTTCCCTGAACGACATCGAGGAACTGGCCGCGGCAGCCTTCGACGCGCTGCCGGAAGCCTTCCGGGCCTTGTGTGGCGATGTCGTCATCCGGGTCGCCGACTTTCCACCCGAAGAGGTGCAGAAAGACATGAAGGCCGGCCCGTTCGATCTCCTGGGTCTCTTCCAGGGCATCGGCCTTGCGCATGACGGTGCCGTTCCCGAGACGGGGCGCATGCCCAACATGGTCTTCCTCTACCGCCGCGCCATCCTCGACTATTGGGCAGAGCACGAGGAGACGCTGGGCTCCATCGTCACCCATGTGCTCGTGCATGAGATCGGCCATCATTTCGGGCTCTCCGACGAGGACATGTATGCCATCGAGGATCAGGTGGCGTGAATCCGGAAGAGAAGGCCAGGCGCGATCTCGAGAGGCTTGAAACCGAGCGTGAGAAGCTCTTCCACGCATCGCCCTCCGCCTCCGGCGGGGGCGATGACCCGATGGAAATCCTCGGCAAGCGCGTTGCCCGCATACTGGGCCCGCTGCTTGCCGCGGCCCTGCTGCTCTATCTGCTCACGGAATATCTGCCCCGGCCCTGAACGGGCGAAGCCGGCCGTGGAGGGGAGGGGCACGGCCGGCTTCTTTTGACTGCGCGTTTCCGGTCACGGGGTTTGCAGGGGATGGGGGAGCCGGAGACCCGCAGAGTTGAGGAGCATGCAACTGCATCGGCTCCTTCTGCTGGGGAAAACCGTTAAGACGACATTAAGGTTCCCGGGCTTGCGCTGAAAAAGAAAATGTGCATTGGCGCGCGCCTCCATGACCCCCGACCCATGTTGCAGCCCCTTCCCATCCCCTCTATAGGAGCGTCCCATGACCAGCATCTTCATCGATGGCGAGGCGGGAACGACCGGGCTCCAGATTCGCGAGCGGCTCGCTGCCCGCACCGACGTGACGCTCGTCTCGATCGATCCCGAGCGCCGCAAGGATTTGGAAGCCCGCCGCGAGCTGCTGAACGCGGTGGACGTCGCCATCCTCTGCCTGCCGGACGAGGCGGCCAGGGAGGCGGTGGCGATGATCGATCCCTCCTCCCGCACCCGCGTGATCGATGCCTCGACCGCCTTCCGCACCGCGGAGGGCTGGGCCTATGGCATGCCCGAGCTCTCGAAGCAGCACAGGGCGAAGGTCGCCGCAGCGCAGCGCGTCGCCAATCCTGGCTGCTATCCCCAGGGGCTGATCGCGCTCGTCCGCCCGCTCATCCACGCCGGCATCATGTCCGCCGATTATCCCGTCACCTACAATGCCGTCTCGGGATACTCGGGCGGCGGGCGCAAGATGATCGAGGATTATGAGGCGAAGGGCGCCGCCGCCATTCCCCACCTCCCCTACGGCCTCACCTTCGCGCACAAGCATTTGCCGGAGATGCAGGTCTATGCCGAACTCGCCCATGCGCCGATCTTCCAGCCCGCCGTGGGCAACTACGCCCAAGGCATGCTGGGCGCAGTGCCGGTCTTCACCGAGCTGCTCGTCCGCAAGGCGAGAGGGCAGGATATCCGCGACTGCCTCGCCGCCGCCTATCAGGGCGAAGCGTTCATCGAGGTCGCTCCCTATGAGCCGCTCGAGCGTTCTGAAGGGGTCAGCCCTGAGGTGCTGAACGGCACCAACCGCATGCGGCTCCACGTCTTCTCCAACGACGCGCGCGGCCACCTGCTGCTGATGGCCATCTACGACAATCTCGGCAAGGGCGCCTCGGGCGCCGCCGTCCAGAATCTCAATCTCATGATCGGCGCCGCGGAGACTCTCGGCACCGGCCTTCCATCCGCCTGAGGAATCAAGACTATGCAGAAGTTCGAAACGCTTACCGGTGTCGCCGCGCCACTGAACATCGTCAACATCGACACCGACATGATCATCCCCAAGCAGTTCCTCAAGACGATCAAGCGCACCGGGCTGGGCAAGTCGCTGTTCTTCGAGATGCGCTACACCCAGGACGGAACGGAGATCGCCGATTTCGTGCTGAACAGGCCCGCCTACCGCAAGGCCGAGATCCTCGTGGCCGGCGACAATTTCGGCTGCGGCTCATCGCGCGAGCATGCGCCCTGGGCGCTCCTCGACTTCGGCATCCGCTGCGTCATCTCCACGAGCTTTGCCGACATTTTCTACAACAATTGCTTCAAGAACGGCATCCTGCCGATCAAGGTCTCGCCCGAGGAGCTGAAGAAGCTCATGGACGATGCCGAGCGCGGCGCCAACGCCACCCTCACGGTAGACCTTCCGAACCAGGAGATCCGGGGCCCCGACGGCGGCGTCATCAGGTTCGACATCGATCCCTTCCGCAAGCACTGCCTGCTGAACGGGCTGGACGACATCGGCCTGACGCTGGAGAAGGCCACCTCGATCGACAGCTTCGAGAAGAAGCAGGCCGCAAGCCAGCCCTGGCTGTAAAGCCCCGCCCCGGTGGAGCCGATACTTACCACCGTCCTGCCGGTGTTCGGCATGATCGTGCTGGGCTACGGCTTCACCAGGGCCAGGATCTTCGATGCCGCGGCCGGCCGCGGAATTTCCCTCTTCGTCTTCACCGTCGCCATTCCCGCCCTGCTGTTCAAGACGGTGGCCACCATGGGCCCCCAGCAGGGCGCTCCCTGGCAGCTGTGGATCGCCTTTTTCGGTGGCCTCGCCGTCACCTGGGCCCTGGCCGCATTCGTCTCGCGCTTCGTGCCTTCGCTCGAGGCCTCGGGCGGAGCGGCGGCATCAATGGCGGCGGGCTTCGGCAACCTGGCCCTGCTCGGCACCCCTTTGGCGCTTTCTCATTTCGGCCAGCAGGTGGCGATTCCCTTAGGCATGATCCTGTCGATCCATGCGCCGGTCCTGTGGTTCGCGGCCATGCTCCACCGCGAACTGTTCCGGGCGTCCACCAGCTTCTCGATCGCCAGAACCGCCCGGGACCTGTTTCGGGCGCTGGCCACGAACGCCATCGTGCTGGGCCTCCTGGCGGGAAGCCTGTGGCGGTTCCTGGGCCTCGGTCTCCACCCCGTCGCCGGCACCATGCTGGACATGCTGGCGGATGCCTCGATCCCCACCGCTCTTTTCGCGCTCGGCGTGTCACTTGCCGGCTATTCGCTGAAGGGCTCCTGGAGCGGCATGTTCACCCTGATCGCGCTCAAGATGGTGCTGATGCCGGTGCTCGTATTCCTGATGGTGCGCTATGTGGTTTCGCTGCCGCCGCTCTGGGCGCAGGTGGCGCTTCTCTTCGCCGCCATGCCCACCGGCGCCAACGCGTTCCTCTTCTCCCAGCGCAACGAGGAGTCGGTGGCCGCCGTTTCCGGTGCGATCGCCCTCGGCACGGCATTGGCGGCCGTCAGCGCCTCGATCCTGCTTTATCTGATGGACAAGGGCGTGGTCTAGCCGCTCAGGCTTGATTTTGCCCCGCAACGGGTCCATTTTCCGCGCAACTTTTGCACACCCCCGCTCAAGGAGCCACATGGCCAAGGAAGAACTGCTCGAATTCGAAGGCACCGTCACCGAACTCCTGCCCAACGCGACCTTCCGCGTGAAGCTCGACAACAATCACGAGATCATCGCCCACACCGCCGGCAAGATGCGCAAGAACCGCATCCGCGTCCTGGCGGGCGACCGCGTGATGGTCGAGATGACGCCCTATGACCTGACGAAGGGCCGCATCAATTATCGCTTCAAGTAAGAAACCAGGGGCGGGAGCCCCCGTGAAGCTCGTTCTGGCCAGCGCCTCGCCGCGCCGGCTGCAACTGCTTGAGCGCGTCGGCCTGACGCCGGACCTCCTCAACCCCTCGGACGTCGACGAGATCCCGCACAAGCGCGAGACGCCGCGCGCGCTCTCGATCAGGCTGGCGCGCGAGAAGGCGGAGCGCGCCCTCGAAATGCCGCTCGTGCGGGCCCTGGGCCCCAACACCTTCGTGCTGGCGGCGGATACCGTGGTGGGGCTCGGGCGCAGGATCCTGCCCAAGGCCGAATCAATCGACGAGGCGCTCGACTGCCTGTCGCTGCTTTCCGGGAGGTCCCACTGGGTTTATTCCACCGTATGCCTCGTCGCGCCCCGGAACAGGGTCTCGACGCGCTGCGTTGAAACCAAGGTTCGCTTCAAGCGGCTCTCGCGCGAGGACGTCGACAGCTACATCGCGTCAGGCGAGTGGCGCGGCAAGGCGGGCGGCTATGCCATCCAGGGCCGTGCGGAGGCCTTCGTGCGCATGGTGACGGGTTCCTATTCCGGCGTCGTGGGCCTTCCGCTTTATGAAACGGTGCATCTCCTGGAGGGCGCGGGCTACCCCGTCTTCCACAGCTGGATGACGGGGCCCCAATCGGAGGTCTGAGATGAGCGAGCCGGTGAGGCTCCGCCCGAAACGCCCCTGCCCCATCTGCGGCAAGCCCTCGCAGCAGAAACATCACCCTTTCTGCTCCGCCCGCTGCGCCCAGGTGGACCTGAACCGCTGGCTTGGCGGGCACTACGCCATCCCCGCCGAGGACGAGCCCGGCGGGGAGGAAGGCACGGAGAGCTGACGATGCAGCCTCATCCCACCTCGAGGTAGCGCTGCACTTCCGCGGCACTGACGGCCCTGCGCAGGGAAGCATCCTCCGCCTCGCAGACCGCGGCGAAATGGTCGACGAAAGCATCGCCGAGCAGGGCCCGCGCCCTGGCGCTGGCGCGGAACCTCGTCGTTGCCCCGAGAAGATCGACGGGAAGTCGCTCGGCCCCCTGAGGGATCTCGTCGGGCCCGCCGCGCGTGATGGGCGGCGTCGTGAGCTCCAGGCCGCGATCAAGGCCGTCGAGGCCGGCAGCCAGCATCGCAGCGATCGAGAGGTAGGGGTTCATGTCCGATCCCGGGAGCCGAAGCTCCAGGCGCGTCATCTCCTCCGTCTCGGCCGCTGTCCGCACCGCGGCGGCGTAGTTGTAGGCTGCCCAGCTCATCGTCTTGGGGGCCCAGCTTCCGGGTGCCAGGCGGCGGTAGGCGTTCACCGTGTGGGCCACCATGGGAAAGAGGTCCGGCATCACGTCGATGAGCCCCGCCAGGAAGGACTTCGCAACGGGCGACAAGCCATTGGCATCGCCAGCATCCCCGAATGCATTTCTGCCTGACGAGCGGGAACGGAGAGACAGGTTGATATGACCGCCGATCCCCGGGAAACCCGCGCCCGTCAGCGGCATGAAGGATGCGGTGAGGCCGCGCCGACGGCAGAAGGCCTTGGTGAACATCCGGAAGAAGGCCGCGTCGTCGGCGGCCCGCATGGCGCCGCGGTGCTTCAGCGTGGCCTCGAAACAGCCCGGCCCCAGTTCGACGGAAAGCGAGAACAAGCCGATGTCCGCGGCGTTCAGGCAAGCTTCGAGTTCGCTTACGAAGCCGCTGTGAACGGCCGCCGTCTGGCCGGACCAGCACCGGTTGTCGGGGGCCACCTGCGCCAGGTCCGAGAATTTCTTCGCCCTGAGAGACTCGGCCGTTTCGTTGAGGACGATGAACTCGAACTCGGTGGCCGCCACCACATCGAAGCCCGAAGCCTCGGCTCTCGCGATCTGCCCTGCCAGCACATTGCGCGGCATGATGGAGGCTTGTGGTCCGGAATAGTCGGCGACGAGCGCTGCGGCGCCCGGTTCGAAGGGATAGGGCCTGAGCGAGGAAATGTCATAGGCGATCGCTTCGCTGCCATAGGGGCCCGGGAAGAGGATCGACTCGGAGAGGTCCCATTTGGGCAGGACGTTCGCGAATACGGCCGTATCCGCTCCGCCCAGCAACTCCTCTCGCCGCAGCCGGCGTTCACGGAAGTTGCAGCCGTAGTCGAAGGTGCCGGCATGGACCACGTCGGCCTGCATTTTATCGAGCGCTGCGGCAAGCGCGGTTCGCCCGCTGGTATCGCTGTTCATCGGCCTTGCCCCCTGCCGTTATCGCGCCGAATGAAAAAGACCGGCGGGAAGAGGTCCCGCCGGTCTGCAAGAGATGCGGTCACTGGCTCACGCCGGAAGGGTGAAGAACCAGTTGGCCCAGAGCACCACGGCGGCACCCGCGGCCAGCGTGAGGTAAGGCAGTATTCCTGCCTTTCGCTCGCCCATCTCGCCTTCCTTCAGGCCGAGGTCCTCCAGCGCGCCGGGGGGAAACTTGCCGCCGTCCTGGATGTAGTGGCGGTAGTAGAACACCGGGATGATGAGAGCGGCGAACACGAGGCCCGCCCACAGCGCGGTGTTGTAGCCCCACACCTTCGCACCCGCGCCCAGGAACAGCGCGTTGACGAAGGCGAGCACGGTGTTGAGTCCGATCAGGAAGGTCGGCGCCTTCCACGGACGCTCGATGTGGCCCGAGTCCACGCGGTGGATCCAGCCGGCATTGAGGTTGAGGAAGTTGAACAGGATGTAGCCGACATTCGAGATCGCGAGCACGTAGAAGTAGCCCGCGAGGTCGGAGGCCAGGGCGAGCAGGAAGACGTTGAAGCCCAGGTCCGTCCACATGGCGCGGGTGGGAGCCCCGTGCTCGTTCACGTGAGTGAGGTAGCGCGGCAACCAGCCGTCCTTGGAGCCCTGGTAGAGGGTGCGCGAGGACCCGGCCATGGCCGTCATGATCGCCAGGAACAGCGCCAGGATCATCAGGATCACGAAGACCTGCGTGATCACCTTGCCGCCGCCGACCATGCTGCCCAGAGCTTCCCCGATGCCCGTGCCGTCCACGATCCCCGGCGCCACCATGCCCGAGTGCCCGAGGACACCCTGGAAGGAGAAGGGCACGAGGAAGAAGAACACCATGCACAGGAGGCCGGAGAAGAAGATGGCCTTGAAGGTGTCGGTCTTCGGGTTCCGTAGCTCACGCGTGTAGCACACGGCCGTCTC
Source organism: Aestuariivirga sp. (assembly GCF_046294715.1). Taxonomy (GTDB): domain Bacteria; phylum Pseudomonadota; class Alphaproteobacteria; order Rhizobiales; family Aestuariivirgaceae; genus Aestuariivirga. The sequence goes on along the minus strand of NZ_JBKBKI010000004.1, from coordinate 113,142 downwards.
GAAGCCGTATGTCGACCAAGCTGCGATGTAGAGGCCGCCGAGGAACAGCGTCCAGCCGCCCAGCGTCCAGCCAGCGGCATCGACACCGGAATAGCTGGAGGTCGGCGGCACGAGTCCGGTGACGTTCGACCACTCGATCGCACCCGTCACGATCGGCACGAGGCCGACGAGCAGCAACGGCACCAGCACGATGATGGCGAGCCACTTCTGCGCGGCGGCGGTGGATGCGATGCCGCGATGCTGAATGGCGAAGATGATCAGCATCAGGATGACGCCGATCACGAAGGTGGAGTTGAAGTGCAGGCTGCCGAGGCCCGGCACGGGGATGTTGAAGGCTTCCCACGTACGCACCGCAGGCGTGAGCGCCTCGACGCCCGCCTGGGCGGCCACGGCCTTGATGGCGTCGGCTTCGGCCACGCCGGCATTGGCCGCCATATAGTCGATCACGGCCTGAGTCTGTGCGGTGAACTGCGCGGCGTTGGCCGCCACCCAGTCCAGAACGGGCTGGGAATCGGCTGCCGGAATGGGGAAGAGCGCGTTCAGGATGTAGCCGGCCGCGATGGCGCAGCCCAAGGACAGCACCGGGCTCCATGCGAACCAGTTGCACCACACCGAAAGCGGCGCGATGAACTTCGAATAGCGCAGCCAGGCCGTGGCGCCGTAGACCGAAGCACCGCCCGACTTGTTGCCGAACATGCCGGCGATCTCCGCATAGGTGAAGGACTGCAGGAAGCCCATCACCATCGAGATCATCCAGACGACAAAGGCGAGCTTGCCCGTCGTTCCGGCAATGCCGCCAATCGAAAAGAGCACGAGCGGCGGAACTCCCGCCGCGACCCAGAAGGCCCCCTTCCAGTCCAATGCACGCACGAGCTCTCGCGAGCCCTGGTATTCAGACATAAGCGTCTCCTCCGAAGATGTGTTTTGGAATCGCTTCGAGGGCGCCGTCTGCCATGAGCCGCAGCATGCCCCCCTCACCGGTAACCCATGCTCCGCCGGATCTCTGTCCGTTCGCCTGCATGATCCGTTTCCTCTGTCACCCCCCGCGAGGGGTGACAGCGATAGTGAGACCGGGTTCAGTGGGCGTCAAGTGGTATCCTTTTGGGCTTCGCCTCCTCACCGAGGGGAAACGCTGTTTCTGGGGCCTGGGCGGCAAATCCGACATCTGGCGCAACTTGGACGGTCTCACCATTTTCAACCACTTTGGACCAACTTGGCCTTGCCGAGCCCTCCCGTTGCCCCTAGTTTTCATGCCATGAGCGACATCCTCACCCGCGTCCCTCCTCGAGCCAGCACGATTCTCCGTCCCGGGTTGCGCGCGCTGCCGCCGCGCGTCGAGCGCTATCCGGTCCCGGGCGCGGGTTCCGTGGTGGTCGACGTGAAGGCGGGCGATTCGCTCACTCTGGCCGACATCGAAGGCGGGCAGCCCTGCGAGGTGTTGTTCTGCGACGGGTCGGGGCGCTTCGATCCGGCGGCACTGGGCGCGGTGGCGGACAGCCATGCCGAGGGCCTAAAGGCCATGCTGGCCGGCAATGGCGAGGGCGCGGCACGTACCGTCTCGGCGCTCCGGCGGCGCAACATAGACATTGGTTCGGCGCGCGCGATCGGGCTCTTCGGACTGGCGAGCCCGGCCAGGAATACCGTCCATTTCACCGTCTCCCGCGATGGGCTCCTCATCGTTGCAGCGCCCGGCTCGGACATGGCACCCGACGGGCAGGACACGGCGACGGGGATCGAACTGAGGATCACCCGTGCGGCCCCCGCTGCGGGCAAGATGCTCGACATCCTGCCCGAGCCACTGGCCGATCCCCTCCAGGATATCCGCATCAGGGCGGCGACGGCTTCGGCCTATCTGGTGCGGGCGGGGGAATACATCCAGGTGATAGACGTCTCCGGCCGTCAGTGCACGGACTTCCAGGCTCTGGCGGCGCGCAAGGTGGAGAAGGGGCTCGACTACGCGCTGGATTCCACCGTGACCCGCACTCTGCTCGGCCGCAGCTATCCCACTCCGGGGCTGCCGTCGAAGGCGTTCGACCGCGAGTTCGAGCCCCTCGTTGAGATCGTCCAGGACACCGTTGGCCGGCACGATGCCTTCGCCACAGCCTGCAACAGCCGCTACTACGATGACATGGGCTATCCGGGCCACGTCAATTGCACGGAGAACTTCAACCGGGCGCTGGCGCCCTATGGTGTCGCTCCGCGCAAGGGTTGGGAGGCAATCAATTATTTCTACAACACCAACATCGACCACCAGAACCAGCTCTATCTCGACGAGCCGTGGTCGAGGCCCGGCGACTATGTCCTGATGCGCGCCTTGACCGACATCGTGTGCGTCTCCTCCTCCTGCCCGGACGACATCGACGCGGCGAATGGCTGGGACCCCACCGACATCCACGTCCGCACATACTCAGCAACCGAACGATTCACCAGAGCAGTGGCCTATCGCATGACACCCGACGCCGACGTGCAGCTGACCCGCGAGACAGCCTTCCACCCGCGCTTTTCCGCGCTCACGCGGAATTACACCGAGTATCGTGGCTATTGGCTGCCGGCGCGCTTCAACAATGACGGGCCCATCGAGGAATACTGGGCAGCCAGAGAGAAATGCGTGGTGCTCGATCTCTCGCCCTTGCGCAAGTTCGAGGTGACGGGGCCCGATGCCGAGGCGCTGCTGCAATACTGTCTGACGCGCGACATCCGCAAGCTCTCGGTGGGCCAGGTCGTCTATTCCGCCATGTGCTACGAGAACGGCGGCATGATCGACGACGGCACGGTGTTCCGCCTTGGCCAGAATAATTTCCGGTGGATCGGCGGTGACGACTACTCCGGCATTTGGCTGCGCGAGCAGGCGGAGAAAATGGGTTACAAGGCCTGGGTGCGCTCATCGACCGACCAGCTGCACAACATCGCGGTGCAGGGCCCCAACAGCCGCGAGCTCCTGAAGGAGATCATCTGGACAGCGCCGTCCCAGCCGGCGATCGGCGAACTCGAATGGTTCCGCTTCGCCGTTGGGCGCATCGGGCATTTCGAGGGGGCGCCGGTCGTTGTCTCGCGCACCGGCTACACGGGGGAACTCGGCTACGAGATCTTCTGCCACCCCAAGGACGCGCTCAGCGTGTTCGATGCGGTGTGGGAAGCGGGCCAGAAGCATGGGCTCCGGCCGATGGGGCTCGAGGCGCTCGACATGGTACGGATCGAGGCCGGGCTGATCTTCGCCAATTACGAGTTCACCTCCGAGACCGACCCCTTCGAGGCCGGCATCGGCTTCGCCGTGCCGCTGAAATCCAAGGCCGACGATTTCATCGGCAAGCAGGCGCTGATCCAGCGCAAGGAGCACCCGCGCCGGAAGCTCGTGGGCCTCGAGATCGACTCGAATGAGTCGGTGGGCCACGGCGACTGCGTGCACATTGGCCGCGCCCAGATCGGTGTCGTCACCAGCGGCATGCGTTCGCCCATCCTCGGCAAGACGATCGCGCTCGCCAGGGTGGACGCGCTCGACGCGGAACTCGGAACCGAGGTGGAGATCGGCAAGCTCGACGGCCACCAGAAGCGGCTCCCCGCCCGCATCGTGAGGTTCGCGCATTACGATCCGGAGAAGACCAAGCCGCGGTCGTAGACGGCAGAGGGAAGGCGGGCCCTGCTCCGTCGCATGCCGCGCCGCTTCTCCCGCTCATGGTGAAATGAAGACTTCCCCTCTCCCGTGGCAAAGCCATGGGAGAGGGAGGGTCCCGAAGGGCGGGTGAGGGCCTGAGCCCCGCTCAGGCCACTTCCTTCACCGAGTCGCGGAGATAGGCCTCCATCGAGTCGTCGAGCGCGTCCTTCCACGGTGTGTGATGCTTGGGGCTCATGTTGCCGGTCATCAGCGAGCGGTAGGAGTTGTTGCGGAAGCCCATGATGTCTTCCATCTTGTGGTGCTCCCACTCCATGAAAGTCTTGTTCACGCCCTCGATGTCGAAGGAGGGATAATCCGTGGCGTCGATCAGCTCCTTGACGTAATCGCCCTGGAACCAGATCTGCTGCTCGGCATTCTCGAGCTTCTCCTCGCGCGCAAGCCATTTCTGCCAGTCCTTCCGCATCTCGTCCGCCGAGGGCAGCTTGATGCGGCCGAGGATGATGTCGCGCACGTACCACGCCTGGGCGTCGAACATGTTGAAGGTGTAGAACTGGTCCTGCATGCCGATGTAGAAGAACTTCGGATTGGCCTGCCACACGACACCCTTGTAGAGATTCTCCGGCCACAGGCGGTTCGCCGTCTTGAGGCGGAGTTCCTCCGGCAGGAAGGGGAAATAGTGCTGGTAGCCGGTGCAGAGGATGATGGCATCGACGTCCTTCGTGCTGCCGTCCTTGAAGTACGCCGTCTTGCCGACGACCTTCTGCAGCAGCGGACGCTCCTCGAAGTTCTCCGGCCACTTGAAGCCCATGGGCTTCGAGCGGTAGGTGGTGGTCACCGATTTGGCACCATACTTCCAGCACTGCGAACCGATGTCCTCCGCCGAATAGCTGCGGCCGACGATGAGGATGTCCTTGCCCTTGAATTCCAGCGCGTCGCGGAAGTCATGGGCGTGGAGCACGCGGCCATTGAAGCTGTCGAGGCCGGGGAAGAACGGCACGTGCGGCGTCGAGAAGTGGCCGTTGGCGCAGATCACGTAGTCGAATTCCTCCGTGTACATCCTGTCGTTCGGCCGGTCATGCGCAGTCACATGGAACTTGCCGGTGCCCTTGTCGTAATCGACCATGCGCACGGGGCTGTTGAAGCGGATCCAGTCGCGCACGCCTGCCTTCTTCACGCGCCCGACGATGTAGTCCCACAGCACCGCACGCGGCGGGTAGGATGCGATAGGCTTGCCGAAATGCTCCTCGAAGGTGTAGTCGGCGAATTCCAGGCATTCCTTCGGGCCGTTGGACCACAGATAGCGGTACATCGAGCAGTGCACGGGCTCGCCATATTCGTCGAGGCCGGTCCGCCAGGTGTATTTCCACAGGCCACCCCAGTCGTCCTGCTTCTCGAAGCAGACGATCTCGGGAATCTCCGCACCTTTCGCCTTTGCCGACTGAAAGGCACGGAGTGCGGCAAGACCAGACGGGCCAGCCCCGATTACGGCTACGCGTGTCATTCATCTCCTCCCGAATTGTTGTTCCCGCGGCGAAACCAATTGCAACCACATTAGGCGAATTCTATACCACTCTGTAAAGTGGCAATTGGAAGAAAACGATGCGGCAATTGCGCAATATCGCACTGCAGCAGGAATTCATCGGCTGGCAGTGCCGCATCCGGCAGATGTCGGTTCGCAACCACGAGGGGATGCCGATGCCGGCCATGCGGCCCCGCATCTCGAGCCGCAAGGGCGACGTGCTGAGCCCTGCCCTGACGGTGCTGCTCGTGCCGGAGGAGATGGGACCCTCGCTCGCGTTCCTCCGCTTCCAGGTTCAGAAGACGACAGAGCACAAGCAGGCGCGCAACGCCGTGGTGAGTTACTTCGCCGGCGAATTCTACCAGCTTCCGGAGCTGTTCCGGGACGAGATGACAGCCGTCTTCGCCCCGTCCTCTCCACTCGCAGCACAGATGGTGAAGCTCAAGGAAGTACTGATGGATTTCGAGCAGTACAGCCAGAGCTACCGCATGTTCGCCAAGGTAAGGCAGATCGGCGCCAAGGACGAGGCGCGCGACTTCAGCCTGTGGCATGCCCGCGCCTTCAATCCGAACATACCCAACGACTCGGTCGTGCTCGGCTTCAAGCCGGACTGGCGCAGCGCCATCGGAGCGGTCGTCTAGAGTCGGGAATTGGGAAGGGGCCCGGCGTCGTGAGCCGGGCCCCCCCTTGTTCTCAGAACTTGCGATAGGCCTTGTTGAGCTGCACCATCGGATGCTTGGGGCTCATCTGGAACTTGATGAGCAGTTCCCTCGCCATCATGTCGCGGTCCTGCTGGTTGTCCGGGAGCACGATCTTCTTCGGAATCCGCACCCAGCCGTTCACGTTGCGGTCGAAGATGGCGGGTTCGCCCTCCTCGTAGCCCATGTGCACGTCCTCGAGCCAGTTCAGGTCCTCCCAGCCCATGAACTCCATGTAGCCTTTCAGGAAAGGCGTGATGCGCGAGTAGTCGGGAATGAGGTTGACGTCGTAGCGATAACCAATGTGCTGGCCGATCTCCTTCTCCCGGCTGGAAGAGAGGCCCTTGGCATCCTTGATGAACTGGTTGACGTCCTTGATCTCGGAGCCCTTGTAGCTTGTGCCTGCCATGTCTCTCTCCGATCAGTATCTGTGATAATTGCCGCCGGCATCGGCCAGGGCCTCGTGGCCCACCACGTAGTTGGTGCCCGCGAGCGGCACCTTGCACATGGCGGAGGCCTCCATCGTCAGCGCCGCGAGGTCTTCGGGCTCCAGCGAATGGATGTTGGTCTTGCCGCAGGCGCGGGCAAGCAACTGCGCTTCCATGGTGAGCGTGTGAAGGAAGTTGTAGACACGCTCGGCCGCCTTGTCGGGGTCGAGGCGGCTGCGCAGGACCGGGTCCTGCGTGGCCACGCCCACCGGGCAGCGGCCCGTGTGGCAATGGTAGCAGTAACCGGCTTCCACACCGATCTCGTTCGGATAATCGGTGACGCCGTCGATGTGCTTGTTGCAGTTCAGCGCCATCATGACGGAGTGGCCGATGGCGATGGCGTCGGCGCCCAGCGCGAGCGCCTTCGCCACGTCGCCGCCGTTGCGGATGCCGCCGGCGTAGACGAGCGAGATCTGCCCTTTCTTGCCGAGCTCATCGATCGCACGCCTGGCCTCGCGGATGGCCGCGATGCCGGGAATGCCCGTGTCCTCGGTGGCGATGTGGGGTCCCGCTCCCGTGCCGCCTTCCATGGAGTCGATGTAGATCGAATCCGGATCGCACTTCACAGCCATGCGCACGTCGTCATAGACGCGGGCCGCGCCGAGTTTGAGCTGGATCGGGATCTCGTGGTTGGTGGCCTCGCGGATCTCCTGGATCTTGAGTGCCAGGTCGTCCGGCCCGAGCCAGTCCGGGTGCCGGGCGGGCGAACGCTGGTCGATGCCGGCCGGAAGCGAGCGCATCTCGGCCACCTGGTCCGTCACCTTCTGGCCCATGAGATGCCCGCCGAGGCCGACCTTGCAGCCCTGCCCGATGAAGAACTCGCAAGCATCCGCAAGCCGCAGATGGTGCGGGTTGAACCCGTAGCGGGACTGGATGCACTGGTAGAGCCAGCGCTCCGAATAGCGCCGTTCGTCGGGGATCATGCCGCCCTCGCCCGAACAGGTGGCGGAGCCCGCCATCGTTGCGCCGCGGGCGAGCGCGATCTTCGCCTCGTAGGACAGCGCGCCGAAGGACATGCCGGTCACGTAGATCGGGATGTCGAGCACGATCGGCCGCTTGGCGCGCGGTCCGATCACCGTCTTCGTCTCGCACTTCTCGCGATAACCTTCGATCACGAAGCGCGTGAGCGTTCCGGGCAGGAAGGTCAGGTCGTCCCAGTGGGGGATTTTCTTGAACAGCGAGAAACCGCGCATGCGGTATCTGCCGAGCTCCGACTTGATGTGGATGTCGTTGATCACGTCGGGCGTGAAGATCTTCGACGATCCGAGAATGTATTTCTTCGTTTCCGCCGGGGCGCGGCCGCCGAGCGCCGCCATGCCGGTGGCAGTGCGGGCAGCGGCGGACTTGCCGGCCGCGTTCTTGACATCCACCGAAGCCGAACGTCTCACGGCGATTGCCTTCTTCGCGGCCACGGCGCGGGTCTTCTTCTTCTTTGTCATTTCAGATCCTCATCACAGTACGAGCTTCTTTTCGCCCGGTTCGAGGTTGTCGTAGTTCCAGAGCTGCTTGCCGGCGACGATCTTCTTGATGTGGCCGATGCCCTGCTTCGGGTACATGTCGTACATCTTGAGCTTGCGGGTGAGCCACTGGCGGTCGAGATCGGTCATCTCGCCCGGCACCGCGTCGACGCCGAGAGAACGCGCCTCGCCGCCGAGATAGATGGTGCCGTCATACATCGAGTCCCCGAGGTTCTTCCCGGCGTCGCCGAGGATCACCATGCGGCCGCGCTGCATCATGAAGCCGGAGAACGAGCCCGTGTCACCGCCGATGATGATGTTGCCGCCTTTCTGGTCGATGCCGGTGCGGGCACCCACCGAACCCTTGCAGACGAGATCGCCGCCGCGGAGTGCGGCGCCGAACTGCGAGCCCGCGTTCTTCTCGATGACGATGGTGCCAGCGAGCATGTTCTCCCCGCAGGCCCAGCCGACGCGGCCCTTGATGCGGATGTTGGGCCCATCCGTCAGGCCGCAGGCGAAGTAGCCGCAGGAGCCTTCGATGTAGAGATTGAGACGGTTCAGGACGCCCACCGCGATCGAGTGCTTGGAGCCCGGATTCTTCAGCACGATGGTGCCGAAGCCGTGGCGGATCAGGTCGCGCAGTTGCGAATTGATCTGCCGCGTCTCCAGGTTCTCGCAGTCGATCTCGGCGCGCTTGTTGAAGTCGACGTCCGGCGCATCCGGATAGCCGTAGCCCACATTCTCTTCGCTGATGTCGAAGAAGCGCTGCTGCGTCCGGCCGACGAGGCCTTCCGTGTGCATGCCCATCTCATGGCTGAGATGCTCCTTCTTTGCCGTCGTCACGCCCGCCATACGCGAACCTCCTCATCGTAGGGATCCCAGGTGTCGATTTCATGATGCACGACCGAGCGGATCGCCACCTCTTCCGAGGCCAGCGCCACGAGGTCGTCGCTTTCGTAGAGGACCATCGGCTTCGCAGCCATCGTGTCCTTCGCCATGCCCAGCGCGTCCTTCGTCGACACCAGGTAGGTGAAGACGCCGTCGATGTCCTGGATCGACTGGCGCAGCGAGTCCTCGAGCGTCGCGCCATGTTCGAGATTGTAGGCGGTGTAGACCGCCAGCAGCTCCGAGTCGCAGTTCGACATGAAGCGATGCCCCTTCCGCTCGAACTCGCGGCGCATCATCCAGTAGTTGGTGATCTGTCCGTTGTGGACAACGGCGATGTCGTTGTACGGATAGGCCCAGTAGGGATGTGCCGAGCGGATGTCGACGTCCGATTCGGTGGCCATGCGCGTATGGCCGATGCCGTGGGTGCCCCGGAAGTTGCTCAGCGAATACTGGCTGGACACCCTTGCGGCGTCACCCAGATCCTTGATCAGCTCGAGAGCGTTGCCCATCGACAGGATCTCGGTTCCTTCCACGTCCTCGACGTAGTCGGCGAGCTTCTTCATGTCGCCGTCGAAGTGGATCCGGTAACGGTAGGCATATTCGGTCGCGTCGTCGCGGTCGATCACCTGGACGCCCAGGTTCGTGAGACGCTCTTCGACCTTGGCGCGGCGGCGCCGCACCTCGTCATGAATGTCGAAGCCCTTCGACATGTCTTCCTGTTCGGCCACCTTGAAGCGCATGACGTACTCGTTGCGTCCGGGCGTTCCGTAGATGGCATAGCCGGTCGAGTCCGGCCCACGGTGCTTCAGCGACTGCAGCATCGCGGTCATTTCCTGACCGATGTTGCCGGCGCCGTTGCGATGGATCAATCCTGCGATACCGCACATGGCTGTCGTTCGTCTCCTTATGGCAGGCAGTTCAGGTAGTTTTCGAGGTCCCACTCGGTGGAGGTGTGGAGGAAGCGCTCCCATTCGTCGCGCTTGTACTCGTCGTAGAGACGGTGCATCTCGCCCGGCATGGCGGAGCGGATCACCTCGTCGCCCTTCAGCGCCTCGAGCGCGTCGCCCAGAGTCATCGGCAGCTTCCTCACCTGTTTGCCGGCCTCCATGGCGGCGTAGATGTTGCGCTCCTCCGGCTGGCCGGGATCGATGTTGTTGCGGATTCCGTCGTCCGCCGCCTTCAGGATGGCGGCCGCCATGATGTAGGGATTCACCATGGAGTCGACGGCGCGGTATTCGAAACGGCCGGGCGCCGAGACGCGAAGGCCGGTCGTGCGGTTCTGGAAGCCCCAGTCGGCGAAGACCGGCGCCCAGAAGCCCGTGTCCCACAGGCGGCGGTAGGAGTTGACGGTCGAGCACCCGATCGCCGTGAGGGCGCTGAGATGCTTGACGATGCCGCCGATCGTGCAGAGTCCGATCTTGCCGGGCATGCGCGGGTCCTTGCCTTCCGGCATGAAGGTGTTGGTGCCGCCGCGGCGGTACATGTAGCTGTGCTCGAGGCCCGGCAGGTTCTTGGGGTCGTTGCCGAGCGCCTTGAACTCGTCGGCGCCGCCGGTCCACAGCGAGATGTTGTGGTGGCAGCCATTGGCCGAGACGCCCATGAACGGCTTGCACATGAAGCAGGCGATGATGTTGAACTCGCGGGCGACCTGCGCGCAGATCTGGCGGAAGGTCGTCAGCCGGTCTGCGGTGCGCAGCGCATCGTCGTAGTTGAAGTTCAGCTCGATCTGGCCCGGCGCATCCTCATGATCGCCCTGGATCATGTCGAGGCCCATCTTGCGGCCATACTCGATGACCTTCATGTAGACGGGGCGGAGGCTCTCGAACTGGTCGATGTGATAGCAGTAGGGACGCGAGAAGCCGCCGTTGGGATTGCCGTTCTCGTCCTTCTTCAGCCACATCATTTCCGGTTCGGTGCCGTGGCGCATGCGCATGCCATGGTCTTTCTCGAACTGGTCATGGATGCGGCGCAGGTTGCCGCGGCAATCGGCGGTGAGATAGGCGCCGGGGTCCTCGCGCTCCTCGCGGTTGCGGAACAGCGTGCAGAACATGCGGGCCACGCGCGTGTCCCACGGCAATTGCATGAAGGTTTCGGGCTCCGGCACGCCGACGAGTTCGGCTGCCTCGGGGCCATACCCCAGATACTCGCCGCGACGGTTCATGAACAGGTTGACGGTGGAGCCGTAGACGAGCTGAAACCCGCCGTTCGCGATGTTCTCCCAGTGGTCGGCTGGAATTCCCTTGCCCATGATGCGGCCGGTGACCGACACGAACTGGAGGTACAGGTACTGAATGCCGAGCGCGTCGATCTTCTTTCGAACTTGCTTGATCAAGTCATCGCGCCCGGGAGTCTTGATGAAATTCTCGTAGTCGGTCATCGACGTTTCCTCTCGCCTGGTTTGGGACTTCTCGCCCACTTCGGATCATTCAAACCAAAAACAGAAACGGCACGGATGATGATCATCAGCCGTGCCGTCGAACTCCGTTGGCGGAGCGCCCGTCGGGACGCCCTGCCCATGCAGCCTGTGACAGTTTCCTTTTGTCCCAGAATTCCAATTCACTTGCCTCCCGGTTGCCCGCCCGCCGTTTGCCGACCTTGACGCGAGCCTTCCATCGGGGCTTATTGATCCACAATCCGGGGCCGATTGCAAACCAAATATGTCCAATCCCAACCATTCCCCGCCAATTGGTATGAATACAACAGCGATGGGAGAGGCAAGTGCCTGAACTCACGAAGGAAATCGTTGAGCCCATATCCGCGCTCACCCGCACGACACGGGTCATCATGGGGCGCCTGGAGAAGGCCATCGAGAACGGGGTTTATGCCGATGGCGACCAGTTGCCTGCCGAACGCCAGCTCGCCATCACCTTTGGAACCGCCCGCTCGACCATTCGCAAGGTGCTCGACGAACTGGAGAAGAAGAACCTCGTCGTTCGGCGCGTCGGCAGCGGCACCTTCGTGAATTATGCCGGGCCCCGCCACCAGGGCCTCGAGGACATCGCCGATCTCGTCAGCCCGCTTCAGCTCATCGAGACCCGCTTCGCGGTGGAGCCCTACATGACCCGGCTCGCCAGCATCCACGCCACCAAGTCCGATCTCGACCGCATCGAGGATGTCCTCAGGCGCCTCGAGGGGCCGGGCATCGACCAGAACCTGTTCACCCAGCTCGATTCGGAGTTCCACCTCGAGCTTGCACGCTGCTCGCGCAATCCGCTGATCGTGCGCATTTACCAGGAAGTGAACATGGTTCGGCTGCATGCCCAGTGGGACCGGATGAAGAAGCTCATCCTGCTTCCGGAGAAGATCTCGAGCTACAACAGGCAGCACCGGGCCATCTTCGAGGCGCTGGAGCAGCGCGACCCGCAGGCGGCGGCCGAGCTCGTTTCCCGCCATCTCGAGCAGGCCCGACAGGATCTGATGGGCGCCGAGATCTGACCTTTCAGCCCTCGCGCTGCATGCGCTCGGCCTGCTGCAGGATCCAGCGCTTCACCGCGCCGGCGCTGCGGCCCTTGGCATGCCGGCTCTCGTGGAGATAATACGCCCACGGAGAGAGGGGCCGCACCTGTGCCGGCTCGATGAGCAGTTTGCGCTGGATGAAGGGTGCGGCCAGCGAGCGCGGCGCCACGGTGATGCCCGCACCCCGCGCGGCATATTCGAGCGCCATGTTCATCATGTTGACGGAAATGCGCATGTCATGTCCGGTGTCGCCCAGCCTGAGGGCTTCGGCCATGCACTGCCAGTATTCCTCCCGGCCCAGAACCTGGATCCAGACGGCGTTCGCAAGCGCCTGGGGGAGATTGTGCCGGGGATGACCCTTGAGGTAGCCCGGGGCGGCAACCAGCGTCAGCCTGTCTTCCCACAGCTGCGCAGCACCCGGCGGGGCCTCGCCGGCGCGCCAGTGAGAGATGGTGATGTCCGAGAGCCTCTCGCTCAGGTCCTCCCAGATCGTGCCGTGCACGGTGATGGTGATGTGGGGATGCTGCCGGGAGAATGCGGTGAGACAGTCGGCCAGCCATGACTGCGCCAGGCTCGCCGGGCAGGAGATGACCACCGCCTCGTTGAGCCGCGAGGTCATCACGGCCCGGGTGGCATTGTCGATCTGCTTCAGCGCCTGGCGGAGGGTGGGAAGGAAGGCCTCCCCCACTTCGGTGAGCCGCAGCCCGCGCGGCTCGCGCTGGAAGAGGTCCTGTCCGATCCATTGTTCCAGTGCCCGGATGTGCCCGCTGACCGCCGCCTGCGTGTAACCGAGTTCGCGCGCCGCCTCGGTGAAGCTCAGATGCCGCGCGGCACATTCGAAGGAGCGGATGAAGTTGAGCGGCGGGAGTGATTTCATGGGACGAGCCATAAGTTTTCCGGGGTGAGCCCCTCAAGAGAAACGATGCTGCCCCGGCGGCGACTTGACAAGAGCCTGCAATTCACGCGCCATAGCGATGGATGGAGGATACCATGATCAGGCTAAGCCAGCAGCACATCGACGCGTTCGACAGGGATGGCTTCGTCATCATCCACGACGTCCTGACGCCGCAACAGGTGGAGGCGGCGCGGGCACGCTTCGAGCCCATGTTCTCGGGCAAGTTCGAGACCGGCCTCTATCCCGACGAGTGGAACTGGCGCATGGGGCGTGACCGGGAGGACCTCACCCGGCAGATCTGCAATGGCTGGAAGTCCGACCGCACCATCGCCTCGATCGTGCTGGACCGCGACGTGGGCGAGGCCTGCGCCAGGCTCAGGCGCTGGCCGGGTGCGCGCATCGGCCAGGACAACGTGATCTGGAAGCCGCCGGGCACCAAGCCCCTCGGCTTCCACCAGGACGATTCCTACAACAAGTGGATCGTGCCTGGAGAGATGAACACCTGCTGGATCACCCTCGACGACACCAAGGCCTATCAGGGCACCATAGAATATGTGCGCGGTTCGCACCGCTGGCCGGTGGCCCCGCCGATCAGGCAGTTCCACGCGCCGGACGATCCGCTGGCGGATCTTTATCCGGCGGCCGAGGCGGCCGGCGTCAAGGACCCGGAGATCGTTCCGATCGAGATTCCGGCGGGAAGCTGCGTGATTCACCACGGCCAGACGTGGCACGGCTCGCGCGACAACCGGGGGACCAACCCGAGGCGCTCCGTGATCGCGCACTGCATCTCGTCCGCCGCCACCTTCCATCCGAGCCATATCAGCTACATCTATTCCCGCTACCGGAAGCGGAATTCGACCGAGATGGACGAGAGCTTCTTCCCGATCACCTGGCGGGAGGACGGCTACCGAACGCCCTGGCTCGACTCCTACCTCGCCGGATCGATATAAATTTTCCGGGGCCATTGACCTCAAGTTTTTTTGATGCACCCTGAAGGGCGGGCGGTAACAATCCGCCTGCCCGGCCTCCCTTTCGTGATGGAGCCGGACTTGCGCGAAGGGAGCGGAATTCATGCGGCAGCATGCTCAGGCGGTGGTGATCGGCGGCGGTCTGGTGGGGTGTTCGATCCTCTACCACCTGACCAAGATGGGCTGGACGGACGTGGTCCTGCTCGAGCGGGACGAGCTCACTTCGGGCTCGACATGGCACGCGGCGGCCAACATCCACGGCCTTCACGATTCCACCAACATCAGCCGCATCCAGCACTACACGATGAAGCTCTACAAGGAGCTCGAGAAGGAAACCGGCCAGGGCTGCGGCGTGTTCCAGCCCGGCAGCCTCTATCTGGCGCAGACCGAGGCGCGCGAGCATCAGCTCCGCATCCAGGCGGCGAAGGCGCGGCGCTACGGCATGAGCTTCCACGAGGTGACGCGCGCCGAAGCCGAGAAGCTCCATCCCCTCGCCAATTTCGAGGGCATCCGCTGCATCATGTACGAACCGGACGGCGGCAACGTCGACCCCTCGGGCGTGACCATGGCCTATGCGGCGGGCGCCCGGCAGCGTGGCGCCGAAATCCACCGGTTCACCCCCGTGACCGCCACCGAGCAGCGCCCCGACGGCACCTGGACCGTCCGGACCCCGAGCGGCGACATCCACGCCCAGTGGGTGGTGAACGCGGCTGGGCTCTGGGCGCGCGAAGTGGCGGCGATGGCAGGCCTCAAGCTGCCGCTGATCCCCACCGAGCACCAGTATTTCGTGACCGAGACCATTCCCGAGATCGCCGCCCTCGGGCGCCGGCTTCCTTCTCTCGCCGATCGCGACGGCGAATACTATCTCCGCCAGGAGGGCCAGGGCCTGCTGATCGGCGCCTACGAGAAGGACATGAAGTTCTGGGCGGAGGACGGAACTCCCCAGGACTTCGGTCACGAACTCTTCCCCGACGATCTCGAGCGCATCGAGGAGAACATGATGCGGGCCATCAACCGCGTGCCGGCGATCGGCACGGCGGGGGTGAAGCGCGTCATCAACGGCCCGATGATCTGGTCGCCAGACAGTGCCGCCCTCTTCGGCCCCGTTCCCGAGCTGAAGAACTACTTCTGCTGCTGCGGCATCATTCCGGGCTTTTCCCAGTCGGGCGGGCTCGGCAAGCTTTCGGCGGAGTGGATCGTCGAGGGCGAGCCCACGCTCGACCTCTTCGCCTGGGACCTCGCCCGCTTCGGCCTCTGGGCGAACAGTGCCGGCTTCATCAAGGGCCGCGTCAGGGACCAGTACTCGAACCGTTTCAAGATCCATTTCCCGAACGAGGAGCGCATGGCCGGCCGGCCCGTGCGCACCAGGCCGGCCTACGAGATGCAGAAGGGCATGGGGGCGCTGTTCGGCCTCAATTTCGGCTGGGAACATCCGCTGTGGTACGCGAAGGAGGGCGAGCCGAAGGAGGAGACCTACGGCTTCGTCAGGCAGAACTGGTGGAAGCCGGTCGGCCGCGAGGTGCGCATGCTGCGCGACACCGCGGGCATCATCGACATCTCGAACTTCGCCAAGTACGAGGTGAAGGGTCCGGGCGCCGAGGAGTGGCTGAACCGGCTGCTCGCCAACCGCATGCCCACCCAGACCGGCCGCTCATGCCTGACACCCCTCATCGGCAAGCGCGGCGGCATCGCCGGCGACTTCACCGTCACGCGACTCGGCGAAGAGGAGTTCCTGATCGTGGGCTCCGGCATGGCGGAGCGCTATCACATGCGCTTCTTCGACGCGGTTCCGCTCCCCGCCGGAACGGCCTTCCGCTCGCTCACGCAGACCATGTGCGGCTTCAACGTGGCGGGCCCGAAATCCCGCGAGCTGCTGCAGCGGCTCACCAACGCCGATCTCTCCGCCGCGTCCTTCCCCTTCATGCGCTCGCAGCGAATCACCGTCGCGGGCGTCGACGTCGTGGCGATCCGCGTTTCCTTCACCGGCGATCTCGGCTGGGAACTCCATTGCGACGAGAAGGACCAGGTGGCGCTCTACAGCGCACTTCTGAAGGCGGGCGAGGATTTCGCCGCCGGGCCCGTCGGCTCGCGCGCCCTGATGTCGCTGCGCATCGAGAAGGGTTACGGCAGCTGGGGCCGCGAGTATTCGCCGGAATACTGGCCGCAGGAGGTGGCGCTCGACCGGCTGATCAAGCTCGACAAGGGAGACTTCCTCAACCGCGATGCCTACCTGGAGATCGCCCAGAAGCCCGCGCGCGAAAAGCTGTCGATGTTCAGGATCGACGCGGTGGAGGCCGATGCCTCCGGCGGCGAGCCGATCTTCCTGCCAGACGGCACGCCGGTCGGCCAGGTGAGCTCGGGTGCCTACGGCTATTCCGTCGGCCACTCGCTGGCCCTCGGCTATGTGAGGGCGGATGTCGCCACCGGCGGCCAGAAGTTCACCATCGCCATCCTCGGCCGCCCGCACGAGGCGGAGCTGCTGGAGAAGCCCCTCTTCGATCCGGATGGCGTGCGGCTCCGCTCGTGAGGCGAGGCGGGAAACAGGGGTTCACCCGGCCGCGCGGGGCTGCACCGCAAGGGCCGGTTGATCCTTCCTGGGGCGCCAGCCCATCACCGCATAGACGCAGGGCACGACATAGAGCGTCAGCACCGTGCCGAGGCTCATGCCGCCGACGATCACCCAGCCGATCTGCTGCCGGCTCTCGGCCCCGGCACCGGTGGCGAGGGCAAGCGGGATGGCGCCGAGGATCATCGCGCCGGTGGTCATCAGGATGGGGCGGAGCCTGAGGCGCGCCGCCTCCAGAATGGCGCTGCGCCGTTCCTCGCCCTCCTGCTGCAGCTTGTTGGCGAAATCGACGATGAGGATGCCGTGCTTCGTGATGAGGCCGATCAGCGTCACCAGGCCGATCTGCGAATAGACGTTGAGCGTTCCCCCGGTGAGCCACAGTGCCGCGAGCGCGCCCGTCATCGACAGCGGCACGGAAACCATGATCATGACCGGGTCGCGGAAGCTCTCGAATTGCGCGGCGAGCACCAGGTAGATGAAGGCGAGCGCCATCAGGAACACCAGGGCCAGGTTCGAGCTCGCGTCGCGGAACTCGCGCGCCTGGCCGGTGAGATCCGTCACGGTGCCGGACGGCAGCACCTCCTCCGCGGCGCGGTTCACCGCCTGGATCGCCTCGCCCAGCGTGTAGCCCGGCGCCAGGTTCGCCTGGATGGTGATGGCGCGCAGCTGGTTGAAGCGGCGAAGGTCGCGCGGGGCCACCGTCATCCTGGCCTTCACGATGTTCGACAGCTGCACCATCTGGCCCTCCTTTCCGCGCACGAAGATGCGCGAGAGCGTTTCGGGCGAGGTGCGTTCCGCCGCCGGCAGCGCCACCGTCACGTCGTATTGCTCCGAGCCGATCTGGAAGGTCGAGACATTGCGCCCGCCGAGCAGCGTTTCGAGCGTGCGCCCGATCACCGAAACGTCGAGGCCGAGGTCGGCCACCCGGTTGCGGTCGATTTCGACCTCGACTTCCGGCTTGTTGAGCCGCATGTCGGTGTCGAGGTCGGCGAGCCCCGGATTGTCCTTCAGCCTTTCGACGAGCTGGTTGGCGAGCTCGTTGATTTCCTCGTAGGAGGCCGAGGACTGGATCACGAACTGGAACGGCTTGCCGAAGCCGCGCGTGCCGAGCGAACCCGGGTTGGAGGCGAAGGCCTGGACGCCCGCGATCTTGCGGAGCTTCGGAAGGAGCTGCTGCGTCACCTCCTGTTGCGAGACCTTGCGGTCCGCCCAGTCTTCGAGTCGGGCGAAGGAGAGGAACTGCGTGACGTCGAAGGCGCCGACGATCATGAGATAGGAGCGCAGTTCCGGCACCTGCGCGAGAAGCTCCTCGGCCTGCGAGGCATAGCGCTGCGTGTAGCCGAAGCTCGAGCCCTCCGGCGCATTGCCGTTGACGATGATCGTGCCGCGGTCCTCGGTGGGCGAGAGCTCGGACTTCATCTGCAGCAGAAGCCAGCCGCCCGCGGCGCCCACGCAGAGCGCCAGCAGCAGCACGAGGAAGCGCAGCCTCAGCGCCAGCGACAGGCTGGCCCGGTAGGCGCGCTCCAGCCCGTCGAGCGCCCCCTCGATGATGCGCGCGAAGATGTTGCGCCGTTCGGAATGCTTCAGCAGCTTCGAGCACATCATCGGCGTCAGCGTCAGCGCCACGAAGCCCGAGACGATCACCGCGCCCGCCAGCGTCACGGCGAATTCGAGGAACAGCCGGCCGGTGCGCCCCGGCGTGAAGGCGATCGGCGCATAGACGGCGGCGAGCGTCAGCGTCATCGCGACGACGGCGAAGCCGATCTCGCGTGCACCCCTGATCGCCGCCTCGAAGGGTTTCATGCCCTCCTCGATGTGGCGGTAGATGTTCTCCAGCACCACGATGGCGTCGTCCACCACGAGACCGATCGCCAGCACCATGGCGAGGAGCGTCAGCGTGTTCACCGTGAGGCCCGTCGCATACATGATGGCGAAGGTGGCGACGAGCGAGACGGGGATCGTCACGATGGGGATCAGCGCCGCGCGGAAGGAGTGCAGGAACAGGATGATGATCAGCAATACGAGGACGATGGCCTCGAGGATGGTCTTGAACACGTTCTCGATCGAGCGGTCGATGAACACCGTCGAATCGAAGCCGATCGAGATCGCGGTCCCTTCCGGCAGCTCGGCGTTGAGGCGCGGCAGCACCTCGTTCACCTGGCGCGCCACGTCGAGCGGATTGGCCACCGCGGTCTTGACGATGCCGATCGAGATCGCCGTGGTGCCGTTGTAGCGGCTCTCGCGGCGCACGTCGGCCGTGCCGAGCTCGACCTCCGCCACGTCCGAAAGCCGCACCTGCAGCCCGCCGCCTTCCTTCAGCACGATCGCGCCGAACTCCTCCGCCGTGCCGAGTGCCGTGCGCGAGAGAACCGTGAACTCGCGCTCGGTGCTCTCGATGCGGCCGGCCGGAATGTCGGCATTCTGGTTGCGGATGGCGTTCTCGACGTCCTGCACGGTGAGGCCCTGGCCGGCGAGGCGCGCGGTGTCGATCCACACCCGCATGGCATAGCGCCGCTCGCCGTTGACCGTCACGTCCGCCACGCCGTCGAGATTCTTGAAGCGGTTGACGACGAAGCGGTCGACGTAGTCCGTGAGCTCCGCCGCATCCATCGTCTGTGACTGGGTCACGAGATACATGATGGGCTGGGCATCCGCCTCGACCTTCGAGATGTTGGGCTCGGTGATCTCGTCCGGCAATTGCCGGCGCACGCGGCTCACCCGGTCGCGAACGTCGCTCGTGGCGGAATCGATGTTGACGGTCGATCGGAAGCGGATGGTGATGCGGCTCTGCTCGGCGCGCGAGGTCGATTCGATGGTGTCGATCCCCTCGATGCCGGCGAGCGAGCCTTCGAGCACCTGCGTCACCTGCGATTCCATGATCTCGGCTGAGGCGCCGGGATAGTTGGTCTGCACCGAGACCTGCGGCTCGTCGATGTTCGGGTACTCGCGGATCGTCAGGCGCGAGAAGGACATGAGCCCGGCCAGCACGAGGACGAGGCTCAGCACCGTCGCGAAGACCGGCCGTCTGATGCAGAGTTCGGTGAAGCCCATGACGGCTACTCGGCGGCCGCGGCGGCCGAGACGACCTCGACTTCAGCACCGTTGGAGAGCCGGGTATTGCCGGCCGTCACCACCACGTCCCCGGCTGCGATTCCCTCCACGACTTCGACCCTGCCTTCCACGCGCTTGCCGAGCCGGACGGAGATCTCCTTCGCCTTGCCCTCCGCGACGGTGTAGAGAACGGCCTTGCCGCCGCGCTGCACGATCGCCGATTCCGGCACCATCACGGCCTGGCGCTCGGGTCCCTTCACGCTGACGCGGACGAGGAGACCGGGCCTCAGCTTCATCGCCGCATTGTCGAGGTCGGCGCGAACCTGGAGTGCGCGCCCATTGACGTCGACGGCCGGGTTGAGGGCGGAGATCTCGGCGGTGAAGCGCGCGCCGGGCACCGCGTCCGCCACCACCTCCACCGTCCTCGCCTGCTGCAGGGCCTGCTGCTGCAGTTCGGGCACCGAGAAACTCACCTTCAGGCGATCGACCTTGTCGAGCTGCACGAGAGCCGTTCCCGCCGTCACATAGGCGCCTTCCGAGACGCTGCGAAAGCCGAGCGTGCCGGAAAACGGTGCCGCAATGGTGAGCTTGGCGAGCCGCACCTCCGCCGATTCGACCGCCGTGCGGGCAACGTCGCGGGCCGACAGGGCCTCCTCGTAGGCGCTTTCGGCCACGTTGCCGGATTTCCGGAGCTTCTGGTTGCGCGCGTAATTCGCTTCCGCCAGCTTCAGCCGGGCCCTCGCCTCCTCGAGGTCCGACCGGGCGAGATCGTCGTCGAACTGGAACAGCGGCGTTCCGGCCTCCACCCTGGACCCGTCCTCGAACAGGATCTTCGCCACCCGGCCGCTGGTCTCGGGTGCGATGGCGACGCTTTCTTGCGAGAGGAGCGTGCCGATCGCCGAGATGTCATCACTCAATCGTGATGGCTGGGCCCTCGCCGTTTCAACCGGCGAAGGCCCGCGATTGCCGCGCTCGGCCACCTGGCGTTGTGCCGGCGGGCCTGGGGTGATCGCCTCGCCCAGCCCGGTCAGTGCCGCGACGTCGATGCCGTAATGCCTGATGCCGAAGGCCGCTGCCGCCGCGATCGCCACGCTCGTCAGCAGGAATATCCATGTTCGCATGAATGCAGAAACCTCTTGCTGGCCGGAAGCTAGGACGAATTTCGCCCGCCTGCCATACGCTCCATTGCGCCTGGCAGATCGAAGACGGAGAATGCAGCGGAATTCCGTCCGTAGGCCACCGATGCCGCCTCTGGCCTCCGGCCGCCAGCCGCGATATGTGCAGCCTTCGCCAGCGTTTCAAGAAAGGATCAGCTCCATGAAAACCCGCGCCGCCGTCGCCTTCGAAGCCGCAAAGCCCCTCGAGATCGTCGAGGTCGATCTCGAAGGCCCGAAGCAGGGCGAGGTGCTGGTCGAGGTGAAGGCGACGGGGGTCTGCCACACCGACGAGTTCACGCTCTCGGGCGCTGACCCGGAAGGCCTCTTCCCGGCGATCCTCGGGCATGAGGGCGCAGGGATTGTCGTTGACGTGGGCCCCGGCGTCACCTCGGTGAAGAAGGGCGACCATGTGATTCCCCTCTACACGCCCGAATGCCGCGAGTGCCCCTCCTGCCTGTCCCGCAAGACCAACCTCTGCACGGCGATCCGCGCCACGCAGGGCCAGGGCGTCATGCCGGACGGCACCTCGCGTTTCTCCTTGAAGGGCCGGAAGATTCATCACTACATGGGCTGCTCCACCTTCTCGAACTACACGGTGCTGCCCGAAATCGCGGTGGCGAAGGTTGATGCCGCGGCCCCCTTCGACAAGATCTGCTATGTCGGCTGCGGCGTCACCACGGGCGTGGGCGCCGTCATCAACACGGCCAAGGTCGAGGTCGGGTCCACGGCCATCGTGTTCGGCCTGGGCGGCATCGGCCTCAACGTCATACAGGGGCTGAAGCTCGCAGGCGCCGACATGATCATCGGCGTCGATATCAACACGTCCAAGAAGGAATGGGGCGAGCGCTTCGGCATGACCCATTTCGTGAACCCCGGCGAGATCCAGGGCGATCTCGTTCCTCATCTCGTCAACATGACGAAGCGCGGGGCGGACCAGATCGGCGGCGCCGACTACACCTTCGACTGCACCGGCAACGTGAAGGTGATGCGCATGGCGCTCGAGGCCTGCCACCGCGGCTGGGGCCAGTCGATCATCATCGGTGTCGCGGGAGCGGGCCAGGAAATCTCGACGAGGCCCTTCCAGCTCGTCACCGGCCGCGTCTGGAAGGGCACGGCCTTCGGCGGCGCCAGGGGCCGCACCGACGTACCGAAGATCGTCGACTGGTACATGTCCGGCAAGATCGAGATCGACCCCATGATCACCCACACCATGCCGCTCGAGGACATCAACAAGGCCTTCGACCTGATGCATGAGGGCAAGTCGATCCGCAGCGTGATCCTGTTCTGATGACGCTCGAGACAAAGTCGCTGTGGAAGAGCCACGGCGGAAACCAGGGCGTCTACACGCACCTCTCGGAAGCCTGCGCCTGCCCCATGACCTTCGCCGTCTACGTGCCGCCGCACCGCGAGGGCGAGAAGCTGCCGGTTCTGTGGTATCTCTCAGGCCTCACCTGCACCCATGCCAATGTCATGGAGAAGGGAGAATACCGCGCGGCGGCCGCCGAACACGGCGTGATCGTCGTCTGCCCCGACACCAGCCCGCGGGGCGAGGGCGTGCCGGACGAGGCCGGCAACTGGCAGCTCGGATGCGGAGCGGGCTTCTACGTCGATGCGACGGAGAAGCCCTGGTCCGCGAACTACCGGATGTACTCCTACGTGACGTCGGAACTGCCGGGCGTCGTCGCCGCCCATTTCCCCATGGCGGACATGGAGCGCCAGTCGGTCTTTGGCCACTCCATGGGCGGCCACGGCGCCTTGGTCGCCGCGCTGCGAAATCCCCAGCACTACCGGAGCTGTTCCGCCTTCGCCCCCATCGTCCGCCCGGCAAAGGCGGAGTGGGCGCGCGGCGCCTTCACGGCCTATCTTGGCGCGAATGAAGCGTCCTGGACCGCGTGGGACGCGGTCGCCCTGATCGGGAACGGCGCGCGATTGCCTGAATTGCTGGTGGACCAGGGCAGCGCCGACACTTTCCTCGAGCAGGGGCTCCGGCCCTGGCTCCTCGAAGAAGCCTGCGCCGAAGCGGGCATTCCCCTCACGCTCCGCATGCAGGAGGGCTACGACCACTCCTACTTCTTCATCTCCACCTTCATGGCGGAGCACATCGCCTGGCACGCCGCCAGGTTGCGGCGCTGAACCCGGCAACCCGCAGAGCCTGAAAGGTTTTCTGCGCTAGGCGCGGTTCTGGCGATGAACTCGTTTGTAGGGGTAACTACTGAGGCGGTTTGACGCACCTGCCTGTGATCGACTGCAGTGTTCACGTCAGATTTGACGTAAGATAAAGTTTATCGGCTTCGTTGTGAATTTCACATTGTTTAGTAAGCTTTACGCAAGTTGCGCCCCCCAGCGCCCGGCTTGAACTCCGCTACCGATCCATTGGTCCAGAATTATGGATTCGTTGGTGCCAGACGGGCGATGTTCGATTTTGGCAATTTGAAACGCTTGGGTTGTGTATTACTTTTCTCCTCCTGAAACTTTTGCGGGTGGAACAACATGCGTCCTACTCTTTCGGATGTCGCCAAGCTGGCCAACGTGTCCGTGGCGACCGCCTCACGCGCCCTCAGCAACCCCGACATGGTGGCGGACAGCACCCGGCGGGCGGTGCGCGAAGCAGCGGCCTCCTGCGGCTACAAGGTCAACCTCGTGGCGCGTTCCCTCAGAATCCAGCGCACCAACACCCTCCTGGTTCTGGTGCCCTGCATCGACAATCCCTTCTATCCCGCCTTCCTGCGCAGCATCGAAGACACGGCGCTGGCGCTCGGTTACTCGATCATGGTGGGCTTCACCTCGAAGAGCGAGAAATACCGCGAGGCCTATGCCGACCTGCTGAGCAACGGGCGCGTCGATGGCGTGATCGTCATCGACGGCGGAACCGGTGTCGACCGTTTCACCGGCCCCCGGCCGGAACTCCCCGCGGTGCAGGTGCTGGATCTCGTCTATGGCGGCTCGGTTCCCGCCGTCCGGGTGGATGACGGGCTCATCGCCGAGACCGCCGTCCGCCATCTCGTCGGGCTCGGGCACCGGCGCATCGCCCATATCGCCGGCCCGGCGGAATCGCTTCCCGCCACCGCGCGTCGCCAGGGCTTCCTCGAGGCCATGGCCAGGCTCGGCCTTTCGGTCGATCCGGAGATGGTGCGGAACGGCCATAACCGCAGGGACGCCGCCGCCTCCGCCATGCGCGAACTGCTCGCTCTCCCCAATCCGCCGAGTGCCGTCTTCTGCGCCACGGATGCCATGGCCTCGGCGGCCATGGATGTCTGCCGCGACCGTGGGCTGCACGTCCCGGGGGACGTGTCATTCGTGGGCGCCGACGACACCTGGGACGGCCAGTTCGCCTATCCGGCCCTGACCACCGTGCACGTGCCGCGGGCGGAAATCGGCGCCCTGGCGGCGGAAAAGCTGATCGGCCTGGTGCGCGGCCAGTCCGGCGTGGTGCAGGACACCGTGCTCCCCGTCGAGCTCATGCAGCGCAGCAGCTGCGCGCCCCTGAAGCGCGCCGTCGCCGCCTGAACCCCGTCAGCCTTCGTAGTACTGCGCCACCAGCCGGTTGAGCAGGCGCACGCCCCAGCCCGCGCCCCAGCTCTGGTTGATTGCGCTGCGGGGCGTGTCCATGGCCGTGCCCGCCACGTCGAGATGTGCCCAGGGCACCGAGTTGACGAAGCGCTGCAGGAACTGCGCCGCGGTGATGGAGCCTGCGTGGCGCCCGCCCGTGTTCTTCACGTCGGCCACGTCGTGGTCGATGATCTTGTCGTATTCGGGGGCGAGCGGCAGGCGCCATACCTTCTCACCCGTCGCATAGCCCGCCTCCGCCAGGCGCTGGGCCAGCTCGTCGTTGTTGGAAAAGAGCCCCGCGTGCTCCTTTCCGAGCGCCACCAGGATCGCCCCGGTGAGCGTGGCGAGATCGATCATGAAGCGCGGCTTGAAGCGATCCTGCACATACCAGAGCACGTCCGCCAGCACGAGGCGGCCTTCCGCATCGGTGTTGAGCACGGCGATCGTCTGCCCCGACATGGAGGTGACGATGTCGCCCGGCCGCTGCGCCTTGCCGTCCGGCATGTTCTCGACCAGGCCGATGGCGCCGATGGCGTTGACCTTGGCCTTGCGCCGGGCGAGTGCCAGCATGAGGCCGGCGACGCAGGCCGCACCTCCCATGTCGCCCTTCATGTCCTCCATGCCCTGCGCGGGCTTGATCGAGATGCCGCCGGAGTCGAAGGTCACGCCCTTGCCGATGAAGGCCAGCGGCTGGTCTCCGGCCTTGCCCCCCCGCCACTCCATGACCACGATCCGCGCCTCGTGGCTCGAGCCCTGCGCCACGCCGAGCAGCGCATTCATCCCGAGCTTGCGCATCTGCGCCGGGGTCATGACCGACACCTTGAGACCATGCTTCGCAAGGGGTCGCATGCGCTCGGCGAAAGCCACGGGATGCAGCACGTTGGGAGGCTCGTTGACGAGATCGCGCGCCAGGTGGACGCCCTCCGCCACCGCCTCGAAGGCCTCGAAGCGCTGTCTTGCACCACGGAGGTCGGGGGTGAGCAGCACCACCTCCCTGAGCGGCCTGGTTTCCGGCTTTTTCGACTTGTAGCGGGTAAAGCTGTAAACGCGGAGTTGCACCCCCGATGCGATGAGCGAGGCGGCCTCCCTGGGGGCCAGCCCGGTCACGTCGACGTCGACGGCGATGCTTGCGGATTCCGTCTTGAGCGCCTGGATCACACCCGCCGTTGCACCGCCCAGCATCTCGAGGTCCAGCGGCCGGAGGCTTGCCGGGGCACCGATCCCGAACAGCACCACCCGGCCGAGACCGCCTCCCGGCGCCACGATGTCGAGTGTCGTGTCGCGCCGGCCGGTGAAGCCGGCAGCCGCCATGGCACGGCTGATCTGGCCCTGGCAGCGCTGGTCCGCCTTGGCCGCGAGACCGGTGAGGCCGCCGCTTTCGGGCACCAGCAGGATGAGCACGCCCGATTTCGGCAGGCTGGGGGAGGAAAAGCTGATCTTCATGAGAACCTTCGGGGAAGAATGGGGCCCCCTCTTAGCGGTTTTTCTCCGGCAGGGGAATCATTGCCGACGCAACGGCAGAATGAGAACGTTAACCATGCCGGAAACAGGCGCCCGGTACGACCCGTCCTCCTCCTGGTGTAAGGCCATGACAGGCCTTCCCGGGCGGGGTGAAAGCCGGTATGACTGCTGCAAACATCGGGTGTCGGGTTCGGGTGGGAAAACGCCGCATCAGCGTCTTGGGACTGGCCTTGCCGGGAGTGCATGTGTGCCTTCTGGCCATGATGGCGGCTGCCGGCCTCGGACTGCCGGTCACCGCCGCCGCCGCCCGCATGGCGGATGCGCCCGAATTCGTCGCCCCCGAGACCAAGCCCATCCCCAAGGGCACCCGCGTCGACGTGGTTGCCGACCGGTTGACCTATGACGGGAGGGCGGATGTGGCGACCGCCACCGGAACCGTCCAGCTCACCTATGGCCCCTATGTCCTGACTGCGACCAAGGTCGTCTACGACATGAAGAAGGGCGTCTTCACCGCCAACGGCTCGATCATGCTGCGCGAGCCCAACGGCAATGTGGTGGAGGCGGATTTCGCCGAGTTGAAGGAGAACTTCAGGGAAGGCTTCGCCCGCCATGTGCGCGCCCTTCTCACCAACGACGTGACGATCACCGCGCAATATGCCCGCCGCTTCGAGAACGGCATCGTCGTCTACGAGAAGGCCAGCTACACCGCCTGCGTCACGTGCGTCAGCGACGGTGGAACCCCCGCCTGGCAGATCGTGGCGCGCGAGGCCAAGCACGACCTCAACGAACGCACCATCTATTACCGGGATGCGAGGCTCGAACTGGGCGGCGTCCCCGTCTTCTGGACGCCCTATCTCGCCTATCCCGATCCGACGGTGAGGCGCCGCACGGGCTTCCTGCTGCCCTCCTTCCATGGCGGCTCCTACGGCCTCGGCGTGACCACCCCCTATTTCTGGGCGGTGGCCCCCAACATGGACATGACCTTCTCGCCCATGTGGACGACCGAGCAGGGCGTGCTGGCCGATGTTGAATGGCGCCACCGCCTCGCCGACGGCATGTACCGTCTGCGCGGCTTCGGCATCTATGAACTCGACCCGGACGACAGTGCGGCGGCAGACGGGCCCTGGCGCGGAGCGGTGAAGACCGACGGCGATTTCCGCATCAACCGCACCTGGAGCTGGGGCTGGGACGCCACGGTGACGAGCGACCGCTCGTTCCTTTCCGATTATGACCTGGACGACCGCAACATGGCGGCAAGCTCGGTCCATGCCACCGGGCTCGAGGACCGCAATTACACCAAGGCCCAGATCATCGGCTGGCGCACCCTCACCCGCGACGAGGACCAGGAAGAACTGCCGGTGGCCCTGCCCTTCATCACCGGCGACTATGTGCTCGACCAGCCGGTCTTCGGCGGCGAACTGGCCTTCCGGTTCAACGCCTATTCCCTCACCCGCGAGAAATCGGTGGATGATCCATGGCGGGGGCTGGAACTCGGCACCGAGCAGACCCACGCCATGGCCTATGCCGAGTGGAAGCGGCAGATGATCTCCGACAGCGGCCTTCTGGTGACGCCCTTCGCCCAGATCCGCTCGGACGCCTTCTTCTCCGAGAACGTTCCCGACAGCGAGGACCAGGACGACCCGGACATTTATCTGATGCCAACCGCCGGGTTCGACGTGCGCATGCCGATGATCGCCAGCCACGGCTCGATGCAGAGCGTGCTGACGCCGGTGTTCCAGATGTTCGCGGCACCCTCCGAGCAGCGCGACCGCGACAATGCCAACGAGGATGCGATCACCCTCAACTTCGACACTTCGAGCCTCTTCCTGAACGACCGCTTCTCGGGCTTCGACCGGCAGGAAGGCGGCGTTCGCGCCAATGCCGGCGTCAACTACACCTTGATGGGCGCCAATGGCGGCTTCCTGCGCGCCAGCTTCGGTGAGAGCTTCCACATCGCCGGCGAGAACAGCTTCGCCGCCGGGTCCGGCCTCGAGGGAACCTCATCCGATCTCGTCGGTGCCCTGGCGCTGCAGGTCAACGAGTACCTGACCCTGGGCTACCAGGCGCGGGTGGAGGAAGACCTTTCCCGCATCAACGTTCAGGAGGCAACACTCGGCCTCACTTTCGACCAGTTTTCCGGCTCTCTCAGCTATGCCGACGTCGCGGCCGCCGCCAATTACGGGCGCCCGGACGACGAGCGGCAGATCTGGGCGGACGGCACCTACCACATCGACGAGGTGTGGAGCGTTTTCGGTGGCGCCCGCTACGATTTGAAGGAAGAGAGATTCATGGACCAATCGGTCGGCGTGGCCTTCGAGTGCGATTGCATGAGGGCCGAGTTGAAGTATTCGATGTCGCGGGATGACGAGTTCGGCCCCGACGAAGAGGGCACCGAGCACCGCATCGACCTCGGCATCGAGCTGCGCACGATCGGCGGGCTGTCCGGAGGATTCAAGCTCTGATGTCCCCGTTTCGGATCATGATGGCGGCGGCCGTTGCCGTGCCGCTCGTCGCCGGTGTGGCCGGCACGTCCGCTCCCGCGAGGGCGGAAACCCAGGGCGTCGTCGCCGTCGCCAATGACCAGCCCATCACCGAGCGCGACATCACCCAGCGCATCACCCTTCTCAAGATCGTCGGCGATCTGCCGCCGGGGGGACTCACCCGCAAGCAGGCGCTGAAGCAGCTGATCGACGACCAGGTGAAGCTCCTGGAGGCAAGGCGCCTGATGATGGTGCCGAGCGATGCCGAGATCTCGGAACGGATCGACCGCGTCGCCAAGGGCATGAAATACACGCGCCAGCAATTGCTGAAGCTGCTGAAGGACCAGGGCATCAGCGAGGCGAGCCTGAGGAGCTATCTCACGGCCTCGACCGCCTTCAGCCGCCTCATCGCCGCCAAGTACCGCGAGGAGATCACGGTAAATCCCTCCGACGTCGACGCAAGGATGGCGAAGATCAAGTCCGACGTCGATACGCAGATGTCGAAGATCATGAACGATCCGCGCATGAAGCCGATCACCGTCTACTCGCTGATGGAGATCACGCTGCCGCTGGAGGGCGACGATCCCATGCTGCTGCAGTCCCGCGCCATCGAGGCCCAGCAGTTCCGCCAGAAGTTCAAGGGCTGCGGTTCGGCCAAGGCGGCGGCCGAGGGCATCTTCAACGTGAAGGTCGGCAAGAAGTTCGATGCCGACGCCGCCAAGCTGCCGAAGCAGATGAAGGAGGCGCTCGACAAGGCCGGGGAAGGTCGCGCCGTCGGCCCCATGCGCGGCAAGGCGGGCATACAGCTGGTGGCGCTCTGCGGCACCCGCCGGATCACGCCGCCCAAGCCGGATTTCAAGATGCCCACGCGCGAGCAGGTGGAGCGCCTCGTCATCAACGAGAAATACGACAAGCTCGAGGAGAATTACCTGAAGACGGCGCGCGAGAAGGTCTACGTCGAGTATCGCGACAGCGAATACGCCCAGCAGTGACGGCGGGATGACGGCGGCTCCCCTCCTCCTGACCTGCGGTGAACCGGCAGGCGTTGCCCCCGAAATTACCGCCGCCGCCTGGGAGGCACTCCGCGACGAGCCGTCCTCGGCCTTCCTCCTGCTGGGTGATGCGCAGTATTGGCGCTCCCGCAACCCCGCCCTCTCCGTGACGGAAGTATCGGACCCCCGGGAGGCAACGAGTGTCTTTCGATCGGCCCTTCCGGTGCTCCACCGCCCTTTCGCGGCGAAGCCCGCCCCCGGCAAGATCGATCCCGCCACCGCGCCCCAGGTGATCGCCGCCATCGACGAGGCAGTGGCCATGGCCTTTGCCGGCCGGATCGCGGGCATCATCACCAACCCGATCCAGAAGGAGGCGCTGTACGGCGCCGGATTCCGGCACCAGGGCCACACCGATTACCTCGCCCATCTTTCCGCGCGCCATGGCCGGCCCGTGCAGGAGGTGATGATGCTGGTGGCCGAAGGCCTGCGCGCCATCCCCGTCACCGTGCACATTCCGCTGAAGGACGTGCCGGGAGCCCTCACGCGGCAGGCGATCCTCGCCCAGGCGCGGGTGACGGCGAAGGACCTCCGGCGCTTCTTCGGAATCGAACGGCCGCGCCTCGCCTTCACCGGGCTCAACCCGCATGCCGGCGAGAACGGCACGATGGGACGCGAGGAAATCGACATCATCATCCCCGCCCTGCGCACCCTGAAGGAAGAAGGCCATGACGTCATCGGGCCGCTTCCCGCCGACACAGCCTTCCACCCCGAGGCGCGCGCCAGCTATGACGCCATCCTCTGCATGTATCACGACCAGGCGCTGATCCCGGTGAAGACGCTCGATTTCCATGGCGGCGTCAATGTGAGCCTGGGGCTGCCCTTCATCCGCACCTCGCCCGACCATGGCACGGCGCTCGCCATCGCCGGGCGCGGCATCGCCAACCCCAAGAGCCTCATCGCCGCGATCCGGCTCGCCGCCCGCATGGCGGAGAAGGCCCGGTGACCCCCGCGAGCGAGGACCCGCTGCCGCCGCTCAGGGAGGTGATCGCGCGCCACGGCCTCGCCGCGAGGAAGGCGCTCGGACAGAACTTCCTCTTCGACCTCAACCTCACCCGCCGCATCGCCCGCGCTGCGGGGCCGCTCGCCGGCATCACGGTCATCGAGGTGGGGCCGGGCCCGGGAGGGCTCACCCGCGCCCTGCTGCTGGAAGGCGCGGGGCGGGTGATCGCCATCGAGCGCGATTCCCGCGCCATCGCCGCCCTCGAGGAGGTCGCCGCCGCCTGGCCGGGCCGGCTGCAGATCATCGAGGGCGATGCGCTCGAGGCCGATTACCCGGCGCTTGCGGAGGGCCGCCCCTGCCGCATCGTCGCCAATCTCCCCTACAACATTGCAACACCCCTGCTCGTCGGCTGGCTGACGGAAGCGTCCTGGCCGCCCTGGTACGGCTCGCTGACACTGATGTTCCAGAAAGAGGTGGCGGAGCGCATCGTCGCCGCGCCCGGCTCGAAGGATTACGGGCGGCTGTCGGTATTGAGTCAATACAGGTGCGTGACGAGAAAGCTGTTCGACGTTAACCGCTCGGCCTTCACGCCGCCGCCGAAGGTCACCTCGAGCATCGTGCAACTGGTCCCGCGCGCTGTTCCCGCACCCGCCTGTGCTCTCGAAGCGCTGGAGCGTGTGACGGCGGCCGCATTCGGCCAGCGGCGAAAGATGCTTCGTGCCAGCCTGCGCAGCCTGTTTCCTGACCCTCAGACAGTTCTTGCCGAGATGGGTATCGAGTCGGAACTAAGAGCCGAGCAGTTGCCGGTCGAGGCCTTTGCACGCATCGCGGCGCGTCTCACAGCGCCTTCGTGAGTTCCCGCACGAACTGGGTGAGACCCACCTGGCGGCGGCGGCGCAACCGTTCCGCGGTGAGGATCGCGTCGATTTCGGCACTCGCGACGTTCACGTCATTGTTGACGATGACATAGTCGTATTCCGGCCAGTGGCTGATCTCGTCCGCCGCCTTGGCCATGCGCTTGGCCACCGTCGAGGAAGAATCCTGCGCCCGGCGGATCAGGCGTTCGCGCAGCTCCTCCGCCGTCGGCGGCAGGATGAAGATGCGGACGAGGTCTTCCTCCATGGCCTGGGCGAGCTGCTGCGTGCCTTGCCAGTCGATGTCGAAGAGCACGTCGCGCCCCGCCTGCAGCGCCTCGGTGACCGGCCGCTTCGGCGTGCCGTAGAAATTGCCGAAGACCTCGGCATATTCGAGAAGCTCGCCCCGGTCGCGGAGCCGGACGAACTCCTCCTGCGGGATGAAGTGGTAATCTTTGCCGTTGACCTCGCCCGGCCGTGGCGCCCGCGTCGTCACCGAGACAGACATGGTGATGTTGGGATCGCTCGCCAGCAGCCGCCGCGACAGCGTGGTCTTGCCCGCGCCCGAGGGCGAGGACATGACGAGCAGGAGGCCGCGGCGCTGGATGTCTGTCATGGTCCTGGTGGTCTTCATTCGATGTTCTGAACCTGCTCGCGCAGCTGGTCGATGACGGTCTTGAGGTCGAGGCCGATCGCGGTGAGCGAGCGGTCGGACGCCTTCGAGCACAGCGTGTTGGCCTCGCGGTTGAACTCCTGGGCGAGGAAGTCGAACTTGCGCCCGATCGCATCCTCGGAGGAGAGAAGTGCGCGGGCCGCCTCCACATGCGAGGAGAGCCGGTCGAGTTCCTCCTGGATGTCGGCGCGGGTTGCGGCGATCACCGCCTCCTGGTGCAGCCGGTCGGGATCGAGCGAAGCCCCTGTTTCGAGAAGCCGCGACACCTGTTCAGCGAGCCTCGCCCTTATCGCCTCGGGCGAGCGGGCGGGATTGACGCGCGCCGCCTCGGCGAGCTCGGCGATGCGCGCGACCTGGGCGGAGACCACCGCCTGAAGCCTGGCCCCTTCCTCGCGCCGGGCCACCGCGAGGGCCGCCAGCGCATCGCCGAAACTTCCGAGCATGGCGGCATTGCGCCGCTCCGCCTCGGCCTCATCCTCCGGGACCGGCACCACCTCGACCACGCCCCTGATCGAAAGCAGCGCCCCGGCGCTCAGCGGTTCGCCGCCGATTCTCTCGCGCAGCGCCTCGCCCGCGGCGACGAGCTGCTCCAGGACCTCCTCGTTGAGGCGCACCGTCTCGCGCGCCAGGGCGCCGCTGACGCTGAGCGACACCTGCAGATTGCCGCGCCGGAACGCCTGGGCGAGCGCTGCGCGAAGCGGCGTTTCCAGGGCCTCGAAGCCCTGCGGCAGCCTCAGCCGCACATCGAGCGCCTTGCCGTTGACGCTCTTGATCTCCCATTGCCAGTAAAGGCCCGCGCGCTCGCCCGAAGCGCGGGCAAATCCGGTCATGCTGGAAAGGGGCATCAGGCGCCTCGACGGGTGAATCAGGGCTCCCTTCTAGATCACTTCCGGCGCAGGGGAAACGGTTCAGCGCGGCGGCCGGAGGCGGGGGATGACGGCCTGTCTCCCCTCGACCGTCACGATGGTGCCGGGAGCTGGCCCGGCGGCGGGAGGTGCCGTTGGTTCAGGGCTTGCCGTTGCGGCGGCTGGAGCTTCGGGCACGGGCGTCGGAGTGGCCTCCGGGACAGCCGCGGCGAGCGGCGCATCGGCCGGGGCCTGCGGCGGCGCCTCGGTGGCGGTTGCGGGTGCGGGTGCGGGTGCGGGCTCTCCGGCGGTTCCTTCCGCCGCCTGTGCGGCATCCTCCGCGGCGGCGGCGGCGGCGGCATTGCCGGCGATCTGCCGCCACTTGCGAACGTTGCGGTTATGCTCCTCGAGCGTGGTTGCGAAGGCATGCCCGCCGGTGCCGTCCGCCACGAAATAGAGATAGTCCGTCGCCTGCGGGTCCAGCACCGCCTCGAGCGCCGCCCGGCCGGGATTGGCGATGGGCCCCGGCGGCAGCCCGTCGATGCGGTAGGTGTTGTAGGGCGTCTCCGTCTCGATGTCGGTGCGGGTCAGTCCACGCTCCAGCCGGCCCTTGCCGCCCGCGATGCCGTAGATGATCGTCGGGTCGGATTGGAGCCGCATGCCCCTCTCGAGCCTGTTGATGAACACCGAGGCGATGACCGGCCGCTCTTCCGCCACTGCCGTCTCCTTTTCGACGATCGAGGCAAGCGTCACCGCCTGCTCCTTGCTGGTGATCGTGGGGATGGGGACGCGCGTCGCCCACAGCTCCTCGAGGAGCTTTGCCTGGGCCGCCTGCATGTCCTCGACCAGTTTCCGGCGCGTCATGCCGCGCCGGAACACATAGGTGTCGGGCAGGATCGAGCCCTCGGGCGGCACGGCGGCGGGCGGACCTGCCAGCACCTCGTGCGCGTTGACGCGCGCCACCGCCATCTCGCTGGTGAAGCCTTCGGGGATCGAGATCTTGTAGGCGATGGACCTGCCGCTGGCGATGAGCGCCATCACCTCCTGCATCGAGGCGGATTTCGGGAAGGCGTATTCGCCCGCCTTGAGCCGCGTGCGCTGGCCGGTCGCATAGGCCATGGCGGCGAAGAGCCGGGCGTTCGAGATGATCCCGTTCTCCTCGAGCGCCGCGCCGATCGCCGGGGTGGAGAGCCCCTGCTCGACGATGAAGACCTTGTCCTCGGCAAGCGGGCCCGGAGCGGTGAACTGCGCCTGGGCGTAGAAGGCGGCGGCGGCGCCGGCGATGCCGAGGAGGAGCACGATAAGGAAGGTCCAGCGCAGCACCCGCGACACCGCCGAGGCGCGCTTCCTGGGAAGCCGCGGTTCCGGCACCTTCACGGATGGGCCAGGCCTCTCCAACTCGTCTCCCTGTGTGGTGTCAGGCCGCGTAGCGGCGCATGATCAGCGATGCGTTTGTGCCACCAAAACCAAAGGAATTCGACAGAACTGTGTTGATCTCCTTCTTCTTCGCGGCATGCGGCACGAGGTCGATCCGCGTCTCGACCGAAGGATTGTCGAGATTGATGGTCGGCGGCGCGACGTTGTCGCGGATCGCCAGGATGGAGAAGATGGCCTCGACCGCGCCCGCGGCACCCAGGAGGTGCCCGACCGAGGACTTGGTGGAGGACATGGTCAGCTCATGCGTGCGGTTGCCCATCAGCCGCTCGACGGCGCGCAGCTCGATCTCGTCGCCCAGGGGCGTCGAGGTGCCATGGGCGTTCACGTAGTCGATTTCATGGGCCTGGAGCCCAGCCCGCTTCAGGGCGGCACTCATGCAGCGGAAGGCGCCGTCGCCGTCGGAGGAGGGGGCCGTCACGTGATAGGCGTCGCCCGACATGCCGTAGCCCACGATCTCGGCATAGATCTTCGCGCCGCGCGCCCTGGCATGCTCGAGCTCTTCGAGGACCAGGATCCCCGCGCCCTCGCCCATGACGAAACCGTCGCGGTCCTTGTCATAGGGGCGCGAACCCTTTTCCGGCGCATCGTTGAACTTGGTGGCCAGCGCCTTGCAGGCGATGAAGCCCGCGATTCCGAGCCGGCACACCGCCGATTCCGCACCGCCCGCCACCATGACGTCGGCATCGTCGAGGGCGATGAGCCGCGCCGCGTCGCCGATCGCGTGCGAGCCCGTCGAACAGGCGGTGACCACCGCGTGATTCGGCCCCTTGAGCCCGAACTCGATCGACACGAGGCCCGAGGCGAGATTGATGAGGGAACCCGGGATGAAGAACGGGCTGATGCGGCGCGGGCCCTTCTCGTTCATCAGCATCGTGGTGTCGGCGATGTTGCTCAATCCCCCGATGCCGGAGCCGACGAGCACGCCGGCGCGGCACTTCTCCTCCTCGGTGGCGAGTTCGAGTCCGGAATCCTTCATCGCCTGCTTGGCGGCCGCCATCGCGTAGATGATGAAATCGTCGTAGCGGCGGATCTCCTTGGGATCCATCCACTGCTCGGGATTGAACGTGCCGCCCGAGCCGTCGCCGCGCTTCACCTCGCAGGCGATCTGGCAGGAGAGATCGGAGGCATCGAAGCGCGTGATCCGCCCCGCGCCCGACTCGCCGGCGAGCAGGCGGCTCCATGTATCCTCGACGCCCGAGGCGAGCGGAGACACCATCCCAAGTCCGGTGACGACGACGCGGCGCATGCTCATGCCCTTTCTACACGAAAACGCGGCGGCAGGTTCTTCCTCTCCCTGCCTCCGCGCGAAGTGTCTGATGGATCAGCCCCGGGGGCCGGCCCGCGCTGCTCAGGCAGCGCTCTTCTCGATGAACTTGACGGCATCGCCGACGGTCTGGATGGACTCGGCTGCGTCGTCCGGGATCTCGATGCCGAACTCTTCCTCGAAGGCCATGACCAGCTCGACCGTGTCGAGGCTGTCCGCGCCGAGGTCGTCGATGAAGCTCGCTTCCGCCTTGACCTTGTCGGCGTCGACGCCGAGATGCTCGACGACGATCTTCTTCACCCGCTCAGCCACATCACTCATTGTTGTATCGTCCTTGGTTGTTTTCAGAATTCATTCGGCAGGACAGCAGGAACCCCCTGCGGCCCCCCCAACACGCCGGAGGCTTCCCTAGCACAAATCCAAGGCGCGTCAAAAGGGGCATTGAAACGGCGCTTTCCGGCCAGGCTTGCGGCACGGCCGCGGCCTTGGCAAGTTGACCATATGGCAAAGATCGTTCTCAGTCTTTTCGCTTTCCTGGTCCTGGCAACCGCCGCATGGGCGGATGGCGAACTGGAGCGCCGCATCACCCCGCATGACCGCCAGCGTCTCGACGGTTTCGAAGCGACGCTGAAGGATGCCCTGGCCGAGGCGCGCGCTGGCGGCAGACCGGAAGACCTGGCCGTTCTCGATGCTGCGCTGGCGGGCAGCCCGCTTCCTCTCGCCAGCGGCTTCGATCCGGTGGGAAACTGGCGCTGCCGGACGCTGAAGCTGGGCGGCGGGCTGCCGCTCGTCGTCTACGGCTGGTTCAGGTGCCGCATCTCGGATGACGGTGCCGGGTGGCTGCTCGAAAAGCTCACGGGCTCGCAGCGCACCCGGGGCTCCTTCTTCACCCTGTCGGATACGCGGCTTGCCTATCTCGGTGCGGGCTACGTCGCGGGCGAGGCGCCCCGGCGCTACGGCGATGATACGCAGGAGAATCAGGTGGCGATCGCCGAGCGCCGCGCGGAGAACCGCATCATCCTCCTCTTCCCCGCCCCGCACTACGAATCGAAGCTCGACGTTCTGGTGCTCGAGCGCTGAGCGACGGGCCGGCTCAGATCATCGCCATGCCGCCGTTGACGTGCAGCGTCTGGCCGGTGACGTAGCCTGCCTCCTCCGAGGCGAGGTAGAGCACGGCGGCCGCCACGTCATCCGGCGTTCCGAGCTTGCCCGCCGGGACGCGCGCCAGGATCGTCTCCTTCTGCTTCTCGTTCAGCACCTCCGTCATCGGCGTGGCGATGAAGCCGGGAGCCACGGCATTGACCGTCACGTTGCGCGCCGCGAGCTCCTGCGCCAGCGACTTGGTGAGCCCGATGACGCCGGCCTTGGAGGCCACGTAATTGGCCTGGCCGGGATTGCCGGTGACGCCGACGACGGACGTGATGTTGACGATCCGCCCCCAGCGCTTCTTCATCATGCCGCGCATCGCCGCGCGCGCGAGCCGGAAGGAGGCGGTGAGGTTCACATCCAGCACCGCGTTCCAGTCCTCGTCCTTCATGCGCATGGAAAGCCCGTCGCGGGTGATGCCCGCATTGTTGACCAGAATGTCGAGCGAGCCCATGGCGGCTTCCGCCTCGGGCACCAGCCTCTCCACCGCCGCGGCGTCCGAGAGATTGCAGGCGAGAACATGCACGCGCCCGCCGCCGAGCTCCGCCTTGAGGTCTTCGAGAACGGCGGCGCGCGTGCCGGAAACCGCAACGGTGGCACCCGCCCTGTGCAGCGTCCTCGCGATGGCAGCGCCGATGCCGCCTGTGGCGCCGGTGACGAGTGCGGTCTTTCCGGTGAGATCGAACATGGTCGCTATCCCTTGAGCTGGGCCGCCGCGGCGGCGATGTCTTCGGCCGAATTGACGGCAAAGGCGGCGGCCTCCGGCGCGTTCTTCTTTGAAAGACCAGTCAGCACCTTGCCCGCCCCTATCTCGTAGAACCGGCTGACGCCGTGGCCCGCCATGTAGGCCATGCACTCGCGCCAGCGCACGGTGCCGGTGACCTGCCTGACGAGGCTTTCGCGGATCGCCGCCGGATCGCTCAGCGGCGCGGCACCGACATTGGCGACGACCGGCACCACCGGAGCCTTCATCTCGACCTTGGCAAGCGCCTCCGCCATGACGTCCGCGGCGGGCTGCATCAGCGCGCAGTGGAAGGGTGCCGAGACGGGCAGCATTACCGCGCGCTTCGCGCCCTTGGCCTTGGCGATCTCCGCACAGCGCTCGACAGCGGCCTTGCTGCCGGAGACGACCACCTGCCCGTCGCTGTTGTCGTTCGCCGCCTGGCACACCTCGCCCTGTGCCGCCTCGGCGGCGGCCTGGGCGGCCGTCGCGAAGTCGAGGCCGAGAAGGGCCGCCATGGCGCCGGTGCCGACGGGCGTTGCGCTCTGCATCGCAAGGCCGCGCGTCTTGAGGAGCCGCGCCGCATCGGCGAGCGTGAAGGTGCCCGCCGCCGCCAGCGCCGAATATTCGCCGAGCGAGTGGCCGGCGACGAAGCTTGCGGCACCCCCGACCGTGATCCCGTGCTCGGTCTCGAGCACGCGAATCACCGCCATGGAGACGGCCATCAGCGCGGGCTGGGCGTTTTCGGTGAGGGTGAGATCCGCCTCCGGTCCCTCCCACATGAGGACAGAGAGCCTCTGGCCCAACGCTTCGTCGACCTCCGCGAACACGGCGCGCGCCGCGGCGAAACTCTCGGCGAGGCTCTTGCCCATGCCCACGGCCTGGCTGCCCTGGCCCGGAAAGACGAAGGCCGTTTTCATTGCATTTCCCCGACTGATTCCCGTTGCGCGCACGAAACATGGGCCGATGCAGGAGTCAAGGTTGACCATGGCCTGCCCCTGGGCCTTACTCGCCGCCATGTACACCGCCGACGAGCTCGAAGCCGCAAGCCGCATCGTCTATGCCGCGATGCCGCCCACGCCCCAATATGCCTGGCCGCTCCTGAAGGAGGTGACGGGCTGCGAAGCCTGGGTGAAGCACGAGAACCACACGCCCACCGGGGCCTTCAAGGTGCGGGGCGGGCTCGTGCACATGAGGATGCGAAAGGACCGCGGCGAGGTGAACGGCGTCGTCACCGCAACGCGCGGCAACCACGGCCAGTCGATACCCTTTGCCGCGGCGCGCGTCGGGATTCGTGCCACCATCGTCTGCCCGCTCGGCAATTCGCCGGAGAAGAACGAGGCGATGCGCGCCTGGGGTGCCGAACTGATCGAGACGGGGCACGATTTCGACGCCGCGCGCGAGGCGGCGATGGAGATCGCGCGTGAGCGTGGCCTCGACTTCATCCCCTCCTTCGGCAAGGAGCTCGTCATGGGGGTGGCGACCTACGCCCATGAACTGTTCCGCGCGGCGGGCGAGCTCGACACCGTCTATGTGCCCGTCGGCATGGGCTCCGGCATCGTCGGCACCATCGCCGCGCGCGACCTGCTGGGGTTGAGGACGAAGGTGGTGGGCGTGGTGGCCGAAGGTGCGAATGCCGTGGCGCTCTCCTTCGCGGCGGGAAAGCCCGTCTCGACCAACGCAGCCACGACCTTCGCCGACGGAATGGCGGTGCGCGTGGTGAACCCGGAAGCCTTCGCGCTGATCAGGCAGGGCGCGGACCGCATCGTGACGGTCAGCGAGGATGAGATCGCCGAAGCCGTGCGGCTTTTTTTCCGCTGCTGCCACACCATAGCCGAAGGCGCAGGGGCCGCCCCGCTCGCCGCCCTCCTGCGGGAACGCGATCAGATGAAGGGCAAGCGCGTGGGCCTCGTCCTCTCCGGCGGCAACATCGACATGCCGAAATTCGCGCGCGCGCTGGAGGGGAAGACGCCGGAAGCCTGAGCTGCTCGCCTGCTGAGGTCACTGCCTAGAGGGAGACCGATAGCCCCCCGTCCACCGCCAGCACATGGCCGTTGACATAGGCAGCCGCGTCGGAGGCGAGGAAGACCGCGGCGCCGCCGAGTTCCTCGGGCTTTGCCCAGCGGCCTGCGGGCGTGCGCGACTCGACCCAGGCGGTGAAGGCCTTGTCCTCGAGAAGAGCGGTGTTGAGCTCGGTGGCGAAATAGCCGGGCGCCAGCGCGTTGACGGTGATGCCCTTGCGCCCGAGCTCCGCCGCCATGGAGCGCGTGAGCCCGTGCAGCCCCGCCTTCGCCGCCACGTAGGCGTGGATGGTGGGGCGCCCGAGGATCGCCGCGACCGAGCCCGTGTTGATGATTCGCCCGTATCCGCGCGGCAACATCAGCCGAACGGCATCGCGCGCCAGCCGGAAGCAGGAGGACAGGTTGACCGCGATGACCCGGTCGAAATCCTCATCCTCCCAGTCGGTGATCGGGCGGCGGTGCTGGATGCCGGCATTGTTGACGAGGATGTCGAGCCTGCCGTGGCGCGCCTCCACCTGCTCGAGCGCCTGGCGCGCCGCCTTGGCATCGGTGACGTCGAAGGCCATCGGCTCCGCCCCGATCCGTCCTGCGGCCTCGGCGAGTTCGGCCGGGTTGCGGGCATTGACGACGACTTGCGCCCCGCTTTCGGCCAGCGCCCTCGCCATGGCGAAGCCAAGCCCGCGGGAGGCACCGGTCACCAGCGCGACCCGCCCCTTCAGCGAAAACATGTCCAGCATCGAGTCCTCCTGTTCCCCATCACTTTGACTTAACGTCATGTTGCACCCACTGCCACCTTTGGTTAGTTAAATCATGGTTAACAGCCGGTGCGCGCAGATTCGGCCGTGCGCCGTTGGATTGAAAGATGACGGCAGAGATTTCCATGATCGAGCGGGTGGCACGGGCCCTCGCCATGTCCCTCGGCGAGGAGGATTGGCGCAACTGCGTCGAGGCCGCCCGCGCCGCCGTGGGGGCGCTTCGCGAACCGACCGTCGACATGCTCGAAGCCGCCCTGCCCGACATGCCGGACTGGGGCTACCTCCCTGATGACTGGCGCGCCATGATCGACCATGTGGCGGCGGAGCGGGTCTTCCCCGCCCCGGTCCGTTCCTGAGCGGCAGCTATTTCTTCAGACCGTTCACCGTCATCATCACGTCGATGAGGCGCGGGATGAAGCGTTCGCCATAGCCCATGTTGTCCGCCATCACGGTGATCTGGTGCGCCGTCTCGGCGAGGAAGGAGGCAACCGGCAGCTGCTCCGTCATGTTGGTGTAGTAGCGGAGGTCCTTCCTGGCGTTGCGGATGGCGAACTGCGCCGCACTGTCGTCGTCCGAGAGCGGCACGTTGATGAGCCGCCCGAACATCACCGAGGCGGCACCGCCGGCCATCACGATGTCGCGCAGCGCCTTCATGTCGACGCCCGCCTTGGCGGCCACCGTGATCGCCTCCGCCGCCACCGCCGCATGGCAGATCGACAGAAAATTGTTGATGAGCTTCAGCTGATGCGCCGAACCCACCGGCCCCGCATGGACGATGGTGTCGGCGAAGCATTCGAGCACCGGGCGGATCCTCGCCATCACCGCGTCAGGCCCGCCGGTCATCAGCCCGAGCTTTCCCGCCGCCGCCTCCTTCG
The DNA here is from genome assembly GCF_046294715.1 of Aestuariivirga sp. Lineage (GTDB taxonomy): Bacteria > Pseudomonadota > Alphaproteobacteria > Rhizobiales > Aestuariivirgaceae > Aestuariivirga. The sequence continues at coordinate 72,313 of NZ_JBKBKI010000004.1, read as the reverse complement.
GCGTGCGCGTCATCGGCGTGTCGACGAAATGCCCGCCCTTGGCCTCGACATCGGCGGCAATCCTCACCGTCGAGGCGGGCTCCGCCGTCGAGCAGTCGGCAATCACCAGGCCTTCGCGCACCGCGCCCATCAGGCCGTACTCGCCATAGACGATCTGTTCGATCTGCGGCGTGCCGGTGACGCAGAGGATGACAATGTCGGACTCCTTCGCCACGGCGAGCGGATTGTTCCGCTCATGCGCCCCCTTGGAGACGAGATCCTCCACCGGTGCGCGGTTCCGGTGCGCCATGACCGTGAGCTTGTAGCCCTTCTCCAGGATGTTCTTGCCGATGCCGTGGCCCATGAGGCCGACGCCGATGAGGCCGACATGCTTGATGCTCATTCCTGCCCTCCCGCTGATATGAATTGTCGAAGCCCATCCTGCTCCAGAATGTGGAGCCTGTCTTCGGTCTTCTTCACGAAGCCGAGCCGCGCGTAGAAGCGCTCTGCCCCGGTATTGGTCTCGTCCACCTCGAGCTTGATGAAGCGCGCGCCGCGCTTTGCGAAGCGCCGCGCCGAACAGCGCAGCAGGTCGAGGCCGACGTTCCGCCCGCGTGCCTCCGGCAGCACGAAGAGATCGACGACGTAGAGCCCGCGGGCACCCCGCCAGGTCGAGAAGGTCATGAGCCCGAGGCAGGCGCCGAGGAGCCGGCCTTCCTCCTCCGCGACCACGACGTCGATCAGGTCCTCGGCGTCGCGGAGCCCTTCACCGTCGAGCTTCGGCACGAAGTCCGTGCCGATGTGGACGGCAAGGCCATGCACCATCTTGGCCACCGCCACCGCCTCCTCGCGCCGCATCGGCCGCACCGAGAGGCTCACGCGAGCAGCCCTTCGAGCAGCGAGGCGAGGTTGCCGCCGAGATGTGGCGAGGGGTAGCCGCCCTCCTGCACGATCAGCATCGGCAGCGTCAGGGCCGCGATGTCGCGGCCGATCACGCCGAATTCGGGGGTCTGGATGGCGAAGCCCTTGAAGGGATCGTCCACCGCGATGTCGAGCCCCGCCGCCAGCACCAGGACGTCGGGCGCGAAATCGGCGATGCGCGAAAGCGCCGTGCCGAGCGCCTCCCGGTAGGGCTTGATCGTGGTGCCGCGCTCGAGCGGCAAGTTGAGGTTGAAGCCTTCCCCGTCTCCCCGCCCGCGCTCTTCCGGATAGCCCCAGAAGAAGGGATAGAAGCGCCTGGGATGGGCATGGATGGAAACGGTGAGCACGTCCGCCCGATCATAGAAGATCGCCTCCGTGCCGTTGCCGTGGTGGACGTCGATGTCGAGGATCGCGGCGCGCCTTCCGGCCTCGCGGAAGACCGCGGCGGCAACGGCGGCATTGTTGAAGTAGCAGAAGCCCGCCGCCATGTCGGCGGCCGCGTGATGGCCGGGCGGCCGGCACAGCGCGTAGACGGCGCGCTCCCCGCCGAGCACGAGCTTGGCGCCGTGCGCGGCGGTCGCGGCGCTGGCGCGCGCCGCTTCCCACGTCTTCGGCGTGACCGGGCAGGAGCCGTCGCCCAGGTGCCAGCCGCACTGGCCCACGACGCTGTCCGGATAGCTGGCGGGCGGCAGGCTGGCGCGGCCCAGCGCGAAGACGTTGGGCGAGGGCGTTTCCGCAGCGTCCGGTATGCGCCGCCAGCGCTCCCACAGGGTGGAGAGGAACTGGATGTAGCGGCGGTCATGCACCAGCGCCAGCGTGTCGCCGAAGATCTCCTTCGGTGCCACGACGGGACCCCCGATGCGGCGCACGCCTTCAAGCAGCATGTCGATCCGCTCGGGGATCTCGGGGATCGGCTGCGGCTTGCCCGACACGATGAATTCGCGCGGCGCATGGGAGCGTTGCATGTCGTCGAAGACGGTGATCACCGGTTTGCCGAGCCTCTCGAAGGGGTGTTAAGAGTTTGATCGACCGTCAATTCCAACGCAAGGCGCAATGCACATGTCCTCTGCCGCAGCTCTTCCCCAGCATATTCACTCGACAGGCGATCTCCCGAAAGTGGCCTGGGCGAAGGGCAGCTATGTCTATGATGTGGACGGCAAGCAGTACATCGACGGCTCGGGCGGGCCCGCCGTCTACTGCATCGGGCATTCGAACCCCGAGGTGAACGGCGCGATCAAGGAGCAGCTGGACCGCATCGCCCACGGCTACCGCTACAATTTCTCCTCCGACGCGCTGGAGGAGCTGACCGAGATCATCCGCCGCCGCTGCGGCGGAACCCTCAACAACATGGTCTATGTCACGGGCGGCTCCGAGGCCGTCGAATCCTGTCTCAAGCTGGCGCTGCAGTATCACGCGGCCAACGGCGAGATGAGCCGCCGGCGCTTCATCGCGCGCGAGCGCTCCTGGCACGGCAACACGCTGGGCGCACTCTCCGTCTCCGGCTTCCTCGAGAGGAAGCGCGCCTTCGAGGGCTCGCTGCTCGACGTCTCCAGGCTTTCGCCGGCCAATTCATACCGCCCGGTGGCGGGTGCGACGGCCAAGACGGTGGGCGAAGCCTGCGCCAAGGAACTCGAGGACGAGATCCTGCGGGTGGGCCCCGAGAAGATCTGCGCCTTCGTCTTCGAGCCGGTCGTGGGTGCTGCGGGCGGCTGCGTGCCGGCACCCGAGGGCTATGCGAAGCGCGTGCGCGACATCTGCGACAAATACGGCGTGCTGCTGATCTCCGACGAGGTGATGTGCGGCGCCGGCCGCACCGGCACCTGGCGCGCCCTCGAGCAGGACGGCGTCGAGCCCGACATCATGTCGGTGGCGAAGGGCCTGGCCGCCGGCTACCTGCCGCTCGGCGCCGCGATCTACACCGACCGGGTGGCGGACGTGATCCACGGAAAGCACGGGGCGCCCATGACCGGGCACACCTTCACCGGCCACACCGCCTGCTGTGCCGCGGGCGTCGCCGTGCAGAAGATCGTCGAGCGCGAGAGGCTCGTCGAGCGGGTTCATGCCATGGAAGGAAAGCTCCGCTCCATGCTCGTCGAGGCGACGAAGGGCATAGAGGCGGTGGGCGACATCCGCGGCCGCGGCTTCTTCCAGGCGATCGAGCTCGTGGCCGACCGCACGACGAAGAAGCCCTTCGGCGCCGAGCGCAAGCTGTTCATGAAGATCCGCCAGCGGGCGTTCGACAACGGCCTCATCTGCTATCCCGTGGGCGGCAACGTCGACGGCGTCAACGGCGACGTGGTGATCCTGGCGCCGCCCTACAACGTGACCGATGACGAGCTCGTCGAGATCGTCGACAAGACCGCTGCCTCGATCCGCCAGGTGCTGAAGGCCGAAGGGCTGGCGTGACGGCCGCCCCGGGCCGCCTATTGACTTTATTCCTACAGCGTGCTAGGCATTTCTTCCTTGAAGTGCCTGCTGCTGATTGACATCGTGAATCAACTTTCCTGCCTGAGGCGCGAGCCCCGGAGCAGCCCCGCCGCATCGACGATGGGGTAGCCCGCCGAGACCACCAGCGCGTTGATGCGGTTCAGGTCGCGGATGATGTCCACGTAGAGCGCGCTGCGGCGGAGAGCTGCGCCCTTGCCGCGCGAGCCGGTGCGGAAATGCTTGTCCAGCACCTCGTTCTGGAGTTCGCGGAAGGCATCCTTCTGGGAGATGAGGCGCTTCGCCCCCTCGACGTCGCCGGAGGAGAGAACCGCCGTTGCGAGCTTCAGATTGTCGTGGATGATGCGGCAGAGATTGTCGAGCGAGGCGATCTCGTCTTCCGTGAAGGAGATCGCTTCCCGCACCTTGGCCTCGACGCGCCCCGCCAGGTTGAGCTGCACGACGTCGCCTGCGTGCTCGAGATTGCTGACGTAGAGGGTGAGTTCCAGCGCCCGCCGGGACTCGGTTGGCGAAAGCTCGTCGGCGAGTTCCGCCAGATAGGCCTGGAGCTGCGCCTGGTAGACGTTGAGCCGCTCGTCCATCGGCTTCAGCTTCTTCAGCCCCTCGAGCGTGTCGGAGCGGAGCGAGTCGAGGGCGGTGTCGAACATGCGCTCGAGAAGCTCGGTCATGCGCACGGTTTCGAGCAGCACGTTGGCGAGCGCCACGGCGGGGGTGCGCACCGCCTTGGGATCGAGATAGCGCGGATGGGCGAGCCGGTCCTTGTCCTGCGCGTCCTCCGGCAGGAGATAGGCCATGAACCTCGCCACGAGGCCCGTGAAGGGCAGGAACACGAGCCCGACCAGGATGTTGAAGGCGGCGTGGAAGCCCACCGCCTTCTCGACAGGCCCCACCGGCAGCATCTCCACGTGCGGCGTGATCCATTCGACGAAGACCAGGCCCAGCAGGGCGAGGATGGCGCGGCAGAGGAGGTTGGCGAGTGGCAGGCGCCGCGCCGAGGGTGGCTCTGCCAGCGTCGCGGTGACGGCGGGAAGCCCGCCGCCGAAATTGATGCCGAGGATGAAGGCGAGCGCACCCCCGATCTCGAGGCTGCCGTTGGCGAGGAAGGTGGCGATGAGCAGGATCACCGCGAGCGAGGAGTGGAACAGCCAGGTGAGTGCCGCGCCGATGAGGAAGGCAAGGAAGGGTTCGCGGCCGACGGCGGCGAGCACGTCATGGAACAGCGTCGCCGTGCTCAGGGGAGCCGATGCTTCCTTGATGAGGGTGAGGGAGAGCAGCATCAGCCCGAGGCCGATCAGGATGCGCCCCAGATTGTGCGGGCGGAGCTCGGCCGACCAGGAATGGACGACATAGCCGGCGAACAGCAGGATCGGTGAGGCCCAGAGCGCGAAGCCCGAGCCCGAGGCGAAGATGGAGGAGACGATGGCCGAGCCGACGTCGGCGCCGAGCAGCACGGCGAGCCCCAGCGCCGTGCCGATCGCGCCCGAGGCGGCGAGACCCGCCACGATCAGCGTCATGGCGGTGCTGGAACCGAGGATCGCCGTGGCGACGCCGCCGCCCATGAAGGCGGAGAGGCGGTTTCCCACCCGGTGCTCGATGAAGTTCCGCAGCCGCTCGCCCCAGGCCCGCATCACGCCGGTGCGCACCATGCGCACGCCCCAGAGCAGGAGGGCGATCCCGCCCAGGAGGTTGACGATGACGGCGGTGCCCGGGTTCAACTAGGTTCTCATTGCGGCCAGGGAAGCGACCATGTCTTGACGTTGGTGAAGAATTTCATGGCTTCCATGACGCCTTCCTTAACGCCGTTGCCCGAATCCTTGATCCCGCCGAAGGGCGACATTTCGATACGGTAGCCCGGAACCTCCCAGATGTTGACCGTGCCGACGTTGAGTCCTTCGATGAATCGGGTGATCCGCGACAGATTGTTGGTGCAGACGCCGGAGGAGAGGCCGAAGGGCGTCGAATTGGAAATCCGGATCACCTCGTCGTCGTCATTGGGCACGCGGACGACGGGAACGACGGGGCCGAAGGTTTCCTCGAAGACGAGCTCCGAATGGTGCGGCACGAAATCGACCGTGATGGGCGGCAGCAGCGCGCCCTTGCGGCCGGGATCGTAGAGCACCTTGGCACCCTGCTCGGCGGCCTTGTAGACGCGGGCTTCGAACGTCCTCGCGGCCTCCTCGTGGACGACGGTTCCGAGATCGGTCGCGGGGTCCATCGGGTCGCCGAACCTGATGGCCTTGGCCTTCGCCAGCACCTTTTCCACGAAGCGGTCGGCGACGCGCTCCTGCACCAGGATGCGCTTCACCGCCGTGCAGCGCTGGCCGGAATTCCGCGTGGCGCCCGCCGCGGCGAGTTCCGCCGCCTTGTCGAGGTCGCTGTCGGAGAGATCGTCGAGGATGATCAGCGGGTCGTTGCCGCCGAGTTCGAGGGCGGCGCGCTTGTAGCCCGCCTTGCCGGCGATGATCTTGCCGACGCGCACGCCGCCGGTGAAGGTGATGACGTCGATCTCGGGGTTCGTCACCATTTCATCGCCGATGTCCTGCGGCCAGCCGGTGACCACCTGGAACATCTCGGGCGGAAGCCCCGCCTCGTAGAGGATGTCGGCAAGCGCGATGCAGGTGAGCGGCGTCAGCTCGGTGGGCTTGGCCACCACGCAATTGTTGGTGGCGATGGCCGGGGCCACCTTGTGCGACACCATGTTGAGCGGGTGGTTGAAGGGCGTGATGGCGGAGATGACGCCGACGGGCTCGCGCTTGGTGAAGATCTTGCGCGGCTTGCCCTGGGGGGTGAGGTCGCAGGAGAAGATCTGCCCGTCGTCCAGGATCGAGAGCTGGCCCGCCAGCGAATAGACGTCATAGGCGCGGCCCACCTCGTAGAGCGAGTCCTTCTTGGAAAGGCCGAGCTCCAGCGTGATGAGGTCCGAGAGCTGGTCCTTCCGTGCACGGATGAGCTCCGCCGTGCGGAAGAGGATCTGCTGGCGCTCGTAGCGGGTGAGCTTCGGCTTGTAGCTCCGCGCGATGGCGAAGGCCTGGGCGGCATGCTCGGCGCGGCCCGCCGGCACGGTGCCGATCACCTCGTTGGTGTAGGGGTAGTGCACCGGCACCACGCCATCCGCCTTCACCTTCCTGCCGCCGATGCGCATCGACTCCTCGATCAGCGGGCGGCCCGTGACAGCGACGTTCATTTCAGTTCTCCACGATATGGTTGCATCCGAGCGCGAAGGCATCGAAGTTGCGGAGCTTCGCGGGTGCGTTGACGAACTTGCGGTTGGCGATCACCGGAACCTCCTGCTCGGTGAGGCCGCCATGCGAGCGGAGCGGCTCGTCGAGCCCCGAGAGATCGTGCTTGTCGCGCGAGGTGCCGATGACCTTCGAGCGCCTCGGCCCGCCGGAGACGACCACGACGTCGCCCATCCTGTCCTCCGGCAGCTCGTAGCGCGCGCAGGCCTCGTTGCGGTCGAGCACGGCATCGATGCCGTCCTGCCTGGCGATCAGCGCCATCACCTCCTTCACGTCCGGCCCATAGGCATAGACCGTGGCGAAGCTGCCGAGCGCGCCGTGATGGACGACGTAAGGGTCCGTGATCGGCAGGATGACCTTCGTCTTGCCCTTGCCGAAGGCCTGGTCCAGCACGTCCTGAAGGTAGAGCACGTCCGGCTCGCCGTTGGAGAGGTGCTTGTCCTTCATGCCGTGGTCGGCGACGATGACGAGGATGGCGCCGGCCCGGTCGAGCTGGCCCAGATATTTGTCCATCATCGCGTAGAAGCGGTTGGCGCCCTCCGAGCCCGGCGCGTATTTATGCTGCACGTAGTCGGTGGTGGAGAGATACATGAGATCGGGCTTCATGCGCTCGAGCAGCTTGACGCCGGCGGCGAAGACGAATTCCGAAAGCTCCGCCGAATAGACGTCCGGCACGCCCATGCCGACCATGCCGCAGGCGTCGGCGATGCCGTTCTCCGCCATGCTCACCTTGTCCGCCTTCTCGGAGGAGAAGGCCACTGCCGTGCCGTCGAAGGCGAGGCCCTTGCCGAGAAGAAGGCGGAGCTTGTCCTTGGCCGTCACCATCGCGATCTTCGCGCCCTGCTTCTGGAACGCCTCGAAGATGGTGGGTGCGCGCAGCCACTTCGGATCGTTCATCATGGTTTCCTGGCCGGTGGCCGGGTCGATCAGGTAGTTGCCGCAGATGCCGTGGACGGCGGGAGGCCGCCCCGTGACGATCGAGAGATTGTTGGGGTTGGTGAAGCTCGGGATGACCGAGAGCCCGCGCCGGTTCTCGCCCTTCTCGATGATGCGCCGGAGATTCGGCATGAGGCCCTTCGCCATGGCGATTTCCATGTAGTCGGGCTCGCTGCCGTCGCAGCAGATGACGACGAGCGGGGCCGTGGGCCAATCGTAGCTGCGGCCATTGACGGTGACGGTTCTCATCGTCACGCCTCGAGCGGCGAGAGGTCGGTGACGTTCATCTCCGCCAGCACCTCGCGGATCGCGGCGAGAACGCCCGCCATCACCTTCTCGTCCACCTTGCCGATGGTGCCGATCCGGAAGCTCGGGCGCCTGGTGAGCTTGCCGGGATAGATGGCGAAGCCGCGCAGCCGGAGGTCCTCGTAGAAGCGTTCGAAATGGAAATGGGGATCGCGCGGCGTGAGGAAGGTCTGGATGATGGGGCCCGCCTCGTTGTCCGAAAGCAGCGTCGAGAAGCCCATCTCGCGCATGCCCTTGATGAGCACCTGGGCGTTGCGGGCATAGCGGCGGCCGCGCGCCGCGACGCCCCCTTCCTCGGCGTGCTCGCGCATCGCCTGGTGGAAGGCGACGAGCGCGTGGGTGGGCGGGGTGAAGCGGAACTGGCCATTGGCCTCGAGCCCCTTCCACTGCTCGAAGAGATCGAGCACCACGGAGTGGCTGTGCCCCTTCGAGGCCGCCAGCATGTCGTGCTTCACCAGCACGTAGGAGAAGCCGGGTACCCCCTCGATGCACTTGTTGGAGGAGGAGACCATCACGTCGATCCCGTCCTTCATGTCGAGTGGAAGTGCCCCGAAGGAGGACATGGCATCGACCATGCAGGTCTTCCCGCGCTGCTTCACCGCGCGGGCGATGTCCGCGATCGGGTTGACGATGCCGGACGTCGTCTCGCAATGGATGACCCAGACATGGCTGATCTCGGGGTCGGCCTCGATCGCCGCGATCACCTCGGCGACGGTTGGGGCGGCACTGTCGCCCTTGTCGATCTTGGCGTGCGGCCGGCCGATCTTGGCGAGGATCGCCGCGGCCCGGTCGCCATAGGCGCCGTTGGCGACGACCAGCGTCTTCCGGCCCGTGGCCGGGCAGAAGCTGCCGAGCGCCGCCTCGATGGCGAAGGTGCCGGAGCCCTGCATGATGACGCATTCATACGTTTCGTCGCAGCCGGCGAGATCGAGGAGCCCCTTGCGGATCTCGGCGACGACGCGGCGGAACTCGACATCGCGCGAGCCCCAGTCGGCCAGCATCGCGGCCTTGACCGAGCGCGAGGTGGTGAGCGGCCCGGGGGTGAGGAGATAGGGCATGTCCTCCTGGCCGGGAGGACCGTCGAAGCGGCGGGCGAGCTTGTCCATGGCGAAATCCTCGGAATGTTTCGGCGCCGAACATGTGCGCTTGACCATTATCAGTCAAATCGTATGTTCTTATGAACCCCATAAGTTGAGGTGATATGCGCCACGCCCAGCTCAAGGCCTTCCACGCCGTCGCCGTCCACGGTGGATTCTCCCGCGCGGCGGAGGCCTTGGGCCTCACCCAGCCCGCCGTGTCCGACCATGTGCGGAAGCTCGAGGAGGCTTACGGCGTGCAGCTCTTCACGCGCGCTGCCTCCGGCGTGTCCCTCACCGACATGGGGCGCAAGCTCTTCGCCATCGCCGAGCGGCAGTTCGAGGCGGAGGCGCAGGCGGCGGAACTCCTCTCGCGCGGGCGGACGCTGGAGGAGGGCCAGCTCACCATCGGGGCGGATGCCGCCGTGCACATCCTGCCCGAGCTCGCCCGCTTCCGGCTCCGGCACCCCAAGCTGAGCCTGAGGCTCGTCACCGGCAATTCCGCCCAGCTGCTGAGAAGGCTCGAGGACTTCTCGATCGACATCGCCGTGACGGCGGAACGCCCTCCCGAGCCCTCCTTCCTCGCCCGCAAGCTCAGGAGCGACCGGCTGGTGGCGGTGGTGCAGCGCTCCTCCAAGCTCGCGAGGCTGAGGGAGATCGGCTTCGGCGAGCTCGTCCGGCTGCCGCTGATCCTCCGGGAGGAGGGTTCGATGACGCGAAGGCTGCTCCTCGAGGAGGCCGCGCGCCGCGGCCTGGCGATTCCCGCCGCGATCGAGATCGAGAGCCGCGAGGCCGCGCGCGAGGCCGCCGCACATGGCCTCGGCCTCGCCATCATGTCCGAGGGCGAGCTCGTGCCCGACGGCAGGCTCGCCGTGCTCGCTGTCCCCGACTGGGGGACCGAGATGGAGGAGTGGATGATCTGCCTGAAATCGCGGAGCGCGCTGCACGTGATCCGCTCCTTCTTCACACCGGAGGCGGAGAAGGCTAAGGAGAAGCCATGAGCTTCAGGGCCGCCTGCATCCAGAACACCGCCACGACCGATATCGGCCACGACATCGGCGTTCTCGGCGCGATGATCCGCGAGGCCGCGGGCCGGGGCGCGGCCTTCGTGGCCACGCCCGAATATTGCGCCGGTCTCGACACGCGCGAGGGCAAGCTGTTCCCCGTGGCCTTCGAGGAGGCGGAACACCCGGTGCTGCCCGCCATGCAGGCGCTGGCCGATGAACTGAGGATCTGGCTGCTCCTGGGCTCGATCGGCGTCAAGGCGCCGGACGGGCGCATCTTCAACCGCAGCTTCATGCTCGACCCCGAGGGCCGGATCGCCGCGCGCTACGACAAGATCCACCTCTTCGACATCAATCTCGGCGAGGGCAGGGTCTATCAGGAATCCGCCACCATCGCCGCTGGCCACAAGGGCGTGGTGGCACCCTGTGCCGAAGGCATGATCGGGCTGTCGATCTGCTACGACATCCGCTTTCCCCAGCTTTACCGCTCCTATGCGCAGGCGGGAGCCCAGATGCTCGCCGCGCCCGCCGCCTTCACCAGGGTGACGGGCGAGGCGCACTGGCACGTGCTGCAGCGGGCGCGCGCCATCGAGAACGGCGCCTATGTGATCTCGCCCTGCCAGAGCGGCACGCTCTTGGGCGGTGCCGAGTGCTTCGGCCATTCGCTGATCGTCGACCCGTGGGGCCGCGTGCTCGCCGACGGCGGCGAGGAGCAGGGCATCATCACCGCCGAGATCGACCTCGAACTCGCGGCCGACACGCGCCGCCGCATTCCCTCGCTGAAGCACGACAGGCCCTTCGCCGTGCCCTGACCTCCTCCTTGCCTCGCCCATCCGGAAGCCTCATATTCGCTTGCACGGGGAAAGGGAGCACAGCGCATGTTCGGCTACGGTCTTCTGGGACTCATCGTCCTCATCGGCGGCTATCTCGTCTGGGCCTACAACGCGCTGGTCCGCAACAAGAACCTGGTTGAGGAGGGCTGGAGCGGCATCGACGTGCAGCTGCGCCGCCGCGCCGACCTCATCCCCAACCTGATCGAGACGGTGAAGGGCTATGCGAGCCACGAGGAGAAGCTGTTCCGCGACATCGCCGAGCTGAGGGCGAAGTCGATCGCGGGCGGCACGGTGGCCGAGCAGTCCGCCGTGGGGCAGGCGATGACCGCGGCACTCGGCCGCCTCTTCGCCATCGCCGAGGCCTATCCGGAGCTGAAGGCGGACGCCAATTTCCGCGACCTGCAGGACAAGCTCTCGCACATCGAGGACGAGATCCAGCTGTCGCGGCGCTACTACAACGGCTCGGTCAGGAACCTCAACACCATGATCGAGAGCTTTCCCACCAACGTGATCGCCAATCAGTTCAGCTTCCGGAAGGCGGAATTCTTCGAGATCGGCGACGCCGCGGCGCGCGAGGTGCCGAAGGTGGATTTCAAGACACGCTGATGCGCCTCCTCCTCGCCTTCACGCTGCTGCTGGCCCTCCTCCTGCCGGCACGCGCCGAGGAGCAGATCCAGAACTTCCTGAGCGACGTGACGGTCAATGCCGACGCCTCGCTCACCGTGCGCGAGACGATCACGGTGGTGGCGGAGGGAGACGAGATCAAGCGCGGCATCCTGCGCGACTTCCCCACCACCTACAGGGACCGCAACGGCCAGCGCGTGGTCGTGGGCTTCGAGGTGCTGGGCGTCAGGCGCGACGGGCGCGAGGAGCCCTATGCGCTGGAGGCGATCTCCAACGGCACGCGCATCCGCATCGGCGACAAGGACGTGTTCCTCCAGACGGGCGCCCACCGCTACGAGATCACCTACCGCACGACGCGGCAGATCGGCTTCTTCGCCGAGCATGACGAGCTCTACTGGAACGTCACCGGCAATGGCTGGAGCCTGCCCATGGCCGCGGCCCGCGTCGAGATCCGCCTGCCTGAGGGTGCGGTCATTTCGGGCCATGACGAATATACCGGCCCGCAGGGGAGCACGGCGAGCGATGCCCGGGTGCTGGAAGCGAACGGCAGCCGCTATGCGGCGGAGACCACGCGGCGGCTCGCGCCCTATGAGGGCTTCACGGTGGCGGTGGGCTGGCAGAAGGGCATCGTCGCGCCGCCGACAGAGGGCGAGAAATGGGCGTGGTGGCTCTCCGACAATGCCGGGCTCTTCGCGCTGGCGCTGGGGCTTTTCGTTTCGGGCGGTTATTTCCTCTATGCCTGGAACCGCGTCGGGCGGGATCCCGCCAAGGGCACCATCATTCCCCTCTTCGCGCCGCCCAAGGGACTGGGACCCGCCGGCGTTCGCTACGTCTGGCGCTACGGCGCGGACGACAAGGGCTTCGCCGCGGCACTCGTCGGGCTGGCGGTGAAGGGCCGGATCAGGATCAGCGACGAGGAGGACAGCTTCACCGTCACCAAGCTGGCGAAGCCGGAGAGGGCGCAGCCGCTCACCGCCTCGGAGGCCGCACTCCTCGGCGCGCTCCCCTCCGGCAACCTGCACCTGAAGCAGGCAAGCAACGCCACCGTCCGCTCGGCGCGCCAGGCGCTCGACCGGTCGCTCAAGGGCGAGCATGACGGCACCGTGTTCCTGCGCAATCTGCGCTGGTTCGCGGGCGGGCTCGCGATCTCCATTCTCTGCCTGATCGTGGCTGCCGTGCTGCTTCCGCCGGAGGATGGCCTCACGGGCCTCTTCGCGATGATCTGGACGACGATCTGGTGGGGGGCGATCCTCGGCGTGGGATGGGCCTCCTTCAAGGGCGTTGCCTCCGCACCCGGCATCTGGCGGAAGATCTCCTCGCTGTTCGGGCTCGTCTTCCTCATTCCCTTCGTGGGCGCCGGCCTCATGGCCCCTGCCCTCTTCCTCTCCGAGGGCGGCGGCTCTCCCGGCCTCTACATGCTGGTGGGAACGGCGGTGCTGCTGGGGCTGATCAACGTGGTCTTCTATCACCTGCTGCGCGCCCCGACCGAGACGGGCCGCCGCCTCCTCGACCAGATCGAGGGCTTCCGCCTCTATCTGGCGACCGCCGAGGAGGAACGCCTCAAGGTGCTGCATCCGCCGGAGAAGACGCCGGAGCTTTTCGAGCGCTACCTGCCCTATGCCCTGGCGCTCGACTGCGAGAACGAATGGAACGCCAAGTTCGCCGCCGTGCTCGCCGCCGCGGCGGCCGCGGGCGCCGCGGGGCCTGCCTGGTATTCCGGCCGCCGCTGGGACGCAGGGCGCAGCGGCCGCTTCACCGAAAGCCTCGGCCGCAGCCTCGCCGCGACGGTGGCGGCTTCCTCCGCCTCGCCCCCGGGGCGAAGTTCGGGGCTCGGCGGCGGCGGCTCCTCGGGCGGCGGCGGCGGCGGGGGCGGCGGCAGCGGCTGGTAGCCAAGAGCGGAGTGAGCTGTGATGGAACCGCGGCGGCTCCCGCTTCATGACGTCATTCCGGCGACGGCCGGACTCCGGCTCATGCGTCAAACAGTCAGTTGCCAAAAGCTGGACCCCGGCCTCTCGCCCCCGGTGACGGAAAGATGAAAAGCGAGGGTGAGCTCGCCTGACTTCGTTCCGGCTCTAGCCCTCCAGCGCCTCGCGCTTCATTTCGAGTTCGAGCCACTGTTCTTCCGCCTTCGCCAGTTCCTCGCGGGCGGAGGAAAGCCGTGCTGCAGCCGAATCGAAGCCCCTCGGATCGCGCGAGAAGAAGGAGGGATCGGCGAGCCGCGCCTCCAGCGTGCCGATCTCGTCCTCGAGCTTCTTCATGGCCGCGGGCAGGGTTTCGAGCGCATGCTTCTCCTTGAAGGTCAGCTTGCGCGGCGCGGCCGGGGCCTCCGGCTTGCGCGCGGGCGCTGAACTCCGGGGTACATCGGCCTTCACCTTCCGCGCCTGCACCCCCTGGCCGCGCTGCGCCAGCATGTCGGAATAGCCGCCGGCATATTCCGTCCACTTCCCATCGCCATCGGCCATCAGCACGGAGGTGGCGACACGGTCGAGGAAGTCGCGGTCATGGCTGACGAGCAGGATGGTGCCCTGGTAGTCGGCCAGCATCTCCTGCAGCATGTCCAGCGTCTCGAGATCGAGGTCGTTGGTGGGCTCGTCGAGGACAAGGAGGTTCGAGGGCCTGGCGAGTTCGCGCGCCAGGATGAGCCGCCCGCGCTCGCCGCCCGAGAGCACGCCGACCGGGGTGCGCGCCTTCTCCGGCGGGAACAGGAAGTCCTTCATGTAGCTGACCACGTGCTTCGTCTCGCCATTGACCGTGACCGAGGAGCCGCGCCCGTCGGTGATGACGTCGGCGAGCGTCGCTGCGGGATCGAGGCTCTGCCGGCTCTGGTCGAGCGTTACGGGCTGGAGATTGGTTCCGAGCCGAATCGTTCCGGCATCGGGCAAGATCTCGCCGGTGAGGAGCTTGACGAGCGTGGTCTTGCCCGCCCCGTTCGGACCCACGATCCCCAGCCTGTCGCCGCGCATGACGAGGAGATCGAGATTGGCGACGATGGGTCTCTGGCCGAAGCTCTTGGAGACCCCCTTCGCCTCCGCCACCAGCTTGCCCGAGAGATCGCCCGCCGAGGCCGCCATGCGCACGGCACCCTGCTGGCCCACATGGTCCTTCCGCTCCTTCCTCAGGCTGGCGAGAAGTTCGACGCGGCGCATGTTGCGCTTGCGCCGCGCCGTGACGCCGTAGCGCATCCAGTGCTCTTCCTGCTCGATGCGCTTGGCGAGGAGCTGCTGCTCGGCCTCCTCCTTCGCCAGCACCTCGTCGCGCCAGCTCTCGAAATCGGCGAAGCCGCGCTCGAGCCGCCGCGACATGCCGCGGTCGAGCCACACGGTGCGGTTCGAAAGCCGCTCGAGAAAGCGCCTGTCATGGCTGATCAGCACGAAGGCGGAGCGGAGCGAGGCGAGCTCGGCCTCGAGCCATTCGATGGCGGGAAGATCGAGGTGGTTGGTGGGCTCGTCGAGGAGCAGGATGTCGGGCGCCGGCGCGAGCGTGCGGGCGATCGCGGCGCGGCGGATCTCGCCGCCGGAGAGCCGTCTCGGATCCTCATCGCCCGAAAGGCCGAGCTCGCGCAGGAGATAGGCGCAGCGGTGCGGATCGTCCGCCGGCCCCAGCCCCGCCCCGACATAGTCGAGCACCGTGGCATGGGCCGAAAGATCCGGTTCCTGCGGCAGGTAGCGGATCGTCGTGCCCGGCTGCAGCCAGCGCTCGCCCGCGTCGGCCTCGATCATGCCCGCGGCGATCTTGAGGAGGGTGGACTTGCCCGAGCCGTTGCGGCCGACCAGCGCCACGCGCTCGCCCTCGGCCACCGCGAGCTCGGCGTTCTCGAGAATGGGCCTGCCGCCGAAGGTGAGGCCGATGCCGCGAAGGTGAAGGAGGATCCTGCTCATGCGAGAAGGGCTCCTACCTCAAAGGGGCTTGCTTCTCCAGTCCCCCAGATAGGCCGCGAGGCCGGGGATGTCCGCGGCGGCGAAGAGTTCCGCCGTGGGCCGGAGCGCCGCGACGCGGCCGTTCTCGAGATAGGCCGTGTGGCTCGCGGCATATTCGGCATCCTCCGGCTGGTGCGTGACCATGAGCACGGTGAGGCCCCTCGCCTGCTGCATGGCGCGGAGGAGATCGAGCATGTCGCGGCGCTGCGCGGGACCCAGCGCGGCGAAGGGCTCGTCCAGCAGCAGCACCGGCCTGTCGCGCACCAGCGCACGGGCCACGGCGACGCGCTGGCGCTCGCCGCCCGAGACCTCGCCCGGCTTGCGGTGGGCGAGCGCTGAAAGCCCGACCTCCGCCAGCGCCTGCTCGACGCGCTTCTCCTGCGCCCGATCGAGCCTCGCGCCGGGCGATATCCCGAGCGCCACGTTGGTGCGCAGGTCGAGATGCGCGAAGACGTTGTTGTCCTGGAAGATCATGCTGACGGGCCGCCTGTCCGGCGGCAGCTCAGTGACGTCCTCGCCCGCGATCAGCACCCGGCCGGAGAGCGGCTGCTCGAAACCGGCGATGAGATTGAGAAGTGTGGACTTGCCGCCGCCCGAGGGCCCTATCACCGCCGTGATGGAGGCCTTCGGGAAGCTGGCGTCGAACAGCATCTTCATCTCCTCGTAGCGGAAGGAGACCGCTTCGAGCCGGATCATCGCGCCGCCCCCCAGCGCTCGGCAAGCGAGGAGAAGACGAGCACGATAGCACTCAGCACCAATGCGGTGCCGATCGCCTCGTCGAAGCGGTAGCTTCCCATCTGGCGGTAGATCAAGGAGGGGAGCGTCATGAAGTCCTGCGTGCCGAAGAGCGAGATCGCCGTCAAGTCGCCGAGCGAAAGGATGAGCGCCAGGACGAGCGCAAGCCCGATCGCCCGCTTCATGGCGGGAAGCTCGACGAGGCGGAAGCGGTTCCAGCCCGCGATGCCGAGGCCGAGGCACAGCCTGTCATGGGATTCGGCGGAGCGGGAAAGTGCGGGGAGCAGCACCCTGGCGACGAAGGGCAGCGACATCATCGCATTCATGGCGATCACCAGGAAGGCCGAAAGGCCGGCGACGCCCGCATGGGCGATGAGCGTCACGAACCAGCCGGTGGCGAGGGCAGCAGGCGGCACGATCCACGAGGTGAGGACGGCAAGCGCGGTGATCCTGCGCCACGCCCCGCTCCTCACGGCGAGAACGGCCAGCGCCCAGACCAGCGCGAAGGCGAGGATCGCGCTCGCCGCGCCGAGGCCGAGGCTCGTCAACAGGGCGCGGAGCAGCACGGGGGATGGAGAGACGCGCATGACCCCCGCGCTCACCAGTGCCGCGAGCGGCGGCAGCAGCAGCAGGAGCGCGAGGAGGACGATGCCCGCATCGAGGAGGCGCGAGGGGCCCGAGCGCCCGTCATAGCGCCGGGGCGAGATGCGGAGCACCGGCCAGCCCTGCGCCAGCCCGCCCCATCGCTGGGCGAGCAGCGCCAGCCCGCCGCACAGCAGGAGCTGCACGAAGGCCAGCATGGAGGCGCGCTGCGGATCGAAATCGGCCCGGAGCGATTGGTAGATCGCCACCTCGAGCGTGGTGGCGCGAGGGCCGCCGCCGAGCGTCAGCACCACGGCGAAGCTGGCGGCGCAGAGCAGGAAGATGAGGAGCGCCACGCCGGGCACCCCGGCCCGGAGTGTGGGCCATTCGAGGCGCCGCCAGTAGTCCCGCGGACGGAAGCCCAGCTGCGCGCCGAGCTTCCAGCTCTCGGGCGGGATGCGCTCGAGGTCGGAGAGGAGGAGCCTGGCGGCGAGCGGCACGTTGAAGAACACGTGCGCGAGCAGGATGCCCTGGAGCCCGTAGATGTCGAAGAACCCGCCGAGCCAGCCTCTCGCCCCATAGACCTCGATGATGCCGATGATGACCACGATCGACGGCAGCGCCAGCGGCAGGTTGAGAAGCCTGAGGATGAGCCCGCGCCCGAAGAAGGAGGGCCTTCTCGCCAGCGCCCGCGCGAGCGGCAGCCCGAGCCCCACCGAGATGAGCGTCGAGAGCCCCGCCTGCAGCAGGGTGAAGCTCAGCACACGGATCACATAGGGGTCGAGCCCCTGGAGGCCCTGCGCGAGGCCCAGCCGCAGCACGGGCAGGAAGCCCGCCGCCAGCGCGAGGAGGAGGAAGGCGAGCGCCGCAAAGGCCGGCGCCCGCGATGGCCGGTAGCCTGTCACTTCGCCGTGGCGTTCAGCCACTCGTCGATCCAGGCGCGGCGGTTCTTCTCCACCTCCTCCGGCGTGAAGAGCAGCGTCTTCACCGGTTGCACCAGCTCGCCGAAGGCGGGCGGCAGCGACGCGGAGGTCTGGCCTGCGGGGAACATCCAGTTGCTGGTGGGGATCTGGTCCTGGAAGCCCGGGCCCATCATGAAGGCGAGGAACTTCTTCGCCAGCTCCTTCTCGGGGCTGTTCTCGATCAGCCCCGCGACCTCGACCTGCAGGTAATGGCCTTCCGTGAAGGAGGCCGCCTTGTAGCGCGTGCTGTTTTCAGCGATCACGTGGTAGGCGGGCGAGGTGGTGTAGGAGAGCACCATCGGCGCCTCGCCCTTGGTGAAGAGCGCATAGGCCTCCGACCAGCCCGGCGTGACCGTGAGGATGCGGGGCTGGAGCTTCTTCCAGGCCTCCGCCGCCTTCTCGCCATAGACGCTCTTCATCCACAGGAGGAAGCCGAGGCCCGGCGTGGAGGAACGCGGATCCTGCAGCACGATCTTCTGAGCCGGATCGCCGTTCACCAGTTCGTCGAGCGACTTCGGCGGCTGCTTCATCGTCTCGCTGTCGTAGACCACGGCGAAATGCGCATAGTCGAAGGGCATGAAGGTTTCGTCCGCCCACGGAATGGGTGTCTTCGCAAGGCCCACGTCCAGCCCGTGCTTGCCGAAGAGGCCCGTGGCCTCCGCTTCCGCCGTGAGGTTGGTGTCGAGGCCGAGCACCACGTCGGCCTTGGTGTTCCTGCCTTCGAGCTTGAGGCGGTTCAGCATGGCGACGCCGTCGCCAGGCGCCACCCATTCGAGCGTGCAGCCGCACTCCTTCTCGAAGGCCTCCTTCACCTTGGGGCCGGGGCCCCATTCGGAGACGAAGCTGTCATAGGTGTAGACGGTGAGCGTCTCCTGCGCTGCGGCGGGAACCGCAAGGCCAAGAAGCGCGAACAGGGCAGTGAGTGTCTTCTTCATCGTACCTCCATTCGCCGTTGGATGGAGGTTTGGACGTTCTGGGAGAACATCCGCCCGCAATCCCTCCGCCGGCATGATCCGGATCAGGTTCAGCGGGTCCGGGGAATGTCCCCGTCTCAGCCGCCTAGCGCGGCACCCCGTTGAGAGCATGGCGAAAGCTAGGGCTTCGGGCGTGCGCTGGCAAGGCGCATTTGCTAGAAGCCTCGCCGATGACCCGATTTGCAATCCTCCTTGGCGGCGACCTCACGGTGACCGCCCGCCTCAGGGCCCAGATCAGGGGCGCCCGCGTGATCGCCGCCGACAGCGGCATGATGCATGCCGCCACCCTCGGCCTCATGCCCGAACTCTGGGTGGGCGATTTCGATTCCGCCGGCTCCGAACTCACCATGCAATACCGCGACGTGCCGCGCGAGAGCTTCCCCGCCGAGAAGGATGCAACCGACGGCGCCATCGCGGTTGCGGAGGCCATCCGCCGCGGCGCGACCGAGATCGTCCTGCTCGGCGGCCTCGGCGGTCAGACGGACCACACCGCGGGCCTTCTCGGCCAGAGCATCGAGATCGCCCGCAAGGGGCTCGCCTGCCTCCTCTCCAGCGGAATCGAAGAGGCCTGGCCCGTCATCCCCGGAAGCATGGAGGTGGCGCTGCCGCCGGAGACGCGGCTCAGCATCATTCCCTTTTCCGATCTCGAGGGCCTCGACCTTGCAGGCGTCAAGTGGCCGCTCCTGAAGCGCAGCGTGCCGCTCGGCTCGACGCTGACGCTCTCCAACGTTGCGCTCGGCCCGGTCAGGATCGCGGTCTCCTCCGGGCATGGCGTCGCCATCGCCTATCCGCCGCTCGAGTTCCATGTCTGAGATCGCCTTGCGCATCGACGGGATGGGTCGCCGCGGCGAAGGCGTGGCCCATCACGCTGGCCGCGCGCTGTTCGTGCCGGGAACGCTGCCCGGGGAAGAGGTCAGGGCCAGCGGCGAGGGCGAACGGCTCACGCTCGCGGCGATGGAGCGCGCCTCGCCGGACCGCATCGCCCCCTTCTGCAAGCATTATGGCCGCTGCGGCGGCTGCCAGCTGCAGCACTGGCGCGAGGAGCCCTACCGCGCGTGGAAGGCGGCACTGGTGGCGGAGTCCCTCGCCCAGCGCGGCATCGCCGTTGCCGCGCCGGAGATCGTCGATGCCCATGGCGCGGGCCGCCGCCGCGTGAGCCTGCACGTGCGGCGGAAGGGAAGCGACGTGACGGCGGGCTACATGGCGCCGAGAAGCCACGACCTCCTGGACATCGACCGCTGCCCCATATTGGAGCCCGCTCTTGCACCGGCCTTCGACATCGGCCGCGCCATCGGCGGCCGCCTCGGTGACTGCGACGTGGCGCTGACCGCCACGCTGACCGGCCTCGACGCCAGCGTGAAGGCCGGGCGCAAGCTCTTCGAGAAGGAGCACGCGCATCTGGCGTCACTCGTCACGGAACTGCGCCTGGCCCGGCTTTCGGTGAACGGCGAGGTGATCGCCACCGCCGTTCAGCCGCGCGTGGCCGTTGGCCGCGCCGAGGTGGCGCTGCCCCCGGGAGGCTTCCTGCAGGCGACGGCACTGGGCGAGGAAACGCTTGCCCGGCTCGTCGTCGAGGATGTCGGCAGGGCGAAGAGCGTGGCCGATCTCTTCTGCGGCATCGGCCCCTTCACGATCCGCCTCGCCGGGCGGGCGAAGGTCGAGGCCCATGACAGTGACCGCGCGGCGATCGCGGCACTCGCTGCGGCGGCGAAGTCGACCGCCGGCCTGAAACCGCTCACCGCAACCGTGCGCGATCTCTTCCGCGAGCCGCTGGTGCCGAACGAGATGAAGCATCTCGAGGCGGTTGTCTTCGATCCGCCGCGCGCCGGGGCGGAGGCGCAGGCGCGGCAACTGGCGCGCTCGCAGGTGAAGACGGTGGTGGCCGTCTCCTGCGATGCGGGAACATTCGCCCGCGATGCGGAGATCCTGGTCAAGGGCGGTTACGCGCTGCAGCGCCTCACCGCCGTCGACCAGTTCAAATGGTCCTCGCATGTGGAGATCGTGGCGCTGTTCGCGCGATGACCTGTGACGCTGCTGCAACAGCCGCGGCGAATTCCGCGCGCGCACTTCCACACATTGCGAATCGCTGCTAGACGAACGGCTCACGCAAACATCAGGAGGAGTCAGCCATGGAGAACCGTTTTACGCGCTGCTGAACTCCGGGCCGCTTTCGGGGCTCGGGCCTCGGGCGGATAGCGTAAGTTTCGCGCTTCGGGCGCTTTCATTTCATCACTGACCAGAACCGCCGGCCCTTGCCGCGCATGCTCATGCGCGCCACCCGGCATGACGATGTCACGCGCATGGGCACCCCCATGTCTTCGCGATGGAGAAACGCATGTTCTCTCTCAAATTCGACCTGCTGTTCCTCGGCCTCGAGAATGCCAGGGCCGCAGCGAGGAAACTGAACGCCGGGAGGAAGCGGCACGCGCCGCCGGAAGACCCGCGCGAGCTGCAGCGGCTGAAGGACGAGCTCCGCCTCTCGCGCGAGCAGGTGCGCATGCAGGTGACGCGCGGAAGATTGTTGTGGTGAAGTGCCGCGTGCTAGCCTTGGGCCATGAGCGAAACAGACGTGATCGTGGTGGGTGCGGGGCTCGCGGGCGCGGCCGCCGCGCTGAAGCTGGCTCGGGCCGGGAAGCGCGTGAGGCTGATCGAGGCGCGGCCGCGCTGCGGAGGGCGCGGCTATCTGAAGCCCTTCGCGGGCGATGGACAGGAGCTCGAGTTCGGCGGGGCGTGGATCACGCCCTGGCACGGGAGGCTGCGCGCGCTGGTGGCGGAACACGGCCTCTCGCTGCGGCCGCGCCACCCCGTCACCAACCGCCTGTGGCTGCGCGGCGGCGCGCTGCACGCCGACGGCGCCGCCGCACCCGATGAGGTGACGGCGCATGAGCGCGCCATCGCCCGGGTGGCGGCGGACGCGATCCTGCTCAAGAAGGGGATGGCGGAGAACGAGAGGGGCGAGGCGCTGACCGGCATCTCCTTCGCGGCCTACCTCGACCGCCTCTCCTGCCCGAAACCGACGCGCGATCTCTTCTCCGCCTGGTGGACCGTGTCGGGGAGCGGCGATCACGCGGAGGTGGCGGCCTCCGAATTCCTCGCGAGCTGTTCCTATGACAATGGCCTCGCCGAGGGCATGATCAATTTCTGGAGCGACACGGTGGTGCCCGGCATGGGCGTTCTCGCGCAGCGCATGATCGCGGCATCCGGCGCGGAGCTCGTTCTCTCCGCCCCGGTAGAGCAGGTGGCCTCCACCGGTGCCGGCGTGGAGCTTACCGCAGGCGAGGCCAGGCACCGCGCGAGCGCCTGCGTGCTGGCGCTCGGCATCAACCAGCTGCGGGCCCTGCACTTCGCGCCGGAACTCTCCGCGCCAAAGCGCGAGGCGATCGCGCGCGGCCACGGCGGGCGCGCCTTCAAGCTGTGGATCAGGATGCAGGGCGTTCCGGTGGGCACGCTGGTGACGGGCGACGGCAACGGCATCGAATTCGCCTTCGCCGAAAGGCTGGACGAGGACGGCTCAACCCTCGTGGTGGCCTTCGGGCTGACGCGGGATGGCAACCGCCCCGCCGACCCGCAATGGGTGAAGGGGCAAGCCGGGAAGCTCTTCCCCAATGCGCGCGTGCTTGCCCACGACTGGCACGACTGGGTGGATGATCCCTTCGCGCGCGGTACCTGGGTCTCCGCCCTCGCCGGGCACGAGGCGGGGCTCGATGCCGCGAACTGGCAGCCCGAGAGCCGGATCGCCTTCGCCTCCTCCGATTACGCGAGGGACCAGGCGGGCTGGTTCGAGGGCGCGGTGATCGCCGGGGAGGATGCGGCCGAGGCCGTGCTGAAACTCACGTGAAGAGCTGGCCGAAGGCTTCCATCGAGGTGTTGGCGCCGCAGACGACGACGCCCACGCGCTCGTCCTTCTCGGGCCGGTAGGCGCCGGAGAGAAGGGCGGCGAAAGCGGCAGCGCCGCCGGGTTCGGTGACGAGCTGCGTTTCCTGCCACAGCTTGCGCTGCGCGGCGCGAATGTCGTCGTCGGAGACGAGCGCCACGCCGGAGACGTGGTCCTTCGCGATCTCGAACATCAGCCGGCCCACCGTGGTGGCGCCGAGCGAATCGGCGGCAAGGCCCGAGGTCTTCACGGGCACGCGCTCGCCCGCCGCCAGGGAAGCGTGGAGCGTGTTGCAGGAGAAGGGCTCGACACCGACGAGCCTGACGCCCGACTGGTACCACGCCGCGATGCCGCCGATGAGCCCGCCGCCCCCCACCGCGACGAGCAGCGTGTCGAGCCCGGGGGCCTGGTCCTCGAGTTCGCGTGCGAGCGTGCCCTGGCCTTCGAGCGTCGCCTCGGCGTCATAGGCGTGAACGCCGGTGGCGCTGGTCTCCGCGATATGGGCTTCGCAGAGCGCCAGCGCTTCGCTGTAATTCGCCCCTTTCTGCACGATCTCCGCGCCATAGGAGGCGATGCGCGCCACCTTGGCAGGCGAGGCGATTTCGGGAACGAAGATCTTCGCCCTGTGCCCGAGCTGGCGGGCGGCAAAGGCGACCGCCGCGCCGTGATTGCCGCCGGATGCCGTGGCGACGCCCGCAGCACCGACTTCCGCCCCGAGCAGCGTGTTGAAGGCGCCGCGCGCCTTGAAGCTTCCCGAATGCTGCAGGAGCTCGAGCTTGAGCGTGACGGGAAGCGCTACCCCCTCGACCGCCACCTCGACCACCGGCGTGCGCCGGACATGGGGGCCGATCCGCTGCGCGGCCCGCGTGATGGCCTCGCGCGTGATCATTCGGCGGGCGCCACGTTGACGAGACTTTCGGACTTTCCGCCGAACACCTGGTCGTAATAGCGCTTCTGCGCCTGCGCGGCTGTCAGCGCGTTGCGCATCAGGATCGACACGGTGACGGGCCCGACGCCGCCTGGAACGGGCGTGATCCAGCCCGCGGTTTCCGCACAGGCCTCGTAATCGACGTCGCCCACCGTGATGTGGCGGCCGCCCTCCTCGATCTGGTTGATGCCGATGTCGATCACCGCCGCGCCGGGCTTGATCATGTTCGGCGTGATGAAGCGCGGCTTGCCCACCGCCACGAAGATCGCATCAGCCGCGCGCGAGTGGACGGCGAGGTTGCGCGTCATGTGATGGCAGACGGTGACGGTGGCGCCCTCCGCCATGAGCAGGAAGGCGATCGGCTTGCCGACGATTTCCGAGTGCCCGATCACAACCACCTCGAGCCCTTCCAGCCTGAGCCCCGTGCGCTTCAGGAGTTCGACCGAGGCCGCCGCCGTGCAGGGCGCGAGCGAGGTGTCGCGGTAGACGATGTTGCCGATCGAGGCAGGATGCATGCCCTCGACGTCTTTCAGGGGATGCACCGCCGTCTGCAGCTCCCGGATGTCGAGATGGCTGGGCACCGGCCTCTGGATGATGACGCCGGTGACGCGCGGGTCGGTGTTGAGCGCCTGAAGGAGCCCCAGCATCTCGACGCGGGAAACGGTGGAAGGAAGATTGCGCTCCTCGAACAAGATGCCCGCCTTCTCGGCACCCCTGGCCTGGTTGCGCACATAGAGGCTGACGGCGGGAACGTCGCCGATGGTGATCGACACGAGCTTCACCGGCCAGCCCTGGCCTGCGAGTTCCTTCACCCCTTGCGCGACGCTGCGGGTGATCTCCTCGGCGACGGGCTTGCCCAGGAGGGCGTTGTGGCGGATGGCGGTGTGGGCGGTCATGCGCGGCGCTTTCATTCGGAACGGGGCCTGTAAATCACGCGTTGATCTCCATGCGCAAGCCTTTTGCATCGAGCGGAGGAGCCGCGGGGAAGCGGAATGCCTTCCCCTGCGCCAGCCGCCCGGCACTCCAGGCGCAGGCGCAGGCATCGAGGAGGTCGTCCGCGCCGACATCGGCGGCGCGGTGCTTAGGCCCTGAGAGCGCCGCCAGCGGGAATCCCGCCCGTTCGAGAAGGCCGCGGCGGAGAGCAAGGCCCGGCTCATGCGGCCTGCCCTTCACCTTCTTGGGAAGGGCGAGTGCCGATGCGCCGTTCATCGCCCAGAAGGCAAGCTCGGGATGGACCTCGAAGACGCGGGACTGGAGCTCCGGCGTCATCAGCGCATCGATCTCGCGCATCTTGGGGAAGAGATGGAAGCTCTGCTTCGCCACCTTGCGCGGCGGATCGGAATTGGCCTGGTTGGCGCGGCAGGCCTCCCGATACTCCGCGCAGGCGACGGCGGCGCGCGAGGGGACGGAGAACACGCTCGACTGCCGCTGGCCGAGAAGCGCCCTCACCTCACGCTCGACGGCGCGGCCGGACCGCTCCGGGATGCCGATCGGCATGTCGACGGCGATCACGGCGGCATCGAGCGCCATGACCTCCAGGAAGCTGCGGCAGAGATGGTGAGAGACGTCCTCTCCTGCCCAGCGCACCGCGATCCAGCCGCCGGGGCAGCCGTCGACCCCTGCGACCGGCGTCATGGCGCGCGCAGGGCGCCGGTAATATCGAGCACCGCCGTTCCGGCACTCATGGCGATGGCGCGCGAGAGCGTCTTCATGGCGGAGGCCAGTGCCCCCGGTGCCGGCTGGCGGAGGCGCCGGGCGAGATAGAGCCCGCTCAGGAAATCGCCCGTGCCGTGCGGAACGCCGGACAGCCTCGGCGTCACCACGCTGTGCACGTCCTCCGCCGTCACGAGGATCGTGGCGAGCCTGTCGCCCTCAACAGGGATCGAGGTTGCCAGCACTTCGGGGAGGCCGAGCGCGCGCGCCGCGGCGATGGCGCTCGCCTCATCGCTCACGCCGCGGGCGGAAAGCCATGCGAGTTCGAAGGCATTGGGGGTGATCGCCGTGGCGAGCGGCAGGAGCCCGTCGCGGATCGCCTCCGCCACCTCCTGCGGCACATAGAGCCTGCCATTGTCGCCGATCACCGGATCGACGAGGACGAAGCCGGGCGAGATCCGCCGCAGCAGCGCCGCCACTTCCCAGACCTGCGCGGGCGACGCGAAATAGCCTGTGAGCACGCCATCGAGACCACGAAGCGCGCCGAGCCCCTCGAGTGCGGCGAGCATGCGCGACATCACCTCCGGTTCCATGCGCATGCCCTGGGGCGGGCCGTGGCCCGGGTGGTTGGACAGCGTGACGGTGGAAAGACTCAGCACCTCGTGGCCTTCCGCCTGCAGCGCCGGAACCGCGGCGGAATTGCCGACCGGCCCCCAGACAACCTGGCTCGAGACGGCGAGGACCTTCATCAGATCACGTTCTTCTCGAACAGCGGCGCGTTCCGCACAATCCGCTCGTAGCCGAAGCGCGTGAGGTCGATGGTGCGGTAGCCGCCATGGACGACGAGCTCCGCGATGGCATTGCCGGATGCCGGACCCTGCTGCAGCCCATGGCCGGAATAGCCGTTGGCGAAGAGGAAGTTCTTGACCTCCGGGTGAGGTCCGATCACCGCGTTCTGGTCCAGCGCATTGTAGTCATAGTGGCCGGTCCATGAGCCGATCACCTTGATCGCCTCGAACAGCGGCACGCGCTCCGCGAGCCGTTCCCAGATGCGCTCCTCGAACCAGGCATGGTCCACCTCCCAGTCGAAGACCTGCGGTTCCTCGTGTTCCTCGGGCGAGAGGCCGCAAATGAAATTGCGGCCCTCGGGGCGGAAATAGATGCCGCCGGGCTCCACAGTGAGCGGCGCCTTGTGCAGGGCCTCGGTGGCGCCGGGGCAATCGAACACGAAGACATAGCGCTTGCGGGGGCCCACGGGCAGCGGGATGCCCGCCTGTTCCGCGAGCCGCCCCGCCCCGGTTCCCGCTGCGTTGACGAGCATGCCGCAGGAGATGGTCTCGCCCGAGGCGAGCATCACCTCGCTGATGCGGTTTCCGGCCCTCGTCACCGCGGCCACCTCGCCCTGGATCAGGGTGACGCCGCGGGCCAAGGCCGCCTTGCGGAACAGTGCCGCAAGCGAATAGGGATCGACCCAGCCCTCGCCCGAGAGGCCGAAGCAGCCCCCGGCCAGACCCTCCGCGTTGAGCCAGGGAAATCGCGCCGGGAGCTCTGCTCCGCGCAGCAGCACGTTGTCCGCGCCGTTGGCGATCTGCACCGCGTGGTTTTCCTCGAGGATCGGCATGCCGCCTGCGGTCGCAAGAATGAGATAACCCTGCTCCCTGAACCCGACGTCGGCCTCGGGCCCGAACTCTTCCTTGAGGGTCTTCACCACGCCCACACCGAATTTCGAGAGGGCGATGTTCTCCGGCGTCGAGAATTGCTGGCGCAGGCCCCCGCAGGAGCGCGCGGTGCAGCCGGACTGCCAGCTGGTATCCTTCTCCACGATGGCGACGGAGCCGGCAAACCCGTGCTTCTTCAGGTAATAGGCACTGGCGCTGCCGACGATGCCGCCGCCCACGATCACGATGTCGAATTTTGTCATGGGGCGGGACATTGCCGAAACCGCCCCCCTGCCACAAGGGGCGGAGCCATGCGGCTCATCCAAAAGTGGGCTTCCATTCCCGCAATGCGGCGGTTAGCGTTGCACTGCAACAACCCAGGGATTTTCATGACCTTGCGACCCCGACGCAGCGTTCTCTACATGCCAGGCGCCAATGAGCGCGCCCTGGACAAGGCGCGGACGCTCGATGCCGATTCGCTGATCCTCGACCTCGAGGATTCGGTGGCGCCCGACGCCAAGGCGGATGCCCGCGCCAGGACCGCCGCCGCGGTCAAGGCGGGGGGCTATGGCCGGCGCGAGCTCGTCATCCGCATCAACGGCCTCGACACGCCCTGGGGTGTCGAAGACCTGAGGATGGCGGCGGAGGTGAACCCGGACGCCATTCTCGTGCCGAAGGTGGCGCGCCCAGGCGACATCGTGAACGCTTCGAAGATTCACATGGGGCTTGGCGGCGCCGAGGGGACGCGCCTGTGGGCGATGATGGAGACGCCCATGGCGATCTTCAACGTGCGCGAGATCGCCTCCGTTCACGAGGTGGCGCGCCTTTCCTGCCTGGTGCTCGGCACCAACGACCTCCTGAAGGAATCGCGCGCGCGGGCCACCGGCGGCCGCTTCGCCATCCTCCCATGGCTCTCCATGACGCTGCTCGCGGCGCGCGCCTACGGCCTCGACGTGATCGACGGTGTCTACAATGATTTCCGCGACGAGCAGGGCTTCCGCGCCGAATGCGAGCAGGGCCGCACGCTGGGCATGGACGGCAAGACGCTGATCCACCCCGGGCAGATCGCCACCTGCAACGAACTCTTCTCGCCGGCGCCCGAGGAAGTGGCCTGGTCGCGCCGCGTCATCGAGGCCTTCGGCCTGCCGGAGAACGCGGCGAAGGGCGTCATCACCATCGACGGCCGGATGGTGGAGCGGCTGCACCTCGCCATGGCGGAGCGCGTCGTGGCCATCGCGGAGGCGATCGCGTGAGCATCAAGACCAATCCCGGCAATTTCTTCGAGGATTTCCGCCTCGGCCAGAGAATCCGCCACGCCACGCCGCGAACGGTGACGGCGGGCGATGGCGCACTCTACACCGCCCTCTACGGCGGGCGCTTCGCGGTGCAATCCTCCGATGCCTTCGCGAAAGCGGTGGGCTATCCGGCCGCGCCGGTCGACGATCTCCTCACCTTCCACGTGGTCTTCGGCAAGACTGTGCCCGACATCTCGCTCAATGCCGTGGCCAATCTCGGCTATGCCGAATGCCGCTTCCTGAAGCCCGTCTATCCCGGTGACACGCTCTCGACCGTGTCCGAGGTGATCGGGCTCAAGGAGAATTCCAACGGCAAGACAGGCACCGTCTATGTGCGCTCGGTGGGCAGTAACCAGCGGGGCGAGGAGGTGCTCTCCTACGTGCGCTGGGTGATGGTAAGGAAGCGCGACGAGGGAGCCCCGGCTCCGCAGGCGCATGTGCCGCAGCTCGCGAAGCGCGTGGAGCCTTCGGGGCTCGGTGGCGCCTGCCCCGCGATCGACGCGGCAAAATGGGATGATGGGCTTTCGGGTTCCCCGCACCGCTTCGGCGACTACGCCCGGGGCGAGAGAATCGACCACGTCGACGGCATGACGGTGGAGGAGGCCGAGCACCAGCTCGCCACGCGCCTTTACCAGAACACCGCCAGGGTGCATTTCAACCAGCATTCGGAAGCACAAGGCCGCTTCGGCCGGAGGCTCGTCTATGGCGGGCACGTGATCTCGCTGGCCCGGGCGCTGAGCTTCAACGGGCTGGCCAACGCCTTCCACATCGCCGCCGTCAACGGCGGCCGCCACGTGGCACCGCTCTTCGCCGGCGGCACTGTCTTCGCCTGGTCGGAAATCCTCGAGACGGCGGATGTGCCGGGCCGGCAGGACGTGGGTGCGCTCCGCATCCTGACGAGGGCGACGCGCGATCTTCCGTGTACGGGTTTCCCGGTGGAGGACGGCGCGCCGGACAGGCCGGGCGTCGTCCTCGAGCTCGACTACTGGGCGCTGATGGTGCGCTGAGCCGCTACAGCATCAGACGCTTCTCCGCCATGGGGAAGGCCCGCCCCATCTCCTTCACGGGGTGAGACGGCCGCGGCGGCAGCGAGATCTTCTGTGAGCGGCCGGTGCGCGCCGCCTCCTCGATCGCCCGCATGATGGCGACGTCGGCCAGCCCGTCGCCGCCGTCGGGCTCGGGCCGGATGCCCTTCAGGATGCAGTCCGAAAAGTAATGAGCCTGACCGCTGAAATGGTCGTATTGCGGGAAGGATTTCTCCTCCGTCCCGCCCCCGCTCGTGAGCCTGATCTTCATGGCGCGGTCGAACTTGAAGCCTGGAGAGACCTCGATCTGGCCCTTCGTGCCGATGACGCGGTACTGGTCGAGGTCGTCGGCCCCGAAGCTGGCGGTGAAATGGGCAAGCCTGTCGCCCGGGAAACGCAGCGTGGCGGAGACCATCTCCTCGACTTCCGCGAAGCGCTGGTCGCCGGGCGCACTTGCCGCGGCGGCGATCACCTCCGTGGGCTCGGCCTGGAAGAGGTGTCGCACGGCGTTGATGCAATAGACGCCGATGTCCTGCAGCGGGCCGCCCCAGTGCTCGGCCTTGAGGCGGTGATTGCCCGCGCCGACGGGGAAGGAGAACACCGAACTGAAGATGCGCGGCTCGCCGATCTCGCCCCGGCGCACCATGTCGATTGCTTCGAGCGTGCCGGGCTCCGTGTGCAGGCGGTAGGCCGTCATCAGCTGTACGCCGTTCCTCTCCGCCGCCGCGATCATCGCCTCGCACTCCGCCACGGTGACGGCGAGCGGCTTCTCGACCAGGGCGTGGATGCCAGCATTTGCGGCCCGGATTGCGTAATCGGCATGCAGTGAATTGGGGAGCGCGATATAGACGGCATCGACGAGGCCGCTCTTCAGCAGCTCATCATAGCGCTGATAGGGATAGACCTGCCCGATCCCGTAGAATTCCGCGAGCTTGCGCGCATTGGCGGGATTGCCGGAGACGATGGCGGTCATTTCCGAATTGCCGGTCTGGGCGATCGACGGCATGAAGGCGATCTGCGAGATCCAGCCCGCGCCCACCACGGCATAGCGAATCTTCTTCATTGTCTTTTCCTCCCCTTCACGGGCGCGGACCTTATCGCCGGCGCCGGTGTGCGTCGAGGCCGCGAGTCATGCAACGGGCGTCCACAGCACCTGATCGATCCGCGTGGCGCCCGCCGCCAGCATGACGAGCCGGTCGAGGCCGAGCGCCACGCCGGAAGCGGGCGGCATCAGCGCGAGCGCCTCGAGCAGCTCCTCGTCGACGGGGTAGCGTTCGCCATAGGCCTGTTCCTTCACGTCCATCTCGGCCTCGAAGCGGCGGCGCTGCTCTGCCGCATCCGTGAGTTCGCCGAAGCCGTTGGCGAGTTCCACGCCGCAGGCATAGAGCTCGAAGCGCTCGGCGACGCGGGGATCATGCGCGGTGACGCGGGCGAGCGCCGCTTCGACGGCGGGATATTCATGGAGCACGGTGATCCGCCCCTTGCCGAGGGAAGGTTCCACCTTCTCGGAGAGGATGCGGCTGAAGATGTCGGACCAGGAGTCGTCCCTGCCAAACGCCACCGGGGAGAGCGCCGCCAGCGCCTCGCGGTCCGCCGTGCCGTCCGCTCGCAGCGTCGAGAGCAGGTCCACCCCGGCATGGGCGATGAATGCCTCGCTGACGGTCAGCCATTCCGCTTCCGCCACCGGGTCCGCCTCCCGTTCTCGCCAGCGGAAGAGCCGCGTTCCGGCAACCTCGGCCGCCAGACGGACGAGCGCCAGCGTGTCGGCAATGACCGCCCCATAGTCTTCCTCCGCGCGGTACCATTCCAGCATGGTGAACTCGGGGGAGTGCGTCGGTGTCCGCTCGCGGTTCCGCCACACGTGGCCCAGGTTGAAGATGCGGGTTTCGCCCGCCGCGAGCAGCTTCTTGCAGGCGAATTCCGGCGAGGTGTGGAGATAGCGCGGGACCGAGGACCCATCCGGCTGGACGAGCGCGGTGGCGAAGGCGTGGAGATGCGCCTCGTTGCCGGGCGAGACGGCGAGTGCGGCGCAATCGACCTCGGTGAAGTCACGTTCGGCGAACCACGCCCTGATCGCGGCGACGATGCGGTTCCGCATGACGAGGAAGGGGCGCCGGTCGGCATGGCGGGCGGGCGAGAACCAGCGGGAATCGCTCTGGGCCAAGGGGCTGCACCTCCTGGGGGGTTGGCTTCCGGAATGGCCGCTGCTAATACCCCGCGCAATCACATTGGGCAATTCTGCAGAAACGAGAGACAAACGTGGTCAAGGTTATCGCAAGCGGTGTCCGCAAGGGCAATGTCATCGAGCACGAGGACGGCAAGCTCTATGTCGTGCTCAAGGCCGAATCCATGCACCCCGGCAAGGGCACGCCGACCACCACGATCGACATGCGCCGCATCTCGGACGGGGTGAAGACGGTCGTGCGCTACAAGACGACGGACCCCCTCGAGCGCGCCTTCGTCGAGACCATCACCCACTCCTACCTCTACCAGGACGGGGACAACTACATCTTCATGAACCCCGAGAACTACGAGCAGATCCAGGTCTCGGGCGACATGCTGGGCGAGAGCGCCCCCTTCCTGCAAGAAGGCATGGAGTGCCAGATCGCCCTGTTCAACGGCCAGCCGATCTCCATTGAACTGCCGCAGCGCGTGACGCTCGAGATCGTGGAGACGGAGCCCGCGATCAAGAACCAGACAGCCTCTTCCTCCTTCAAGCCCGCCCTGCTCTCCAACGGCGTGCGCACCATGGTGCCGCCGCACATCACCTCCGGCACCCGCATCGTGGTGGCCACCGAGGACGGCTCCTACGTGGAACGCGCCAAGGACTAGGCGATTTCCTGCTCTCCCTCCCTCTCCCGTTGCTCGCAACGGGAGAGGGAGAGATCTCGATCTTCACCCCAACGCCTTCGTCATCACCTCCGCCAGGCGGCGGGCGAAGCCGGCGGGGTCCGGTACCTGCTCGCCCTCGATGATGAAGGCCTGATCGAGCAGGAGCTGGGCGGCATCCTCGACGGAGCCGGCGCCCTTCTCCTTCACTTGCGCCGCCAGCGCCCTGATCAGAGCATGCGAAGGATTGATCTCCAGTATGGGCGAGGAGACCGCGATGCCGGAATCCTTCTGCCGCGCCAGCAGCTTTTCCAGTGTGCGGTCCATCGCGCTGTCGTTGACGATGCAGACGGCGCTCTCCGTGAGGCACTTCGAGCTCCTCACATCCTTGACCCTTTCCCCCAGCGCCTGCTTGAGTGCTGCGGCGAGAACGGCCACAGCGGGTTCGTCCGCCTTCTCCTTCTTCGCCTCGTCCTTCAGCGCGATGAGGTCGAGATCCGCTGCGCCCTGGGTGACGGACTTGAAGGGCTTGCCCTCATAGCCCAGCGCCGTCCTCACCCAGAAGGAATCGACCGGGTCGGTCAGCAGCAGCACCTCGATGTCGCGCGCCCTGTAGCCTTCGAGCTGCGGCGAGGCCTCGGCCTTCGCGGCGTCCTCGGCTGTGAGATAGTAGATCGCGGTCTGGTTTTCCCTGAGCCGCGCGACATAGTCCTTGAGGCTCACGCAACCGCCCCTGGTGGTCTTGAAGCGCACGATCTCGTAGAGCTGGTCCCGCCGCTCCATGTCCTCGTAGAGGCCTTCCTTGAGGACGGGGCCAAACACCTCCCACACCTTGCGGAAGGCGGGCTCCTCCGTCTCGGCTACCTTCTTGAGCTCGGCGAGGACCTTGTTGGTGACCGCCTTGCGGATCGCCGCCACCTGCGGGTTGTTCTGCAGCATCTCGCGCGAGATGTTGAGCGGCATGTCCTCGGAATCGATCACGCCGCGCACGAAGCGCAGATAGGCGGGAAGCAGTTCGACGTCGTCCGCGATGTAGACGCGCTTCACATAGAGCTTCTGGCGCCCGCGCCGCTCCGGGTCGTAAAGGTCGAAGGGGCGTTCGCCCGGCACGTAGAGCAGCACGGTGTACTCGTGCCGGCCTTCGGCGCGGTAGTGCAGCGTGATGGCGGGATCGGAATAGCTGCCCGAGAGATGCCCGAAGAACTCCTTGTGCTGTTCCGCCGTCACCTCGGAGCGGGGCCTCGTCCAGATGGCGCTGGCCGTGTTGATCTGACGCGCGGTCTCGCTGCCGATCGACAGCATGATGGGGTGCGCGATGTGGTCGGAATAGGTGCGGACGACGCTTTCGATCTTCCAGTCCTCGAGGATTTCCTTCGCGTCCTCCTTGAGGTGCAGGACGATGGAGGTGCCGCGCGGCCGATCGCCGGCGGGGGCCACCGTGAAGCTGCCGCTGCCGTCGGAGGACCAGATGAAGGCTTCGGCCTCGCCGGCGCGGCGCGAGATGACGTCCACCTTCGAGGCGACGATGAAGCCGGAGTAGAAGCCGATGCCGAACTGGCCGATGAGATTGAGCTCGCCGTGGCCCGCCTTCGCCGACTCCACGAAGGCCTGCGTTCCGGACCTGGCGATGGTGCCGAGGTTCTCGACGAGCTCGCGCTCGCTCATGCCGATGCCGGTGTCGGCGATGGTGAGCGTCATCTTCTCCTTGTCGGGCGTGATGGTGACGGTGAGGTCGGGAGCTCCCTCGAGAAGCTGCGGCGACGCGATCGCCTCGTAGCGGAGCTTGTCCAGCGCGTCGGCGGCGTTCGAAATCAGCTCCCGCAGGAAGACGTCGCGGTCGGAATAGACCGAGTGCACCATGAGGTGCAGGAGCTTGGCGACTTCCGCCTGGAACTGGTGGGAGGTTGCGGCAGCGTTGGCGCTGGTCTCGGCGGCTGCGGTCGTGTCAGTGGCCATGTCACCCTCTTCACAAGCACGTGATGCAAGTGCAGGGCATATCGGGTGTGCCGCGGGGGCGGTCAAGGGGCCAAAAAACATGCGGCCGGAGCGAGGCATCCGGCCGCAAGAAACCCTTCACTCATACACACTCACCATCCCGGGGATGGAACGGCCCGGCAAGCTTGCAAGCTCCGGGGGGCTGGGGGGCTGAGATTTCCGACGCTCAACGCCAGCCGGGCCTTAGAGGCAACGATATCCTTATCCGCCCGGAGATGGGCGGGAGCTTGATGCAATTGCGGCGGAAAGGTGATTTCCGGCGGCGCGCCTTGCCAATCGGTGGCAACGGGTCCATCTTTCCAGATACGAGGCCCGTCATCAGCCCGTCATGAAACTGGGGGGTGAAAAGTTGGACAAGACCGAAGATATAATCCCCCTCCGGCCATGGGAGCCTGTCCCATCGGCCGGGCCGCAGCCGCAGCACAGGCCGCCGGAGCAGGTGGCCTTCGATCGCAAGGAACTCCAGACCATCTTGGGCTTCTACGGCAGCAAGGTTGCCGAGGGAGAATGGCGCGACTACGCCATGGATTTTGGGCGCGACAAGGCCGTCTTCTCGGTCTTCCGCCGCTCGTCCGAACTGCCGCTCTACCGCATCGTCAAGGATCCCGCGCTGGCCCGCCGGCAGGGCATGTACTCGGTGGTGGCGCAGGGCGGCCTGATCCTGAAGCGCGGGCACGATCTCGCCGCCGTGCTGCGGGTGCTGGTGAAGGCGCCGAAGCTCTCCCAGGTCTGAGGACGCCAGCGTGAAACGAAAAAACCCCGGCCTCGCGGCCGGGGTTCGTGTTCGGGGACTGCCCTGATCACTCCTGGCGCATGATGCCGAGGATGTTCAGGATGTGGATGAACAGCGTGATGAAGCTGCCATAGAGCATGAAGGCGCCGAAGATCGACTTGCCGCGGGCCACGCCCGGGGCATCGCCCTCGATGTACATCTCCTTGATCTGCTGCGTCTCGTAGGCCGTGACGCCGGCGAAGAGCAGGACAACGACCACCGAGGTGATGAGGCTCATCATCGTCGACTGGACGAAGAAGACGTTGACCAGCATGGCGATGATGATGCCGATCGAGGCCATCATGAAGAAGGCGCCGAAGCCCGACAGGTCACGCTTGGTGATGTAGCCCGCAAGACTCGTGGCGCCGAAGGTGACGGCGGTGATCAGGAAGGCGCGGAACACAATGCCGGGATCGATCGCCAGGTAGGTGCCCACCATGGGCGCGATGGCAAGGCCCCAGAGCGCCACATAGCCCCAATAGGCGCCATGCGCGACGGCGGCATTGGCGGAGAAGATCAGGCGGGGCGCAAAGAAGCCCATGCCGAGAATCGCGAAGAAGAAGATCCATTTCAGCGAGTAGACCGCCTGCATCGCGGCAGGATTGGAAGCGACGGCCATCGTGATGATGGCGGTGGCCGCCACGCCGAGCGCCATGTAGTTGTAGACGCCCAGCATGTAGGAGCGCAGGCCCTGGTCGATCTCGGCCCGGGTCTGGGTCCTTACCTGAGGTTGATAGCGAGTTTCGGCCATTTACGTTCCTCCAGAAATGACTTTGCGGGGAATATGGGGAAAATCCGTCTGTTCCACAAGTTACAGGAATTTTAGGCGACAGGATACGTCAGCCGGCGGCGAGCTGGTCCATCTTGCGGGCGAGCGCGATATCCTTTTCGGTGACGCCCCCTGCGGAATGGGTCGACAGCGTCACCTCCACCCGGCCATAGACGTTGCACCACTCGGGGTGGTGATCGGTCTTTTCCGCAAAGAGCGCCACCCGGCTCATGAAGCCCCAGGCCTGCGAGAAGGACTTGAACTGGTAGGTCTTGGTGATGGCGTCCCGGCCTTTCGCCTCTGCCCAGCCGTGCAGCTCGTGCAGCGCCTTCGCCCGTTCCACCCCGACCAATGGCTTCTCCGTCATGCGCCCGCCTGCAGCTGATAGGATTCCTCCACCGCATAGGGACCGCCCCCGCGCGATGGCCGTGAGGAGAACAGCACGAAGCGCGCCACCTCGAAGACCCGGCTCTTGTAGAGGTTATGGGAGGCGACGAAGCTGTGCAAGGCCCGGAGATCCGGATCCTTCATGCGGGCGAGCGTCACGTGCGGCGCGAACTTGCGGCCCTCCGGCGCCAGCCCCAGCACCTGGCAGATCCGCTCATGCATCGCCTGCAGCCGCCGCAATTCCGCGCTTTCCTCCACCCCGACGAACAGCGCGTGCGGCTTGTTTCCGCCGAAGACGCCGCAGCCCGACAGCCGCAGCTTGAAGGGCTTCGCATCGATTCCTTCCAGCGCGTAATCGATTTCGCGCGCCAGGCCTTCGTCGATGTCGCCGATGAAGCGGAGGGTGAGGTGATAGGAGTCCCGGTCGATCCAGCGCGCCCCGCTGATGCCGCCCCGCATCAAGTCGAGGTCGAAGGCCACATCACCAGGGATTTCAAGGCCGGTGAACAGTCGTGGCATGGCGGGCCTCCTTTGCCGTGAAGGATGGGCGGAACGCTCTGGCCCTTACGGTACCGTGATTCTCGCCGATCCAAAGTGCTATTTTCCGCCCGCCCGGCCGAGCAGCGCCTCGACATGGGGCAGGATGCGGGAGACAATGACGTCCACCCCCGCCGGGTTCGGGTGCATGCCGTCGGCCTGGTTGAGCCTGGGCTCGGCAGCCACCCCTTCTAGGAAGAACGGGTAGAGCAGCGCCCCGTGCTTCTGGGCGAGACGCGCGTACATCCCGTCGAAGGCGGCCTGGTAGTCCGGCCCCAGGTTGGGCGGCGCGCGCATGCCGGCGAGCAGCACGGGGAGGTTCTTTTCCCGGAGCTTGCCCAGGAGCTGGTCGAGCGCCGCCTCGGCCTGCGCCACCGGAAGGCCGCGGAGCGCGTCGTTGGCGCCAAATTCGACGATGACCGCATCCACCTCCTCCGACATCGCCCAATCCAGCCGGGACGCGCCGTCGAGCGCGGTATCTCCCGCCACGCCGGCATTGATGACCTTGACGTCAAGGTCCCTCGCGCGGAGAGCGGCCTCGAGCTTCACCGGGAAAGCGTCGGAAGGCTGGAGACCATAGCCCGCCATCAGGCTGTCTCCCAGCGCCAGCAGCGTGACGCTCTGGGCAAGGGCGGTACTGACCATCAGGAAAAGACCGGCGAGGGCGGCGGAAAGTTTCAGCATCCTCCGTCAATTAAGCGCCACGGTTGCCGTGTTCAAGCATCCGGGCCTCGACAATGAGCGTAAGGGAAACCATGTTTGACGCAATGACCGCCACCGCCGTCTCCCTCAAGGACGTTCACCTGACCCTCCCGAGCCGTGCCGGGAACGTGGACATCCTGCGCGGCGTCGACCTCACGGTGAGGCCGGGCGAGGCGCTCGGCATCGTCGGGCCGTCAGGATCAGGCAAGACCACCCTTCTCATGGTGATCGCCGGGCTCGAGCGGGCGAGCCGGGGCGAGGTGACGGTGGCCGGCCAGGCGCTCTCCGACAAGAGCGAGGACGAACTCGCCGCCTTCCGGCGCGACAATGTCGGCATCGTGTTCCAGTCCTTCCACCTGATCCCCACCATGACGGCGCTCGAGAACGTTGCCGTGCCGCTGGAATTCCGTGGCGCTCCGGATGCGATGGGAATCGCCGAGGAGAAGCTGAAGCGGGTGGGGCTCGGCCACCGTCTCAGCCATTACCCGGGCCAGCTCTCCGGGGGCGAACAGCAGCGCGTGGCGATCGCCCGGGCACTCGCCTCGGGCGCCAGGATCATGATCGCCGACGAGCCCACCGGCAACCTCGACCACGTGACGGGCGAACAGATCATAAGCCTGCTCTTCGACCTGAAGCGCCAGGATGGCGCATCGCTCCTCCTCGTCACTCATGACCGCGCGCTCGCCGGGCGCTGCGACCGCATGGCCGAGGTGCTGGACGGCCGGATCGTGGCCGGGGCCCACCCATGAGGCCTGGCCTCTGGCTGCGCTTCGCCGCGCGTGACCTGCGCTCGGGGCTGCAGGGCTTCTGGATCTTCCTGACCTGCCTGGCGCTCGGCACCGGCACCATCGCCATCATCGGCGCGCTCTCCGCCGCCATCCAGCGCGGCCTCGACGAGCAGGGCCAGCCGCTGCTGGGCGGCGATCTCGAATTCGCGCTGATCCACCGCGAGGCGGCACCGGAGGAATTCTCGTTCATCACGTCCAAGGGGCAGGTGAGCAAGGTCGCCACCGTGCGCGGCATGGCGCTCGCGGGCGACAACACCACCCTCATCGAGGCCAAGGCGGTGGACGGCAGCTACCCGCTCTATGGCGCGGTGAAGCTCGAGGGCGGCATGGCGCTCGCCGACGCCATCGCCACGAGAGACGGGATGCGAGGCGCAGCTGCGGACCCGCTGCTGATGGGCCGCCTCGGCATAACGCCCGGAGACCGGATCCGGCTCGGCTCGATCGAGGTCGAAATCCGCGCCCTGATCGAAAGCGAGCCCGACCGGCTTTCGGACGGCATCGTGCTGGGGCCGCGCCTGCTGCTCACCGAAGAGACGCTGCGCGCCACCGGCATCGTGCAGCCGGGAAGCCTCATCACCTGGCGCTACCGGCTCAGGCTGCCGGACACCTCGCTCGATGCCGCCCGCGCGGTGGTGAAGGAGGCCGAGACGAAATTCCCCGACGCGGGATGGCGCATCCGCACCCGCAACAATGCCGCCGCCGGCGCCGACGGTTTCATCGAGCGGCTCGGCTACTTCATGACGCTCGTGGGGCTCGCCTCGCTGATTGTGGGCGGCGCGGGCATCGCCAACGCCGTGCAGGCCTTCGTGACGCGCAAGATGGCCTCGATCGCCACCTTCAAGTGCCTCGGCGCCTCCTCGCGCGACGTGCTCGGCATCTACCTCACGGAAATCCTGATCGTGGCGCTGGTCGCCATCGCCATCGGCCTCGTGGCGGGGGCGGTGGCGCCGCCGCTCATCACGGCCGCTTTCGGCCACCTGCTGCCATTGCCCGTGTCGCACCGTTTCGATCCCGTGCCGCTGGCCTTCGCAGGCGCGCTTGGCCTTCTCGCCACCATCGCCTTCGCCCTCTGGCCGCTGGCGCATACGAGGCGGGTCGCCGCCTCGGCACTGTTCCGCTCCCGCATCGCGCCCGTCCATGGCTGGCCGGGATGGGGCGAGCTTGCGGCCATCGCCGGGGCGCTGGCGCTCATCGCGGCATTGACCTTCCTCTCCTTCGAGAACACCAGGGTGACGTCCTATTTCCTCGGCGGGCTGGTGGCGAGCTTCGTCGTGCTGCTGGGACTCGCGAGGCTCATCATCATGGGCGCGCGGCGCCTGCCGCGGAGCCGCTCCGCCATCTGGCGCTATGCCATCGGCAACATTCACCGCCCGGGCTCGGCGGCGGCTTCCGTCATCCTGGCGCTGGGGCTGGGCCTCACGCTCTTCGTCACGCTCGCACTCACCGACCGCAGCATCTCCACCGAGCTCGCCGCCGGCATCCCCGAGAAGGCGCCCGCCTTCTTCTTCCTCGACGTGCGCAACAACGAGCTCCAGGCCTTCAAAGACGCGGTCGCGACGGAGCCCGGCGTCACCCATGTCAACAACTCGCCCATGCTCAGGGGCCGCGTGGTGGCGGTGAAGGGCGTCCCGGCGGCCGAGGTCAAGGCCTCTCCCGAGTCGAACTGGGCACTGCGCGGCGACCGCGGCCTCACCTATTCCGAGACGCTGCCCGAGGGCTCCAAGCTCGTCGCGGGCGACTGGTGGCCAGCAGATTACAATGGCCCGCCACTCGTTTCCATGGTGGACGAGATCGCCGAGGGAATCGGCGTCGGGATCGGCGACGAGATCACCATCAATGTGCTGGGCCGCGAAATCACGGCGAAGGTGGCCAATCTGCGGAGCGTCAACTGGCGGAGCCTGGGCATCAACTTCGTCATGGTGTTCACGCCGAGCACGCTGAAGGGTGCGCCCCACAGCCACATCGTGACCGTCGAGATGAACGGCGGCGACGAGGCCCGGCTCCTCAACGCCATGGCGCGTGCCTATCCATCCGTCACCGCCGTGCGCGTCAAGGACGCGATCGACATGGTGAGCGGCCTCCTCTCGCAGATGCTTGCGGCGATCCGCGGCGCCAACGCGCTGACCCTGCTCACCGGCGTGCTGGTGCTGGCGGGAGCCCTCGCTGCCGGCCTCTCCGAGAGGCTCTACGAGGCGGTGGTGCTGAAGACCTATGGCGCAGCGAAACGCCAGCTGATTGGCGCCTTCGTCATCGAATATGCCGGGCTGGGCCTTGCCGCCGCAGGCTTCGGGCTTGCCGTCGGCTCCGCCGCCTCCTGGTTCCTCGCGCGCTTCATCCTCGAGATGCCGTGGAGCTTCTCCTTCGCCACGGCGGCGCTGACCGCGCTGATCGCCATGGCGGTGACAGTGGCGGCGGGGCTCACCGTCACCTGGCGAGCCCTTTCGGCACGGCCCGCGCCCTACCTCAGAAACGAGTAGAATTCGCAGGCAAGGCACGTTAGGCAGGGCGCATGGTCGTTCTCAACCGCATCTACACCCGAACTGGCGATGCCGGGGAAACGGCGCTCGGTTCCGGCGAGCGCGTCTCCAAGGCGCATCTCCGCATCCAGGCCTATGGCACGGTGGACGAGACCAACGCCACGCTCGGCATCGTGCGCCTTCACACGGCGACGGACGACATGCGGAAGCTCGACCAGATGCTGGCGCGCATCCAGAACGAGCTTTTCGACCTGGGCGCCGACCTCTGCGTGCCTGACACCGGCAAGGACCTGGGCTACGAGCCGCTGCGCATCCTGCCCAAGCAGTTCGAGCGGATCGAGGCCGAGATCGACGAACTCAACGCCGAGCTCTCGCCGCTGCGCTCCTTCGTGCTGCCGGGCGGCCACCCGGCGGCGGCCCATCTCCACCTGGCGAGGACCGTGTGCCGAAGGGCGGAGCGCCTCATCGTCGAGCTCGCCTCGCACGAGGGCGAACATGTGAGCGAGGGTGCGATCGCCTACATCAACCGCCTCTCGGATTTCTTTTTCGTGGCCAGCCGCTGGTCCAATGCCAGATCCGCGGGCGACGTGCTCTGGGTGCCGGGAAAGACGCGACAGGGATAGGGCGGGATGTTCGTTCCCCTTCACGATTCCACCCCGCTGAAGGTCATCCGCTTCCAGGCCGTCACCCTCACCATCATCGCACTCAACGTCGTGATGTACCTGGCGACCGGCGCCTACGCCTCCGAACAGGTGCTCGCCCTCATCGCAACGGGTTGGGGGGTCGTTCCCGGCGAGATCACCGGCCTGTCCCCGCCGGTCTATTCTTATGAGCCGGTGCCGGAGCCCTTCACCCTCATCACCTACCAGTTCCTTCATGGCGGCTGGTGGCACCTGATCTCGAACATGCTGTTCCTCTGGGTCTTCGCCGACAACATCGAGGACGCCTACGGGCATGTGGCCTTCGCCCTGCTCTACCTCACCTGCGGCGTGCTGGCGGCACTCGCCCATGTGCTGACCATGCCCTATTCGGGAGCGCCGCTGGTGGGGGCCTCGGGTGCCGTTTCCGGCATTCTGGGCTCCTACATCGTGCTGTTTCCCAGGGCCCGGGTTTGGATCTTGCTGTTCCTGCGCCTTCCCCTCAGGATCGGGGCGCTGTGGGTGCTGGGCGGCTGGTTCGGCCTCCAGGTCTTTTCCTGGTGGCTGGAACGCAATTCCGAGACCGGCATCGCCTGGGGCGCCCATGTGGGGGGATTCATCGCCGGAGCGGCCATTACCTATGCCGTCCGCCGCCGCCTCTGGATGCGCCTCGAGGCGTGACGTCTTCGCCCCCGCCTGAATGAAACGTCGCATTCGGCCATCAAGCGGCGTTGCCGGAATTGACTTGAGGGGTTCCCCTCACTAGGGTCCGGCCACTTTTTTGCACTGCCATATCGAGGAAACGATGAAAGTTCTGGTCGCTGTGAAGCGGGTCGTCGACTACAACGTCAAGATCCGCGTGAAGGCCGACGGTTCGGGTGTCGAACTGGCCAATGTGAAGATGTCGATGAACCCGTTCGACGAGATCGGCGTCGAGGAGGCCGTCCGCCTCAAGGAATCCGGCAAGGCGACCGAAGTGGTGGCCGTGTCGATCGGGCCGGCCCAGGCCCAGGAGACGCTGCGCACCGCACTCGCCATGGGCGCCGACCGGGCCATCCTGGTCAAGACAGACGATCTGGTGGAGCCGCTCGCCGTGGCCAAGGTCCTGAAGGGCGTGGTCGAGTCGGAAAAGCCCGAGATCGTCATCCTGGGCAAGCAGGCGATCGACGACGACTGCAACCAGACGGGCCAGATGCTCGCCGCCCTCCTGGGCTGGCCGCAGGCGACCTTCACCTCGAAGCTCGAGCCGGGCGCAGGCGAAGCCCAGATCACCCGCGAGATCGATGGCGGCCTGCAGATGCTGAAGGTGAAGCTGCCCGCGGTCGTCACCACCGACCTCCGCCTCAACCAGCCGCGCTATGCCTCCCTGCCCAACATCATGAAGGCGAAGAAGAAGCCGCTGGACGAGAAGACCCCCGCCGATTACGGCGTCGACACGGCGCCCCGCCTGAAGGTCGTGAAGACCGAGGAGCCGCCGAAGCGCCAGGCCGGCATCAAGGTTGGCTCGCCCGCCGAACTCGTCGCCAAACTCAAGGAAGCTGGAGCAATCTGACCATGGCTGTCCTCCTCATTGCCGAACATGACAATGCCTCGCTCAAGGACGCCACCCACAAGGCGCTGACCGCCGCAGCCCAGATGGGCGGCGAGGTGCATGTGCTGGTGGCCGGCAACAATGCCGCCGGCGCCGCCGCCCAGGCCGCGAAGCTCGCCGGCGTCAGGAAGGTGCTGCACGTCGAGAGCGCCTCGCTCGAGCGCCCGCTGGCCGAGCCGATGGCGGCGCTGATCGTCGCGCTGGCGCCCGCCTACGATCACCTGGTGGCGCCCGCCACCGGCAACGGCAAGAACTTCATGCCGCGCGTCGCCGCCCTTCTCGACGTGATGCAGATCTCCGACATCTCGGAGGTGAAGTCGCCCGACACCTTCGTGCGGCTCATCTATGCGGGCAACGCCGTCCAGACCGTGCAGTCGACCGACCCCAAGAAGGTCGTCACCGT
Organism: Aestuariivirga sp.; assembly: GCF_046294715.1. Lineage (GTDB taxonomy): Bacteria > Pseudomonadota > Alphaproteobacteria > Rhizobiales > Aestuariivirgaceae > Aestuariivirga. The sequence continues at coordinate 29,459 of NZ_JBKBKI010000004.1, read as the reverse complement.
GCGCACCGCCTCCTTCGCCGCCACAGGCGAGGGTGGCTCGGCGGAGGTCGCCAAGCTCGATGCGCCCTCCGACCCCGGCCTCTCCTCCTACCAGGGCGAGAACCTCTCCAAGTCCGACCGTCCGGAGCTCACCTCGGCAAGGATCGTCGTCTCGGGCGGCCGCGGCATGCAGAACGGCGAGAACTTCAAGCTGCTGGAATCGGTGGCCTCCAAGCTCAACGCCGCCGTCGGCGCCTCGCGCGCCGCCGTCGATGCGGGCTATGTGCCGAATGACTATCAGGTCGGGCAGACCGGAAAGGTGGTGGCCCCCGACCTCTACATCGCGGTGGGCATCTCGGGCGCCATCCAGCACCTCGCCGGCATGAAGGACTCGAAGATCATCGTTGCCATCAACAAGGACGAGGAGGCGCCGATCTTCCAGGTGGCCGATTACGGCCTCGTTGCCGATCTCTTCACCGCCGTGCCGGAGTTCGATGCGGAACTCGGCAAGCTCGGCAAATGATACCTCGCCATGGGTGAATGAAAGGGCGGCTGCGGCCGCCCTTTTTCATTGCAGAAAGCAAGCTCTTCACCTCACTCAATTGCTGAGCAAAAACGCTCATTCTGCCACTCATCGCTCAGCGTGGCCGCGATCCCCCGCCCAAAGTGCTATTGCTGCATGTGCGAAACGCTCTTGCTCCGGCCACATGCCCGATATAGGCTCCGGCAGTTTTTCGAAGGCACTCTATTCACATGCAGATCAGGAAAGTCGGCGTCATCGGCGTTGGTCAGATGGGAAATGGCATCGCGCATGTCTGCGCCGTGGCTGGTTATGACGTCGGGCTCTTCGACATCAGCAAGGAACGGATCGAGGCCGGGCTCGCCACCATCAACGGCAACCTCGCGCGCCAGGTGCGATCGGGCAAGCTGAGCGAGGAAGACCGCGATGCCGCCCTCTCGCGCATCCGGGCGGTGCCCACCTACGAAGGCTTCGCCGACTATGACCTGGTCATCGAGAGCGCCACCGAGGACGAGCAGGTGAAGCGCAAGATCTACCAGGCGCTCTGCCCGCATCTGAAGCCGGAATGCCTGGTCGGTTCCAACACATCGTCGATCTCGATCACCCGCCTCGCGGCGGCCACCGACAGGCCCGAGAAGTTCATGGGCATCCACTTCATGAACCCGGTGCCGGTGATGGAGCTGGTGGAGCTGATCCGCGGTATCGCCACCGAGGAGCAGACCTTCGCGGTCGCCAAGGAATTCGCCGCGTCCCTCAAGAAGACCATAGCGGTCTCGGAGGATTTTCCAGCCTTCATCGTGAACCGCATCCTGCTGCCGATGATCAATGAGGCGATCTACACGCTCTATGAGGGCGTGGGCGGCGTGGAGGCGATCGACACCGCGATGAGGCTTGGCGCCCGGCACCCCATGGGACCTCTCGAGCTTGCCGATTTCATCGGTCTCGACACCTGCCTCTCGGTGATGCAGGTGCTCTATGACGGCCTGGCGGACTCGAAGTACCGGCCCTGCCCGCTGCTGGTGAAATACGTCGAGGCGGGCTGGCTCGGCCGCAAGACCAACCGCGGCTTCTACGACTACCGCGGCGAGAAGCCCGTTCCCACGCGCTGATCAGTCGGTCTCGGCGATCGCGGCTTTGACGAGGGCGAAGGCCTCGGGGGCGGCCCAGTTCGCGGGGCCGAGCAGCCGGCCGATCTCCCGGCCCCGGCGATCCACCAGGATCGTGGCGGGAAGGCCCGCCGACTGCAGCTCGCTCACGATCCTCGTGGTCGGCTCCACATAGAGCTTCAGGTTCTCGGCTCCCGTCTCCCTGAGGAAGGCGGAGGACGCTTCCGCCCCCTTCCGGTCGACGCTGATCGCCACCACCTCGAACTGATCCGAGCCCAGCTCCTGCTGCAGCCGGGCGAGATCCGGCATCTCCTTCCGGCATGGCGCGCACCATGTGGCCCAGAGGTTGATGAGCACCACCCTGCCCTTCCAGTTGCTGAGCTTCACGGCGGTGCCCGAGCCGTCGGCGAAGGCCACGTCCGGCAGGGCTTTCCGATCCGGGCGCACCAGGAAGGCAGCGAGCGTGCCGGTGGCGAGTTCGCGGGAGACGCCGGCACCGGCTGCCGGAGCGGCCGGGGCCGCAGCCGCCGGCTCCGGCGGCTCTTCCGCAGGTCCGCCCTTGCGCGTGGTGGCCTCGAACAAGTAATAGCCCGTGATCGCTGCGAGAACGACGAGACCCGCGGCGATCTGCAGCAGGGGGCCGGGTTTCTTCTTCTTTTCAGTGTTCATGCGCAAGGTTTCTCGGGCCGGATGAAGGAATTTCGATGACGAACAAGATGTGGGGCGGGCGGTTTCAGTCGGGACCGGACGCGATCATGGAAGAGATCAACGCCTCGATCGGCTTCGACAGGCGCCTGTTCCGCCAGGACATCGCGGGCTCGAAGGCGCACGCCGCCATGCTGGCGAAGCAGGGGATCATCACGAAGGCCGATGCGGCGGAAATTAGGAAAGGGCTGGACCAGGTGCAAGCCGAGATCGAGGCGGGCACGTTCACCTTCTCGCGAGCGCTCGAGGACATCCACCTGAACGTCGAATCCCGCTTGAAGGAGCTGATCGGCCCGGCCGCCGGAAGGCTTCACACCGCGCGCTCCCGCAACGACCAGGTGGCGCTGGATTTCAGACTCTACGTGCGTGACACGGTTGACCACCTCGACGCCCAGCTGAAGGACCTGCAGCTGGCGCTTGCCGAAACGGCTGAGGCGCATGCGGCAACCGTCATGCCGGGCTTCACCCATCTCCAGGTCGCCCAGCCCGTGACCTTCGGCCACCACATGCTGGCCTATGTCGAGATGCTGGCGCGCGACCGCTCGCGCCTTGCCGATGCCCGCCACCGCATGAACGAGAACCCGCTCGGTGCGGCCGCCCTCGCCGGCACCAGCTTCCCCATCGACCGCCACATGACGGCGGAGACACTGGGCTTCGACCGCCCGACGAAGAACTCGCTCGACACGGTGGCCGACCGCGACTTCGTTCTCGAAACACTTTCCGCCTGCGCCATCTGCGCCATCCATCTCTCGCGGCTCGCCGAGGAGATCGTCATCTGGTCGACGAGCCAGTTCCGCTTCGTGAAGCTCTCGGACAAGTTCACCACCGGCTCCTCGATCATGCCGCAGAAGCGCAACCCCGATGCCGCAGAACTGGTGCGCGCCAAGCCCGGCCGCATCATCGGCGCTCTCGTCTCGCTCCTCACGGTCATGAAGGGCCTGCCGCTCACCTATTCCAAGGACATGCAGGAAGACAAGGAGCCCGCCTTCGACGCCTTCGACAACATGTCGCTGGCGATCGCCGCCACCGCAGGCATGGTGCGGGACATGGTTCCGAACCCGGAAGAAATGCGCAAGGCGGCCGCCGCCGGATTCTCGACCGCGACCGACCTCGCCGACTGGCTCGTCCGTACACTGAAGATGCCGTTCAGAGAGGCCCACCACGTGACGGGAAGCCTCGTGGCGATTGCCGAAAGGGAGGGTGTGGACCTCCCCGAACTGCCGCTCGCCCTCATGCAGGAGATAGAGCCGCGCATCAGCAAGGACGTCTACAAGGTCCTGACCGTCGAAAGCAGCGTCGCCTCGCGCGGGAGCTTCGGCGGCACGGCCCCAAACAATGTGCGGCGCGAGGCGAAGCGCTGGCTGAAGCTGCTCCGGAGCTGAAAGGAAACGCCCGATGAAGATCATTCTCCTTCTCGCAGCACTTTCGGTGAGCCTCGCCGCCTGCGGCGTCAAAGGCGATCCCGAGCCGCCGCCCTCGACCGAGCAGGCGCAGTAAGCAGATGCATCACTTTTCCTATCGCGACGGCGTGCTGCACGCCGAGGACGTGAGCATCGCGAGCCTCGCCGACGAGATCGGCACGCCCTTCTACTGCTATTCCAGCGCCACGCTGGAGCGGCACTACAAGGTGATGCAGGAGGCCTTCGCCGGCACCGATCACCTGGTCTGCTATGCCATGAAGGCCAATTCCAACCAGGCCGTCATCCGCACCATGGCGGAAATGGGCGCCGGCATGGACGTGGTCTCGGAAGGCGAGCTCCGCCGGGCGCTCGCCGCCGGCGTTCCCGCCCGCAAGATCGTGTTCTCGGGTGTCGGCAAGACGGCGCGCGAGATGGCGCTGGCGCTGCGCGAGGGCATCGCCTGCTTCAACGTCGAATCCGAGCCCGAGCTCGAACTCCTCTCGAGCGTCGCGCGCCGGGTGGGGCAGCGGGCCGCCGTGTCGATCCGCGTCAACCCGGACGTCGACGCAAGGACCCACCACAAGATCTCGACGGGCAAGGCGGAGGACAAGTTCGGCATCTCCTACAAGCGCGCGCGCGAGGTCTATGCGCGAGCGGCGGCGCTTCCCGGCATCGACGTCACCGGCATCGACATGCACATCGGGAGCCAGATCACCGAGCTCGAGCCCTTCGAGAAGGCCTTCCGGCTGATGGCCGAGCTGACCGGGGAGTTGAGGGCCGACGGCCACAACATTCGCCACCTCGACCTTGGCGGGGGCTTGGGCGTTCCCTACCGCGGCACCAACGACGTGCCGCCGCATCCGGATGAATATGCCGCCATGGTCAGGCGCACGCTGGGGCACCTCAACCTCAAATATGTGCTGGAGCCCGGCCGCATGATCGTCGGCAACGCCGGCATCCTCGTCTCCCGCGTGATCTACGTGAAGGACGGCGAGGAGAAGCATTTCGTGATCCAGGACGCGGCGATGAACGACCTGATCCGCCCTACGCTCTATGACGCCTACCACGAGATCATCCCCGTGGCTGAGCCTTCCTCCCCCGAAACCATGCTCGCAGACGTGGTGGGCCCGGTCTGCGAGTCGGGGGATTACCTCGCCAAGGGGCGGCGGCTTCCGCGCCTGCAGCAGGGCGACCTGATCGCCACCATGACCGCCGGCGCCTATGGCGCGGTGCAGGGCTCGAACTACAACACCCGGCCGCTTGCAGCCGAGGTCCTGGTGAAGGATGGCAAGTGGGCGCTGGTGCGACCGCGCCAGAGCTATGAGGAACTGATCGGCATGGACCGCGTGGCCTCCTGGCAGGAAAAGGCGAAGGCCTGACGGGCGGGGGGCGGATTTCGGGAAAGTGATCGGGCCTCCGGCACAATTTGGCCCGCATTTGTGTTAGCATGCCAAGAGCATGCCGATCGCCGATGACCAGACCGAGACCGTGAAGCCCCCTGCCGCCGAAGAGGCGCGCATCGCGCGCAAGATCGCTGCGGGCCGCCTCGCGCTGGGCTTCGAAAGGACATGGGCGGCGCTGCACTGGCCGCTCGTCATCCTCGGCGTCGCCGCGGTGCTCGTGGTCGGCGGCATCCTGCCGCTCGTGCCTTACTGGCCGCGCATGGTACTGGTGGGACTATTCGCCCTCTCCCTTCTCTGGTCGCTGAGGGGCCTCGTCCGGGTCGGATGGCCCACGCGCCACGAGGCCATGCGCCGGGTCGAGGCGAAGTCGGGGCTCCCGCACCGCCCGGTCTCCGGCCGCGACGACCGGCTTGCGGATGAATCCTCCGACCCGCTTCAGCAGGCGATCTGGGAGGAGCACAGGCTGCGACAGCTGCGCGGCATGGCCGAACTGAAGGCGGGCCTTCCAGAATCCTCCTGGCGCGACATCGACCCCAGGGCCCTTCGCCTGCCCGTCGGCCTGGCGCTTGTCGCTGCACTCCTGCTCGGACCGGGAGATACGCGCAGCAACCTCGCCGACAGCCTGTCCTTCGCCGCTCCGCCGGCGGCACCGGCATTGAGCCTCGATGCCTGGCTGAAACCCCCGGCCTATACCGGAAGGCCGCCCGTGCTGCTGACGAGCCCCGCCATGGCCGAGCGGCTGAGGCGCGAGCCGGAACTGAACGTTCCCGAAAGATCGGTGCTGTCGATCCGCATCTCCGGGGCGAAGGACCCGAAGCTCACCTTCCACGCGTTCCACGCGCCCGGCGAGGGCGTTGCCTCCGCACCCGAGGTCAGCGGCTTCTCGCCCAAGGTGAAGAGCGAGAAGGGCGTGTTCCAGGCCGAGGTCGAGATGGCGCGGCCGGCCCTCGTCAGGATCACGGATCACGGCAGCGAACTCGCCAGCTGGCACGTGTCGCTCATTCCCGACGCGCCGCCCGCTGTCGAGATCACAGAGGATCCCATCGGCGATTCCTCCGGCATGCTGAGCGCCAAATGGAAGGCCTCCGACGATTACGGCGTCGCCGGTATCACCGCCGACATCTATCTCGCCGACGAGCAGGACGAGGGTGTGGGCTTTTCCGATGCCGGCATCTTCGAGTTCGAGCCGCCGAAGCTCCCCGTGAGCCTGCGCAAGGCTTCACCGAAGGAGGAGGCTGGACAGTCCAAGGCCGATGTGGCGGAACATCCTTGGGCGGGCTTCATGGTGGAGATGACGCTCACCGCGAGCGACGCCGCGGGCAATTCCACGGAGAGCGCCAAGCGTGTGTTCCGGCTGCCGGAGCGCCAGTTCACGAGGCCGCTCGCGCGCGCCCTGATCGAGCAGCGCCGCAGCCTGATCCTATCGCCGGACGATTCCAACGGTGTCGCCGAGTTGCTGGACGCGATCCTCACCTATCCCGAGGGGCTGATCGAGCGGAGCGGCACCCACATCGCCATCGCCGCGGCTCTCTCGCGTCTGCGAACGGCCGAGGACCGGCAGGGCATCGACAGCGTCATCCGCATGCTGTGGGAGATCGCCGTCAACGTCGAGGACGGCATGCTCTCAGACGCCAAGGCGGAACTCGAGGCGTTGCGGAAGGAACTCGAGCGGGCGCTGCGCGAGGGGGCGCCGCCCGAGCGCATCGCCGAGCTGACGCAGAAACTCCGCGAGGCGCTCGACCGCTACATGCAGTCTCTCATGGAGGACATGCAGAAGCGCATGGCGCAGGGCCAGCAGAACCCCGCCCAGCAGATGCCGCAGCAGGGACGCATGGTGACTCCGCAGGACCTGCAGAAGATGCTCGACATGATCGAGAAGCTGGCGCAGAGCGGTGCCAACGAGGCGGCCGAGCAGCTCCTCTCGGAGCTCGAGAACATCCTGCGCAACCTGCAGCCCGGCATGCCGCAGCAGGGACAGATGCAGCAGGGCCCGATGAGCGAGATGATGGACAAGCTCTCGGAGCTGATGCGCGGACAGCAGAAGCTGATGGACGACACACAGCGCATGCCGCAGGACGGCATGGGCGAAGAGCAGCAGCCCGGCGGCGAGCAAGGACAGCAGGGGCAGCAGGGCATGGGCGGCCTCGGCGACCGCCAGCAGGGCCTTGGCCAGATGCTGCAGGAGCTCATGGAGCAGCTGGGGCGGAACGGCATGCAGGCGCCGCGCGCCTTCGGCGAGGCGGGCAAGAGCATGCAGGGTGCCGAAGGCTCGCTGCGCGATGGCGACCGCGACCAGGCGCTCGGCAACCAGGGCGAAGCGCTGGCCAAGCTGCGGGAGGGCGCCCAGGGCCTGGCACGCCAGATGATGCAGCAGATGCAGCAGCAGGGTCAGGGCCAGCAGAACCAGCCCGGAAGCACCGGCGAGGCCCGGGGCGACGACCGCGACCCGCTCGGCCGCCCCATGCCCAACCGCGGCGAGGACACCGGCCCCGACCGCGACATGCTGCCCTCCGAACTCGCCATCCAGCGGGCCCGCGAAATTCTCGAAATGCTGCGCCAGCGAGCCGGTGAGACGGGACTCTCGCCGCTCGAGCGGGGCTACATCGAACGGCTTCTTCGCGGCCTCTACTGAGCGGGTGCCGGTCTCGCCTCGAGGGTGAGGGAGCCGGCCTTCAGCACCCAGCGGCCATTGCGGCGGGCGATCTCGTCCACCCTGAACCCTCCGGGCAGGAATTCCCCGGTCTTCACCGGCACGATGTTCCTGCTGTGGGAGCTTTCGACGGCGACCAGGGCAACTCCCTCCACCACCGCCAGAAGATCGAAGGATCGGGCAATGCGGTAGGCGCGGGCCGGCGCTCCCTGCTCCAATGCCAGCCCGGTGGAGCGGGTGATCAGCGGATCGGCATCGCCAGCCTCCTCCATGATCACGCGTCGCTTGAGGGGCGGGAAGTTGAGGCCCATGTTGGCGGGCGGGTTCTCCATGCGGCTCAGCTTGTCCACCTTGTAGGCGGCGAAGGCGGCAACGCCCAGCGCCAGCGCCACGGAGAGCGCATAGGTGAGCACATCTGAGAACCGTCCGGCCATGAATGTTGCGCGAGCCTTTGGGTGGAGCTTGCCCGGGCTTGCTTGCGCGGAGCCTGATCCGGCGTGCGCCCGTGATTCAGCGGTCGAGCCGAAGCGCCAGGCCCTTCCGGGCGAGCGACAGGAGGCAGCGCCCGGCGACGGCCTCCGCCAGCGCTCCGTTCTGGCGCGCCGCCAGCACATTCGCCGAAAGCGTGCTGCCAGCCGTGACCAGATCGGAGAGACTCCAGACGCGGAGCTGCGCCTGGACCATTCGCTGCCGCTTGAAGAAGACAGGAGGCCGCGCCTGTTTCAGCACCTGCTCTGCCGAAGCGCCGCGATCGACGGCCAGCCGGAAATCCTGCAGCCGGAGGGCATGCTGGTGCACAATGCCGAGGAGCCGTCCGGCATCGGCGCCGCCCAGCACGAGATCGTGGAACAGCCTGTCCGCGACCTCTACTTCTCCCCCGAAGACACTATCGGCGAGTTCGTCCGGCGTGGCGCCCGTCTCGTTGCCGCAGACCGCCTCGACGTCTTCGAGGCTGACGCGCTCGTGGCCCAGGCAATAGAGCGAAAGCTTCTCGGCTTCGCGGCGCACCAGCCCGCGCGAGGTGCCGGCAAGTTCCAGGAAGCGGGCGAGCGCCTCATGACCGATGCGCAGATTGTCGGCGGCCAGGATCTGCTCCGCCATTCCCGCGATTTCGCCGCCTTCCGCCTCGTAAAGCGGCACGATGAGGGCGCGCGGGCTCTTTTCGAACGTGGTGCGCAGCGGGGAGGATTTGGCGAGTGAGCCCGCCTCCGCCACCACGAGATTGCCGCTGGCCTTGCCCTCGAGAACCGGCAGCGCCGCCTTCAGGAATGATTCGCCCGCCCCCTTCACCCATACCGCGCGGCTGCCCCCGAGCATCGACATCGACTGCACCTCGTCGGCGAGGCGGGCGGGGTCCGAGGCGAGATCCTGCTCCTGCAGCGTCACGACCGTGAAGGGATCGTCGAGAGCGCCAGCGACCTTCTTCACCACCCGGCGGGCAAGTTCGCGCACCGCGTCCGGCTCCTCGCCATAGATGAGCACCGCCCCGACCGCTGAATCCGGCTTGCGGAGGAACGCGTCGAGCCCGGCCGGCCTGACCGCCGTCATGGCGTTGCGGGCTTGGACGCGAAATAGGCGGCAAGCCGCGTGCGAATGTCGGCGCTCACCACGTGCACGGCGCGCTCGGTGGCGTCCGTCTCAGCCTGGAGATCGGCGAAGGGCTGGCGGATCACGTCATAGCTCGCCTGGGAAAACGTCTTGCCCTGGTGGACGACGTTGCCGCTCGAACGCTCGACGAGCTCATAGCTGACCGACAGGGTGATGGCATCGCGCGTGACGCTCGGCTGCGACTTCTCGATGACGCCGTTCTTCTTCACCACGGGCTTGAGGAGAAGCGTGTATTTCTCCTCGCCCTTGCCCGCCCGCATGGAGGAGATGAGATCGTTGCGGATGAGCTGCCCGACGCGATCTTCCGCCTCCGGGATTGCAACCGCGGAGAGCGTTGCGGCAACCCCGGCGCTCTCCGAGGAGGAACCGTAGAGCGGCCTGTAGCCGCAGCCGGCGAGTGCCACCGCGGCGGCAAGGAGCAGGATGGCAGGTGCCTTGCGCATCAGCCGACAATATTGGCGATACGGCCGGGCACCACAATCACTTTCTTCACCGGCCGCCCCTCGAGCGCCCTCGCCACCGAGTCGAGTTTGAGCACCAGGTCCTCCACCTGCTTGGCATCGAGGTCCTTGGCGATCGTCACCTCGTCGCGCCGCTTGCCGTTGACCTGGACGGCGATCGTCACCTGGTCATCGGCGACGAGGGCCGGATCCACCTTCGGCCAGGGCGTGTCCACCACGAAGCCCGGCTTTTTCATGGCCTGCCAGCACTCCTCGGCGAGATGCGGCATCATGGGGGCCGACATCAGCACCAGGAATTCGGCGGCCTCCTTGACCGCGGCGGCCTCTGCCTTCCCGCCGGAAAGTGCGGCGCCCAGCGCATTGGCGAGTTCGTAGATCCTGGCGATCGCCCGGTTGAAGCGCAGGGCGGAAAGGTCCTCCGTGACGGCGAGGAGAGCCTTGTGGGCGGCGCGGCGGAGTTCGAGCGAGGCTCCGGTGTCGCTGCCGCCCTGCTGGGCCTGCGCATCGTTGACCAGACGCCAAATGCGCTGCGTGAAACGCCAGGCTCCTTCGGCCCCGGCTTCCGTCCACTCGATGTCACGCTCGGGCGGCGTGTCGGACAGCATGAACCAGCGCGCCGTGTCGGCACCGAAGCGGGCGATGATGTCGTCCGGATCGACGACGTTCTTCTTCGACTTCGACATCTTCTCGACGCCACCCACTTCGAGCGGCTCACCGGTGCTGGCGTGCACCCACTTGCCGTCCTTCTGCACCGCCTCGGCCGGGAGCACCCATTCGCCGCTCCGTGTACGGAAGGTCTCGTGGATCACCATGCCCTGCGTGAACAGGCTTTCGAAGGGCTCCTTGATGTCGAGATGCCCTGTCGCCGCCATCGCCCTGGCGAAGAAGCGGGAATAGAGAAGATGCAGGATCGCGTGTTCGACGCCGCCGATGTACTGATCGACCCCCATCCAGTAATTCGCTGCATGCCTGTCCACCGGCTCATCGGCGCGGGGCGAACAGAAGCGGGCGTAATACCAGGACGAATCGATGAAGGTGTCGAAGGTGTCGGTCTCGCGGCGGGCAGGCTTGCCGCAGGAGGGACAATCGACATGCTTCCAAGCCGGGTGATGCTCCAGCGGATTGCCTGGCTTGTCGAAGCTGACGTCCTCCGGAAGGGTGACGGGAAGTTGCTCCTTGGGCACCGGCACGATGCCGCATGCCGCGCAGTGGATCACCGGGATCGGGCAACCCCAGTAGCGCTGCCGGGAGACGCCCCAGTCGCGCAGGCGGAAGTTCACCTTGCGCTCGCCGATTCCCATCTTCTCCATGCGGGAAGCGATTTCCTCCTTGGCCTCGGGCACGCTGAGCCCGTCGAGAAAATCGGAATTGATGAGGATCGTATTGTCGCCTTCCTTCTCGAGATAGGCCTCGCTGCCGATCTCGAACTGCGCGGCATCCGTGCCCTTGGGCGCCACCACGGGAATGACGGGAAGCCCGTACTTGCGGGCGAAATCGAGGTCGCGCTGGTCATGGGCGGGGCAGCCGAAGATCGCACCCTCGCCATAGCCCATCAGCACGAAATTGGCGGCATAGACGGGAAGCCTGACACCCTCGCGGAAGGGATGGCGCGCATAGAGGCCGAGCGCGTGGCCCTTCTTCTCGGCCCGCTCGATCGTCTCCTCCGAGGTGCCGAGCGCTGCCACCTCGCGGCGGAAGGCGGCAAGCCCCTGGTCGCTGCCGGAGAGCCGCCTCGCGAGGTCATGGTCGGCCGAGATGGCGCAGAAGCTTGCGCCGAAGATCGTGTCGTGCCGCGTCGTGTAGACGGTGAGCCGCTCGTTCAGAAGCTTGCCGGCTTCATCCTCTAGCGCGAAGGAAAAGCGCATGCCTTCCGAGCGGCCGATCCAGTTCTTCTGCATCAGCCGCACTTTTTCCGGCCACTTGTCCAGGCCGTCCAGAGCCGAGAGAAGCTCGTCCGAATAGGCTGTGATCTTCAGGAACCATTGGGCGAGCTCGCGCTTCTCGACGAGAGCGCCCGAGCGCCAGCCGCGTCCGTCGATCACCTGCTCGTTGGCAAGCACCGTGTGGTCGACCGGGTCCCAGTTCACCATCGAAACCTTGCGCTCGACGAGGCCCGCTTTCATGAAGTCGATGAACATCGCCTGCTCGTGGCGATAGTAGGAGGGATCGCAGGTGGCGATCTCGCGGCTCCAGTCGAGCGCCAGGCCCATGGACTGGAGCTGCCGCTTCATCGTCGCGATGTTCTCATAGGTCCAGGACTTGGGATGGACGCCCCGGTCGATGGCCGCGTTCTCGGCGGGCATGCCGAAGGCGTCCCAGCCCATGGGATGAAGCACGTTGTAGCCGAGCGCCCGGCGAAACCGCGCAATCACGTCGCCCATCGTGTAGTTGCGCACGTGACCCATGTGGATGCGGCCCGAAGGATAGGGGAACATTTCGAGCACGTAGTACTTCGGGCGCGAGGGATCTTCCTTGGCCTCGAAGCTCTTGTACTCGGTCCAGTGCTTCTGCCAGCGCGGCTCGGCTTCGCGCGGGTTGTAACGTTCGGTGCTCAAGGCGGCTGATCCTGTGGAAAGCGGGCTTTCTGGCCGTTGCTGGTACCAGTCCTTGAAATGGCCTGCAAGCTTGGCCTAAATCCGCCGGATTGCAGGAGCTTAGCGCATGGTGCACGAGGGTCTGAAACGGGTCTTGAACGGTGTCGTGCAAGCCGCGCGTGCCGGTGGCCGCGGTCCGGAGGCGGTAACGCTCATCGCCGTCTCCAAGACCTTCGAGGCCCCCGAGATCGTTCCCGTCATCGAGGCGGGGCAACGCGTGTTCGGGGAGAACCGCGTCCAGGAAGCCAAGGCGAAGTGGCCGTCCCTCAGGATGCGCTGGCCCGACATCGAGCTGCACCTGATCGGTCCCCTGCAGTCAAACAAGGCGGCGGAGGCGGTGCAGCTCTTCGATGCCATCCACACCATCGACCGTCCGAAGATCGCCGAGGCAGTTGCCAGGGAGATGCGAAGGCAGGCCAAGCCGCTGAAGCTCTTCGTGCAGGTGAATACCGGGCGTGAGCCGCAGAAGGCGGGAATCGACCCCGATCAGGCCGATGCCTTTCTCAAGGAATGCCGCGAGACCTTCGGCCTCGAGATCTCCGGTCTCATGTGCATTCCCCCGCTCGAGGAGGACCCGAAGCCGCATTTCGCCCTGTTGGCAGAGACCGCGAGGCGAAACGGCCTCACCCAGCTCTCGATGGGCATGAGCGGCGATTATCCCGACGCCATCGCTGCGGGCGCCACCCATGTGCGGGTGGGCTCCGCCATCTTCGGGTCACGCGGCTAGATCACGATCCGGGTCTTCGGCCCCACGTGCTGGAGAATGATGCGCATGTCGCGGAGCGACACGGCGATGCATCCGGCTGTGGGTCCGCCATCCGGCTGCCGCAGGTGGAAGAACACGGCACTGCCATGCCCCTGGATGCGCGGGCGTTCATTGTGGGAGAGCTCCACCACGATGTCGTAGAGATGATCGTCGCGCTGCATCGTCTCGTGGGAGGTCGCATAGGGAATGCGGACGAGCCTGTTGTAATTGCGGTCGCCCACCGTTTCGCACCACCCGTCATGGGAACGAAGCGCCCGTGGTCTAAGGCCCGAGCGCGGCGGGGCGATGCGGTCGGCGCGGTAGAACAGGCGGCGGAACTGCCAGCATCCCTTGGGACTGGCACCATCGCCCTCCCGCTTGATGTAACTGGCACCGGAACGCCCAAGCGAGCATGGGAAAGTGAGTTCTCCCACGATCAGCAGGCCGCGGGTTGCCCGCGCATTCAGGGTTTTGACACGGATGGTCTTGAGGGGTCTGGTCACGATAACGTTTGTTGCTACAGGGGCTTGAAAAGGGCACGGCTCAGCCTAACATCCCAAGAGGGGTGGGCAAGTGATTTCAAGGACTTCCGGCAACAGGGGTTGCAATGAGCGCCACGAAGAAGATCCTCATCGTCGATGACGACGACCTGCTGCGCGAAACGCTGAAGGAGCAGTTCTCGCTTCACGACGAGTTCCTCGTGGCCGAGGCTGGCACCGCCGGCGCGGGCATCAAGGCCGCAAAGGCAGACCATGCCGACCTCGTGATCTTGGACGTCAACCTTCCAGACATGGATGGCCGGGAAGCCTGCAAGATCATGAGGCGGAACGGCTACAAGGGCCCCGTGATCATGCTCACCGCCCAGACCTCCGAGGCGGACACCATCCTGGGTCTCGATTCGGGCGCCAACGACTATGTCGCCAAGCCTTTCCGCTTTGCCGTGCTCCTGGCGCGGATTCGCGCCCATCTGCGGCAGCACGAGCACAGCGAAGACGCCGTATTCAAGGTCGGCCCCTACACCTTTAAGCCTTCCGCCAAGATGCTGGTGCGGGACGACAACCGCAAGATCCGCCTGACCGAGAAGGAAACCGCCATCATCAAGTTCCTGCTCCGCTCAGGCGAGCAGATCGTGAGCCGAGACGTGCTCCTCCAGGATGTCTGGGGCTACAATGCGGGGGTGACGACCCATACGCTCGAGACCCATGTCTACCGGCTGCGCCAGAAGATCGAGCGCGACCCGTCCCATGCGGAAATTCTCGTCACCGAGGGTGGCGGCTACAAGCTCGTGCCCTGAGCTTGGACAATGCACCTCTCTCATGTAAAGGGAGGCAGCAGGGGTCCATGGGGTGAGATGAGAGTGGAAGCCGCAGAGCCGAGGCTGGAGCGCGCGAGATGAGCGTGCGCGCCGATGTGGAAACCTTTCGCAGCATTCCGATCTTCGCGGAGTGCGACCCTGTTCACCTGCAGCTTCTGGCCTTTTCCGCCGCGCGCCAGGCCTTCGAGACCGGTGAGCGCCTCATCACGGAAGGAGAGCGCGGCAGCGCCGCCTACCTGATCCTGAATGGGCACGTCGATCTCTCGAGCGCTCTTGCCGGCCGCATCGGCACGGCAGGCCCGGGAGCACTGCTGGGCGAGATCGCCATGATCGGCAACACGGCTTATTCGCTCACCGCCCGGGCGTCGGAACCCTTGTCCACGGCACGGATCGAACGTGCGCTGTTCATGCGGGTCGCCCAGGAATTCCCGGATTTCGGCGCGGCGGTGTTCAACGCCCTGGCGCGGAAGCTCGATCTGTCGGTGAGCGATCTCGACCTCGCGCGCCGCGGCTTCGAGCAGGCGCGGTCCTTCCGGAGCCTATAGGGCGAAGCGCGCCATTACCGGCACGTGGTCGGAGGGCTGCGCCCAGCCGCGCGCCTCCTTCAGCACTGCGATCTCCCTGCATTGCGGCGCCAGGCCCGGGGTCGACCAGATGTGGTCGAGCCGGCGTCCCCGGTCGCTCGATGCCCAGTCGCGTGCCCGATAGCTCCACCAGGTGTAGAGTTTCTTCTCTGCCGGCACGTGCTGGCGCATGAGATCGACCCAGTTGCCCTTTCTCTGGATCCGCAGCAGCCCTTCCGTCTCGATCGGCGTATGGCTCACCACCTTGAGCAGATCCTTGTGCGACCATACGTCGTGCTCGAGCGGCGCTATGTTGAGATCGCCCACGACGATGCCCTCATGTCCTTGCGGCACGCAATCCTTGCCGAACCAGTCCTCGAGCTCGTCGATGAACTGGAGCTTGTGCGCGAACTTGTCGTTGATCGCGGGATCCGGCTCGTCCCCGCCCGCCGGAACATAGAGATTGTGGATGGTGACGGGTCTTGGCCCTTCGAGTGTCACCGAGATGTGGCGGCAATCCTCCTTGCCGCAAAAGGGGCGCGTCGACTGCGCCAGGAAGGGCCGCCGCGACACGATAGCCACGCCATGATAGCCCTTCTGCCCGAATTCGGCGATATGCTGGTATCCCATCTCGCGGATGGGGCCTGAGGGAAACTGCCCCTGTGGGCATTTCGTCTCCTGCAGGCAGAGAACGTCCGGCCGCCAGCTTTCGAGGAGCTTGGTGACGAGGCCGATCCGCAGGCGGACGGAGTTGATGTTCCAGGTGGCGACAGTGAGCGACATGGCAACGCCATAGCCCCGCCGCAGCGGGGATGGCAAGAGCCCGCCCGCACCGCAGCTACTTGTTCTTGTTACGCTCGCGCTCGATCTTAACGACGAAGAGCTGCGGGTCCGGGTCAACGCCGGCTTGCACGTTCTCGAGGCTCACAGTCGTGCGGCGGCCCTTTCCGTCGATCACCACCCACTGCTGCAGGGCATTGCGCGTCTGGTCGAAGACCAGCGTCAGCTGACCGCTGCCCAGCGTATTCTCCTTGTCTTCCAGCGTCACTGCCAGGATGCCATCCTGGTTCTGGAAATCCAGCACCTTGGTGTCCTTCAGAATGTCCACCTTCTTGGCGAGTACGAGACGGAGCGGCGTCTGCGACAGCGGAAACTGGTCGCCCTTCTCTTTCTTGACATTCTTGACGGTGAGCCACGTTCCATCCGACACGATCAGGAACGGGTTGGGCGGGGCATACTCGAATCGCATCTTGCCGGGCTTCGAGATGTAGAAGACGCCGCGCGAAAGATTGCCCTTGGGGCTTATCTGCGTGAACTCCCCCTGCAGCGTCTTGAAGCTGTTGAGGTAGTCAGAGATGCCGTTGACCGCGGCTTGCTGCTCCGGCGTAAGCGACATGGCGCGGGCCGGCGAGACCGCGAAGGCGGCAAGGGCTGCGAAGGCAGCTCCTAGGAAGGCACGGCGCGAGAACTGCGTGAAGCTTGTCATCCTGTTCTTTCCGGAATCGGGGCGGAAATTGCCCCGGCCTTGTATGTCATGCGAGCTTTATCCGCAAGAACGGGCCGATTTTGAGGCAAGAGGGCACCGGGGCCTCGCGCTCAATCCCGCGCGCTGTCTCCTGGCACGAGGATCTCGCGCTTGCCGGTGGCATTGGCAGGCGAGATCAGGCCCTCCTTTTCCATGCGCTCGATGAGGCTCGCCGCCTTGTTGTAGCCAATCTGCAGCCGGCGCTGCACATAGGAGGTTGAGACCTTCTTGTCACGCAGCACCACCGCGACGGCCTGGTCGTAGAGATCGTCACCGGAGCCCCCGGCGTCACCGCCCATGGCACCAGGTTCGCCATACTCCCCCTCCTCCGGCTCCTCGGTGACGGCCTCGACATATTCGGGCGCACCCTGGGACTTGAGATGGCTCACGATCTTTTCGACCTCGTCGTCCGCAACGAAGGGTGCGTGAAGCCGCGAAATCCTGCCGCCTCCCGCCATGTAGAGCATGTCGCCCTGGCCGAGGAGCTGCTCGGCACCCTGCTCACCGAGAATCGTGCGGCTGTCGATCTTGGAGGTGACC
This sequence comes from Aestuariivirga sp., assembly GCF_046294715.1. GTDB lineage: Bacteria > Pseudomonadota > Alphaproteobacteria > Rhizobiales > Aestuariivirgaceae > Aestuariivirga. Next base: position 12,345 of record NZ_JBKBKI010000004.1, on the reverse strand, counting down.
TGGAAGGAGACGCGCGTGGGAAAATTGGCCTTGATCGTGCCGGTGATGACGTCGACCGAAGGGCGCTGGGTCGCCATCACCACGTGGATGCCGGCGGCACGCGCCATCTGCGCGAGGCGCTGCACCGCGCCCTCGATGTCCTTGCCCGCCACCATCATCAGGTCCGCCATTTCGTCGATGATCACGACGATGTAGGGCATCGGCACCAGATCCATGTTCTCCTTCTCGAAGACGGGCTCGCCCGTGTCCGGGTCGAAGCCGGTCTGCACCGTGCGCGAAATCTGCTCGCCCTTGGCCATGGCCTGCTTCATGCGCGCGTTATAGCCGTCGATGTTGCGCACCCCGACCTTGGACATCTTGCGGTATCGCTCCTCCATCTCGCGAACCGCCCACTTGAGCGCCACCACCGCCTTCCGCGGATCGGTGACCACCGGCGCGAGGAGATGCGGAATTCCTTCATAGACCGATAGCTCGAGCATCTTGGGGTCGATCATGATGAGCTTGCAGCGCTCCGGCGGCAGCCGGTAGAGCAGCGACAGGATCATGGTGTTGATGCCGACCGATTTGCCCGAGCCCGTGGTTCCGGCGATGAGGAGATGCGGCATCCGCGCCAGGTCGGCGAAAACCGGCTCGCCGCCGATGTTCTTGCCGAGCGCGATGGCGAGGTTGAGGTTCGACTTCTCGAAGGCCTCCGAGCCCAGCATCTCGCGCAGATAAACGGTCTCGCGCTTGACGTTGGGTAGTTCGATGCCGATGGCGTTCCGGCCCTGCACCACGGCGACGCGCGCCGAGATGGCGCTCATCGAGCGGGCAATGTCGTCCGCCAGGCTGATCACGCGCGATGACTTTATTCCTGGAGCGGGCTCGAGCTCGTACAAGGTGACGACCGGCCCCGGCCGAACCTTGAGAATCTGGCCCTTGACGCCGAAATCATCGAGCACGCCTTCCAGCATGCGGGCATTCTGCTCCAGCGCCTCGTCCGAGAGTTCGGCGGGCTTGCCGACGCGCTTGGGCTCGGCGAGAAGCGTCAGCGGCGGAAACTCATACTCCTCGGCCCCGGAGAAGGAGAAGCCGGGCTGCAAGTCCTTCCTCAGTTTCTTTCCGGGCTTGAGCGGCCTGTTGGTGCGGGTGACCTTGGGGGTGGACAAGATCGGCCCCCCTTCGTCCTCTTCCCCGTCCTCGTATGCCTCTTCGCCGTCGGGCTCCTCCTCCGGCGGCTCGTCCCACTCCCCTGCCGACGGCCCGCCACGGCGGAGCGATGGCGCCAGCACCGGCTCTATGCGCAGGCCCTGCCTGCCGCCGCGGCGCGGGCTACCCTCCGGCTGGGGCGCCAGGCGGCGGATGATGTCGTCCTCCCCCGCCTCCTCCTCCAGTTCGGCCTCGGCGCGGCGAAGTTCGCGCCAGCCAGCCCAGAGCTCGGCCACGCGGCGGGCGAGCGCGCGGAGGAATCCGATCACAACGACGAAGGCCTGCCTGCCCCGCCCCGGAGCGGCGGCGGCCTTCCGCACCGCCTGGGCGCGGCCAATCCCCATTGCCTTCAGTCCCAGGGCGACGGCCGAGGTCATCATGAGGAGGCCCGCGATGAGCTTGGCTACGACTCCGGTCAGCGCGGCGGAAAGGAGCATCATGAGCAGGTTCAGCAGAACGTCGCCAGCATTGCCGCCGAGCCCGGAAATGAGTGACCAGCTCGAAGGTGCCGGAATGGCGGACAGCCCGGCACTGGCCGTCAGCGCGCAGCCAAGCCAGCAGGCCAGGGCGCGAACCGGCCGCCGCGGCATCTCATGGGACATGAGGCTCACCGCCCAGCGCATGGGGATGGCGATGAACGGCAGGACACCGAGTCCGAAGAACTGCATGAGTTCGTCCGCCACGACGGCGCCGGGATAGCCGAGCCAGTTCTTGGCCGCCCTGTCCAGTGCATGGTTGAGAGACGGGTCGTCGACGGACCAGGAGGCGAGCGACAGGCCGATGGCGATCAGGACGAGGAACAGCGTCGCGCCCGCTGCTTCGAACAGCCGCCGCTTGAGGAAGATGCGAACCGCGGCCGGAACGGCACTGTCGTCGGTGTCGTAGGAAGGATGATACGCCATCGGGAACCTCCGCCGGGGAAGAGACTTCACCGGCCGTAACACATCGTTAAGGCCATTCTGGCGGGTCGTGGTTAAGGCGCCGTAAAACGAAAGGGCCCGGCAGCAGCCGGGCCCTGGCCCTGCGAGCGGGCAATCGGTCAGGAGTGGTAGGCCACCTCGCCATGCGTCGGCAGGTCGAGGCCCTGGGTTTCCACGTCGGGCTTGACCCTGAGGCCGATGACGAGATCCACCAGCTTGAACAGGACGGCGGAGGCGATGGCGCACCAGACGACGGTGATCAGCACTGCCGAGAGCTGGATCATGAACTGCCCTGCGATCGAGTAATCGGCACCCTTGATGCCGCCAAAGGCCGCGGCACTGAAGATCGCGGTGCCCAGCGCGCCGACGATACCGCCAACGCCATGGATGCCGAACACGTCGAGCGAGTCGTCATACTTGAGCTTGATCTTCACGACCGCGACGAAGAAGTAGCAGACGAGGCTTGCCAGGGCGCCGAGCACGATGGCGCCGACCGGGCCGATCGTGCCGCAGGCAGGGGTGATCGCAACAAGTCCGGCGATCATGCCCGATGCACCGCCGAGGACCGAGGCCTTCCCGCGATGGGCGGTCTCGATCACGGCCCAGGCCACCATGGCGCCCGCCGTCGCGACGAAGGTGTTGATCATGGCGAGCGTTGCACCGGCGTTGGACTCGAGGTTCGAGCCGACATTGAAGCCGAACCAGCCCACCCACAGGATCGATGCGCCGATGAGTGTCAGTGGCAGGGAGTGGGGTGCCATCATGTCCCGACCATAGCCCTTGCGCGGGCCGATCATCAGGCAGCCGACGAGAGCCGCGATCCCGGCATTGATGTGCACCACGGTGCCGCCCGCAAAGTCGATGGCGCCCATCTTGAAGAGGTAGCCGTTGGCATCCCACACCATGTGGGCGACGGGGAAATAGACGAAGGTGGCCCACAGCACCGCGAACGCGATTACCGCGGAGAACTTCACGCGCTCGGCGAAGGCGCCGATGATGAGGGCGGGCGTGATGGCGGCGAATGTCATCTGGAAGGTGATGAAGAGATACTCGGGGATGACCACCCCTTGCGTGAAGGTGGCGGACATGGACTCGACCGTGACGCCACTGAGGAAAAGCTTGCCGAAGCCGCCGAAGAACGCGTTTTCGCTGCCCCCGAATGAGAAGGAATAACCGTAGACGATCCAGACCACCATCATCACCGAGGCGATCATCGCCGTCTGCATGAGGATCGACAGGATGTTCTTGGCGCGCACCAGGCCGCCATAGAACAGGGCAAGGCCCGGCAGCGCCATGAACAGCACGAGCAGGCTCGACGTCATCATCCAGGCGACGTCGCCCTTGTCCATGACTGGTGCGGGGGCGGGCGCATCCTGCGCCAGGGCCGGGAGCGCTGCGGCTGCAAGAAGAGCGGCGGCGAGAGCCGGCAGCCGCCCGAAGCGGAAATCAATGCGTGTCATGTTTCGAGAATCCCTTTTCCTAGGTCTGTCAGAGCGCGGCGGAGCCGCTTTCGCCGGTGCGGATGCGAACCGCCTGTTCGAGAGGCAGGAGGAAGATCTTGCCGTCGCCGATCTGGCCGGTCTGTGCCGAAAGCTGGATGGTCTCGACGACCTTGTCGGCCAAGCTTTCATCCACTGCGAGCTCGAGCCTCACTTTCGGCACGAAACTCACCGTGTATTCTGCCCCGCGGTAGAATTCGGTATGGCCCCGCTGGCGGCCGTGGCCCTTCACCTCGGTCACGGTGATGCCCTGGATGCCAAGCGCACCGAGCGCCTCGCGGACCTCCTCCAGCTTGAACGGCTTGATGATGGCAATCACGAATTTCATTGGTCACCCCCTTTGATCTCGCAAGTGCAAAACAAAAAACGTGCCAATCTGCGGGTTGATTCTAAGCTATTGATTTCGTTACGGGCGAAGCCAGGGAGTCGGGCTCTCACAGACTAGTTATGCTCATTAATTGGGCAGATAGGATATCCTGCCTGATATCTAGTCGCAGTAATCCGCGACTCAGCACCACCTGTATTTCGGAACGGAAATGACGGAGAAGAACTCTCATGACCGACACCCCGGACATCGTCGTGATCGGCGCCGCCCTGAACGGGCTGGCCGCGGCGCTTGCACTTGGCGGCCGCAGCGCCAAGCGCCCGCTGGACGTGGTGGTGGTCGACGCCAAGGACCCCAGGGGCTTCGCCAGCAACAACTTCGACGGGCGGGCCTCGGCCATCACCGCCGCGGCGCGCCGGATGTTCGAGGCCCTGGGCGTGTGGGAGAAGGTGGCGGGCGAGGCTCAGCCGATGGCCGACATCATCGTGACCGACAGCGCAACGCCGGGCGGCGCCAGGCCCGTGCTGCTGCATTTCGGTGCGGAAGACATGAGAGGCGGCCCCTCTGCCCACATGATCGAGAACCGCCACCTCTATCGTGCCATGCTCGAGGAGGCCGAGGCTTCCCCTCACATCCGGCTCCGCACCGGACAGGCGGTGGAGAGCTATTCCTTTGGGCCCGGCCTCGCCGCCGTTCGGCTGGCGGACGGAAGCCTCCTGCGCGCCGCTCTGATCGTCGCCGCCGACGGACGTAATTCGCCGGCCCGCGAGGCCGCCGGCATCCGGCTTGTCGGGTGGCCCTATGACCAGATGGGCCTCGTCGCAACGGTCGAGCACGAGTTGCCGCACGACGGCCGTGCCGAAGAGCATTTCACGCCTTCAGGCCCCTTCGCCATCCTTCCGCTTCCGGGAAATCGCTCCTCCCTCGTCTGGTCCGAGCGCAGCGAGGCCGCACAGCGGATGCTGGCACTTCCCATGGAGGAATTCGAGAAGGAACTGAAGCTGCGCTTCGGAACGCACCTGGGCGAAGTGAAGCTCATCTCCGGCCGCCACGGCTATCCCCTCGCCATGTACATCGCCACCACCTTCACGGCCCCGCGCCTGGCGCTCGTCGGCGATGCCGCCCACGTGCTGCACCCGCTGGCGGGGCTGGGCTTCAACCTTGGCCTGCGCGACGTGGCAGCCCTTGCCGAATGCATCCACGATGCGGCGGGGCTTGGCCTCGATATCGGCAGTGAGGCCGTGCTCGACCGCTACACCCAGTGGCGACGCTTCGATACCGTGGCGACGGGGGCGGCAATGGACGGCATGAACCGGCTCTTCGCCAATACCAATCCCGTGCTGACCCTGCTTCGCCGGGCTGGCCTCGTTGCCGTGAACCGCATGGGGCAGCTCAAGTCCGTCTTCGTGGCGGAGGCGGCGGGGCTCTCGGGCGACCTGCCCAAGCTCCTGCGGGGCGAGAAGGTCTAGCCCCTGCTGAAACCCGCCGCGGCGAGCTTGTCGAGATAGGTCCGCCAGATCGTGTCCTTCTCGCGGCCGAGCTTCAGGAGATAAGGCCAGGTGTAGAGCCCCGTGCTATGCCCGTCGTCGAAGACGATCCGCACGGCATAGCTCCCGACCGGCTCCAGCCGCCGGATCCTCACGTTGCGCTTGCCCCAGACGAGCTGCTCCTGCCCGGGACCGTGGCCCTTCACTTCCGCGCTGGGGCTTTCCACCCTCAGGTATTCGGCGGATAGCGCCAGCTCTTCCCCCGTGTCGAAGCTGACGCGAAGCTCCGCTCCGTTCGATGCGAGGCGCAGTTCCTGGGGCCAGGGATCATTTGCGGAAGGATCACTCACGGTCGAGTTCCCGCGCCTCCTCGGCAAGCATGATCGGGATTCCATCGCGGATCGGGTAAGCCAGCCTGGCGGCCTTCGAGATCAGCTCCTGGCGCGCCGCGTCATACTGCAGCCTGGTCTTCGTCACCGGGCAGACGAGAAGCTCGAGGAGCCGGGGATCGGTGCGGATGTCAGCCACGGATGAGCGTCATTGCAGCTTGTGCTTTCCATCGGGCGCCATGCGGCTGAGCGCGATTTCGGTCAGCGCCACCAGCATGTCGGCTCTGGCCCTGAGGTCGGGAGCCTCAAGCAGCGCCTGCTTCTCCTCCGGCGGGTAGGGCGCAAGGAGCGACAGCGTGTTCACCAGCACGTCGCTCGGTGCGGTTTCGACCTCCTCCCAATTGGCGCGCATGTTGTTGGCGGTGAGATAGTCGCGAAAGGCCTTGATGAGGGCTGGACGGTTCACTTCGCTCGCCCCCGCATCGAGTCGGAGATCGATGGCGAAGGGATGGTAGTTGGCAACGACCTGACGGAACGCGGTTTCAGCCTCGACCTCCTTCACCACCTGAAAGCGGCTGACGCCGGTGAGCGTGATCAGCATCCGGTCGTCTTCGGTTTCGGCATAGGAGACGATGCGGCCTACGCAACCCACCTTCATGAGGCCCGGGTTCCCCTCCGCCTCCTGGCCTGCGGCGGGCTGGATCATGCCGATCAGCCGGTCGTTCGAAAGCGCATGGTCGACCATGGCCAGGTAGCGCGGCTCGAAGATGTTGAGAGGCAGGTCTGCCCGGGGCAGGAGAAGGGCACCCGCCAGTGGGAACACGGGGATCTGCCGGGGCAGATCCTCCGGCGTCCGGTAGCGATCGAGAAAGCTCATCGCCCTTCCTTCAGGAGAACAGGACGGAGGAAAGCTTGCGCCGGCCCGCGATGGTGAACTCGTCCTTCGGCCCCCAGGCTTCGAAGAACTTCACCAGCTGCTTGCGCGCCGCCTCGTCGTTCCAGTTCCGCATCTTCTTGATGATGTAGATCAGGTGATCGGTGGCCTCGCCCCGTTCGCCGGCCCCATTGAGCAGAACGGCGAGATCGAGGCGGGCCTGGAAATCATCCGGATTCTTCTCGATCTGGGCCTTGAGCGTGCCGATCTCCGAGACGTCCACCGGGTTGAGCGCCATGTCGAGTGCGGCCCTCGCACTCAGCACGTCGGGATCGGAGGCCTTGGCTGGTGGCACCAGGGCGAGGGTCGCCCGGGCATTCTCGAGATCGCCGACGGCGATCTGGCAGCGGGCGAGGCCCGCAAGGGCACCCGCGTGCTCACGGTCGACCTGCAGCACCTGCGCGAAGACCTGGGCGGCCGCCTGGTAATCCTGGGCTTCGAGCGCGCTCCTTCCCTCCTGAACCGCGGCTTCGATCTCCTCCGCCAGGCTGCCCTGGCCGCCCAGCCGGTCCACGAACTGCTTCAGCTGGCTTTCCGGCAGCGCGCCCATGAAGCCATCGACCGGCTGTCCGTTGACGAAAGCATAGACGGCGGGAATGGACTGGATGCGCATCTGCCCTGCGAGCTGCTGGTTCTCGTCGACGTTGATCTTGACCATGCGGACCTTGCCGTTGGCCTGCCGAACCACTTTTTCAAGCGCGGGGCCCAGCTGCTTGCAGGGTCCGCACCAGGGGGCCCAGAAATCCACGATCACCGGCACCTGGCGCGAGGCCTCGATGACGTCGCGCATGAAGTTCTGGGTGTTGGACTCCTTTATCAGGTCGCCCGCCGGCGTTGCGGAGCCGTTGCCAGCACCGTTTCCGGAATTCTGTCCGCCGAAAATCATGCTCATGGGAGTGTCCTTCACATCGCGTAAGCTCCTTAGATGGAGCAAACGGCCTGCGTTTTCAATGCGGCAGGTCAAGGCCCTGCATGAGGCCAAGTGTCATGCCACCGCCACGACCTTCGGCTCGTGCCCGCAGGAGCGGATGAAGCTCACGAGATCGGCCGAGGCGATGGTGGTGGTCGCGGTGTTCTCGAGCGGGTGGTAGTTGAGGAACTCATGCGCCATCATGGCCGCATCGAGCACCACATTCACCCGCTTCGCCCTGTCGTTGATCAGGGCGAAGGGCGTCACCGAACCCGGCTCTACCCCCAGCACCTCCTTGAGCAGGTCCGCCTTGCCGAAAGACAGCCGCCGCGACCCGATCTTCGAGGGCGCCGCCTTGAGGTCGATCTCGGCATCCTCCAGGCAGACGATGAGCCAGATATTGCCCTTGTCGTCCTTCAGGAACAGGTTCTTGCAATGGCCCCCCGGTATTTCACCGCGCAGCGCGCGGGCCTCATCGACCGTGTAGACGGGAGCATGGTCCTTGGTTTTCGTCTCGATTCCCAACGACTTGAAGCGGTCGATCAGGTCCTGGCGGGTCGCTGGCATGCGGCCGAACATCCTTCATGAAAGGGGTTATGATCTTGTTCTTGCATTTGGCGGTGAGTTAGGCAATAACGCGCCCACCCGCCGGCGACATGCCGGTAAGGCCAATGGAAGCGGGCGTAGCTCAGGGGTAGAGCATAACCTTGCCAAGGTTAGGGTCGCGCGTTCGATTCGCGTCGCCCGCTCCAAAATCTCTCGGAAATATCAGTGACTTAAGGGTCTTGCCGTTAACCGGCTGGATTTCCGCGACCTGCTGTGGAAGCAGGGCGGAAGCAGTTGGGAGTAAGTTCGGGTCATCTCCAGCAATGGCAACCGGACCTTCTGTCTGTCTCTCAGATGAACTGTTTGGGTTGGGATTTGGGTAGTACCCAGTCAATCGAGTGAGCCTCATGGAGCTCAACCGTTGCGCCGACTCACCGGTCGACTGTTCCCCATCTGGTCGCATGGCGTCCCAGACTAATGTCGGGGCGACCTAACGGCTGCGACGCAGCGCGGCCATCTGGTCGATGAAGTTCCATGACAAGCCATCACCGGGCGTGAAGGTGACCCGCTTGAAGTCGTAGCGGGCGACCCGAAGTCTGTCGCTTGACGTATCGGTCACGGCTTGGACGTGGATCTTGCCGGACCGGCCGGTCACGGGTGTGCCACGATAGACCGAGGACGGCGTTGGTTGCTCCGTCCACACGTGGGAGACAGCCTCGGCAAACTGCTCGGGCTCCGCTCCGGCGGGCGGCTTCACGAGCATGTGGGCATGCCAGCCTCCCGCGGCCTCCTCGAATGAGACCGTGCCCTGCATCCGGTTGGATCCGTTCTCGGGCATGTACCAGTTACGTCCGAGGAAGACGCGGTTCACCCGGATGTAGAATTCCCGGATGTGGTGCTCGAGCTCCCTCCGCGTTCGGCCGGGCGGAAGTTCGACCGTGATGTGGAACCTCGCGAAGTGCTCTCCGGCGAACCTCGCCAGCGATTCCCGATACTCTCTCTTCGATGTGATCGTCACGCTTTGACCGTCCTTCGGGGTATTTATTGCGACGGACGAGCCGGACCGGCGGATCGGAAGGAAAAACCTGCGCAAGGCACAGTGGTCCGTCCGTGCCCTCCAGATGCCCCGTGGTGCCCGTTTCGGGTCGGCCATGGCGATCCCAGGGAAATCCCGGAAACCTCACCACGACACACCCTCGAGGATCCTGGCCAGCCTCAGCGGGTTGTTGTCCACGTACATGGCCGTCGTCCGGATGTTCGAGTGCCCGGCGAGGACCGAGATGGCCTTGAGGTCGATCCCGCGCTCCGCGAGTCCGGTGATGAAGGTCCTCCGGCCGGAGTGGGAGCTGGCCCTGGGGATGCCTGCCTCGACATAGAGCTGCTTCAGGAAGCGGGCCATCGAGGCGGCGGTCAGGTGTCCGCCCTTCTGGCTGCGGAACAGTGGCGCGTCCGGCCTTCGTCCGTCGGGGTAGCGCTGGGCGAACTGGGCGAGGACCTGCCGGAGCCTCGGCGAGGACAGGAACACGTCGCGGGTCCTCGATCCCTTTGTGTAGGCGGCCTTGAGGTGCAGGACGTCTCGGACTCGGCAGACGTCGTCGAACACGTCGCCCCATCGGAGCGAGGCGATCTCCTGGGCGCGGAGGCCGAGGTAGAACGACAGGTGGAAGGCGACCTCGGCCCTCGCGGAGAACCTGGGCCGCGACTTCAGGAGCCTGACGACCCGCTTGATCTCGTCAGGTCTGAGGATCGGGGCGGGTCCGCTCTGTCCCGCAGGTCGGCCACGTCGAGGCATGTACTTCCCTTTTTCTTCAGTCTACGGACGATTTTATCTGGTTCCGGTTCCGATGAAAATGGAAAACCTCTCGATCATTGGTAGAGTCAATCTGTACACCAAATGGGTACACTGTCACACTTTCCTACTCATCGCACACACGGGCTGCACTTTAATGACTTTTTATGTACACTTTAACAAATGGCGTTAGCGGTCTTTTGTTGGAGACCTCGCGCCCAGAACCTGAGGAACGCAGATGAAGCTGAAGGAATATACTGTCCGCGAATTCCGGAGTGTTTGGGATTCAGGCCCCATCAAAGTTGATGAGAAAGTCACCTGTCTCGTCGGAAAAAATGAAGCCGGAAAGACGACGCTTCTGACAGCGCTCTACCGTACGAATCCAATCATACCTGCCCATGCGGTGTTCGATGAGACTTACGACTACCCTAAGCGGGAGGTCGAGGATTATCGTTTCGCCGTCGAAAATGGGGACCGTGACGATGCCATTGTCGTTGAATGCCTATATGAACTTGACGAGGAGGATGCGGCGGCCGTCACCTCCGTGTTCGGACCCCAGGTTCTTAAATCTCGGGACCTGAAGCGCAATACCTACTACGGCAAGGCCATCAGCACAGTCACAGTTGAGTGTGACGGCGCAGCGGCTCGTAAACATCTAGCAGACAATCCTGGGGTGGCCGACGAAACCAAGACAGCACTTAGAGAGGCTGCGGATTGGGGAACATTCGCTGCGGTATTGGACGCTGTTGAAGCGACCGAAGCTATCAAGTCGCTCAAAGCACTTGTGGCCAAGATCACGGCCAAGGGCTTTTCAGCTTATATTGAGTCGCTGATTTGGCCACGCGCACCGAAGTTTCTCTACTTCGACGAGTACTACCAGATGGAAGGTCAAGCCAATCTTAATGCTCTGATTGGTCGTCAGGATACCAATACTCTCTATGATTCCGATCATCCGCTGCTAGGACTGATCAATCTGGCTCGCCTTGATCACCGGAAGCTTGTTGACACGAAGAACACCACTGAACTGAAAAACAAGCTTGAGGGCGCTGGAAATCACCTCACCAATCGGATCGTCAAGTACTGGTCCCAAAATCGCCATATCCAAATGCGTTTTGATGTCCGCGATGCAAAGCCCGAAGACCCCGAAGGTATGCGGCAGGGCATCAACGTATGGGGCGAAGTGTACGACACGGTACATTGGGCACACACGCCGCTGCGTACACGTTCACGCGGGTTTGTCTGGTTCTTCTCGTTCCTTGCTTGGTACGAGGATATTAAGCGCCAGAAACAGAACGTCATCCTATTGCTGGACGAACCGGGTCTTTCGCTGCACGGGCGGGCGCAGGCCGACCTTCTCAGATACTTCGAGGCAGAGTTGGCCGATCATCAACTGATCTACACCACACATTCGCCCTTCATGATCGACCCGACGAGATTTGACCGGGTACGAATTGTGCAGGATTCAGGCATCGACGCGAAAGAACCTCTGTCCAAGGCACAAGATGGCACCAAGGTTCTTACTAACGTATTCGATGCGACTGACGATAGCTTGTTTCCCTTGCAGGGTGCCCTCGGTTATGAGATTCAGCAGACACTGTTTATCGGACCGAACTCGCTCGTGGTCGAGGGTCCCGCGGACATGCTATTCCTGAGGGCAGTGTCCGCGCAGCTTGAGCGCGAAGGTCGCACAGGGCTTTCAGAACATTGGGTGATTACGCCCACGGGCGGCAGCGGAAAAGTACCGACTTTCGTTTCGCTGCTCGCACCGCAAAAGGGCATGAATGTCGCCACGTTGCTCGACATTCAGAACAGTGACCGCGCACTGATTGAAGATCTCTACAAAAAGAAGCTGCTGAAGAAGCAACAAGTCACGACCTACGCGGACTTTGCCGGAACGAAAGAGGCCGACGTTGAGGATATGTTCGATCGCGACTTTTATCTGAGTCTTGTCAACGCCGAGTTTGCCAAGGAGTTGAGAGCTCCGATCCCGGTTTCCGCACTCAACGCCAAGGAGCCGCGCACGGTACGCGCCATAGAAGCCTATCTCGAAAGTAATCCGCTCAAGTCGGGCACGTTCGGCCATTACCGCCCGGCCCGGTATTTCTCCGAGAATACAGCCTCGCTTTGGCCGAACGTTTCCAATACCTCGAAGGATCGCTTTGAGGCAGCGTTCAAGCACTTGAATGCGCTCTTACAATAGGCGCTGGCGGCGTTCGCGCAATACCAAAGCTTCTCGACACTACCTCGGCTTAAACTTGGTGTTCCACCGCCCTGGCCACTAACAGCTGAGGCCCTGATGGTGTGAGCCCCTTCTACGATCCATCCGTGAGTAGAGTCTCGGCGGTATGATTGCCCTGTTGGGCGGTTGATGCAATGGCCATGGGCGCGGAGCCCTCAGGCTGCGCAGCGTCCGATGGC
>NZ_JBKBKI010000003.1:0-202857 GCF_046294715.1 Aestuariivirga sp. | reverse complement strand
GGTCCCCGTCGGGTCCGACACCGCGGAGCCGGTGTTGTCGTTGACATTGGCCGGGGCAGATTCCGACTCGCCCGTGTTGTAACGGTCGGCACCCGTCGTCTCGTCCATGTTCACCGCGAAGACAGAAAGCTCGCCTTCGCTATCGGTGCCGACGTCAATTGACGGGCCATCATCCTCGAACGTTACGGAGAGAGACGCAGCAGAAGTCGTGGTGAAGGTGTCGTTGTCGTCGTCGGTGATGGTTGCCGACACGAAGAGGAGCGGGGTTCCGTCCCCTGCCAGGAGCGTGATGCTCTCGTCGTTGTTGTCGGGGTAGTCGCCATGCGCGATGGCGCGGTACTGGGCGAGAGAGACGTCGCCGCTGTTGTTGTTGTCTTCGATGGCTATCGCAAACGCGATGGTGCCATCGGCATCGTCAGCGTAGCCGTCGTTATCCGCGTCGGTGCCGAGGCGGCCGATCACCAGGCCAGACTCGGGATCGGTGAAGAGGAAGATCTGCGCGCCAGTCTTGGTGTCGAAGAGGTTCGTCGCCTCCCCGGTAAACGCCGCGCCCGTGCTGGTGGTCACATTGAGGGCGGTAAGCCCCGCGCCGTCGCCGCCATATGCGCCGGAAGTGTTGACGTTCACCGCGCCCGTCTTGGTGGCGTAGCCAATGGCGGTGAGCCCCTCTAGGACCTCGTCCGTACCCGTCCACGCTGCTATCGCCGACGGGATTCCCCCGGCATCGTTCTCGACATCAGCATCAGCCGGGGCGTCGGTATCCTTGGCGGTGTTCTGAACGTATTTCGTTTCGTCATGAATGATCTGGCCGGGCGTGAGAGTGATGGAATCTTTATCGGGGCTATCGTCTTCAATGGTGACGGAGATCGTCGCAGGCACCGGGGCGCCGCCGTCGCTGCCGGTGATGTTGAAGACCAGCGTGATCTGACCCTCGTCCGACGCGTCGCTGGGATTGTTGGGATGATCCACCGGCCCTTCGAGGTTCACGGTGAACGTACCGTTGGTGAAGAGCGTCACAACGATGATGGTCGTTGCGCCGCCGTCGATGGTGCCCGTGAGGATGACATTGCCGTCCGGGTCGGTGCTGGTCGCCCACTGCACCGTCTGCCCGCCGGACGTGACGTTCGGATAAGGGACTACGAAGGCATACGTCAGCGGGTCGCCATCCGGATCTTTGATCGGGATGACCCCGGAAAACTCAGCCTCATCTGCAAAGTCATCCGAACCTTCGTCGTCCGGCAAGCCACCGGGGAGGTCTTCCTCCGTCACCCGCACATCGATGTTTCCGCCGATCGGAGCACGGTTGCCCTGCTCTTCCACATCCGAGTCATAGATCTGCTCTTCGGGCCAGGCGCGGTCGAATTCGGAGAAGGGGAGAAGGTCGCGGATCTTGAAGGCGGGTCCGATGGTGCCGGGGTCGGCCCAGAAATTGCCGCCGCTCGAGAGCTGCTCCGCGTCGGGACCCGCGGCGGGAAGCACGATGCCGCCGGCTTCCAGGGCTGCCGCGAGGGCCTCGGAGGGGATTTCGATGTTGCCGATGACGAGCGTGGGAACGGCCTTGAGGCCGCCCTTGACGATGATCATGTCACCATCCGCCTCGCGGATGATGAGATCGTCGCCGTTGACGAGGATCGCGTCGATCTGGGTCCCGGGCGGCAGGACGATCGGCTTGTCCTTCTCGGCAGTCACTTCAAGGATGACCTTGGCCGCGTCGACGCTCTCGACCTGTTCCACAGCGAAGCCGTTACCGTCCGGCGTCATGGCCGCCTGCTGGCCCTCTGCCACAGGGGCGGCTGCCGGCGTTTCAGACTGCACCCCGTTCTCAGACGTGGGAGTGGCCGCGGTGGACTGTGCCAGCTGCTGAGGCGAGCTCCAGCTCTCCTGCCCGGCCGCGGACTGAACCTCGGCGGAACCGTGGCTGGTGATCTCGAGATCGGTACGTTCGGTCATCTGGCAACTCCCTCGGACGCCGGCCCCTCTCAGGACCCGTTAATTTTCGATTATCAATCGATTTCGATTTGTGTCTCAATTTGCCAGAAAATGGAGATTGCAAGAAGGTGGGGCCAAAATCCTGTTGTTAAGTTTTCCGCAAGATATTTATAAGTGCTTATAAGATTCGGCGATTTCCATTTACCTTGAGCCAAGTGGGCCTCCTCGCGTGTGTAATATCGCACGTGACCGGCCTTCGACTATTATAGTATGTTATGTTGATGGACAGAGTCGATCCGCTGCGGCAGGCTGCCGACACTCAGTTTAGAGTGCTGCAACGAAAAGGTGTAAAGGCCGCCATCCGCCTTGAGAACATCTTCTGGTCGCAGCTGGACGAATATGCCCGAGAGGACGGGGTGAGCACCTCGCAGCTCATCTTCCGGATCTTCGAGGAGCATCCTGGAGGGCACAACCGGACGGCGCTGCTGCGCTGCTATTGCCTAGACCGGAACCGCCGGCGGCTCAGTTCGGCGCGCTTCCAGGCGCAATCCTTCGACATGCTGGCGATGATCGCCGCCTGCCCAGCACCGGTAGCAGTGATCACAGCGGAGCGGCGCCTCGCCGCGTTTAATCCCAGCTTCGGAGAAATCATAAACCAAATTCGTGGAGGCGACGGCAGGGTCATCCAGCTCTCCTTCAGCGAGCCCCTGACGTCCATCCAACGCCGGTTAATCGACGAGCCGAAGCGGATCGGCGCCTACCACATGGGGATCCAGATCGGGGACGGAAAGCCGCGCTTCTACTTGAGCCGCTTTGCCTTGGCAGACCGCTCACAGGGCATGAGTTCACTGATCGTGGCTTTCCTGGAGGTCTCGCCGCCCCTAGGGAAAGCGTAGCAGGTCGTGGTTCCTCGTCACCGCCCACATTTAAGCGGGAGCGCAGAAAATGGCCCGGTCCTTCCATTGACGCCGCGTTGGTTCAGCCGCCGGGTTTTTTAAATTGCTCGTGGCAGGACTGGCAAACGCTTCCCACGCCCTTCGTTGCGCTCATGAGCTTCTGCCGGTCAGTAGAGGACCAACTCGTTTCCAGCAGCAGCTCCGAGGCCTCATGCAGCTGTTTCATCAGCCGCTGGAACTCCGCAGGTCGCTCCCACACGGCCGGCAGCGCATGGCTGTGGGAGCCGTCGCTCCCAGGTGGGAACTTGTTTCCTATCGTATGGCAGGCTTCGTGGAGTGCCTTCACATGAGGCTGGAGAGAGGCTGGATCGATTGACTGCTCGGAAAGCAGCATACCGCCGATCGCCTTCATCTCCCGCTCCATCACCTTCATGAGTTCCATCCGCTCCAGCACGATCCCCGACGAGCCCTCGTGCGCCATAGCTGCGGAGGATAGGATCAGAGCGGTCAGGATGTAGGAGACTACTGCGCGCATCGTGGACCTACATGCCGGCTGCGAAGGCTCGTGCTTAACTTTAGATCAGACGGGATGTTCCGCTCACTCGTTTGCCTTCTTTTTAAATACCGGTTGCCGAAATACCGGATCTAAGTGAATGTAACGCACATCCAGGCTCCCCGCCCGCAGGGAGCTTTTCACGTTCAGGTTGATGAGTGGACTTGTGAAACGTTTGTCTTCGGACATACCACATAAAAGCGTAAGTAGCCGCTCCCTTGAGCACGTGAACGGGCGTAACACTGGCGGGCTGAGAGTGAGGTGGGTGGCAACTGGCTTTCTTCTGCTGCTATCGTTTGCTGCCGCATTTCCAAACACTCTCTCGGGCGCAATTCTGTTCGCGCTCTCCCTCTTGCCCGACGCAAGTCTTCCCATAGAAAAAATCTCTTCGGCAGCAACTCTTCTGTCTTCCGCGAACGTGAGACCATATGCGGTGTCAATTCCCCTCATCGCTGCATTGCTGATGGTTGCTCCCGTCTCGCTGGCGCGCATGAGTAGACGGAAGGGGGTCCCCGCCCCAAGCCACGCAGCCCGGCCCCTGCCCAAGATACGAAAGAGTTCAAGAGAGGGGAGCGATCTGCGGCATGCGCTCTCGTCATGCAGTTCGGGATTATGGTCGGTGCTGCTGTTCAGCGCTCTGTCCAACCTGCTGATGCTCACCGGCTCAATCTTCATGCTGGAGGTTTACGATCGGGTGCTTCCCAGCCGCAGCACGGCAACGCTCTTCGCGCTGGCGCTGATTGCCCTCTTCCTATTCGCCGTTCAGGGCATTCTCGATGCCATGCGTTCCCGAATACTGGTGCGCATTGGCGCAGTGATGGACACCTCGCTGAATGGCCGCGTTCATGACGCTGTATTGCACACCGCGGGGCGGTCCGACCGTGCCGTCGGCCTTCAGCCGATGCGAGATCTCGATGCCGTCCGCTCCTTCTTGAGCGGCCCCGGGCCAGGCGCGCTGCTCGACCTGCCCTGGCTTCCATTCTACCTTCTCATCATCTTTATGTTTCACCCGGTTCTCGGCGTAACGGCGTTGATGGGAACGATCATTCTCGTAATCATCACCCTTCTCACGGAGCTCCACTCGCGGGGCCACGTGAAGCAGGCGACCAGCGAATTGGCCGCGCGCACCGCCATCATCGAGACGAGCAGGCGCAATGCTGAAGTGATTGCCGCCATGGGCATGGGGCAGCGTCAGGCCGAACGCTTCTCGGAAGCCAGTGAGACACTCGTAAAGCGTCAAAACTCTCTGAGCGACGTGACAGGCGGGCTTGGCGCGTTGGCGCGCAGCTCGCGCATGATCCTGCAGTCCGCGATGCTCGGCGTCGGCGCCTGGCTGGTGATCCACGGGGAAGCATCCGCCGGCATCATCATCGCCGGCTCGATCCTGGTGAGCAGGGCGCTCGCGCCTGTCGACCAGGCAATTTCCCAGTGGAGGAATTTTGCTGCCGCGCGGCAGGGCTGGACAAGACTCGCGAAGCTCCTGGAGGCCGTGCCTCCCGAGCCGCACAAACTCCCCCTCCCGCGGCCACGCACGGGAATTCAGGTGGAAACCCTGGCGGTTGCCGATCCTTCCGGCACGCGCGTCCTGGTGCGCGACGTGAGCTTCGAACTGCCCGCGGGCAGCGGCCTCGCCGTGCTCGGCTCGAGCGGCTCCGGAAAGTCGACCCTGGCACGCGCCCTCGTGGGCGCCTGGCCCGCCGCCGCCGGCAAGGTGCGGCTCGACGGCGCCTCGCTCGACCAGTGGCCCTCAGCACTCCTCGGCAGGCACATCGGATACCTGCCACAGGATGTCGAGCTCTTCGCGGGCACCGTCGCGGAGAACATCTCCCGCCTCGACCCCGACGCAGCGCCGGAGAAGGTTATCGCGGCGGCGCAGGCCGCAGGCTGCCATGAGCTGATCGTCCGCCTGCGCCAGGGCTACCAGACGCAGATCGGCGAGGGGGGCGCGGTTCTCTCCGCCGGCCAGCGCCAGCGGGTGGCGCTCGCACGCGCCCTTTACCGAGATCCCTTCCTTGTGGTGCTGGACGAGCCCAACTCGAACCTTGACCAGGAGGGCGACAAGGCACTCCTCTCCGCCATCCACGGCGTGCGCGAGCGGGGCGGTATTGCAATCGTCATCTCCCATCGGCCGAACTGCCTCGAGGCTTTGGACTTCGTGCTCATCATGCACCAAGGCCGGCCGATTGCCTTCGGGCCCCGCGATCCCGTGATCGCCAAGTTTTTCCCCGCACTGCTGAAGCCCGCCAGCGGCGGTGATGCCCAGGCATTTCCAAGGAAACCCCTGCCGGTGGACAACGTGAGCGTGCTGCGGGCGCAGCCTTCGCGCCGCCTACCCGAGCAGGCCCAGGGCACGAAGCCATGAGTGGCAATGGCCACGCACTCTTCTTTCGGGAAATGCGCCGCGCATCGCGGATTGGCATGGCGGTTGCCGCCGCGCTGGTCTTCGGCACCGGGGTCTGGGCGGCGACGAGCGAAATCTCCGGCGCCGTGATCGCGCCGGGCCGTCTGGTTGTGCTCTCCGAGGTGAAGAAGGTTCAGCACCCGACCGGTGGTATTGTCGGTGAGATCCTCGTGAGCGAGGGCGAGGAGGTGAAGGCCGGCCAGCCGCTGCTCCGCCTCGACGATACGGCGACACGGGCCAATCTCGGCGTGATCTCCCGCGCTTACGACGAGAACCTGGCCCAGCAGGCGAGGCTCCGCAGCGAGCGAGACGGACTTTCCGAGCTGCGCTTTCCGGAGGAGCTTACCGGGCGCGTGAACGATGATGAGGTGGCGGAGATCCTCGCCGGGGAGCGCAGATTGTTCGAGCTCCGCACCATCGCCCGCGAGGGTAACAAGGCGAGGCTCGAGGAGCAGCGCGCGCAGCTCGAGCAGCAGATCGCAGGCTTCGAGGAGCAGATCGAGTCCAACGGCCAGCAGCTCAAGTTCATCCGCAAGGAGCTCGAGGCGGCGCGCGACCTGTGGGAGAAGAAGCTCACCTCCCTCGCCAAGCTCAACGCGTTGGAGCGCGAGGTGGTCAGCATCGAGGGCCGTAAGTCCGGCCTCGCCTCCTCGATTGCCGAGACGCGCGGCCGGATCGCGGAAGTAGAATTGCAGATCCTGCAGGTGGATCGTCAGTTCAACAGCGAGGTCGCGGACGAGCTGCGTGTCGTGGAGGCGCGGCTTGGCGAGTTCCGGGAGCGCAAAGTGGCCGCCGAGGATCAGCTGAGGCGCATCGTCGTTCGCGCGCCTGCCTCAGGCCGTGTTCATGACCTCGCTGTCCACACTCTCGGCGGAGTGATTGCGACCGGTGAGGTGCTGATGCTGATCGTGCCGATGGAGGAGCAGCTCGAGGTCGAGGCGCGCGTGAGCCCCACCGACGTCGACCAGTTGCAGCCGCGTGCCCCCGCCCGTCTCCGCCTCACGGCCTTTAACCAGCGCACCACGCCGGAACTCGAGGGCCAGCTCAAGAATGTTTCGGCGGACGTCGAGACCGACCAGCGCACAGGCGAAACATACTACAAGGCCCGCATTGCCATTCCGCCAGACCAGCTCACCCGCCTCGGCACGCTCCGCCTCATGCCCGGAATGCCCGTCGAGACCTACATCACGACGTCGAGCCGCAACGTGCTCTCGCTGCTCGTCAAGCCCCTCACGGACCAGATGAACCGCGCTTTCCGTGAGGATTGATCGAAGCTCTCTGAATTCCTAAGGCAATGAGCAAAAGGCGGTCGTACCCGCTGTAATTGCAAAGCGGCATTGTACAAATTGGCTACTCGTGGAAATTAGTAAAGAATACGTAAATTCCTTTGCATTCCCCGTGAACAACCGTAAATTTCTCTGCGCGGCGTGAAAATGCAAGCAGGAGGGTTTGGCCATGGCCGTTTATGTATGGAACTTCGGGAGTGCTGATGAGGGGCTCCAGTTTAAGGTAGAGTACGATACAGCTACCCAGCAGTTCACAGTCATCGGTGAAGTCGGTTCTTTCGACCTTAATGCGCTGTGGTTCTCCGATGGCGATACTACGTCTGGGGAGGGCGGTACGACGCTTGTGAAGAAAGATAGCAGTTTGAACATGAACGGCACTGGGGTGCTTTGGGACGACTACTACAAGGTCTCTGAAACCGGGCTCGGCTCTGCTGGTGAAGCGAAGGCTAGTTTCATAACCGCTGGAGAGAGCCTAGAGTTCAATCTGGGCGATATGGGCCTTGTTGATTTTAATCCAGCCACAGCAATTTTGGGCGTACGCGCCACCAGCACATCAACCGAGGGCGGCAGCATCAAGTGGGTCGATACCGGCTCCGATCTCGTCAATTCGAATACTCCGCCAGATGCAGTTAACGACGAACTCGAAGTCGACGAGGATGCTGCGACCGACGGAGCTGGAAATGTTCTGGACAACGATAGCGACACCGAGGACGGCAAACCCACCGTACAGAGCTTCAAAGTTGGAGATACAACCTACGCCGCCGGCGATGTTGCCGCTCTAGGAGACGGCGCAACTCTCAGCGTCGCCGCAAACGGTGATGTGTCGCTGGTTCAGAATGGCGCCTACAACGGCCTGGATGGCAACGGCACGGCGACGGTAGAGTTCAGTTACACAGTAGTTGACGGCGGCGGTCTCACCGATACGGCTGACGCTACGATCACGGTCAACGGTGTCGAAGATCCGACAATTGTTGAAAACCCTATTGCAGACAAGCAGGTCAACGAAACCGAGGGTCTCACCTTCTCCGTTGCCGGTACCTTTGCTGATCCAGACACCACAATTGGAGCATATTCCGCTACCCTGGGCGACGGCTCCGCGCTCCCTAGCTGGATTGTCTTCGATCCAATCACAAACCAGTTCACGATTACAGCGCCCGAGGTGAGCGTGGACGCGGTGTACGACATCAAAGTTAGCGCTTCTGGCAGCAACCCAGTTGATGAAGTCTTTCAACTTACGGTGAAGGCGGACCAAACCGATGCAGGTCCTTCAGACACAACGGGTTTTGTGTCCGTTGTAGGCACGGCCACCTACACGGGCACCAATAGTGCCGACAATCTCATCGGCGACGGCGCAGACAACACGATACGTGGAAATAATGGGGGCGATACTATTTACGGCATGGGTGGCGATGATGATATCAATGGAAACAACGATCCCGATGTGTTGTACGGTGGATCCGGCAATGACATATTACTTGGCTCAAACGGTTCTGATACCATCTACGGCGGCTCTGGCTCCGATCAAGTAACTGGCGGAGGGGGAGCGGACAATCTCTACGGCGGATTTGGTGCGGACACGTTCATCTATGCGGCGGTTGGTGACAGTACAAATTCAGCCAAGGACATTATCCACGACTTTGCCTCAGGCCTGGACGAGATTGATCTTCAGGGCGTCTATGCGGGGAGCCTAAATTTCAACGGCGGCACCGCTGCGAATTACTCGGTCTGGTACACGACCGACGCGACGAGCACCACCGTCTTCGCCGACATCAACGGAGATGCTACCGCCGATATTGTGATCGGTTTGACAGAGCCAAAGACTCTGACTGCCGATGATTTCCTCCTATAGATAAAAAAAATTGGACTAAGTTGATTGAGTGACAGCAGTGGAGCGGCTTCTTGCCGCTCCTTTTCCAATTTATTCTGAGGTGACTGCTATGGCCGAATATTACCGCCTCAAGGGCACCTGAGAGACGTGTGTGTAAGATCGCGCGCAGAGGCTTATCAGGCCTGAGCGGCATATGCTCTCAACCGGCTCGGCGGGGCGCTGCGGCAGGCGGGCGGAATTTTTAGTTCAGCGCACGTACCCACCGCCGGATCGTGCTAGTCGTGACCGACGTGGGCTCTTGGATGCAGATGATGTCGACCCTCTACAACTATCAGGTGGAGCCTGACTGGTGCTAGTGCGAGGGTCACGACTGGGCTGACCTGCCACTGAACTTTCCTCCAGCAGCATTTAGAGCCTTGGCCTGTTGTATGCTCGGTTGAGCGGGTTGAGCAACAAGTTGGAGTGCGGAGCCAGGGAGGGGCGTAGCGTGCCAGGCTGTTGCAGCGAACTTCCCGGCGAATGCCGGAGGGTTTGTAGGCCAGCGACGAGTGGAGTTGTTGTAGTCTTCGACCCACTCGGCGACCGCCTTCCGGGCTTGGTCGAGTCTGAAGAACTTCTGCTTGCTCAGCTAGCTATGAGAGACTGGAGCGCACCGTGGCCTGGCCCATCAGGGTGATGGCTGCCGATGAACAGTCGGCTGAGCGGATAACCGTCACTGGTGAGCTCCTCCGGCCCAACGCCACGTATCCTCGCCTGGCTGGCGAAGATAGTCGCGTCTTTGCTCTTGCCGGTTCACTGGGTGGCTTTGAAGCTTGCGACCGGGTGCGCGTAACAGGTGAGCTCGCTGATGTTTGGATTCGCCGGCGGCGGCGCACCATCGACGTGGATCGGATCCGGAGCGCTGAATAGGAGAGAAGAGGCTTCTGTTATTTCTCGCCAAGACCTCAAACCCGGAAAGCGGCGAGAAGTGCTCGGCCGACAACCGACGAAGCGGGGCACGGCGATAGAATCTATCCACGCCGCGCCTCCTCAGACCATTACCGGTTCTTACCCGGATAGTCCGTTATTTCAGTAGTGGTTTCAGTCTCCTGATTGGGCAGCGCTTATTGCAGTCGTTGCCTATAGGCTGAGAGTAGGTGTGGAGGGCAAGATCCTTCCTGCACGTGCCTTGCCGCACGAGGCAGGCGGCTCCGCGCTTTTTCCATCATCCCCGCGCGGGGCCGTCACTGTGCGTCCTGTTCAGCATTTCCCGCGACGGCCTATCCCAGCTGCATGGCTCCAGGTATGCCATGGGCGGATGCCTGGCTAGCCGTGGACATGAGTGTCTGTGCCAAGGTCAGCTTGTAGCGCACTGCCGACTGTCTCCCAGCCTTGGCCCACTTGCAGTGTACCGCCAGAGTGCAGGTTTCGGGTACACTCGTCAGAGCGCTAATGTGCGTGCTCCGCTGCCGGAACCGGTGATCAGACCAGTTGTCGCCCTATGCGCGCGGGTGAAGGACCTGGCGAGCAAACGCAGCCGAGTTCGGACCTGACCAGCTGTTAAAGCAGAAGGGAACAGTGGTGAACCCGAAGAAGGTCCAATGCCTCTGTTGCATCGCCGGCCTTACTTTTGTGTGCCAGCGTCCGATGCTGGGACGATCTTCCTCTTCTCCTCAATGACCAAGTAGTCCAGGCGATTGATCAGCTTCTTGATGCGCGACCTCGCCTTCCGCTCGTATACGTCGATCCTCTGAAGCGCCTTCGGCTGCCGGCGCAGCAGGTCGGCAGTGCCTTCGGAGGTGGGCACGTAGGCGTTGACGACACCCCGGTACTGCGCGCAGCTGATCATCGTGCGCGCCCAGGCTCGATCCGGAGCCTCCTTCACGAAGTTGCCGTAGAGTATCTCGTGCCGGGCCTCTTCGAAGAGAGCCAACTTGGAAAGTTCCTCGTATAACTTCGGCGGGGGAGGCGTGGTAAGCAGCCTCCTTCTCTCCTGGCGGATTGCCTGCAGCAGGAAGATCTGTCCTGAGAGCGACCTCGCCGTTTCGAGTATCTCCCGCGTTTGCGGAGCTCCCCGGATCAGTTCCTGTGCCAGCTGGCCGGTTTCGAGGAACCACTCCTCAGTACCCGGACGTGACGTGAGCCCGTGCTTGTAGTGGTTCGAAGGTCTGCGTCGCCGGTGGGGTAAGCCATTGGTCATGACGAGGCCTCCTGATCTGCTTCGCTACTTGGAACATCGACAACGTCGCCCAACGCCAACCCGAGACCTCGGGTCATCGTCGTGTTCGTCTGGCGGCGGTTCTCGAGGTTGCGGACGATCTGGTCGAACCTGTGTTGCTCCAGGCAGATTGCGCCATCAAGAGCCGAGATCGTCTTCAGGTCCTTCGTGTAGGCAACGACTTTCAACCTGTCGTGGGTAACGCCCGCTCTTTTCAGGATGGAATTGTAGCGCTTGCGAGAGTTTTCGCTGCCGTGTGCAATTTTTCGCAGGAAATCATCTGCAATGTGTTCTGAATCATACAAGGGATTGGGTTCTTCGCCCCACGCCCGTTGGAGTTGAGCAGCCGCCAGCTGTGCGGTGGCTGCGGGGAGTTTGTTCTCGATGGCGGCCCTTCGCATGGCGCGCAACCTCATGATCTCCCATCGTATCTCAGCGAGATCTCTCACCCAGAAATGTTCAACCATGTCTTTCGGAGCGTATGCGACCACAAGTCCTGCGTGGAGCGCTTCGAATTCGTCAGCACTCTCGAACGGAAGGACAGGTTGCTCACCAAGGAGCCCGGCAATTCGCTCGGGGATAAGTTCGCTGAGTTTTGGTGTTTTCTGAGAAGATGATTTCCTAGCCATGTCGACTCCCAATCTTGATCAAAGTTGAGAGCCATCCCTGCGGTCCAGCCGAAGAAGCAAGACTTTCATGCGGTCGGGGACGGCTTGCGGCAAGTCCCCGTATCCCGCGAGCGGGGTCCGGAGACACAAGTTCGTCCCTCCTCAAGGCGAACAGCGAGCTGATTCTTACAGTATAAAAACTGATTCCTGAATACGGTTTCGGAACGCGGGAACCGGACCTTGCGGCAGGCTTGCTTACGACCTTCAGCGCGCCACGAGATGCGCATGGCGAGAATGCGGCCCTTCAGGCACTCCTGGTTAGCGAGGGCGTAGCGGATGGCTTGAGGGGAGCCTTTGGCAGAGGAGGAGCCGCGTGAAGCAGGCCCCTGGGCTGAAGCGTGACCCGCTGGAGCGCCTGATCGCCGCCTGGGCCTGCGGGACAGTGCCCTTCTGTCCCTGGGCTACGCCACGCTCTGCAGGCGCGGCGAACTCGTGGTGATCCGCTGAAAGACCTCGGCAAGACCGATCCTGATGACGGCAGCGTGTCCGTTGCTGATCCGGCGCTCGATGATGCCGAGACGGTCTCGCGCCTGTCCGAGCACTCCATGCGTGGGAGCAGCTCAGGACATGGTGGAGGAGGCTTCCATCTCCTCGCGAGGGAGGATGGAAGACCGCACGCCGTGGCGCCTACGTCGAGGGGCAAGAGTGAGGAAGGGCAGGGGAGCGGCGGCAACAACACCAGCAAGACAAACATCGACTGGGACAATGAGGTAAGAAGCGCTTTACGCGAAAGTGAAAGAAAGTCTACGTCAGCGTGGGAAGGTCCTCAGATTGCGGCAGATCAGACCCGCGCGCTGAGGATGGCCATCTAGCTTCGTGCTGCGCGGGGGGCACCGAGGGCGTAGGTATGGGGCTGCGCCCACCCTGGCGTTCCAACCCGCAGGTCACTGGCTCTCGGCACCAGCGTGGCACTGCTACTTCCAAAGCCTCACGCCCGGTCCATCACCAGGGCTGCCGATGAATTCGATGCCGGCTTCCTCGAAGACCCGTCGCAGTTCGACGAGTGATTTCGTCCTGCTCGCCGGGATGTCAAAGGTCTTCTCAAGGCGCTGAATCGTTTCCCGCGTCAACCCTGATCTCTCCGCCGTTTCCTGTGCGCTCCAATCCAGCAAGGCGCGTGCGGCACGAATCTGATGGCCCGTAATCATATTGTTGCCGCAATTATATCTCAAAATGAGACATTAAATCGACTATAGGAGAAACCAGTGACGCCGCCCTTGGTCCGCGAATACAATCGCTTCACCGAACTGCGCCGCCGCCTGCTCGAGGCCGACCCGGAGATTGACGAGACGACGCTGCTCGACACGCTGGAGGGCGCGACTGACCTGAACGAGGCGATCGGCGAGGTCATCCGCGCCGCGCTCGAGGAGGAGGCGCTCGCTGATGGCCTTCGGGCGAGGATGGCTACCATGCGCGAGCGCCTGGAGCGGATCGAGGTGGCGTCTGCCAAGAAGCGCGAGGTGGCGCAGGCGGTGATGGAGGACGCCGGCATCGAGAAGATCCTGGCGCCCGACTTCACTGTCTCGCTGCGGATCTCGCCGCCCGGCGTGGCGGTGGTCAACGAGGCGGAGATCCCGGAGCAGTTCTGGATCCCCCAGGCCCCCAAGCTCGACCGCAAGGGCATCCTCGACGCCCTCAAGGCTGGCTCGCCCGTGCCCGGCGCCACGTTCTCGAATTCCAAGGTGTCCCTCGCCATCCGGACGAAGTAGCCATGACTTTCACCGCCTCGCAAGTCCGAAAGCTCCGATCGAAGCTCAAACCCCAGCATGTGAGGACCAGGGAGGCCGAGGGGCTCTCGCTGTCCTATCTGGAGGGCTGGCATGTCCTGGCCGAGGCGAACCGCATCTTCGGCTTCGACGGCTGGGACCGGGAGACCATCTCCAGCGACTGCGTGTGGACGAAGCAGGTCGCGGGCCGCTACTGCGCTGCCTACGTCACCCGGGTCCGTATTCGAGTGCGGGCAGGGGAGGCGGTGATCGTCCGGGAGGGGAGTGGGGCCGGCGAATCCAACGCCGCCACCCCCGGCCAGGCGCATGAGTTTGCCGCCAAGGCCGCCGAGACCGATGCCACCAAGCGGGCGCTGATGACCTTCGGCAATGCCTTTGGGCTCTCCCTCTACGGCGGAACGCTGGAGCCGCGTGGCAAGGCTCCCAGCTCAGAAGGCCCGCCGCCGGCGAGGGAAGTCGCTCCAGTGAAGGTCGTGGCTGGGGAGGCGCAGCCGCTGCCGCAGAAGATGCCGACCGCAGTCCTTGTGGCCGACCCCAAGCCGGTTACCCTGCCGGAGGTTAATCCCAGTCCCTCAGGCGAGGCGCCCCCGGCCGCCGCTGAGACCGTCCCAGCGGAGCTCGCATCTGCGACGGAGGCCAAGGAGGCCGTGACCGACACGCCGGCGTGGCCCGAGATCAAGCCCCTCGAGGAGGCCGAGAGGCTCTCCCAAGAGCGCTCGCAGCGCATCGACAAGGCCGAACTCACCCTCTCGGAGCCCCGCCGCATCCGTGACCTCGGCCACCTCGCCTTCGTCGCCTCGAAGCCCTGCCTGATCTGCGGCAGGAACCGCGCCCACGCGCATCACCTCAAGTTCGCCCAGCCGACCGCCCTGGGCCGCAAGGTCTCGGACGAGTTCACCGTTCCCCTCTGCTCAAACCACCACCGGGAACTCCACCAGCATGGCGACGAGCGCGCCTGGTGGGCCGCCCACGGCATTGACGCGCTGAAGGTGGCGGAGGAGCTATGGGCGTCGAGGAGGAGGAGCATCGAATCAGCGATGCGAGCCTAGTTCCGCGACAAATCAGCTTGATCCCGATGGACTTCTGGTGCGGTAGGGGGCGGAAGGGCAGCAACGGTCCTCAAGCCGCATACTTGGCCGGCGCGCTCACTCTCCCGCCAACATCCCGCGCACATGTGGTCCTCAAAAACAGCAGGAACTGTCAGGATTCGGTTTGGGTTGGTGGCCTCCTCAGGGCCTCCCTCCCGGTACTGAGCTGATACGTGACGAGCCTTACCTTGAGCGGAAAAACTGCGACTTTGCAGCTCACCATAGAACTTCTCTTCGTCGTCAAATGGCTCTGGCTGTATGGCGAGCGAAGCGTCGAGCCTCTGTCTCTTCAGCAGTTTGGCCCGCGGGGCATCGCGTCCTGTGATGTTCCAGCGGCATCAGGCGATGAGAAAACGGCATTATCTGCCGCATTTGGCCGGAAGTAGACTTGCCACATTCGAAGAGCGGATCACGGGTCGGGAAGCGTTCCTACCTGAGCGGGAGCCTTCCTGTTTTAGTGGAGGAGATCGTCACATGACCGCGTATGATGTTGATCGCATTGGTACCATTCCTAACAAGGTCCAGAAGTGTATTAACCAACGCCTAATGGCGTGTTGTGGTTTTCAGCCATTTAGCGATCTTCACTCAGCAGCAAGAGTGACGATGAAACGACATGCGGTTTTCTTGGTTGCCGCGCTTGCGAGCGCAGTCGTGGTCAGCTCAGCGGCGCGGGCGGATAGCGACCCCGACATGATCAAGAGCGCAGAATCAGCTGCACCAAGCCCGGTCAGCACTGGCGCCACCATCTACGCGATGAATGACAAGGGTGAGATGCGCACCCTCCGCGAAGGCAATAACGGCTGGTGGTGCATGCCCGACACGCCGTCATCACCAGGGCCTGACCCGATGTGCGGCGATGCCAATTCGATGGAGTGGGCGATGGCGTGGATTTCCCAGAAGGAGCCGCCAAAGGGTAAAGTAGGCTTTATCTACATGATGGCTGGAGGATCCGATGCCAGCAACACTGATCCATACGCTCTAGGTCCAGCGGATGGCAACAATTGGGTTTCGACACCTCCGCATGTGATGATCGTCAACGCTACGGATATGATGGCAGGATACCCCTCAGATGCCAATCCAGATACCAGCAGGCCATACATCATGTGGCCCAACACCCCCTATGCACACCTCATGATTCCAGTCAACTAGACTCTTCTGAGCGGATGCAGCTCAGTGCCCGAGGCAGACATTCAGCTGGTTATGAGCAGATGACGGAGTAAGCACCACTACGTGCTTCTGCTAGCGGAGGGAGCTTGAGGCACTTCGCCGTCGAGAACTCTAGTCGATAATCTCCGCCGCGCAACGCAAAGTTACCTCCGCAACACAATCGAAAGGATCAGGCTGTCATGTTGACTCTCACGCGCCGTGACTTTATCGCCTCGTCGGCGAGCACAATGGCTCTGATAGCCATGAGTAAGGCCGCATTGGCGTTCCCAACCCGAACGGGGGAGACAGTGATCCCTTGGTTGGACCAGCCTGCTCCCAATCCGGTCCCGGATATCATCAAGAGCCAGCTCGTTTGGGAGGACCTGGATTCCTGGATCACGCCGAACGAGAAATTCTTTTCAATTGCTCACTTTGACCGACCAAGGATTGATGCTGCTAGCTGGAAGCTGGAGATAGACGGCCAGGTCATCAAACCTCTGACCCTGACACTTGCCGAAATCAAGCAGCGGCCCCGCCAGGAGGTGACTTTTACCATTGAATGCTCGGGCAACCATGGCCTTCCGTTTTTTCATGGCGGGATCGGCAATGCCCGCTGGACGGGTACGCAGCTAGCAACGGTTTTGGAGGAGGCAGGCGTGAAGGAAAGCGGCATCGAAGTCGTGTTCTGGGGCGCCGACGCTGGCGATATTGAAATCAAAGATCAGGCGCACGACGTCAAGATGCATCAGAACTTTGCCCGGTCAATGTCACTCACCGATGCGATGAACCCAAACAACATCTTGTGCTATGAGATGAACGGCGTGGACCTTCCACCTGACAATGGTGCCCCGGTCCGTTTGATAGCCCCGGGATGGTACGGCGTTGCCAATGTCAAGTGGCTGAAGCGCATCGAGGTACGCGACACCCGTTTTATGAACTTGTTCATGGGGCGGAACTACGTAACGATACGCGAGGAAGATCATAATGGCGAGACGGTGTGGACTGAAACATCAGTAGGAAAGGCCCTTCTCAAATCCGCACCAGCTAAGGTCACACGCAACGACGAGGGTTACCGCATTGTCGGTGCGGCCTGGGGTGCGCCTATTGCCAAGGTGGAGGTCAAAATCGATGACGGTCCATGGCAGGCAGCGGTCATGGACCGTAGCGAGGATGCGGAGTTCGCCTGGACGATATGGTCTGTTGACTGGGGCACTGCAGCGCCAGGAGAGCATAGCATAACCTCACGTGCCACCGATGCGTCGGGCCGGGTTCAGCCCACCATGGACGATCCGTGGATCGCCAAGAAACATACCTATTGGGAAAGCAATGGGCAGATCACACGAAAGGTGAGAGTACCATAGGCATGCTTTTGGGTAGGTGCGAGATCACTCGCTTAGCGTCGGTGAGAACGGGAGGTGTAGGAACACTCTTTCCCATGCTCCTGGCACCGTTCTTGTTCTGAATGTGACATTCCGCACCGCCACACGCCGCCGCCATCTGTTCGCCGCTTCCAAGCCTTGTTAATCGGAGTCAGGCAGTGCCAGCGCACGACACTTGGGCTGCCCAGGAGTCCGCCAAGTCTATGCCTTCAGGTCCTACTTCAGCGACACGATACTAACGCCGCTTCCCGCTTCAACAAGCGGGGGAAGGCCCGCTGCCTTGCTGTCCCCAGCGCCGCCCACCCGCAGCTGACCGTTGCCTTCGATGTAGATCTTGTCCGCTACGATGGAGAAAAGCGGATCGTCAGCGGCAATTTTTTCCGGGCTTGAGGCGGTACCGGTGCCGCCCCCCGTGACGTACAAAATGTTGTTCGGATAGTAGACGACGCCGGTGATCGACTTGGTGCCGCCACCAATGATGGTGTTGGCGGTGGTTTTGGACGTCGAAGTCCTTGAGTTCGGATGCTGGGCGATGACGATGCCCTTGAAAGGCCCGCTGGCCGTCGCCACGAGGTGAACATTCGACTGTGCCTGAACGTCGAGGCGCGTTTGAGTGGCGTTCGTCACCTTGGTCTGCGCGTCCGGCTCAGTCAGGATGATGGTCACCCCTTCGGAGGCGGCGTCAATGCGCCCGTCTTTGTTGACATCGGCATTCTTGAGTGTGGCGTTCTGCACCTCAAACTTACCGTTCTGGATGAAATAAACGCCGGGGTTCAGATACACAGTGGCGCCCGCCTTCACTTGTATGCCGCCCTTGTAGATGCCTGGATTTAGGGTCTCGACGGCGCTCGATCCTGTGAAGGTGAGCTGGGTGAATTTCTTGGAGCTCTTGCTGTACCCGTCGTACTGCTCCTTGGCGTTGCTGTAAGCGGTCCCATAACCATCGTCGAACTGCTTCCTGTAGGGGTCGGGCCGGGGGGCGCAAGCCGTGTCACCAGTCTTGGGTTTTGGCTGATAGTTGCTGCCGACATAATTTCCGGTAACGCAGATGGTCGCTGCCGTCAGCGTGGCATTTCCATTTTGATATAGGCCTCGATTGGAAATGGAGTTCACCCAGACAGAGCACTTTGGAGCGTACAAGTCTGCCGTGCCCTGGATTTCCAGCGATTGCTCGCTTGATGGATTGAGCGCGAGAATGCACAGCGGAGCTGGAGCGGAGGTCCAATCTGCCTGCGAATCCGCCGCAATGCGGAAATGATTGTTGTCTGAATTGTCGTGGGGTAAGAGGTTCAGCACGTTCGTGAGTGATCCCTTCACCGTTGCGGCCACGGACACGGTGACGTTCGAGGCAGTGGCTTTCACCACCGGTTTCTCCACGGCCTCGATATCTGTCAGATGGGAGAGGCCGTCATTCAGGAAACTCTCGGCGATTTTGACTCGCTTGGCTCTCACCTCGTCAGAACTGCCCGATAGGTTTCGTGCGCTGGCGGCGGCGAGCGCCGCTCCGTCGGCGACCGTCTGAAGGTGATCTTGGATCCGACTCATGCGGCCAAGGTCGATTGCAATTCCCGCTGCGGCGATGACGGGCAACGCCGCGATGCTGGTCACCACGGTCAGATTGCCCCGGCTGGAGCGGCTGTAGCGAAGAATGCGACTAGCAATAGCATTGAAAAATGAGGCCATGTGCTCACGCCCTTTAGTCGTGACAATCCTGCGGCGAGTTTCGCGTCAGCATTACCTCCCGGGGGTTAAGTAGACATTGAAAACTCAATCGTTCTTCGGATATGAGGAAAAATGTCTGCTACGGTTAAGAATTAGCTACCAAAGTCGCATTAGCGGCCAGAAGTCGCGAGAGCGTTTGGGCGGGCGATAGAGTTATGACATTCGATCATTCCGGGTCCTCTCCACCCGCTTGAGAATAAGTCTCACCCCATCGACATACAAAGGCGAACCTCTTCCCTGGCGCGACGCGGCCCAGGCTTTATTCGCAGCTGCGCACTTTAAACCTGACATTTGGGTGAACATGCCCTATATGGAGTTCATTGCCGGTCCGTCCATCTGAGCCCCGGCAGCAGAGAGACGCTCCTCGTGCTCCCGCTCAAGAAGCATGAAGGGGATAGGATGTCTCAGAAATCACGCCATTTAGTTTTGAACGATGTACGGTTCTCCGCGCTGCCCCCCACATCGGGCAGTATTCCGAGAGCAGGGGATCCTTCTTCGCAAGACTTATCAGAGCACGTAGTACTTGCCCGCACCGAACGGCTGCCGAGTAGGTCGAGGGTAGTTGGCCTCCACCGGATCACGGGATACGGCGGAAGTCCAAACGACGTCCGGGTCCTCAGCGGTGGTCGTGCATTCTACATCACGGAAGCAGAGTATCGCCGGGAGGAATACCTGCCCCCCTTCGAGGCCTTACAGTGGCTTTTCTCGCCAGCAAACCTCGCGCCGGTAAAGAGGCGATGATACGCTCATCCCGGGACATGATCACTTTCCACCACTCGTTTAGTCTTGCGGGCCTCGACGCACTTCAACCCCCCGGGACTTATATGGTGATCACGGAGGAGGAGGAGATACCCGGCCTCTCGTTTCAGGCGTGGCGAAGAATTGCCACGCAGATATACCTACCGGCAATCGGCGTCGACAGCGGCAAGGAGCAAGTCGTCACTATCGACCCCCGGGAGCTTGCCCAGGCGCAGAAGCGCGATACCGAGAAGGAGGAGCCGGAATGCTGATAGTTCTCTTCGCCAGTCTCTGATCGGTGCGCGAGGGTATGGAGGGATAGGCCTAGTCTTGCCTTGGAGAGGCGGATCACTTCTCAACCTTACCCCTCTTTCAAGACGGGAAGCAACGTTATCGCGGCTGTCCCGCCCGTGTGTACTCTTTCCCTAAACTTTTGTGAGAAACCGACAACGTGACCGCCGACGCAAGTAACTGGAACTCCCGCCTCCAAGTATACAAGCTCCCCAATGATCGCCGCGCGGCCCTCGAACTGGCGCTGACGGCTCTTCCGTTTACAGCCCTGTGGTTTTTAATGTGGATTGCGAGCGGTGTCAGCGTCGTCCTGCCGCTGCTTCTCGGAGTGGGGGCAGCAGCGTTGCTCGTCCGTCTCTTCATGATCCAGCATGACTGCGGCCACAACGCGTTCTTCTCCTCCAGAAGGGCCAACGACTGGACGGGGCGCGTCTTAGGCGTTCTGACCCTGACCCCCTACGACCTCTGGCGCCACTCCCACGCCCTCCACCATGCAGGCTCCGGCAACCTCAACAAACGCGGCATCGGCGACATCGACACGCTGACGGTAGATGAGTTCCTCTCCCGGAGCCGCTGGGATCGCGCTCGCTACCGCGTCTACCGCCACCCCCTCGTCATGTTCGGCTTTGGCCCAAGCTATTTG
Organism: Aestuariivirga sp.; assembly: GCF_046294715.1. GTDB lineage: Bacteria > Pseudomonadota > Alphaproteobacteria > Rhizobiales > Aestuariivirgaceae > Aestuariivirga. The sequence continues at coordinate 182,365 of NZ_JBKBKI010000003.1, read as the reverse complement.
TTTCTCCTGCAGCACCGGCTACCCCTAGGCGCCGTGAGTGGGGGTGTGATGCCTTGGGCGAGCTCGATGCTTACCAATCTCGGTATTGCGGCGCTCGCTGCAGCCCTCATTCATCTCACCGGCGTGTCCACGTTTCTCCTGATCCATCTCCCGATTGTCATAATCGGCGCCTCAGTCGGCGTCTGGCTGTTTTACGTGCAGCACCAGTTCGAGCAGACGTATTGGGAGGCTGAATCCAACTGGTCCCACCCTGATGCGGCGCTGCACGGCAGCTCCTTCTATGATCTTCCCGCGCCGCTGATGTGGCTCACCGGAAACATCGGTGTTCACCATCTTCATCACCTCTCGAGCCGTATCCCCTTCTACCGGCTCCCTGAGGCGCTTGCAGATTACCCGGAGCTCCGAGAGATCGGCCGAATTACGCTTTGGGAGAGTCTCAAGTGTGTGCGGTTGGCACTCTGGGACGAAGATCAGAAGAGGATGGTGTCCTTCACGAGCGTGAAGTAATGGCCGAGGGTGCCGGCAGCTCTGTGAATTGGCTCTTTATTCGTCAAGTAATATCAACCTTTGGCTCCTCTCCCGCTGCAATGGTGAGGCGGAGAGTATGCTCCTTCCTCACGTTGGCCACGACGGCAGGACGGAAGCAGGCGATGCACGTGCCGCCGTCATGCCGCACACTCGGGTAGACCACTCCCAGCGAGGAACTCTCCATCAGCTGATGCGCCAGTTTCTGGGAAGCAACGTAACTGTCGGGCGCGAGGCAAGACGTGAACTCAGGCGCATCCCGGAGATCATGAAAGCTGCCGCTGAAATCCGCGAGGTAATCGTCGTAGGTCACTGTGACCGGTGATGTCCACGATGCTTCGGCGATTTCGACTTGCTTGTGAAAGCTGACTTCCGCGATTGATGTCTCGAGCTCAAAGCCCCCATACCACGCGCCCCGGTCGGGGCCATTGAAGCGGCTTCCATGGGGGTGGGCATGGCAGAAGGCGGCGTTGATAATGCGGTAGAACGGCACACCGAAGACGAGCTCCCCGAGCCCGATCCCCGGCAACAGGTCATTCTCTGCGATGAGGCGGTCATTCGTGGCGTGATCAAGGTCGAAGATATCGTTCAGATGGGCATCGTCAGAGGCGATGCGAGCCAGAACGCTCGCGCCGTCGTCGCTGTACCGAGAGGGTATCAGGCGGTGCGTGTCGAACTGGCGGACCAGCGAGACAGGCGGCAACGCCGTCAATGGCCGCCCCGCCGCGCGTCGAGCAATCGCCTCACCGTCCACATGGCGGCCAGCCCCCCCTCCCTCATGTAGGACAAGGGCGTGCCGCCATTGAAGAGCCTGTTCTTGTTGGGCAGCGTGATCCACGCGTCCGCCAGGTCTTCCGGGTAGAGGATGTTGAGGCTCTTGAAGATGCCGACGAGAAGCGAGATCCGCGCCAGCCGGTCGACGTCGAGAACACGCTCCGGGTTTCTCTTCATCTCGTAGAAGACCCCGTTGGAAATGCCTCCCAGGAGGTCGCGGGCGTCGCCATCCCTGACACGCCACCTCTCCATGATGTTGAAGAACGCCCTAATGGCGGAGGGGCTCAGCCGCTTGCGTTCCGCCGGATCGCTCATGTTGATAAGCGCAGAGGGCTCGTAGCTGGACTTGGGGTATGCGAGCTGGCTCTGCATTCTGCTCTCCGAATTCGGAGTATATATACTTCCAAAACGAAGAAGGTCAAGCATTACCTCGCTCTCTCCGGGCGAGGCGTGGGCGGAGCACCGTATGGCTCGTGAGTGCTGCTCGCCCCGGGCCGGAGATCAAGCCCCTTTATGAGGCGGAGAGGCTCAACCGTGAGCGTGCGAAGCCCATCAACGAGGCGGAGCTTGCGCTCTCCGAGTCCGCCGCATCTTTAACTTGAGCCACCCTGGCGATCCCCGCATTTGGAAAGGCCCCGCTCGCGGCGGATGCTGAAAGGTCTATCTAAAGCTGCAATCACTCGTTAACTACCCCTTCACTTCGCGGCAGCGGCGTTATTGCCCCCGTGGCGCCGCTCCCCCTGATGGCCGAGGCCTCCAGCGTTCACGCCCCGGCGCCAGTGTCGTGACGGCCGTGATCCGCTTCTGCTGGGATGCCGAGCCCTCACTCGTAAGACGCAGGTACCCTCAGTCCGTCCTCCTGGCATCAAAATTGCTAGAAATTGCTGCAACTGCGGTAGGGAGGCATTAACCAATGGAACGCGGACACTTCATCGACTACTACGAAGTCCTCGGGCTCGAACTGGGCGCCAGCTCCGAGGCCATCTCGCGGCAGTTCTACAAGCTTGCCAAGCGATACCACCCCGACAATCCGCTAACCGGCAACCGAGAGAAGTTTGACCTTATCGCCAAGGCGCATGACCTCCTGAAGGACGCCGAGAGGCGCTCGCAATATGACTTGCGGCACGGGCACGTCCGCAGCTCACCTGACCACAGCTCCGGGCCGGCGAGCACCGCCGGCAGCGTGGAGAAGGATATGGCAGTCCAGGAACGTCTTCTCCATGTCTTCTACGCCAGGCGGCGACACAGCGTTAAGAGCCCCGGCGTGCCTGACTTCGAGTTGGAGCGCACCTTCGGCTGCCCGCTGGAGCAGCTCGACTTCCACCTCTGGTATCTGAAGGCGAAGCGCTGGATCGAGAGGCTCGAAGACGGAATGCTCGCAATCACCGTCGACGGCATTGATCACGTCAACGCGGAGCACCAGCGCAACGCTACGATCGGGCTTTTGATGCAGCCGGAGCATCAGCAGGAGAGTTTCGCCTGACCACAGCGATACCCTGACCGACTGTGGAGTTGCGGGAGGGCAGTGCCATGCCTCCTGTCAGGTTTCAGGCACGCGCCTTCGCCTCCGAGCAACCCCTGATTACGCTCCCACGGGAACTCTCGCGTGTCCAGTTTGTTTAGCCCGGCAGATAACCTTCCTTAGGAGGACCTGATGCTCAAACAGCTCATGATTGCCGGCGGCATCGTCGCTGCTGCGCTTGCACTTAGTCCAACTGCAGACGCGCACACCCGTACGGGCGTTAGCATTCACTTTGGTGTGCCCTTTTATACCTACCGCGTCGGCCCGGGCTGGCGCTACTATGACGGCTATGGTTGGTACGATTACCGCCGCCACGGCGACTTTCGGCGAAACTTCCAAAAGCGGCTCACCTGCAACCAGGCACGCCGCTTGGTGGACCGATCAGGCTACGACGATGTCCGGGTGCGCGAATGTAACGGCCGCACCTATACCTTCCGGGCCGACCGCCGGGGTAGGACGGTCACCGTCTACGTAAATTCGCGGACCGGTGCCATCTGGCGAGGCTAGAAGTCCAAGGGAGGGGAGAGGCGCTCTATTGCGTCTCCCACTCCTTATGAGGCGCGCTCGATTGAGGGTCTATCGAGCTTCTGTTGCTATTGTCGCCGCAGTATCCTGGACTGCCCGTTCTGACATCGTATAGACTTGGGTTAAGTAACTGCGACTGCACTGCTGAGATCGGCGCTCAAGGACTGGGCGGGCGGTGGATCTATGTTGCCCCCGTCGTCAATTTGGTGGTTGTTTTAAATGCTGGCAATATGGGACAGCGATGACGGTGACATATCCTTTGACAACTTCGAGAAGAATGTTCTTGACGCGACACGCCACTAGAGCGTGGTAAGGCCATCCGCCGAACAGCGCCAAACGGCCAGAACACCAACACCACTCGCGACGCCGATGGTAACGGCAAACCCAAACAGGGTCCTGCCAGGAACCTTAAAGTTCAGCTCCATCACCTTCGCCCAGCCGGGAACCCATAGCACGCGGAGCCGGTGTGAGCTCCTCGGCGATCTGGTGTAGAGTATGCTGAACTTTTCGTGTTCCCCCGGATTGTGCCGAACGAAGTCAACTCAATGCAGGGTTTCATGAGTCCTGAGCAGGATGCAACACTGAGAAGGTTCCTGTCGGCTGTTCCGGCCAGCAGGGCAGGGGCAATCATGACTGATCTGGATGGCACGGCAATTCATGAGTTTGAAGGACGACTTGCTATCCCGGAGCGGGTGGCCCTCGCGTTGAGGGAGTTGAATGAGTCCGGCCGGCAGGTCGTCATCAACTCACTTCGCTTCCCGCTGAATGTTATCCGAACGTTCGGCCGGGAATGGTATTCGGTCACCAGCGCCCCACTGCCGATCATCTCACTGAATGGCAGTCTCACCGGCTACTTGACCGAGGCCGAAGATGGTCAGATCGCCTTCCGCGAACTCGATGCATTCTGCCTTGCTCGCAGCGATGTCGACGAGCTCATAGAGCAGACATCCGAACTCCTGAACGCCGGCGCAGATGAGATGGCCATTTTCTTATACCCGCGGGACTGGACCAAGGGAGAACTCATCTGGGCGCCGACACCGCGCACTGTCGAGCCATTTAGAGCGAAGTATCTAAGTGCCAGTGAGGTTTTCACTTCCAGTTTGGTAGACCTCAAGGCGCGCCTGGTAGCTGAGCCTCACTGTATGGTGTTCGCACTTATCGAGGCAACCGGCGACAGACTAATGGCTTATCAGCACGTCTCCCAGCGCCGCTTTGTCACAAGACGAGGCGTGGACAAACGCTTCGGTGCCCACGCTCTCTGTGAGCGGCTGGGTCTCGCCTTCGACGCAAGCGTCGGTGCTGGCGATACACTGATGGACACATTCCTCTCCGGCATCGGTCTTGCGATTACCGTCGGCGCTGGCGAGTTGGGATTTGAAGGCAAACATGGTAGTCTGCGTGTGGCATCCTCCTCCGAACTTGGAGACCTGCTCTTCCGACTTGCAGAATTGGATCGTGAGATGAGGGCTCAATGAACATGGCGGCTGACTCCGAGCTAGAGACGATCGACGATCGTACCGCTAGGGAAATGGCGAAGGCGGTGGCTGATCATCACTGGGGCAAGAAGGTCAAGCAAGTGAAGCCGCTTGGTGGCGGTCTTACCAATCTCGTCTTCGAAGTCGACGCGAGCGGGGGCCCCTACATCATCCGAATTGGCAAGCATCCCTCAAAGGTAAAGGATTTCTTGAAAGAACAATGGGCCATCAGCCAGGCCCACGATGCAGGAGTGCCGGTACCAGAAGTGTTGGAAGTTGGTGCCGAATTCGTGCCTGCTCCCTACATGATCTCACGCTCTGTCGCGGGCGTGGAGGGCACAAAGGTCGAGGACCCCCTCCCGATCCTTGAAGAAATGGGTCGGCTCACCTCCCTTATTCATACCGTCGCGACTTCAGGATTTGGCCACACATTTGATTGGTCAAGCAATAAGCTATCACGCAAGGAAACCTGGAGCGAATTCCTGAAGCGCGAGTTGCGATTAGAGGAGCGGCTCGGCGTCCTCCAGAAGCACAAGATGTTATCTCAAAAGCAGGGCGAGGGTCGGAAGCAGGCATTACGTGAAATCGAAGACTGGAGCTCGGCCCCTGTGCTCAATCATGGCGATATGCGCCTCAAGAATGTCATCCTCGATGGGAAGAGTGGAAAAATCAAGGCGATACTGGATTGGGAATTCTGCTGCTCGAACATTGCGCCGCACTGGGACTTGTCTCTTGCACTGCATGATCTCTCGATTGACGCTAAGCAGTCATTTATCTCAGGGTACGGTTTGAAGGAGAAGGACATCCTCAAGATGGCCCCCATTCTGAAAGCATTGAACGTGATCAACTACGCGCCGTACGTCGCCAACGCCGCAGAGCAGGGCGACAAGGAACGATTGGCACAGTACCGCATCCGCTTTAGTGGCGCGCTGGATCTCTATTCGCTTTAGCGAATGCCGAGCGGTTCGTGCTGGAAACACCGATGACTTACTGCATGAACCCCGCCCAGTATAGACCTGCAGGGAACACAGAGGCTTCCATCACTATACTAAGCAGCCAGCTCGTAAACAGAAGAGCTGCAAGAAGTTTTTCACTCAATTTCAACCGGCCTTCTCCTTCTGCTTGAGGAGAGCACCCCTACCTCTGCCTTCCAATCAGTCGCCTATTCGAATAACCGGAACTCATCTCCCGGGTTCCGCCTGCTGTTCCAGGATGGTTCTATTTCAGCGAGTGAAGCGAAGCCGCTGCCCCAGGAGGGGTCAACCGTAGTTCCCGTGGCCGCGCGCCACCGGGCTCGGTTGGAGCTGTATCCGGCTCCGCAAGCAAGGCGCCCCAACTACCCTTCCAGTCCTCCCCGCCGGACGCTTGAAGAGACCGGGAGGCTCGGCTGTGAACGCTTCGACCGCATCGTCGAGGCCGAGCTCATCTTCTCGGAGCCCAGTCGCATCCGGAACCTGGGCCAACTCGCTTTCACCCACGGCCAAAACTGATTTGCGGCAGAAACTTCCACGCCCATCACCTGAAGTTTGCCCGGCCGACTGCGCTGCGACGGAAGGTCTCTGACGAGTTCACCGTGACCTTAGCATGGGACGAGCGAGCCTGATGGGCTGCCCGCGGCACTTACGGGCTACAAGTGGCGGAAGGAGCGTTGGAGGTCGGGGTGGAGGTCAGCTGAATCGCAGGGCCGACCCAGCGATCCGTTACTCACCTGCGGCCGTGATTAACTTCGCGGCCAGGAGGCAGACGATCACGGCATCCACACCAGGAACAAGACAAGGTCTTCAGAAACTGGTGTCCTCAACTTGAACGTAGGTAAATTGCGCGGACGGGAGGGGGGGGGGGGGGTAACCACTTCAAAAAGGGAATTCCCGAAACCGAACCTCTCAGGGTTGCGTAATGTCGAGACCAAACCACGTATCAGACAATTCGCTCAAGGTTCCCTCGGCTCGCATATCCTCCACAACTCTCTCAAGAAGTGCCGCAAATTCCTCATCACCCTTCTCCACAGCCAAAGCGCTCGGCGTGAACATGAGCGGGGATCCGACAATTCGGAAGGGACGCCCCTTCTCGATCTCGATCATGATGGTCTGCAGAGAATCGACGACCGCGTCCAACTCAACACCATCGCCTTTTGCCAGAGCGGCGAAAGTCGATGCAGCATCATCAAACTGGAAAAGCACTGGCTTATCGATCTTGTAGACCACGCCAGGAAGTCCCAGGATATCGAACGGTTCGCGGGTCAGGTATTTTTCGAACTCCGTCGACTTTACGCTCCCGATTCTCTTTCCACTGGCATCCTCAGGCCCCCTGATCGACCTGTTGTCCCGGTGTACAGCGAGGCTGGCGAGCGAGTAGGCATACACCACGGGGAACGCCAGCTCCTTTGCTCTCTGCCGCGTGGGGGTCACGCTGGGTGCCACATCCCACTTGCCGTCCCAGCCGCCGGCGACAATTTCGGAGAAAGGGGGCGACACAAATCTGATCCCCACATTGAGCCGCCTCGAAATCTCCATGACCAGTGCGACGTCAAAGCCATCATAACGTCCATCAGCCCTCTGCCACTGAAACGGTGGCCACGCCGTGTCGACGGCTACAACGAGCTCTCCGCTCTGCCTCACCCTCTCCCACACTGGTCCTGCCAAGGAATGGGCGTTCGACAAACCCAAAAAGCAGAGGAAGGCAAGTATCCTTGTGACGTACAGCACGGCTTTCTTTCTTCCATCGGAAAACTGCACCCGCTGCCCCGGGGATCCTCAGATCGTCCCATCTGCCCCGATCCGAACCGATTGTCCCCCACTGGAAACCAGCGTGTCGCAAGTCTGTCGCATCCACATCGTGATGGCAAGCTCACACGCCGGCGGTGGTTTGAAAACCGGAGGTTGACGGCGTATGCCATTGGCCTAAGACTATTTGACGGTGGTTCTGCCGGGGGTGGCGGTCTGGGACTAAAAAATGAGCGTGGAACTCGGATCTTCTCAGGCTCAGCAGGAGCGGCAATTGGGAGCCGTGTTCACGGTGAAGCCTGCGCGGCGGCGCTGGCAGGGCCTGACGGCACGGACTTTCATCAGTCTTGTGGCGCTGGGACTGATGGTGGCCACCATCAGCGTGATTGCTATCGCATCATTCGCGGAGCTGAAGAGGAGCTTCGGCGTCGTTGCCAATGAACAGATTGGCGCCATCACCACCGCAGCCGAACTGCGCCAGCGCGCGACGTCCATAACCCGCCTGGCGCCGGCACTCTACGCGAAGGGGCTGGAGCAGGACGCGCTTTTGGATTTCTCACTGCTGAGCTTCAAAGAGCAGTCGAAGCTGCAGCAGCTGATCGATGTGCTCAAGACCCAAACCAGCGAGTCGCTATCGGAGGTCGAAAGTGCAAAGGTAGAGCTGTTCCGCAACCTCGATACCCTCGCGACGACGCTGTATGACCGCGCGGCAACGGAGGCTGCGCTCAACGCACTTCTCCGTCGCGTCTATCATATTTCGCTGGTGGGTCCCGGAAGCGCGCCGGGTACGGAAGTTCAGGTCGATCCCAGCCTATCGCGGATTGTCGCAGCCGCGTCCCTGGCCCTTCTGACAGCGGAGAGACCTTCCGAGCTTGACGATCTGGTCATCAGGCTGAGGGCACAGCTTTCACAGTTGGCGCGTATCTCGCCTGAGGCGGCCGAGCTTTATCGCGTGCCGTTGCTGGGACCTCAAGGCATTGCATCCCAGAAACGCAGGCTGTTCCAGCTCTTGGCAGATGTTCGCAGGCAGCTGGAGGAAAACGAAGTCCTTTCTGCCAAACTCGTGAGCGAGGCCGATGCAATTTCGGCGCAGATCGTCGAAGACGTCAACCTGCAGAACCGGGCGCTGGAAGAACAGCTGGCGTCACGCAGCTATATTCTCTGGTCCATCGCCGGTCTCGCCGTGCTGGTCGTCATCGGAACAGTCGGATACGTGCAGCATTCTATCGTCGGGCGAATACGAAAGCTGAGCCTTGCCATGCGCCAGTCAACGCCATCCTTGCCGTTGCAGGAACTGACCAAGGGCAATGACGAAATCTCTGACCTGGCAGCCGAGTTCGCCCATCATGTCGACGTCATCAAGAAGACCGAGCAGGAGTTGCTGGGAGCGCGGGAGGCGGCGGAGGCAGCGAATGAGGCGAAGAGCACATTCCTCGCATCGATGAGCCATGAAATTCGCACTCCGATGAACGGCATCATGGGAATGACGAGGCTACTGCTCGATACGGAGCTGAATGCGGAGCAGCGCGACTACTGCAACACCGTGAACGAGGCAGCCGAAACGCTTCTGAAAATCATCAATGACATTCTCGACTTCTCCAAGGTTGAGGCTGGCAAAATGGAACTTGACCGGATTCCCATGGGATTGCGGCACTGCGTGGAGGGAGCGCTCGATCTGGTCGCCTCGCGAGCGGCCGAGAAGTCCCTTTCGCTTGCCTACATATTCGACCCGCCTTTGCCGGAAGGCATCTCTGCTGACCCGACAAGGCTTCGCCAGGTTCTCCTCAATCTCATCAACAATGCCATCAAGTTTACCGAGCGGGGCGAGGTCGTGGTCTCGGTGAGTGGCGAGCAGCTTACGCGCGATCAGGAGGAGCCTCCGCTGTGGCGGTTGGCGTTCTCAGTTCGTGACACGGGCGTGGGAATACCGGCCGATCGGATGGATCGACTGTTCAAGTCTTTCAGTCAGGTTGATGCCTCAACGACACGTCGGTTCGGGGGAACGGGTCTGGGTCTGGCCATCAGCAAAAGGCTGGTTGAACTGATGAATGGTTCGATCTGGGCTGACAGCCGGGAAGGTGAGGGATCGACATTCATGTTTACGATCACGGTTCCGGAGGCCGCCGTCCCGCTTACGATGCCATCGGTTCCGCAGGTCCTCGCCGGACAGAAACTTCTGATCGTTGATGATAATGTTACCAACAGGCTCATTCTCCAGCGCTATGCCGAAGGCTGGCGCATGGAGCCGGTCGTCTTTGCGTCGCCAGCGGCAGCGATAGAAGCCGCCCGTAGCGGCCAAATCTTTGGGGCTGCGATCATCGATCTTCAGATGCCAGGGCAAAGTGGGATCGACCTGCTCGATACGCTCAATGCCATTCTGCAGAAGAGTGAGCTTCCGACCATCATCTACAGTTCCATCTCGCAGTTCTCCAAGTCAGAGCGCGACAGGATCAGGAAGTTCGATCGCTGCGACGTTCTGGTCAAGCCGATCAAGCCATCGATCCTGCTGGAACACCTGACGAACCTGGTTTCGCCGCGCAAACCAGCCCCGTCTGCAGCAGCGGCACCTGCAGAGGTCACCACGCTCGATGCAGGCATGGCGGTCAAGCTGCCGCTCAGGATTTTGCTCACCGACGACAATGCTACAAATCGGAAGCTCGGAACCAAAATCCTCGGCCGGTTGGGATATCAGCCCGACTTGGCAGCCGATGGACGCCAGGCGGTGGAGGCCTGTCTGAAAGACAGATACGACCTGGTGTTGATGGACATTGAAATGCCAGAGATGGATGGCCTCGAGGCAGCCGAGGCCATTCGTCAGAAGGTGAAAGAGCCACTGCCTTACATCGTGGCTCTCACGGCGAATGCCATGACGGGTGATCGCGAACGCTACCTGGCGGCCGGAATGGACGACTATCTGAGCAAGCCAATCAGAATCGAGGAACTGCTGGCATGCCTCGACCGCGTCGGCAAGTCGCGCGCAGTGGCAGAAGATACGCAACAATTGACGTAGACGGTCTGGAGGGGTCAGACATCATGATAGGCACGAGAGCGACAAAGACGACTGTTCTGTTAATCGGTCTCATCCTGACGGGACTGTGGGCGCAAGCCTCAGCGGGCGAAGTGCTCGACCGCATACGCGCCACCGGGGTGATGCGGTCACCTGTTCCCGACATCTGGCCGCCAGGTGTCATTCGCAACGACAAGGGCGAACTCGACGGCTTCGACGTGGAGGTCCTCCGCGAAGTCGGGAAGCGTATGGGCGTGAAGATCGAATACGTCACAAACCCGGATGGCTCCATCGTTACCTGGGACGAGCAGACGTCCGGGAATTGGCAGGGAAAGTACGACATCGTTCTGAATAGCATGACGCCAACTGCCAAAAGGGCTGAACATCTCCACTTTCCGGCGGAGTATTACTACGCCATCGGTGTCCTCGCAGTGCATCGTGACAACAACAGCATCAAGGCCCCTGCCGACGCCAGTGGCAGGCGCATCGGCGTTTTGAAATCCTCACAGTACGAGATGTACCTGAACCGCCAGCCATTCGGCATCGTCGGTCTGCCGCCATTCGAATACAAGATCGAGAACCCGGTGATCGTTCCTTTTGCACACGAGGAGGAAGCCTATGAGGCTCTGTCCAAGGGCGACGGCGTCGAATTGGACGCCACGGTGAACCTCCTCCAGACGGTTTTGGCACTCATCAAGGGAGGTAAGCCGCTGAAAGTCGTGGGTCAGCCCCTCTACCGCGTGCCACAGGCCATCGCAATTCAGCCGGGCGACGATGAGTTTTCAGAAGAGCTGAAGGCGACAGTCGAAGCAATGCGTCAGGATGGCACCCTGGCACGATTGTCCATGAAATGGTTCCAGTTCGACCTGACCGAGAAATAGAAACCCGCGCCAGACAGGTTTGCGGCACAAATGGGGGGAAAGTGTCTTGAGAGTAAGAGCATTCTGCGCTGCAGTGTTGGTCGCCCTAGGAACCACGCTGGCACTTCATACAGGCTTCAGTGTGGCGGGTCCTGTGCTGGACAACATTCGCGCAACGGGCGTCATCCGCGCCCCCACCCCTGATATCTGGCCTCCCCAGGTGATCAAGACCGAGAACGGCGATCTCGACGGTTTCGATGTCGAAGTCTTTCGCGAGATCGCACGGAGGATGGGGGTCAAGGCGGAATTCGTGACCAATTCGGATGGATCGATCATAAAATGGGAGGAGCAGATTGCGGGAAACTGGCAGGGAAAGTACGACATCGTTGTTGGCGGCATGACGCCCACCAAGAAGCGTGCCGAGCACATCGCCTTCCCTGCCATATATCATTACGGGCTGGGAGTTCTCGCCGTTCATCGCAACAACACGACGATCCGGGCACCCGAGGACGCAAGCGGAAAGCGGATTGGGGTGCTCTCGGGAACCCAGTACGAGAACTATTTGAAGAAGATTCCGCCTGGTATCGTCGGTGTGCCGGATTTCATCTACAAGATCAACGACCCCGTCATCGTCAGCTACGATCACGAGGAGGAGGTCTTCAATGCGATGGCCAAGGGCGACGGGGTGGAAATAGATGGATTTGTCAATCTTCTGCCGGTGGTCATGGCCCTGATCAAAGAGGGAAAACCCTTCAAGGTTGTCGGTCAGCCACTTTACCGTGTCCCGCACGGCGTGGCGATCATGCCAAACGACGAAGAATTTGCAGAAGTCATCAGCAAGGTGATCGGTGACATGCATGCGGATGGCACGCTGCGCAATATCTCGATGAAGTGGTACGATTACGATCTCACCTCGGCTGATGAATAGCCTGCCATGCGTAGGTTGCGGTCGGATCCTGTGTTGACAGCGAGCGGCGGGTTACCTCAATTTCGCTGCAAACGTCGCAGTCACGAGGGCCGTAAGGATCTTGGGGGTAAGTGTGGCAATTGACATTCAGGCACTGGCAAAGCTGCGCGAATTGGTCGGCGGTAGCGATGCTGACCTGGCTGAGCTGATCGACTCCTTCCTCGATGAGGCTCCAGCGACAATGAACAGCCTTGTCCTGGCCTTGGAGCAGGCGGAGGTCAACGGTGTCCGCCGCGCGGCCCACACGCTCAAGTCCAATGCGAAGGATATGGGTGCAGTGGATCTTGCGGAAATCAGTGCGGCGATCGAAGCCCTCTGCGCAGATGGCACGCTTCCGAGCTCGGAGGACGTGCAGAAGGCCACGGTGGCGTTGAATGATGCGGTGGTTGAACTCAAAAGATTTGTTGGAAAGGAGCCGCTGCTGTGAACGCGCGGAGCATGCCTGGCAGAATACTCGTTGTCGACGACTCAGCCACTGTAAGACTGAAACTCAAGAAGGCAGTGGAGACGCTGGGTCATGAGGGCGTTGCTGTGGGAGGAGGTGCGGAGGCTCTGAAGCAGCTGTCCGCCTCACCCTTCGACCTGGTGCTCCTCGATATCTTGATGCCCGAGATGGACGGATTTGCGGTGCTAGAGGTGCTGAAGTCCTCGCCGAAGACCAGGGACATTCCCGTCATCGTCATTTCGGCTCTCGATGAGGAAATGGCGAGTGTCGTGAGGGCGATCGAACTCGGTGCGGAAGACTTCCTGCCGAAGGAATTTGAACTGCCGCTTCTGGAGGCGCGCGTATCGACTTGCATCGAAAAGAAACGGTTGCGTGACATTGAGCGGGAATATCTTCGTCAGGTGGGAAAACTGACAAAGGCCGCGGCGACTTTGGAGACTGGCCGGTTCAATCCATCGAAGCTGGGCCTACAGGATGTCGCGAGTCGGAGTGACGGATTGGGCAAACTCGCCAAGGTGTTCTCGGATATGGCCCAAAAGGTCTATGAGCGAGAGCGAAAGTTGCGGCAGAACATCCGGACATTCCGGGGCGGTCTGTTGTTGCTGGCTTGCGGAGGTTTGTGGGGGCTGGTCGTACCGCTCTCGAAGATGGCATCGGAAGTTGACGCTCATCCTGTCGGTCTGGCCATCCTGGTCAACATTCTGGGGGCCATCGTCTGCCTTGGGTTTAGCCTGAAGCGGCAGACAATGCCGATTTTGAGGGATCTGACCCGCAGCGACTGGGTCTTCATCATCGTCTTCGCAGCGATCAGCTCCCTGATCAATCAGGTGCTGGTCTACTGGATGGCAAGTAAGCTTCCAGCCTTCATCGTCTCGATCGTCATTGTACTCGAAGGCTTCATGGTTTTCCTGTTTGCAGCTGTCATGCGCACTGAGGCGCCCAATCTCAAGCGCTTCCTCGGCCTGGGGCTCGGGCTCGTCGGTATCGTTGCGATACTTCTGTTCGGCCAGCCTGCTGACATGAACGTCAACTGGTATTGGCTAGGGATCGCGATGCTGATCCCGATCACCTATGCGGCTGAAGATTTATACCTCGCTGAACGCAAACCTCAGACAATTGACAGTGTTGCCCTGTTCGGGATCAGTCTGGCAGTGTCGGTTGTCATGCTTGTGCCGGTGGCGGTCGTAACTGATGACTTCATTCCAGTTGATCTCCTGGCAAGCCGCCTTGGTATAATTGTCGTATTGATGGCGGGCGCAGCCAATCTCGCAATGCTGCTGTTCATGCTCCTCATCTCGACGACAGGGGCCGTTTTCGCCAGTCAGAATGCCTACGCTGTCACCGCTGCGGGTATCGGCTGGAGCATCATGCTGCTGGGCGAGTCCATACCCATGCTCACATGGGCAGCATTGGCCTTGATTGTGGTAGGACTGATCATGGTTGAGCCAAAGCAGGAGGCCGAGGAGGAGCCGCCGATGTTTGATGACATTCTGGAAGACGACTTAGCAGCTCCGCAAGCGTCCAGTTGAACTAGTCGGTGAGGCGTAACCAGGGCCATCCTCAGCTGGGCGAGCCAGTTATTCGGTGAGTGAAATAATGGCGGCAGTTCCGCTGCAACGGAGATATGTGGGCTGCGTTCGACGACTTCGCACGTGCCAGTTACACCGTATCTCTCCGCCGCTGCTGCAGTCGGCAGGCGCCCTACGCGAGGCCCTCGCGGGGCTCAGAAGCCCGACTCTTCCTACGGCACTCTTCGATGATCAGGTAGTCGAGGCGTGTCATGCGCGCCGCCCCTGCACCTAACCCACCATCCGGACCCGCTCTCAACGAAGGGTAGTGGAGTTCGGACCGACCCATCTGCCAGGCCGCAATTTGATTTGCTGAGAGAGGAGTGCAGGTTTACATTTTCTCGAAATGGAGGGCCGGCATGTTTAGCATTGTCCGCCTTGCTGCGTTGCTGCTCGTGCTGCTGACCGTGGCGCTACCGCGGGCGTGGGCAGATCCCTTCACTGTCGTCACCAGAATAAAGGCCGATATTACACGCCAGCTTGGTGCTGAGAGCCTCGCCGCCCTCAAGGAGGTAGACGACGGCAGCCGGACCGCTGGCGACCTTGAAGCGCTCGCCCATGGCCTTACGCTGAGCCGGCATTTCTCCATGGCGGCCTGGCTATATGCGTCTTCCATCGAACGGGATCCGACCTCGGCGGCATCATGGTCATCGTTGGGTGTGCTTCTCGCCGAAGGCGCCAGCTTGGAGAGGGGCGCAAAGCCTGACGAGCAACTCCTGGAGAGCATCGTTGAGCTGCAACGAGAGGCTCGTCGGCTTAATCCGAGTTCGCCTCCTATTGCCAATAACCTCGGCGGTGCCCTGACTGCCCTCGGACGCCATAGGGAAGACCGGGCGAAGATCGAGGAAGGTGCGTTTCTTATCTATGAGGCAACGCAGGGTAACCCCCGGAGCTCGATCTATTATGTTCGGCTGGCTGAGGCCTTGAAGCTCATCGGTGAAACGTCCGCTGCGCAGAAGTTCCTGGAAGCGGCGTTTCAACTGAATAGCGCTCATCCGACTCTCGTTACGTCCCGCGCCTCAGGCGGCCTTCTCAGCGATCTGCCGCTGGTGATTTCGGAGCCCGCATTGTGTGAGGTGAACTTTGATTGCGACAACAAGTGCCCGAAGAGCATCATCGGCCAGATCGATCTCGTGACCTGCAAGATGTCGGAGGCCTCCGCCCAGTCGGGCTGCAGGGAGGGAAAGGCATTCCCGCGATTCTTCGACTGCTCTGCGAAGATCCCGAAGTTCGGAATTCTGATACCGGGTCTTGATCCTGGCCTGTCGATCCTCACGCCGTGGGGCTCTCTTGATTTCGTTGTCCAGGGGGATGGCAGGGTCGACTTCAAGGTCAAGATTAACGGAGAGGGCGTCGACCCCGTTCAGCCAAGTTTCCAGACGCAAGGCTCATGGCAGCCGTCGCGCGGCACCGTCGCGCTCGATCATGAGGCTGGCGTGCAGGTGAACCTGTTCAATAGCGCCTCGCCCGTGTTCGAGCAGGCCAATGCCTATGACGTGGGAATTTCGGTGGTCGAGAAGTACAACATCACCAAGAACAGTGCCCAGTCCGACATCGAGATTGGACGAGGCGGCGTGCTCACGGACTGAGGTAGGGGAAGGTTAGGAAGCCGGACGAGGCCCGCGATGGCGCGAGGGCACTCCTGGTGGTGCTCTACTATCCACCGAAAACATTGGAGTGGCTTAGCGAGTACAAGAGGCGCGCCCTCTCTCGGCGCACGAAGGCTCTGAGGCGGCCCGACTACGAGCGCATCGACGCTGCCGACCAGGCGTTCCCGCGCCGGTGGAACTCCCGGTGGTGGTCTGAGCAGAGGGGAACGGTGAACTCATCCGAGACCTTGCGGCAGCCGGCAGGCGCCGGCCCTACACGAGGTGGGCGAGGGGATGCAAGTGCCAAAGCGTTGACCAAGCAAGCAGCGGTCTTTATCCTGTGACGAAATGGAAGTAGGCGCCAACGCATCGACCCGCGCCATGATCTCGAACCTTGGCCGGACGGAGGATATCCGTTTCTCCCCTTCCGGGAGGCGGCTGGCGGTGGCGGCTTTCGGACGCAACCGGATTGCTGTTTTCGAAGTAGATTTCTCGAGCGGACATCTCATCACCTTTCTGCGCGCTGCGGAAATCAGCTCCCCAGTCCTTCGAAATCCGCACGGAGTAGATTTTCTGGATGAGGACAGGATCATCGTGGCAAACCGCCTTGGTGCAGCTCCTATCCTTAACCTTCCTCCCTTGGAGGAAACCCCCCGTACCCACACCGTTCTTCCCTCTTTTACAATTCCAGCCGATGCAACGACCGGACTCTACACGCCCGGATCAGTGGCCGCGATTACAGAGGCGCCTGGCCGCCACACCTTGATCTTCTGCAACAACTACGCCAACACGGTCACTCGGCACACCCTCCACGCCGATGGCAGCACGAGCGGCAGTCAGGTGCTCCTGCAACGGGATCTCGAGACGCCCGACGGCGTGGCAATCAGCCCCGACCGGCGCTGGCTTGCGATCAGCAATCATGACAGGCGGTCGGTCTTCGTCTTCGCTCTCGATGCAGAGCTTGGTCCCGAGAGTGAACCCCAGGCAATCCTTCGGGGACTTCAGTATCCGCACGGGCTGCGGTTCACAGCAGACGGCTGCCATCTCGTGGTTGCCGATGCCGGCGCGCCTCTTGTTCACATTTATCGGAAACCCGAGGAGTGCTGGCGTGGCGTGTGCTTTCCCAGCCTGTCGCATCGCGTTATGTCTGACGAGGTATTCCTGCGTGGGCGCTACAATGCAGAGGAGGGCGGCATTAAGGGTTTGGATATTGCGCCCGGGCATTCCGTTCTGGCAGTCACATCCGAGCATCAGCCGCTTGCATTCTTCGATCTCGGCTCCCAGCTCGAGCTGAGCGAGGTCTACGCCGCAATTGGCTGAGCAGAAACTTATGGACATCTCTTGCGGCGCCCAGGACAATGAAAGTGTATGCCTTACCGCTCGAGACAATGAGTGATAATGACCGAGTCAGATATGCCTGTAAGAGTGGCTGGTCTGTTCTTGACTGATACCCCCGATGGGCTCGCCATTCATCACAGCGATGGAGAGTGGGGGCACTTCCTCAATCCTGTCGCGAGCGTAATCCTGTTGCTTTGCAACGGCGCACATGATGCCCGCAGCATCGCCTCCATCCTCAAGGAAGAGTTCTCACTCGATGAGGCGCCGATAGATGATGTGCTGGCATGCCTCACAGAACTTCACGCATGCGGCCTGATCACACGATCTCGATGACGTGGACGTCGGCACGGGTACGCGTAATGGTCACGCCTTGGCACCGCGAACGCGGCACTCCTCTGGGCGTGACTTTGCTCACGGACATTGAGCGTGTTTGACCTATCTTTTGCTATCGAGGAGGGTTTCCACAGCGGCGATAAATCGCTCGTGAAAAGGAATGGAAAGTCTTTCTAGCTTCTTCACGAATGATTGCCGCAATGGCTTTCCTCTCCACCGATGAAAGTCTCGGGCGTCGCTCTGGAGCATCATCTGTGCCATTCTCCTAGGGTCCGGATGGTCACTCGCATCAATGCAGCACTCGTCTCCCGGATAGAACTCCCCGGCGTTGGGAGCGCCGAGATACACAGGTATGGTTCCGACACTGATCGGATCGAAGAACTTCTCGGTCACGTAGTCTTCCTCCAGCGAATTCTCGAAGGCAATTGCGTACGTGAAGCTCTTCATCAGCCTGAGCTTGGTGTCGCGTCCCGTGTCGCCGGGTAGGCGTCTGTTGTTCTGATAACGGCCGTAGGAGGCGATTTCGATGTGCTTCATGAGTTCTGCGAGGTACGCCTCGCGTCCACTCTTGTTGACGCCGCTGGAGATAAATGCGCAGCAGAGCTCGTCTCTTCCTCCTGTCTCCATCTCGCCGCAACCTTTAATGATGCTGACACCCAGGTAGGGAATCCAGACGTCTGCCGTCTGGCGGTGGGACATCTCCCCGTCAAAGAGGGACGCGAAGCTCGGCTCGAACTGATCGGGGTAGTTGGCAGAGCTCTCCTGGCTCACCAGGATCCAGACCTGGCCCGGCCGGGAATTGCGGCGCAACTTCTCGAGGTTTTGCCGCTGCCCACTGTCGAGGAGGCTTGGGGCGTGTACAACGACCACGTCGGCATCGAAGATGCCAGAAAAGCCAAGAACGACATTGGCCCGTCCCTGGAGGTCGAGGTGAGGCCGCTGGCCTCGGAACCAGGGCTCCCAAAAGATGTACGACACTCTCATCTTTCCGGTGTCCTGTCCTCGCCGGAAACCGACACCAGCCGGGGCGACATCGCTATTTGGCTTCGCCGGCGCGTGTGGCTGCGCGCTGATCTTGACAAAGCCGGATGCCATTGACCATAACAAGACCCCTCAGGAGATATGATCATGCTTCAGACGTCTTGCACCCCTGCCGTTCAGAAAGCCATACTCGCACAGATTGCCAAGGGCGGCTACCAGGCTCCATCGGTTTCGAGCCTCAAGCTGGAGTCAGTAGGAAAGTCTGGTCCGCTCGCGCTTGCGGGCAACACAACCCAGTTCTAGTGATATCTGGGCCTCGACCCCCGAGGCTCCTCGGGCTTCGGCCATGACACGTGTAAGCGCTTCTCTCATCGTCAAGAATGAGGAGCGCTTTTTGTATTCATGCCTTGCATCATTGCGCGGACATGTCGACGAGGTGGTGGTCGTCGATACTGGCTCGAGTGACCGCACGGCGGAGATTGCGCGACTGGCGGGTGCCCGTCTCCTGCATGTCGACTGGACCGGCAGCTTTGCCGATGCCCGCAACATGTCTCTCGCGGCCTGCTCCGGAGACTGGATCCTCTACATCGACGCCGATGAGTGCCTGCGGCTCGAGCCAGGCGTGACACTCTCCGTTCAGCTGTCGCGACCCGATTGGGCAGGCGCAATGGTGAAGTTCCGGCCCAAATCAGGATATACCTCGTACTGGGAGCACCGGCTGTTCCGCCGCCATCCATCCATATTCTTCGAAGGCAAGATCCACGAAAGCCACCTCAGGTCGCTCACCGCCTTCGCCGAGCTCCATGGCCTCACGATCGGCAGGGCGGATGTCTCGATCGATCACTATGGCTACGACGGCGAGCAGTCGCACAAGCATCCGAGGAACCTGCCGCTGCTGCTCGACAGCATCTACACCACGCCCTCGAGGCCCTACTACTGGTACCATCTGGCGGAAACCTATGCCGCTCTCGGCCGCGCTGAAGACGCTCTCGAAACCGGAGAGAAAGGACTGCGCGTCGCGGGCAACTGCGCGAGCGAGAGGGAGGCGGCAGACGTGAACCTCATTGCCCAGGCAGTGGTGAGGCTGCGCATCGATAGCGGGCGCGATCCCTCGGAAGTGATCGAGGACGCGCTGCGGCGTTTTCCAGAAGATTACGCAATACGTTTTCTCAAGGCGCGATGGCTTCTTGGGCGGGGAGAGGCAAGGACAGCCATAGCGCTGCTCGATGAACTCCTGGCCATTGATCCTGACCACTTGCCGCCAGGCGCCATGGCCTTCGACAGGCGGATCTTCGGCAGCGCCGCCCGCGAGCTGAAGGCAGCGGCTCTGGTCAAGCTGGGCGATCTCGCCGCCGCCGGGGCGCTCCTGCGGCAAGGAGCGGAACGTCATCCGCCTGCATCCGCACCGGCTTGACGCCAGAGCGGTCAATGGCTCCTCCCCCTCCGAGCAGAACAGACCGGGGCAAGACGCTCAATCTCGTCTTTGTCCACCAGCCAAGTAAACTCTCCTCCGCCGACATTGACGCGATATCCGCAAGGATCTCCCGCATTGCGCCGGAGATAAAGGTATTCGGCGTCCTGCCCAGTCAGGACGCCCAGATCATTTCCGCGCATGACTGGCTGAGACCCACGCTGACGGTGAGCTTCGGGTCGGTGCGACGCTTCATCCCCCCGAGAGGGCCCGTCTACGAGAACCGTTTCGTTTCCAAGCTTGAGCAATTCAGGAGGTTCCGCGCCATAGGGATCGAGACGCCCCACACGGAGCCTTTCCGGCACGGAATGGCACTCGATCCGGAGCAGTGGGGGCCCTTCGTGATCATGAAGCCCTCCGACCCCGACCTGACGTCTAACGGGCGCTACCTTCAAGTCTTTCGCACGGCGTCTCTCTCAGAACGGAGCCTGCCGGCGGCCCATCCCAGCCGCCACCTGCTGATGCTTCTGCAGCAGTGGATCGACAGCGGCGAGAACCTCACCTCCTACCGTTGCCTCACCCTGTTCGGTGCCGTCCTCTTGGGCTCCATCTCGCGGAGCCCCAGTCAGCGTCCCAGTCTCGATGCTTCCGACGCCGTCATCGAGGCGATGACAGCCGAGTCGGATAGGGGCCACAACAAGAAATGCGACGATCCCGAGATCATGGCGTTCGCCTCGCGCATGGCTGAAGCCTTCCCACGGCATCCGATCCTCGGATGCGACATCATCCGCGAGGCGGGAACGGGCAGGCTTTACGCAATCGAAGTGAATGCGGGCGGGAATGTGTGGCACTTCTCATCACCGAGGACGGCTCCGTGGCGCACGCATGACAATACGGAAAAGCTCAAGAGACATTTCTCCTCCTTCGATGTCGCTGCCGAGGTTCTCGTGAAGAAGACGAGGGCGGAGGCGCGCTGACACACACCATGGTGGAAACAGGCAGGTGCAAGACGATGCCAAGGGCGGTCTTTCTGACGCCCGTGCTCCCATCCCGATCGGGCATGGGCTTGGCGATGCGGGCCGGAAGCCAGCTCGCGGGCATGATGCGCGTCTTCGACGTCAAGACCCTCCTGATCCCCCTCATCGAAACGGGCCAGACAGGCGGCAGTTTCGCTGCGGCATTTCCGGGCTCTGGACTAGAGCGGGTCGCCTGCGTAGGTGAGGTGGACCACTACTTCAGGCTTATCGCATCTTTGGTCGACCCCCAGGAGCGCCTCCTCCACTTCGAGCGCTACGGCAAGCCGTCACTGGTCGCGGCATTGTCGGGGAGCGTGGTGCAGCGGGTCGCCGAGCGCGTGCAGCACCATGGCGCCACCCACATCCACGTCTTCAGGAGCTATCTCCTTCCCGCCCTCGATCTCCTTCCGCACGCAACGACGAGATCGATCGACCTGGATGAGGACGATGCATCCTCCTTCCTCTCCTCCGCGGCCGTTCTGGAGGCCAGGAGATGCCCGGAGGCGGCGCGGTGGGCTCGTCTGGAGGCTCTTGCATTCGACCGCCTGATCGCGCTTAGGCTGAAGAACTTCGGTTGCGTGACCCTCGCAAATGCCGAGGATATTCCGGGGTTCCTCGGGAGGCATCCCGGGCTGCCGCTGCAGGCCCTGCCGAATGGTGTCGATGTGCCAACACTCGCCAGCATCACGCCCGGTGGACACCGCAAGGACATTCTCTTCGTGGGCTCTCTCCGTTACGAGCCAAACGTCGACGGCCTCCTGTGGTTCGTCACCTCCGTCCTTCCCCGGCTGCCCAAAGCTCGGCTCCTCGTCGCGGGGCGGGCACCTCCGCCGCAGCTCCTCGCATGGGCAAGGCCGGGCCGGGTCGAGTTCCTCGGCTACGTAGAGCGTCTGGCCTGCGCCTACCGGCACGCCGCGCTTGCCATTGCGCCGATGCGTTCAGGGGGCGGAACCCGGCTCAAAATCCTGGAGGCGGGTGCACATGGCGTTCCCGTGGTCGCCACCCCCGAGGCGGCGAAAGGTCTCTGGAAACAGGGTCGCTTCTGGGGCATGACGGCAACGAGTGCGCGCCACTTTGCGGGAGCCTGCCGGCGCCTTCTTGAAAACCCACAGGAGGCGCAAAGGCTAGGTAGGCTCGGACGCCACGCCGTGGCCGCAGACTTCAGTAGCGTGCGTGTCGAAGACGCGTGGTCTACCATGTTCGAGGGGTTGCAGAAGGGGCTTCAGCCATGACGATCGGTGAGACTGATATCTTCCAAAAGACCGACGGCATGTCGTGCACCGACATCCCGGACGGCCTCGCAGTGACGGGCGCAGACGGTAAGGAGGTTCATTTCCTCAACCCTGTCGCCGGTGCGGTCTACCTGCTCTGCGACGGCGCCCACGACGCTCGCGGCGTGGCGACGATCCTGAGGGAGGAGTATGCACTCGAGGACGCGCCGGTCGGGGATGTCATCGGCTGCCTCAGGGAGCTCGCGGCCTCCGGTCTCATCCGGAAGATATGATGACCTCGGCAGGGCCACAGGAGGCGCTGCTGGCCGAGGAGGCAGCCTTCGGGGCGGCCTTTCGCGCCGCCGCGGAGCGGGCGCGGGGATTAAACCAAGAGACTGGAGGGCTTCGACCGCGGGGTATCATAATCCCCGCCGGAGGAGCACGCATGTTTACCTGTGCATGGGTTGCCGTGCGCATGTTGCGCGACTATCTCAAGACAACGCTTCCGATCCAGATCTGGCACATCGGCCCCGAGGAGATGTCACCTGCAATGATCGCACTCATGGCCGATCAGCAGGTCGAGTGCGTCGATGCTCTCGCACTCGCGCATCAGGAAGAAGGCGACGTCGAACTTGGCGGCTTCGAGCTCAAGTCCTTCGCGCTCCTCCATTGTAGATTCCGGCAGGTGGTCCTGCTCGACGCCGATAATGTTCCACTGATCGATCCTGCTGAATTATTGGAGCACGAGGCCTTCCGCAGGGAAGGCTCCATATTCTGGCCAGACCTCCTCTCGATTTCCGCCTCCTCCCGAATATGGGAGCTGTGCGCAGTCAATTTCAGACAGATGCCCTCCTTTGAGAGTGGCCAGATGGTCATTGACCGCGAAAGGCATTTTCCGGCTCTCGCGCTGAGCTGGTTCCTGAACCGTCACGCCCGCATCATCTACCGACACATCTACGGCGACAAGGATACGTTTCTCTTGGCGTGGCTTGCGCTCGGCGCGCCTTTCCATCTCGTGGCTCATTCGGTCAGGCGTCTCTATGGATGCCTCTGCCAGCACCACCCCGATGGCCGACGCATGTTCCAGCATCGCAGCCTTCGGAAGTGGAAGCTTCACGGCGAGAACCCACTCATCCAGGGCTTTCTTGAAGAGGAGAGATGCCTCGGCTATCTCCAGGAGTTGAGGTCGGCGTGGAACGGGCGCGTCTTCGCGCCGCCGCCCTACGATCGCGAGATGCGGGATCTTGAGAGCCAGTTGCTCGCACAGCGTTTCTTCCGGCTGGAGACGGTCACGGTTGGTGCCGAGCTTGTGGAACTCCTCCCCGGCAACCTCCTGCGGAGCGGACGTCCTCAACCTGTGTGCTGGTGGCTGATGCGCGACGGCCAGCACGTCAAACTTCTTCTCGGCGAAGACCGGGTCATCAACAGGTGCTTCGACAGCCACTCGCCAGATTACTGGCGAAGTCGCGCCAGCAATACGCGCGAGCAGGATCTCGTGCTGACGTTCGAGCGCGATCCGGGGTCCCTCACGCCTCGTGGGCATAATACGTCCAGCGCAACGTCCATCCTGAAGGGCTGGCAAAGAAACTATCGGCCACTCCACGCCGGCAAGGGCGAAAGCTCCTGATCGACCCAATCATGGGCATAGCACAGCGTTCTCTTGCTGCCCATGCCTTGACGCGAGTGTTTGGGTGCAGAAGGGCACCGTCCACGTCGTCCGCGGTCTGCCGCGCGCGCGAGAGCGAAACCGAGGACGTCGGCATCATGGCTCGCGCCATGGGGCTTCAGCCGTCAGCGGCGCAGGACATCGAGATCGGTTACGCGCTTCACTGACAGCCAAGGCAGCCGGCCAGGAGGGGCGGCGCATCCTCGAGGTGTCCGAGGTGTAGATCGGTTGCGGGAGTGGACGCCGCCAGGCGCCGCGCCTCGGCGACGAGGCGCAGCTTCGCAGAGCTGTCTGCCCCTGCTGGGATATGACAAGCGTTCAGAACGTGCTCGAGAAGCCACGGATTTCTCCGCCTCCCGAAACCCGACCAGCCACCCGGGTTCCACGTCAGGAGGAGGATTTCATCGATACGCGCCTCCGCGGCAATCCACTTCCGTCCGAAATCGGCTGGGGTGACCAGGCAGCGGACGGAGCCCATTTCATCATGCATTTTCAGAGCGCTGGGGTCACGGCCCGTCGCCTGCCTGAGCCTCGCGAGGGCGTTTTCGCTCACCTCGATCGGAAGAGCATAGGGTATGGAGAGGCCGCTCCTGAGGCTCACGCCGGTGGCGGACGACACGTCGAGGTCCTGCGACAGGCAGTGCACGGCGAGTGACCGGAGAACTTCGCCATCCTCCCCCAGGACCAGAATACGACGCCCCTCTCCGTCGAGGCAGAGCCCGCGGATCTGCAGCCAGCTCGCGAGCGCAGCCTGGAGCCGCGAGGCTAGCTCCTCCCATGCTGCCTCCGCAGCAATCTCGGGCGAAATCTCCTTGCTGCCGCCTGGAAGTCTATAGACGCCACCATCGAACCCCACGGTGAGCGCGATGTGATTTTCGGGGGCAACGCGATGGTTGGCGTTATTGAAGTATCGCGAGAGTGCACTCAGAAACCGGCTGTCGGCGCAGCTCACCTCGAGGGATGAGGTGATAATCTGTGTGCGCAGGGCCAAATCGCTCTCCACCGTCAAACCGCAGCTTCGCGTGGATACCGCAATCGATACCCGTGCGGAGCTGATGGGGCAAGGAAGTTTGGAAGACAGCCTTGATAAGCCTATGGCCCCCCTGAAGACGCTCAACGTGCGCAGATTGAGGGAGCGGTACTTGGCCCGGCTTGGTGTATCTTGAGGCAGATCAAACCCGCACCCCATATTCGAGGCCGCCGTCGGTAAGCGATCGGGGCGAAACCTCGCCCTGCCCGCTTTCCAAGCAGGGCCAATCGGGCTAGGCTCAAAAATGTGAGGAGCCGCAAGAAGCTCCAGATGGCAATCGACAAAAGACAACTGACGGAGGACGTCATGAAGGTGAAGGCATCATACCGGCTTCGCTCCCTGCTGCTCTTGATGGGCGCGGCTCTGGGCTGCGCCGTGGCGACGGCAAACCCTGCTTTAGCGGAAGGCGAACTCAGCCTGCTGGTGTGGGAAGGCTACGCCGACCCGAGCTTCGTGAAGGACTTCGAGGCCGAAAGCTCCTGCAAGGTGCAGGCGACCTATGTCGGCTCGAATGATGACTTCGCACCCAAGCTCGCGGCGGGCGGTGGGGTTTATGACTTGCTCTCGGTCTCCACCGACGCCGCGGGCGTCCTCTTGCAGGCCGGCTTCGTCGAGCCGATCGACGTCTCCAAGATCCCTGAATACAACAACATTTACGAGGCGTTCCGCACAGTTGCGGCCCTCAACGCCGATGGGCAGGTTTACGGCATTCCCTTCACCTGGGGCGCCAATCCCTTCCTCTACCGTACCGACAAGATCCAGACCGAGCCCACGTCGATCGCTGCTCTGTGGGACCCACAGTTCAAGGGCAAGATCGGCATGTGGGACGACAAGAGCATGCTCTACAACACGGCGCGCATGCTCGGCATGAAGGACCCGTTCAACATGACGGACGAGGAGCTTGAGCAGGTCAAGGCGAAGCTGATCGAGCAGAAGCCGCTGGTGCGCAAGTACTGGAGCACCGCGGGCGAGGTGGTGAACCTCTTCGCTTCCGACGAAGTGTGGATCTCCTACACCTGGGGCGGGCTCATGCTGAACGAGCTGGCGAAGCAGAACATTCCGGTGAAGGAGTTCACGCCCAAGGAAGGCGCTGACGGCTGGAGCGACAACTGGATGATCGCCAAGGGCTCGCCCAACATCGACTGCGCCTACAAGTACATCAACTACATGATGTCGGCGAAGGGGCAGTGCGGTGTTTCCACCGTCACCGGCTATTCGGCCACCAACCCGGTCGCCGCCAAGACCTGCATGACGCCAGAAGAATTCACGGCGAAGCACCAGGACGACCCGGACTTTGTCAGCAAGCTGCACATGTGGCAGTTGCCGGCCCGCATCGAGGAATACACGAACACCTGGAATGCGGTGAAGGCGGCACCCTGAGGAGAGGCGCGCCGGTCGTCCGGCCGGCGCGCAGTTTCACCAATGAGCAGCATCGAACTGGAGCGGCTGACGAAGTCGTTTCCCAAGGTCGGGAAGGCCGTCGACGATATTTCGCTCGTGGTCGGCGCGGGAGAATTCGTCACGCTTCTCGGCCCCTCCGGCTGCGGCAAGACCACCACGCTCCGCCTCATCGCCGGCTTCGAATACCCGGATCAGGGGACCATCCGGGTCAACGGCGAAGACGTGACCGAGGCGCCGCCCTACCGCCGGCCGGTAAACACTGTCTTCCAGGACTACGCGCTGTTTCCCCACATGAACGTCGAGCGCAACGTTGGCTACGGCATGTGGGTGGCGGGTTTGCCGAAGGCCGAGATTGCCCTCCGCGTCAGCGAGGCCCTGAAGATGGTGGGGCTCACCGAGAAGGCGGCCGCGAGGCCGTCCGAGCTCTCCGGCGGGCAGCGACAGCGCGTGGCCCTTGCCCGCGCCATCGTCCGCCGGCCGCAGGTGCTTCTCCTCGACGAACCGCTCTCCGCACTCGACGCCAAGCTGCGCGAAAGTATGCAGGTGGAGCTTCGGCATCTGCACCGCCGCCTCGGCATCACTTTCCTCCTGGTCACGCATGACCAGACGGAGGCCATGGTGATGTCGGACCGCGTTCTGATCATGGAGCAGGGGCGTGTGGTTCAGGACGGTTCCCCCGCCGAACTCTACAACAACCCCGCCAATCCCTACGTGGCGAGCTTTCTCGGCACCTCCAACCTGCTCGCCGCTGATGTGGTTGCTGTCCGGGGCGGCATCATCACCGTGAAGCTCGGTGAGACGGTGATTGGCATCCCGCAGGCGGGACGAGGCTTGGCGGCGGGTGACCCGGCGCTGCTGGCCGTGCGGCCCGAGAAATCATCGGTGCGGAAGCTTGCCGCGGACGAGCTGGTGCCAGAGGGGGCGCTGCGCGGACGGATCATCGAGCACCATTTCCATGGCAGTTCGGTGCGAACCAGTGTCGACGTCGGCAGAGCCTCGCCGTTTCTCGTCGATACGCAGCTTTCCTCGCGCGCCGATCTGGATGTCCTGCTTCCTCCGGGTGCCACCTGTGCCGTCACCATGGACACTCGCAGCGTCATCGCATTTCCGGGGCGGAGCACGCCATGAGGGCGCACGCGCGGCAGCGCCTGTTCAAGTTCGGCCTCGCCTCTCTGCCGATCGCGTGGACGATCATCTTCATGTTCGTCCCTTACGCGATCATGCTGACCTACAGCTTCTACACCAAGAAGTTCCCGATCTTCGTTCCCGACTTCCAGTTCGGCAACTACCTCGCCCTGATCGAGGACGTGCAGTACCGCCAGGTGTTCCTGCGAACCTTCAAGATCGCCCTGACGGTCGCCTGCGTGGCGCTGGCCCTGGCCTACCCCGTCGCCTACTGCCTGGTGTTCAAGGTGAAATCGTCGAGGCTGCGCCTGGCTCTCTACATGGCGATCATCGTGCCTCTCTGGGTCTCCTACCTGCTACGCGCCTACACCTGGAAGACCATCCTCGGGTCGCAGGGCGTGCTCAATTCGTTCCTCGTCTGGGCTGGCATACTGGACGCGCCGACCGACCTTTTCCTTTACAGCCAACTCGCCATCATCATCACGCTGGTCCACATTTTCATCCCCTTCATGTTCATGCCGATCTACACGGCGCTGGAGAAGATCCCCCGCAGCCTCGTCGAGGCCTCGCACGATCTCGGCGTGGGACGCTTCTGGACCTTCCTCAAGGTGACGCTGCCCCTGTCGATGCCGGGGATCGTGGCCGGCATCACCTTCACCTTCTGCCTCTCCTTCGGCGACTTCATTGCGCCCTTCCTGGTGGGCGGCCCCGACGGATTCATGATCGCCAACATCGTGCAGTCGCAGTTCGGTTCCGCGCTCAATTGGCCGCTGGGTTCGGCCATCTCGATGGCAATCCTGGCGATCGTGCTTGCCGTGATCGCGCTCAGCGACCGCTTCGAGCGCGCCGGCCGTCTTGATCTCGGGTAGAGCCATGGACCACAGTCTTGCACCCGGACATCGCCACGTGGAAGCCGCACCGCGGCAGCGGCGGCGCAGGCCCGATGGCGTGGGCCTCGCGCTGAAGCTCTTCACGGCCGTCGTGCTCTTGGCACTTTACCTCCCGGTGGCGGTGCTGGTGGTCTTCAGCTTCAATGACAACATCGTCACGACCTTGCCGTTGCGAAGCTTCACCCTCGACTGGTACCGTAAGGCCTTCAGCAACGAGGACATGCTGCGCGCCGCGGCGAACTCGCTATATGTGGGCGTCGTCGCCACGGCGCTGACCCTCGTCGTCGGCACGGCGGCGGCCTTCGCAATCGACCGCACCGAGTTTCCCGGCAAGACGCTCTTCCGCAGGCTGGTGGTGCTGCCGCTCGTGCTTCCAGGTATCATCACCGGCATCTCCATGCTGAACCTGTTCCGCATGATGGGCATGAACCTGAGCCTGCAGACAGTGATCCTTGGACACGCGACAGCGCTCATTTCCGTGGTGGTGACGCAGGTCTACGCGCGGCTTCTGCGCGTTAACCGCCGGATCGAGGAGGCATCGAGCGATCTCGGCGCGCGGCCCTGGCAGACCTTTCTCTATGTGGTCCTGCCCAACATCCGCTCCGCCCTCATCGGTTCGGCTCTCATCTGCTTCACCCTCTCCTTCGACGAGATCCCGGTCACCTTCTTCCTGACGGGCCGCGAGAACACGCTGCCCATGTACATCTACTCCACGCTACGCAAAGGCATCACGCCGGAAATCAACGCCATCGGCAGCGTGATCGTCGCGGTGTCGCTGGTGCTGATTCTGCTGTCCGTTCGTCTCCTCGGGGAGGACCGGAAGGGGGGAGGTTGAGCCCCCCACTCTCGGTTCCACGCCGCCTTCCTTCTTCACCTGATTTTTTGCAGCTGACCACCGCGAGACGCAAGGTCTCGGGCGGGTGCACCGGCGGTTTGCGGCCGATGCCGCAGGCCCTCTCGTGCGATAACCCAACTTGCTATTTCTTTTGCGCCTTCACGTAGGCGATATATCCCCGCACGTCGGCTGCGGGCTCCGAATAGGCCGCACCCAGTGCCGATTCCATGTCAGCCATGTATTGGGAAGCCCACGCCGGGAGCTTGTAGTCGATGGCGTTCAGGAACTCGAGCGTGGCTGCCAGGCGAATGTCGGCAATGGACGGGCTAGCCCCGCCGATGAAGGGATGCGCACCAATGAAGAACTGGCGGATCGCCTCCAGAGGTTCGGCAATCGCCTCGGTAGCCGCCTTCTGCGCCTCGTCCTTGTGCGACTGCTCGAGGCTCGTCGCGCCGACCTCGCCCGGATATTGCGGAAAGCCGAGGGCCGGATAGGTGGCGCGCGCCACCAGCGGGTAGAGCGTGCCGATGATGTAGAACATGGCGCTGTCGATCATTGCGCGCCTGGCGGGCTCCGCCGGATAGAACTTGGCGAGATTGTTGGCGTTGGCCAGATAGGCCATGATCGCACAGCTTTCCCACAGGGCGCCCCTGGGCAGCCCGGCGCCCTCGAGCATTGGCGTCATGTGGGCCGGGTTCTTCTTGAGGAACTCCGGAGAGCGGGTCTTGCCCCAGGCATCGTCCTCAACGAAGTTTAGCTTCGCGGCGCGTACGAATACGCGCACCGCCATGTTGTTGACGCTGGGTTTCAGGATGTGAAGCGTCATAGCGGTCATGTATTTCTCCTCTGGTTTGAGACGGCCGTCATGATAGTTCGAAAGAGTCACTTGTAGGGGTTCCGAGGTGAACGGTCTGCCGAGAGCGAACCGTTGCGCCGCTCAACCATCATCTCGATGGCGTCGGCCAAATGGGCTTCCTGGATATTGTAGTCACCTCGTGCCACCCGCAGCTTGTGAGCCTCGTGGATGACCTCGACATGGGTGAAGCCGGTGGGTGGTTCGAACTTGTATGTGGCGAGCTCGATGAGCAGCCCCAGCGGGTCCGTGAAGTAGATTGAATCAAAGATGCCACGGTCCTTGACGCCGGTGTGCTTGATGCCGCGCGCGTTGAGCCGATCGATCGCCTGGCTGAAACTCGCCCGCGACAGTGAGAAGGCGATGTGGTGCACGCAGCCCGGCTCCGTAGGCGTGCGCCGTGGATCGGCCCTGCGCTCCTCATCGGTGAAGATGGTGATCAGCCGTCCGTCGCCCGGATCGAAGTAGAGGTGGCTCTCGGACGCCTTGTCGAGATTGGGCTGTTCAAACACGAAGGGCATGCCGAGCACGCCTTCCCAGAAATCGATCGACGTCTGCCGGTCGGCGCCGGTCAGCGTGATGTGGTGGACGCCCTGGCTCTGGATCTTCTGCATCACGGCACACTCCATCGAGGTTCGACTTATATCTGCTGCGGGGCGGGCTGCCGGCCGGCGTCGCAGCGCACACGATGCTCGCGGCAGACCCCGGCTCCCATTAGGTGACGCATGTATGGATCTGCGCCCGTCCTGGCTTGCCGACCCGCATGTCACTGTTCTCGGTGACGAACTGTAACCGCAAGCATTATGTTTTCTGATGTCGCGCTGCAAGCGGTTTTGGCTGGGAAGCTGCTCGGGGTTTGGCCCCCACGATGCCGGTGACTGCCTGGAGGGGAGGTGCATGAGACCTCGCGTGAGGAACGTGAAGGAGCGTCCCGGCGGGCGGGCTTCGGATCGGCGTAATGAGGTGATCTCCAGACGTGGCTGAAGAATTACTTCTCGCGCAGCCCGCGCCTCGCGCTCTCGAGGATCGGATCCGCCAGATACGCGAAGAGTGTCTGTTCTCCGTCCATGAGCATGACTTCGGCAGGCATTCCCGGCACGAGCTTGACATCCCCCAGGCCCTTCAGGTCTTCAGGAAGGACCTCTACCTTTGCCAAGAAATACGATGCTCCAGTCCGCTCATCGCTGAGCGCGTCTGCCGAAATCGAACGCAGCCTGCCATGGATCAGCGGAAGATTCCGTTGCCGGTAGGCTGTCAAAACGACCCGCGCCGACATGCTGGGCTTTATGCGATCGACGTCGGTGGGCCGCACGCGAGCGTCGATGATCAGCTTGCCCTTGTCGGGAACGATGTCGAGCAGTGGTTGACCCGGGGCCACCACACCGGTTTCGGTGTTGACGCGCAGGTTCATGACGGTGCCGTCGATGGGCGCGCGGATCACGGTTCGTTGCAAGATGTCCTCGCGCGAGGGCAATTGCCCCTTGAGCTCGGCGATGGTCCGGCGCACTTCGGCGAGTTCCGCGCCGATCTTCTCCTGCCGCTCCTCGCCGATCGCCAGCAGTTGCAGTCGTGTTTCACCGATCGCCTGTTCGTTCTCGGCAATCTTCGCCCGGTTCGACGCCCGCAGCGCAACGACGTCCGCGCGTGCGCGGCGAAGCGCCAGCACCCGCGGCTTTCGCTCAAGCCCGGTCTTCAGGAGATGCTGCGCACTTTCGATTTCCTCCTCGATCAGAGATATCTGTTCCTCTTCCGCGGAGATCATCTCTCTCAGGCCAATGTTCCTCTCGTCCAGCTGGCGGATGCGGGCTTCGAGAACCTGAGTTCGCCCTTCGTAGGCCGCACGCCTGCTCGAGAACAGCTGCCGCTGGCTCGCCAATACCTGTTGCAAAGCCTGAGAACTGCCAAAGGCGTGAAGGGCTGGGAAGGAAACGGCCGGCGCATCGGTTCGCTCCGCCTCGAGCCGCGCCTCCATCGCCGAGAGATGCAGGAGCCGCTCGCGCAGCGCGGCATCGAGGGCCTTCGCTTGCGTATCGTCGAGCACGATCAAGGGCGAACCCGACTTGACCACGTCTCCCTCCCGCACATGGATCGTCCGGATGATGCCACCTTCGAGATGCTGGATCGTCTTCCGGTACCCATCGGGACTGATGACGCCGAGCGCCAGAGAGGCGCTTGCGAGTGGCGCCAGTGCCGACCAGGCGCCCAGCACTGCCATGAACAGCACCGCAGCGGCAAGTCCAAGCCAGCGGGGATAGAGCGTCGCCTCGTGTAGTGACTCATGGTGAGGTCCGGAGCGATCCGACCTCAGGACGCGGATCAGGCGGACGGACCCCCAGAGCATCAGCAGCAGCGCGACGCCGATCACGAAGTCGACAGCCGTCTCGCCCAGCACGAGGCCGCTGTCGGCGAGGTGATCACGAACTAGCCCGGCGAAGGCGGAATAGCCTTCCAGCACAGCAACTCCGGCGTCGAAGGCTTTTGCCTTCAACCACTCCAACATATCCTTCAGAGCAACGCTGTCGATCGACATGGTTCTACTCTGCGGCGGATAGATGGTTGTCGGCACCGGCAAGTTGCGGCTCGGTTTTAGCAGGGCCATGGGCCGGCAGCGCACCAGGAGAAGCGGACTGCACGGGACGGAGGATCTGATCGCGCGGCGCGAATGCAGCGACTGCTCCGTTCTGTAGCGCCAGGATCTTGTCGGCGTACTTCAGGACCGAGATCCGGTGAGACACAATCAGAACGGTAACGGAGAGATGCTTCAGGGTGGTCAGGGCGGTGATGAGTGCCCGGTCTCCGGCCTCGTCCATGTTTGCGTTGGGCTCGTCCAGAACGACGAATGCAGGATCACCATAGAGCGCTCGGGCGAGCGCCAGCCGCTGGCGCTGCCCCAGAGAAATCTTCTGCGAGTGAAGAGCAATCTCGGTTTCATAACCATACGGCAGCTCGAGGATCAGCTGGTGCACGCCGGCAAGTTCCGCAGCCCGGACAAGCTGGTCACCATCGATTTTCCGAAATCGTGCAATGTTCTGCGCCACCGTGCCCGGAAGGAACTCGATTTGCTGGGGGAGATATCCGATGTGGGGGCCGAGCTCATCCGGATCCCAGCTCGAGACATCTGCTCCATCCAGCCTCACATGCCCTTTGGCGGGTTTCCAGGCGCCGATCGCCAGGCGGCACAGCGTGGACTTTCCGGAACCCGAAGGGCCGACCACGGCACAATTGTCGCCGGCCTCGAGAGCGAAATCGACGCCGTGAAGGATCGGCTCACGGCTGCCAGGAGGAATGTAGAACACATCTTCGCATGCGAACCGGCCCCGGGGGCGAGGCAGCACCACCCGCCCACCGTCATTGCCCTCCCTGCGCGAGAACAGCGATTGCAGACGCGCGTGCGCACCCCTCGCTGCCACGAAGGCCCGCCATGCGCCGGTCGCCCGCTCTATCGGGGACAGTGCTCGTCCCATCACGATCGAGCTGGCGATCATCGCCCCTGCGGTCATTTCTCCCGCAAGCACGTAATACGCGCCGGCTCCCAGGACCGCCACCTGAAGGCCGATGCGGATGCTGCGCGAAAGGGAGAGGATTGTGGTTGTCCGGTCCTGGAGCAGTTGCTGCTCGGCGCTGACGGCGTCGTGTCTCTGCCGCCAGTTCCGGAACACTTGACCGGTCATGCCGAGCGGGCCGATCGTTTCTCCAGCCTCGACGAAGCGAACGGCATGCTCGTGACTCTCGCGTGTTTCCGCCTCGACTTCCCTCTGCCGTCGGCGCGTGAGCAGATCATTGGCAATGGTCAGCGCCAGGAGGAAGATGGCCCCGATCGTTCCCACCAGACCCATCGCTGGGTGGAGAACCCACATGAATGCCAGGAAGATCACACTCCACGGCGTGTCCAGGAAGGCAAGCGCTGCTTCGCCATGGAACCTTCGGAGATCACCGACGTCCCGCATGCCGGTGTGGCCGTCCTCCCCCGCCAGGCGCGCCTCCATTGAGCGCCTGAGCATCGGGACACTCAGCTCCCGATCGATCCAGCCAGCCGCGCGGCTCAGGATCATCCGCCTCGACTGTTCAAGCATGCCGTAGATCACAATCGCGAAGAGTGCGATCACGGTCAACCAGAGCAGCGTGTCGAGAGATCCCGTCGAGAGCACGCGGTCATAGATCTGAAGCATGTAGATGGCCGACACGAGGAGGAGCAGGTTGAGAAGGCAGCTGAGCGTGACCAGCAGCGGCAACTGTCGTCTCAGGGCAGCCGTAACCGTCGAGAGTTGATTGCTTGGCCTGCGGGGCATTGCGTGTGGCTCCACTGCAGTGAGCGAATGGAAGAGGCAAGAGCGGGCCCGCCGCCGATGCGGGCCCACAAGGTCGGGTCAGACAGTGGAGTCCACAAGATCGATCGAGAAGGAGTCCGAACTGCTGTCGCCGTCGTCATCGAAGAGTTCGGCCGTGAAGTTCAAGGTCAGCGGGGAGGGGTTGAAATCTGTCTCGACGATGAACTCGATCACCGGGATCTTGACCACGCCCAACCCCATCGTGAGCTGGACCGCCTCGATCTGCTTGTCGCCGCTCTCGATGTCGAAATATTTTCCTCCCTGTGCGGCGTCCGGCCACAGACCGAGCGGATCCTGCTTCGGAACGGGGCTGAGCATGGCAGCCGTGACCTCAAGCGGGCCGCTTACAGTCCCATCGGTATAGTAAATCACGTAATAGAGGTCTTCCGTCGTCGGAGTGTATCCGCCGACAGCGTTGTCGATGTAGACCCTGACGGTGTCGACATCCTGTTCCGGGTTGACCACGAAGCTCTGATCGCCGGAGGTGATCGAGGTGCCGGCGAAGGCTCCGGAGCCGGTGCCCTCGTCCGCACCATTGAGATTGTTGTTGTTGATACCAATACCCGACGTCGACACATTCATCTGAGCCCCGGCATTGATCAGCGTTGGGACGTTCAGAGATTCGAGAAAAGCCTCCGTGGGGTTAGTATTCACCAACTCTTCTATCGAATCAGGGTCGCTGGCCGTCGTTCCGTTCTCGGACGGCGCAGTTGCCACGACACCGAAGAAGATCACGTCATTGGTGTGTCCCGTCGGCGCGAAGCCGAGTGTCTGCACGGCGTCTGGTCCCCCGGCCGGCAGCGATCCTTGCGAGGTGTCGAATTTGGTGATTGTCGATGGCGGCGTCTCCAGTTGAAGGTCATAGGTTTCCGGCTCGTCGGGATCCATCGTCAGGACAAAGTCGATGGTCTGCGGATTGTTGATCCCGTCGTTGGGAGTAAAGTCGGCGGTGATCGACCCCTCGAAGACGTAGTTGCCGCCTTCCGTCGCCGTCTTGGTGCCGAGCGAGACGTCCGCCGTCACCGGGCTCCCGTCGCCGATGGCATAGGTGTCGAGTGTCACGCTCAGCGAGGCGAAGGTGTCGGTGCCCGGATCATGGTTCCAGTTTCCTAGGACGCCGGCGTCGAAGTCACCACTGGCGTCATCCACCGTGATGGTGGGCGGATCGTCGTGGATGAGAACGCTGCCGCCGATGTTCTGAACATCCGTCGCCGCCTGGTCGAGGTCCACGCGGCCGATGTCGAAGGAGGTTGTGCCGGGGTCTGCCGCGACTTGCAGCCTGTTGAAGGTCTCCCCGCTGCCAGAGCTGAGATAGACTTCCATGCCGGCGCTGAGGCCGGTGAACGTGGCCTGGTTGTTGCTGATCGTGACGGTGACACCATTGATCGTGGTGCCACTGTTGACGGAATCCCACGTGCCCACGAGCGTTCCGGTATCCTTGTTCCCGATATAGACATCAACCGAGGCAACGTTGACGGGATCATCATCCTGAAATGCGCCACTGGTGTTGTTGTTGCCGCCTTCAGCGCCGATATAGGCGAAGCTCGTCTCTGCCTGGAGCCCATTGGCGGGATTGTTGTCCGCATCTGCCTCGTGGAGGCTGACCGTCATGTTCACGGTTCCGTTGCCTTGCGTCTGCGATATGAAGACGCCGGCCGTGCTCACATTTATGAAGTCGTCGTAGGTGATGTCCTTGACGTTGTCTCCTGATGCTTCTCCCGTTCCGGAGGAGAGCACATCAAGCCCAGCCACGAAGGTGATGACGCCTACGCTGCCGGGCGTGTACATCTGATTGTTGATGCCAGTCGTGGCTCCGATGCCGCCCTGGCTCGTGTTCACCGCGTCGCTCGGGTCGTTGGTGCCACTTACCCGCTGGCCGTCCTTGTTCCCGCCGGACTGGACGTTCAGGTCGCGTCCCGTGAGGAGCAGGCCGGCACTCTCGGTGCCGAGCGCGACCCACAAGAACTTGCCAGAACGCAGGTTGTCGAACTCGAAGGAGACTTCGCCAGTCGCGGTGACGTTCAGGAAGTCCCCGAGATCGATGGCGTCGTCGAGGGCATCTCCGCTGCTGCCGTCCACAAAGTGCTCAAGGGGATAGAAGGTGATCCCCCAGGCGTCGGCACCGGTGTGGGTGTCGTTCTCTGCCAGATAATACGCAAAGACGATCTGGCTGGCGTCCAGCGTCGCAGGATCGGCAATGTCGACACCGGCCGGTGCCTCGGTCGAACCAATCAGGACATCACCGCCCATGAAGGAATAGAGATAGATCGGGTCGGTGCTTCCGGCGACGGTGATGTTGTGGGTGACGTCGCTGCTGTCAGTGTAGGTCGCGATCTCGCCATTGAAGAGGGTGCCGTCGCTCTTGCTGAAGAACAGATCATCGACCGGCTCGCCGTCGGTCGTGACATTGATAAAATATCCCGCATTGGGATCCTCCATCGCTCCGCCATAGGTGGTCGCGTTGGCGAGCTGATCTGTTGTCAGGGAGGGGGACAGCGACTCGAGAAAGGCTTCGAAAGGATCGGGAAGGGCACTGAGATTACTCGTGAGCGCGATATCGTCTTTGTCTGGTGTGCCGCCCGACTGAATGCCAGATGTCTGGTCGAGCCTGAGGTCACCCGCAGTGGAAATTGTCACGGTCATGGCTTGAACTCCCGCTGATCACAAACGCGCGTGAGGGAATACTTCGGGGCGGAGCCAGCAACATCGCCGATTCCGCCGCGGGGCTCCCGCTCAGAACACGTCACGCTTTGGCGACCGGTTCCGATCACCAGTTGAGAGAATGGAAAATGCCGCGATTGTTAATGGGGGACGGCTGGAGTGCGTCGCCTCCACTCACCCATCACCCCCTCAGGCTCTTCCAAAGGAAGGTACTCGGCACGAGAGCAGGGAACAGTAAAGCACAGCATCGGGCATAACTAACCTCCCGGAATGTGGCTAATCTAGAATTAACTTAAAATTAGGAATTTAGCAATGACGAAGTGCAGAAAACAAACGGAGCCGTGGCCGGAACTAAGTTTCGAGAATTGCTGCCCTGAGGGGCTGACCAAACCCTCAAGGTCCTTATCGTCTTCTGATAGCAGAGCCGGTTCCACACGTTTTCTTTAGCGTAATAAGTTGCATGCCTGCACCCGCGTTTAATGGTCAATGGTTTCTGTCATTGACCTTCCGTTGATCCGCTCAATCCCTCGGTGCTCTTAACCCGGGGGTTTTCTGACGGAGATCGTCGGGGTGTCGCTGAAGGCGGGGACGGCTTTCGGCGTCGCAAGCCACCCTCTCCCTTCAGTCAGGAAGATTGGAGGCAGCCGAGTGGCGCCGTGATTACTAACTGGCTTGGCCCAGTGTGCTGGGGCAGGGGACTCTACTCACTAGCAACTCAATTCTGGCGGGGTAAGGGCGCACAGATGTCCCCTCCGGCCAATCGAATGGTGTGACCTTTCTAGAACGAGTTTAGTCCCGGGGTACATCTCCAGACGTCACGGCATTAATCCTCTCGCGCGTCTTGCAGGCGAGAAAAGAGGGGCTGGAGGAAGGTGGCTCCGATCCTAGCTGGCCTCGCCGCGGGCGAGGTCGATCAGACGCGTGGCGGCGACGTTCCAGGCATCGAGCTGGGCAATCATCGCGGACTTGCCTCCAAGCCTCTTGCGGTGTCCCTGCTTGGGTGAGGAGAAGTGCCACACATTGCCGCCTGCGTTGACTTCGATCGCGAACAGCTTGCCATCCGGCACCCTCTTCAGAATGTCGATCCCGAGCAGTGTCCGGCGGGGAAAAAGCCGGTGAATAGACCGGGCGAAGGCCAGGACCGCCTGGTCGAGCACCAGCGCATTCCGCTGCCCCTCCGTGTCGGCAGCCTTCGACGCCTCGTTCTTGGCGTCCACGATGGAGGCCTCGAGGGTTTCATCGTCGGCATCGAGCGGGGCACGGGGAACGGCGCTTCTGGTGATCGAGCAATAGAGAGGCTCTCCCAGGAACGAGAGTACGCGCCACTTGTAGGGATGGAAGCCGGTGTCGATGAACTCCTGAACCAGCGCCGGGCCGCTGCTGAGCGGATGCTCCGGCGTCAGGCTGGCGGGATTCACCGTCGCCAACCTCGCCGTCCTGTAGAGTTTCGCGCTCCCAGCACGCGACGTTACGTCAAGGGGGAGCGGCTTCAGGATCACGTAAGGCGACCAGAGTTCGGGATCGTAGGCCCTTCCGACGACGAAACGTTCCGTCCTCGGCGTTGCGATCCCGCCCGCCAGGAAGCGGCCGTACTGCTCGAGTTTCGGGATGGCCCGACACTCGAAGATGGGGCCCCGGGGAGGAACGAAACGTCGGGACCGACAGAAGGCGACGGTTATAGACTTGAATTGCCATCTCTCCTTGGGTACGGCGTCAGCGGTATCCCGCGGGGTCACGATGTTGATGGCGATGGAGGCATCCCGTTGGCGAATGATCTTCGAGATGTCTGCAAGATCTGCCACGTCGAATTGGCCAGTGGGATGGATGAGCGTTAGATTTATCGGCATCGTGTGCTGAGGCGCTGACGACGAGCTCTCGTCCGGCTGAGTTGAACGGGATGTCCTAGTAGAATAGAAAGTAATAGCTATCCGGCCTTCAGCTGTCCATCGCTGCGGGACGCCGCCTGCCTCAGGGGACCTGTAGGATGATCGACGAGGACTTGCCGGCACTGGCGGCGCAGAGTTTTCGCCTCGCCTTGGCCTCATGCGGGGAATGCCGCGACTACCACGCGACCTGGAGCTATGTTCGGGCCGCCGGCCTCCGCAAGGGGGCGCCTGCCGA
Source organism: Aestuariivirga sp. (assembly GCF_046294715.1). Lineage (GTDB taxonomy): Bacteria > Pseudomonadota > Alphaproteobacteria > Rhizobiales > Aestuariivirgaceae > Aestuariivirga. The sequence continues at coordinate 143,185 of NZ_JBKBKI010000003.1, read as the reverse complement.
CATTCCGCATCTGCGTGAGTGTCTCGAGGGCCTTTCCGGATCTGTGAGCGTTCTGATCGCTGGGTCCGCAGACACCGGCCAGGTGGTGGCCGTTGCGAATGCACTGCCTGACCGGCGAGGACGCATCACGTTGGTCGATGTCTGCCAAACACCGCTTGCGCTGTGTGAGAGTTTCGCGGCCGATCACGCCCTTCCCCTCACGGTCGGGCGCGTCGATATCGAGCAGGCAGCTGGATACGGCCCCTTCGACGTCGTGCTCTTCCATAATTTCCTGAGCTTTCTTGATGACTCCAAGCGCCACGCGGCGCTCGCCTCGTTGCGACTGGCCCTGAGCCCACAGGGCCGGCTCGTTATCTTCCAGCGGCTAGCGGCAGCGGAGGCGACCGGCGGCGGCGCCATTGACGGCACGGAGGCCGCACGCCGGGTGACGGAGGCCCTGCGCTTGAGAGGTATTCCGCTGCCTGAAGAGGAAGAACGCTTCGCGAAACGCCTTGCCGCGGCCGCGGGCAGCGCAGCGCGGGCGCGCCGCCTCTCGGCCTTCACATCCGTCACGCAAATCGAAGACAATCTTCTGAGGGCCGGATACCGAGAGATCCGGGTGAGAGCTTTGGCGGAGCCGGCGAGCGAGGGCGTGGCTGATGCGCCGTGGCGCAGACCCTCGCCCCGCTTTCTTGTCCTGGCGGGAGCAGGCCCGGGCGCATAAAGCCCTAGAAACGGCCCGCGAGCAGCCATCCGGTGATCAGCGACTCGAAGCTGAGGTCCGCCACCAGGGAGAGGAAGGCGAGTTGGAAGAGCGACACCGCGATTCCCCAGCAGAGTGCGGTCGCCCACGCAGCCTTGGCGTCGCGCATGATGGTGGCCGTGAAGATCGCCGATGCTGCGGGAAGACCCAGCACTGGCACGCCGACGCAATAGAGCACCATGAGCGGGAGATGGTTGAAGCGCTGGAGTTGCCGCGGCCGTAGGGACTTTCGAAACGCCGAAGACAGCGCGATGAAGGCGGTTGCAGCAAGCCCGAAGGCTGACACCATGAGAGGCACCTGCGAGGCGTTGCCGGGAAGCCGGAGGGCGCCCGCCACGCCGGCTACGAAGAGTGGCAGGAGAAGCAGGGCGAGCCAACCATCCTGCGGCGCGAGGCCCTTCCGCGCGTGCCGCGGCCTGCTGAGCATGGCGCGGGCCACCGCGAAACCGAAGCCCAGGAGCATGACAAGGAAGGCAGGCCTGGCGAACATCCACCACCCCCAGATCTGCGACGATTGGATGTAGGACGTCTCCGCGAGGGGGCCCATGATGAAGCCGAGGAGGAATGCCGCACGCGACCACCCGAACATCTGGAGCAGCAGCCCGAGAGCCCCGCCGAGGGCAAACTGCACCAGGGTGAGGACATGGAGGTCCTGGTAGAGAGCCGCGAAGAGCGAGAGCGATATCGCGACCGGCACCAAGTAGTCGCGGCGCAGCGCCGCCAGCCTGACGAGACTAGGCACGACGGCGAAGAACATCGGGATGGCAACGAGATTGGCAAGGAGAATGGTTGCTGCGAGCGTGAAGGAGGTTGCGATGTCGGACGTGAGGAGCTGCGGCCCCACGGGCTGGCCGACCACGGTGAGCGCTCCCAGCATCACGGCCATGCTCGAGCTTCCGGGAATGCCGAAGAAGAGGGTGGGCACCATGGCGCCGCCCTCCTTAGCGTTGTTCGCCGTCTCGGGCGCAATTACGCCGGGGATGGCGCCTTCCCCGTAGGGGACGTCCGACTTCACATGGCGCGTGGCGTAGCTGTAGGACATCCAGACGCTGACACTGGCGCCGAGGCCTGGCATAATGCCCACGACGATGCCGTAGAAGGATGAGACAGCGACGAGGCGGAGGTGCCAGAAGGTGGCCCACAGGCCGGACATCACATCGTGGATCGTCGTTGCCAGCGCGATGCGGTTCGCCTTCTCGGCATGATGCCAGCGTGCCAGCATTTCTGGTACGACGAACAGACCCCCGATCACCGCCGCGAGATCAAGCCCGCCGAGCAATTGCGGGTAGCCGAAGGTGAATCGGCTCGTGCCGGTGAGTACGTCCAGCCCGACAGACGCCGCCAGCAGCCCAAGGGCAGCCGAGGCGGCGCCGGTGACGAGATTGCCCGAAAGCAGGGGAATCATAAAAAGGCCGGCGAGGGAGAGGAGCAGAAATTCCGGTGGCCCCAACCATGCCATTAGAGCCCGGGCGACGGGGATGCAGGCGAGAAAGGCCAGAGCTCCGATAACGCCGCCAAGGACCGACGCAGAGAGGCTGGCGCCCAAGGCCGCACCAGCCGCGCCGCGCCGCGCCAGTGGGTAGCCGTCCAAGACGGTGGCAGCATCGGCGCCGCTCGTCGGCAGCCCGAAGGCGATGGTGGGAATGGAGGACGAGGTGTGCACCACCGCGTGCATGGAGAACAGGAAAACGGCACCTCCGAGCGGCCCGAACACGGTGGCGAACGGTAGGCAGAGCAGAATGCCAATGCGCCCGCCGATCCCGGGCACGAGCCCCACAATGAAGCCGGTCCCCGTGCCCAGCAGAAGCGGCAGTAGCAACTCGACATAGTCGCTTGGCAGCATCTCGATCATGGTGATCTCATCGGCGTTCGCTCCCTGACCGGGAGCAAGGCAAGATCCTCAGAACTTGCATGCCCTCTGCGAGCCCTCTGACATGGCGAGGCCGCAGGCATAGGCGTTGTCGATCTTTGCCTGGATGGCAGGATCATCGGGCAGCAGCCGCCTGACCTGCTCCTCCGCGGAAGAATGTTCGACCATCGTCACCGGAACGCCCATGGCCTTGGCCTCCGCGAGAAACGCGGGGTCGGCGAGGGTGGCTGTGAAAGCTGCCCGCAGTGCAGAAACATCCTCCTGCGGGAGCGAGGGCGCAGCCATGAAGGCGCGGCCCATGCCACGCGCCGCTCTTATGAAATCGACGACAGCCGGCGGTACATCCGGGAGCAGGAATGCTTCGAGCGTCCGGCCAGGATTCACCTCAGGAGGAAACGTCTCGCCCACGATCATGTAGAGGGATTGCACGTCGCCGGATTTAAGGAGGGGCACCAGTTCTGCGTCAACCGCGGCGGTGTAGAAGTCCGCATCGCCAACAAGTACGGCCTTGAGGCGTTCGGAGTTCTTGAAGCCCACCACGATCTTCGCCGGAATGCCGGTGACCGCGTTGAGTAGGACGCCCGCCGTCGCCTGTGTCGTTAGCATGTCACTTACCGGAAGTATGGGTTGTTTCGCGGACGCCCGCAACGCATTCGGTTCGACGGGCAGGCTCCGCCGGGCCACCATGATGAACGGCTCCTTCTCGACACCGGCAATCCACTGCGCCTTTCTCAGATCGTAAGCGACGCCCTCGCGCTTGTGACTCTGCGCGAATGCGACGTCGGGAGGCCGGACGAAGGCAACCGCGAGTGACCCCGCCGGCAGTGCGAAGAGATCACTGGTCACCTGGGCTCCGCTCAGCGTGTCATCGAAACGCGCGCGTATGGTTGTTTCCGGCAAATGCCGCTTGAGTGCATCGGAAAACACGCGCCAGAAATTTGCTCCGCCACCGGTGTTCGAGAACCCGACGAGCACGTCGAGAGTTCGGTTGCTAAGCCTTGACACCTCCGCGGAGCCCGCAGATCCCGAAAAGAAAATCCCGAAAACGGCAAGAAAAAAGACGAGAACCTGTCCTGCTCTGCGCATTGCCCTGTCCCCTTGCAAGCGGTGACGGACCCTAGCGCAGGCAGCTCGCTCAATACAACCGGACGCGCGCGGAGGGGGCACATGTACTGAACTGTAACGGCCGACACTGCCTGGACAAGAATTCGTGAGGTACGAGCACCTCCGCGGACTGCTTTATCGGTTAAAATTCAAGCATTTGGTACATTCTTCCAGACCTGGAGATTATGGACCGAGCGTGGAAAAGCCAAACGCAAAGACTATCTTATTGACAGACCGACGAGAGCTCCAGGCGTCGAGCCACTTGAGCATGGCGTAGTTTTGCGCAATCTTAACAAGCAGTTAACCGTCTTCACGCCTCGGGGGCAACTGTCTTGGCGCATCGGTAGCCGCTCTGCCGGAATGGTGTTCCCGAAATCCCGAAGACTGGATCAATCCGAATCTCAGGGTGCAGAGATGCCCAGCGCCGCCCAGTCATCCTCACTCTCCTCATTCGTTTAAGAAGAGAGAATTGGCGCCACGCCTTGAGGGCACCTGGTCTCCGCAGCTCTACTACTTCCAAAGCCTCACGCCCGGTCCATCACCAGGGCTGCCGATGAATTCGATGCCGGCTTCCTCGAAGACCCGCCGTAGCTCGGTAAGAGACTGAGTTCGGCTGGGCGGGATGTCGTCAAAGCCCTCGAGGCGCTGGATAGTATTCCGGGCGATCCCACTTCTCTCGGCTGTTTCAGCTGCCGACCAGTTCAAGAGCCCTCTGGCGGCGCGAATCTGACTACCAGTAATCACAATTACGCCGCATTTGCTGCGCAATATGCACAATAGAGAGGTTATTATGCACAACGGAGGGTCGATTGAACAACGGATTGGTACTCGTCCGCGAATACAACCGCTTCACCGAACTGCGCCGCCGCCTGCTCGAGGCCGACCCGGAGATCGACGAGACGACGCTGCTCGACACGCTGGAGGGCGCGACTGACCTGAACGAGGCGATCGGCGAGGTCATCCGCGCCGCGCTGGAGGAGGAGGCCCTCGCCGATGGCCTCCGGGCGCGGCTTGCCGTGATGCGCGAGCGCCTGGAGCGGATCGAGCTGGCCTCTGCCAAGAAGCGCGAGGTGGCCCAGGCGGTGATGGAGGATGCCGGCATCGAGAAGATCCTGGCGCCCGACTTCACTGTCTCGCTGCGGGTCTCGCCGCCCGGGGTGGCGGTGGTCAACGAGGCGGAGATCCCGGAGCAGTTCTGGATCCCCCAGGCCCCCAAGCTCGACCGCAAGGGGATCCTCGACGCCCTCAAGGCAGGCTCGCCCGTTCCCGGCGCCACGTTCTCGAATTCCAAGGTGTCCCTCGCCATCCGGACGAAGTAGCCATGACTTTCACCGCCTCGCAAGTCCGAAAGCTCCGATCGAAGCTCAAACCCCAGCATGTCAGGACCAGGGAGGCCGAGGGGCTCTCGCTGTCCTATCTGGAGGGCTGGCATGTCCTGGCCGAGGCGAACCGTATCTTCGGCTTCGACGGCTGGGACCGGGAGACCATCTCCAGCAACTGCGTGTGGACCAAGCAGGTCGCGGGCCGCTACTGTGCCGCCTACGTCATCAAGGTTCGTATCCGGGTGCGGGCAGGGGAGGCGGTGATCGTCAGGGAGGGGAGTGGGGCCGGCGAGTCCAACGCCACCACCCCCGGCCAGGCGCACGAGTTTGCCGCCAAGGCGGCCGAGACCGATGCCACCAAGCGGGCGCTGATGACCTTCGGCAATGCCTTCGGGCTCTCCCTCTACGGCGGAACGCTGGAGCCGCGTGGCAAGGCTCCCAGCTCAGAAGGCCCGCCGCCGGCGAGGGAAGTCGCTCCAGTGAAGGTCGTGGCTGAGGAGGCGCAGCCGCTGCCGCAGAAGATGCCGACCGCCGTCCCTGTGGCCGACCCCAGGCCAGATGTCCTGCCGGAGGCGGGCCTAGCTCCCCCGAGCGAGCCACGCCTCGCAACCGCTGAGACCGTCTCAGCGGAGGTCGCATCTGCGACGGAGGCCAAGGAGGCCGTGACCGACACGCCGGCGTGGCCCGAGATCAAGCCCCTCGAGGAGGCCGAGAGGCTCTCCCAAGAGTGCTCACAGCGCATCGACAAGGCCGAACTCACCCTCTCGGAGCCCCGCCGCATGCGCGACCTCGGCCACCTCGCCTTCGTCGCCTCGAAGCCCTGCCTGATCTGCGGCAGGAACCGCGCCCACGCGCATCACCTCAAGTTCGCCCAGCCGACCGCCCTGGGCCGCAAGGTCTCTGACGAGTTCACCGTTCCCCTCTGCTCAAACCACCACCGGGAACTCCACCAGCATGGCGACGAGCGCGCCTGGTGGGCCGCCCGCGGCATTGACGCGCTGAAGGTGGCGGCGGAGCTGTGGGGATCGCGGAGGAGGAGGATCGACGCGGCAGAGCCGGTGTGAGCTGCTGAACTGTGAGAAGTACGACCCTCACAGCACGGGCGGCAACGGGTACCTATTGATCAAGAGGCCCGTCGTACAGTCGGACCTGAGGTGCAAAGAACAGTACATACTGTTCATCTAGAGGGACGTCACTTTCAGTGTAGCGCGCATTCTGCAGCTGCGGAAAATGATCCCTCAGCAAGTCAACGATTTGCAGTTGATTGATATCGACGAAGAACGCGTAGGGGCGGTCACCCGGCAGGCTTTGCAGAAAGCCAACTGTCACTTCTTCAGCGGACAGGCTCACCAGTGGATGTAGATTGTTGCGAAGCAGATAGCCGAGGAAAGCACGCGGAACATGAACCTCGTGCTTCGGAGTTCCGACGAGATAGGTCTGGGTGTTCGGTGGGAGTTTCGCTGCACGCAGTGCAGCATCGACACCGTCGCCGAAGGGCTGAAAGGCACGGAACTGAATGTTGAACTGCTGAAGGTGGGGCCCGAAGTAGTAGCTGACTTGCATCAGCCCAATCGCCGCTGCCAGCCCCGCGGTGAGCCCACCCCGCAGCAAGATGCCTGTGCGAGTTCCAGAATTAGGGAAGATCAGCGGCAGAATATAACGAACCCCACTCGCGATCGACATTGCGAGGGCGGGGAGGACGATGATATGCCGGGTCGCAACCATCGAATCGCGTACTAGCAAGCCGTTCGCCAGTGCGGCAGCAGTGATCCACAGTACAAATAGCGAGGCGGGGTTTCTCCAGCGCAACACCAAATAGAACGCGCCCAGCAGGAAGACTCCAACCAGCGAAGTGATCACGAGCCCCTGCTGCCCGCCGTAGTAGTTCCCGTCGATCTCGGGAAGACGAATATAAAACAGAAAGGGCTGGCTCAGCCTTCGCATTGCCTGCGCAATCTCCGGCCCGCCAAAGCCGTCCGCCAGGAGTCCGAGCCAGTAGTCGGCTCCTAATCCCGATTCGCCCATCCGTCCGAACAGGGCTTTTCCCTGGGCGGCTGTGGTGTACAGGAAGGGCATCGCCGCAAGTAATGCAACCACGGCCATGATCAGCACTCCGCGCAGCTGGGTCCTGAACATCATGCGCGCTGCGGAGTATTCGGCAAACGCAAGCATGAGCCACCACGCGGCCGCAAGCGCCGGATAGAACAGGCGCCCGGCATCGTAAAAGTACTGGGTGAGACCCACGGCCACTCCCGCGAGTGCCCACGCGTTGCGGTTATTATACCGGATAGCGAGCGCCATGAAGAGTAGCATCAAGGTTCCGAAAACAGGATCGGCGATGCCGGCTAGCGCCAGTCTGCTGAAATGAACATGCGGCGGGAAGGTGGCCAGCACGAGCGCACCGATGAGTGCGGCCTGGCGATCCATCAGGATCCGGGCCAAACCCCATAGCGCCGCCACTGTCAGCGTTCCGGCGAATGCGCTGGTGATCCGCAATCCCGTGAAGTTGTGCCCGAAGTAGCCGCCGATATGGGTCTGCCAGTACGGATAGAGCCACGAGTAGGGGCTGAGACCGCTCATTTGCGAGAACAGTTTCAGCACAGGTCGATCCTCGACTGCCTGGATTGCATCCACCCAATGCGTCTCGTCGATGAGCCCCCGGACACTCGTCTCGAGCTGCCATGTACGTAGCAAGAACGCCAGCAGAAGAATGAGGAACAAGCACAATCCCTCAAGGGACCAGAGGGCATCCCGAAGGCGCGTCAGGCCGCGCAAGTCGAGACCACCGCCAAAACCCCACGCGACGAGTGCCAGCCCTGACGCAAACAAGGTAAACTGCAGGTGAGCCGGCACGGCGTTAAACACCTCGACCTGCAAGACCATGCCGTTCACTTCGCTCACGAGGCTCAGCAGCAATACGCCGCCTGCGGCGGGCAACCACTGTATACGGCCAAGGTTCAGTGGATTGACGGCCGGCAGCGGCAGGGCCGGCATTGCGGCAGTGCCGCGTGCAAGAATAAGTGCGGCACCCAGGGATGTGGCGCCAAGCACCATGAAGGAAAATGCCCAATCCAGATCATCTACCGGGTTCTCGCGCCGGAAGTGGAGGCTGCTCACCATCATCGAAACCACGGCGCAAATTGCGAGAACTCTTGCAAGAGGGGGCATGATCTCAGCGCCCTCGACGCTTGGAGGCCTTGGCAGTGACTGCTTCCCCGACGGACGCGGTCGCATCGAATTGTCCTCATCCTCCCACGATTATGGCCACACCTGTCGCGGAAATCCATGCCCGGCCTAGAGGCGGGCCGGACGCGATCCTACGCCTTGTTCTGGGGGGCGCTTGAAATGGGCAACCGGGGCGGAGGGGCTGTCCCGGGAGGGTTCGCAGCGCATCGACAAGGCCGCGCTCGCCCTCTCGGTGCCCCGCCGCATCCGTGACTTGGGCCACCTCGCCTTCGTGGCCTCCAAGCCCTGCCTGATATGCGGCCGCAACCGGGCCCCGGTAGAGTATCGGCACTGGCCCCAGAGGCTCACCACGCGCCCCTCCTAAACCGGCTCACTGCATCACGCGAGAGGGCGGCATGGAAAATTACTGGTTCGAGATGTCCTCCACCGTCGCCGTTACCTTGCCGGGGCGAAGGCAGGCTAGCGAGAGAACCGCGCCCAAGAGCCCCGTAATCACAGCGAGCCCGTGAGGGTCCCATCCTAACATCGCCACGCCGATGAACAGTGGGCCGGCCAGTGCTCCTGCTTCCCAAACCATGGTGAAGGCGGTGCTGGCGGCGGGGAGATCAGCTTCCGGAAAGCGGGTCCCGAGACCGGTCAGGCTCGCGGTGTAGATACCGCCAATGGATGCCCCCCATGCCAGCAGAAGCGGCCATGCCCCTAAGTTGGACACGACGGCGGTCGCCAAGACTAGGGAGATCAGGATTTGAACCATCCCCGTCGCCATCAGCACGCGGCGGGGGGAAAGGCGGTCGATTGCACGGCCGATCAGCGGCTGAGAGATCAGGCTGCCCACGCACATCGCGGTCACGAATCTCAGTGCGTCATCCGACCCGCGGCCCAGATGCATGGCATAGAGTGGAAAGAGGGCCAGAAGTGAGCCCCACGTTGCGCCATTGACAAAGCTGCCGATGTTCTCCGCCGGTGCCAGGCGAAGCACGGTACCCAAGGGTAGGGGCCTCTGGTGATCCGGCAGCTTCTTCATCTTCTGAGCCAGCGGCAGCGGAAGCCCACAGACGGCGTAGATCCCGGCGCAAACAACGAAACTTAAGTAGCCAGTTGTGCCAATCAGGCTCAACAGGAATGGACCGACGGCAAGCCCTGCGCTGAACACGGCAACATAGAGACCGAGGATGGTGCCGTGGCGCGGACCCGCTGCAAGGCTGTTGATCCAGGACTCACTTATCACCCACTGCAATCCGAGCGTGGCGCCCATCACCAGGCGCAGCAACGCCCAGATCCAGTAGCTATCAGTGAACGGGAAGATCAGCAGGCACAATATTGCCAGCGCTGTGCAGGCATAGAATGTGAACAGTGGACCGTGTCGCTTGAGGGCGATGGGAAAGCAGGCGCCGACAGCGAGGATTGCCATCGACGGCATGGCTGCCAGAAGGCCATTCCAGCCCGTGGAAAGGCCCGCCTCCTCGAGCCGAATGGAGATCAGGGGCGGCTGCATGGAGTTTCCGACGCCAATGATCGCCGCTGTGGCGATAACGGCGGCGAGACTTCTGATGTCCGGCACGGGATTGGCGTTCGAAGCCATGAAGACCTCCTGAGAGAGGGCAACTTCCGGGCGCACAGAGTCAACTGAGACCTAGCGGCATCGCATTCGGACCGAGTCTATAACGAGTGTTGTTAGCGAGAACCCTTCCTGGCAGCGGTAATGCGTCTGTCGTTGCCGCTCCCCGGCCAGAAAGACTTAGCACCACATAGCATTGCCCACCACCACCACTTAGGCGGGAGCGATGCTCAGGCTAGCCTGCAGGCAACACTTTGCCGTCCCTAGAGGACGGAAAGCTGAGGTGAGACGGTGTCTTCACTTCCTATAACCCACGGTTTGTGAGAGGAGGACCTGCTGGTCATGATCGAGGCCGAGTGCATCGGCGATGGCACGGCGATCGATCCAAGCCCGGATCACGGTCGATAGGCCGGCGCTGGCTGCGAACAGATAGACGTTCTGCGCGATGGCGCCGGCACAGGTGGCGGCAAAGAGCGGCCGGTTTTCGGCCGGGACCATGCCCATGCGGCGATGGTTGGCGACGAAGATGAGGTCAAGAGGCGCCTCGTCGACGAAGTCCTGATAGCCGGTCACCCGTCTGACATCCTGCCCGGCTACTAGGTTCAAGGCGTGGCTCGCGTGGTCGTAGAGGTAGGCACCCTCCGGAAGGGCCACATAGAGGTCGATCTCCTGCGCGTTGAGAGCGGAAGGCGCCGTGCGATGGCCGTCCGGGCGGTTCGTTCCCCAGGCGGCCCAGAGCAGGTTCGACAAAGCTTCTGAAGACAGGCGCCGCTCGCTGAACTCCCTCCCCGAGCGCCGCGCGGAGATGGCATCGAGGAGCGGCATGCCGCCAGTCACTTGCGGTGGCGGCAAGGCAGTATGCGGTGTGGCGGTGCCCTTGGCTGGCTCGGCCCGGAGGCGCCCCATCATGCCGAGCGCCAGTTTGGACAGCGTGCTCATTGCTCTCACTCCTCTGCGGATCACCGGCCTCAAGTGAGCCCAAGGGATCCAAATTCGTCAAGCGAGCTATACTTTTGCCTCCTCGCCTGCTGCAAAGCTGAAGCGGAGCGAACGGTGCTTCCTCACATTTGCAACGTGCCACAGCAACTGGCGAGTTACTGGTGCCGTCAAACTTTCGCCAGCCCCGTTTCGCGGGATAGTCGTACTCGTCGCCAAATCGGGGGCAGGTTCACCGGCATCAAGCGGAGTTGGTTGATGTCGATCAAGGCAGGGGTGCCTGAACACGTTAGATTTTCAGTTTATTTTTGAGCAGAAAGGAAGCAAGGCCGTGGAGGCGCTTTTCGTATTGCGAGGCACTGGTCTGCATGATGCGCATCTCGCTGATCAACATCGACCAGCTTCCCCATGCGATTGGCGATCGAACCGGCTTCGGGTTGCTTCCGGACACGCTCAATTTTCACGGACGAGGAGGGCGGGAATATGATTGCGCGAGTGATATCCCTGAAAGCAATGGCCGTACTTCTCCTCGCCACATTTCCCGTCGCTCCCGCTGAAGCTGCCGAGGAGATCGACCGCACAGTCCTCCCGATCACAGAGCCAGCCTTTAGGGGTGTGATGGGCGAGACAGTAAAGGACTCCGAACCAGACTTCCCAATGCCTGTCGTTGCGCCGGAAGGTGCGCCGAATGTCTTGATCATCCTCCTCGACGACACGGGTTTCGGGCACGCAAGCGCCTTCGGTGGCTCAGTCAGCACGCCCACCATGGAGAAGCTCGCGGAGGATGGTCTGCGCTACACCATGTTCCACACGACGGCGCTCTGCTCTCCCACGCGCGCCGCGCTGCTCACGGGCCGCAATCACCACAGTGTCGGCACCGGGGTTGTCATCGAAATGGGCACTGGATTCCCCGGCTATACCGGCATCGTGCCGAACACAACTGCGGCCCTGCCGGAAATCCTTCGTCAGAATGGCTACACGACCGCCGCCTTCGGCAAGTGGCACAATACCCCTGACACCGAGATCAGTCCGGCCGGGCCGTTCGACCGCTGGCCCACCGGCAGGACTTGGGGATTTGATTACTTCTACGGCTTCATGAACGGCGAGAACCATCAGTTCTATCCGACGCTCTACCGCAATACGTCACCTGTGCCCCAGCCCTACTCACCGGAACAAGGCTATCATCTTACCAACGATCTCGCTGATGAAGCCATCAGCTGGCTCAATCAGGTCAACGCCACGGCGCCGAAAAAACCCTGGCTGCTTTACTTCTCCACCGGCGCCGTCCACGCGCCACACCACACTCCCAAGGCCTACATCGAGAAGTACAAGGGCAAGTTCGACGAGGGCTGGGACAGGTATCGGGAGGAGACGTTCGCGCGCCAGCAGTCTATGGGGATCGTCCCTCAGACTGCGAAGCTCACGCCCCGGCCAGCGGAGATCCCCGCCTGGGGCGATCAGCCGGAGGATGCGAAGAAGATCTACCTTCGCCTGATGGAGAACTACTCCGGCTACCTCGACCACACCGACGAGCAAGTGGGGCGCGTCATCTCCGCCCTCGAGAAATCGGGAGAGATCGACAACACCATCATCTTCTACGTGGTGGGTGATAACGGCGCCTCCGCCGAGGGCGGTCTCGAAGGGACCATCAGCGAAGTCGCGGCTGTCAATGGCACGCAGCTCGGACTGCAGAGTCTCAAGGCCAAGTTCGAAGAGATTGGCGGCCCCACGACAGATCCGCACGTGCCGGTAGGTTGGGCGTGGGCAGTGAACACGCCCTTCCAGTGGGCGAAACAGATCGCTTCGCACTTCGGCGGCACCCGCAACGGGCTGGTCGTTCACTGGCCGAAGGGAATTGCCGCGAAGAACGGCATGCGCACGCAGTTCCATCACGTGATCGACATCGCGCCGACCGTCTTGGAGGCTGCAGGTATCCCCGAGCCCAAGATGGTCAACGGCGTGGCGCAGAAGGCCATCGAAGGCGTGAGCATGCTCTATTCCTTCGATGACGAGAAGGCGAAGTCACGCCGCACGGTTCAGTACTTCGAGATGCTCGGCAACCGCGCGATCTACAAGGATGGCTGGATCGCCTCCGCGCGGCACGGTCGCCTGCCTTGGGATACTGGCGGCACGACAGGCGCTTTCGCCGATGACAAGTGGGAGCTCTACGATCTGGAGAAGGACTTCACCCAGGCTGATGACCTCGCGCCCCAACATCCAGAGAAGCTGAAGGAGCTGCAGGGGGCCTTCCAGGTCGAGGCCAGAAAGTACAATGTCCTTCCCTTGGATGACCGGCTCGCCGCGCGCTTCGACATGACCCTCAGGCCCAACCCCCTGGCGGGAATTAAGTCCTTCAGCTACGGTCCTGGCGTGACAGGCATTGGCGAGGGTGCCTTCCTCAACACCCACCGCGTGCCGTTCAGTGTGACGGCCGAAGTGGATGTCACGGACGAGGGAAATGACGGCGTGCTTGCTGCCATCGGCGGCATCATCTCCGGCTGGTCCCTCTACGTGAAGGACGGAAAGCCGACATTCCACTACAACTACTTCGACGTGGAGCACACGGCGATCCGCTCCTCCGAGACCCTCACCCCTGGTAAATCCAAGATAACGGTGGAGTTCACGCCGGTGAGCCCGGCGCCCAACGCCGCCGCGGATGTGAAACTGCTCATTAACGGCAGGGAAGTCGCCACGGGCCGTGTCGAGAAGACAGTGCCATTCCGCTACGGGGTCGAACCCTTCGACGTCGGCATGGATACCGTCTCCCCCGTCTCGGATGAGTACAAGTCTCCCTTCCCGTTCCAGGGCCGCATCAGCGATGTCACGATCGATCTCAGGTAGCGGAGGCCCCGTAGTCGATCACAACCGCTTTTCGCATAGACACACGACCGTGAGACCGGCCACGCGGTTGGCACGCATCCACGTGCGCTCGAAAGAGAGAAGCAGAGCAAGTGCGGCGTTCATCCACCCTGGCAAGGGTTTCATGTCAGATCGGTCAGGCCTTACAAATCGGCGAGCCAAGCGGACTGCCGCGACAGGCGGCAGTATAGTGGCGAAGTAGTAGTGTGAACTGACCTCCGAAAGACCCGATGAACTTACCAGCTCTCGCACCTGCGAGCGTGAGTACCGTCTGCGGTGACCGAGATACTCGTCATGGGCGCTCCACAGAAACTCAAATGCCGGAACGGTGATCAGAAAGCGTGTTCCAGGTCTAGCTGTCTTCACATAGCCCGATAGCAATGCGACATCGTCATCGACGTGCTCGAGCACATCCATGAGTAGAACGAGATCGGCATCGTTTTGCTCCCAAGCCCTCCGATATAACAGGCTCCGACCCTCAACCAACTCGTCCCTGTCTTCCTGATAGCCGGGATCGACACAGATAGCCCGATCAGCGAGGTCACGCTTAAGGAGCCGACGACTGAACCAGCCTGACCCCGCACCGACGTCGAGAATACTTCGAGCACGGTCCGCAATATGCGCTTCAATCATCAGCGCCTTGGAAACGTAGTACCAGTGCCTATCTGCGGAGACTCCGAGGAAGGCTTCTTCCTTTAGATCCAATACTTTCTCCTGAGAATTTTCCTGCAGTGCACCGCCGATGCAGACACCGCGCGAGATGGAATGTTCGACATTCTAGAACCCGCTGATTAACGTGTCACAGCATTCCCGCCCTTCGTCTCGTCGGGAGGAGGCTTGAAATCACTCTCGTCGATAATATAGATCGGACGGCGTTTCACCTCTCTGTATACTCGGCTGAGGTACTCTCCGATAAGTCCAAGGCCAAGGAGCTGGATGCCTCCGAGGAACAATATGACGACCAGCGTTGACGCGTAACCCGGCACGTCGATCCCGAAGACGAGCGTCCGTGCGAGGATAAAAATTCCCCACAGTGCCGCTATGAATGAGAATGTCAGGCCGATTGCGGTCCATATCGTCAACGGTAGAGAACTGAAGCTCGTGAGCCCATCCATCGCAAACCGGAAAAGCCGCCAGTAACTCCATGTGGACTTGCCGCGAGCACGTTGTTCGCGATCATACGGGATGCCAATATGGCGAAACCCCACCCAGGCAAACAATCCCTTCATGAAGCGCTCACGCTCCGGAAGCCTTCTCACCGCCTCGACAACGTGCCGGTCCATCAAGCGGAAGTCACCGGCATCGACGGGTATGCTTGTGGCCGAGAATGCATTGAAGACGCTGTAGAACAAGAACGCTGTCAAGCGCTTGAAAAGTCCATCGCCTTTCCGGGAGCGGCGTGCGCCGTACACGACATGATAGCCGCGTTTCCACTGCCGCACGAATTCCGGGATAAGATGTGGCGGGTCCTGCAGATCGACATCCATGATGATCACTGCCTCGGCATCCGCGGCGTCCAGGCCCGCCGTGAGCGCCGCTTCCTTCCCGAAATTGCGGCTCAGCCTAAGAACGCTCACGGGTGTTCCCTGCGCCTCTAGTTTCCTGATTTCTGCGATAGTTCCGTCCTGACTGCCGTCATCGACAAATAGTATGGCGTAATTCTCGGTGCTGCTCCTCAGGACAAGCTCCACGGCGTGGATGAAGGCAGCAATGGAATGTTCTTCATTGTAGACGGGCACGATGATTGCGATTGTCGGTCGCGTGTCGGCGTGCTTATAGCTCGGTGTCGGGCTGCTCTCGCTTACTCCTCGCATTCTTCTCTCCCTTAGCGAAACTCGGCATCGGTCGGCCGACGACATGCCTAACCGGCGTGTGCTCCATTCGGATTGATCAAGAGCACTGATCAGACATCCCCGCCGAACACATATCGCTTGCTCATTAGGAAGGTGAGCATCACGTAAGTGATAACCGCCAACGCTTGTGCCACATAGTCGTTTACGCCAAGCGCAATCAGGCTCAACAAGATGGTCATGTTGGCGGCATATCCGGTAATCGTCACGCCCATAAAGGCCGCCAGTCCCTTTCCGTGGCCAACCTTGCTGCGGAATGTGAAATTCCGGTGCAGCATATAGCCTGTCACGTAGCCGATAAGGAAGCCCACGACGTTTGCCGCTGCGGGCGCCATAGCAAGACCGGCCATTGCTATAACGATGACGCCGAAGCCAATAACGGTGTTGAGTGCGCCGGCTGCGCAGTAGCGGAGAATGAGCCGCAGGTCAATGTGCGCAAGCCGAAACAAGGAACTGTCCTCTCGGCGGTAGAACGCGGGAAGAGCCGTCCGCCCACGCGTCATTCATTGCGTCAGATCTTCCACGCGGCGATGAATAACCGTGAACTTGTCCTCGAAGGCACGTTTCCACCCAGGCAGTTTGTCGAGCAATGCAGTCCGGGGATCGTCTGGGTACAGGAGCGTCCAACGGATATTGTATTTCCGCAGGGCTTCTATCATGTCCGCTTCGTTGTCGGGGCCGTATGCAAACTGTTTGGTGAACCCCCCGAGGAACAACTGGTCCGCGCGGCCGTCGATAAAAGTCGGAATGCCGTTGTAGATCAAGGCGCCGCCGTAATTATAGGCATTCATCACGTTGCCGGACACCTTCTTCGATTTCACGTAGGCTAAGGCGGTGGTGGCCGCAATTGACTCAGGCGGTGCGGTCGGGAGAACGAAGGCCTGTAGAGCGGCCATCACCGCGAGCAGCGCCGCCAGGCCCGCGATGATCGACTTGAAGTGCCAGCTCGCCATGTGCTCGAGTCTGTCACGCGGTTGCGCCCGCCAGTGGGCCGCCGAGAGCCGCGGAAACTGCGCCGCAATTGCAGGCGCGACGACGATCGGTAGGGTTGGAAACATGATGTAGGCGTATCGCAAGTGGGTCAGAAACAGGTGCAGCATCACCGCGATGAAGAGCGCGCGCGCGATACCCAGGCGAAATCCGGACACGAGGGACATAAAGACCAGCCCCAGCAACGCGAACTCATGCACCATGAGTGACTGCGCGTTGAAGGGTTGCCATTCGCCGATCAGCGGAACCGCCTCATTTGGTCCAACGACGCTCCAAGTGATGAGAATGGCCTGATATGAATAGGGATTGAGGAGTGTCACTGTCGGGCACAACGCCAAGAAGGCGACCCATCTGAGGAGCATTTCTCGACGTGTAAGTCGCGTCCGCTCCAAGAAGTCGAGGAAGGCGAAGAGGGCGATGACGAAGCCAAAAGTGAAGGCGGCGTGCAGGTTGGCCCACAGGAGAAGCAACAGGAGCCAGCCGAAGGCGGGCGCCTCCCGCCGCTGCGATGCTGCAAAAAGTTGGTGCGTCCAGATGACCACCAGCACCATTGTCAGCAGGTGAGGCCTTGCGCTCATAGCAGGGCTGGCGAGCAGCAGGGCAACCAGTGTCACGCACCCCGCAAGGATTGGCCGCAAGTCTTCTGAAAGAAACTTGTAGAGTGCTGCTGCTGCCAGCGCGACGGATGCGGCGGCGAGCACCATCACGCCGTTCCACCCGGCAAGGCTGTGAACCGCGAAGTAGATGACCTGCGAGAGCCACTCCTTGGCGATCCATGGCTGGTCGGCGAAGGTGAAGGAAAACGGGTCGGTGGTAGGGAAGGCTCCATGTTCCCACATCCACTCACCGGTCTTGATGTGCCACCAGAGGTCGGGCTCCCGGAGGACCGTTTCGCGAATGGCGATGGTCCCCAGGGCGCTATAGAGTGCCACCAGACAGCCGAGGACAATTCGCGCGTGATCCGTGGTTCGGTCGTTGTTTCGATCAGTCGTCAGCGTATCCAAGGTGAAGACCTGCTTTGCTAGAAGCCGAAGATCTTGGGGATCATGATGAGTGCTGCCATCCCGATGGGAAAGCCATATGGGAGTTCATTCACCTGCAGCTTGGCGAAGAGTTGCTTGGCGAACATCGGCAGGCGCGCGCCTTGCACCAGAAAGCCCCAGGTGCCGAGCAGCTTGAGGACTAGCACGAAGCCGATGGCCAGCCCCGTGAGCAGAATGATGAAGGGGAGGGCCGCAGCCGGTCCCATCCACAGCGATGTGGCAGTGAGGTATTTCACGTCGCCGCCGCCGATGTAGCGGAGCTTCCAGAAGACGGCGGAGACCACGAAGACGATCAGCGCAGTGCTGAAGTTGAAGACGAGGGGGGGAAGCCGCAACTCCAGGCTGGGGAGGTAGGGGGTGTCGAGCCAGCCCAAAAATGCGTGAACCCCGAAGAGCAGCACCAGCGCGTAGGACACCCAGTTGGGGATGCGGAAGCGCGTAAGATCGCTCAGCGCACCATGGACCACCAGGAATGCGAAGCCGAAGGGAATGACCCACTGCGTCAGATGCAGCATCTTGCCTCCTGAACCTGTCGCGCCCGAGCGCGCCGTTACCTTCTACTGACACAGTAATCGTTTACACGTGGCAAAAGCAGAATCCCAAGCGACTCAGGTGTGCTTGCCGTTACGGAAAGCCGCCTGTGGTATTCTCGCCACTTTTTTGGCCGATTTGCGCCCTCTGCTGACGGAAAGAAAACATTACTAAAAATTGCGCGAATGCCTCAGAATTCTTCGACAAAGTTGAAGTATTGGGACGGATTTACCATAGCCGAAAGATGTCTTTATCTTGCCCAGGAAATTGAGTTGCAGGCCGACCTGAAGGGTAGTTGTAGTCGATTGTGAAACAGCGCCCTCTTTTTGACATTGTGTTTACTTCGATTGAACCGCAGTTCGGAGGCAATACTAGGGTGTGCCAGTTGGACAGTGGAACTACCTAATGCTAAGTTAATCGCTAGGTAGAAACCCGAAGCATTCAGGTGGCGGAACAAGCCCCTGTAGATAGGGAGGGGGTCTCCCGGGAGCGCGAAGTTCCCGTGTTAGTAACTGGAAACAGACAGGGATTGTAGCCATGAAAACGATTGTGTCTTTCTTCCTCGCTCTTCATAAGGACGAAAGCGGGGCCTCCTTTATCGAATATACAGCGCTGCTGGGTGTCATCCTTGCCGTTGGTATTGGAATTCTTGTGTCGGTCGGAACGTGGGCGAGCGGCACCTGGAGCGCGCTCTGCAGCACGCTGGGTTCCGCTGGTGGTGTTGCCTGTACTCCTCCGCCGGCCACACCGTAAATGCGCCATTGTGGCCTGCCGCATAGCAGCGGCAGGCCGCAGTGCCTTAAACGATAGAATTCAGGATCGGAACTCGTGATAGCAATACGCCGCGGCACCTTGGTAACGCTCCTGATTGCCCTCGTCTTCGGGGGCATTGCCGTTTTCATCGCCAAGATTTGGCTCGATGTGCAGCAGCAGAGGGCGGCTGTGGTTGCCGTAACGCCGCAGCCGGCGAAGGTGGAAACGTCCACCATCGTTGTCGCCACGCAGGACCTGAAATTCGGCGAGCCGTTGAACCCCGAGTTGCTGCGGGAAATTCCCTGGCCCAAGGATTCCGTGCCGCAAGGCGCCTTCGCAAAGGTCGCGGACATCAACAAGGAAGGCCGCCGCGTGGTGCTCTCGCCCATTGGCCCCAACGAGCCCGTTCTCGCCTGGAAGATTTCCGGCCCCGGCGCCCGCGCCAGTCTCTCGGCCCTCGTGAATGAGGGAATGCGCGCCGTCACCGTGCGCGTGAACGACTATTCCGGCGTCGCAGGCTTCGTCCTGCCGGGAGACAGGGTGGACGTGCTCTACACCCGCGAGGAGGGCGATGCCACGATCGACATCCTGCTTCAGAACGTGCGGGTTCTCGCCATCGATCAGGTGGCCGACGAAAAGAAGTCCGATCCACAGGTCGCCCGCGTCGCCACGCTGGAACTGACACCCACCGATGCACAGAAGGTGTCCCTGGCGCAGTCAACCGGCGCCCTCACGCTGACGCTCCGCGCCGCAGGCTCGCTCGATCAGGCGCCGCCGCAGCGTATCGTGGAGCAGGAGCTCGTCTCCAACCCCTCCGTCTACCAGGCTGCCTTCGATGCTCAGGCAGAAGCTCAGGCCGCGCTCGACCAGAAGGTGAAAGGTCTCGAGGGAACGCTGCTCCAGAGGCTCGCGGCGCTCGAGAACACCGTGCAGATGACGGCCAAGGCCACGGGTGAGGGCGAGGAGACGCTGCGCAGCAGGCTTGCCGAACTCGAGGCGGCGATCCGCGAGGCGAGCTCCGCGACCGGCCAGGGCGAAGAGGCTCTGCGCTCTCGCCTCGCTGAATTTGAGAACCGGCTGCGGCAGATGGTAGGCGAATCCCGGAATGTCGCGCTCGAGGCGGCGCCCAGCGAGGAATTGCTGCCCACCACCGCGCAGGTCAGAATTTACCGCGGCCTCGATAGCGCCGACTACACCGTTCCCCTGGATGCGAACCCCCAATGACCGAGCGAGTGATGAAAGCCAGCGAAGAGAACAGCGGCCTCGGTGCCCTGCGGAGAATTGGGACGGGGGCGGTTTTCGCCCTCCTTGCAGCTTCGGCCATCCTCTCCTGGCAGCCCCGCGCGGAGGCGGCCGCCAAGGTCGTCAAGATCTCCGCGGATGACCGTGTGGGGCGCATGCAGGTGGTGACCGGCCGCTCCGAGACGCTCAGGGTCAACGTTCCCTTCGCCGAGATCGTGGTGGGTGATCCCGAGACGGCTGACGTCAATCCCCTGAGCGACCGCACCATGTATGTGCTGGGCCGCAAGCTCGGCACTACTAACGTCACGTTGTTCGATGATCAGAAGCAGCTCGTCGCCGTGATCGACATCGAGGTGACGCATGATCTGTCGGGTCTTCGCGAGGCCCTGAAGCAGAGCATTCCCGGCGCGTCGCTCAAGGTGCGCAGCATCAACGGCCGCGTCCTGATCGAGGGCATGGTGCCGAGTGCCCCCGCCGCTGCCAAGGCCATGGCCATCGCGGGTGATTTCGCGGGCGACAACGTCACGAACGGAATGTCGATCGCCTCCATGCAGCAGGTGAACCTCGAAGTTCGCATGGTGGAGGTCGCCCGCTCCGCCGGCAAGGAGCTGGGCTTCAACTGGAATCTCACGAATGACGGCAATGGCTTCGCCCAGGGCGTCGGGGTCAACAAGTGGGTGAAGGAACAAAAGGGCTCGAATGGCGGAGAAGAGAGCGCCGTCAGCACCGTGGCCCAGCTCGGCGCCGTGGCGGGCGGGCTCTCGGGCGTGCTTCCCTTCGGTACCATCATCGCCAATATTCTCGACAACGGTACCTCGCCCGATCTGCTGATCTCGGCTCTGGAGCAGCGCAACATGGCCCGCCGCCTGGCGGAGCCGAACCTCACGGCGCTGTCGGGCGAGTCGGCCAACTTCCACGCTGGCGGCGAGGTTCCCGTGCAGACCTGCCAGGGCACGCTGGCTGATCGCGACTGCAGCGTCGACTACAAGGAATTCGGCGTGAAGCTCGACTTTACACCGACAGTACTCGATGACGGTCTCATCAATCTCCTCATCGCGCCGGAGGTCTCCGAGATCGACCCCTCGATCAACATCGATGGCAACCCGGGTTTCGTCACGCGCCGCGCCAAGACGAGCGTCGAACTGCGCGACGGCCAGAGCTTCGCCATCGCCGGCCTGCTGCAGAGCCTCAACGCCAAGACGGCGAGCCAGGTGCCCTGGGCGGGAGATATCCCGGTGATCGGCACGCTGTTCCGCTCATCTGCCTTCCAGAAGAAGGAGTCGGACCTCGTCATCATCGTCACGCCGCGCCTCGTCAGGCCGGTGGGCACGAAGCAGCAGCTCGAGACTCCGCTCGACGAGATGGTCTCCTCCAACGAGCCGGAATTCTTCCTGCTCGGCAAGCAGGAGGTGTCCAAGAAGAGCCTCGACGTGAAATACAACGGCGTTTACGGCCACATCATCGATCTTCCGCAGGTGAATTATGGCGCTCCGCAGAAATAGCCTCATCCTCGCAGTGCTGGCCCTCGGAGGCTTCACCTCTGCGGCCTTCGCGGAGGATTACAACTACAACTACCTGGGGCGGAGCGACTCCGTCACCATCGGTCTCGGCGACGCCAACCGCGCCAACCTGGCGATCCAGCATCCCACACCCTGGCCCTCCTATGTGAACGACACGAACATCAAGACGCCATCGCGCCAGGGCATCGGCGCGCTGGAGCAGATGTTCAACCGCTACGAAGGCGGCAATCAGGCCAGCCCCACCACCGTCATCAATGTCGGTGGCGGCGGCTCGAATTGATGTGAGGTGCGTTTCATGCAGGACGGGAAGGGGAGGACCGGGAGGATCGCCGTGAAGACTTCGCTCCATGCCGACCAGTCAGGCATGGTGCTGATCTACGTCACCTTGTTGCTCCCGGTCATCGTGGGCTTCGCGCTTCTGGCCGTGGATGTTGGTCGTTTCACCACGCTCCAGTCTTCCCTCCAGCATGGATCGGACGCTTTGGCGCTGGCGGGTGCGGCGGAACTCGACAGGCGTCCAGACGCCATCACGCGCTCGGAATCCGCGATGAACACCTTCATCACCCGGAACAAGGCGCTGTTCACCTCGTCCGCCGCTGATGTCGGTTGGGACGATGTCGAGACCTGCTATCTCTCGGCGCTTCCGGCGAGCGATGCGACGCCCATTGACCCCGCCACCTGCCTCCCGCGTGGCACGGCCGCGGAAATCGAAACCTCCTCGATTGCAGCCCGCTTCGTGCAGGTGATCGTCGATCCAAAGAATTACGACACGATCTTCCCGGCCAGCTTCATCGGCGCCCTTTCGAACACCACGAGCACCAGTGCGGAGGCCGTCGCCGGTTTCCAGGCGGCGGTGTGTGATTTTACAACGATGTTTATTTGTAATCCGTACGAAGAGTCCGGAAACACTAACATCACAGAGGCAACGGAATTAATGAAGCATTTTAACCGGGAGAACGGACGTCTCGGAAGATTAATCAATATGAAACAGACTGGCGGCAATAACGCTCAGTATTTTCCCGGCAATTTTGGGTTTCTCATTCCCGCAGGCACGAGCGCTAATCCGGGCGCAGATACGCTAAGAGACAATGTAGCCGTGGTCTCTCCAAAGGCGTGCTTTCTCGCCAGCGGCGTAGAACTTAGAACTGGCGCAATAACAGCAATACGCACAGGTTTTAACGTGAGGTTTGACCTCTATGAAGGTAAACTGAACGGAAAAAAGTCTCATACCGATTATCGCCCAGCGAAGAACGTCCGAAAAGGAGTTTGGAACGACGGCGGCAAGGGCTCTGCCTGCAATCCAGATGACGGAAACGGCGTTGACGACCCCAATTTTTCAAAGCTGTCTCGAGATACCTGTTTTGCCAGCAGTTCCTGTCCCTACATGGGGGGGAGGATGGGCGACGGTAGCTGGGACCGAGCAACATATTGGAAGCGGGCGCACAATCAAGCTTCCTGGCCATCTGATCTGCCGAGCGACGCAACACGATATGAAGTTTACCAGTATGAACTGAAAAGCGAAGCGACTCTTGTAAAAAATGACTCTAACGGCGCACCTAACGGGGGCGAATACGGAAATCCTCGTTGCTGGAATGGAGACCAAAGCAAACTCAGCAATACTCCAGATAGACGTATTTTTCATGCAGCAATCCTTAATTGCCAAGCACTGAATGCAAGCTCTGCCTACGGACCCATCAAGGGCGGTAGCAGCAACAAGCTGCCAGTTGTGGCCTTTGCAAAATTCTTCATTACCGAACCAGTGCAAAGCGCCAATGCCGCGAACAATGGCAAAGATCCTGATCGCAAGTCAGATGAAACAGTGGCAGATGGAGACGTTTGGGCCGAAATGGTTGGGATTGACCAGCCCGGAAGCGCCGACAATGTGGCACGCGATATTGTTCAGCTCTACCGATGACAAGGCGCATGCGAAACAAGAGTGAGACGTTGTCACGCAGATGGGTCTCAGACGACGCAGGGGCTACACTCATCGAACTCGCCGTGGTGCTGCCCGTGTTGTTGGCGATCGGACTTGGAACGCTTGAGTTTGGCAATCTCTACTACAAGTATCATCTAGTCACCAACGGTGTCCGAGATGCGGCTCGCTTTGCCGCGGGCCTAACTGGTGACGTCTGCACAGACACCGCATTGTGGGCGAAAATTCAAGCCATCGCCCAGCGCAGTGGAGCAGACAACAACGTATGGACAACTGGTTCTACCATTAGCATTACCTGCGACAGCTTTGATAATACTAGCCACTACTACCGCGGGGGGGAAAGCATCAAGGCGGTGACCGTCACGGCTACCGTTCCTTACCAGTCCTTGGGATTTCTGGGATATTTTGGCCTCTCGTCTCCAACGCTTACGGTGTCTCATCAGGAGAGGGTGATCGGTGTCCGCTGAACGGAGAAACTTCTGGAACGATGAAGGCGGCGCTGTGCTGATCGAGTTTACGGCGGTCGTTCTGACTTTCTTCGTGATCCTCTTCGGCATTATCGAATTCAGCTATGCCTACTACCAGTGGAATGCGGCCACCAAAGCTGTCCAGTACGGCGCCCGTCTTGCTGCGGTCTCCGAGCCCGCCGTTCCCGACTTCCGCAAATTCACAGGACTCAGCTCTACTGTACTCCCAGGCGATCCGCTGCCGCCGTTGGCTTTTGATTATACCTGCACATCGGATCTAGAGGATGGCTGTGACGCAAACGCGCTTCGGCTGATAGTGTTCGGTCGCTGTGACGTAGGCGAGACGTGCAGCACGGTCACGATCAATGGGTCAACCGTTTCTGTGAGAACAGCGTGCAATATCAATTCGACTCCGCGCAACATCGGCATGTGCAATCTCTCTTCAAAGGTAACTGGCATAGACAAGGTGCGCGTGCGGTACGAACACACCGGGCTTGGTTACGCGGGACGACCGGTTGGCCCGGTACCCACAATCACGGTGAGCCTCCGAGACGTACAGATTGATTTCATCTTGATGGGCGCTTTCCTGCCCGTGAATGCCATCCCCATGCCGAGCTTCGCCACGACCGTGACGGGCGAGGATCTGAACACCACGTGGACAAGCTGAACATGCTGCAGATCTTCAGCCGCTCCGTCCGCAAGGCGAACCGCATCCTCGACATCGGCTTCGTCACCCAGGACGCCGATATCGGCCGCCAGCTCAAGGAATTCGTGTCGACGCGCGAAGGCGTGGACCTGCGCCTCATCAGGAGCGACAAGGTCGCGGCCGGCTTCGATGCCGGGGGGCTCAGCGTCTTCGTCTACGATCTCGATGCCTCGAGCGAGGCCTCGATGCGCGAGTTCGAGCGCTTCATGATGCAGCGCCCGCCGCAGCTGCCGGTGATCGTGCTCTCGCCCGCCGTCGATGACGAACTGGTGCGCTGGTTCCTGAGGCTCCGCGTCTCGGACTGGATCAAGACGCCGCTGAGCCCCGGCGAGTTGATTGCCGCTTGCGCGCGGGTCATCACCCAGCAGGGCGCCAGCCGTCAGGAGGTGAAGTGCCTCACCTTCATGGGTGCGCGGGGTGGTGTCGGCGCCACCTCTCTCGCCCTTCATGCTGCTCTCCTTGCTGCCCGCAAGAGCAAGGCCCCGGCGCCCTCGACCTGCATCGTCGATCTCGATCTCACCACTGGCGCCTGCGCCGAGTATCTCGACCTTCAGCCTGCCTGGAAGCTGGACGAGATCATCGCCGATCCGTCCCGTCTCGATCCGCACATGCTCGACATCATGACGGCGACGCACAGCCAGGGCCTTTCCGTTCTCTCGGCCCGCCGCAAGTTCGGCGAGACCTTCGATTTCGCAGCCGAGGTCATCACTCGCACGCTCGATCTGGCCTCCCAGAAATACGAGACGCTGGTCGTCGACCTGCCGCGTCACACCGAGAGCTGGTCGGACGGCGTCATGCTCGGCTCCTCGGACGTCTTCGTCGTCACCGATTTTTCCGTTCCGGGCCTGCGTTCCGCGCGCCGCATGGTGAACGACATCGTCGCCCAATATGCAGGCGAGGTGAGGCCCAAGGTGATCGTCAACAAGCACAGCCGTTCGATCTTCGGCACCGGCCTGTCGAACAGCGAGGTGAAGGAGCTCATCGGAAGCGACCTCGCGGGTTATGTCTCGGCGGACGAGCGACTGGTGAGGGAGGCGATCGACCGTGGCATTCCGGTGACGGACATCAAGTCGCGCAGCTCCTTCATCTCTGACCTCTCCAAGATCGTGGGGTACTGAACATGGCGATGGGCCGTTTCTCGCTGCTCAGGAAGACCGCTCCGCAGACGCAGGATACGAAACCGGAACAGCAAGGCAAGGCAGCAGCCCAGCAGGCTGCCGCTCAGCTTGCCGACGCGGAGGCTGCCCTTCTGAAGGAGCGGCTGCTCGAGGCCAAGCTCCGCATCCACGGCCGTATCATCGACGAGATCAACCTCGCCACCGTTGAGAAGCTTCCGATCAAGGAGCTCAGGCCGCAGATTCACGAGCTGGTCGCGCAGCACGTCGCCAATGAACGGCTCGTGCTCAACGCCAGCGAGCTCGAGACCTTCGTTGACGACATCCTCAACGAGATGACCGGCCTCGGCCCCATCGAACCCCTGCTCAAGGACGAGACGGTCAACGACATCCTCATCAACACCCACAAGCAGATCTACGTTGAACGCCGCGGCGTTCTCGAGCTCTCGGACGCCCGCTTCAAGGACGAAGCGCACCTCCTGCGCATCATAAACAAGATCGTTTCCACCGTGGGCCGCCGGGTGGACGAGAGCCAGCCGATGTGCGACGCGCGCCTGCTCGACGGCTCCCGTGTCAACGTCGCCATCAAGCCTATCGCCGTCGATGGACCGCTCGTCTCGATCCGCAAGTTCTCTAAGCGGCCCTTTTCAATGGAGAAGCTTGTCGAGATCGGCTCACTATCACGCGAGATGGCGTCGCTGATGTCGGCGGCGGTGCAGGGCCGCGTCACCATCCTCGTTTCGGGCGGCACAGGCTCCGGCAAGACGACCATGCTTAACGCGCTCTCCACATACATCAGCCCCGCCGAGCGCCTGATCACCATCGAGGACGCCGCCGAGCTTCAGCTGCAGCAGCCGCACGTTGGCCGCATGGAAACGCGCCCGCCGAGCATCGAAGGCAAGGGCGAGATCCGGCAGCGCGAGCTCGTCAAGAACGCGCTTCGTATGCGGCCCGACCGCATCATCGTCGGCGAGTGCCGCGGCGAGGAGGCCTTCGACATGCTGCAGGCGATGAACACCGGTCATGAGGGCTCGATGACCACCGTTCATGCCAACTCGACCCGCGATGCGCTCTCGCGCCTTGAGCAGATGGTGGGCATGGCTGGGTACCCGATGACTGTGCTGAGCATCCGCTCGCAAATCGCCTCCGCCATCCGCTTGGTTATTCAGCTGCAGCGCCTGAGCGACGGCAAGCGCCGTGTGGTGAGTGTCAGCGAAATCACTGGCATCGAGGGCGACGTCATCCAGATGCAGGAGATCTTCCGCTTCAACCGCGTGGCAACGCTGGAGGATGGTACAATCCAGGGCAATTTCCAGGCGACGGGTGTGAGGCCGCGCTTCCTGGCGGATCTCGCCACCCGCGGCATCACCATCCCCGCGAGCTATTTCGATCCGTCGAAGGTGCAGTGAGATGGACAGCGAGTTCCTGATTCGCAGCGCCTTCTACGTGACCGCCGCTCTGGCTGTCATATTCCTCGTCCAAGGCATTTACTTGGGGGTCATTGCGCCGCTGCAGAGCCGGAGAAGCGTCAACCGCAGGCTCAAGGCGCGCGACGAGGGTTTGAGCGGCGAGCAGGCGCTTCTGCGCATCAAGGCTGAGCGGGGCATCTTTGACCGCGATGTCAAGGTGATGGGCGGCCTGAGGAAGCTCATCGTGCAGTCTGGTCTTCGGACCACCTTGACGCGCTTTGTGTTCATCCTGATTTTTTCCAGCTTGGGGCTCACGGCAGTCTTCATGCTGTTGACGTCTCTTCCGGATATCGCCTGCCTGGCGCTCGGCGGTGTTTTCGGAGCTCTTGTGCCCATCCAGTTCGTGAGGATCGTCCGCAGCCGCCGGCAGCGCGAGTTCACCAGTCAGCTCCCCGATGCCTTGGACGTCGTCGTCCGCAGCCTCCGCAGCGGACATCCGGTGCAGACGGCCATGGCGCTGGTCGGGAGGGAGATGGCCGATCCCGTCGGCAGCGAATTCGGCATCACGGTCGACGAGATCACCTATGGCCTCGACATGCCGCGCGCGCTCCAGAACCTCGCCGCTCGCGTCGGCGTGCCGGACCTGTCGCTGCTCGTCACCGCCGTATCGCTCCAGTCAACGTCGGGCGGCAACTTGAGCGAGGTGCTCGACAATCTCTCGAAGGTGCTGCGCGAGAGGTTCCAGCTGCGGCGCAAGGTGCGGGCGATATCCGCCGAGGGCCGCTACTCCGCCTACGGTCTCACCCTGCTGCCGTGGCTGATTGCCGGCGCCATCTACGCGCAGAACCCGCGTTACTACAGCGACGTGTGGCACGAGCCGTTTTTCCAGGTCGTCATGGTGGGGCTGGTGTTGTGGTCGCTGGTGGGTGACTTCATGATGTACAAGATGATCAACTTCAAGTTCTGAGGCGATGGTGGAGCAGCTGACCTCACTTATAGCAGCGCGCGGCGACCTCATCGCCTATGTCGCGGTGTTTCTCGCTGTCGCCTTCGTGACGATCGCGGTCAGCAGCGTCACCGCCACCTGGTCGGACGTCCGCCGCCGCGCCACGGCCGGAGAGACCGGGGTACGGAGCGCCGCGGGCGAAGGCGCCACCTTGATCCGCGGTACGGAGCCTGACTTCCTGAAGGGTCTCGTGCCCACCGACGAGGACAAGAAGACGGAGTTGATGCGTTTTCTCAACTCGGCCGGCTACTACGGCACGCCGGCGCTGATGTGGTTCCAGGCGATCCGCCTCGGTGTCGCCGTGGTGCTCGGCATGGCGACGGCGCTGCTCTACGGGCGGATGTTCCCCGATCACTCCTGGGTCATGGGCGCCGCGGCGAGTGTCGCCATGACCTTCATGGGATACATCCTTCCCCGCTCCATCGTGAGTGTCCGCCGCGACAAGCTGTTCGAGGAGCACCGGCAGGGCTTTCCGGACTTCCTCGACCTCCTCGTGATCTGCGTCGAGGCCGGCATCGGCGTCGAGAGCGCGATGGACCGCATCAGCCGCGACATGGCGGCCGACTATCCCTCCCTGGCCCGCAATCTCGGCTTCATGTCGCTGGAGCTCAGGGCCGGCAAGTCCACGCGTGAGGCGCTGGAGAACCTTGCTCTTCGCCTCGGCATACCCGAGGCGAAGTCCTTCGCGACACTCATTCAGCAGTCGGAGGAACTGGGCACGAGCCTCGTTCAATCCCTGCGTGTCTATAGCGACGAGATGCGGGCGAAGCGGTTGGCGCGGGCAGAAGAAAAAGCCCACGCGCTGCCGGTGAAGCTCGTCTTGCCGCTTGCACTTTTCATCTTTCCGGTCATCCTCGGCATCACGCTCATGCCGGTGGCCATGAAACTCTTCCGGGCTTTGGGGATATAGGGGTGGGCTCATGATGAAGTTCGAGGCGTTTACACATTCAGCCCTGCGCTGTTGCGCCTTGCTTCTCGTCTGCGCGGGTCTGGCTGCCTGCAAGTCGACGGAGAACAGGCTGCTGCAGGAGTCGGGGATGACGCTGGAGGATCCGCGCTTCTACCCCAGCGACGAGTATGTCCGCCGCGGCAAGATCTACTTCCGCAACAACAATTTCGGCCTCGCCGAGCAGAGCTTCCGCAAGGCCGTGGAGGTGACGCCGAAGGACCCCGAGGCGTGGCTTGGGCTGGCCGCGAGCTACGATCAGCTGCGCCGCTTCGACTTGGCCGACAAGGCCTACGAGAAGGTGCTGCAGCTCGGCTCCAAGAACGCCACCATCCTCAACAACGCGGGCTACTCGCAGCTCCTGCGGGGCGATCTCGCCAGCGCGCGGCGCTTCTTCCTGAAGGCCTATGAACTCGAGCCGGACAATCCCTACATCGCCAACAATCTGCAGCTGCTTGGGGAGACGGAGAAGTCGGTCAAGCGAGTAGACCTCTAGGAGACGCAGGAGAGCCCCGAAGGAAGTGCCATGAGCAGGTCGACGCGGAACATCGGCGACATCATCCTCTGGAGCGGGGTCTCGAACCTTGTGCTGGCCGGCGTCTTCTTTCTCGGCTGGAATTTCGACACCATTCGCAAGACCCTCCTCGAGCATGCCGCCGCCGTTGCGCCCGCCTCTGTCTCCCAGAAGGTGGCGGACCCGCTCGCCCTCTCCCGCCTGCAGCGGCAGGACAATGAGCTCCTCACCAAGGGACCTCAGCGGCAGCTGAAGGGCCCGCTCCAGATGAGTGTCGTTCCCTCGAGCAGCCAGGCGCCGGCGATTGCCGTGGAAGAGCCAGGCGCGCCAGGCGTCGCGGCAGATGGAGGTCTCGTCGTGGAAGCGGCCTCCTACGAATACGGCCCAGAGGCGGACGGTCCGCAGGCGATGAGCCCGGTGCTGTCGAAGAATCCCCGGACGGGCCAGCTCGAGATCGGCAATTTCCAGACCGTCTCGCTCGACGGCGATTCGGACCAGTGCCTGGCACTCGCGGAGACCATGCTAGGCGACGTTGGCGCCCCGAGCGACAGCCTACAAGTTCTCTCCGACAGCAAGCTCATCACCATGGCCCGCATCTGCACCGCCAACGGCGCAGTCCTCCTCACCTGCCGCGGCGGACAGATCACCATCAGCCCCCGCAAGCTGAAGCCCAACGAGAGCTGCACCAGCTGACCGCACTACTTTTAGCTGTCATTTGTTAGAGACATAACGTTAGATTGCGGGTTGGCAAATTGAAGCGCTCACACGCATTGCGCCCACCTGTCCCCCGGCCACCCCAAAAACAGTCGCAGGTTCCCGCTGGAAGCGATAAGCGGGGGCTCATGACCTCACCCTCCGACTTCGAAGTCTTCCTCGTGGCCACGCCCGGACTCGAGCCCGTTCTGCGGGCTGAGGCTGAGGCGTTGGGCTTCCGCAAGCCGCGCCTCGTGCCGGGCGGCGTCTCGATCAGAGGCGGCTGGCCGGAGGTGTGGCGGGCCAATCTCGAACTCCGGGGGGCGGGGAGGGTGCTCGCCCGTATCGGCGCCTTCCGGGCGCTGCACCTCGCCCAGCTCGACAAGCGGGCGCGGAAGTTCCCCTGGGGCGACGTCCTGAGGAAGGATGTGCCGGTCACGGTGGAGGCGAGCTGCACGCGCTCGCGCATCTACCACTCGGAGGCCGCCGCGCAGCGCATCGCCAAGGCGATTGCCGAGGAACTGGGCGCGCCGGTGAAGACCGGTGCCGATATCGTCGTCAAGGCGCGCATCGAGGACGATCTCTGCACCCTCAGCATCGACAGCTCGGGCGAGGCGCTCCACAAGCGGGGCCACAAGGTGGCGGTCGGCAAGGCGCCGATGCGCGAGACGCTGGCCGCGCTCTTCCTCATGGCCTGCGGCTACCGCGGCACCGAGCCGGTGGTGGATCCGATGTGCGGCTCCGGCACCTTCGTGATCGAGGCGGCGGAGATGGCGGCGGGCCTCAAGCCGGGCCGCTCCCGCCAATTCGCTTTCGAGCAGCTCGCCACCTTCGATGTCGCGCGGTGGGAAAAGATGCGGCAAGCCGCTCCGCCATCTGCGCCACCCTTCACCTGCTTCGGCAGCGACCGGGATGCGGGCGCCGTGCGCATGGCGGGCGAGAACGCGGCGCGCGCCGGCGTCGCTGGCTGGACGGCGTTCCGCCACCAGGCGGTGAGCGACCTCGTGCCGCCGGCGGGCCCCGCGGGCCTCGTCATCGTCAATCCGCCCTATGGCGCGCGCATAGGCGACAGGGCGCCACTCTTCGCCCTCTACGGCGCGCTCGGCAAGACCCTGCTTGAACGCTTCGCTGGCTGGCGGGTGGGCCTCATCACCATGGACCACGCGCTCGCCCGCGCCACGGGCCTGCCCTTCGCGCCGCCGGACCCTCCCGTGCTCCACGGCGGCCTCAAGGTGACGCTTTTCCAGACCGGCCGCAGACCTAGCTGAACAGAAAGCGCTTGGTGTCCGTGTTCTCGCGCCGCCACATCACGTTGTCGAGAAAATAGTGATGCACGTTTATGAAGATCCACGCCATGAACAGGAAGAGAGTGCCGCCGAAAATTTCCCGGTCGTAGGGCACAACGGCACCGAGCGCCACAGGGAGCCCCCAGAAGGCGATGAAGCCCAAGACGATCCCGGCAAAACCAAACAGCGCGAGGTGCGCGGCGAAATTGTTGCCGAAGTAGCGCCTCACCAGTGAGTTTGCCCGGAAATCTTCCTTGCCGAGTTGCTCGCTTTCGTAGTTGAGCTCGAAGCGCCAGACCACCACGAGATACTGCAGCGAGTGGAGCGCCGGCACCACGAGCAGCCACAGCGGGTTGATGCGCACGAACAGCAGCCAGGCATAGAGGCTCACCACATAGGCCATGATACCGTTCACCAGCAGTGATCCCCTCGCACGCCGGTGCGTGAAGATCGCCCAAGCGGCCCACAGGCTGGTCGCCACTGCCGTGCCCCTGGCGATCTGCACCAGTGGATCGGGAATATCGAAGGAGTAATACTGTAGCTCGAAGAGGTGCTGCGTCGCCACGTAATCATTGGCTCCCAGCCAGGCCGCGATCCACACCGCGTAGCTGTTCACGAGGAGTGCTTTTTTCTGCCGCTCGTCGAAGAACTTCCGCTTCAACACGGCATCGAGCATCAGCATGCCGTAGCCCTGCTTCACGTAGTGCCAGCCCACGAACAGCGCCATTATGTTTCCGCCGTAACCGAGAAGCTGCGCATCGCCGCTGAGGAGACAGTAGAGGAAAAAGGCCAGCAGGAACAGCGGCACTACAATGCCTGACAGGATGTAGCGCGCTCGCATCCCCGATCCGAGCTCGTTGGTGAAGGCCTTGGTCCGGAAGTTCCTGTAGAAGAGCTGGTAGGAGTGGGCGAAATGCGGATGGTTGATGAAATGCGCCATGAGCAGCATGACCCAGGCGAGCTGCGCTCTGTAGGGCTCCACCGGCACCAACAGCAGCAGCGGCAGGATCAGCAGGGAACTGCCGCCGAGACAGAGAAAATCGGCGATCGGACCGAAGAGATAGCGCTTGTCCCGCGTATGACGGGCCGCGGGGAAAGCGGGAGTTTCGGCCGTGCCGAATTCGGTGCTCATGACTGATCTCCTGCGTTGCAGAGAGACCATGCATATTAGCGAATACTTAATAAGCTCACAATTCTTTGCATTCGAGCCCTGCTGTAAGCCCGTGTGCGGACCTGCGTAGACTGGATACAACCGTATCGTCGCGAAGCCACCCTTCACCTGCTTCGGCAGCGACCGGGACGCGGGTGCCGTCCGCATGGCGGGCGAGAACGCCGAGCGTGCCGGTGTCTCCGGCTGGACGACGTTCCGCCAGCATGCGGTGAGCGACCTAGAGCCGCCGGAGGGCCCGCCGAGCCTCGTCATTGTCAACCCGCCCTATGGCGCGCGCATCGGCGACAGGGCGCCGCTCTTCGCCCTCTACGGCGCCCTCGGCAATACCTTGCTCGAACGCTTCACCGGCTGGCGGGTGGGCCTCATCACCATGGATCACGCGCTCGCCCGCGCCACGGGCCTGCCCTTTGCGCCGCCCGGCTCGCCAGTGTTGCACGGCGGCCTCAAGGTCACGCTGTTCCAGACCGGCCGACTCGGCTGAGCCCGTCAGAAGGGCAGGGACAGCCTGGCGCCGCGACGCAAAAATGCAGCAACCAGACGAAACACCCGAAACAGAGGAAAACACGCTTGAAGATTGCGATCCGCTACTCTGGGCTGTGCTAATTGAGCCACAGTTCGACAATTTCTGAAAGCCGATATTCTAATCACGCGCTCATAGTCGTACAAGTGTACAATCGTTTGCGGGACTCAACCAATAACCGAGATGGGGGTTTTGATGCTCAAGGTAGTTGCTTCCGGCCTTTTTGCCTCAACCATGCTGCTGGGTGCGGCTTCGGCCGTTCAGGCTGCGGATATTGCGCCGCCGGCACGTGACTGGACCGGATTTTACATCGGTGTTGGCGGCGGCGGATTGCTGATGTCTGGCGATCTGAAAGCGGGCGGCAGCTTTGAAGAGTATTATGAGAACCAGGATTACCGCCTTGATCCGATCGTAGATGGAAACGATGTCACCGAGGTGTTGCTCGAAGAATATCTCTACGATGTAATTGGCGGGTTCGACCAGTCGGCCGACATCGGCAAAGGCGGCATCTTCGGTACGGTCGAGCTTGGCGCCGACTACCAGATGGATAGTTTCGTATTCGGCATCGTCGGCAACTTCGACCTCGCCAGTCTGAAGGCGAGCAATTCTGCTGCGGGTGGTTTCTCGGGCACTCAGGGGTATACCCAGGCATATGATGATGCGGATGGCTGCTACGGCGATCCTGATCTCGATGGCTATGAGTGCGTAGACATCGCAAGTGGTGGAGCTGGAGCGGAAACGGAAGTCAAGATGGAAAACAGCTGGGGCATTGGCCTCAGGGGTGGTTTCCTGGCGACCGAAAGCACGCTCATCTACGGTCTCGGCGGCTTCACTCAGGCCAAGTTTAGTGCAGAGACCAAAGGTGGATTCGGCTTCGAGGAAACGTACTTCAGCGGCGGAGCAGATGGTAAGGCATCGACTGATGAATGGCTGAACGGCTGGTTCCTGGGCGCTGGCATGGAACAGCTGCTGACTGACAATGTCTCCCTGAAGCTCGAGTATCGTTATGCGAATTACGAGACCCTCGAGTGGTCGGATTCCTCCAGCGATTCCTTTGAATACGACAATGGTGTCGACTTCAGGGAACGCGGTTCGAGTTCGGGCAGGATCGGCGGCGAGTTTGATCCCGTGATCCACGCCATCCGGGCTACGATCGCTTATCGTTTCTAATCAACTAAGACCTTCGTGATCCGATCGGAAGGGGCCCTAGGGGCCCCTTTTGTTTTGCGTTGCTGCGCTGGCGTCTGACTGATCCGTAGCTAGACGAAACATGTAATATGCAGCGAAGGCGAAGACAGAATGCTGGACATAATCGATCCGCACATCCGTCCTTCCGGGATCACTGACAAAACTACCGTCGCCATTACGGAGTTTGAGTAGCGAAATCAGGTTGCTCTCGACCCGCCTCTCGACGGCACGGCGGCCGACATCTCCACCGTCATTCGTGCCGCGCAGCCAGGCCAGAAGCCCCTCGCATCCGCAGGCCAGCGTCGTCACCAGCCACTTTCGCCCGGGAACTGGCCCATCCCCGCCAGTGGGCTTGAGGAGATCACGGATAATTCCGTCTGACAGCTTGTGCACCGACGGGTCATCGAGCAGCCCGGGTAACCGGCTTATCAAGTAGAGAGCATAATAGCTGTGAAGGTTGGGGGCGGGCTTACTGCGGGAAAGCAGTTTGGCAGACGAGGCGGCGAATTCCCCCCAGGATGGCTGTGCCACAAACTGAGACAGGCTCACGAGCCCAAGCAACGCCTGCCATGAGAACAGACGGGAAGTGACGGGCATCTCGGCTGAAATCGGATAACCACGCACGTGTACGAAATCGCCATCGCCACGCGCTTGCGACAGGATGTATTTTCCGAGAGACTGAGCAATCTGCTTGTGCTGTTCGGCATCGGGGTGATCCGGCGCGGCGGCCATGGCCGAGATGGCGAGGCCTGCTCCTCCAAGCACGATTTCTCTACTGCTGATCACGCAGGCGACATCTTGGAATGGTTTCACGAAAGTTGCGACGCCGTAGCTGAGAGCTCTATGACCTGCTTCGAGCAACTGGCTCGACTGCACAAGTTTTCCCATGTCGTAAAGCGCTGTTGCCGCTAGGAAATGTCGGTTGCTCTCATAGACATCGGGAATCGATGGCAAGTTGCTCGCGGGCCGCCAGTATTGAAATCTCCCCTGCGCGTCGAGGCTTCTCGCCAAATACAAGGCACCTTCGACCGCAACCCGCAGAGCCAGTTCAGGGGAAAGAGGGTCAGAATTCATGGCACAGTGACCGCAACCGGGACATACCTCCGAGACGAGTCCGGGATACCACAAGCTGCTACGATTGTCTTCCTGCGCCCGCGTTCGGCACAGTCCAGTCTGCTTGGAGCCGGCGCAATCCACTGCTTCGCATGCGGCGGCCTCAAGTCACACTGTTCCAGAAAGGCTCGGCTGAACCCCAACCCCGACTAATAACCCGCTGCAAAAGAAACGGGCGCCGGTCGTGGAAACCGGCGCCCGCATTCTGAAGCACGAATTGGGTGGATCAGAAACCGACCGTCACGCCCAGCAGCACGTTGTGGGAGTTGAGATCGTCCTCGTAGTCGGCCAGCGTCACACCACGCCAGCGGTAGCCGAGGTCGAGCGCAAACGAGTCGCTCACGTTCCACAGAAGTCCGCCGCCCAGCTGATAGGCAAAGCCCGTTTCGCTACCGTCGGCATCGACGTCGACACCTTCGATCGCGTCGACGTCGTAGTTGGCGAAGCCAACACCGAGGCCGCCGCCGATATAGGGCGAGATGCCGCCCATATCCATCATGCCACCAAAATCATACCACAGGTTACCCATGATGTAGGTGACGGAAACGTCCCCATCAAAGTCGACGTCATCGCCATCAAGATCGGGAATGCCGGAGTCGTCGAAATCAATATCAAACCCGTCCAGATTTGCCTGGGAGTAAGACACCTCGAGCTCTGAACGGAGACCGGAATCGCCCCAACGATAGCCGAGCACGCCGCCCACCAAGAAACCAGTGTCGGTATCCAGAGATACTTCACCGGACTCACCCGCATAATCTATGTCGGGAAAGTCATCGGCGATGGTGAAATCGGCGCCGTTCTCCGTGAACCACGTCGCGCCGCCGAAGGCGCCCACATAGAAGTTGCCGCTAGAAACCGGGGCCGGCATCAGATCCGCGGCGGAGGCGGCCGAAGCCAGGAGAGCCATGGAACCGGCGGCGAGGAGGAGAGGTCTGAACATCATTTCACCTGCAAACGTTTACTTACGAGCCACAACCATGAGCCGAGTACCCTTCAAGGTCAATCCAGCAGACGTTCAAATTCAAACATAGCAATTCGTTGTTGCAAGAAGGGCACAGAACGGTCACCCAGTGCACACGCATTGGGTGCAAAGTCCCGCCGCTATGTTAGACCCGGCTACCGCTTCGGCGCGAAGGCCTGAACCATGAGCTTGGCCTGCTCCACCTGCTGAGTCGACATCGTTTTCGCCAGCTCGTCGCGGTAGGCGGCGGCATTGTCGAAGCCGGGCTCGGCCGAACAAAGGTCGAGCCACATGTAGGCGGCGATGGGGTCCGGCTTCACGCCGCGGCCCTTCCAGTAGCCGAGCCCCACCTCGTACTGGGCCTGCGGCTCGCCCTGATTCGCCGCCATCAGCAGCCAGTTCATGCCCGCCGCCTCGTCTTGCTTCACCACGTCCCGGCCCTTCATCAGCCACCAGCCGAGCTTCAGCTGCGCCTCGGCATTGCCGAGCTTCGCCGCTTCGCCCCACCAGTGGATGGCCTGCGCGTTGTCCTGCTCCACGCCGTTGCGGTTCTCGCCCTTCTGGCCCCAGCTCCGCGGGCCGTACATCTCGGCGATGAGCAGGGCGGCCTCGGCGTCCCCCTGCTTGGCATAAGGCATGAGCAGTTCAAGCGCCTTGGCATAGTCTTCGCCGCGGAAGGCAGCCATGCCGTCCTGGCGGGCATCGGCCAGCGCCTGGACGGGTGCAACGATGAGCAAGGCCAGGGCGATGAGACCGGCGCGGAAGGGGGATGTCATGGGTCAACTCCTGTGGTTCAACCACCCCTCTACGTCAGGCTGCAGGGCAAGGGCAAGAGCCGGAGGGGAGGGACCTGGGACGGCGGTTGGGCTGTAGCTGGTTCTAGCAACCGACGCATGCACAGGCTACAAGCACGGGCAACAAAACGGCAACATTTCGCAAGGAAAACACAACTCATGCGCATGACCACGGAAGAGGCCTTCGTCAAGGTTCTCCAGATGCACGGCATCGAGCACGCCTTCGGCATCATCGGTTCTGCCTTCATGCCGATCTCGGATCTCTTTCCCCGCGCCGGCATCACCTTCTGGGACTGCGCGCACGAAGGCTCTGGCGGCATGATGGCCGACGGCTACACCCGCGCCTCCGGCAAGATGTGCATGATGATCGCCCAGAACGGACCTGGCATCACCAACTTCGTCACCGCCGTCAAGACGGCCTACTGGAACCACACGCCGCTGCTGCTGGTGACACCGCAGGCGGCCAACCGCACCATCGGCCAAGGCGGCTTCCAGGAAGTCGAGCAGATGGCTCTCTTCAAGGACATGGTGGCCTATCAGGAAGAGGTGCGCGATGCCTCCCGCGTCGCCGAGGTGCTGAACCGCGTCATCATGAATGCAAAGCGCCTCTCGGCCCCCGCACAGATCAACATGCCGCGCGACTTCTGGACGCAAGTGATCGACATCGAACTCCCGGCGGTGGTGGGTTTCGAGCGCCCCGCGGGCGGCGAGGAGGCGATCGCCGCCGCGGCGAAGCTCCTCTCGGACGCGAAGTTTCCGGTGATCCTCAACGGCGCCGGCGTGGTGCTGGGCGGTGCCATCCCCGCGGCGAAGGCGCTCGCCGAGCGCCTCTCGGCCCCGGTCTGCGTGGGCTACCAGCACAATGATGCCTTCCCGGGCTCGCATCCGCTCTTTGCCGGTCCCCTGGGCTACAACGGCTCAAGAGCCGCCATGGAGCTCATCAAGCAGGCGGACGTCGTGCTGGCGCTGGGAACCCGCCTCAACCCCTTTTCCACGCTTCCCGGTTACGGCCTCGACTACTGGCCGAAGGAGGCCAGGGTCATCCAGGTGGACATCAATCCCAACCGCATCGGCCTCACCAAGAAGGTGGCGGTGGGCATTGCGGGCGACGCCAGGAAGGTGGCCGAAGCCATTCTCTCGAAGCTCTCGCCCTCCGCAGGCGACCAGGGCCGAGAGGAGCGCAAGAACCTGATTGCCACCACGAAATCGCGCTGGGCACAGCAGCTTTCCTCCATGGACCACGAGGAGGACGATCCCGGCACCACCTGGAACGAGCGCGCCCGCAAGGCCAAGCCCGAATGGATGAGCCCCCGCATGGCCTGGCGCGCCATCCAGGCGGCGCTGCCGAAGGAGGCCATCATCTCTTCCGACATCGGCAACAATTGCGCCATCGGCAACGCCTACCCGACCTTCGAGCAGGGCCGGAAATACCTTGCTCCCGGCCTCTTCGGCCCGTGCGGCTATGGTCTTCCCTCGATCGTCGGGGCCAAGATCGGCTGTCCGGACACGCCCGTCGTCGGCTTCGCGGGTGACGGCGCCTTCGGTATCGCGGTGACCGAACTCACCGCCATCGGCCGGAAGGAATGGCCCGCCATCACCATGGTGGTTTTCCGCAACTACCAGTGGGGTGCGGAGAAGCGCAATTCGACGCTGTGGTACGACGACAATTTCGTCGGAACCGAGCTGGACACCGACGTTTCCTACGCCGGGATTGCCAGGGCCTGCGGCCTGCAGGGTGTCGTCGCCCGCACCATGGACGAGCTCCGCGATGCGCTCGCCAAGGCCATCGACGACCAGATGAAGAACGGGAAGACCACGCTGATCGAGGCGATGATCAACCAGGAGCTGGGCGAGCCGTTCCGCCGTGACGCCATGAAGAAGCCGGTGCAGGTTGCGGGCATCGATCCCAAGGACATGCGCCCGCAAACGGTGTAAACGACTCTCCCGGGGCCCTTGTCGGCGCAGGGGCTCCGTCACGCTTTTGCTGCAATCTGCTGGTGTGAGGCGGCGTGACCACGGGGGATGACGGACATGGCATCTGAAAAGACCGAACGCGTCAAGGCCTGGCGCGACATCATCATCCAGATGACGGCGAGCATCATGATCCCGCTCACCATCGCGGGCACGGGCCTCTACTACACGCGCTGGCAGCAGAACGTGAACGATCTCAAGACGATGATCGACCTCGTCAGCGACGCGAAGCCGGAGCGTCAGAAATACGGCATCGCCATGTTCGAGTATCTCCTGAAGAACGACAAGGTGCCGGTGGAATTCGTCGCCGCCCAGCTCGAATACGCCAACAACGCCTCGGATCCGCAGCTTCTCTCGGCCATGGAGCGCGCGCTCACCAAGGCTGCGGAGGCCAACCAGAGCGTACAGGCCGTCTTCACCGAGGCGGTTGCGCGGCTTCCCTCGCGCATCTTCGTCAACGTCATGGACGAGAAGCAGCGTGCGTGCTTCTCGAAGCTCCTGATGTCGCTGAAGGACAATGACGAGGCGATGATCACCGTGCCTTCGATCTCGCTCGCCAAGTGGGACGGCAAGGTGAACGAAATTCGCGCCATGAAGGACGAGGATGTCGCCAAGGCCGAGGCGATCGCGAGCTGGCTGCGGAGCCTCGGCTTCGAGATCGAGGTCGTGAACCTGACCAACCGCTGGTCGGGCGCCAAGAAGGTGCGGCCCAACACCTTCGAGATCTGGTTCGGCGACAGGGATCTGCCCCCCGTCTGCACCGGCAAGCAGACGGCGAGTAAGTAGGCGCCGCCTCGTATGCGCCAGGCCATGCTCGCCCAGCGTTCACGTCGTCAACATGCAGGGGTCGGCCAACAATCCGGGGGCTCAAGATGACACAGACCGCCGTTGATGGCACGCCCTATCGCTGGCGGTTCGTGCTCGGTATTGCATCCTTCATCGCCGCCTTCGCGGTTCACCTCATCACGCTGGCAGCGATGGGCATTGGTGCCAGCCCGGCCGCCGTCAGCGCGATTGGCGCAGTGAATTTCGTGCTCAACAAGGTTCTGGTGATTGCAAGCGCGGCGTTTCTCGGCCGCGCCGGCTTCGATCAGCTCAAGGCTCTCGTCTTCGGCACGGTGCGGCGCCTTGCCTTCCCAGACGAAGTAAGTCCCCTGCGCTACCGAGTGGGACTGTTGTTCCTCGTTGTGCCGATCGTCCTTGCCTGGGTAGCGCCCTATGTCGCCGAATTTGCCCCCTCCATCGGCCGCAACACCGTTCGCGATGGCGTAATCAGCGACATGCTGGTCCTGGTCGGGCTGGTGATGCTGGGCGGCGATTTCTGGGACAAGCTCAGGGCGCTCTTCTTGCGCGATGCGAAAGCCGTGTTTCCCGCCTAGAGCAAGACCCGCAACGTGGAACCCACCGGTCCGCCTTGCTTCTTAGATCATAGCCGGTACGCGCGAATGCCGTTGTCGCGGAAGAGCTTGCGCTTTTCTTCCGCCGTGCAGCCGGCAGTGGCCCAGTCCAGAACCTCGAGCCAGTCGGTGTATTTCCCGGCGAGCTCGGAGACCGGCCAATCGCCGCCGTACATGATGCGGTCGAAGCCGAAGCAATCGATCACATGGTCGATGTAGGGGCGCAGCTGTTCGCGCGTCCAGTTGGCGTGGTCCGCCTCGGTGGTGACGCCCGATAGCTTGCACATCACGTTGGGCAGCGACGCCATCTCGCGGAGGTGCGTCTTCCACGGTTCGGTGAGCCCGTCCCGGATGCCGGGCTTGCCGATATGGTCGAGGATGAACGATACCTCCGGGCATTGCCGCACGTAGCGCAGCACGTTGCCGAACTGGTGATGATAGATGCAGATGTCGAAGGAAAACTTGTATTTCGGGAGCAATTTCGTTGCCGCGATGAAGCGGGGCTGAAGCACGAACTCGGGATCGGACTTGTTCTGGATCAGGCGGCGGATGCCCCGCATGACGGGGAGTTCCGCGAGCCGCGCCATCTCCGGCTCGATCGACGGGCCCTTTTCGAGCGGGAGGCAGGCAACACAGCCCTTCAGGCGCGGGTCGCTGTCTGCAAGCGATTGCACCCACACACCTTCCTCGAGGTACTGCGGCATGTCCACGTCGACCTCGACGAAGACGATGTTCTCGATGGCGTAGGGCCTCGCGCGCGCGGCGAGATCATCCGCCGTCCAGTCGCGCGCCAGCTTCGGCGCACCCGCCGCCCAGCTGTACTTGAACTTCTGCGTATCGAGCAGGTGGACGTGGGTGTCTGTGATGGGAAAGTCGATCATGTGCTGGTCTCCGCCCCGGCTGTTTTCGAGAGAAGCCTAGCTCATCGCCGCGGCGCGGTCACCCTCTGCGAACTCGTTGATGGCGGTGAGGAACTGCGCCACCTCGGCCAGCGTGTTGTAGTGGCTGTAGGAGACGCGGACGCAGTCCTTCAGCCCCAGGGGCTTCAGGACGTTGCCGCTGTAGTGATCGTCCTTGCGGGTGTGGGTGCGAACACCGCGGGCGTTCAGGAAGGCGACGACCTCCTCGCTCTTCACGCCGTCGAGCACCACCGAAACGACGCCCTCGCGATGGGTCATATCCGCGCCGCCGATGATGTGGAGGCCCGGAACATGGGCAAGCCCGCGCAGATTGCCGGTGCCCTCGATCATGGCGTGGCCTAGCGCCTGTTCGTGATCGTGGATGGCGCGGGCGGCGGCTTCGAGCCTTGGGCGGCGGTCGGTCTCGTCAGTGAAATGGCCGCCGAGCCATTCGAGATAGTCGACGATGTCCGAGAAGGTGGCATAGCTCCCGGCATCGCGTGTTCCCATCTCCCAGTTCACGGGCGACCCGCCCATGACGGTTTCCTTTGGCAAAGCGGTAAGCCGGTCCGAAGCCCAGCCCACGCCATAGCCGTGGCGCGAGAACACCTTGTAGGGCGAGATGGCATAGCCGTCGATCGGGTAGGATGAAATGTCCACGGCGCCGTGGCTTGCATGCTGGATGCCGTCGACCACGATGAAGCAGTCCGGCGCGGCGCTGCGGATGGCGGCTGCAATCGATGCCACGTCCACCGCCATGCCGGTGACGGGCGAGGTGTGGACGATGGTGGCAACCCGCACCTCCGGCGTGATGAAGCGGCGGTAGGCCTCGACGTCCACCCTGCCGGTGGCATCGTCGTGGGGAGTGAGAACGTGAGGCCGCCCCGTTACCTCCGCCCAGCGCGCCATGGCACTGCGGGAGGCCGGGTGCTCGAGCGTGGTCGAGAGCATGATGCCACCGGGAGCAGCACCCACCGCTGCAGTGCGGATCAGGCGGAACAGCACCTCGGTGCCGCTCTCGCCGACGAAGACCTGGCCCTCCTTCACGTTGAAGAACAGCCGCATGTCGGCCTTGCCCCTGTCGATCGCCGCCATCAGGGCCCTGGAAGCCGGATTGTCGCGCCCCTGGTTATCCGGATAGGAGGCGTAGAGCCCCGAAGTTTCGACGACGGATTTCAGCGTGAGCGCGCCCCCGGCATTCTCGAAGAACACGCGCGGGCCCTCGAAGGGGCAGGTATCGACATGGGCGAAGCGGCTGCGCACCGCGTCCAGCAAACCGGGGATCGTCGTCAGCATTTCGGGCACTCGCTGTTGGAGAAACCCGCATTGCACCGATCCCCAGGCTTGGCAAGTCCGGCCGACTGGAATGCAGAAGAGGCCGCTCAGCGGCGGCCCTTCTTCTCCTTTCCGGGGTTGAGCCGTGGGTCCTTGTCGCGCAGTGCGTCGATCCGCTCCGAGGCCTGCGCCTTGGTGAGGGACGGGTCGAACTCTTCCCCGGTCTCCTCGCACAGTGTCTTGAGGTAGGAGGCCTGAGCCCCCGTCATGGGCTCATCGCCCGTGACCCAGTCCTCCGGGTCCTTGGTCATGTTGCCGGGGGCGGCCATGTCGGCCTTGGGATTGGAGGGCTTCACGCGGTTCTCATCTGTCATCATCGTCTCCCTTTGTTGTTGCCATAATGTTCCGCCCTGCCCGGGAGTTCCGACAGGGCCCTCGAACCTTTGGGGCTGCCGCGCCGTTGTGCCACTCGCAATCGCGCCAGGGAGAGACACCATGCCAGGGAAGAAAAGGACCATCGGCCTCACCACGCGGCAGGGCCATCCCGTCTATGACAACCAGAACACCCGCTCGATCGGGGAGCGCGGCCCGCTGGTTCTCGAGGACTATCATTTCCTCGAGAAGATGACCCATTTCGACCGCGAGCGCATTCCGGAGCGGGTGGTGCATGCCCGCGGCGCGGCAGCACACGGCATCTTCGTGCCGACAGGGAAACTTGGCGACGAACCCATCGAGAGGTTCAGCCGTGCCAAGGTCTTCCGGGCGGGAACGCAGACGCCCATCTTCCTGCGCTTCTCGACCGTGATCCACGGCGGGCACTCGCCCGAGACGCTGCGCGATCCACGCGGCTTCGCCATCAAGTTCTATACCGAGGCCGGCAACTGGGACCTCGTGGGCAACAATCTCAAGGTCTTCTTCATCCGCGATCCCATCAAGTTTCCGGACATGGTGCACGCCTTCAAGCCGGACCCTGTGCACAACCGGCAGGACATGAACCGCTTCTTCGATTTCGTGTCGATGTCGCCTGAAGCCACCCACATGGTGACTTGGCTGTTTTCGCCCTGGGGCATCCCCGCCAATTACCGTGAAATGCAGGGTTCGGGCGTCAACACCTACAAGCTCGTCAATGACGAGGGCGGGACGGTGCTGTGCAAGTTCCACTTCCAGCCGCGCCTGGGCGTGCGCAACCTCACCCAGCAAGAGGCGGAGCGCATCCAGGCAAAGGATTTCAACCACGCCACGGGCGACCTTTACGATGCAATTGCCCGCGGTGAGTTTCCCGAGTGGGACATGTTCATCCAGATCATGGAGGACCACGAGCATCCTGAGCTCGACTGGGACCCCCTCGACGTGACGAAGCTTTGGCCCGAAGACCAGTTCCCGATGCGCCGCGTCGGCCACATCCAGCTGAACCGCAATCCGGTGGATTATCACAATGAGGTGGAGCAGGTGGCCTTCGGCACCGGCGTGCTGGTGGACGGGATCGATTTCTCCGAGGACAAGCTGCTGCAGGGCCGCACCTTTGCCTATTCGGACACGCAGCGCTACCGCGTCGGGCCGAACTACCTGCAGCTTCCGATCAACGCGCCGCGCTGCCCCTTCGCGACCAACCAGCGCGGAGGCCAGATGAGCTATCACGTTGACGGCGCGGAGCAGGGGGCGGACCCACACATCAACTACGAGCCGTCGAACTTCCAGGGGCTTCGCGAGCAGGAGCGGGCGGGCCCCGGCCCCCGCAGCTTCTGG
Organism: Aestuariivirga sp.; assembly: GCF_046294715.1. Taxonomy (GTDB): domain Bacteria; phylum Pseudomonadota; class Alphaproteobacteria; order Rhizobiales; family Aestuariivirgaceae; genus Aestuariivirga. Next base: position 98,569 of record NZ_JBKBKI010000003.1, on the reverse strand, counting down.
CAGGGCGAGATCGGGCGGCAGAAGATCGCGCGCACCAACGACTTCAAGCAAGCCGGCGAACGCTATCGCAGCTTCGAGCATGGGGAGCGCGAGGAACTGATCGCCAATCTCGTGGCCGCGCTCTCCCAGTGTGCCGAGGTCATCCAGACGAAGATGATCGAACACTTCACCAAGGCCGACCCGGACTACGGCCGGAGGGTTGCCGAGGGCCTGGGCCGCAGCGCGCAACGGCTCGACGCGGCGGAGTGAACCGCAAGGCGGAGAGCCATGTCACATTGCGCGGGTGCTCCGTCTGGCAGGCCTTCCTTCGGTCCGAACACGGCAAGAAAGGCGATGGTTCGAGATGCGCGGGCACTCCGGCGCGACCTCATAGGCGAGGCCGGCTGAGTCGCTGAAATACATGGTGAGACCGTCGGGCGAGAAGGCGGGGCCGCTGCACGAGGCAAAGCCTGGGGCGGTAACGCGTCGGCTGCCGTCCGGCTTGACGCAATAAAGGATGGCGCGAAGTTCGGTCTCCGTCGGCGCGTATGTGCCCACCAGCACCGTCTTACCCGGAAAGCGCCAGTTCTCGACAGTTTGCTGGCCTCAGGCCATGCGGTGCAGGGTGGGGCCGTACCAGTCCGTCCAGTAACGCGTGCGTTCGGTCGGGTGCCGCGCCGGGCTTTCGCCCAGCCTGTCCCGCGTCGATGCAACGATCCTCCAGTCGGCTCTCGCCGTGGCGCCTCAACCCGCCGGGATCCGCTTCTTGCCGGCATCGCCCAGCACGTCGACGAGGCTGCGCACCTGGTCCATGTGGCCGCCGAGTGCCGCGTAATCCTCCTTGCGCATGGTGAACTCGATGGGAGCGACCAGGGCGGGCGTCGGCACGGAGCCGAAAGCGTTTTCAGGAAGCGCCGTCACGTCGACCATGTAGGTGATGCCGCCGCCGGGCCAGACGTAGCAAGGAGCACCTCCCGCCGTGACGCGGGTGACGGCGTGCTTCACCGAATGGGTGAGCCGCACCGGGTTCTCGGTGACGCCGGCGCGCAGCGAGCCGCCCGCGCCCGCCATGAACAGCACGCTCGCCAGGGCGGGCTCGCAATTCTCCTGGATGCGGTTCACCGAGAGCCGGAGAGCCGGGGGCAGCTCCTTCTCGACGGGGACAAGCGTCTCGTCGAGCTCGTAATAGGAAGAGTGCTCACCGGTGGTCGAAACCATCAGCAGGCGGAGGCCCGGCCAGGCCTCCTTCGGGTCAAAGGGCTTGAGGATGGTGAGGGGATCGATGAGGTCGGTGCCGCCCCAGCCGGTGCCGGGCTGGGCGACCTTGAAGTAGCGCCCCGGCGTCGAGCGGTGACCCTTCATCTTGATGCCGGTGTCCGGCACGCCCAGGAACTTGCCGGCCTGGTGCTCTGAGAGCACACCGGTGATGTGGTCGTCGACCACCACGACGTCGTCGACGAGGCCCATCCACTGATTGGCGAACATGCCGATGGTGGCCGAGCCGCAGCCCACCCGCATGCGCTCTTCCCGCGTGCCGTTGATGATGGGGGCCTTGCCGGCCTCGATCACCAGTGTTGCGCCGCCATCCACCGTGACTTCGAGTGGCTTGCAGTTGGCGAGGGCCAGCATGCTCTCGCAGGTGACGCGACCCTCCTTCTTGGACCCGCCGGTGAGATGGCGCACGCCGCCGAGCGAGAGCATCTGCGATCCGTATTCGGCGGTCGTCACATGGCCGATCTGCTCGCCATCGACCCGGACCGCGGCGCATTCTGGGCCCAGGTGCCGGTCCGTGTCGATCTTCACCTTGAGTCCGCAATAGCTGAAGATCCCCTCGGTCACGACGGTGACCATGTCGACGCCGTCGATCTCCGAGGAAACGATGAAGGGTGCGGGCTTGTAGTCGGGGTAGGTGGTGCCGGCGCCGATCGCCGTGACGAAGGTCTCTGGCTCGCGTACCACGCGGCCGTCCCATTCGCGCGAGGAGGGGAGGAAGGGCACGAGTTCACCGCCGCGTTCCCTGGTGCGTTCCAGCACGACATGCGGATCGACGCGGATCAGCACCCCGCCGCGGTTGGCATAGCGGTCGCAGGCGCCCATCAAGCCCTCGCGGATGTAGCAGAGGACGGGGCAGGCGTCGCAGCGGATCTTTCCGGGCTGTTCGCTCATGGGAGTCATGCTGCGGTGCAGCATCGCAGTTGCGGAATAGCGGTTGACAATGGAACGATCATCCCATATTTTTTGTTTGTACACAAACAAAATTCCCAGACAGTTACAGAGCGATCCGGAGCCCTCATGAGCGCCTTGTTCGAGGAAGAAGTGCTGAGCGTCCACCACTGGACGGACCGGCTTTTCAGCTTCAAGACCACCCGCTCGCCTGCGTTCCGCTACGAGAACGGGCAGTTCACGATGATCGGCCTCCCGGTCAACGGAAAGCCGCTGCTGCGCGCCTACAGCCTCGTGAGCCCGAACTATGCGGACGAGCTCGAATTCCTGTCGATCAAGGTGCAGGACGGGCCGCTCACCTCCAAGCTCCAGCACATCAAGGCGGGCGACAAGATCCTGGTCGGCAAGAAGCCCACCGGCACGCTGCTGATCGACAACCTGCTTCCCGGCCGCAACCTTTATCTCCTCGGTACCGGAACCGGGCTTGCCCCCTTCATGAGCCTGGCGAAGGACCCCGCCGTCTACGAGCGTTTCGAGAAGGTGGTGCTGGTGCATGGCTGCCGCTTCGCCGCGGAACTCGCCTATGCTGACGAGATCGAGAAGGTGCTGCCGAACGATGAACTGCTCGGCGAGGAGATCCGTGCCAAGCTCCTTTACTACCCGACCGTGACGCGCGAGGAATTCCGCAACCGTGGCCGCATCACCCATCTCCTGGGCTCCGGCCGCATGGCCGCCGACCTCGGCTTGGCCCCTGTCGACGCGGCGCAGGACCGCGTCATGATCTGCGGCAGCCCGGCTTTTCTCTCCGATATCACGACCCTGCTGAAGGGCATGTCGTTCCACGAGGGCTCGAGCAGCGAGCCCGGCAGCTACGTCATCGAAAAAGCTTTCGTCGAGCGCTGAGCCATGGCCACCGGGGCGGCAGAGACAAGCTCCGTCCTCGGCGACTACCGCCTGGAAGAGCAGGTGGGCTTCCACCTCCGCCGCGCCGGACAGCGCCATGCTGCGATCTTCGCCTCCGGCATGGTGGAGGGCCTTACCCCCACCCAATGGGCAGCGCTCGTGAAGCTCGCGGAACTCGGCAGCGCCTCCCAGAACCTGTTGGGGCGCGAGACGGCGATGGACGCTGCAACCATCAAGGGCGTGGTGGACAGGCTTGGCAGGCGCGGGCTGATCGCCACCGCGCCCGACCCCGATGACGCCCGCCGGACCCGCGTCTCGATTTCACCCGAGGGGCTGAAGCTGGTTCAACGCGGGATCGTCCCGGCACAGGCCATCACCGCCGAGACCCTGAAGCCGCTTGCGCCCGCCGAGCGGCGTCTCCTCCTCGACCTCCTCGGCCGCATCGCCTGAAGCGCGGGAAGCCAACCGGCTGCCCCTATCCGGCGGCATTTCTTTTGCTATGATCACTTCCTGGCGCAGACCAGGCCCCGATGACAGGGGCACACAAGACCAGGAGGAAAACCATGCCGGACTCGAAAATCGTCGTACCCCAGAAGAATCGCATTTCCCGCCGCGGTGCCCTGAAGCTGGCGGGCGCCGGCGCTGCCGCCTCGATCGTAGGCGGCGTCAATGTCGGGCCCGGCTTCGTGCGCTATGCCCAGGCGCAATCCTCCGAGCCGATCCGCATCGGCTTCCAGGTGCACCGCACCGGCATCGGTGCTGCCTATGGCCGCTGGTATGAGCGCACGACCACAGCCGCGGTGAAGCTCATCAACGAGCAGGGCGGCATCAATGGCAGGCAGGTCGAGATCATCGCCGAGGACGATGGAACGGATCCCGGCCGCGGCGCAGAGGTCGTCGAGAAATTCGCCACCCAGCACAAGTGCGACGTGGGCTTCGGCACGCTGTTCAGCCATGTGGTGATGGGCTCGGCCCCGCGCGCCGGCGAACTGAAGCTTCCCTACTATGTCGTTTCCGAGGGTCACCACGTGGCTTCGGGCACGCTGAACCGCTACACCTTCCAGCCGGGCATCACCGACGTGAAGAGCCAGGTGATCTCGCTGGCGCCCTGGATCGCCAAGAACCTCGGCAAGAAGGTCACGATGATCTTCCCCGACTTCGCCTTCGGCTACGACCATCGCGACTATTTCTCCGCCGCCATCAAGGCGCAGGGCGGCGAGGTGAACGCGCTGATCCCGATCCCGCCCACGGAATCCTCCTTCACCCGCTACTTCCCGCAGATCCCGTCGGATACCGAGGTGATCTACCACGTGATGGTGGGCCCGGCCGTGCTCACCTTCGTGAAGGAGCTCGGCGAGCATTTCGGCAGCCAGCACCCGCCGCTCTTCGGCTTCATCGACAGCCTTGAGGCGGTCGATCTCAAGAGCCCCGGCCTCGAGTTTCTCGAGGGCTCCTATCTCTGGGAGGCGTATCCCCGCTTCGCCGGCGCCTCGCCCAAGCCGCACGACACCTTCTACCGCGAGAAGGTGGGGGTGGACGCCAACGGCGCCAGCGTGTCGGATGCCGCCGATATATCTACCTTTTCGCACATGTTCGGCTGCTGGGAGACGCTCTACGTGCTGAAGCAGGCGATGGAGGCGGCGGGCTACCAGGGCCCGCAGGACAAGCAGAAGCTCATCGAGGCGACCGAGGCCATCACCGCCATGGCTGAAGGCAACGAGCATCCGCAGGGCGACAAGGTCTTCAACGGCAAGATCCACCAGTGCTTCGGCCACCAGAACATCACGCAGGTGAAGAACGGCGTGGGCGAAGTGGTCTACCGCACCACGATCGAGGAGGGCCTCTACGAGCCTGAGGCCGACTATACCAAGATGGCGCTCTGAGCGCCGGTCCGCTTCGTAACGTCATGGCCGGGCGGCGCCCGGCCATTCCTTCCACAGCGCCGGTAACCTCTTGGCCTTTTTTCCACACCTCCTGCTCGCCCTTCTCGAGGGCACGGTCGCGGCCGCCGTCCTGGCGCTGTCGGCGCTCGGACTCTCGCTCGTCTTCGGCGTGATGCGCGTCGTCAATGTCGCCCATGGCGAGTTCTTCATGCTCGGGGCGATGCTCGCGTGGTGGACGGCGAAGATGATGCCGGGCGGGCCGCTCGCCGGCTTCCTCGCGGCACTGATCGTTGCGCCGCTCGCCGTCGGAGCGATTGCCTTCCTGACCGAGCGCCTGCTGCTGCGCCGCATCGGCTATGACCCGGAGGCCACCATCGTGGCGACGATCGGCCTGCTCTTCGTCATCCAGCAGCTCGCCCTTTCAGTCTTCGGCGCGGATGCAAAGCCCGTGGCCGCCCCCTTCAGCTACCGCATCGCTTTCCCGTGGTTCGGCTTCTCCGGCTACAAGCTCTTCGTCGTCGTCGCCTCGGCGGCGCTGCTTCTTGCGGTCTGGTATGTGCTGGCGAAGACGCGCTTCGGCCTCCTGATGCGCGTCACCCAGTTCGACCGCGAGACGGCAACGGCCTTCGGCATCCCGGTGAACGCCGTCTATTCCGCCGTCTTCGTCGCGGGCGCAGCGCTCGTCGCCGTCGCCGCCGTCCTCATCGTGCCAATCCAGCAGGCGCATTACCTGATGGGCCTCGATCCGCTGCTGATGAGCTTCATCGTGGTCATCATCGGGGGGCTCGGCTCGATCAAGGGAAGCGTCGTCGCGGCGGTCATCATCGGCATGGCGGACGGCATCATCTCGATGTTCTTCTCGCCGACGCTCGCCTCGATCATCGCCACGCTCGCGGTGGCGCTGGTGCTGGTGGTGCGCCCGCAGGGGCTTTACGGGGCGAAGACAACATGACGGCCCGCATCGTCATCCTGCATGGCGCCGTCGTCGCCGCGTTGTTCCTCCTGCAATTCGCGGCGAGCGACTATGTGGTGCTCACCGCGACGCGCATCATGGTGCTGGCGATCTATGCCATCGGCTACAACATCCTCTTCGGCTACGCAGGCCTGCTGAGCCTCGGTCACGCCATGTTCTTCGCCACGGGGCTCTACGCCGCAGCCCTCGGGGTGACGCGTTTCGGCCTCGGTGTGCCGGAGGCGTTCCTCCTGGCCGTGCTGATCGGGGTCGCGGTCTCGCTCGCCATCGGGCTCATCGCGCTCCGGGCGAGCGGTGTCGCCTTCATGATCGTGACGCTCATGTTCTCGCAGGCGGCCTTCCTCACCGTGCTCTATTTCGGCGACTACACCCGCGGTGACGAAGGCATCGTCATCCCGGACACGGCGCGCATGTTCTCCGTGCTGGGGCTCGACGTCGACCTCACCGATCCGCTGCTGCGCTACAATCTGGCGCTGGCGTTTCTCGCCCTCGCGCTCGCCGTGAGCCTCGCCGTGGTGCGTTCGAAGGTCGGCCACGTGCTGGTGGCGATCCGCGAGAACGAGGGACGCACCGCCATGCTCGGCTACGACGTCGCCCGCTACAAGCTCGCCGCTTTCGTGCTCTCCGGCGCCTTCGCGGGCTTTGCGGGAGCAGCCTATGCGATGATGTTCGCCTATGCCGGCTCGAGCCTGGCCTCGATCCAGTACTCGATACACCCGCTGCTGTGGACGCTGCTCGGCGGGGCCGCGACGGTTCTCGGCCCGGTTCTCGGCACGGCACTGATGTTCATGCTCGTCGATTTCGCCAGTGGCTTCACCACTGCCAGCCTGCTGGCCGTTGGCGTCGTGCTCATCCTGCTGGTGCTGTTCTTCCCGAAGGGAATTCTCGGCAGCATCCGCCAGCGCTACCTGCCATGGCTGCCGTGACCGCGATGCTGCCGCTCCTCGAGACCCGTGGCCTGTCACGCAGCTTCGGCGGCCTCCAGGCGGTGTCGAACGTGGATTTCCGCCTCGACAAGGGCGAGGTGAGGGCCGTGATCGGCCCCAATGGCGCGGGCAAGACCACCTTCGTCAGCCTGATCTCGGGTCGCATTGCGCCGACCGCCGGAACGATCGCCTTCGAGGGCGAGGACGTGACGCCGCTTCCGGCCTTCAGGCGCGTGCGGCGTGGCATCGCCTACACGTTCCAGATCACCTCGATCTATTCCAATCTCACTGCGGAGGAGAACGTTGCGCTCGCCGCGCACCAGCCCGGCCGGAAGGCCAGCCTCGAACAGCTGTCGCGCGTCGGCCTCGCCGAGCGGGCCGCACAGCTCGCCGGAACACTCTCCTACGGGCACCAGCGGCTGCTCGAGGTGGCGATGGGGCTGGCGCTGCGCCCCAAGCTGCTGATCCTCGACGAGCCGACGCAGGGGCTCTCCGATGCCGAGATCGAGGGCTTCATCGCGCTCGTCCGCGACGTCGCCGCCGAGGCGACGGTGCTGCTGATCGAGCACAACATGCCGGTGGTGATGGAACTGGCGCACCGCATCACCGTGCTCGACCGCGGCAGCATCCTGGCGGAAGGGAGCCCGGCTGAAATCAGGGCCAATCATGCCGTGCAGGACGCGTATCTGGGAACCGGCTGATGCTCGAGATCAGGGAGATCGACTGCTATTACGGGGAGGCGCAGGTGCTGCGCTCCTTCTCCCTCACGGCCGAGCGCGGCGAGATCCTCTGCCTTCTCGGGCGCAACGGTGCTGGAAAGACGACGGCGCTCAAGGCTATCATGGGGCTCGTCAAGGCACGGCGCGGCTCGATCGCGCTCGACGGTACGGAACTGACGGCGCTGCCGCCCCACGAAGTGCCCAGGCATGGCGTCGGCTACGTTCCGCAGGGGCGCCGGCTGTTCTCGGACCTCACCGTCAGGGAGAACCTGAAGGTCGGGCTCATGGCTCGGAACGCGGGGCCCGCCGTGCTCGAGCATGTGCTCGGGCTCTTTCCGCTGCTGAAGGAGCGCCTCGACCAGCGCGCCGGCACGATGAGCGGCGGCGAGCAGCAGATGCTGGCGATGGCGCGGGCACTCTGCCTCGATCCCAAGCTGCTCTTGCTCGACGAGCCCACCGAAGGCCTGATGCCATCGATGATCGCGCGCATCCGCCAATCGGTGCTTGATCTGAAGTCGCATGGCGTGACGACGATCCTCGTGGAGCAGCGCGTCGATGCAGTGCTGCCCGTGGCGGACCGCGTGGCCTTCGCGGAGAACGGCCGCATCACTGGCGTGGTGACGCCGGCGGAACTCGCCGCCGACCGCCACATGATCGACCGCTACGTGGGAATCTGAGAATGTGGCGTGTGGTGCTTTCCGCGCTTTTTCTGGTGAGTGCGGCAGGGCCGGCCTTCGCCCATGCCTCCGGTCGAGGCTTCGTCCTGCTCCTGCCGACGGGCTATGTGATCGCAGGCGGTGCGCTGGCGGTGCTCGTCTCCTTCCTCGCCGTGTCCCTGCTTCCCCACCGCAAGGGGAATGGGGCGCCTGAAGCTGCCGAGGAAGATGCCTTGCGCTATGGCCGCGGGGCAAGCCTCGTCAGCGCTGCTGTGGTGGTCTTCGTGATCATCGCGGGCCTGCTGGGCCCCAATGATCCGGCAGAGAACATCCTGCCGCTCACCGTATGGACGCTGTGGTGGGTGCTGATCGTGATGCTCCATCCGCTGTTCGGAAATCTCTGGGCGTCGATCAACCCCTTCACCGGATTGCATGGGCTTCTGAACCGGGGAGCAGGCAGCTCCCGGCCGCCGCTCGCCTATCCCCTGGGCGCCGCCTACTGGCCGGCCTGTCTCATCTTCTTCGCCTTTGCCTGGTTCCAGCTCGTCTATCCCGCACCCGAAGACCGCGACGTTCTGGTGCGCGTGGTGAGCCTCTATCTTTGCCTTACGCTCGTCGCCGTCTTCCTGTTCGGCCCGCAAGCGTGGCTTGGCCGTGCCGACCCCTTCGCGGTGTTCCTTCGCCAGCTTGGCGCCTGCGCGCCCTCGGGCCCGGACGGGTTACGCTGGCCGGGAGCAGGACTGCTGAAACTGCCCGTCCTGCCGGTGAGCGGCGTGCTCTTCGTGCTGCTCACCCTGAGTTCCATCACTTTCGACGGCTTCGCCAACACGTTTTTCTGGCTGTCCTCTATCGGTATCAACCCGCTCGACCATCCAGGGCGGACCTATCTCGTGGCCCCCAACACGCTGGGGCTCATCGGGGCTTTCCTCGTGCTCGCGACCGCGTTCCTCGCAGCCGTCGCGGCAGGCTGGCTGTGGGCAGGTCGCCCTTCCACTCTCCCGGGCCTCTGCGGTCGGCTGGTCTATTCGCTGATCCCGATCTCGATCGCCTACCATTTCGCGCATTATCTCGGCGACACGCTGGTCAACCTGCAATACCTCGCCCTGACGCTCAACGATCCTCTGTCGAGTGGTGCCGATCTCCTCGGCCTCGGCCAGTTTCGCGTGACGGCGTCCTTCCAGAACACCGCTTCAGGGGCCCTGGCGTTGTTTTCGGCCCAGACGGCGGCGATCGTCATCGGCCATGTCGTGGGTGTCGCCGTGGCCCATGCCATGGTGGCGGGGAGCAGCCTTGCGAGACCCGCCATGCTGAGGCTGGAACTGCCGCTCACCGCCGCGATGGTGCTCTATACGGCTTTCGGGCTCTGGCTCCTCTCGACGCCATCGGCTGCCTGAGGCTAGAGCTGCGACTCGATCGGTAGCCAGGCGATGATCGCGGCCGGTACGCGGCGGCGCATCGGGGCTTCCGGCTCCGACTCGTGCTCACGTGGCGTGCCGTCGATCTCTTCTCTCCACACCAGCTGGCCGTTGCGCAGGATCAGGTGATAACTGAACTCCGGCTCCATCTGCATTTCAAACGCCCGCTTGAGGTTCCGTACGATGTGCGGGCAGCAGAAGAGCAAACCCATCTCCGTGTTGATCGAAAGCGAACGCGGATCGAGATTGAAGGAGCCGACGAAGCCCAGCTCGCCGTCGATGAGAAACGCCTTGGTGTGAAGGCTCGCGGTGCGCGATCCGAAGAGCGAAGCCCGGTGCCGCCTTGGCTCTGGCTTCAGTTCATGGATCTGGACTCCTGCGGCGAGCAGCGCCTTGCGGTATTTGGCATAGGCGCCGTGAACCGCGATGACATCGGTTGCAGCCAGGGAATTCGTCAGCACGCGGATGAGCCGCCTGGTGCCAGCCAGCGTTGCGAGGGTCTTGGCGCCCGCCGTTCCGGGGATGAAGTAGGGCGAGCTGATCAGCAGGCTCTCCCGCGCGGCGCGGAGAAGCTCGTTGATGCGCTCCCCCATCCATTCGGATTGGGCGAGGCCGGAAGCCTTCTCCGGGGGGTCGGCGATCACCTCGACGCCCTTCGACCAGAAGAGGCGCTGAGCATCCGTATAGTCCGGCGGGCTCGACATGGCGTCGAGATGGTAGAGGAAGGTGCGGGCCCGGGCCGATCGCATGTGCCGGTCGAGCCTTCGCGCCAGCTTGCGGAACTGCGGGCGCCGGATCTGTCGGATCCGGTGCAGTGCACGGATGGGAAGTGCCGGTTCGCTGTTCCAGTAGCGGTCGAAGATGCGCTCGGCCTCCGCCACGCACGCGCCGATGGCGAGAATGTCGATGTCCTGGAAATTGGCCTCCTGGGAGGCGTCGAAATACTCGTCTCCGACGTTGCGCCCGCCGGCAATCAGCACCCGCCCATCGGCGATCCAGCACTTGTTGTGCATGCGGCGCGTTGCGGTGAAATACTTGATCGTCAGTTCAAGCCCGCGGCGAAAGGAATCGGAGCGGCTGCGGCTCGGATTGAACAGGCGCACCTCGATGTTCGGATGGCTGTCGAGGGCGAGAAGCGAGGGGTCGAAGCCGAAGGAGTTGATGTCGTCGAGAAGAAGGCGCACGCGCACGCCTCGCCGCGCCGCCGCCACCACCTCGTTGACCAGGAGGCGCCCCGTGAGGTCGTTCTTCCAATAGTAGTACTGGAGATCGAGGCTGCGGCCCGCCGCCCGCGCCGTCTCGAGCCGGGCTCGGAAGGCCTGGAGGCTTGACGTCATCAGCATCAGCCCGCTTTCACCCGGGTGCTGGGCGGCAAGGGGTGCCACTGCGCGGTCGAGCGGCGTCTCGTCCTCCTGGAGGGGAAGGGCAAGGGTCACGCGGCCGCGCCGCCGCTGGGCTACGCTGCCGAACGCGTAGACGCCGGAAAGCGCGAGGCCCGCCACGATGATGAGAGCGAGCGCGGCGATCAGGGCCCATGTCGAAGGCGAGGAGAACAATCCCGAGTCCCGGACGTTGGCGAGTAAAATCACACTTGAACCTGCGGCGCGTCCTATGCACCTTGGCAAAAGAACAAGCATGAGTCACCCGGGCTGAATGACCAGGATCAGGGCGACAAGGTTGAATGCACTATGAAACACATCGTTCCCGCCCTGCGGCGGAATCTTTCGCGCAACGCAGGCCGCGGCAGCCCGATGGTGGGTCAGAAGAAGCCCTCCCACCAGGGCCATGACCCGTCGCTGACCCTCTCGGTCGCCTCCTACAACGTTCACAAATGCGTGGGAACGGACGGTGCCTTCGACCCCGACCGGGTGTTGAGCGTGGTGCTCGAGCTTGACGCCGACATCGTCGCCCTGCAGGAGGCCGACCAGAGGTTTGGCAGCCGCAAGGGCTTGCTGAACCTCAAGGCGTTGCAGGAAAAGGGCGGCTACCGCTCGGTGCTGGATCAGGGCGGCTCGCACAAGCTGAGCCATGGCTGGCATGGCAACGTCATTCTCTACCGCAGCGGCAAGGTCTCGGGCGTCAACAAGATGACGCTCCCGGGCTTCGAACCGCGCGGAGCCGTTCTCGTCGATTTCGACTTTGCCGGGCTGCCGATCCGCATCATCGGCGCGCATCTGGGGTTGCTCGCCTCCTCTCGCGCGCGCCAGGCGGAGGCCATACTGGGTGCGGCACACCCCGTGGACGACCGTGCGGTGATCCTGCTCGGAGACACCAACGAATGGCGCGTGGGCGGGCGCTCGGCGCTAAAGCCATTCGATCCGCATCTCTGCGACGTCGACATGGCGATTGCGAGTTTCCCCTCGCGCTTCCCCCTCTGGCCGCTCGACCGCGTGCTGACCAACAGGCATGTCACCGTTTACGAGATGTTCGCGGTGGAAACGCCGCTCTCGCGCATCGCATCGGATCATCTGCCGGTGAAGGCGGTGATCGGCGTGACGCAGGGCGTGGCGGAGCCCGTGGAACTGGGGGAGGGGCGCTCGGCCGGCATGTGAAAAGCGCACTCCGCGGACGGGACAGAGGCTCGTCTGCCGTTTCGTTGGCTGCGGCGGGAAACCAGAAAAATCGCTCGCATTCCCCATGCCGTCGCGTCTGGTTGACACGCGGAGCACGCTCCTCTCCGAACGCATGAATTCTGCCGGTGTTCCCCCTGCGGTCAGGCCTGGAGCAGGGTTCCGGCCGGCGCCAGGAGCCGCCAGCGCAGGCCTTCCGTCGGCATGTCGAGGCTGATCTCGGCCTGGAGTGCTGCCCGCGTGATATCGGTGATGAGCAGCGTGCCGAAACCGCGCCGCCGGGGCGGCTTCACGGCGCTGCCGCCGCTCTCCTCCCAGCGGATCGACAGGTGCCTTCCCCCCTCGTGCATCTTTTCGCTCCAGGTGATGAGGAGCATGCCGTGCTCTCCGGCGAGCGAACCGTATTTTCCGGCATTGGTGGCGAGTTCGTGGAAGGCCATTCCCAGGCTTTGGGCGGCGGTTGCCGTGAGGTGGAGTGCCGGACCCTCGAGCCTGATCCGTCGGCCGATCAGGTCGCGGAAATGGGAGAGCTGCGAGCGGACCAGCTCCGAGATCTCGACGCCTTGCCAGGAATTCCGCACCAGCAGATCGTGGCTGGCGGAAAGGCCCTGCAGCCTCTCGCCGAAGCGCTGGATGAAGTCCGCAGGGTCGCCGCGGCTCGCCGTCTGGCTGGCGACGGACTGCACCACGGCAAGGAGATTCTTGGAGCGATGGTTCACCTCCCGCATCAGAAGGCGGATGTGGTCCTCGATCCGCTTGCGCTCTGTGATGTCCATGACCACGCCAACGGCGCGGGTGGGTTCACCCTCCGCATCGGTCGAGATCTCGGCCCGCATCAGCAGCCAGCGCAGCGTGTCGTCGGGCAGCGCATAGCGAAATTCGAACTCAAAGAAACGGTCTCCGCGCGCCAAGGCCTCGCAGGCGGCGGCGTGCATGCGCTCACGCTCGCCCGGGTGATAGCGTGCACGCAGCTCTTCCAGCGTGAGTTCGGCTCCCTCGGGAAAGCCGAGAAGGCGGTTCAGCTCGGGCGTGCTCACCAGCCGGTCCGCCGCGATGTCGACCTCCCAGATCGCCATGCGGCCGGCGTCGACGGCGATCTTCAGCCGCGTCTGGGTTTCCTCCTTGGCGCGCTCGAGCTCCCAGTGCTCCGTCACGTCCTGAAGGGTGCCGGCATAGCGCACCGCCTTCATTTCGCCCTGCACCCGCTCGAACACCACCGCGCCATGCGCCGTCACGCGCCTGATAGTGCCATCGGGGCGGACGATACGGTATGCATAGGGCCGCGTGTCCCTCACATAGGGATCGAGCGCGCGGCCGAACTGCGCCCAGGTGACGGGCAGGTCGTCGGGATGGGTCACGGCCTTCGCGAGTTCCGGCGTCACCTCCTGGTCCGGGGCAAGACCGCAGATGGCCTTGGCGCGCGGGCAGTAGATCATTCGGTGGGCGAGGAGGTCCCAGTCCCAGATGCCGATTTTCGCCGCCGAGGTGGCGAGTTCGAGTCGCGCCTCGCTCGCAGTGAGCGCGTCGAGCGCGCGCTTGCGCTCCGTGATGTCCTGGATGAGACCCACCACCTGCTGGCTCCCGGGCGTCCTCGCGCGGTGGATTTCGAACCATCGGACCTTTCCGTCTGGCCCGACATAGCGGAACTCGTCCTTGGGATTGAAGGCTTCGCCTTCCATGATGGCGCGGCCCCCCGCTTCCAGGATGTGCCGGTCGTCCGGGTGAACGAATGGCAAGAGCGTGCCGGGCGAGGGCTGGTGTTCGGAAGGGTCGAGGCCCATCAGCGCATAGAGGCTGTCGTCCCACTGGAAGATGTTGGGCGGACTCCAGCTCCAGAAACCGATCCTGGCGGCTGACGCGGCCAGGCGGAGACTCTCTGCGTGCAAGCTCGAAGGTCTGTTGCTCATGGGCGAGACCGTCTCGACTCCCATCGCCCCCGAAATCGCCAGGTGCGCAAGGCAACGCGAGCCTTCCCAATCCCTGGGAAGAACCGCGCGCGTGACGCCATCCCCTCGGGCCACCCGGCATCAACGACCATGCCGGTTACTGCCCTGTAAAGGGGATACGCGGCAATTCCTCCTGTTGCAAGCGCGCTCTCAGACGTAACCCGCGCAGCAAAAGGCCACGGGACCCGTCATCACGGCCCGTCCGTCTGGAAGAAGCTCGATCTCGAGCGTGCCCCCTGGCAGCTGCACGCGCACGTGGTCGCCCGATAGGAATCCGCGCAGCCTGCCGGCATAGGCCGCCACACAGGCTCCGGTACCGCAGGCCTCTGTCAGCATGCCGGGGCGTTCCCACACGGCGAGCTTCAGCGTGCGCCCGTCGATGACCTGCGCCACGCCGACATTGACGCTGTCCGGAAAGAGGGGATCGCCGGCAATGGCCGGTGCGAGGGTGGGTATATCCACCGCCTCCGCATCCTCGACGAAGAACACCGCATGCGGGTTGCCGATGTGCAGTGCCATCCCGTCCCGCAGCGGCCCGCTCGCCACTGGCAGATGCGCCGTGTCGGCTTCGCGCGACAGTGGAATGCGCCGCCAGTCCCGCGAGATGGGCCCCAGCGTGACGCTCACCCCGCGAGAGCCCGCGCTGCGGCAGTGCAGCAGGCCGCCGAGGCTGGCGATCAGGACCTCGTCGCGGCCGGTCTCGTCGAACAGAAGCTCGGCCATGCAGCGCGTGGCATTGCCGCAGGCCTCGGCCTCGCTGCCGTCTGTATTGTAGATCCGCATGAAGGCGAGGGCGCCCTGCCTTGCCGCCTCGGCGCTCGCGGCCTCTATGACGATGACCTGCTCGGCGCCGACGCCCTCGTGAACGTCGCAGATGCGCACGATGTTCTCTCGTGTGAGCGAGAGCGGCCGGCGCCGCGCGTCGAAGAACACGAAATGGTTCCGCAAGCCCTGCATCTTGACGAAGGGATGGAGGAAAGGCTGCCCCGCGGAAGGAGCGAGCGCGAGGAAATCGGTGATCGGCATGAGTGCACAAGTGAAGCCGCGCCGCGCCCTTTGTCAATCGCGGCCCGCTTGCATGGCCTTCCCGCGTAAATCGGCGGATGCGCGGGGTTGACTCTTTGCTGCAAAGCTCGGAAGCATGACGGCAAACAGTTATGGGTTGACGTGACGAAAGACGATCATTGCCGCGCTCCGGGCCCCGCTGCAGCTGCCGGAGAACATCCATGAGCGCATCGGCTCTCAGCCTGGCGGAACGCCGCCGGCCCTGGCTCCTGCTCGCGCCCGCGCTTCTCACGCTCACCGTGCTGATGATCGTCCCGATCGGCATCATGACGATCTTCTCCTTTTATGAGTTCGTCACCGGCGGCGTCGAGAAGGAGGTCTTCACCACCGCGAACTGGCGCGAGTTCTTCACCGACAGCTTCTATCACCTGTTTCTCTGGAAAACGGTGCGAGTGGCGGCGATCACGGCTTTGCTCTGCGCGCTGCTCGGCTATCCGCCCGCCTATTTCATCGCCATGTCGGCGACGCGGCACAAGTGGCTGCTGCTGCTCCTGCTCATCGTGCCCTTCTGGATCAGCTTCACGATCCGCACCTTCTCCTGGATTCACATCCTCGGCGAGCAGGGAGTGATCAACGTGGTGCTGATGAAGGCGGGCCTCATCTCGGAGCCGCTGCGCATGCTCTACACCGAAGGATCGGTGATCATGGGCATGATCCATTTCCTGCTGCCCTATATGATCCTCAATGTTTACGTTGCCATCGAAGGCATTGACCGCAATCTCATTTCGGCCGCGCGCACGCTGGGCTGCACCTCGTGGCAGGCGTTCCGCGAGGTGGTGTTGCCCTTGTCTCTCCCCGGCCTCATGGCCGGACTTCTCCTGTGCTTCGTGCTGGCTGCGGGCAGCTACGTCACGCCCGAAATCCTCGGTTCGACGCGTGACGCGCTGTTCGGCAACATCATCTTCGACACCATCATGGGCCAGCTGAACTGGCCGATGGGCTCGACGCTCTCCCTCGTGCTGCTGGTGCTGCTCGGCGCCGTCGCCGCGATCTACAGCCGGTACATGGGCCTCTCGCGCGTCTTCAAGGGTCTGGGCGGATGACGGGGGCAGCGGTCGACAAGGGGCTCGGATGGCGTGCGGTGCAGGCCTTCACCGTGCTCGTCTACATCTTCATGTTTGCTCCCATTCTGGTGGTGGTCGTTCTCTCCTTCAACGATTCCCAGTTCGGCGGCTTCCCGATGACCGGGCTCAGCTTCCGCTGGTATCACAAGCTGATGGACAACGAGCCCGTTCTGCGCGCCTTCCAGACCTCGCTGTGGGTGGCCCTCGTCACCGCGGTGGTCTGTTCGGTTCTGGGAATCCTCGGGGCGCTGGCACTCGTCCGCTATGATTTTCCCGGCAAGGAATGGGTCAACACCATCCTGGTGGCGCCGGCCCTCGTTCCCGAGACCGTGCTCGGCGTCGGCCTGCTCCTGCTGATGCGCTGGGCCGAGCAGCCGCGCACGCTGTGGCTACTGGTGCTTGGCCACATCATGCTGGCGCTGCCCTATGTGGTGCTCGTCGTGCAGGCCCGTCTCATCGGTATCAAGCGCATCTACGAGGAGGCGGCGATGTCGCTCGGCGCCAACCGCTTCCACACCTTCCGCGAGATCACGCTGCCGCTGCTGATGCCCGCCATCGTGGCAAGCCTGCTTCTCGTCTTCACCATTTCCTTCGACAACATCACCGCCAGCATGTTCTGGCGCCCCTCGGGCGTCGAGACCATGCCGACGCAGATCCTGTCGATGCTGAAAGTCTCCATCAGCCCGGAGATCAACGCCCTGGGCACCTTGATGATCGTCGTAACCGTGGGGCTTCCGTTGCTGGGCGGCTGGCTCGCCCGCTACCTGGCGCGAAGCGTGCGTTGAACCACACAGGGAGAAACACCATGAAACTCACGACCACGAAACGCCTGGAGCGCCTCACCGAGCGCTACATGAACGGCGGCATGGACCGCCGCACCTTCCTCGGCCTCGCCGCGGCGGCCGCGGCCTCCGCCGGCGTCGGCATGCGCTGGACGCCCCAGGCGCTCGCCGCCGTCACCGAAGTCCGCTTTGACGGCTGGGGCGGCGTCGTGCAGGAGGCGATCGACAAGTTCGCCTTCCAGCCCTACACCGCCAAGACCGGCATCAAGGTGGTGCAGGGCACCTTCGGCGACGAGAGCGAGATCATCACCAAGGTGAAGACCGCGAGCCCCGGGGAATACCAGATCATCCACTCCTCCGGCGTCGAATACTACAAGCGTTACGTCGACGGCGGCTTCACCAGCGAGATCAACGAAGACAACATCCCCAACATGAAGCTCGTCATGCAGGCGATGATCGAGCCGTTCCGCAAGATGACGCCGAAGCTCTCCTGCGTGCCCTACGACTACGGCACCACGGGGATCGCCTATAACACCACCGTGATCTCCGAGGCGGAAGCCAAGGAGAAGGGCGCCGCACTGCTCGTCGATCCCAAGTACCAGGGCAAGATCGGCGGCTATGGCGACATGGTCACCCGCGTCTGGTACGGCGCGCTGGCCGCCGGGCAGAACCCGAACGACATCAAGGATATCGAGGCGGTCTGGGCGAAGGTGCGCGAGAACCGCGACCTGGTGAAGAAGTACTGGTCCTCGGGTGCCGAGCTCATGGACCTGCTGGCCAAGGGCGAGATCGTCGTGACCGAGGCCTGGTCGGGCCGCGTGGCGGCGCTGCAGCAGCAGGGCCACCCGATCGGTTACATCGATCCGCCGGGCTCCTACGCCTGGATGGAGGACATGCTGATCCTCAAGGGCTCGCCCATGGCCGAATGCGAGGAGCTCGTGAACTTCATGCTCGAGCCGGCAACCGCAATCGCGGTGGCCGAGGGCCAGAACTATCCGCCTTCGCTCGACCCCAACAAGGTGAAGATGACCGAGAAGATCACGAAGCTCCCGGCATTCGATCCCACGGGCACCATGACCTCGCTCACCTTCGCCGACCCGAACTACTGGTCCACCAATCTCGACGAGTGGACCAAGCAGTGGGACCGCATCTCCAAGGGCGGCTGACATCACACCAAGTCCCTTCTCCCGTTGCGCGGCAATGGGAGAAGGGTTCTTTCTGAACATCGCACGAGACATCATGACCGCAGCCTCCGCCGTCGACCTCCGCAACGTGACGCTCGCCTATGGCGATTTCGTCGCGGTGAAGGATGTGAGCCTCTCGATCCGCAAAGGTGAATTCGTGACGCTGCTCGGCCCCTCGGGCTGCGGCAAGACGACGATCCTCCGCTCGATCGCCGGCCTCGTCCAGCCGACGGGCGGCGAAATCGACGTCGCCGGCCGCCGCATCGACAACATCCCGATCCACAGGCGCAACATCGGACTCGTCTTCCAGAACTATGCGCTGTTCCCGCACAAGACGGTTTTCGACAACATCGCGTTCGGATTGAAATACCGGAACGTCGAAAGGCCGGTCATTGCCCAGAAGGTGAAGCGCGCGCTCGACATGGTGCGACTGCCGGGCGTCGAGAAGAAGCTGCCTTCCGAACTCTCGGGCGGCCAGCAGCAGCGCATCGCGCTCGCCCGAGCCATCGTGATCGAGCCGGACGTTCTGCTTCTCGACGAGCCGCTCTCCGCGCTCGATGCCAACCTGCGCGAGGAGATGCGCACGGAACTCAAGATCATCCAGCGCGAGGTGGGCATCACCACGATCTTCGTGACGCATGACCAGGAGGAGGCCCTGGCCATGTCGGACCGAATCGTGGTGATGAACAAGGGCGTGATCGAGCAGGTCGGTTCGCCCGAGGAAGTCTACCGCCGCCCCGAGTCGCAATTCGTCGCGAGCTTCCTCGGCCAGTCGAACCTGCTGCCCGGCAAGATCGCCTCGCTCTCCGGCGGCCAGGCGATGGTTCGCCTCGACAACGGCGTGACCATCGCGGCCGTGGCACCCGAAGGCGCGCGTGAAGGGGCATTCGTCACCGCCGTCGTCAGGGCGCAAAAGGTGCAGCTCGGCGCAGCGGAGAAGCTGAAACACAGGGCGCGCGTGGCATCGGCGTCCTATCTCGGCGGCACCGCCGCCTATTTCATCGATCTCGAGGGGCAGAAGCTGCAGGCCATTGCCACCATCGAGGATCGCGTATGGCGCGAGGGCGAGGAGGTGGGGGTGGCGATCGCCCCGTCCGACGTGCTCCTGCTCGACGAGGCCGGGCGGCGCCTGCGCTGAGGTCAGGCGGAGAGATATCCGCCGTCGATGGTGAGCACCGTTCCGGTGACGAAGGATGCGATCGGCGAGGCGAGAAAGAGCACGCCGCCCGCGATCTCCTCAGGCTTGCCCCAGCGCCCGAGAGGCGTGCGCGCGAGAATGGCGGTGCTCCGCTCGGGGTCTTTCTGCAGGGCCTCCGTGAGGCGCGTTGCGATCCAGCCCGGGGCCACGGCGTTCACCCGTATTCCGTCTGCGGCATAGGCAATGGCGAGCGACCGGGTGAGCTGCGCGATACCGCCTTTCGATGCGGCATACGCCGGCACCAGTCCGCCGCCGAGGAAGCTCAGCATCGAGGCGGTGTTGACGATGCTGCCGCGGCTTTCCCGCAGCTTCCCGCGGGCCGCGGCGCAGACGCGCATCGTCCCGGTGAGGTTGACGTCGACGACGTCGGCGAATACCTGCGGATCGTGCTCGGCCCCGCGCCGGATGACACCGGCGCAGTTCACCACGTGGTCGAGCCGTGCAAAGGAGGAGACCAGCCTCTCGACGGCTCCGCCGTCGCGGACGTCCAACTCCTCCACGCGGATGCCCGTCGCGCGCCCCGAGGCCTCTTCGGCCTCGGCCGCGGTGGCGCCCGTCACCGTCACCTCCGCACCTTCCGCGAGGAAGGCCGCGGCAACTGCCGCGCCGATGCCGGAGGTGCCGCCGGTCACCAGCACGTTCCTTCCCTCAAAGCAGCCATCGGGCCAGAACCCCATGCCGGCACTCCTTTCAGCGGATGAAGCGCGTCACGTAGTCGGCGCCGAGCCCGACCTTTTCGAAATGCGCGCGGCACATGTCGATCTTGGTGAAGACATCCTCATACCCGAGGTTCTTCCCCCAAGGGTCGACGTAATACATGATGCCGTTGACCTGGAAATAGGTGATCATCTCCTCGACGTCGTCGGGCACCACCAGCGTGTGCGTCTCGCCGGGCGGCTCGAATACGTAGCTCCCTTCAGTGGCCTCCCAGTCATGTTCGAGGTAGCGCCAGCGGCCCTTCAGCACGAAGCCATGCACCGTGTTGGGATGCCGGTGGCGCGACAGCACGCCGGCCTTCCTCACCTTGAGCAGGTTCATCCAATAGCCCTGGCTGCGGTTGAGGCACAGCGGCCTGAACCACACATTTTCCGCCTGCGGCACCCACAGCCTCTCGTCCTGCGGCACGGCGTCGGGGATGACGATTTCGCTCAGCGCATCCTGAGGAAACGGCAACTGGAAAGGCATTCGCGCATGTTCGTCCGGGGCCGCGGGCATGTCTGTTCTCCGTCCTCGTCGGGTGGAGGATAGCCAAGCGCGCGCCTGGGCGGAAGCATCAGGAAGGGTCGGCCATGAAGGAATTGGCGAGCAGGGTGGAGAGTTTCCGTCCCGTCTCCTCCCATTGCTCGCTCCATGACAGGGTGAAGCCCGTGGTGCTTCCGCCGGTCCTGGCCATCCAGGTGTAGAACTTCCGGCCGGCGAAGAAGCCCGTCGCCACGAAATGCGTCTCGAAGCGGCGGCGGTAGATGACCTGCTTCTCGGCGCTGCTGGAGGAGAGGGTGGCATAAAGTTCCGAGAAGCTTCTCTGGTCGGAGGGGAACGACACGAAGCTGAGGGAGAGCATGCCGTCGCCGCGCGAGAAGAGCATGCCGTCCGCCGTCGTCTTCTCTTCGTCGAACAGCAGGCGCGGAACGAGGAGTTTCGCGCCCGTCGTCGCGTGGGTGTAATAACGGGTGCCCAGCCTCTCGTAGAAGCGGTCGGCCACGGCGGCGAGGTGGTCGATCTCGTCCTGGGCAAGAACCCCGTCCGCCCTCAGGCCTTCCCGCCGTTCGAAGCTGCGCACCGCACGATAGAGGCGGCGGGTGAAGCCATGTTCGATCAGTCCCTCGAAATCCCCCGTCGCGATCAGGGCCAGACCGATCGAGGTCTGGAGCCGCGCCGGGAGCGATTCGAACCTCTCTCGCGCGGCGGCATAATCGGCAAGCGCTGGCGATGCCCCGCCGATGGCCATCAGCCATGCGGCGGCGAAGAATGTCCGGAGGCGAAGCATCATCGCGCGGGTCTCCAAGAGCGGCACAGGCGTTGAACGCCGAGCGTGCCGCTGGCGTTCCTGCGGGTGGCCCTCTCCCCGCGTCAAGGAACCACGGTCCGTTTCCGCCCGTCCTGCGTAAAGACGGAACATCCCGCTACCGGAACGAGGGCATGCTGCTCGAGCTTGAGGACGTGACGAAATCCTACGCCACCGGGGAAGGCCGGCTCGAGGTGCTGCGCGGCGTGAACCTGGCGCTGGGGGAGGGTGAGAGCGTGGCGCTCACCGGCGAGTCGGGCAGCGGAAAGAGCACGCTCCTCCACCTGGCGGGTGCCCTCGACCGGCCGGACTCGGGCCGGATCGCCGTGGGCGGGAGGGAGATTTCCGGCCTGGCGGACGCGGAACTGGCGCAGGTGCGGCGCGAAACGGTGGGTCTCGTCTTCCAGCAGTTTAACCTCATCCCTTCGCTCGACGTGGCGGCGAACCTCGCCTTCCAGGCCCGCATCGCCGGCCGCCACGATGCAAACTGGATGCAGCGCCTGGCGGAGAGGCTCGGCCTCGACAAGCTCATGAGCCGATATCCGGAACAGCTCTCCGGCGGTCAGCAGCAGCGCGTTGCGATCGGCAGGGCACTGGCGGCGCGACCGCGTCTCATCCTCGCGGACGAGCCGACGGGCAATCTCGATGAGGCGACTGGCGACGCCGTGCTCGATCTCATGCTGTCGCTCCAGGGCGAAACCGGCGCCGCCCTGCTGATGGTCACCCATTCGGCGCGGCTGGCGGCGCGCCTCGGCAGCCGGTTGCACCTCCAGGGCGGCAGGATCACCTGATGCTGGCGCAGGGCTTCGCCGTTCTTCTCTCCTACTGGAGGCGCCACGCGCTGCAATGCGCGATGCTGCTTCTCGGGCTCTCGCTCGCCACGGCCCTCTGGTCCGCCGTGCAGGCGATCAACGGTGAGGCGCGTGCCAGCTATGCCCGCGCCGCCGCCGTTGTCGGGCAGGACCGGCTCCAATCCCTCGCGAGGCCGGATGGCCAGCGCTTCGGCGAGAAGATTTTCGTCGAACTCCGCAAGGCTGGCTGGCTGGTCTCGCCGGTGATCGAGGGCGAGAGGCGCTTCGGCGGCGAGCGGTTCCGCCTCCTGGGCATCGATCCGCTGACCTTGCCCCCTGAAGCCGCGCAGGTGGATATCGCCGGCGCGGAAATCGGCCTCGGGGCCTTCATCACGCCTCCCGGTGTGCTCGTCGTCTCGCCCGAAACGGCACGCCGGCTCGCCAACGAGGAGACGCCGCCGCTCCGCCTGTCGGATGCGCTGCCGCCGGGAACGGCGCTCACCGACATTGGCATCGCGCAAAAGCTGCTGGCGGCTGAGGGCCAGATTTCCCGCCTCCTTCTCTGGCCGGAGCAGCTGAGTTCGGTCCCGGATCTGCACGAGATTGCTCCCGATCTGGTGCGCCGCGCGCCGGCAGTCGACACCGATCTCTCGCGCCTCACCGATAGCTTTCACCTGAACCTCACGGCCTTCGGCTTTCTGGCCTTTGCCGTGGGGCTCTTCATCGTGCATTCGGCAATCGGACTTGCCTTCGAGCAGCGCCGCCCGGTGTTCCGCACCATGCGCGCGGTGGGCGTGCCGCTCCGCACGCTGGTCGTCCTGCTGCTGATCGAACTTCTGGGCTTTGCCCTTGTCGCGGGTCTGGCCGGGGTGGTGCTCGGCTATGGCGTCGCCTGGCTCTTGCTGCCGGACGTCGCCGCGAGCCTGCGGGGGCTCTATGGCGCCGAAGTGCCTGGGACCCTGGCTGTGCGGCCCTCCGTCTGGCTCCTGGGGCTTGGCATCGCCGTGGCGGGCACGCTTTTCTCCGCCGCCTCCCGCCTCTGGCGCATCGCGCGCATGCCGCTCCTGGCGCCTGCACGGCCACGCGCCTGGAGTCTTGCGTCCGAGCGCGCCCTGCGCCTCCAGGCCATCGGCGGCCTCGCATCGCTCGGCGCGTCGGCCGCGCTCGTGCAATTGGGAAGCGGGCTTGCCATGGGCTTTGCCGCACTCGGTGCCATGCTGCTCGGCGCGGCCATGCTTCTGCCGGCGGCACTTTCAACCGTCCTGAGGCTTGCCGCGCGTCATTCGCGAGGTGCCCTGGCGCAGTGGTTCTGGTCGGATACGCGACAGCAGCTGCCGGGGCTCTCACTTGCCCTCATGGCCTTGCTCCTCGCGCTCGCGGCCAATGCCGGCGTCGGCACCATGGTGGAAAGCTTCCGCCTCACCTTCGTCGGCTGGCTCGACCAGCGGCTTGCTTCCGAGCTCTACGTCACCACGCGATCACCCGCGGAATCGGAGAAGGTGCGCGCCTGGCTGGAACGAAGGAGCGAGGCGGTGCTCCCCGTCTGGAACGCGGAGACGCGCCTCTTCGACCAGCCGGTGCAGATCTACGGCGTCGCCGATCACGCCACCTACCGCGAGAACTGGCCGTTGCTGGCAGCGGAGCCCGGCGTGTGGGACCTGATCGCCAGGGGGCAAGGGCTTCTGGTCAACGAGCAGCTCTCCCGGCGCGTTTCCCTGGCGCTCGGCGACAGCGTGAGCCTCGAAGAAGGGCGCAGCCTTCCGGTGGTCGGCATCTTTTCGGACTATGGCAATCCGAAAGGCCAGATCATGATCGGTGTCAGCCTGCTCACCACGCTTTACCCGGATGCGAGCCGGTTGCGCTACGCCGTGCGCGTGGCGCCTGAGGAGGCACGGCCGCTTGCCCGGCAACTGCGCGCCGCATTCGGTCTTCCCGCGGAGAACGTCATCGATCAGGCGGCAATCAAGGCCTTCTCGCTGCGCATCTTCGACCGCACCTTCACCGTCACCGCGGCGCTCAACGTGCTGACGCTGGGTGTCGCAGGGATCGCCATCCTCGCGAGCCTTCTCACCCTTTCGGGCATGCGCTTCGCGCAGCTGGCGCCGGTCTGGGCCATGGGCCTCACGCAGAGACGGCTCGCGCTTCTCGAGCTCGCGCGCAGCCTTGCGCTCGCCGCCTTCACCATGCTCGCGGCGGTTCCCGCCGGCCTGGCGCTCGCCTGGCTGCTTCTCGCAGTCGTCAATGTCGAGGCCTTCGGATGGCGGCTGCCGCTTCATCTGTTTCCGCTAGACTGGCTGAGGCTGTTCGCGCTGGCGCTGCTCAGTGCGGCGGGAGCTGCCATCCTGCCCGCCCTCCGCCTCGCGCGGCTCGCGCCCGCCGAGCTTGTCAAGGTCTTCGCCCATGAACGCTAAGGCATTTCTTCTTCTCGCGGCTCTGGCAAGCCCTGCCATGGCGCAGGGTTTTGCGGGCCTCGGCGGCGATGCCGGGGGCTTCTCGATTCCGCAGCGCGGCACCGAGCTTCGCTTTCCGCAGGATCACGGCGCCCACCCGGAGTTCCGCATTGAATGGTGGTATCTCACCGCAAACCTCGAAGGCCCCGACGGCGAGAATTACGGCGCCCAGTGGACGCTGTTCCGATCCGCGCTTGCCCCGGCGGAGAAGCAGGGTTGGGAGAGCCCGCAGTTGTGGATGGGCCATGCGGCGCTTACCACTGCCGAGGCGCACCACTCGGCCGAGCGGCTGGCGCGCGGCGGAATCGGTCAGGCGGGTGTTGCCGTCTTGCCCTTCGCCGCGACGATCGACGCGTGGAGGATGATCTCGCGAGCCGGGCCCGGTGCCGATCCGCTCTCCGCCCTCGAGGTCTCGGCGGAAGCGATGGATTTTTCCTATGATCTGAACCTCGACGCGACGGGTCCGCTCGTGCTCCAGGGCGAGGCCGGTTATTCCGTGAAGTCCGCCGAAGGGCAGGCCAGCTACTATTACTCACAGCCTTTCTACGATGTGCGGGGAACGATCCGCGTCGCGGGACGGAACGTCTCCGTCACCGGCCAGGCCTGGTACGACCATGAATGGTCCTCGCAGCCGCTGAGCCCCGGCCAGACGGGGTGGGACTGGTTCTCGTTTCATTTCGCCACGGGCGAGAAGCTGATGGGCTTCCGCCTTCGCGATGCGGGGGAGGGCTTCACCTCCGCCACCTGGATCGCCGCCGATGGCAAGCCGGAGCCGCAGGCGCCTGGAGCCATGCGCGTGGAGCCGCTCGACTGGGCCGAGGTTCAGGGGCGCCGCGTGCCCGTCCGCTGGCGCGTGGCGCTGCCGGGAAAGGGGTTGGACGTCGCCACCCGGGCGCTCAACCCGCAGGCCTGGATGGAAACGCAGGTATCCTACTGGGAAGGCCCGGTCTTCCTCGAGGGCTCGCACCCGGGGCGCGGCTATGTCGAGATGACGGGATACGAGTAGCCGCCGCCCAGGGTCCGAGCGCGGGCTTGGCGTGGAACGTCCTGCCCGCCCGCGTGGACTTCGACATCACGCCTTAGCGCGGTCCTGGCTGCCGTCGCATGCTGGCAACGACCCAGGATGTGAAATCCCGCTGCTGTCAAAGCCGCGGAGTCCCGCAAGCCTCAAGCCGCGGCTGCATGAAGGGCAGGGGCCGCAACGCCCGTCCGGGTGCTGCGGCCCCTGCTGTTCCGGATGAGGATGAGGTCAGGCGGCGGCCCGCTGGTTGATCGAGTCCTCGGCAATGGTGCTGAGCTTCTCGTCAGCGGCCTTCTCTTCCTCCAGCGTCTGCTCGAGAAGCTCTGCCACCTCGTTGTTGCCGATCTCTGCCGCCCAGCAGGCCAGCGTGCCGTAGCGGGCGATTTCGTAATGCTCCACCGTCTGCGCCGAGGAAATCAGGGCGGCATCGAGCGTCTGCTCGTCGTCGATCTCGGAGGTCGTCTCCTCGGCCTCCCGCAGCAGGCCCTCGAGAGCCTCGCAGGTCTTCGCCGTGGGGCGCTGGTCGAGAAGCTGGAATACCTGCTCCAGCCGCTCCACGTGCGTCTCCGTTTCGGAGAGGTGATCCTCCATCGCCTGCTTGAGTTCGGGCGAGGTCGCTTTCTCCGCCATCTTCGGAAGCTGCTTCACGAGCTTCTTTTCCACGTAGTAGAGATCCTTCAGGGTCTCCACGAACAGGTCGTTCAGGGTCTTCACGCTCATTTGGTTCTCCTTGTCTTGTTCTGGTCCACGGCTGGATCATCCCGTCCGTGGGCGTTGCGTTTCTCACGCCAGGCCTCGAAGGCCTCGGCGTGCTTGCGGCGCTCGTCTTGACGCCAGTTCTTGAATTGCTCCTCGAGTTCGCTCGCCTGGCCGTTCCGCCAGCGGGCGAAGTCGCCGCCGGCGCGCCCCGAGGCGGGGTCCGCCTTGGCGGCCTTCCGGTGGGCGGCCGGGTTCCGCGGGGGCCCCCGGTCATTCAGCGTATCGTCGTTCATGATGGCTCGAACCCTCTCGGCGCGCATTGTCTTGCCTTGGCAAAACCCTCGGGCAGCGCGCGAAGTTCCTCGTGAGCGGCGTTCAGGATCCGACGATCTTGCCGCCGTTGGGGTGGAGCACCTGGCCGCTCATGTAGGAGGCTTCCTCGCTGGCGAGGAACACGAAGCAGCTCGCCACCTCGTTGGGCTGGCCGGGCCTGCCGAGCGGCGTGTCGCCGCCATGGGTCGAAACCTTTTCGGCATCGAAGGACGCCGGGATGAGCGGTGTCCAGATCGGGCCGGGCGCCACCGCGTTCACCCTGATGCCGCGGGGCGCGAGAAGCTCTGAGAGGGTGCGCGTCAGCGTCACGATCGCACCCTTCGTGGCCGAATAGTCGATGAGCTGCGTGTGGCCCTTGTAGGCCGTGATCGATGTGCAGTTGATGATGGCCGCACCGCACTCCATGTGGGGCAGCGCCGCCTTGGTCAGGAAGAACATGCTGAACACGTTGGTGCGGAAGGTTCGTACAAGCTGCTCTTCGCTCAGCTCCTCCAGCGCGCTCACCGTATGCTGCTCGCCCGCATTGTTGACGAGGATGTCGAGGCGGCCGAATTTCCGGATGGCCAGGTCGATCGCCTCCCGGCAGAGCTGCTCCGAGCCGATGTCGCCCGCGAAGATCTCGGCCTCGCTTCCCTCATCCTCGACGAGGCGCCGGGTCTCGCGCGCGTCCTCGTGCTCGTCCAGATAAAGGATCAAGATCTTTGCGCCCTCGCGCGCCATGCCCACGGCGACGGCGCGGCCTATCCCACTGTCGCCGCCCGAGATCACGGCGACCTTGCCCTTGAGCTTGTCGGCTCCCTTGAAGCGGGGGCGGTAGTCGGGCGCCGGCCGCATCTCGGATTCGAGCCCTGGCTGGCGTTCCTGTTCCTGGGGAGGAAGGGTCTTCTTCTTTTCGCTCATCGTTCCGCCCGCGCTCAGAGGACGGCCTGCGGGGCAGGCGCGGTATGCTCGCTCCGCGCCTCGCCGGTGGCGGGAAGCTGGATCACCGTGGCGCGCTGCCCGTCGCGCAGATGGGTGAGGAGCACGATCTCGCCATTGGCGAACTCGAGCGCGTCGTGATGAAGCAGCGGATTGTCCTCGTTCACGTGGCGGAAGCGGGCAAGGAGGCAATCATGCTGGTGCGCCTGGAGCAGGAAACTGAAGAGGCCGGAAAACCGCACCGGTTCGTCGAACGCGATCTCCGTGCCCGGCAGGAGGCAGACGGCCAGGTCGGGCTCGCCGTCGGCGCAGAAGCCACGCGTGGTGGAGCTTGAGAAAGCGGCCGTCACCAGCCGGTCGCCCGCCGCTGCGGGCCTGTTCTGCTGCTGTTCAAGACTGTAGTCGCACATGGCTCGTGTCCTCGTATCTTGCGGGGACAACGGAAGGCCGTGGCGATGGTTCCTGATGCGTTTCGGCCTCTCTCGCGGGGGGAGAGAGGCCGAAGGCTGTCAGGAATCGTGCGGCTGTCAGGGATTGGCCGGGGCGGTGGTGCCCGTACCCGTGCCCGTCTCCGTGCCGCTCGCCGGCGGCGTGGTGGTGCTGCCGGTGGTGTCGACGGCGTTCGGATCGGTACTGCCCGCGGTTCCGCTTCCGCTCGCCGTGGTTCCGGTGCTCTCCGTGGCGTCCGGCGTGCTGCCGGCCACCGGCACGTCGACATCCGCGGGGTTCGTGGCCACGTTGGTGCCGCTCGAGCCGAAATAGAGGGCAACCAGGAAGGCCACCACCAGAACGGCTGCGGCGATGATGAAGGTCGTGGCGAAGCCGCGCCCGGCGCCTGCCGTGGTCCGGCTGCTCACCCGGTCATCCCGGAGATTCACGTCGTTGTCGTCGCTCGTGCGGTAGCCGGCGCGGTCCACCGGCGGCAGGGGATCCTGCATTGAACCCATGGGGGTCGGATCGGCGGACGGCTCGCCCGCAAGAGGGTTGCGGCTGGGGTCATGCCGCCCCGGGGAGGGGGTCGTTGCCATGCAATACTCCTTTGTACCGGTTGAATTTGAACCTGTCCGGAGGGAAATCCGCCACCATACCCGATGGTTCCATCGGATCGGCGAGGAAAGGAACCGGCTGCCGGGCGCCGCATTCTGCCGGTGTAGGGAGCAGCGCATGGCCGCGAGAGCTTACTGGAAGGGATTTCTAAGGCTGTCTCTGGTATCGATCGCGGTCGAGGTGTTCAATGCCGAGGACCGGAAGGGGGACGTGAGTTTTCACCAGATCCACAAGCCGACCGGCAAGCGCGTGCACTATGCCAAGATCGTCGAGGGCGTCGGCGAGATCGATCCGGCCGACATTGTCAGCGGCTACGAGATCGAGAAGGATGTGAACGTCCTCATGGAGCCCGAGGAGATCGACGCGGTGAAACTCGAGAGCAAGAAGACGATCGAGCTCGCCCGTTTCGTGCCGCTGGAGGAAGTCGATCCGCGCTACTTCGAGCAACCCTATTACGTGACGCCCGCGGACAAATATGCGGCCGAGGGCTATCTCGTCATCCGCGAGGCCCTGCGCAAGACGGGCACCATGGGCTTGGGCCAGCTCACCGCGTCGGGCCATGAATACCTGATCGGCGTGATGCCGCTGGAATCGGGGCTGATGCTGATCCGCCTGCGTTATGCCAACGAGGTGAAGCCCTGCTCGCAGTTCTACTCGGACCTGCCAAGCATGCGGCTCGATCACGAAATGGTGGATCTCGCCACCGAGCTGATCGAGCGCAAGGTCGGCCGTTTCCGGCCCGAGCAGTTCGAGGACCGCTACGAAACCGAGCTGCGCAAGCTGATCGCCCGCAAGGCCAAGGGCGAGAAGATCACGGTCGAGCCTGAGCCGGAGCCGCCGCGTGGCAACGTCATCAACCTCATGGACGCCCTGCGCGACAGCTTGAAGAGGGGCGCGCGGTCCGAGGCCGAACCGCAAAGGTCCAAGCCCCGCAAGGCCGCCGCCAAGCGCAAGCCGGCGCCGCGCAAACCCGCCAAGCGCGCCAAGGGCAAGTGAAGGCAAAGACATGGGAAGAAAACCGGCAGGAACGTCCGCTGGGGCAGCGAAGAAACCCTTGCGCAAGGGTTCCGCCAGGCGCGCCTCGCCGCTGCGCGATTACTCCGCCAAGCGAGACTTCTCGAAGACGGCGGAGCCCGCACCCGCACCCGCACCCGCGCCGGGGCCTGCTGCACGCCGCCGCTCGCGCCTTTCCTTCGTCGTCCAGAAACATGCGGCGCGACGGCTCCACTTCGACCTGCGGCTGGAACTTGACGGCGTCCTGAAGAGCTGGGCCGTCACGCGCGGCCCGAGCCTCCGCCCCGGCGTGCGCCGCCTTGCGGTTCAGACGGAAGATCACCCCATGGCCTACAAGGAGTGGGAAGGCGTGATCCCGAAGGGCGAATACGGCGGCGGCACCATGATCGTGTGGGACCGGGGCCATTGGATTCCGGAAGGTGATCCGCACGAGGGCCTCAAGGCCGGCAAGCTCACCTTCCGGCTCGAGGGCGAGCGGCTGAAGGGTTCGTGGTCGCTCGTCCGCCTGAAGGACGAGGCCGCGCGCC
This sequence comes from Aestuariivirga sp., assembly GCF_046294715.1. GTDB lineage: Bacteria > Pseudomonadota > Alphaproteobacteria > Rhizobiales > Aestuariivirgaceae > Aestuariivirga. The sequence continues at coordinate 68,338 of NZ_JBKBKI010000003.1, read as the reverse complement.
AGAACTGGCTGCTGATCAAGCGCAGCGACGAGCATGCGCTCGCCGCCGGCGAGACGGAGCCGACGGAGCGCCACATGACATCAATCCTCTCCGGCAAGAGCAACGAAGACCTCGAGACCAGCAACACGCTGAGGGCAGACCACAAGGCGAGAGCGTCCCGGTCCTCCGCGGTGAAGCCCTCCGCCGTCGCCAAGGTCCCGGGCGCGCGCAAGGCCATGCTCCCGGCCTTCGTCGAGCCCAGCCTCGCGATGAGCGTGGCGGAGCCGCCCACGGCTTCGGGCTGGCTGCACGAGATCAAGCACGACGGCTACCGCATCCAGGCGCGGCTCGATGGCGGCAAGGTGAAGCTCCTCACCCGCAAGGGCCTCGACTGGACGAAGCGCTTTCCCGCCGTCGCTGACGCGGTGAAGACGCTCGCCGCCAAGGCAGCGCTCATCGACGGCGAGATCATCGTCCAGGACGAGCAGGGGCATTCCACCTTCAGCGGCCTCCAAACGGATCTCAAGTCGGGCCGGCAGGACCGCATCGTGTTCTACGTCTTCGACCTTCTCTATCTCGACGGCGCGGACATCCGCGGCGCGCCGCTGACCGAGCGCAAGCGCCTTCTGTCCGAGGTCCTGAGCCAGTCGCCGCAGCACTTCGCGCTGCGCTACAACGATCACCTCGACCAGCCCGGCGAGGACATCCTGGCCCAGGCCTGCCGCTTGGGTCTCGAAGGCATCGTGTCGAAGAAGTGCGACATGCCCTATGTCTCCGGCCGCGGCGAGCACTGGGTGAAATCGAAATGCATGCTGCGCCAGGAATTCGTCGTCGTCGGCTTCCTTCCGGCGAGCGACAGGAAGAACGCCGTGGGCTCTCTCGTGCTGGGCTACTATGAGGAGGGCCGCCTGATGCATGCCGGCCGCGCCGGCACCGGATACTCGGTGGAAGAATCCGCCTCGCTGTTCAAGCTGCTGAAGCCGCTTGCGGCGGAGAAGCCGAAATTCGCCAACAGCGTCTCGCGGCCCGCCGCGCGTGACGTGGTGTGGATCGCCCCGAAGGTCGTGGCCGAGATCGAGTACCGCGGGCGCACCGCCGATGGGCTGGTGCGCCAGGCCGCCTATGTGGGCCTGCGCGAGGACAAGCCCGCCGCAGAAGTGGTCCTGGAGCCTGATCCCGGGCACATCCCGCATCGCGAAAGCCGGGCGCGCCGTGCGCCGTCGGCCCGGGCCGAACCGGCATTCGCCTTCACCCACCCCGAGCGCGTGCTGTGGCCGGATGCGGGCGTCACCAAGCAGGACCTGGGCGATTATTACAGCGCCATCGCCGGCTGGGTCCTGCCCCACGTGGCGAACAGGGTGTTGAGCCTGCTGCGCTGTCCGGGCGGCGCTTCGGAAAAGTGCTTCTTCGCCAAGCACGCCTGGATGGGCCTCGACAAGTCGATCAGCCTCGCCGACACCGGGGACGAAAAGCCGATGATGTCGGTGGCGGATCTTTCAGGGCTCCTCGCGCTGGTGCAGGCGAACGTGCTCGAGATCCATGTGTGGGGTTCGCGCATCGGCGATCTCGAGCGTCCGGACCGGCTGATCTTCGACCTCGACCCGGGAGAGGGAATTGGCTGGGAAGACATAAAGTCCGCCGCCGTGGAAATGCGCGAGCGGCTGCAGAGGCTGGGGCTTCGGTCTTTCCTCAAGACGTCCGGCGGCAAGGGCCTGCACGTGACGGTGCCGGTCGAACCGGCGCTGGACTGGGAGAACGCCAAGGCCTTCACCAAGGCCGTGGCCCAGCAGATGGCGGCCGATGCGCCGGGCCGCTACGTGGCGACCATGGCGAAGAACCGCCGGCAAGGTCGCATCTTCATCGACTATCTCCGCAACGGCCGGGGCGCCACGGCGGTCGCTCCCTATTCGACCCGCGCCCGCGCGGGAGCGCCGGTCGCCATGCCGATCGACTGGAGCGAGCTCGATGCCCTGCCTTCCGCCTCTCACTACACGCTGAAGCGCGCGCTGGAGCGCCTCTCCGGCAGCACGCCCGATCCCTGGAAGGACATGGCTCGCCTACGCCAGAAACTGAAGCTCTGAGCAAGGAAGAACCGGCGCCCTGGGGCGCCGGTCCTCGTTTCACGCGGTGTCGGGGTTTACTGCGCGGGCGCGCAGTTGGCGTCGGTGGCCGGATCGCAGGCCTGCTGCTCATCCTTCTTGGCCTTGCCCTTGGCCTTGCCCTGCGCGTTGCCGGAGTCCTCTCCGGCCTCGGCAGCGGGCTGTTCCGGAGCGGCGGTGGAGCCGGTCGCATCCTCTGGCTCTTCCGCAGCATCCTCGGCCTTCTTCTTGGCCTGGCCCTGGTTGCCATCGTCCTGGTTCTCGGCCGCAGCGGGCTGATCCTCGGACGGCGCGGGTTGCTCGGCCGTTTCGGGCTGAGCCGCGCCGGCCGGCTGGTCGGAGGTGGCGGTGTCCGCAGCATCCTCGTCAGCGTTCTTGGCCTTCTTCGCCTTGTCGGCCTTGTCAGCCTTGTCCGTCTGACCCTCGGCGGCGGGGGCACCGGGCTCCTCGGTCTGGGCTGCATCGGCCGGCGCTTCGGTCGTGCCGCCCTCCGCCGCTTCCGAAGCCGGTTCCTCCGTGCTGGTTCCAGCCGCATCCTCGGAGGCGCCGCCGCGCTTCACCTTCTTGACCTCGCTCACCTCGCTCACCTTCGGCGGCTTGGCCTTCTCGTCGGCGGCGATCTCGCCCTGGAACACCGTCACCTGGTCCTCGCTGGCGCGGGCCTGGCGCGGATCATCCGTCTCGCGCACCTCGACGGTCTTCACATCCTTGCCGGTTTCCTTTTCGATGATGTCGACGTCGATGACGTTGTTCACCACGATGTTGTTGGTGATCTTCGGAACGCCGATGAACTCCGTGCGCTCCACCACCTGCCGGATCTCGCGGTCGTCACGGATGACGACGACATGGATGTCGGGTTCGAGGAAGCGCCGGGTCGGCACGGCCACCCAGTAGAATTCCGGAATGTCGCCGACGGAGATCGAAATCGAAACGTCGACGTCCCCGTCGCGATCCGGCGGCAGCGGCGCCCAGACCACGTAGTCGGCACTGCGCCGCCAGCTCACCCAGGCCGGAGCCCAGCGCTTGCCCGGCACCCAGTACCAGCCGATGTCCTCTGCATAACCCCAGCGGCCGTAATGATAGGTGGCCCAGCCGAAGGCCTCGTCGGAAACCCAGGTCCAGCCATAGCGGTCCGTGTAGACCCAGTGCCCGAGGGTGTAGGGACGCCAGTCGCTGCCGACGTTGGCCGGAATGAACACGTAGGCATCGTTGTAGTTCACCCAGCTGCCATGGGCGGAGAGTTCATCGTAGAAGACTGAGAAGCTGATGCTCACCGCCGCCTCGGCCTGTGGCACGAATGAAAGCCCTGGCGGAGCGATGCTTCCGCCCACGAGCGCCAGTGACGCGATGGCCGTTCCGGCAAGAATATGTCGAATTTTCATGATGCTGTCCTTCTTCTGTTCGGTCGTGGCAGTTCAGCGGGAGCCAACGCCGAAATGCGCGCGCAGTTCCTCACGCTTGCCGCGACATTGCCTTTGCGCTTCGGGAACATTCGCCGGAAATCCCGCGTTCGCCTTCATATCGTTGATGAAAACGAGGAGGGCGGGCCATGACCGCCAGGAAATTGCCGCCGCTTCTGGTCGGCGTCAGCTACCGCTCGCCGTTGCTCACCGCGGCGGATTTCAGCGGCCCTGATCTTGCGCGCGAACTCGCAGGCGAGGTCACCGCCGTGCTGAGGCTGCGCTTCGCCAATGGCACCGAGCTTGAGGTGCCCGCCCGCGCCTTTCAGTTGCAGATGCTGATGGGAAGCCTGATGCGGAGCTTCCCCCAGCAGGCTCTTGCGCAGCTGCGTCACTGCCCTGACGACGACGCGGGCGGCCCGGATCAGGCGCAGGGCGAGGGGCGTTGACGCCGATCCGCCCTCCGGCTTCCTTCCCTGCAGGAACTTTTCCCCCTCCCGCCGGTTGCTTCGGCACGTATCTGCAAGGGAGAAACACCATGAATTCCGTGATCTATCTGGTTGGGCTGGTGGTCGTCGTCCTGGCCGTCCTCTCGCTCCTCGGCCTGAGCTGAGGCGGGGAGGCGCCAATGGCAATCATTGCCAAGACTGCCGAAACGGAAATCGTTCGGCGGAGTGAAGCGGGTACGGGCTACGCCGACTGGAGCGCCATCTTCGCCGGCGCAGTGGTGGCCACCGCCATCTCGATGATGTTCGTGGCCTTCGGTTCGGCCGTCGGCTTGTCGCTCACGTCCTTCACCGATCGCCAGGCCATGCCGGGCCTCGGCGTGATCATCGGCATCGGGCTCTGGCTTGTGTGGCTTCAGGTGACGGCTTCCCTCGGCGGGGGCTACGTGACCGGCCGCCTGCGCCGCAGGATCGGCGATGCGGAGCGTCACGAGGTCGAGATGCGCGACGGGTTGCACGGCCTCGTGGTGTGGGCGCTGGGCGTGCTCATCGGCTCGCTGGTGGCGGCATGGCTCGCCTCGCTTGCCACCACCGGGGCGGCCACGGTGGCCGCCGGAGCGGCATCGAACCCGCAGGCCACGAGCGCGGCGACGAGCGACTATTACGTCGACCGTCTCCTCCGCGCCGGCGCGCCCGCTGCCGAGGCACCACCTGCCGGCGAGGCAGCTCCTGCCGGCGAGGCGGCACCCGCCCCGGGTGCTGCGCCAGCCCCTGCATCCGGGCCCGTGAGTGCCGAAAGCCGCGCCGAGCTCGGCCGGCTGCTGAGCTCGAACCGGGTGACCTCGGCAGAAAGCGAGGACCGCGCCTATCTCGTTCAGCGCATCTCCGCCGCGACCGGGCTCTCCGAGCAGCAGGCAACCGAAAGGCTCGACTCGACGCTCGCCGCCATGAAGGCCCGGGCGGACCAGGCGAGGCGTCTCGGCGTGCTCATGGCCTTCATCACGGCGGCCTCGCTGCTGATCAGCGCCGTCGCTGCCTGGTGGGCCGCGACGAAGGGTGGCTCCCACCGCGACGACGCGGTCGACCACAGCCGCTACACCGCCTGGCGCTGAGCCGCGGCAGCATCGTTGCAATCCAGGGCTCCGCGATCGCATCGCGGAGCCTTTTTCTTGCGCTCATCCGCCGAGCGGCCAGAACACCGGCACCAGCAGCAGCGCGATGCCGAAGATCAGGAAGGTGAGCGGGAAGCCCACCTTCACGAAATCCATGAAGCGGTACTTGCCGGGCCCATAAACCATCAGGCTCGAAGGTTCGAGCGGCGTGAGATAGGAGCAGCTCGCGGCAATCGCGATCATCATCGCGAAGCTCCTGGGATCGAGGCCGAGCTGCCGCGCCGTCTCGAACGCGATCGGCACGACCACGATCGCCGCGGCCTGGTTCGACATCGGCTGCGTCAGCGCCACGGTGAGCACGAAGAAGCAGCTAAGGAGGAGGAGCGGGCTCTCGCCCCCCAGCACCGCGATCAGCTGCGTGGCGAGCCAGCGGCCCGTTCCCGTCTGGTCCATGGCCACGCCGAGCGAGAGCAGCGCGCCGATGAGGATGAGCACCTTCCACTCGACGCGGCGGTAGGCCTCCTCGGGCGAGATGCATCCCGTGAGCAGCATCAGGAAGGCGCCGCCCAGCGCCGCCACCGGCATCGCCACGAGATTGAAGCTGATCGCCAGGAGAACCACCGCGAAGATGGTGATGGCGAGCGCCGCATGCGAGGTGCGCAGCCGCTCGGTGTCGACGCCGCCGAAGATGTTGAACATGTTGCCGCGCTCGAGTTCCTTCACCGCTTCCGGGGGGCCCTGCAGCAGCAGCACGTCGCCCAGCCGCATTCGGGTGCGGCTCAGCCGCCGCGGCATGCGGAAGCCGGCCCGGTTGAGTCCCAGCACCTTCAGCCCGTAGCGCTCGTAGAACTCCGCGCTCTTGAGCGTGTGGCCGATCAAGGGCGAATCCGGCATGAGCACGCCTTCGACGATGGGGTTCTCCTCCTCCGCATCGTCGGCCAGGTGCAGGTCGGCCTTGAGGTCGAGCCCGCTGATGTCCTTCACCCGCAGGAGATCGCGCCGGCGGCCTTCCACCACGATGACGTCTCCCGCCTCGAGGAGTGCGGTCGCCTTGCCCGTCACGGGCTTGCCGTTGCGCAACAGGCGCATGATCCGGAAGCCTGTATCCTTGCCCACCGGCGAGTCCTCCAGTGCCGTGCCGACGAGAGGCGAATCCTCCGTCACCACGAGATCTGCCGCGTAGTCTCGGTTTCCCACTTCCTCGGGGGCTGCGGCATCGCGCGCCCGGTCCGGCATCAGCCTCAGGCCGAGCGTCAGCATGTAGGCGATGCCCAGCACCGCGATCGGAATGCCGACGGGTGCGAGCTCGAACATGCCCATGCGCGGCTCGCCTGCACGCACCATCAACTCGCTGATGACGATGTTCGTCGACGTGCTGATGAGGGAAACGGAGCTTGACAGGATGGAGGCGAAGGCCAGCGGCAGCAGCAGCCGGGATGGGCTCGTGCCGCTCCTCGCCGCCATGCCGAGAACCACCGGCACGAAGAAGGCGGTGGCCGCCGTGTTGCTGATGAAGGCGGAGAGGGAGGACACCGCGACCATGACGATCCCGAGCATCAGGAAGGGCCTGTCGCCCACACGGCCGAGGATCCACTGGCCCACCGTGTCGACGATGCCGGTGTGGGAGAGAGCGGCGGTCATGATGAAGAAGCCCAGGATCATCACCACGGTGCCGCTGCCGAAGCCCGCGAGCGCCTTCTCGGCCGGCACGAGGCCGGTGGCGATCACCGCCAGCAGCACGCCCAGCCCCACGACGTCGGCGGGTACGCGATCCCAAGAGAACAGGACGACCGCCGCACCGAGAATGGCGAGGCAGGTCATGATTTCCGCCGTCATTGTCTTCCCCTTGCTGCCCCGCCGCGCCCACTGCAACGCGCAGAACGGGAACGGGGCTGAGGGGTTCCTCAAGTGGCGCATCCGGGCCGTCCGCTCGCCGGAACCAAACCGCCAGCGTGCAGTTATTGACGGACGGCGGCACCAGGCAGTTTTTCGGGAGGATATCGATGGCGACAGTGTCTCACTTGCGCGGCCGCGCGCGCAGCAGGCCGGCATCGGAGCGCGAGAGCCCGGCCTTCATGGACGACCTCCTCACCATGGCAGGGAGTCTCGCCAACAGCCGCAAGGAATATGCCGCCGCCCAGCTCGAGAGCCTGGCCGACTCGGTGCGCCAGTTCGGCGATGCTTTGCCCGCCGTGCCCACGATGCGTACATATGCGGAGACGGCGGCGGACAGCCTCGAGGAACTCGCCAATTACGTCGTCGAGAGCGAGCTGGTGGATATGGTCGCCGATGCCCGCGAGTTCACCAGGCGTCATCCACTCGTCACGTTCGGAGGCAGCATCGCCGCCGGTCTCATCATCACGCAGATCGTGCAGTCCCGCGCCCAGCAGATGCGAACGTCCACGTCCTCGCGCCGCAACCGCCAGGCCGCCCGCCGCGGCCGCGCGGCGCCATCCGCATCCGAAGAGGACGATATCGAGATCACCGAGTGACGGAGAGATGTTTTCCCCGGGCAGTGTCTCCCTCCCCCAATAGGCTGCCTGCACCTTGACCCCGCTCTGCGGGGTTTCTTTTTTCAACGTCTTGTGGTGCAGCACGCGCTCCGGAACCAAGCGCAGCCTCATGCGTTGCAAACCACGACGATCACAACCCCGCTTCGTGCCTGTGGCGAAAGACGAGGAGTGGGAGAGCCACGGAATGCTCAAGCAGCGAGAAGAGACGCGAGAGGTGGACCGCGCCGACATCGGGGCTTTGCTGCAGCGGCTCGCGGCCGACGGCCGGAACTGGGCCGAGGCTGAGGTGACGCTGGCGCGCACCGAACTGGGAGAGTTGAAGGCGCAGGCGATCCGCGCCGTCGCGTTCGCAATGCTCGGCTTCGCCGCCGGCTTCTGCTTTCTCGTTGTTCTGTCCCAGGCCGGCATCGCCTTCCTTGCGCCGCTCGTCGGCAACACCGGCGTTGCTGCGCTCATCGTGAGCGCGGTGCTGCTCGCGCTCGTCGGCGCATGCTTCATGGTTCTCCGGAGTGCCATCGCCTGGCGCACCGAGAGCATCTTCTTCCGCTGGTTCGCACGGCGCTCGAGCGATGCAGGGCCATGAACGCAGCGTTCGAGAAAGCTGCCGCGGAAGCCCGCGCCCGCCGGGCTGCGCTCCGCGCCACGCTGGAGGACCTGCGCGCAAGAACCGCCCCGCCTCGCCTCGCCGAGGATGCGCTGAACCTTGTCGATCCGCACCTCTCGCTGCTCGTCCGGCTGAAAGAACGCGTCGCGGGCCACAAGCTTCTCAGTCTTGCCATACTGGCGGGAATGGGCTGGCTCCTGGGCGGACCAGGGCGCCGGCCGGTAACGACCTCACCACCCAGAGCAAATGCAAAGGAGAAGAAGAATGACAGCGGAAAAATCCATGGAGACCAACGGCCAGGCCCAGGACCAGGGCATGGCGAAGACCGCCGGTCGCAAGCCGGCGCGCAGGAAGTCGCGCGGCGGCGCGTCCGCAAAGCGCAACAAGACGGCCGCATCGCGCCGCTCGGGCGCCAGCCGCAGCCAGTCGAAGAGCAGCGGCGCGTCGGCAAGGGGCGCGGGCCGCTCGAAGAGCAGCAGCGCTTCGGCGCGGAGCGGCAGCCGCCGCAGCAGCAGCGCCAGCAGCGCCAGCAGCTCGCGCCGCAGCAGGAGCGGAAAGTCGGGCAGCAGCTCTAGCAGCTCCCGCGGCGGCATCGCGTCCCGTCTGCTGTCGACCAGCCGCAAGGCCGCCGGCACCGCCTATGAATGGGCGGCCGAAGGCGCGAGCCGCGCCATCCCGCTCGCCAGCCGCGGCATGCCGGACCAGCGCATGGTCCAGCGCCTCGCCGACGAACGCCCCTACATGCTGGGCGCCCTCGGCCTCGGCATCGGCGCGATGATCGGCCTGATGCTGCCGAGCCCCCTTTACATGAGGGGCGGCTTCGCCTCGCGCAGCGGCGGCCGCAACCGCCGCTGAGGAGGACGCTGACGAGGACCGGCGTTCCGCCCTTCCCGGGGCGGAACGCCTCCATCTGGTCCGATTTGGCAAGCTTCCCGTATCCCTGCAATGATGCACCCCGTCCCGTTGTCGGCGCGGGATCGCGCTGCTAGTGTCGAGGGAGCGGAAAGATGGACCGGATGGCGATGGACAAACCCCCTGCAGGCGAGCAAGACGGCAAGGCCGCCCCGGTTTCGGCCCGCATCCGCTCCCGCATCGAGAGGGCGAACAAGCGCTATCACGCCAACGACAACATCTCGGCCTTCATCGAGCCGGGCGAGATGGAGGCGCTGCTCGAGGAGGTCGCCTCCAAGATGCATGGCGTGCTCGAGAGCCTTGTCATCGATGTCCGCCATGATCACAACACCCGCGACACGGCGCGCCGGGTCGCCAAGATGTATCTGAACGAGGTGTTCCGCGGCCGCTATGTGGGCGAGCCGCCGGTCACCGAATTTCCCAATGCCGAGTATCTGAACGAGCTGATGATCGTGGGCCCTATCACCGTCCGGAGCGCCTGCAGCCATCACCTTTGCCCCATCATGGGCAGGCTGTGGATTGGCCTCCTGCCCAACGAGCACTCGAACCTGATCGGGCTTTCCAAATATTCCCGCCTCGCCGAGTGGATCATGTCGCGGCCGCAGATCCAGGAAGAGGCGATCGCCCAGGTGGCGGATCTTCTGATGAACAAGGTCGCACCCGACGGATTGGCTGTCGTCATGGAGGCCGATCATTTCTGCATGCACTGGCGCGGCGTGAAGGACAGCGCCACCAAGATGGTGAACAGCGTGATGCGCGGCGCCTTCCTCAAGAACGCCTCGCTGCGGCGCGAATTCCTCTCTCTCGTGAACCTGAAGGACTGAACCACAGATGATGGTCCGCTGCGTTTATGCCAGCCGCGCCGCCGGTCCCTTGAGCACCGCGATGGTCGAGGACATCCTCGAGACGTCGCGTTCCCACAACACCGCGAACGGCATCACCGGAATTCTCTGCTATGGCGGCGACGTCTTCATCCAGGTGCTGGAAGGCGGCCGCGACGAGGTCTGCGAGCTCTACAACGCCATCGTGCGGGACGGGCGCCACACCCATGTCCGCCTTCTCGTCTTCGAGGAGATCCGCGAGCGCAAGTTCTGCAACTGGACCATGGGCCACGTCGATCTGTCGAAGGTCAATCCGGGCCTCTTGCTGAAATACCACGAAAAGCCGGCGCTGAACCCATTCGCCTGTTCCGGCGTGGCCACCATGTCGCTGCTCGACGAGCTGGTGGCCACAGCCGCCGTTCACACCCGCATGTCCTGAGGCGCGCCGCCTCCGCTCAGAGGTTCTGCATCCAGGAGAGGCCGTCGCGCGTGTGGCCGGCAGGGCGGTATTCGCAGCCGACGAAGCCCGCATAGCCGAGCGCGTCGAGGTGGCGGAAGATGCGCATGTCGTCGAGCTCGCCCGTGCCCGGCTCGTTCCGCTTCGGCACCGAGGCGGTCTGCACATGGCCGATCATCGGCATCAGCGCCTCGAGGCTCTTCATCACGTCGCCGTGCAGGATCTGGCGATGGTAGATGTCGTACTGGAGCTTGAGGTTCGGCAGCGCCAGCGATTGGACGAGCGAGGCGGCGAAACCGAAGTCGTTCATGAAGTAGCCAGGCATGTCGCGGCCATTGATCGGCTCCACGAGGATGTCGATGCCGAGCGGCGCCGCCGCGGCACAGGCATGGCGCAGCGCAGAGACGAACCTCTCGCGCGTGGCGGCATCGCTGCGGTCGCCATGGCCGCTCATCAGGTGCAGTCGCTTGACTCCGGTGGCGCGCGCATAGGGCAGGGCCTTCTGGACCGATGCCTTGAATTCTTCCTCGCGCCCCTGAAGGCAGGCGAGGCCGCGCTCGCCCTTGTCCCAGTCGCCCGGCGGCAGGTTGAACAGCGCCTGCGTGAGGCCCGCAGCCGCCAGCCTCTTTGCGATTTCATCCGGCGCGTAGGCGTAGGGGAACAGGAACTCGACGGCGGTAAAGCCCGAATCGGCCGCTGCCTTGAAGCGGTCGAGGAATTCCCACTCGTTGAACATCATCGACAGGTTGGCGGCGAAGACCGGCATGTGGCTCCCACGCGATTCGAAAGCATCGGCCCCGAACACTACAGCAAGCGCACGGTGGCCGGAACCGGCTCATGCCTGGTCGGGTGCGCCTTCCGTCTTGGGCCCGCGCTTCGCCGGCTGAAGTGTTCTGAGCAGGGCCTCCGCCAGCAATTCGGCGGTGAAGGGCTTCGACAGAACCGGCAGATGGGCAAGCGAGTCCGGAAGTTCGAGCCCGGCCCCGTAGCCCGTGAGGAACATTGCCGGAATGCCGCGGCTGGCGAGCGTCTCCGCGATTTCCAGCGTGTTGCAGCGTCCCACCTCGTAGTCGAGGACCGCGAAGCGGATGCCGGCCGTCTCCGCGATCAGGCGGGCTGCTGCCACGCTCGAGGCGCCCAGCACCTGCCGCAGGCCGAAGCTTCGCAGCATCTCCTCGAGGTCCAGGCGGATGATCGAATCGTCTTCCACCACCAGGCAGCAATCGAGACTGTCGGCAGGAGCCGAACGCAGGAGATCTTCCATCGGTCAATCCACAATTGGCGCTGGGGCCGGGCAGGGAGCTCTCTGGAACAATCGCCCGGTGTGAGCGTTCCATGACCGATATCCGGGGTTCTGCGGCCGCGAAACGGCCCGCAGGAGAGGCAAATCGCCGAAGCGCTTCCGCCATCCGGTCCGGGTATTGAGTGATACCTCATCCCGGACGGATTGTCTGTCCATTAGTGAGCTTTCATGGTTGCGCATTACGAAAGTTCCACCCTCATCGACACGCTCCTCTCCGGCAACAACCTCCTCTCCGCTTTGAGAGGGCCGGATCTCGACCTCATGCGGCCGCATTTCCGCGCCCTGCAGTCGGCCTCGAACACGGTTCTCTACGATCCGGGCGAGAACGTGCAGACGGTCTATTTCCCCTGCCACCGCACGCTCGTCTCGTTCCTTGTTTCCACCGACGACGGAAGTGCCATCGAGGCCCTGCTGGTGGGGAGGGAAGGAGCCGTCGGCGGCATTGTGAGCCAGGGCAATCTTCCGGCCTTCGCGAAGATCGCAATCCAGACCGGGGGCGATCTTCTTTGCATTCCCGTGAGCGTCCTCGACGACTGCAAGGAGAGGTCGCGGGCGGTGGAGAACCTGTTCGCCCGCTATGCCGATTGCCTCGTCGCGCAGATGTTCCAGACCGCGGCCTGCAATGCCGCGCACAGCATCGAGCAGCGCACCGCGAAGTGGATCGGCGCCGCCATCGAGCGCTCGGGATCGCGGGAAGTGCCCCTGACGCAGGAACGCCTCGCCGCGATGCTGGGCGTGGGGCGCAGCTACATCAGCCGGGTGATCGGCACGTTCAAGCTGGACGGCACCCTCGCCGTGCGCCGGGGCCATCTCGTTGTGAAGGACGAGGAGAAACTCCGCGCCCGCTCATGCAGCTGCCACGAAATCGTGAAGCAGCACTTCAACACCGTCCTGCACGGCGTCTATCCCGAAACCTGAACCATTCTTCGCCTCCTCCGCACAGGAAAAAGCCCGGCCGGAAAATTTCCGGTCCGGGCCAGGACGAGGAGGGAGGAACCTTAAGGCGTCGTCGTCGGCGCGGGCGCCGTACCGGTATCCGTGCCCGTGGTGCCGGTGGCCGGAGCCGTTTCGGTCGTGCCGGTGGCAGGAGCCGTCTCGGTCGTCGTGCCGGTTGCAGGCGCGGTTTCTGTCGTCGTGCCGGTTGCAGGCGCGGTCTCGGTGGTCGTCGTGGTGGTCGTCGACTCGGTTTCAGTCGTGGGCGCCGGCGCGGTGGCGGCCGGCGGTTCGGTCGTCACGGTGGTGTTGTTGGTCGTGGACGCAACGTCACCGTCACCCCGGGTTCCGTAGTACCAAAGCAGGGCAATTGCCGCGAGGGCAATGATCACCCCCAAGATCCAGCCCGTTGCCGATGAACCCGACCGCGGAGGCCTCTGGTTGTAATGGTTCTCTATGTTGTCTGCCATTGCAGTCTCCGATCGTTGGCGCAGCCCTTGTCCGCGCGACGGGGGCGAAACGCCCGGTGCTGCGCGAAGTTCCAACCCCGCCTCGCCGGTGGCGGGGCGCGGCACCAGAACCATCAGCGCTCCCGGTTCGCTGGTGATCGTGAGAGGCAGCCGGAACAGGGTCAGTTCCCCGTCGATCGTTGCGCGGATGCTCCGTCTCCGGCGGCCGAAACGCCTCCGCCTGTCGATCGTCACCTCGCGACCGCGCTCCTCCTGGAGGTTGAGATTGTCCCGCCAGCGGCCGCGCAGCAGGTCGAGGACGAGCCGCAGATAGGCCGGCGTCGACATGGGTTGTATCGCATAGACGCCGAGCAACCCCTCGTCGAGCCGCGTCTGCTTGAGCCAGGCCGAATCCTCGTAGATGTTGTTGCTCACCACCAGCGCCGGCGTCTTGTAGTCTATCATGCGGCCGTCGATGGCGAGCGTCAGCCGCTGCGATTGCGGCCGCAGCAGCACCGTGACGAGAGCGCGCGACGAGGCGAGAATCTTGGTAAGCCGCGAGCTGTAGCCCAGCCTCTCCCGGATGCGCACGATCCGCGGCTGAATGCCGAAGGAGACATGATGCAGGAACAGCTGTTCTCCGGCCCGCGCCGCGTCCACGGCGCGCGGTTCCGCGTCCTTCACCTGGGAAAGCGCCGCGCCGAGTTCCGCCTCCATGCCGATCGCCTTGGCCATCAGGTTCATCGTGCCGAGAGGGAGAATGCCCATGGCGATGCCGCTGCCCACGAGCAGCCCCGCCACGCTCGCAACCGTCCCGTCGCCGCCGCCGACCACGATCCGCCCGCACTCGCCGGAGCGGAGCAGGCGGCGCACCGTCGGCTCGATCTCGGCACCGTCGATGAGAAGAATCTGCGGTTGGTATTCCTCACCGCTCCAGGTCATAGCGATGAGATCGTGCACGGCCTCATCGCCCATCGTGCGGACAGTGCCGGACTGCCGGTTGACCAGCACGGCCGTGCCCCGCGGCCGATTCCCGGCCGCTGAAGCTCCTGCCTCGTTCGCCTCATCCATTTTCGTCATATCGGTGAAACGTCCGGAGAGTTCAACGGCGTCAGGGAACTTCAGGGCCTTCGCGGTGTTGCGGGAGCGGTCAACCCGCAGGAGTGTACGATGAGAGGCATATTGCTTTGGCTGATCGGAATACCCATCCCGATCATCATCCTTCTCTATCTGTTCAACGTTGTCTAAGCGAAAAGAAAGGCCGGTTTCCCCGGCCTTTTCAATGTCTCACGCAGCCTTCCTGGATCGAAGGTCGAAGAACAGCGCCTGCGCGATGAGGGCCTTCACCATTTCCGGCGAGAACGGCTTGGTGATGAGGAATGCCGGTTCGGGCCGTTCCCCGGTGAGCAGACGTTCCGGGAAGGCGGTGATGAAGATCACCGGAACGTCGAAGCTGCCGAGGATGTCGTTGACGGCATCGATGCCGGAACTGCCGTCGGCGAGCTGGATGTCGGAGAGCACCAGCTGCGGACGCTTTTCCTTGGCGAGCTTCACGGCCTCCTTGTGGGTCCTGGCGATGCCGACGGAACGGTGACCGAGCGAGGTGATCGTGTCCTCGATGTCGAGGGCGATAAGCGGCTCGTCCTCGATGATGAGAATGTCGGATGCGATCATCTCCGAGATCTGCCGGTTGGCGTCCTCGAAGAGGCGTTCCACCTCGCTGTCGCTGCGCTGCAGGATCTCGCCGATGTCGCGCCGGTCGAAACCCTCGACCGCGGAAAGAAGGAACACCTGTCGCGCCGGCCCGGGAATGTTGGAAAGGCGGCCCTGCACGGTCGCTTCCCAGCTGGGCTGTGCTCCTTCCGCCTGGCCGTTGATCGGGATCGAGCCCCACAGCTTGCACAGAGTCTGGTAGAGCGCGAGGCGCGGGCTGCTGGCGGATTTGAGGATGGCGGGATCGGCGATCAGGCTTTCGAGCACGGCGGCGACGTAGGTGTCTCCGCTGGCCTGGGTTCCGGTGAGGGCGCGGGCGAAGCGGCGCAGATAGGGCAGGTGGGGTGCGACAGTCGCGGATAGAGTCATTCAGACAACGGCATGGCTCGACGCCACGGCCCTCCCTTGGTGATCGTCAGAGCTAATAAATGCTTTCGCAGGCATCTGGTTCCAGCCAAAGCGAATTTCTTTGGAACTTAATCGCCCCTGGCGCATTCTTGGAGGCTGAACCGCCGTTGTGCCGGGGGTTGGACGGGCGATAATCAGGATCATGAACGACAAGACGGGCAAGAAATCGAAGGCCTCCAGCAACCAGCAGGTGGTCAAGGAGGCGGTGAGCAGCAAGCTCAAGGCCTATTACGACGATATTTCCAGGCAGGATGTTCCGCAACGGTTTCTCGATCTCCTCCGAGATCTCGACAAGGCCGGCGAGAAATCCGAGTGACGATGTTCATCCTAGAGTTGAGTAGCGGGGCGTATATCCTGTCATGAACGATCATGAGTTCAGGAACGATCTGATCGCCTTTATTCCGCCTTTGCGCGCCTTTGCGATTTCGCTCACGGGCAAGGTGGATCGTGCCGACGACCTCGTGCAGGAGACGCTCCTCAAGGCCTGGGCCAACCGCGAGAGCTTCGAGCCCGGCACCAAGCTCAAGGCCTGGCTCTTCACCATCCTCCGCAACGAGTTCTACACGGTCTTCCGCAAGCGCAAGCGCGAGGTGGAGGATGCCGACGGCGTCATCGCCGCCAATGTCGGAGTCCACCCCGAGCAGGACAGCCACATGGATCTGACCGACATGCAGCTTGCCCTCAGCCGGCTCCCGGTCGACCAGCGCGAAGCCCTGCTCCTGGTGAGCGCGAGCGACATGTCCTACGAGGAGGCGGCGGTGATCTGCGGCGTGGCCGTGGGCACCATCAAGAGCCGCGTCAACCGGGCGCGTGCCCGCCTCGCCGAGCTCCTCCACCTGCGGGAAGCCTCCGAGTTCGGGCCGGAACCTGAGGTGAAGGCCGCCCTCATGTCCAAGTCGGGCGTGGGCTGAGGCCCTGAGGCCACAAGGGAACATTTCACCGGCCACTCTCATTGAAAGCCACGGAGAACAGGCATTCTGCCTGTCGCGAAGGAGGTTTCGGCATGAATGTCTCGAATCTTCTTCATTGGGCGATCGTCTTCCTCGTCGTCGCCGTCGTGGCGGCCCTGCTGGGCTTCGGCGGTGTCGCCGGCACGGCCATGGAAGGCGCCAAGATCGTCTTCTGGGTGGCCATCGTGATCGCGGTGGTGACGTTCCTCATCAGTGCGTTGCGCAAGGCGTAGAAGACAGGAGGGCCCGGGTGATACCCGGACCCTCCTGACGCTACATCTGCGCGGTCTTGTAGACGGTAGTGACGTTGGGCATGTCGGCGCGATACATCACGTGAGTCGCATCTTCCTGCTGGTGGCGCGCCGTGTTGGCGGCCACGATCGCCAGGAAGGGGAAAAGGGTGAACTGGCACGCCGTCAGCAGGGTGATTGCCAGGATTCGCATGTCCGTCTCGCCTCCTGCTCAGCCGCTCAGAGCGACTTCAGCCACTGGTCGACTTCGTTCCGTGCACGGTCCTTCTCGAACCCGTAGTAGCGCTGAAGACGGCCCTCGAGTTCCTCGCGGCGGCCTTCGACCACGTCGAGATCGTCGTCGGTCAGACGGCCCCACTGCTGCTTGGCCTTGCCCTTGAACGACTTCCAGTTACCTTCGATCCGGTCCCAATCCATGGTTCTCTATCTCCTGGGTTGCTTGACATTTTCCGGTGCACCCATGCACCGCTGTTCAAACAACGGATTCGAGTCAGGCTGGTTCCGGGAAATTAACTAAATCCTTTTGAGTCAAGAAGTTGCAACCGACAGTTCCGCCCCTTTCTGAACATTGTCGGCGGCGCTTCCATCCGGCACGGCGGGCAGCATCGCGAGCGCGTGCTCGGGGTTGATCATGCTTCGCGCTCCTTCGGTGTCCTTCCAGGCGAGCCCGATGATCTTGGCGTCCGGCAGGCGTGCCGCGATGCGCTTCTCGAGATAGGCATATTTCGCCGCGGAAGGCGCGGTGAGATAGCACAGGCAGGCGATGCGGGCGCCTTCTGCCAGCGCCTCGGGAAACTTGCCCGGCTGGATCGCATCCGGCGGCAGCAGGCGGTGCGGCACTTTCTTCAGCCGCAGCAGGGCGGAGACGGAAAGTGCCGCCGCGAAGTTGAGTGCACCATGCGCGGCAACGAGCACGACGGGCGACGGCGCGTCCGTCCTGTCCTCCCTCTCCGGCCAGAGTTCCTCGAGGAGTTCCGAGAAGCTGGTGACGACCGCCACCTCGCGCTCAGGCGAAAGCACTTTTCTTTTCCGGTCGGCATCGGCGAGCAGCAATCCGGGGACGACGACCTCGGTCAGGTACTTGTCGAGTTCGCCCTGCTCATCGTATTTTTCCGCATGTTCGGCCGCCTCGACCGGGTCGTTCGCCAGCATCCGCTGGTAAAAGGCGTGATCGGGCGTCAGCACCGGCCTCGAGCCGAGCAGCACTTCGAGGAACTGCAGCGCCTCGATGTGCCGGCCCACCACCAGCAGCACGATGGTGATGGGCGTCGAAAGCACGAGGCCGATCGGGCCCCAGATGGCCGTCCAGAAGGCGGCGGCGGCGACAACCGCCACGGGCGAGAGCCCCGTGCTCTTGCCGAAGAACAGCGGCTCCAGCACATGGCCCACCATGGTTTCCGTCACCACCACGACCGCGAGCGTGAGGAGGGCGAGGGTCCAGCCATCGCCCACCGCGGCGGCGATGATGATGGGAAAGACCGATGCCAGCAGCGTGCCCACATAGGGAACGAAGCGGAGAATGGCGGTGAGGATCCCCCACAGCAGTGCCCCCGGCACCCCGATCACGAACAGCGCCGTGCCGATGAAGGCGCCGGTCAGGGAGTTGATCAGCATCTGCGTGGCGAACAGGCGGCTCAGCCGCTGCCCCGCCTCGTCGATGGCCGTCGTGGTGCGGTGGATGTCGCCCGTGCCGGCGAGGCGGATCAGGCGGTTTCTCAGGTCCTCACGATAGATGAGGATGAAGGTCAGCATCAGCACCACGATCCCGAGCTGCGTGAGCGGATGCACGAGCAGGCCCACCATGCCGACGAGCGAACCGAAGGGCCCGGGATTTTCCATCACCTGCACCGGAACGGGCTGAACGGGGGCAGGGCCCGCCGCCACCGGCGGTTCGGGCTGTTCGAGCTCCTTGCGCAGGTTCTCGAGCACGCCGGCGGCCCGCTCGAGCGTGCCGCTGCCCGTCGCCATGTCCTTGAGGTTCTGCGCCTTTTCCCGCAGGCTCGTCTGGTAGGCGGGGAGGTCCGCCGCGAGGTTGGTGAGGGTCGAGGCCACGAGCCCCGCCACCACAGCCACGATGAAGCCCGCCATCATCACCGTCATGATCACGGCCAGCACCTTGGGCAGCCGCAGCCTCTGCAGGCCCGTGACCACCGGCGCCAGCAGGATCGCGAGCAGGATCGCCAGGGCGATCGGGATCAGGATCTCGCTGCCGAAATAGAGAATGGTGCAGACCGCGAGGAAGATGACGAGGCCGTTGACGATGGCCTGCCCGGCCGCCGGGCCAAGGCTGTTCTCACGATAGACCGCCGCGGGCAGTGGCCGCATCCCAGACCTCTTCCTGTGCTGAGGGTTTCGCCCCGCAAGCCAGGGCCGTGACGCAGCAACGCTCTGCGGGGCTCCCGGTTCCTGCCGCCGCTTGAGCCCCGCCCCGCGGCCCACTAAGACACCACCACCATGACCACGCCCTGCATCATCACCGTCGCCATCACCGGATCCGTCCCCCGCAAGGAGCACAATCCGGCCGTTCCCATCACCATCGCCGAGCAGGTGGAATCGACCCACGCCGCCTTCGAGGCGGGCGCCGCCATCGCCCATGTGCATGTGAGGAAGGACGACCAGACGCCGACGTCCGATCCCGAGCGCTTCGCCCGCCTGCTCGAAGGCCTGCGCCGGCACTGCCCCGGCATGATCGTGCAGTTCTCCACCGGCGGCCGCTCCGGCAAGGGCTCCGAGCGCGGCGGCATGCTGCACCTGGGCTGCGACATGGCCTCGCTGTCGACCGGCTCCTGCAACTTCCCCACCATCATCTACGAGAACCATCCGGATCTCATCCGCGAGCTGGCGCTGAAGATGCTGGAGCACCATGTGAAGCCGGAGATCGAGGTGTTCGACCTCTCGATGCTCTACCAGGCGCTGCGCCTGGCCGACGAAGGCCTGTTGAGGAAGCCGCTGCACGTGCAGTTCGTGATGGGGGTGAAGAACGCCATGCCGGTGATCCGCCAGGCTTTCGACTTCATGGTGGACGAGGTGAGGAGGCTTTCCCCTGAGTCGACCTGGGTCGCTGCCGGGATCGGCCGGCACCAGCTCGAGGTGAACCGCTGGTGCCTCGAACGCGGCGGCCACTGCCGCACGGGCCTCGAGGACAACATCCGCTGGGACGAGACGCGGCTTGCCGCCTCCAACGCCGAGCTGGTGAAGCGCGTGGCCTCCCTCTGCGCCGAATATGGCCGCCACCCGGCGAGCGCCGCGGAGGCCCGGGCGATCCTGGGGCTCCCTTCGGGTTAGGCCTTCAGGCCATAGAGCGCGCTGGAGCGCTCGAGGTGCTTCACCATCGCCGCCTCGGCGGCATCAGGCTCGCGCCTCTCGATGGCATCGACGATCCCGGCATGCTCGGCCAGCGTGAAATTCTCCTTGCCCGCCCACAGCAGCAATTCGGTGTGATAGGCCTTGAGCCAGCCGAGCATCGCCTCGCTCACCGAGACGAAGATCGGGTTTCCCGATATGGCGGCGATCTCCGTGTGGAAGCGCATGTCGGCGGCCATGAAGGCGTCCGCCTTGCCGAGAAGTGCGCGCTGCTGTTCCACCGCTTCGCGCAGCCGCGCCACGTCCTCGGGTCCCGCCTTTACCGCCGCCTCGCGCACCATGCCGCGCTCGAAGAACAGCCGGGCCGCCTTGAGATGCTCGAGCGAGTCGGAGGAGCGCGAGAGCATGATGTGCGCGGCCTGGTCCACCTGGCGGATGATCGACTGCGCCGTCAGCTCCTGAACCCGCGCCCGTTCCCCGTGCTGGATCGAGACCAGCCCCATGTTGGCGAGAGACTGCATCGCCTCGCGGATGGCGGGGCGGCCGACGCCGAAGCGCTCCATCAGCTCGCGCTCCGATGGCATGGCATCGCCCGGCTTGAGATCGCCCTCCGAGATGATGCGGAGCAGGCGCTCCAGCACCTCGTCGGACAATTTGCGGCGAATGATACGCTCGGTTTGCATCGTGGGCGGTTGGGCTGCTAGCTTTGCCGTGTTGATGTCATCATACCAGTAAACAAGCGATGCGCAATCCGCCGCCCTCCACCATCCGTGTCACCTATCTCATTGAAACCGATGGAGAACCGGAAAGGCTCGCGGCGAAGATCGCGAGCGACCAGTCCACCGGCACCTTCGTTGCACTTCCCGGTGAAACGGAAGAGCTGAAGGCGCGGGTTGCCGCGCGGGTGGCAGCGGTGAGGCGGCTCGAGCCATCGCGCGCCCCTTCCTTCCCGTCGGGCGCCCCAGGTCCCTTCAACCGCGCCGAGGCCGATATCGACTTTCCCATCGATGCCATCGGCACTGATCTCGCGGCGCTGATGACCATCACCATGGGCGGCGTCTGGTCGATCCGCGGCCTCACCGGCATCCGCGTCACCGGCCTGAAGCTCCCGGAGGAATACCGCCACGCCCATCCCGGCCCGCAGTTCGGAATTCCCGGCAGCCGCCGCCTCGCCGGCGTCGAGGGCCGCCCCATCATCGGCACCATCGTGAAGCCGGCGCTGGGGCTGAGGCCGCCGGAAACCGCCGCGCTGGTGAAGGAGCTGATCGCGGCCGGCGTCGACTTCATCAAGGACGACGAGAAGCTCGCGAGCCCCGCCTATTCGCCGCTCGCGGAGCGGGTGAAGGCCATCATGCCGCTGATCCTCGAGCATGAGCAGAAGACGGGCAGGAAGGTGATGTACGCTTTCGGCATCAGCCACGCCGACCCGGACGAGATGATGCGCAACCACGATCTCGTGCTGAAGGCCGGCGGCAACTGCGCTGTCGTCAACATCAACTCCATCGGGTTCGGCGGCATGAGCTTCCTCCGGAAGCGCTCGGGCCTCGTGCTGCACGCCCACCGCAACGGCTGGGACATTCTCACGCGGCATCCGGGCCTCGGCATGGATTTCTCCGTCTATCAGCAGTTCTGGCGGCTCCTCGGCGTCGACCAGTTCCAGATCAACGGCATCCGCGTGAAATACTGGGAGCCGGACGAGAGCTTCGTCGCCTCCTTCGCGGCGCTGCGCAAGCCGCTGTTCTCGCCCGATGACTGCCCGCTCCCCGTGGTGGGATCGGGGCAATGGGGCGGCCAGGCGCCGGACACCTACGAGCGCACCGGCCGCACCCAGGATCTCCTCTATCTCTGCGGCGGCGGCATCGTCAGCCATCCTTCGGGCCCCGCGGCCGGCGTGCGCGCCGTGAGGCAGGCTTGGGAGGCGGCGGTCGCCGGCGTGCCGCTCGAGACCCATGCGAAAGACCATCCCGAGCTCGCCCAGTCGCTGGCCTTCTTCGGCGACGGCAAGGCCGCCTGATGGCCCTCTTCCTCTCCTACTACGGCGACGACTTCACCGGCTCCACCGACGTCATGGAGGCGATGAGCCTGCACGGTTTGAAGACCGTGCTCTTCACCCGCATCCCCACGGAAGAGGAACGCCGCCGCTTCGCCGATTGTGAGGCGTTGGGCCTTGCCGGCACCAGCCGCAGCCAAGGCCCGGAATGGATGGACGCGAACCTCCCCGGCGCCTTCCGATGGCTCAAGGCGCAAGGCGCGCGCTTCTGCCAGTACAAGGTCTGCTCCACCTTCGATTCGAGCCCGCATACCGGCAGCATCGGCCGCGCCGTCGAGATCGGGCGCGAGGTCTTCGGACAGCAGGTGACGCCGCTCGTCGTGGGCGCGCCGCAGCTCCGCCGCTACACGGCCTTCGGCCATCTCTTCGCCGCCTACCAGGGCAGCACCTACCGCATCGACCGCCACCCGGTGATGAGCCGCCACCCGGTGACGCCGATGGCGGAGGCCGATCTCCTTCTTCACCTGGCGCAGCAGACGAACCTCCCCTCGGGCCTCGTGCCCTTCACCCGGCTGGCCGAAGGCGACGAGGCGGTGGACCGGATCGTCGGCGGCTCCCGCGGCATCCTCCTCCTCGACGTGCTCGATGCCGGAAGCCAGCGCGAGGCCGGCCGCCAGCTCCTGCGCCTCGCGGACCGGCTCGGCCCATTCCTCGTCGGCTCCTCGGGCGTCAATTACGCGCTGATGCAGGCGCTCGCCGCGGCGGGCCCAAGCCGGGAGGCGGCAAGTTTCCCCGCGATGGCGCCGGAGCCGCGCGTCATCGCCGTCTCGGGCAGCTGCTCGCCCACCACCGCGCGCCAGATCCGCCACGCCCTGGCGCATGGCTTCGCCGGTCTTGCCGCCGATCCGCTGGCGCTCGCCGGCCCCGGTGCCGAAGCCGCCGCCGCAGAGATCGCCTCCAGGGCGGGGGCGCTGCTGAACCAGGGGCGGAGCGTGCTCGTCTATACCGCGCTCGATCCCGAGACGGATCGCGGCGCGGCGCTCGACACCATCCCCGGCGGCCGCCACCGCCTGGGCAAGGCGCTGGGCCGCATCGCCCGGGAATTGATCATCTCCTGCGGGCTCCGCCGCGCCGTCCTGGCGGGCGGCGATACCTCGAGCCACGCGCTGGGCGAGCTCGACGTCTTCGCCCTCAACACCCGCTACCCGCTCGCCGCCACGCCGGGTTCGCCCCTCTGCACCGCGGCAAGCGCCGATCCCCGCCTCGACGGCATCGAGATCGCCATGAAGGGCGGGCAGGTGGGAGGAGATGATTACATCGTTGCGCTGCGCGACGGCGCCACGGCATAGTTTCAGCAAAGACAAGGAGGATCGACGTGCCCCGTTTCGAACGCAAGGCCCTGATGGAGAAGTTCCAGGACATGAAGCGCCGCCGCATTCCCATCGTCGGCGGCGGTGCGGGAACCGGGCTCTCGGCCAAATGCGAAGAGGAGGGCGGCATCGACCTCATCGTCATCTACAACTCCGGACGCTACCGCATGGCGGGCCGTGGCTCGCTCTCGGGCGTGCTGGCCTATGGCAACGCCAACGAGATCGTCATGGAAATGGCCCGCGAGGTCCTCCCGGTGACGAAGCGCACGCCGGTGCTGGCGGGCGTCAACGGCACGGACCCCTTCTGCATCTTCGATCACTTTCTGGACGAGCTGAAGGCCATTGGCTTCTCCGGCATCCAGAACTTCCCCACCGTCGGCCTCATCGACGGCATCTTCCGCGCCAATCTCGAGGAGACGGGCATGTCCTATGGCCTCGAGGTGGACCTGATCCGGCTTGCCCGCTCGAAGGACATGCTGACCACGCCCTACGTCTTCAACGCCGGCGAGGCGGAGGCGATGGCCAGGGCCGGGGCGGACATCATCGTCTGCCACCTGGGCCTCACCACCGGCGGCAGCATCGGCTCGAAGACGGCGCTCAGGCTCGCGGATTGCCCGGCCCTCGTCGATGAATGGGCCGAAGCTGCGCTCAAGGTGAACAGGGATGCGATCGTCATCGTCCATGGCGGCCCCGTCTCCATGCCCGAAGACGCGCAGTACATCCTCGGCAACACCAGGAACTGCCACGGCTTCTACGGCGCGTCCTCCATGGAGCGGCTTCCCACCGAACGCGCATTGGTCGAGCAGACCAGGGCCTTCAAGGCGCTGTCGCTCGGCTGACCGCCGCCAAACCCGTTTCCCCTCCCGCGCAACATGCTCTATTGAGCAGTGATGGAAAGGAACGACCTTCGCCCCTCTGCCTTCACTCCGGTGAAGCGCAATCCCGGAACCAGGCTGGCTCCGGAGTGGTTCGAGCACGTGCAGGTGAACCTCTCCGCCGCCGAACGCCGCGCCGCCACCATCCCCGCCCGCCGCAGCGTGAAGAAGGCCTACCAGGCCGCCTGGCTGGTGAAGGCCATCCAGTGCATCGACCTCACCACGCTGGCAGGGGATGACACGCCGGGCCGCGTCCACCGCCTCTGCGCCAAGGCCAGGCGCCCGCTGCGGGACGACATCGTCGAAGACCTCGGCCTTGACGGCAGGCCGCCCACCGTCGGCGCCGTCTGCGTCTATCCGCTGATGGTGCGCCCCGCCGTGAAGGCTCTCGAAGGCTCAGGCATTCCCGTGGCCTCCGTCGCCACCGGATTTCCGGCGGGTCTCACGCCGCTCCCCCAGCGCCTCGCCGAGATCCGCTATGCGGTGGAGGAGGGGGCGGCCGAGATCGACATCGTCATCCACCGCGCCCATGTGCTGACGCAGGACTGGGCAGCCCTTTACGACGAGATCGCCGCGATGCGCGAAGCCTGCGGCCCGGCCCACATGAAGGCCATCCTCGCCACGGGAGACTTGAGGACGCTGCGCAACGTCTACCGCGCCTCCATGGTGGCGATGCAGGCGGGCGCTGACTTCATCAAGACCTCGACCGGCAAGGAAGACGTCAACGCCACGCTCCCCGTCAGCCTCACCATGGTCCGTGCACTGAGGGATTACGGCGAGATCACCGGCTTCAAGATCGGCTTCAAGCCCGCGGGCGGCCTCAAGACCGCCAAGGACGCGATGAACTGGATGATCCTGATGAGGGAGGAGCTCGGCCGCCGCTGGCTCGAGCCCGATCTCTTCCGCATCGGCGCATCCTCCATGCTGGCCGACATCGAACGCCAGCTCGAACATCACGTCTCCGGCCGCTACGCCGCCGCCACCCACCAGCCGCTCGCCTGAGAGAGCCCGAAATGCCCAGCGTCCGCGACATCCTCGACACCATGGACTACGGCCCCGCCCCGGAGGCGAACGGCCACGTTTTGGACTGGCTGAAGGCCCATGCCGCGGGCTTCGGCCACTTTATCGGCGGAGAGTTCGTGAAGCCGCAGGGTGGCAAGTCCTTCGACGTCTTCAACCCCGCCACGGGCGAGAAGCTCGCCGCCGTGGCGCAGGGCTCCGCCGCCGATGTCGACGCCGCCGTCAAGGCCGCGCGCAAGGCCTGGCGGAGCTGGTCGAAGCTGACGGGTCACGATCGCGCGAAGCATCTCTATGCCATCGCCCGTCTGGTTCAGAAGCGCGAGCGCTTCCTCGCCGTTTTGGAGACGATGGACAACGGCAAGCCGATCCGCGAGTCGCGTGATATCGACGTTCCGCTGGTGGCCCGCCACTTCTACCACCACGCCGGCTGGGCGGAGCTGATCGCGGACGAGTTCCCGGGCCATGTGCCCCTGGGCGTCTGCGGCCAGATCATCCCGTGGAACTTCCCGCTCCTGATGCTCGCCTGGAAGATCGCGCCGGCACTCGCCGCCGGCAACACCGTGGTGCTGAAACCCGCCGAATACACGCCGCTCTCAGCCCTCGCCTTCGCCGAGATCTGCCGCGAGGCCGGCTTGCCGCCGGGCGTGGTCAACATCGTCACCGGCGATGGCGCAACGGGTGCCGCCCTCGTCGATCACCCGGATATCGACAAGATCGCCTTCACCGGTTCGACCGAGGTCGGCCGCATGATCCGCAAGGCCACGGCGGGCAAAGGCCTCAAGCTCTCGCTCGAGCTCGGCGGCAAGTCGCCCTTCATCGTGCACGAGGATGCCGATCTCGATGCGGCGGTCGAAGGCGTCGTCGACGCGATCTGGTTCAACCAGGGCCAGGTCTGCTGTGCGGGCTCGCGCATACTCGTGCAGGAGGGGATCGCGCCGCGCTTCCTCGCCAAGCTGAAGCGCCGCATGGAGGCGCTGCGGGTGGGTGATCCGCTCGACAAGTCGATCGACATGGGCGCCATCGTCGATCCGGTCCAGCTCGGGCGCATCTCGGAACTGGTCGAGAAGGGCAAGGCCGAGGGCGGCACGCTGCTGCAGCCCGCCTGCGCGCTTCCCGAGCGCGGCAACTGGTTCGCGCCCGCGCTCTTCACCGATGTGGAGCCCGCCTCCACCGTGATGGAGGTTGAGATCTTCGGCCCGGTCGCCGCGGTGATGACCTTCCGCACGCCGGACGAGGCGGTGCAGATCGCCAACCACACGCGCTACGGCCTCGCCGCCAGCGTCTGGTCGGAGAACATCAACCTGGCGCTCGATACGGCGGCGCGCGTCAAGGCCGGCGTCGTCTGGATCAACTCGACCAACCTCTTCGATGCCGCCGCGGGCTTCGGCGGCTACCGGGAGTCGGGCTTCGGCCGCGAGGGCGGGCGCGAGGGCATGCTCGAATATCTCGTTCCCGCCTGGGAGGCCGCGCTGAAGCCCGGGCAGGAAGCTGCGGCCGCGCCGCTCGGCGCGCTTCCCGCCACTGCCGCCGAGCCCTCGGCAATCGACCGCACGGCGAAGCTCTATGTCGGCGGCAAGCAGGCGCGGCCCGATTCCGGCCATTCCTATTCCGTGTACGGAGCGAAAGGCAGGGCCATCGGCCAGGCGGGCCTCGGCAGCCGCAAGGACGTCCGGAACGCGGTGGAGGCGGCGGCGAAGGCCTCCGCCTGGGCCTCAGCCACGGCCCACAACCGGGCCCAGGTTCTCTACTACATCGCGGAAAACCTCTCCGCCCGCGCCGCCGAATTCGAGTCCCGCCTCAAGTCGATGGGGCAGGGCGCGAAGCAGGCCAGGGCCGAGGTCGAGGCCGCACTCGCCCGCATCTTCTGGTATGCCGCCCAGGCCGACAAGTACGACGGCCGCGTCCATGCCACGAAGTCCCGCCACGTGACGCTCGCCATGAACGAGCCCTGGGGCGTGGTCGGCATACTCTGCCCGGACGAGATGCCGCTCTTGGCCTTCCTCTCGCTGGTGATGCCGGCGATCGCCATGGGTAACCGCGTCGTCGCCGTCCCTT
Source organism: Aestuariivirga sp. (assembly GCF_046294715.1). Taxonomy (GTDB): domain Bacteria; phylum Pseudomonadota; class Alphaproteobacteria; order Rhizobiales; family Aestuariivirgaceae; genus Aestuariivirga. The sequence continues at coordinate 41,375 of NZ_JBKBKI010000003.1, read as the reverse complement.
CGCCGCAACGGCCGCTCGCCGCCACCGATCTCTATCAGGTCTTCGACACATCGGATGTGCCGGGCGGCGTCGTCAACATCGTGACCGGTGCCCGCGACGAGCTGGCGAAGACACTGGCCGAGCATGACGAGGTCGCGGCGCTGTGGTATTTCGGCCCGGGCCGAGGCTCCGCCATGGCCGAGGCCGCGAGTACCGGAAACCTCAAGGCCACTTGGGTCTCGCACGGCAAGGAGCGCGACTGGCTCAGCCGAGAGCAGGGCCAGGGCGAAGCCTTCCTCCGCCACGCCGTGCAGGTGAAGAACATCTGGGTGCCCTAGGGCGCGTGAGCGTTCCCCTCACCCCCGCGCCTTCACCGCCAGCCGGTGCATGTGCAGCAGCGGCTCCGTGTAGCCGTTGGGCTGGGCCGCGCCCTTGAACACGAGGTCGCAGGCCGCCTGGAAGGCGATCGAGCCGCCGAAATCCGCCGCCATCGGCCGGTAGTGCGGGTCTCCCGCATTCTGCCGGTCGACGACCGCCGCCATGCGCTTCATCGTCTCCATCACCTGCGCTTCGCTGACGACGCCATGCCGGAGCCAGTTCGCGATGTGCTGGGAGGAGATGCGCAGCGTCGCGCGGTCTTCCATCAGCCCGACATTGTCGATGTCCGGCACCTTGGAGCAGCCGATGCCCTGGTCGATCCAGCGCACCACGTAACCGAGGATGCCCTGCGCATTGTTGTCGAGTTCCTTCTGGATGTCTGCCGCCGTCCAGTTGGGCCTGACCGCCACCGGCACCGAAAGGATGTCGTCGAGCTTCGCGCGCGGGCGGGACTTCAGCTTCTGTTGCACCGCCTGGACGTTCACCTTGTGGTAATGCGTGGCATGGAGCGTTGCCGCGGTGGGCGAGGGCACCCAGGCGGTGTTGGCTCCGGCCTGCGGGTGCGCCAGCTTCATCGCCAGCATGATCGCCATGTGGTCGGGGATCGCCCACATGCCCTTGCCGATCTGCGCATGGCCCGGCAGCCCGCACAGCAGCCCGATGTCGACGTTCCAGTCTTCATAGGCCTTGATCCAGGCCGCCTGCTTCATGTCGCCCTTGCGGATCATCGGGCCCGCTTCCATGGCGCTGTGGATCTCGTCGCCCGTCCTGTCGAGGAAGCCTGTGTTGATGAACACGATCCGCTCCTTCGCCTGGCGGATGCATTCCTTGAGGTTGATGGTGGTGCGCCGTTCCTCGTCCATGATGCCGATCTTCAGCGTGTTCGCCGCCATCCCCAGCGCCTGCTCGACGCGGGCGAAGAGATCGACCGCGAAGGCCACTTCCTCCGGCCCGTGCATCTTGGGCTTCACGATGTACATGGAGCCCGTGCGCGAATTCATCCGCCGCCCGTTGGGCCCGACGTCCTTGAGCGCGATCAGCGCCGTCATCATCGCGTCCATGATGCCTTCGGGAATTTCGCGGCCTCGGGAGTCGAGGATGGCAGGCGTCGTCATCAGGTGGCCGACGTTCCTCACCAGCATCAGGGCGCGGCCCTTCAGCGTCAGCGTGCCGCCCTCCGCCGCCTCGTAGCTCCGGTCCGGGTTGAGGCGGCGGGTGAAGGTCTTGCCCGCCTTCTCGATCTCCTCCGCGAGGTCGCCCGTCATCAGCCCAAGCCAGTTGCGGTACACCGTCACCTTGTCGGCGGCATCGACGGCGGCGATCGAATCCTCGCAGTCCATGATGGCGGTGACGGCGGATTCGAGGATCACGTCGGAAATCCCCGCCCTGTCGTCCTTGCCGATGAGGTGGTTGCGGTCGAAGGCGATCTCGACGTGAAGCCCGTTGTTGGCGAGCACCACGGCCGAAGGATCATTCTTTGCGCCGCGGTGCCCCTTGAATTGCGAGGCATCCTTCAGCCCGCCACGGTCCGTCATGAGCCGCCCGCCTTCGACGAAGACGCGCGAGATCTCGGCCCAGCTCCCGCTGGCCAGCGGCACCGACTGGTCGAGGAAGCCCCGCGCCCAGCGGATGACCTCGGCACCCCGCACCGGATTGTAGCGCGTGCCCTTCTCCGCCCCGCCATGCTCGGGGATCGCATCCGTGCCATAGAGCGCGTCGTAGAGCGAGCCCCAGCGCGCGTTGGCGGCATTGAGGGCATAGCGCGCATTCATCACCGGCACGACGAGCTGCGGCCCCGCCACCCGGGCGATTTCCGGGTCGACGTTCTGCGTCGTCACCGCGAAGTCCGGTCCCTCGGGCAGGAGATAGCCGATCTCCGCCAGGAACGCCTTGTAGGCTCCCATGTCGCCGGGCGTGCCGTTCGCCCGGTACCAGTCGTCGAGCTTCGCCTGCAGCGCATCGCGCTTCGCAAGCAACTCCCTGTTCCGCGGCGCGAGATCGTCGAGGATGGCGGCAAGGCGCTTCCAGAAATCGAGCTCGGCCATGCCGGTGCCGGGGAGCGCCTCCTCGGCCACGAAGCTGAACAATTCGCCCGCGACCCGCAGGCCCGCGATCTCGATGCGGTTCGTCACGTGTGAAGCCCCCCAACCGGCTGTTTCAGGGGGAAGGGTCTTAGACCATCACAGTTTCCGGAGCCAGCCCATGTTGGGGTAGGGAATGGGTTCCTTGGCGCTGAGGAAGAAACGGGCGAAGATCTCGCCATAGCCCCTCATCAGATAGCCGTTGTTGCGGGCGATCAGCTCCTCCCGCTCGGCGCGGTAATAGGCAGGGATCTTGTACCAGGCGAGGGCGGGCTTCGCGTGGTGCGCCACGTGCAGGTTGTTGTTGAGGAACAGCAGCGACCAGAAGGGCGAGGCCTCGACGATGATCGTGCGGTGCTCCACCTCTTCCGCCGCCTGGTGCTCGCAGTAGGAGCGCACCAGGGCGAGCGAGATGCCGGGATAGGCGATCAGCAGGTAGTACTGCCAGAACGGCATTCCCGCGACGCCCGTCACCAGCCAGATGGTGAGGAGGGCGGAGGGCACGAACCACGCCCAGGCGCGGAGCGTCTCGCCGCTGCCCTGGGCGATGGCGCGGAACTCGGAGGACCAGAAGCGGACGATGCCGACGGCCGGACCGATCAGCATCCGCCCGGCCAGCGTCTGGTTCACGAGGTAGAGCGACCGGCGGATCCCCCGCACCTCGGCCCAGTGCTCGGGCAGCATGTAATAGGATTCGGGGTCGAGCCGCGGGTCCGTCAGGTTGGCGTCGTTGTGGTGGGTGAGGTGAAGCTGCCGGTAACGGTGATAGGGCAGCCACAGCGTCGGCGTCAGGAAGATCATCGCCTCGTTGAGCCAGCGCTTTCCCGTCGGGTGGCCGTGCAGCACCTCGTGCTGGAGCGAGGAGTGGAGTGCTGCCGCATAGGCCCCCGCGGGAAGGATCACCCACCACGGCAGGCTGGCGTGGAACCACACGAGAAGCCCCAGCGTGGCATAGACGGCGGCAATCAGCGCCACCGTGGGCCATTCGACTTCGCGGGAATGCTCTTTCGCCATGCTAGGATGCTTCGATCAACGAGGGAACCCTACCGGCAATAGCACCGCCGGTCCACGAAATCAAAAGACCCTCACGCCCCGGCGATCATTTCCGCCTTCTTCACCAGCACCTCCGCCTGCCGGATCGAGGCATAGTCGATGAGCCGCCCGTCGAGCGAGACGGCGCCCTTGCCTTGCGCCTCCGCCTCCTTCATCGCCGCGATGATGCGCCGGGCGCGCTCGACGTCCGCCGCGGACGGGCTCATCACCTCGTTGGCAAGCCCGATCTGGGAGGGGTGGATCGCCCACTTCCCCTCGCAACCGAGAACCGCCGCGCGCTGCGCCTGGGCGCGGAAGCCGTCGGCATCGGAGAAATTGCCGAACGGCCCGTCCACCGGGCGCAGTCCGTTGGCCCGCGCCGCCACCACCATGCGGGAAATCGCGTAATGCCACATGTCGCCCCAGTGGATGGCGCGCTCGCCCCCGGCCAGCGAGTCGGTCAGCACGGCGTAGTCCGGGTGGGGGCCACCGATCGAGGTGGTGCGCGCCCTCGTCGAGGCCGCATAGTCGGCCACCCCGAAATGGAGCGACTCGTTGCGGGGCGAGGCCGCCGCGATCTCGTGGATGTTCTGCATGCCGAGGGCCGTCTCGATGATGAGCTCGAAGCCCAGCCGCTTCTTCCGGCCCTTGGCGGCCTCGATCTGGGTCACCAGCATGTCGACCGCATAGACGTCGGCCGCCGTGCCCACCTTGGGGATCATGATGAGGTCCAGCCGGTCCGGGCAATTCTCCAGCACCTCGACGAGGTCGCGGTACATGTAATGCGTGTCGAGCCCGTTGATGCGGACGGAGAGCGTCTTCGTCCCCCAGTCGATGTCGCCGATCGCCTGGATGATGTTCTTCCGGGCCTGCGCCTTGTCGTCGGGGGCCACGGCGTCCTCGAGGTCGAGGAAGACCACGTCGGCGGCCGATTGGGCTGCCTTCTCGAACAGCTTGGCCTGGCTTCCCGGCACGGCAAGCTCGCTGCGGTTGAGGCGGGCCGGGGCCTGTTCGATGGTCTTGAAGCTCATGGTCGGCGATCCTTTCTGGTTCCGGGGAAGGCTCTTAGGCGGCCCCGGGCGGCCATGCAATTGGCCAAAGGCGGCATCCCGAAGCCCGGTCTTGATTCCCCTGCCGGGCTGGGGCAATCGGGGCCGGAGTTCCGAATTGAGGTCCGAGCCCCATGCCCCAGTACCGTTCCCGCACCACCACCCACGGCCGCAACATGGCCGGCGCCCGCGGCCTGTGGCGCGCCACCGGCATGAAGGACGAGGATTTCGGCAAGCCGATCATCGCCATCGTCAACTCCTTCACCCAGTTCGTGCCGGGCCACGTGCACCTGAAGGACCTGGGCCAGCTCGTCGCCCGCGAGGTGGAGAAGGCGGGCGGCGTCGCCAAGGAGTTCAACACCATCGCGGTCGACGACGGCATCGCCATGGGCCATGACGGCATGCTCTATTCGCTGCCCTCGCGCGAGATCATCGCGGATTCGGTCGAATACATGGTGAACGCCCACTGCGCCGATGCCATGGTCTGCATCTCGAACTGCGACAAGATCACGCCCGGCATGCTGATGGCGGCACTCCGCCTCAACATCCCCTGCGTCTTCGTCTCGGGAGGGCCGATGGAAGCGGGCAAGGTCGTGCTCTCCGGCGTCACCAAGGCGCTCGACCTCGTCGACGCCATGGTCGCCGCGGCGGATGACAGCGTCTCCGACGCTGACGTCCAGGCGATCGAGCGTTCGGCCTGCCCCACCTGCGGCTCCTGCTCGGGCATGTTCACGGCGAATTCGATGAACTGCCTCACGGAAGCGCTGGGCCTGTCGCTTCCCGGCAACGGCTCGACCCTCGCCACCCATTCGGACCGCAAGCGCCTCTTCGTCGAGGCCGGCCACCTCGTGGTCGATCTCGCCCGCCGCTACTACGAGCAGAACGACGAGTCCGTGCTGCCGCGCTCGGTCGCGAGCTTCGGCGCCTTCGAGAACGCCATGACGCTCGATATCGCCATGGGCGGCTCCACCAACACGGTGCTGCACATCCTCGCCGCCGCGCACGAGGCGGAACTCGACTTCACCATGAAGGACATCGACCGGCTGTCGCGCCGCGTGCCCGTCCTCTCCAAGGTCGCCCCCGCCAAGTCGGACGTCCACATGGAGGACGTGCACCGCGCCGGCGGCATCATGGCGATCCTCGGCGAACTCGACAGGGGCGGCCTCATCAACCGCGATCTCCCCACCGTCCACACCCGCACGCTGGGCGAGGCGCTGGACCGCTGGGACATCGGCCGCACCAATTCCGAGGCCGTGCGCGAGTTCTACCGCGCAGCACCGGGCGGCGTCCCGACGCAGGTGGCCTTCAGCCAGTCGAGCCGCTGGGACGAATTGGACCTCGACCGCAAGACGGGCGTCATCCGCGACGTGAACCACCCCTTCTCGAAGGATGGCGGCCTCGCCGTGCTCTACGGCAACCTCGCCGAGGAGGGCTGCATCGTGAAGACCGCGGGTGTGGACGAGTCGATCCTCAAGTTCACCGGCCGGGCCAGGGTCTTCGAGAGCCAGGATTCCGCCGTGCACGGAATATTGAACCGCGGCGTCGAAGCAGGCGACGTGGTGGTGATCCGCTACGAGGGCCCGCGCGGCGGCCCCGGCATGCAGGAGATGCTCTATCCCACGAGCTATCTCAAGTCGAAGGGGCTGGGCAAGGCCTGCGCGCTCGTCACCGACGGCCGCTTCTCCGGCGGCACCTCGGGCCTCTCGATCGGCCACGTCTCGCCCGAGGCGGCGGAAGGCGGCCTCATCGCGCTCGTCGAGGAGGGCGACACGATCGAGATCGACATCCCCAACCGCTCGATCCGCCTCGCGCTGAGCGATGAGGAGATCGCCCGCCGCCGCGCCGCCATGCTGGCGCGGGGCGAGAAAGCGTGGAAGCCCACGGAGCAGAGGAAGCGCAAGGTCTCGACCGCGCTCAAGGCCTATGCGGCGCTCACCACCTCCGCCGCGCGGGGTGCGGTGCGCGTGGTCGATTGAAGGCCGGGGGAGACCGCGCCATGCCACTGCCCGCCAAACTGCTCGACGGCTATGCCCACTTCCGCTCCGGCCGCTACGCCTCGGAGGCCGAGCGCTACCGCAGCCTGGGCGAGGGCGCCCAGAAGCCGAAGATCATGATCATCGCCTGCTGCGACTCGCGCGCCGCCCCCGAAACCATCTTCGATGCGGGGCCGGGCGAGATGTTCGTGGTGCGCAACGTCGCCAACCTCGTTCCGCCCTACATGCCGGACGGCGGCCACAACAGCACGTCCGCCGCGCTCGAATTCGCGGTGCTGTCTCTCGGCGTGCAGCACGTGGTGGTGATGGGCCACGGCCGCTGCGGCGGCATCCGTGCGGCGGTGCAGGAATCATCGCCGCTCAGCCACACGGATTTCATCGGCCGCTGGATGAGGGCCGTGAAGGACGTGGCCCGCATCGTGCCGCGCGAGAAGGGCGTCAACGAGGAGACCCACGAGCGCCACATCGAGCGCGCCTCGATCGAGCACTCCCTCGCCAATCTCCGCACCTTTCCGTGGATCCGCATGCGTGAGAACCGGAAGGAGCTGTCTCTGCACGGGGTCTGGTTCGATATCGCCATGGGCGAGCTTCACGCCTATGATGAGGCGGAGGCCCGCTGGGGGGCCGTCGGGGCGGGGGAAACGGCATGAGCTACGTGATCGGCGTCGATGGCGGAACGGAATCGCTCCGCGCCTTCGTCTTCGATCTCGATGGCCGGCCGCTCGCCTCCGTCGCCACGCCCTACAAGACCGAGTTTCCCCAGCCCTCCTGGGCCGAGCAGAACCCGGAGGACTGGTGGGCCGCGATGGGCCAGTCGGTCCGCGGCGCCGTCGCCAGGTCGGGCGTGTCTCCCGCCGATGTCATCGCCATCAGCGTCGACACCACCTGCTGCTCGGTGGTGGCCCTCGACGCCGCGGGAAAGCCGCTCCGCCCCTGCATGATCTGGATGGACGTCCGCTCGGCGGCGGAGGCGGACGAAGTCGCCGCCACCCGGGACGAGGCGCTGCGCGTCAACGGCGGCGGGGCGGGGCCGGTCTCCGCCGAATGGATGATCCCCAAGTCGCTCTGGATGAAGCGCCACCAGCCGGAGGTCTTCGCCCGCGCCGCGAAGGTCGGGGAATACCAGGACTACATGAATCTCCGCCTCACCGGCCGCTGGGTGGGCTCGCTCGGCAACGCGGCGATCCGCTGGCATTACCAGACGCAGCACGGCGGCGTTCCGCGCTCGCTGCTGGCGGCCCTCGGCCTCGCCGAGCTCGAAGCGAAATGGCCAAGCCCCATCCTCGCCCCCGGAACGCCCCTCGGTCCCCTCACGAAGGAAGCCGCCGAGCATCTGGGTCTCGGGCGCGGCACGCTGGTGGTGCAGGGCGGCTCGGATGCCTTCATCGGCGTCATCGGCCTCGGCGTCACGCGGCCGGGCGAGATGGCGCTCATCACCGGCTCCTCGCACCTCCACATCGGCATCGCCGACCGGGTGGTGCACAAGCCCGGCGTCTGGGGCACCTACATGGACGGCGTCTATCCCGGAAAGCCCGTGATCGAGGGCGGCCAGACCTCGACCGGCTCCGTCGTCGCCTGGTTCAAGCGCCATTTCGCCGAGCACACCGGCTGGGATGCGCTGAATGAGGGCGCGGCGGCGCTCCCGCCCGGCGCGGAAGGCCTCCTCGTGCTCGATCATTTCCAGGGCAACCGCACGCCCTATACCGATGCGCTCTCGCGCGGCGCCATCACCGGCCTGACGCTGAAGCACACGCCCGCCCATGTCTTCCGCGCCATCATCGAGGGCATCTGCCTCGGCACCCGCCTGATCACCGACAGTTTCGGCGAGGCCTTCAGCCCGAAGCGCATCGTTCTGGCGGGGGGTGCTTCCAACTCGCCGCTCTGGCTGCAGATCCACGCCGACACGATCGGCGCGCCGATCGAGCTCACCGAGGTGCCGGATGCCCCGGCCCTCGGCTGCGCCATCCTCGCCGCACATGGTGCCGGCCGCTACGACACCATCGAGGAAGGCTGCGCCGCGATGGTGCGCTCGAAATCGGTGATCGAGCCCGATCCCGCCAGGACGCGCTTCTATGAAGCCGAGATGCTCCCGCGCTACGCCAAGCTCTATGCCGCCCTGAAGAGCGTGCGGGGGTAGTTGATTCACGATGTCAATCAGCAGAAGGCACGTCCAAGGAAAACATACCTAGCATGGGATAGGAAAAAAGTCAACAGCTGGGGTGGGGGAAGCTATCGCCTGAGCACCGCCCGCACAGGCGCGGCATCGAGGTTCTCGAGCTTGAGCGGCAGCGCGATCAGCTCGTAGTCACCCGGCTCCACATGCTCCAGCACGAGGTTTTCCAGGATCCGCATGCCCGCGCGCCGGCAGGCCTGGTGCGCCTCCAGCGCCTTCGAGGTCTCGGGGTCGACTGATGGCGTGTCGATGCCGACGAGCAGCGCGCCCTGCGAGGCGAGAAGGTCCACCGTATCCGCCGCCAGCGCCCGGAAGCCTGCAGGCCAGCACTTCGGGTCGGTCCTGTCCATGAGCCGCAGCAGGATCCGCGGCGGCGCGGCCGCGAGCGCGTGCGCGATGTCCTCCGGCATGCAGAGCGGCCCCGGGCCGCGCGCGTCGATCACCCGGCAGGGGCCCAGATAGGGCTCGAGCTCCAGTGAACCAGCCGCCGCTCCCCCGGGCTCGTAATGCAGCGGCGCGTCGGCATGGGTGCCGCAATGGACGGAAAGCGAGAGGCGCGAAACGTTCACCGGGCAGCCGGGGCCGATGCGGAACGTCCAATCCTCCGTATACGGCGCATCTCCCGGAAATCCCGCCATGCCGGGGGAAAGGCCCTGCGAGATGTCGATGATCACGTGACCGCCTTCTTCGCGCGGAACTCCGGCTTGTCCCATTCTCGCCCGTCGAGGATGCGCGCCAGCGCCGCGACCGCGTCCCACACATCCGTGAAGCGGGTATAGAGCGGCGTGAAGCCGAAGCGCATCATGTCCGGCGCCCTGAAATCGCCCACCACGCGGGCGGCGATCAGCGCCTGCATCACCGCATAGCCCTCCGGGTGGTGGAGGGAGACGTGCGACCCACGGCGGCCGAACGCGCGCGGCCCTGCAACGCTCACACCGTGATGGCCACAGCGCCGCTCCACGAGATCGATGAAGGCCCGGCACAGCGCCACGGATTTCCGGCGCACCGCCTGCATGTCCACGTCGTCCCATGGGTCGAGTGCGGCGTCGAGCGCTGCCATGGAGAGGATCGGCTGCGTCCCGCACTGGTTGCGGATGATCCCGGGGGCAGGGCGGTAGTCGAGATCGAAGGCGAAGGGTGCGGCATGCCCCCACCAGCCGGCGAGGGCGGGCTGCACCCTGTCCTGGAGATCGGGCCGCACATAGAGGAAGGCCGGGGCTCCCGGCCCGCCGTTGAGATACTTGTAGGTGCAGCCCAGCGCGAAATCGGCGCGCGAGCCTGTGAGATCGACGGGCGTCGCCCCGGCCGAATGGGCGAGGTCCCAGATCGTCAGCGCGCCCTTCTCATGCGCCCGGGCGGTCACCGCGGTCATGTCGTGCAGCCGGGCGGTGCGGTAATCGACCTCGGTGAGCATGGTGAAGGCCACGGTCTCGTCGATCGCCGCCATCACCTCCTCGGGCGCCACGACCTTGAGCTCGTAGCCATCCGCCGTCAGGTCGCGGAAGCCTTGCGCCACATAGAGGTCGGAAGGGAAGTTGCCGCTGTCGGAGAGGATGATGCGGCGCGCGGGATTGAGCTTCGCCGCCGCGCCGAGCAGCTTGAAGAGATTGATGGAGATCGTGTCGCCCGCGATGACGCTCGCGGGCGGCGCGCCGATGAGCCTTGCGATGCGGTCGCCTATCCTCCGCGGCAGATCGAACCAGTGATGCTCGTTCCAGGACGTGATCAGCGCCTTCCCCCACTGGACTTCCGCCACCTCCCTGAGCCGATCGGGAACAGCCTTCGGCAGAACGCCCAGCGAATTGCCGTCGAGGTAGATGAGCCCCTCGGGAACGAAGAACAGCTCGCGCTTCGGGGCCAGCGGGTCCGCCCGGTCGAGCGCCTCGAACGCCGCTCTCTCCATCGCCTCAGCGCCCATAGGCTGCCGTATAGCCGTCGTGGACCTTTTCGAACCGGCCGAGGTACTCCGCCGCATAGGCCACGTAGTCGACGCCGGGTGCGGCGAGGTGGAGTTCCGAGATCATCCCCCACACCGCCTCGCGCAGCGCGCTCGCGGCCTTCATGGCGTGGAAGGCGCGCCACAGCTCCTCCGATGGCTCCGTCTCGAAATAGGCCTCGAGGATCAGCTTCTCGCCTGCAGCCTCGAAGGAATTGTTGGCCGAGAGGGAAGCGAGGTCGAACAGGGCGGTGCCGAAGGCGCCATATTCCCAATCGATCAGCCAGAGCCGGTCGCCGTCATGCATGAAGTTTGTGGGCAGCACGTCATGGTGGCCGAAGACGATGGGAAGCGGCAGCTGTGCCGCCTCCAGCCGGTCGGCGATCTCCGCCCAGCGCGCAATGTCCGGTGCGTGGCGGTGCCCGGCCTCCTTCAGCGTGTGGAAATAGTCGCGCAGGATCTGGAACACCCAGAAGATCGCGCCCTGGCCGGTGATGCGCCGCCCCATCTCGCGGTGGCAGCGCTTCAGCATGGCGATGCAGCCTGCGGCATCCGCCCGCACGTCGGCCTCGGAATAGGTCCTCGCCTCGATGTAGCGCAGCACCATGATGCCGTCCGCCGCATGGACCATCTCGGGCGAGAGGCCGGCTTCGAAGGCGGCCCGGGCGGCGATCGCCTCCCTTTCGCGGGAAACCTGGTGGAAGGGATAGTCGCCCCCCACCCGCGCCACGTAGCTGCCGGACGAATCGGTCACCCGGAAACTGGCATTGCTGACGCCGCCCTTCAGCGGCGTCACCGATTCGAGGCCCCGCCACAGGGAGAGCGCCCTCACGCGCCGTTCCGCCGCTCCGCCCCCGGTTGTGTCCGCCGCTGCCATGTTCATCCCGTGCCGCCCACCCGCCAGAACAGGGACTTTCCACGCCGCGGCGGCTTCCGTCAACGGAGGCTGCGCGCCTGTGTCATGCCGCTGCGGTGTCGCAGCGGTTGACCTTCGCCCCCTTCCCGTCCCAAAATGCCTGGGATTTTCCAACCAGGTGGCACACATGCAATATGAAGCACCAGAAACGACCAAGGCGGCAGTGAGCCTGCTCGCCGCGGCAAAGGGGAGCGCCTATGTGCTCGCGGGAGGCTCCGACCTCCTCGTGCGCATGAAGGGCGGGTTCATCGAACCGGATCTCGTCGTCGACATCAAGCGCATCAAGCCGATGCGCGAAGTGAAGAAGACCGCCAACGGCTTCGTGGTCGGCGCCGCCGTCTCCTGCGCCGAGCTGGGCGAGAACAAGGCCCTGGTCAAGGCTTGGCCGGGCGTGGTGGAAGCCGCGAACCTGATCGGCTCGAAGCAGGTGCAGGGCCGCTGCACCATGGCGGGCAACCTGTGCAACGCCTCGCCCGCCGCCGACAGCGTTCCGGCCCTCGTCGCCGCCGGCGCCAAGGCCGTGGTGCAGGGCCCGAAGGGCAAGCGCAGCGTCCCGGTGGAGCAGATCCCGGTCGGCCCCGGCAAGACCTCGCTCAAGCGGGGCGAGCTGATCGAGTCCCTCGTGCTGCCCGCCCGCAAGCCGCGTTCGGGCGATGCCTATCTCCGCTTCATCCCGCGCTCCGAGATGGACATCGCGGTGGTGAGTGCCGGCGTGAACCTCACCCTCGACGCCAAGGGCGTCATCACCGAGGCCCGCGTGGCGCTCGGTGCCGTCGCCCCCACCGTGCTGCTGGTGGCCGCCGCCGCGCGCGCGATCATCGGCACCAGGCTCGATGACGCCGCCCTCGAGAAGCTGGGCCAGGCCGCATCCGCCGCCTGCCGCCCCATCGACGACAAGCGCGGCACCGTCGAGTTCCGCACCAAGGTTGCCGCCGTGCTGGCCAAGCGCGCCGCCAAGATCGCCTACAGCCGCGCAGGAGGTAAGTAACATGGCCGTTCTCGTATCCACCAATATCAACGGCGACAATGTCGAGTTCGCCTGCGAGCCGAATGAAACCCTGCTCGACGTGCTGAGGAACCGGCTGGGGCTCACCGGCGCCAAGGAAGGCTGCGGCACCGGCGACTGCGGCGCCTGCAGCGTTCAGGTCGACGGCCGCCTCGTCTGCTCCTGCCTCGTGCTCGGCGTCGAGGCCGAGGGCCGCGAGATCGAGACGGTCGAGGGCATGGCCCAGGGAGCGGAGCTTCACCCGCTCCAGAGCAAGTTCCTCGAGCACGCGGCGCTGCAGTGCGGCGTGTGCACCCCGGGCTTCCTGATCGCCGCCAAGGCGCTGCTCGAGAAGAACCCGGATCCGAGCGAGGAGGAAATCCGCTTCGGTCTCGCCGGCAATCTCTGCCGCTGCACCGGATATGACAAGATCGTGCGCGCCGTACAGGACGCCGCCAAGGTAATGAGGAGCGTGTAACATGGTCACTCTCACCGAGAACACTCTCGCCCACCCGAAGGAAGCCAAGGCCCCGCATGTGAGCCCCACCGTGGTTCACGATCCGGCACTATCCAAGAAGCAGTTCAAGTCGGTCGGCACGAGGCCGCTCCGGCCGGACGGTCTCGACAAGGTGACGGGCCGCGCCCGCTACGGCGCGGACTACAACATGCCGGGCCAGCTCGTGGGCCTCGTCCTGCGCTCGCCCCACGCCCATGCGAAGATCAGGAAGATCGACGCGTCGAAGGCGGAGAGGCTGGCGGGCGTCAAGGCGGTGGTCACCGCCGCCGACCTGCCGGACCTCACCAACGGCGACCAGGGCATGTACGACATCCTGGAAAACTGCATGGCCCGCGGCACCGCCAAGTATGACGGTCACGCCGTCGCCGCCGTCGCCGCCATCGACATGGCCACGGCGAAGCAGGCGCTGAAGCTCATCAAGATCGACTACGAGGTCCTTCCCCACGTCACCGACGTGGACGAGGCCGTGAAGCCCAAGGCGCCTCTCGTCAACCCGAAGAACTACACCGAAGGCGTCGAGCCCAAGCCCTCGAAGCCGTCCAACATCGCCAAGCGCACCGAGTTCGGCCACGGCGACGTCGAGGCCGGCTTCAAGGAGGCCGATGTCATCGTCGAGCGCACCTTCCGGACCGAGCAGACCCACCAGGGCTACATCGAGCCTCATGCCTGCGTGGCGAGCGTCAGCCCGGACGGTACGGGCGAGCTCTGGGTCTGTACCCAGGGACACTTCGTCTACCGCAACCACTGCGCCATGCTGCTCGGCATGGACGTTTCGAAGCTCCGCGTCACCTCTTCCGAGATCGGCGGCGGCTTCGGCGGCAAGACCCATGTGTGGGCGGAACCGGTGGCGCTGGCCCTCTCGCGCAAGGCCAACCGCCCGGTGAAGCTGGTGATGACCCGCGAGGAGGTGTTCCGCGCCTCGGGCCCCACCGCCGCCACCTCGATCGACGTCAGGATCGGCGTGAAGAAGGACGGCACGATCTGTGCGGCCGACGCCGCGCTGCGCTTCACCAACGGCCCGTACTACGGCATGTGGGCCGAGCTCGGCTCGATGACGGCGTTCGCCTGCTATGACCTGAAGAACGTCCGCACCGTGGGCTACGAAGTGCTGGTGAACCGCCCGAAGGTGGCGGCCTACCGCGCCCCCTCTGCCCCCATGGCGGCCTTCGCGGTCGAGAGCGTCATCGATGAGCTCGCCGCCAAGATCGGCATGGACCCGGTGGAGTTCCGCATCAAGAATGCGGCGAAGCAGGGCACGAGGTCGTCCTACGGCCCGATCTATGGCCCGATCGGCATCGGCGCCACGCTCGAGGCCGCCAAGAAGCACCCCCACATGAAGGCGCCGCTCGGCCCCAACCAGGGCCGCGGCATGGCCTGCGGCTTCTGGTTCAACTTCGGCGGCCAGACGTGCACCGACATCAATGTCGGGCCGGACGGGTCGGTGACGCTCACCGTCGGCACGGTGGATGTCGGCGGCTCGCGCGCCTCGCTCGCACTCTGCGTGGCCGAGGAGCTCGGCGTTCCCTATGACCAGGTGAAGTGCCTCGTGGCGGACACCGGAACCCTCGGCCACAACGACATGACCGACGGCAGCCGCGGCACCTTCTCCTCCTCGATGGCCGGCATCTTCGCCGCCCGCAACACGGTGGCCGTTCTGAAGGAGCGCGCCGCCAAGATGTGGGAAATCCCCGTCGAGGACGTGGAGTGGGAGGCAGGCCACGCCAAGGCCGTGGGCGAAAAATACGGCAACCTCGCGCCGCTCTCGCTCAAGGAGATCGCGGCCGCGGCCGGCAACACCGGCGGGCCGGTTGCAGGCCATGCCGAGATCGTGGCGGATGGTGCAGGGGTGTCGTTTGCCACCCACATCTGCGACGTCGAGGTCGATCCCGAGACCGGCCGCTCGAAGATCGTGCGCTACACGGTCATTCAGGATGCCGGCAAGGCCGTTCACCCGACCTATGTGGAAGGCCAGTACCAGGGCGGTGCCGCGCAGGGCATCGGCTGGGCGCTCAACGAGGAGTACATCTACGGCAAGGACGGGCGGCTCCAGAACCCGGGCTTCCTCGACTACCGCATCCCGGTGTGCTCGGACCTGCCGATGATCGACACGCAGATCCTCGAGATCCCCAACCCCAACCACCCCTACGGTGTGCGCGGCGTGGGCGAAACCTCGATCGTTCCGCCGCTCGCGGCCATCGCCAACGCCATGTCGAATGCCTTCGGCGTCCGCATGACCCACGTGCCGATGTCGCCGCCGCGCGTCCTCAAGGCGCTCGAGGCGGCGCAGAAAGCCTGAAGGCAGGCCTGATTTGGCCGACATCCACCTTTGGGGGGCGCTCCGTCCGGCAGCGGACGGAGCGTCCGTCGTTCAGATCGAGGCGAAGACCATCCGCGAGCTGTTCCGCAAGCTCGAGGAGACCTATCCCGGCATGGCCCCCCACATCGCCCGTGGGGTGGCCGTGTCGATCAACGGCAAGATCTACCGCGACAACTGGCAGGCCGAACTGCCGCAAGGGGCCGAGATCTATCTTCTTCCGCGCATCCAGGGCGGGTGAACTCCGCCTCTCTCCGCCGGGATGACATGCGCTATCCGCGGTTTCCGTAACAACTCCAATTACACTATTGAATTCTCCGGCGGGAAGGCCGATATGCGGGTTTCGCAACGGAGAGAGCCGCCATGAACCTCAAGGGCTTCCACCACCTCACCGCCGTCACCGCCGACGCCCCCGGAAACCACAAGTTCTACACCGAGACGCTGGGGCTGCGCCTGGTCAAGAAGACGGTGAACCAGGACGACACCTCCGCCTATCACCTGTTCTATGCCGACGGCGTGGGCTCACCGGGCACCGACATCACGTTTTTCGATTGGCCGGTGGGCCGCGAGCGGCGGGGGACGCACGCGGTGACGCGCACCGGTTTCCGGGTGGCAAGCGAGGCGTCGCTTTCCTGGTGGCAGCACCGCTTCACGATGCTGAGCGTGAAGCAGGAAAAGATCGGCGAACAGGCCGGCCGGCCCACGCTCGCCTTCGAGGATCACGAAGGCCAGCGCCTGGCGCTCGTCGCCGACGGCGAGGGCGAGGCCCATTCCTGGGAGAAGAGCCCGGTTCCGTCAGAACATCAGATCCGCGGCCTCGGCCCGATCACCATGAGCGTTCCCGACATCCGCCACACCGACATGGTGCTGACGAATCTCATGAACATGGTGCCGACGGGGAGCTTCTCCGGCACCCACGTCTACAGAATGGCAGCGCCCGGCGCCGTGGGCGAACTCCACGTGACGGTGGATCCCGCGCTGCCGCCCGCCCAGCAGGGTGCCGGTGGCGTGCATCACGTCGCCTTCAACATTCCGTATGCGGATTATGACGCCTGGGCCGAAAGGCTGCGCACCATGCGCGTGCCGAACTCCGGCCCGGTGGACCGCTTCTGGTTCAGGAGCCTCTATTTCCGTGAGCCGAACGGCGTCTTGTTCGAACTCGCCACCGACGCGCCGGGCTTCGCAACCGATGAGCCGATGGACAAGCTCGGCACCACGCTCTCGCTGCCGCCCTTCCTCGAAGCCCGCCGCGAGCAGATCGAGGCGGGGCTGAAGAAGCTGTGAGTTCTGCTTTCTCCCTCTCCCGTGGCGTGAGCCATGGGAGAGGGTGGCCGAAAGGCGGGTGAGGGCCCCTTCCTACTCGCCCTCGAAACCGTAGTCGCGCCGGGCCGCTTCGGCCGAAACGAGCCCCGCGGCGATGTCGGCTTCCAGCGCCTCGCGGTCGCGCTTGTCGGGTGGGCCGAAGCCGCCGCCCCCGGGAAGCTTGAGCACCAGGCTGTCACCCTTGGCGATGATGTGAATGCCCTTGTCCGGCAGCTTCTCCCCCGAACCCCGGGCCGCCTCGCCGGGGCAGCCCGGAAGGCCGCCTTCGCGGCCCCGTGCTGGATGGATGGTGCGGTCGAAGGTGGCTGCCGAAATGGCGAAGGGCGCATCTTCGCGGTTGGCGATCTCGATCAGCTGCGAGGCGCCGCCGCGCCACTGCCCCGCGCCGCCCGAATCCGCAAGGTAATGCTTGCGCTTGAAATAGAGCGGGCACTGCGTCTCCGTCACTTCGACGGGGATCGTGCCCACGCCAGAAGGGAAGGCGGTGGTGGCGAGCCCGTCCTTGCCGGGCCGGCCGCCGATGCCGCCGAGCCCCATGTTGATCACCGCGAAGGGCTTTGCCTTCGCCGTCTGCTCCGGCGGAACCCGTCCGTGCGCGGAGTAAAGCGACAGGATCCAGATCGGCCCCGCGCTCTCCGCCTGCACCGTGCCGGGCAGCGCCTGGGCGAGGCAGCCGAACACGCTGTCGGCCAGCATCTGGCCGATCACGTGGCGCGCCGTTACCGGCGAGGGGCGGATCGGGTCCACGATGGTGCCGGGCTCGGTCACGAGGTCGAAGCAGGAGAGGGAGCCGATGTTGTTCGGCACGTGCGGCGCGATCACCGCCTTCAGCCCGAACACCGCATAGGCGTGCGTGTAGGTGCGCGGCGAATTGATGCCGAACAGCGAGGCGGGGGATGAGCCGGAGAAATCCACCGTGATCTTGCCGTTCCGGATCGTCAGCTTCGACTTCAGCACCAGCTCGCGCTCATAGCCGTCGAGCGGCATCTCGTAAGCCCACTCGCCCTCGGGCAGCGCCTTGATCGCCTCTCGCGCACCCTTCTCGGACTTGGTGAGGATGTGCTTCGCCAGCGCGTCGAGCGAGGTGAGCCGGAACTCCTTCATCATGTCGATGAGGCGGCGGGCCCCCGTGTCGTTGGCGCTGATGAGCGAGAGGACGTCGCCCTTCACCTCAACGGGTGCGCGCGAATTGGCGAGGATGATGGAGAGCAGCTCCTCGTTGAGCTTTCCCTCCTTGCGGATCTTGAGGTGCGGAATGAGGGTTCCCTCCTCGTAGGAGGAATTGGCCTTGGCGGACATGCCGACGCCGCCCACGTCGATCACGTGGCAGGTCGAGGCGAAGAAGGCCACGAGCTTCCGGCCCAGGAACACCGGCGTCATCATCACGTAGTCGAAGAGATGCCCGGTGCCGAGCCATGGATCGTTGGTGATGAAGACGTCACCCGGCTTCATGGTGGATTGCGGATAGTGCCTGAAGAAGTGCGCAACCGCGGTGGCCATGGTGTTGACGTGGCCGGGCGTGCCCGTCATCGCCTGCGCGATCATGTTGCCTTGCGTGTCGTAGACGCCGGCGGAGAGATCGCCCGCCTCGCGGGTGATGGTGCCGAAGGCGGTGCGGAGAAGGGATTGCGCCTGCTCCTCGACCACCGCGATCAGGCGGTTCCACATGACCTGCGTGCGGATGGCGGCGAGTGCGTTCCTGCTCATCGCGTGCGCTCCAGAACGATGTAACCGAGGGAATTGACCGAGGCCTTGAAGTTGGCGCCGACGATGGTGGAGGTCTCGTCCTCCGCGATGATCGCCGGGCCCTTGACGGCGGCACCCGGCTTCATGTCGAAGCGCCAGTAGACGGGGACTTGCACTTGCCGGCCGAGCGCCGGATCATAAACCGTGCGCTTCGAGCGCGGCTTCGGCGGCGGCTTCTTCGCGGCCTTCGCGGCGCGCTTCGGCTTGATCGCCGGCGAGGAGACGGTGACCGACCAGGTGATCGCCTCCGCCTCCTGGTGCGGAATCCTGAGGCCGTAGACCTGCTCATAGAGCCGCTCGAACTCCGCCTTGAGCTTCGCGCCGTCGGATTTCGCGAGCGTCTTCACCGGCACGCTGACGCGGATTTCGTGGCCCTGGCCGATGTAGCGGCAGTCGGCGATGATGTGGATGTCGGGCTTCCTCCGCCCGAGCGCTGGCTCCACCACGGCGCGCGCATCCGCCGTCATGGAGGAGATGAGCGCGTTGACGCGGGCTGCGTCGAACTCCTCGAGCGAGACGACCGCGCTCCGGGTGATCTCGTATGCGACGGGTGCCCGGAGAAAACCGATAGCCGAGCCCACGCCCGCGCCGCGCGGCACGATGACGGTGTGAACCCCCACCTTTTCCGCCAGCCGGCAGGCATGGAGCGGTGCGCCGCCGCCGAAGGCGATCATGGTGCAGGAGGCGATGTCGCGCCCCCGCTCGATCGCATGCACGCGTGCGGCGTTCGCCATGTTCTCCTCGACGATCTCGGTGACGCCGGCGGCGGGCCAGAAATCCTTCAGGCCAAGCTTCTCGCCGATGTTCTTCTGGAGCGCGGCCCTCGCCGCCGCCTCGTCCAGCGCGATCTTGCCGCCGGCGAAATAGGCAGGATCGATCTTGCCGAGCGCCAGGTTGGCGTCCGTCACCGCGGGCTCGCTGCCGCCGCGGCCGTAGCACACCGGGCCGGGCGTGGAGCCGGCGCTGTCGGGGCCGACGGTGATGCGCGACAGCCTGTCGACGCGCGCGATGGAGCCTCCGCCTGCGCCGATCTCCACCATCTCGATCACCGGGATGCGGACGGGGATGCCCGAGCCCTTCATGTCGCGGTAGGCGCGGGCGATCTCGAACTTGCGGGCGCGCTCGGGCTCGCCATTGCTCAGCAGGCAGATCTTGGCGGTGGTGCCGCCCATGTCGAAGGAGAGCACCTCGGGCAGACCGCACTCCGCCGCGATCTCGCTTGCCAGGATCGCGCCGCCGGCGGGGCCGGACTCGACGAGCCGGATCGGAAAGCGCGCGGCCGTTTCGAGCGTCGTCAGCCCGCCGCCCGACATCATGAGAAAGAGCGGCGCGTCGAGCTCCATCTCCTTCAGCCCGTCGCGCAGGCGGTAGAGATAGCTCGCCATCAGCGGCCGCACATAGGCATTGGCGATGGTCGTCGAGAAGCGTTCGTATTCGCGGATTTCGGGGGCAACCTCGGAGGAGATGCAGATGGTGACCTGCTCGGGGAGACGCTTCGCCAGCAGCTCGCGCACCCGCTTTTCGTGCCGGTCATGCGCATAGGCGTGGAGGAAGCCGATGGCGACGGAGGTCACCTTCTCCGCAATGATCTTCTGCGCCAGGGCCGCGATGGCGCTTTCCTCGAGCGGCACGAGCACCTCGCCATCCGCCGAGAGGCGTTCCTTCACCTCGAGCCTCAGCGTGCGCGGCACCAGCGGCACCGGGCGGTCGATCATCAGGTCGTAATGGTCGAAGCGCTTCTCGTAGCCCTGTTCCACGATGTCGCGGAAGCCCTGGGTGGTGATGAAGGCCGTCTTCGCACCCTTGCGCTCGATCAGCGCGTTGGTGGCGAGCGTCGTGCCGTGGATGAAGACGGCGATATCCTTCGCCGCCAGTCCCGACTCTGCGAGAACGAGCCTGATGCCCTCGATCACGCCCAGTTCCGGCGCTTGGGTGGTGGTGAGGACCTTGCCGCTCCAGCGCTTGCGCCCGTCTTCGAGCACGATGTCCGTGAAGGTGCCGCCAATGTCCGCGGCGAGTTTTGCCTGCCTTGTCATGGGCATCCCCTAGGGCCAGGGCAGGGCGCTTTCAAGAGGCATTCGCATCCGGGAATTGATGGCCGTATTGCAGAAACTGCAGCGTCACTCTATCAATCCCCTCATGGCGAAGGTGACGATACAGGATGTGGCCCGCGTGGCGGGCGTGAGCGTTGCGACCGTGGACCGGGTGCTGAACCGCCGGCCCGGAGTGAGGAGCGTCACCGTCGGCAAGGTCGAAAGCGCCATCAGGGACCTGAACTACCAGCCGGACCGCATCGCGGCGCGGCTGGCGCGCTCCCGCGAATACCGTTTCTGCTTCGTGCTGCCGGACCGGGCGGGCGATTTCTGGGAGCGCATTAACGAGGAAGTGCGCACCATGGCGGAGCGCATGGCGGGCGAGCGCGTGGCGATCACGGTGAAGCGCGTCGATGTCTTCGATGGCGAACTCCTCGCCTCCACCCTCGATTCGATCGGCGACGTGCATGACGGCGTGGCGGTGGCCGCCCTCGACCACCCGGCGGTGCGCGAGGCGATCAATGCGCTTGCGGCACGCGGCGTCACCGTGGTGACGCTCGTCTCGGACGTGCCGGGCTCCAAGCGCGTTCACTATGCCGGGATCGACAATTCATCGGCCGGGCGCACCGCGGCGAGCCTGATGGGCCGGTTCCTCAGGGGCCTCTCGGGCAAGGTGGGGCTCATCGCCGGCTCGCTGGCCTTGCGCGACCACATCGAGCGCCAGTTCGG
The DNA here is from genome assembly GCF_046294715.1 of Aestuariivirga sp. Taxonomy (GTDB): domain Bacteria; phylum Pseudomonadota; class Alphaproteobacteria; order Rhizobiales; family Aestuariivirgaceae; genus Aestuariivirga. The sequence goes on along the minus strand of NZ_JBKBKI010000003.1, from coordinate 20,190 downwards.
CTTCGAGCAGGTGCTGGCGCATGAATATCCCAATCTCCAGGTGCTGCCGGTGCGCGAGTCGCGCGACGACTGGCGCAAGCTCGAGGAGATGACGGCACAGCTTCTGGCCGAGCATCCGGACCTCCTGGGGCTCTACAACGTCGGCGGCGGCACCAAGGGCATCGTATCGGCGCTGGAGGCCGCGGGCCGCGCCAGGGACGTCGTTCTCCTCGCGCATGACCTTTCCGACACCAACCGCAAGGCGCTGATCCGCGGCACCATCGACGCGGTGATCAACCAGGATCCGGGCCACGAGGTGAGAAGCGCCATCCGCGTCTTGATCGCCAAGGCCGACAACGTGCCGCTGATCGAGAGCCAAGAGCGGATCAGGATCGACATCTTCCTGCGGGATAATCTGCCGTGATCACTCCGGCGCACCATCCCGGGAAAGGCCTCTATGTGTAGAGCAGAGGCCTCTTCTCATAGGCGATGGCAACCGTCTCGCCGGTCTTGAGCGATCTCACCCCGGCGTCCGTCACCGTCGTCGCCACGTAGCCGTCCCAGGCGGAGGAGCCCACGGGGCTGCCGCCCGTGATCGACTCGATCCACGCCTGGTTCTGGATGCGGTAGGCGGCGGAAAAGCGCGGGCGCCAGTCGGCCGCGAGGCCCGTCGCCGTCACGCCGGAACTCCGCACCTCCGTGTTGAGCGCCGGGCCGAACGAGATGGTGCCGGTTTCGCAGATGAGCTCGCCCTTCACGTCATATCCATATTGCGCGTTGAGGAAGAGCTCCACGTCGACGAGCTGGCCCTTGTCGGTCTCGAAGACGACGAGCATCGGATCATCGAAATGGGCGAGCTTCGATTTCTTCGCCCTGAACACCCGCACCGATGACAGCTCGGCGGAGAGCACGTGGCGGGCTATGTCCACCTCATGGACGCAGGAATTGACGATGGCGGCAACGGAATCGAAATAGGCGGGCGCCGTGGCGTTGCGGTGAACGCAGTGGAAGGCGAGCGCCTCGCCATAGCGCCCGGACTCGAGCAGGCCCTTCATCTCCGTGTAGCCGGGGTCGAAACGGCGCATGAAGCCGAGCTGCACGAGGCGGAGGCCTGCCGATAGCTCGGCATCGATCACCCGCATTCCCTCGGCCGCTGTGGGCGCGAGCGGCTTTTCGCACAGCACCGGCTTTCCGGCCCTGATGCAGGCGATGGTGAAGTCGGCATGGGTCGAGTCGGGCGAGGCGATGAGCACGGCCCCGACTTCGGGATCGGCGATGACGCCGAGTGGGTCGTTCACCGCGCGCTTCGCACCCGTCTCCGCAGCAATTGCCCGGGCGCGGTCCTCGTCGGCATCCGAAATCGCCACCAGATGGGCACCCGCCACCTGCCGCGCGATGATGCGGGCATGGTCCGCGCCCATGACGCCCGCCCCGATGATGCCGACTCCGATGCTCATGCCGTCCCCCGAACGAAGTTTGGGCGGCGAAACTAGCCGAGCCCCGCTTGCGGCGCTAGACCGAGCTTCCCGCCCCGCCGAAGGACAGGCTCATGAACTCGTGGAAGGTGCGCGCCGCGGGCCCCTGCGGCCGCGTGTGGTTCCAGGCGAGGCCGACGTCCATCGTCGGGATGTCCGCCACGACGTTGCGCAGTTCGATCCTCTGGCCCTCGAGCGACCACGGCCGGTACACCATGTCGGAAAGGATGGTGACGCCCATCCCGTCCGCCACCATCGAGCGCACCGCCTCGACCGAGGAGGTGGTGAAGATCGTGTTGGGCCGGAGCCCCGTCGGCTTCCAGTAGCGCGCCGCCGTCTGGTTCGCCTCGTCCACGGTGAGCATCACGTAGGGCTCGGCCGCAATGTCCTCGAGCGTGATCGCCTCGGCGGCGAGCAGCCTGTGCTCCACCGGAAGCCACAGCCTCCGGCGCGACCGGATCAGCGTCTCGTAGGCCAGCCGCTTGCGGTCCTGCAGGTTGGACACGAGCATCACCGCGAGATCGAGGGAGCCATCCTTCAACCCGCTTTCGATGGCGTTGCGCGGCAGTTCGTAGAGTTCGGCCCGCAGCCGCGGATAACTGCGCGCGAAGCGTGTATAATGCCGCGGCAGGAAATATCCCGCCACCGTGTAGGACACGCCGATCCGCACCGTGCCGCTGATCGCCGTGTCCTCCGTCAGGGGCGCATGCTGGGCGGCATTGACGGCCGCCATGATGTTGCGGGCATGCTGCAGGAAGCGCGCCCCCTCGGCCGTGAGGGAAACCCCGCTGGGCAGCCGCTTGAACAGGGCCACGCCCACGTCCTCCTCCAGTTGCTTGATGGCCGCGGTGACGGCGGACTGGGAAACATTGAGGGCCATCGCCGCCTGGCTCACCTGGCCCGCGTCCGCCGTGGCGATGAAATAGCGCACCTGCTTGATGGAGAGGGCCATATCTGTTTTTTCGATACCCCGATACAGTTTTTCTGATTTTACAATATTTCCGATGTCCCGCAATCTTCTCCTCAAGATGGCGCTTAAGCGCAGGGAATGAGGGAGGTTGCAGGGTGACGGTCATCAACTGTGACATGGGTGAGGCGTTCGGCCTCTACCGGATGGGCGACGACGCCGGGCTGATGCCGCTCATCGACGTGGCCAACGTGGCCTGCGGCTTCCACGCCTCTGATTTCAACCACATGCGCACCACCGTGCAGCTCGCCAAGCGGCACGGCGTGAAGGTGGGGGCGCATCCCTCCTTGCCGGATCTCCAGGGCTTCGGGCGCCGCGAGATGAAGATCGGCCGCGAGGAGCTCGCCAACTGCATCATCTACCAGGTGGGGGCGCTGAAGGGCTTCCTCGAGGCGGAAGGCATGAGCCTCAACCACATCAAGCCGCACGGCTCGCTCTACGGCATGGCGGCGCGCATGGAGGAGATCGCGCATGCGGTGTGCGACGCGGCGGATGTCTTCAAGGTGCCTCTGATGGGCATGATCAACACTTTCCACGAGAAGGTCTACACCGCCCGCGGCCACCGTTTCATCGCCGAATTCTATGCCGATCTCGACTACCGCGACGACGGCTCCCTGATCATCACCCGCGAGCACGAGGCGAAGGACCCCGCCCATGCCGCCGCCCTCTGCCTGCGCGCCATCCGCGAGGGCAAGGTCAGGGGCGTCGGCGGCAAGGACGTCGACGTCCGCGCCGATGCGATCTGCGTCCACTCGGACACGCCCAACGCGGTGGCAATCGCCAGCGCCGTGCGCGAGACCGTGAAGCCCTATATCGACGCCGCCTGAATTCCAGACAGACGAGGACAGACAATGGCCCAGCTTCTCTCACCCCTTCCCGGAACCTTCTACCGGAGGCCCGCCCCCGACAAGCCGCCCTACAAACAGGACGGCGACAGCGTCGCCAAGGGCGAGGTCGTGGGGCTGATCGAGGTGATGAAGTCCTTCAACGAGGTCAAGGCGGATGCCGCCGGAAAGATCAGGTTCCTGGCGGACAACGAGGAGCCGGTGATGGCCGGGCAGGCCTTGGCGGAGATCGGCTGAGGATGTCCATCCGCAAGCTCCTCATCGCCAACCGCGGCGAGATCGCGGTGCGCATCATCCGCGCGGCGCGGGAGCTGGGCATACGCACGGTTCAGGTGCATTCGGCGGCCGACGCCGAGTCGCTCGCCGTGAAGATGGCGGACGAGGCGGTGAACATCGGCCCCCCGCATGCCGCCAAATCCTATCTCAACATCGAGAACATCCTGAAGGCGGCGAAGGAGACCGGGGCTGACGCCGTTCACCCCGGCTATGGCTTCCTTGCCGAGAATGCCGCCTTCGCCGATGCGGTGGAAGAAGCCGGTCTCGTCTTCGTCGGGCCGAAGGGCGATTCGATCCGCGTCATGGGCGACAAGGTCGCGGCCCGTGTCGCTGCGGAATCGGCAGGCGTTCCCGTGGTGCCGGGCTCGGATGGGCGGGTGGACGATCCGGACCATGCAAAGAACATCGCACTCGCCATCGGCTTTCCGGTGATGATCAAGGCGGCGGCGGGCGGCGGCGGCCGCGGCATCCGCATCGCCCATGACATGGCGGAATTCGAGACGCTGATGCCGCAGGCGGCGGCCGAGGCCAAGGCGGCCTTCGGCGACGGCGGGCTCTACATCGAGAAGGTGATCGAGAAGGCGCGCCACATCGAGGTGCAGGTGCTGGGCGACGGCAAGCGCGCCATCCACTGCTTCGAGCGCGAGTGCTCGCTGCAGCGCCGGCGCCAGAAGGTGTGGGAGGAAGCGCCCTCCGCCGTGCTGCCGGACCATGTGCGCCAGAAGCTCTGCGCCTCCGCCGTGGCGCTGGCGGAAGCCGTGAACTACCGTGGCGCCGGCACGCTCGAATATCTCTATGACGACGAGACGCATCACTTCTACTTCATCGAGATGAACACCCGCATCCAGGTGGAGCACCCGGTGACGGAAATGATCACCGGCATCGACCTCGTGCGCGAGATGATCCGCATCGCCGGGGGCGAACCGCTGCGCGTTAGGCAGGACCAGGTGAGGATGAGCGGCCACGCCATCGAGGTGCGCATCAACGCCGAGGACCCGGCGAAGAACTTCATGCCCGCACCCGGCACCGTCACTTCGCTGCGGGTTCCCGGAGGGCCCGGCACGCGCTTCGACACCATGCTTTACCAGGGCTACCAGGTGCCGCCCTTCTACGATTCGCTGCTTGGCAAGCTCATCGTCTGGGACGAGACGCGCGAAAAGGCGATTGCCCGCATGGCGAGGGCGCTCGATGAGCTGGAGGTTGGCGGGCTGGCGACGACCAAGCCGCTGCACCAGCTCCTGGCGGAGAACGGGAACGTGCGCGAGGCAAGGTTCCACACGCGCTGGCTCGAGCCCTGGCTCGAGGCCAATGCCCACAGACTCAAGACGTGAGGGAGGATGGCGCTTACATGAAGACGAGGTATTCATACGGAGGCGACGAGCACATCTTCGTCGAATGCGACGAGGAGATGTCTCTCGAAGCCTTCTTCAAATCGCTGTCGATGGCGACGGCGACGAGGAAAGCCAGGATCAAGGGCGTGACCGAGATCTGCCCGGCCAACGCTTCCTTCCAGGTGAAGTTCGATCCGGACGTGATCAAGCCGTCCGACATGCTGAAGGAGCTGAAGGCGATCGAGAAGGCGGCGGCCAAGGCCAAGCCTGTCATCAAGTCGCGCATCATCGAGATTCCCGTCTACTACAACGATCCGTGGACGCACGAAACGCTGATGCGATTCCGTGAGCGCCACCAGGACCCGTCATCGACCGACATCGAGTATACCGCGCGCATCAACAACCTCGACGGTGTGGACGGCTTCATCAAAGCGCATTCGGGTGCCCCATGGTTCGTCTCCATGGTGGGCTTCGTCGCCGGGCTTCCGTTCCTCTACCAGATGGTGGACCGCGAACGTCAGATCCAGTCGCCCAAGTACCTGCGACCCCGCACCGACACGCCCAAGCTCACCGTGGGCCACGGCGGCTGCTTCGGCTGCATCTATTCGGTGCGCGGCGCCGGCGGCTACCAGATGTTCGGAATCACGCCGGTGCCGATCTACGACCCGAACCAGAAGATCAAGCACCTGAAGGATTTCATGTGCCTGTTCCGCCCCGGCGACATCGTGAAATGGAAACCCATCGACCGCGAGGAGTATGACGCGACGGTCGCCGCCGTGGAGAAAGGCCGCTTCAATCTCCGCATGAAGGACGTGACCTTCGACCTGCGCGAGTTCCAGAAGGACATGGACGGCTACAACGCCAAGCTGATGGGGGTGCTCAATGGCCGTTAAAGTCATCAAGCCCGGCCTCTCCACCACGGTGCAGGACCTGGGCCGCCCCGGCTACTATCACATCGGCATTCCGCTCTCGGGCGGCATGGACAGGCTGGCGCTGAAGGCCGCGAACCTGCTCGTCGGCAACAAGGAAGGAGCTGCCGTTCTCGAGGCCGTGTTCATGGGCCCCGAACTTCAGTTCACGGAAGATGCCACCGTCGCCGTCACTGGCGCCGAGCTTCCGCCCCGCGTCAACGGCGATCTGCGCGAGACATGGACCTCCTTCAAGGTGAAGAAGGGCCAGACGCTCTCCTTCGATTTCCTCAAGAAGGGCGCGCGCGCCTATATCGCCATCTCGGGCGGCATCGACGTGCCGGTGGTGCTCGGCTCGCGCTCCACCTACACGCTGGGCGCATTGGGCGGCTTCAAGGGCCGCAAGCTCGAGGCGGGAGACAGGCTGCCGGTGGGCAAGGGCAGGGCGGCGAAGGAAGGCCGCAGCGTGGCCGAGAAGCTGCGCCGCCCGAACGGCTCTCCGGCGGAGCTCCGCATGCTGCCGGGCCTCTATTGGCACCGCATCACCGCGGCCGCAGGCAAGCGGTTCTTCGAGGACGTGTGGAAGGTGGCGCCCGAGGCGGACCGCATCGGCTATCGCTTCCGGGGCGGCAAGCCGCTCGAGTTCGTGCCGCGCGAGCAGCCCTTCGGCGCGGGCTCGGACCCGTCCAACATCGTCGATGCCTGCTATCCCTACGGCTCGATCCAGGTGCCGGGCGGCACGGAGCCCATCGTGCTTCACCGCGATGCGGTCTCGGGTGGGGGCTATTTCATGGTCGGCACCGTGATCTCCGCCGACATGGACCTGATCGGGCAGCTGCAGCCCCACACGCCCGCCCGCTTCGTCGAAGTGACGATGTCCGAAGCGCTGAAGGCCCGCAAGGACCAGGCGAAACTCTACGACAGGATCAAGGCATCACTCTGAGGAGGAAACCCATGAACGGAAATCTTCTTTCTTCGGTCTGGCCCCGGTCGCAGGCACTGCACAAGGCGGTGCTGGTGGGCCTCGGCGTCGTCCTGCTGACGCTCGCCTCGAAGGTGCAGGTGCCCTTCTGGCCGGTGCCGATGACGCTCCAGACGCTCGCCGTGCTGCTGATCGGCGCCACGGCCGGCGCGAGGCTCGGGGGCGCAACCGTGCTGGCGTGGCTGGCGCTCGGCGCGGTCGGCCTGCCGGTCTTCGCCACCGGCGCCGGGCTGGCCTACATGGCGGGTCCCACGGGAGGTTATCTCGCCGGCTTTCTGGCCGCTGCCCTGCTGACGGGCTATCTCGCAGACATGGGCGATGGCCGGAAGCTCGGCTCGGCCTTCGTCATGTTGCTCATGGGCAATGTCCTGATCTTCGCCCTCGGCACGGCCTGGCTGGCGATGCTGATCGGGCCCAAGCAGGCGTTCGCCGCCGGGGTGCTGCCCTTCCTTCCGGCGGAAGCGCTGAAGCTGGCGCTCGGCACCCTGCTTCTCGCCTCCGCCTGGAAGCGGGCGAAGCGCTGATGGGATCAGCCGCGGGCAGCGAGCATCATGCGCGCCTGCTCGCGGTATTCCTTGGGCGGAACACCGACATGCGCCTTGAAGGCCCGCGAGAACTGAGCCTGGTCGTTGAAGCCCCAGCGATAGGCGATCTCGGCCACCGTCTGGCGGTTCGACGGGTCGCGCAGGGCTTCGCGGCAGGCTTCGAGGCGCTGATCCCTGATCCAGCTGCCGAGCGTCTGGTTCGTGTCGCGGAAGAGTTCGTGCAGGTAGCGGGTGGAGATGCCGCAGCCGCGGGCGATCGCCTCGGGGCCGAGGTCGGGCTCGCCCATGTGCCGGCGCACGAATGCCTCGATCCGGGTGAGATGCGCCTCGCGCACCGTGGAATTCCCGGTGGTGAGCGTGCGCTCGTCAGCCTTGAGGGCGAGCACAAGGAGATCGATCAGCTGGTTTCCCACCGTGGCGCGCGTTTCGGCACTCATCGCGTCGAAGCGGTTGGGGATCAGGTGCAGCATATCGGTGAACAGTCCGCCCGCGCCATCGGCCGCGTTGAACTGCAGCGAGCAGAAACGGTCCGGCTGGCGGATGCGCCCGCCCAGCGCCTTGGCCTCGACCTTCAGCACCCAGAGATCGGCCGCCTCGGCATGGCTGAACTCGTAGGGCTCGTGGCTGCGCTCCAGGATGAAGCCGCCGGGATTGCAGCGCACGTCCTTGCCGCACTGGGAGAAGAACACCTCCGAGCGCGCCGGCACGGTGACGAGGAAATGCTCCTCCCGCTCCGCGCGGAAATGCTGGGGCAGGCGCCGGTACTGCAGAGCGTCGGAGGCAAGGCGCGACAGCGAGACAGTGCCAAGCGACCAGAGCGTGAGGTCGCCCGAGAAGCGCTCGGGCGTGCGGAACTGCAGATCGAGGGGGAAATACGCCTTGGCTATGGCATCGTGCCAGTGCCGGCTGCGGTCCTGGGCAGGCGTTTCGGACGTGGTGATGGTCGTCTTCATGGGCGCATCCCGTGGGGGATTTTGAGCTTAATGAGACGAACCTCCGCTTGCAACCCGTTCCGGCCCGAGTGCGCCCGCAGTCAAATGACGGTGCTTACACCGCAAAGACGGAGCCGCTTCACTGCGCCTAACGTCCAGGCTCGAAAAGGTGCGCAAGACACCGCGAAGGGGAGGAGCAGGCTCGAACGGGGCCCGGTCCCTCATGCGCGCGCGTCTGTGCCCTCGGCAACAGCGAGGACAGCATGAAAGCCAAGACCGCTCCCCGGCAGAAGCAGAAGAAGCCCAAGGTCGATCCCATCACCCTCTCCGTCGTGCGCGGCGTACTGGAGACGACCCAGCGCGAGATGACGCTCTCGCTCGAGAAGACGGCGCGCTCCTCGGTGTTCAACCTGGCGCACGACTATTCGACCGCGCTCTTCAACGCGAGGCCCGAGATGATCCTGCAGGGGCAGGACATCCCCATTCACCTGGGCTCGCTCATTCCTGCCATGAAGTCGGTCGCCAGGTTCTTCGAGGGCGACATCCACGAGGGCGACCTCATCCTCCACAACGATCCGGCCTTCGGCGGCAGCCACGCCATCGACACCTGCATGTACAAGCCGGTCTTCTACAAGGGCAGGCTCGTCTATTGGACGGTCTGCAAGGGCCACCTCACCGACATCGGCGGCCCCGTACCCGCCGGCTATAATCCGAACGCCAAGGAAATCTACGCCGAGTGCCTGCGCATCCCGCCGGTGAAGATCTGGGACCGCGGCAAGCCCCGCCATGACGTGATCAACATGATTCTCACCAACATGCGGGCCAGGCGTGACCAGGAGGGCGACTTCAACGCGCTGATCGGCGCCTGCCAGGTGGGCGAGCGCAATCTCGTCGCCATGCTCGACAAGTACGGCGAGAAGACGGTCGACGCCTGCATCAACGAGCTCCTCGACATGGCCGACCGGCACATGCGCTCGCTCATCAAGTCGGTGCCGGACGGCACCTACGAGGGCGTCGCCATCCTGGAGGACGCCGGCCACGGCTTCGGCGACTTCGAGATCAAGGCCAAGGTGACGATCAAGGGCGACCGCTGCCACATCGCCATCTCGTCTCCGCCGCAGATTCCCTATTTCATCAACTCCTACGAAGGAAACTCGCATTCCGGCGTCTATCTCGGACTGATGATGTTCGCGGCCCTGCCACCCCCCTACAACGAGGGCCTCTACCGCTGCGTCTCCGTCGATTTCGGGCCGAAGGGCACGATCTGCAACGCGGCAGAACCCGCTCCCCACATGAACTGCACCACGACGCCCATGGAAACGCTGACGGACGCGGTGCGGCTGGCCTTCGAGAAGGCCATGCCGTCGAAGGTGGCAGCAAGCTGGGGGCATGCCAACGGCCTCAACATCGCTGGCTGGGATTCTCGCACCAACGAGGAATTCGTCACCATGGTGCTCGCCACCATCATCTCCGGCGGCGGCGCCACGCCGCAGCAGGATGGCTGGCATGCGGTCGGCCCCGAATGCTGCTTCGGCGCGCTGACCTCGGGCGACGTGGAGCTCCTCGAATATTCCTACCCCATCATCATCCACAAATATTCGCTGATGACGGACTCGGGCGGTGCCGGCAAGTTCCGCGGCGGCTCCGGAACCGCCTGGGAGGTGGAGCCCCTCGACAAGGAGATGCTCTGCATCGGTTTCGGCGAGGGCCGGCGCATTCCCGCCATGGGTGCCGCGGGTGCCGCCTCGAAGGAGGTCGACTCCAAGGTCGGCCGCGTCGTGCTGAAGCGCGGCGGCAAGGAAGATCTCAAGCGCACCAACATCATGGAGACGATCAAGCCGGGTGAGACCGTCACCAACATGAACCCGGGCGGCGGCGGCTACGGCAACCCCTATGAGCGGCCGATAGAGAAGGTCGTGTGGGACGTGAAGAACGGCCTCGTCTCGGTGCGCGGCGCGAAGGAGGACTACGGCGTGGTGATCGCCGATCCCGAAACCCTCGAAGTCGACATGACCGCCACCAGCCGGCTCAGGTCGGCGGCGTGAAGGGGGAGGGACAGCACATGCGCACCACCTATCGTCTCGGCATCGACGCGGGCGGCACCTTCACGGATTTCGTGGTGGCCAACCGCGACACGGGCGACGTCCGGCTCTTCAAGGCGCTCTCGACGCCCTCCGACCCCACCAAGGCCATCGAGAACGGCTTGAAGCTCATCGCCGATGATTTCGGCATCAGCCCTTCGGAACTCGTGTCGGATTGCGATCTCTGCATCAACGGCACCACCGTGGGCCTCAACGCGCTGATCACCCACAGGGGCGGCAAGACGGGCCTCATCTGCACCGCGGGCCATGAGGACTCGATCGAGATCCGCAACGGCCACAAGGAGGACGGCTACCGCTACGATCCCGAATATCCAGCCGCGACCATGCTGGTGCCGCGCTACCTCCGCAAGGGCGTGCGCGAACGCGTCATCTCCGACGGCTCGATCCGCACGCCCATTGAGGAGGCGGACGTTCGCGACGCCTGCGAGCTCTTCCGCAAGGAGGGGGTGGAGACGGTGGCCATCTCCTTCGTCTGGTCTGTGCTGAACCCGGCCCATGAGCGGCGCGCCGCCGAGATCGTGCGCAAGATGCTGCCGGGCGTAATCCTCACGGTCGGCTCCGAGCTTTATCCGCAGGTGCGCGAATATACCCGCACCTCGACCGCGGTGGTGAACGCCTATCTGGCACCGGTGATGCGGAAATACGTGCGCGCCGTCGACGAATACTTCCGCTCGCTGGGAGCAAAGCAGCCGGTGCGCTACTTCCAGTCCAACGGCGGCCTCGCCATCGGCCAGGCGATGACCGACCGCTCCGTCTACGCCATCAACTCCGGCCCCGCCTCGGCGCCGCAGGCCGGCCTCTATGTTTCCGCTCCGTTCAAGAAGAAGAACGTGATCACGGTCGACATGGGCGGCACCTCCTTCGACATCACGCTGACCAAGGACGGGCAGACCAACCTCAACAAGAACATCGACTTCCTGCGCTACAGGATCGGCGTGCCGATGATCCAGGTGGAGACGCTGGGGGCAGGGGGCGGATCGATCGGCTGGATCGACTCGCTCGGGCTCATCCAGGTCGGCCCGCAATCGGCGGGTTCCGAGCCGGGGCCTGCCTGCTACGGCCAGGGCGGGACCGAGCCCACGACCTCGGACGCCAATCTCGTGCTGGGCTATCTCAACCCCGACGGCCTGCTCGGCGGCAAGCTGCCGCTCGACATGGAAAGGGCGCGCAAGGCCCTTCGCAAGGTGGCGGATCCGCTCGGCATCTCGGTCGAGCGCGCGGCCTACGGCATGTACACCATCGTCAACAACAACATGGTGAACGGCATCCGCCGCGTCTCGGTGGAGCGCGGCTACGACCCGCGCGACTTCGTGCTGGTGGGTGCGGGCGGCGCCACCGCGGCGCACATCACGGCACTGGCGCGCGAGATGGGGATTGACACCATCATCCTGCCGAAGCTCGCTTCGGGCCTCTGCGCCTTCGGCCAGATCATCTCCGACGTCAAATACAACTACATGGCCACGGCACCGTTGCGCCTCGACAATGCCGCCGCCTTCAAGCGCATCGACAGACTCTTCGGCGAAATCGAGTCGGAGGGGGTGAAGCACCTGAAGAGCGACGGCTTCAAGGCCTCCCAGATCGACATCAAGCGCAGCCTCGACATGCGCTACGTCGGCCAGGTGCATGAATGCACGGTGGACATCGGCACCTTCCCGATCAACGAGAAGACGATCGAGAAGGTGAAGGATGCCTTCCACCGCCGCCACGAGGAGCTCTATACCTATTCCGAGCGCCACAATGCGGTGGAGGTGGTGAACATCGAGTCGACGCTCTACGGCCGGATCGACAAGCCCAAGGCCCCGAAGTTCGCCCGCGGCGGCACCGCCGCGAAGGCGCTGAAGGGCCATCGCCGCGCCATTTTCGAGGCTTCCGGCAAGGGCACGCGCACCCCGATCTACGATGGCGCGAAGCTGGGCGCGGGTGCTAGCATCGCCGGGCCTGCCATCATCGAGGAGGTGACGACGACCATCGTGATCGAGCCGGGATGGAAGGCATTGCTCGACGCCAGCGGGTCTTACGTCATCACCCGGAAGAAGACGTAGCGGAGGGTCATGGGCCAGTCACTTTCAGCCATCGGCGTGTCGGTGTCCTTCGAGGGGCTGCGGGCCCTCTCGAACGTGACGCTCGACGTGCCGCGCGAAAGGGTGACGGGCCTCATCGGCCCCAATGGTGCCGGCAAGACGACGCTGGTCAACGTGCTGACCGGCTTCCAGAAGCCGACGGCCGGCGGCGTGACGCTCGACGGCGAAGACATCGCCGGCGTTCCGCCGTACCGCGTGCGGCAGAAGGGCATCGCCCGGACCTTCCAGTCCGGGAGGCTGTTCTCCGATCTTTCGGTGCTCGACAATCTGGAAGTGACGGGCGTTGGCCTCGGGCTCTCCCGCCGCGAGGCCGCGAAGAAGGCAGATGCGATGCTGGACTGGATCGGCATCCCGCACCTCGCCGAGCGACTGGCGGGTGGACTGCCCTATACGGATGAGCGCCGCGTGGCGATCGGCCGGGCACTGATGCTGGAGCCCCGCTACCTGCTGCTGGACGAGCCCGCAGCCGGCATGTCGGCGGAGGAGGCGAGCGATCTCGCCAGCCTCATCCGCCGCATCATCGCCGAGGTGAGGTGCGGTGTGCTGCTGATCGAGCACAACATCGGCCTCGTTCTCAACATCTGCGACCACATCCACGTGCTGGACTCGGGCGAGATCATCGAAGTGGGGCCGCCCGCCGCGATCAAGGCCAGCGAGAAGGTGCGCCATGCCTACATGGGCACCCAGGCCGAAGCGGAAGGAGCGGTGCTGTGAGCTTGCTCTCCGTCGAGAACGTCTCGGTCCGCTACGGCCAGCTCACCGCCCTGCGCCGCGCCAGCATCAGGGTGAACGAGGGCGAGACGCTGTTCGTCACCGGCCCGAACGGCGCCGGCAAGTCGACGCTGCTCCGCGCCATCGCAGGCGTGGTGACCCCGCGCGAGGGTTTCATCGAGTTCGCCGGCCAGCACATTGCCGGCAAGGCGCCGGAAGACATCGCCCGCCTTGGATTTTCCATGGTGCCGGAGGGCCGCGAGGTGTTCGGGGCGCTCACCATCGAGGAGAACCTGCGCCTCGGCACCGGCATGCGCGCCGACCGTGACCAGGCGGCGCGTGACCTGGAGCAGGTCTATGCGGTGTTTCCCATTCTGAAGGAGCGGAAGGACCAGCAGGCCGGCGTGCTCTCGGGCGGCCAGCAGCAGATGCTGGTGATCGGCCGGGCGCTGATGGCGGGGCCGAAGCTCATCGCCATCGACGAGCCTTCGCTGGGGCTTGCCCCGAAGGTCATCGACGATGTCTACGCCACGCTGATCCGCCTGCGCGACAGCCGCGGCCTGACGCTGCTCATCGTGGAGCAGAGCGCCACGCGGGCGAGCCTCACCGGCGGCCGCATGGTGCTGATGCGCTCGGGCGAGGTGGCGCTCGAGGGCGATGCGCGCGAGCTCGTGAAGGGCGAGGCGCTGCGCCAGGCCTATTTCGGCTATGGGGAACACTGAGATGACGGCGGCGCTGCAGGTCCTCTTCGATGCGCTGAGCCTCGGCAGCCTCTATGCGCTGGGGGCACTCGGCATCGCGCTGATCTTCGGCGTGATGCGCCTCGTGAATTTCGCTCACGGCGACTACATCGCCTTCTGCGTCTTCGCCCTGCTGTGGCCGTCGATCGATGCTGCGGCCATCGTATTCCTCGGCAAGCTGCCGACGATCCTGCTGGTGCCGCTCGTGCTTGCCATCGGTGCGGGGCTCTCGGTGCTCTCCGAGATCGTGGTGTTCCGCCGCTTCCGCAATGCCAATCCCGCCACGATGATGATTGCCTCCTTCGCGCTGGGGTTCGTCATCAAGTATTTCCTGCTGATGCTCTATTCGAGCCGCCCGAAGTCGATCGACCTGTGGTCGCACCTCACCCAGCAGATCGAGATCTTCGGCGCGCGAATCCCCCCGCTCCAGGTCATCACCATCGGCGTGACCATCGCCATCCTTCTCGCCCTCACCACCTTTCTCCGCTACACGCGGTTCGGCCTCGAAATGCGCGCCGCGGCGGAGAACTTCACCATGGCGCGCATGCTGGGGGTGAGGGCGAACCGGGTGATCATGCTCGCCTTTGCGGTGAGCGGCATGCTCGCCGCCGCCATCGGCCTCATCCTCGTCACGCAGACGGGTACCGTCGACATCCAGATGGGTGCGAACCTGATGCTCGTTGCATTCGTGGCCACGGTCATCGGCGGGCTGGGAAGTCTTCCCGGAGCGGTGCTCGCGGGCTATCTCATCGGCGCGGCCACCGTTCTCATGCAGGTGGTGCTGCCGCCCGATGCGCGGCCCTTCCGCGATGCATTCGTCTATGGCGCCGTGATCGTCATGCTGATCTGGCGGCCGAACGGCCTGTTCTCCGCCAAGGCCGCGAAGCAGAGGGTCTAGGGCATGAGCGAACGTCCCACCATCCTCGCACGCACCTGGTCGACGCCCGTCATCCTCATCGCCATCCTCGCGGTTCTGGCGCTGGCAGCGCTCGCCGTGGGTTCCGGGCCGTTCAACCAGACCATCATCGAGATCTTCATCCGGGTGGTGCTGGTCGTCGGGCTCTACGTGTTCATCGGCAATTCCGGCGTCATCAGTTTCGGCCACATCGGCTTCACCTGCCTCGGAGCCTACATGACGGCCTGGCTCACCATGCTGCCGGCCATCAAGAAAGCCAAGCTCAAGGGCCTGCCGGACATCGTGCTGAATGCCAAGCTGCACTATGGCTGGGGCCTCGTCGCGGCCACCATCTTCGCCGCGCTCGCGGCCTATGTCTTCGGCAAGGTGCTGATGCGGCTCTCCGGCATCGCGGCCTCGATCGCCACCTTCGCCATGCTGGCCGTCATCATCCAGGTCTATTCCAACTGGGACAGCGTCACCGGCGCGCAGAGCTCCGTCGTCGGCATTCCCATCGTGCGCGTGGTCTGGCCCTATTTCCTTTGTGCCGTCCTGGTGGTTCTTGCGGCCTATGCCCATTCGATCTCCCGCTCCGGCCTGGCCCTGCGCGCGGCCCGCGACGAGGCGACGGCGGCAGCCGCGTCGGGAGTCGACATTCCGCGCGAGCGGCTCATCGCCTTCGTGATCTCGGGCGCCATCATGGGCCTGGGCGGCGCGCTCTTCGCCCATTCCGTGGGCGTGGTCACGCCGGACACCTTCTATCTCGGCCTCACCTTCATCACGCTTTCGATGCTCGTCGTCGGCGGCATGAATTCGCTCTCGGGCGCGGTGCTGGGCGTGGTCGTGCTGTCGATCATCATCCAGGTCCTTCGCTGGCTGGAGAAGGGCGTCGACCTCGGCTCCGCTTCCGTCAACCTGCCGCTCGGCGTGCAGGAAATCGCCATCGGCGCCGTGATGATCGTGATCCTGATGTACCGGCCGTCGGGGCTAACGGGAAACCGGGAGCTCGTCTGGCCGTCGAGGAAGCTTTCCGCCGCGGGCAGGGCCTCTGCCGCGGCGGACAGGAAGACTGCATAAAACTTCAACGGAGGACGTCATGAAGAGTTACCTGAAACTTGGTTTGGGCGCGGCGCTCGGCGCGCTGATGCTCGCAGCGCCGGCGGCAATGGCCGACGACGAGAAGATCGTGGTGGGCTTCGCCACTGCGCAATCGGGCTTCATGCAAGCCTATGACAAGCCGGCGGAAGACGCCGCGCGCATCCGCATCGACGAGATCAACAAGGCGGGCGGCCTTCTTGGCAAGCAGATCGAGATCGTCGCGGCCGACACGAAGACCGACCGCGCCGAGGGCGCCAAGGCCGGCCTCGAGGTGATCGACAAGGGCGCCGACCTCGTCGTCGTGTCCTGCGACTATGACTTCGGCGCCCCGGCGGCGCTTGCGGCGGAAGGGGCCGGAAAGGTCTCGTTCTTCCTCTGCGCCGAGTCGATCAAGGCCGGCATCCAGGGTGTGGGCCCCAACTCCTTCTCGGCCTCGGTGCTTGCGGCCGTGCAGGGTGCCACCATGGCGGAATGGGCCTATAACAAGAAGAACGCGCGGACCTTCTACCGCCTGCTCGACACCTGGACCGAGTACAACAAGGGCATCTGCGACGGCTTCGACTGGATGCTGCCGAAGCTGGCTGACGCCAAGCTGGTCGGCGAGGACACGTTCAAGAACGACGACGCTTCGATCGCCGCGCAGATCACCCGCATCAAGAGCCTGCCCGAGGAGCCGGACGCCATCATGCTCTGCACCATGATGCCGGGCGGCGTTTCCGCCGTGAAGCAGCTCCGCGCCGCCGGCATCAACTCGATGATCCTCAACGGCTCGGGCATGTCCGGCAGCTACTGGCTCTCGGCCGTGCCGGATCTCTCCAACTTCTTCGTGCCGGACCAAGGCTCCGTCCACGGCGATGATCCGAACCCGAAGGTCAACGAGTTCAACGCCAAGTACAAGGAGATGACGGGCGGCGATCCCTCGAGCCAGTATGTCTATCCGGGCTACGTCATGATCGACGTCTGGGCCAAGGCCGTGGAACGCGCCGGAACCACTGAAGCCGCGGCCGTGGTGGCCGAACTCGAGAAGATGAAGGACGAGCCGACGCTCTTCGGCCCGCGCACCTTCACCTCCGAGCTCCATCACCAGAACAAGGGCCGCTACCTGATCACCGCCGTCGAGGGCGGCAAGCCGAAGGTTGTGGACGAGTGGACGATTTCGGAAGCCATTCCGGTCGATTATCTCGCGAGCAAGTAACAGCTCCGGCAGGAACGGGAACGGCCGCCCGAAAGGGCGGCCGTTCTGCTTTCTTCTCCTTCTCCCGCCGAAGCCGAGAAAAGGAGATGGCTTACTTCATCGTCGGCATGACGAAATCCGCACCCGCGCGGATGCCGGTCGGCCAGCGCGAGGTTATGGTCTTGAGCCGCGTGTAGAAGCGGATGCCCTCCGGCCCGTGCATGTGATGATCGCCGAACAGCGAGGACTTCCAGCCGCCGAAGGAATGGAAGGCCATCGGCACCGGGATCGGCACGTTGATGCCCACCATGCCCACCTGGATCTGGTGCGCGAACTCGCGCGCCGCATCGCCGTCACGCGTGAAGATGGCGGTGCCGTTGCCGTATTCGTGCTCGTTGATCATCTTGGCGGCCTGGCCATAGTCACCGGCGCGCACCACCGAAAGCACGGGGCCGAAGATCTCTTCCCTGTAGATCTTCATCTCCGGCGTCACGTTGTCGAACAGCGTGCCGCCGAGGAAATAACCGTTTTCGTAGCCCTGGAGCCTGAGCGGGCGGCCGTCCACCACGAGCTTGGCGCCTTCGGCCACCCCGGCGTCGATGTAGCCCTTCACCTTTTCGAAGTGCTGCTTCGTCACCAGCGGGCCCATCTCGGCCTCCGGGTCCGTGCCGGGGCCCACCTTGAGCGCGCGCACCTTTGGTTCGAGCTTGGCGATCAGCGCGTCCGCCGTCTTCTCGCCGATCGGCACGGCAACCGAGATCGCCATGCAGCGCTCGC
The DNA here is from genome assembly GCF_046294715.1 of Aestuariivirga sp. Lineage (GTDB taxonomy): Bacteria > Pseudomonadota > Alphaproteobacteria > Rhizobiales > Aestuariivirgaceae > Aestuariivirga. The sequence continues at coordinate 2,372 of NZ_JBKBKI010000003.1, read as the reverse complement.
CGGCGGAGCCATAGGCCGCACCCATGAGCGCATCGACCGCCTGGTCCATGTCGGCATCCGGCATGATGATCATGTGGTTCTTGGCGCCGCCCAGCGCCTGGCAGCGCTTGCCCGTGCGGGCGGCGGTCTCGTAGATGTAGCGGGCAATCGGCGTGGATCCGACGAAGCTCACAGCCGAGATGTCCGGCGAATGGAGGATGGCGTCGACCGCCTCCTTGTCGCCGTGCACGACGTTGAACACGCCGGGCGGCAGTCCCGCTTCCTCGAGCCACTTCGCGAGAAGCAGCGAGGCGGAGGGATCGCGCTCGGAAGGCTTCAGCACGAAGCAGTTGCCGGCTGCGAGCGCCACCGGGAACATCCACATCGGCACCATGGCCGGGAAGTTGAACGGCGTGATTCCGGCGACGACGCCCAGCGGCTGGCGCAGCGAATGGCTGTCGACGCGCGTGCCGACGTTTTCAGTCACCTCGCCCTTGAGGAGCTGCGGCGCGGCGGTGGCGAATTCGACGACTTCCATGCCGCGCTGGATTTCCCCCTTGGCGTCCGAGAGCACCTTGCCGTGCTCGGAGGTGATGACGGCGGCGAGTTCGTCCGTGCGCTCCTCGAGGATGCGCAGGAACTTGTTGAGGATGCGCGCGCGCCGGAGCGGCGTGGTGCCCGCCCATTCGACGAAGGCCTTCTTCGCCACGGCGACCGCCTCGTTCACGTCGGCCGTGGAGGCAAGGCAGACGGAGCCGGTCTGTTCGCCGGTCGCCGGGTTGAAGACGGCCGATGTGCGGCCCTTGCCGGCCACTTCGCGGCCGCCGATGTAATGGGGGATGGTCTTGGGCATGGGAGTCCTCCTGAATTTGATGGGTTCCTATGCGCCTTCCAATTTCGCACAGCAATGAACAACATTGCGTTTTCGATGTGCAGAAATTAACGTACGATCATGGATTGGGACCGCATCCGCATCTTCCTTGCCGTCGCGCGTTCCGGCCAGATCCTGGGCGCGGCCCGGACGCTGGGGCTCAACCACGCCACTGTTGGCCGGCAATTGAGCGCTCTGGAGGAGGAACTCGGCGCCACCCTGGTGGAACGCCAGACCAATGGCTGTCTCCTGACGCCCGCTGGCGAGGTCCTGATGCGAAGTGCCGAGAAGGTGGAGTCCGAGCTTCTCCAGGCCGGCACACGCATCTCCGGCGCCACCGAGGCGCTCACCGGCACGGTACGCGTCGGGGCACCCGATGGGCTGGGCAACTACTTCCTCTCGCGCACCCTGGGGAGCCTTGCCGAACGGCACCCTGACCTCACCATCCAGCTCGTGCCCCTGCCGCGCACCTTCTCGCTCTCCCGCCGGGAGGCCGATATCGTCGTGACGCTGGACCGGCCGAAGCAGGGCCGCCTCATCGTGCGGAAGCTCACCGACTACTCGCTCAGCGTCTATGCCGCCGCCTCCTATCTGGACCGGCACGGGCCTGTCGCCTCGGAGGAGGACCTCGAAGGTCATCTCTTCGTCACCCATGTCGAGGATTTCGTCTATTCGCGCGCACTTGATTATGCGGCGGAACTCGGCCGCCGCATGAAGCGCCACTACGAGTGCGGCAGCGTGGTGGCCCAGATGGAGGCGGTCAGGGCCGGCCACGGCATCGGCATCCTGCACGATTATGCGGCACTCGAATACCCCGAGCTCCGGCGGCTGCTCCCTGAGCTGCGCTTCACCCGCACCTACTGGCTGATGTCGCACCCCGACACCCACGACACGCGCCGCGTGGCCGAAGTCTATTCCGCGATCACCCGCGCGGTGCAGGAGGCGAAGGCGCGCTTTCTGCCCGGATAATGGCTGCGCCTCGGCACCGGTCTCACTGCACCGTTCCCCGCGCATCCACCTTCACCGCGCCCAGCACCTCGTTACCCCTCACGAACACCACCTTGTCGTAGAGATTGGTGACAGGGCAGACGTGGTTGGGCGTGATGCGGACGAGATCGCCCACCTTGGGCTTGTCGTTGAGCCTGGAAATGTCGAGGAATCCATGCTCCTCCGACATGTTGTAGACGCGTGCACCCGAGAGCGCGCGCACCTCGCCATAACCTTCGAGGCCCAGGAGATCGCTGGTCAGGGCCTTGGAGCCGGCGTCGATCATGGCGCGCTCGCCCGTGGGCACGCTCACCACGGTGGCGAGCACGCTCAGCGCGCAATCCTCCGGTGCTGCCGAACCCGCGGCCACCTGCATGCGGTCGAAATAGATGTAGGTTCCGGCGCGGTATTCGCTGACGTGGGCGAGGCCTTCGTCCTTCCACATGTCGGGCGAACCGCCGGTCGAAACCTCCGGCACGTCGAGCCCTGTTCTGCCCAGGCCCTCGCGCGCGGCATCCAAAAAATCCGCCATCCT
>NZ_JBKBKI010000002.1:0-288278 GCF_046294715.1 Aestuariivirga sp. | reverse complement strand
CGTGGTCATGCCCCGCGTGCTGGGCTTCACGCTCTACGCGGCGGCGGTCGGTCTCGTGCACGACCTGCACGCCTGGCGCGGCCTCGAGTCGGGGCCGGTGCAGTGGACCGGCGCCTTCCTCGCCCTGCTGCTGGTGCTGCGTACGAACGGCGGCTACGAGCGGTGGTGGGAGGCGCGCAAGCTCTGGGGCGGCATCGTCAACCAGTCGCGCAACCTCGCCATCGCGGGGCTCACCTACGGCCCGCGCGATCCGGCGTGGCGCCGCCGCTTCGCCGCGCTGGTCGCCACCTTCCCGCACGTCTGCCGCGAGAGCCTGCGCGGCTCGCGTGAGCTCGGGCCCATCGAGCCGCTGCTGCCCGAAGAGCTGCGCGGTCCGCTGGCGCGCGTGCAGCACATGCCGACGTTCGTCTCGCAGCGCATCGCGGCGATGCTCCGGGAGGCGCTGCAGCGCGGAGCGATGGAGCCGCTGGCGTTCCACTCGGCCGAGCGGGAGCGCGCCATGCTCATCGACCACATCGGCGGCTGCGAGCGCATCCTGAAGACGCCGCTGCCGCGCATCCACACCATCAAGCTGCGGCGCTTCATCCTGCTGTACCTGCTCGGCCTGCCGGTGGCGGTGGCGGGTGACGCGTGGTGGCTGCCCGCGATCGTGACGCTGTTCGTCTCCTACGCGCTGCTGGCGATCGATCAGATTGCCGCCGAGCTCGAGAACCCGTTCTCGAAGCGCAACCTCAGCCACCTGCCGCTCGAGGACATCGCCGCCACGGTGGAAGGCAACGTGCTGGCGCTGCTGAACGACGGCGGCGCGCGCGAGCTGCCGCGCGCGGAGCTGTGGCGGCCGGTTCGCGAGGAGCGCCTGCCGGACTCCGAACGGACGCACTAGGATGCGGGCGATGTCGTACCGCCCGCCCCAGCCCGGCCGCTTCGAGTGGTTCGGCCCGCACGCGCCGATGGGTTTCGCGCCGCGCGCGGTGCGCGTGTACCTGCCGCCCGACTTCCGGCCCGACGTGCCGCGCCCGGCGCTGTACGTGTTCGACGGCCAGAACGCCTTCGGCGACGAGGGCACCTTCTCCGGCGGCTGGCACCTGCACACCGCGCTCGACCGGCTCGATCCCGCCCGCTACGTGGCGCCCATCGTCTTCGCCATCCCGCACGATCCCGCGCGACGGCAGGAGGAGCTCGTCCCCTGGGCGATGGAGGGCCGCGCCGGGGAAGCCGACCGCTTCCTCGACTGGATCGTGCACGGGCTGATCCCCGCGACCCGCGCGCGTTACCCGATCCTGCCGGGCGCCCTCGGCGCCGCGCTCGGGGGAGCCTCCTGGGGCGGCTCCCTCGCGCTGTACGGCCACTTCCGCCATCCGCACGCGTTCGGGGGCGCGCTCTGCCTCTCGCCGGCGTTCTGGGTGGGCAACTTCGCCGTCTTCGACTGGATCGCCGCGCAGCCGACGCCGCCGATCTCCCGCGTGTACCTCGACTGCGGCGGCCGCGAGGCCGAGGGCCGCATGCTCCCGCCGGCGGCCGAGATGGCCAGGCGCCTCGCCGCGCGCGGCTACGGACGCCGGCAGCTGTGGTGGCGGCCCGACCCCGACGGCGAGCACACCGAGGCGTTCTGGCGAAGGCGGCTCCCCCGCGCCGTGCGCTTTCTGTACCGGCGCGGCTGAACCGGCGCGGGCGCTCTTCCACCCGTATATTTCTCAGGCGGGCGAGCGGGGGCCGGTGATGGAGCCCGCCGCGCGCGCCATGTTCTCCGGCCTCGAGCTTGGCATGGGCTTCGCCGATCTCATGCGCGCCGTTTTCGAGGGGCTGTGCTTCGCCTCCCGTGACTGCTACTCGGCGATGGGCGCGATCCCGCGCGAGGTGCGCGTCACCGGCGGGGCGGCGCGCTCGAAGGCGTTGCGGGTGATGCTGGCAAGCGCGCTCGACGCGCGGGTGAGGAGCGTTTCGCGCGAGGAAGCGGGTGCGGCCGGCGCGGCCATGATGGCCGCCGTGCAGCAGAAGCTCTACCCGGACATGGACGCCTGCGCCGCCCACTGGGTCGACCCGCTGCTCGGCGGCATCACCGAGCCCGATCCCCGGCTGAGACGCCTCTATGACGGCGCCTTCGGCATCTACAAGCAAACCCGCGAGACAATGCGCCCGCTGTGGCGCGCCATGGTGGCCAATCGTGCTTCGTAAGATCTCCGTCATCGGTGACCGGTTCATGCTCTCCGCCATGTTCGAGGAGGCGCTGCGCGAGCGCTGCCGCCTGTTCGAGATCGAGATCCGCAGCCATGACATGCCCTGGCCCGACGAGCCGATGGAGCATGGCTATGCGGTCAAAGGCATGGACGGGCTCAAGGAATACATGGGAACGGCGGAAGAGGTGGTGGCGCTCACGGGCGATGCCGAGATCCTCGTCACCCAGCTCGCACCGCTGTCGGCCTCGATCATGGACCGGCTGCCGCGGCTCAAGTTCGTCGCGGTGTCGCGCGGGGGGCCGGTCAACATCGACATGAAGGCGGCGCGCGACAGGGGCATCACGGTCGTCAACACGCCTGGCCGCAATGCCTCGGCAGTGGCCGAGTTCACCATCGGCGCCATCCTCGCCGAGACCCGCAACATCACCCGCGGGCACGATGCGCTGCGCCGCGGCGAGTGGCGGGGCGATCTCTACCGTGCCGATCTCGCGGGGCAGGAACTCTCGGAGATGACGGTCGGCCTCATCGGCTATGGCGAGGTGGGCCGGCGCGTCGTGAAGCTGCTCAAGGTCTTCGGCTGCCGCATCCTGGTGAGCGACCCTTACGTGCAGCTCACGGCGGAAGACCACAACGACGGCGTGATCCAATGCTCCCTCGAACGCGTCCTTGCCGAGTCGGACGTCGTCTCGCTGCATCCGCGGGTGACGCCTGAAACGGCGAAGATGATCAATCGTGACACGCTCGAACAGATGAAGCAGGGCGCCTACCTCATCAACACGGCGCGGGGTCCCCTCGTCAACTACGACGACCTCTACGAGGCGCTCTCTACCGGCCGCCTCCGGGGTGCCATGCTCGAGACCTTCGACGTCGAGCCCGTGCCTCCCGGAAACCGCTTCCTCGATCTCCCCAACGTGACGCTGACGCCGCACATCGCGGGCGCCTCGGTGAAGACGGTGAGCTATGCCGCGGGACTCGCGGCGGAGGAAGTGCGCCGTTATCTGGCGGGCGAGCCCGCGCTCAACAGGTGCTGACGGAACATCCCGCATGCAGGAGCTGAAGCCGGTCGATCTCGTCGTCATCGGGGGCGGCATCAACGGCGCCGGCATCGCGCGCGATGCGGCGGGGCGCGGCCTCTCCGTCATCCTCTGCGAGAAGGACGATCTGGCACAGGGCACCTCCTCGCGTTCCGGCAAGCTCATCCATGGCGGCTTGCGCTATCTCGAGTATTACGAGTTCCGGCTCGTGCGCGAGGCGCTGATCGAGCGCGAGGTGCTGCTCGCAGCGGCACCGCACATCGTCTGGCCCATGCGCTTCGTGCTGCCGCATTCGCCCGAGCAGCGGCCGGCCTGGCTGGTGCGTCTCGGCCTGTTCCTCTACGATCATCTCGGCGGGCGCAAGAGGCTGCCCGGCTGCCGCAACATCGACCTCGCGCGCGATCCCGAAGGAAAGCCCATCCGCAGCGAATACACGCGGGCCTTCGAATATTCCGATTGTTGGGTGGACGATGCGCGGCTCGTCTCGCTCAATGCGGTGGACGCGAAGGAGCGCGGCGCAACGGTGCTGACGCGCACCGCCGCGAGCTCCGCACGCCGGGTGGAGGGCTCGTGGGAGGTGGAGTTCACAACGGCGGCTGGCGCGAAATCGGGGGTGCGCGCCAAGGCCATCGCCAACGCAGCGGGACCGTGGGTGGAGAACGTCATCAACGGTGTCGCGGGTTCCAACTCGCCGCGTCGCGTGCGTCTCGTCAAGGGCAGCCACATCGTCGTGCCGAAGTTCTGGGATGGGCCGCAGGCCTATCTGTTCCAGAACACCGACAGGCGGGTGATCTTCGTCAACCCCTATGAGGGAGACATGGCGCTGATCGGCACGACCGACATTCCTTACGAAGGCCGCGCCGAAGACGTGGCGATCGACGAGCGCGAGATCGACTACCTCCTCGCCGCGGTGAACCGCTACCTCAAGACGCCGATCGGCAAGGACTCGATCGTGCATGCCTTCTCCGGCGTGCGCCCGCTTTACGACGACAATGCCGCGAACCCCTCCGCCGTGACGCGCGACTACGTGTTCGACGTGACGGGCGAACCGCCCATGCTCTCGGTCTTCGGCGGCAAGATCACCACCTACCGCAAGCTCGCCGAACACGCGCTCGACCGGCTGAAGCCCTTCTTCCCGGGGATGAAGGCGCCGTGGACGGCGGGTGCGCCGCTTCCCGGCGGCGACATGCCGAACGCCGACTTCGACAGTTTCCTCCATGACCTCCGCCGTGCCCATGCCTGGTTGCCGGAAAACCTGGCGTATCACTATTCCAGACTCTACGGCACCCGCACGGCCCAGGTGCTGGGCGGCGCCCGCGACATGGCTGGCCTGGGGAAGCATTTCGGCGGCCTGCTCTACCAGTGCGAGATCGACTATCTGCGGCGGGCCGAGTGGGCACTGACGGCGGAGGACGTGCTGGAGCGCCGGACGAAGCACGGGCTACACATCTCGAAAGCGGAACGGCAGAGCGTCGCCAGCTACCTTGGGGGATGAGCCCCGCCCGCCCTCAATTTCCCATCGCGGAGGACCGGCGTTTGTGGAACTATGCCCCCGGCGAACGGGGACGGGCGGCGCATGGCCGGCGAGGATGAAGAGGAGGCGGATGGGCGGATGATCGTCTGGCCGCTGGAGCGGCTGGCGCGGGTGATGCGCGCGCGCGAGCACGAGGGCGGCCTCAATCCGGCGCAGTGGGAGGCGTTACGCTTTCTCGCGCGCGCCAACCGCTTCTCCAATTCACCGGGAGCCCTCACCCGCTACCTCGGCGCTACCAAAGGCACAATCTCCCAGACCATCATCGCGTTGGAACGGAAGGGCTACATCTCAAAATCGGCGAGGGCCGGGGGCCGGAAAACCTTGAGCCTGAGCCTCACCCCCAAGGGAGAGGAGATGCTGAAGCGCGATCCCTGGGCGGAGGTCGCGGCAGCGGCGCAGGACCTCGGCGGCAAGACGCGTCGGCGGCTTCACCGCGGCCTCTCCGCGCTTCTCGCCGGCGAGCTCGAACGGGCGGGACTGGCGAGCTTCGGGCTCTGCACATCCTGTCGTTTCTTCCGCGAGAAGGGCCGCATGCAGGACTCGGGCGGGCCGCATCTCTGCATGCTGTTCGAACATCCGCTCACCCAGGAGGATTCAGGTCGCATCTGCATGGCTCACGAGCCCAGAGGCTGAGAACCCTCACCAGCAGCGACAGCTCGTCCCTCGTTGACTTTATGACGTAACGTCACCATGGCTCTCTTGCTGGACGCGATTTCGGTTCGAGAGTGTACCTTTGAGATACGTCGAACGTTCCATCCTGAGGCCCAACCGGCCGCGCGATGATCGAACCGGCTGGGCGACTGAATTGGTGCAAACAGTGTCTTCGCATGGGGGGTGACGCTGCCAGGGCGCATGTGGTCTATGGGCGGAATTATCAATTAGAAGTTGTCAAGCGTTGCGAAACGGGATACTTGATCGATGACGCAAGCTTTGTGGATGCGTCATTCACAGGGAGGACCGATGACCGAACACGAATTCTTGATGAACATTGCTGGTGAGGGTCAGGCACTGGGTGACCTCATGCTTCTGCAAGGCACGACTGCCGTTCCAAAAGACCCGTGGGGAGGGCCGACGACGATCAGCGGCGACGACTCTGACAACACTCTCTACGGTGATGAAGGCAGCAACAACATCTATGGTTACGGCGGGAACGACACAATCTGGGCGTCGACTGGGTTGGATCGAATTTATGGCGGCGACGGCAACGATTACCTGAGCTGGAGGGAGGTTGGCGCCTCGGACGGTTATGGGAACGATTATTATGGAGAAGACGGAAATGATACCGTCGTGGCTGGCCCCGGTAACGATGGCCTGTATGGCGGCGCGGGCAATGATTCCCTGTCCGGCAGCGGAGGAAACGACTACTGCAAGGGCGCTTCCGGGAATGACACACTGGACGGCGGAAACGGAGACGACAACCTGATGGGCGATTGGGGTAGCGACACCATCTATGGCGGGTTCGGCAATGATACCATCGTCGGCGGCATAAGCAGGGACATTCTGGCAGGGGAGTTTGGTGCCGACACCTATCACTGGCGCCGGGGCGATGGGAACGACATCATCTACGAACTTATCGACGGGGCAAGCGACGTCCTGTTCTTCGAGTCGGGGATCAAGCGCAAGGATGTGAAAGTCAGAATGAACCCGGGCGTGAACGTCACCTACACGATCAAGGGTCAGAATGGCGGCGTCATCACGCTGCGGGGTGGGGGGGACCTACTTCTCAAGTACGCGGACGAGGCGCCCGTCGTCGCCTCATCCGGCAATTACTAACGAACATCCGGCCGGGCCAAATAGCTGAGCCCGGCCTATTCCGCGGCGACCTGGGTTGCGGGGCTCGCAGCCCTCACGTCGGGGTCCACCATTGCCTCGAAGCGGGCGAAGTTCTTGACGAACATGCCGACGAGCTTCCTCGCCATCTCGTCATAGGCGCGCTTGTCGGCCCAGGTCTCGCGCGGCTCGAGGATTGCCGGATCGATGCCGTCGACGCTCACCGGCACGGCGAAGCCGAAATTCCTGTCGGTGCGCATTTGCACGTGCTCGAGCCGGCCTTCGAGCGCGGCATTGAGCAGCGCGCGGGTGACCTTGATCGGCATGCGGTGGCCCTCGCCATGGGCGCCGCCGGTCCAGCCGGTGTTGACCAGCCAGCAGGAAACCTGGTGCTTGGCGATGAGCTCGCGCAGCAGGTTGCCGTAGACGGCAGGATCGCGCGGGATGAACGGGGCGCCGAAGCAGGTGGAGAAGGTGGCCTGCGGCTCGGTCACGCCGCGCTCGGTTCCGGCCACCTTGGCGGTGTATCCCGAGAGGAAGTGATACATGGCCTGGGCGGGGGTGAGCTTCGCAATGGGCGGCAGCACGCCGAAGGCATCGGCCGTGAGCATCACGATGGTTCTTGGGATGGGAGCCGTGCCGGTGCGGCTGGCATTGGGGATCGCTGCGAGCGGATAGGCCGAGCGGGTGTTCTCCGTGAGCGAGCCGTCATGCAGGTCGAGCCGGCGTGTCTCGGGATCGATCTTCACGTTCTCGAGCACGGTGCCCCACATCTCCGTCGTGGCATGGATCTGCGGCTCGGCCTCCCTCGAGAGCTTGATGACCTTGGCGTAGCAGCCGCCCTCGAAGTTGAAGAGGCCGTGCTCCGACCAGCCATGCTCGTCATCGCCGATGAGAGTGCGCGAGGGGTCTGCCGACAGCGTCGTCTTGCCGGTGCCGGAGAGGCCGAAGAACACCGCGCTGTCGCCCTTCGGTCCCATGTTGGCCGAGCAGTGCATGGGCATCACGCCCTTTTCGGGCAGCAGGTAGTTCAGCACGGTGAAGACCGACTTCTTCATCTCGCCCGCATACTGCGTGCCGCCGATGAGGACGAGGCCGTTGGCGAGGTCGAGTGCGATCACCGTCTCGCTGCGGGTGCCGTGGCGCGCCGGATCGGCCTTGAAGGAGGGAAGGTCGAGGATGGTGAGGCGGGGCGAGAAGCCTGTGCGGTCCTCCGGCACGATCAGAAGGTGCTGGATGAAGAGCGCGTGCCAGGCGAATTCGGTGACGACGCGGGTGGGGAGCTGGTAGGCGCGATCGGCGCCGCCGGCCAGGTCCTGCACATAGAGGTTCTTCAACCGGGCATGCGCCATGAAGTCCTTGCGCAACGCCTCGAAATGCTCGCGGCTCATCGCCTTGTTGTTGTCCCACCAGATGGTCTTTTCGGTGGTGGCATCGCGCACGACGAACTTGTCGTTGGGGCTCCGTCCGGTGTGTTGTCCGGTTGTCACGACGAGACCGCCCCCTTCCGCCACGAGCCCCTCACCGCGCGCCACCGCCTCCTGGTAGAGGGCGGCTGCCGGGGCATTCCAGGAAATCCTGTCCACCCAGGCAAGGCCGAGATCGGCAAGTTCGGCGCGGATGATGGCGTCGGTCGCTGTGTCCATGGAGTGCTCCTGAAGCTGGAAAGCACAACACTAGAGACCCAGCGTCAGGTCCCGCAAGAGAGAAAATGATTTGAAGCTGTGTTTACCTCATTTTTCTGCGGTATCGTACATCATAGAATGAAATAAAACACTATTTTCTGGCGTCGGCGGCGAGGCCGGCGAGCAGACTTCTCAGATCTCCCGCCCCATAAACGGGCAAAGGGAAACTCAGTCGGAGAACCTCCTCTCCCCGACGGAGATCGGCGCCGTCGGGGTCGAGGGCGGCGATTTTCCAGCCGCCCGGCGTCGCCCCGAGGAACCGCCCGGCATAGAGCTGGATCGCCTCGTCGTGATCCTCGTTCATGTGGGCAATGGCGCTTTCCTCGAGAGCGGCCATATCATCCGCTGAGGGGAACATCTCATCCGCCCCGATCGTCTCGATCCGCCCGAAACCGGCGACGGCGTGAGCCCGGTCCGGCTCCAGCCGCCAGAACGAGAAATCGCCGAATTCCGCATAGAGTGCGGCGGCGGGGTGGCGCGCGAGGTAGCGGCGCCTCACCTGCTCGTCCGCCACCCGCGCGAAACGGCCCATCAGGGTAACGCGCGGGCCGGTCAGGGCATCGCCCTGCTCCGGAATCTCGGCCACCATCAGGCTGGCGCGCGGATCGGCGAGGAGGTTCCGCGTGTGCCAGGCGAGCGTCGAAACGAGGATGACGGGATAACCCCGGACGTCGGTGGCGACGTTCACCAGCGAGGCGTAGGGCGTGCCGTCATCGCCGCTGAGGGTGCCGAGCGTGCCCGTCCGGGCGCGGCGGAGCAGGTTCCGCGCCTCCCCAGCGGTAAAACTTCTGCGTTCACTCATGATCACACCTCGCAATTGCAGCCGGAAGCACCTATCATCTATGCCACATTTTGTTCCAGTTCCGCCCCTAGTGCCAAACGAAGGACATAGTTGAAGGATGAACAGGAAAATGCCGACGATCGCCCTGGTCGACGACGACCGCAACATTCTGACTTCGGTGGGCATGGCACTCGAGAACGAGGGTTACAGCGTCCAGAAGTACAATGATGGCGCGGCGGCCCTGCAGGGCCTTCAGGACAATCCGCCCGACATGGCCATCTTCGACATCAAGATGCCGCGCATGGACGGGATGGAGCTCTTGCGCCGCATCCGCCAGAAATCCGACCTGCCCGTCATCTTCCTCACCTCGAAGGACGACGAGATCGACGAGCTCTTCGGCCTCAAGATGGGTGCGGACGACTTCATCAAGAAGCCATTCTCGCAGCGCCTCCTCGTCGAGCGCGTGAAGGCGGTGATGCGCCGGGCGGTGAACCGCGACGCCGCGGCGACCCCCCAGGAGGCCGCCAAGGTGATCGAACGCGGCAAGCTGTCGATGGACCCCGACCGGCATTCCTGCGCCTGGGACGGCAAGCCCGTGACGCTGACCGTCACCGAGTTCCTGATCCTGCAGTCGCTTGCCCAGCGCCCCGGCATCGTCAAGAGCCGCGACGCGCTGATGGACGCTGCCTATGACGACCAGGTCTATGTCGACGACCGCACCATCGACAGCCACATCAAGCGGCTGCGCAAGAAGTTCAACGCCGTCGACGCCGAGTTCGACGCCATTGAAACGCTCTACGGGGTGGGCTACCGCTTCAAGGAGCAATAGGAGGGGCCCCTTACGGGGGCCCTGAGCCGGCATGCTTGACAAGGTGACGACGCCCGAGCCCGCCGACCGTGCCGAAGCCGAAGAGAGCGGCGAGGCGGCGGCGAGGGAGGTGCAGACCCAGAAGCCGGGCTGGTTCCGGCTGGGACCGCGGCGGCTGACCAGCCGCATCGTGCTCCTCAACCTCGTCGGCCTCGTCGTGCTCGTCACCGGCATTCTCTATTTCAACCAGTTCCGCCAGGGCCTGATTGACGCGCGGGTGCAGAGCCTCACCACCCAGGCGCAGATCATCGCGGCGGCCGTCGCCGGCTCCGCCACTGTCGACACCGGCTCGATCGTGATCGACCCTGACTCGCTTGCCGACTCCAGCGAAGAATTGCTGCCCTATGGCGACCAGTTCTCGGAACTCGATTTCCCCATCGATCCCGAGACCGCAGGCCCGGTGCTGAAGCGCCTGCTCGCCAACACCACGGTGCGTGCACGGATCATCGACAAGGACGGCAACCTGATCGTCGACAGCCGCTTTCTCTATTCGCGCGGCGACATCGTGCAGTCCGACCTGCCGCCACTCGACGCCGAGCGCGAGTCCTTCAGCCTCCGGTCGCTGTGGAACCGGCTGGTGACATGGACCTTCAGCTACGACTATCCGAAGCAGATCGAATACAGCCTCGACAACGGCAAGGACTTCCCGGAAGTGGCGGCAGCGCTGAACGGCGCCAAGGTGAGCCTGGTGCGCCTCAACGACCGCGGCCAGATCATCGTGCTCGTCGCGGTGCCGGTGCAGCGCTTCCGCGCCGTGCTTGGCGCGCTGGTCCTGTCGACGACGGGCGGCGAGATCGACGACGTGCTGAGGGCCGAGCGCCAAGTGGTGCTGATGACCTTCGCATTCGTTGCATTGGTGACGATCCTGCTCTCGCTGCTCCTCGCCTCCACCATCGCGCTGCCGCTGCGCAAGCTCGCCGCGGCTGCCGAGCGGGTGCGGCGCGGCATCAACAAGCGCGTGGAGATCCCTGACTTCTCGAGCCGCGGCGACGAGATCGGCGATCTCTCGGGCGCGGTGCGCGACATGACCAACGCGCTCTACAACCGCATCGCGGCGATCGAGGCCTTCGCGGCCGACGTGAGCCACGAGCTGAAGAACCCGCTGACCTCGCTCAGGAGTGCCGTCGAGACGCTGGCCTATGCCAAGACCGCGGAACAGCGCGAGCGACTGGTCGACATCGTCAAGCACGACGTGAAGCGGCTGGACCGGCTCATCACCGACATCTCCGACGCCTCGCGGCTCGATGCCGAGCTCGCCCGCGGCGAGGCTCAGGCCTTCGACCTCTCGCAGCTCCTCCAATCGATCGTGTCCTACGCCAACGACACGCGCAAGCCCGAGCAGGCAGAGGTGGAGCTGATGCTCGCCATGCCGCCGCCCGGCATGGACCGCGCCCGGGCCTACCAGGTCGTGGGGCATGATTCGCGGCTCGGCCAGGTGGTGCGCAACCTGGTGGACAACGCGCGCTCCTTCACGAAGCCGGGCAGCAAGATCACCGTGCGGGTGCGGCGGGTTGGGCCTGACGTCGAGTTCCGGGTCGAGGATTGCGGCCCGGGCATCAGGCCGGACAATCTCGAGCGCATCTTCGAACGCTTCTACACCGACCGGCCGGAGGGAAGCTTCGGCTCCAATTCCGGCCTGGGGCTTTCGATCTCGAAGCAGATCGTGGACGCCCACCGCGGCCGCATCTGGGCCGAGAACCGTTACGGCAAGGCAGACCAGAACGGCGACAAGCCGGTGCTCGGCGCACGCTTCACCGTTCGAATCCCGGCAGCGCAACATGCATGAGGAAGCGCTGATCCATGGCACATGCCTGGCGCTCGGCGAGGACGGGGTGCTGCTCCTCGGCAATCCGGGTTCCGGCAAGTCCGACCTCGCCCTGCGCCTGATCGATGGCGAAGGATTCGGGCTTTCTGCCGTCTCGCGCCGAGCCATGCTTGTGGCGGACGACCAGGTGGCGGTGCGAAGGGCCGGCACGGCGCTCATCGCCTCCGCACCCGCAGCGCTTTCCGGCAAGCTCGAGATCCGCGGACTCGGCATTGCCGAGCTGCCGGCCCGGAAGGAGGCCGTTCTCAGGCTCGCAGTGCGGCTCACGCCGGCAGCCGAGATCGAGCGCATGCCCGACGTCGCGCGGGCGCGCATGGAGATCCTCGGCGCAGCCATTCCACTGGTGCTGATCGACCCCTCCCAGGCCTCGGCGCCGGCCCGAATCCGTGCCGCGCTCGATCATTTCGGGCGCTTCTAATGTCATATTGCATCGCAAACGGGATGGGGGCATTGTGCGCCTCCTTCAAACGGCGCGAGCGCGGAGTTTCATCGACACCATGATCGGACTCGTCCTGGTCACCCACGGCAGACTGGCCGAGGAGTTCCTCTCCGCACTGGAGCACGTGGTGGGGCCGCAAGGCGCGATCGAGACCATCGCCATCGGCCCCGACGACCGCATGGAGAACCGGCGGGCCGACATCGCGGGCGCCGTGTCGCGCGTCAACGGCGGGGCGGGCGTCATCATCCTCACCGACATGTTCGGCGGCACGCCTTCCAATCTCGCCATCTCGCTGCTGGAGATCGGCAAGGTCGAGGTCGTGGCGGGACTGAACCTCCCCATGCTGGTGAAGCTCGCCCGCATCCGAAAGGACTACCCGCTCGACAAGGCCGCCACCGCCGCGCAGGATGCCGGCCGCAAATACATCAACGTGGCGAGCCAGATCCTGGGAGACTGACGGTGACGGGGGCGGCATCCGTGGCGGCACGTGAACTGGCGATCGTGAACCAGCGCGGCCTTCATGCGCGGGCCTCCGCCAAGTTCGTCAAGTGCGCCGAGGGGTTCAATGCCGAGATCACGGTGAGCCGGGAGGGCATGTCAGTGCCCGCCACCTCCATCATGGGACTCATGATGCTCGGCGCCGCGATGGGAACCTCGATTTCGCTCGAGGCCAAAGGTCCCGAGGCGGAGGCGGCCCTCGAGGCGCTGGCCCAGCTGGTGGCCAGCAAGTTCGACGAGGAATAGCGGCTACAGGGGCTGCCGCGAAAACAGCTGGTTCTGGATCACCGCCTCGGCGGGCGTGAGCCGCGGCGCATCGGTGTCGCGGCACCTTTCGGCCGCATGGTTCATGTAGCGGTCGGTGACGGGCTGCCCCGTCCAGGCGAGCAGCAGCGGCGGCAGGCAATAGAGAGGCCGTTTCGCGATCATCGCCGCGAAATCTGCCGGATCCTTCGCATTGCCGGCGACCAGGACCGGCACCTGGCGCAGCCGCGGGTCGGTTTCGGACTTCATGCCGTTGGTCCACTGATGACGGCGCAGTCCCGGCAGGTGATCGCCGAAAAGGACGAGCACATAGGGCTTTCCCCTGCCGTCGAGTTCCTTCTTGAAGGCGGCGAGCGAGCGCACGGCGCTCGACAGCCTGGCGCGGTAATCGGCCAGGCCGTTGTGGCCTTCCGCGTCGGAATCGGCCTTCTTGTAAGGCCCGTGGGTTTCGACGGTGACGATGAAGTGGAACTGGGGATTGCGGCCGCCGCTTCGGGCGTTGTCCAGCACGGCGCGATAGAGCCCCTCGTCGGTCGGCCAGTCATTGGGCTGGATAGTGAGCATCATCTCTTCCATGCTGAGGAAGCGGCCGAAGCCGAGCTTGGGATAGATCTGGTCGCGCAGCCAGAAGCGCCGCGTGAAATTGTGGTAGGCGGCCGCGCTGTAGCCCTGCTCGACGAGGAGGCGCGGCAGGGCGCGTGATTGGTCCGTTATGTACTGGACATAGTGCTGGTAGGGGATGATGCCGGCCTGGAAGCTCTTCACCGGTATGGCGGTCAGGGCTTCGAACTCGGCATTGGGCGTCGTTCCGCCGTAGACGGGGGAGACGACGGAACTCTCCGCGAAGCCCTCCTGCTTCAGCTGGTCGAGCGGTGAGGCGCTGTCGTGCGGGTCGCGCCACCACGCCTCGCCGAGGACGAGATAGACATCGGGTGCCGGGCCCGAAGCAACCGCGGCGGCGGGGGCTGGCGCCTTCAGCGCGTCGAGCGCCTGGGCCACCTCGGCTTCGCCAAAGGTCTTGAGGCGGAGACCGGCGGTGGAGAAATAGAGATGCGTCGCAAGTCCGTTCATGCGCTCGCTCTCGGCCTGGCTGAAGGTGAGGTTCTCGACCCCGATCCACCAGGAATTGTCGTGGATCCATTTGGAGACCCACTCGATGCGGTAGGTGGAGAGCAGGCCCAGGAAGACGAGCGCCACCGGCAGACTCCACCAGCGAAGCCGCAGGCGGGAGACATAGAAGACCGAGGCGGGAATGACCGCGGCGCCGAGCAGCCAGTGGTGCCACTGAACATAGCTGAAGAGGTGAACCGACTGTCCGGCGAGGAAGAGGTCGCTCACCTGGAAGGGCTCGCCGGTCGATTCGCGCTTGATGGCGGAGAGCGTGCCGATGAACAGCAGGGCCGCGGCGAGCATGATGCCCGCGGGGAGAAGCCGTGCCGCCGAGGCAAGAACGCCCAGCATCGCCATGGGCACGATCATGCGCGTGAACCAGAAATGCCAGAGGTCGCGGCCGTCGAGATAGTCGGGCGTCCAGCGGCCAAGCCACGCGTGGACGGCGAGAAGCAGCAGATAGACGAAGAGCATCTGCAGTGCTGCCGATCCCCCCATCCGCAGCCACCGCGGCATGGTCCGGGCCTGCCCCGGCACCGCCACCGGCTTTACATCCGCTATGCTCAAGATTCGATCCTCCCTGGAGCTCTTCGGGGCCCCAAACGGCCCCTCCTATGCAGCGGAGCTCGTGGCAGGATCAAGGCGAAACGGCCGCCCGAAGGGCGGCCGCCGCGAGGAGTGGGGTTGAGAGATAGAGCTCAGATCGACTGCTCGATCCAGGCCTGGAGCTGGTTCTTCGGGGCAGCGCCGACCTTCGTCGCCGCGACCTGGCCACCCTTGAACACCATCAGGGTCGGAATGCCGCGCACGCCGTAGCGCGAGGGTGTGGAGGGGTTCTCATCGATGTTGATCTTCACGATCTTGGCCTTGGGGCCGAGGCTCTGGGCGATCTCCTCGAGCGCCGGGCCGATCATCTTGCAGGGGCCGCACCATTCCGCCCAGAAATCGACCACGACGGGCGTGTCGGACTGGAGAACGTCCTTCTCGAAGGATGCGTCGGAGGCCTTGTGGGTGGCCATGGGGGAACCTCTCTCGGGGGTTGTGGCGCGCTGCGCCGTTGTCATTTGACGGAAAGTAGGAGGCGGCCCCCGCCGGGTCAAGGCCGGGTCCGGCGCAGGGCGGCCATGCGGTCGAGGAGGCCATCGGGAAGGGACATCAGCTTCGGCGCCTCCGTCCAGACGAGGCAGAAGCGCAGCGGCCTGCCGGGTTCGGCGAGGCGGAGCGCGTCCCGGTAGGCCGCCATCTGCATCAGGTATTCGGGGTTGCACTGCTCTGGCGTATCCGGCACCTCGCGGTCGGTCTTGTAATCCGCCACCAGGATTCCGGAGGGGGTGATCACCAGCCGGTCGATGCGGCGGCGTTCGGGCTTTCCCTCCGGCCCCTGCGCGATGAGCGAGGCCTCGGAATGCCCGTCGGAGGAGAGGATCTCGGCCAGCACCGGATCGGCGATGAGCCCCAGGAGCTGGGAGGCGAGAGCGGGATCGGCCCCCGCCCGCTTCACCGCCGCCTCGACATGGGCGGCACGTTCGGCCTCCGCGAGGTCTGGAAGGTGCTGAAGGATGCGGTGAATGAGGATGCCGCGCTCCACGCCAGCCCCGCTGCGCCGCCGGGGCTGGTTCTGTTCCGCCGCGGCGATTGCGGCCTCCTCGAGCCCGCGGCCGATCCAGGCCGGCCAGTCGGGAGAGGGGCCGGGACCGGAGGAGGCGGCGGCATCGTCTGCCCAGCTTGGTGCTGCTCCGCTCCGCCAGCCGCGCCCGCCCTCGATAGGCGTCATTCCCGCCTTCAGCGCGGCGAGCACGGTGTTGTACCAGCAATGCTCCATCGCCTCCCGCTCCCCGCGGTAGCCACAGACATAGAGCTCGTCGCAGGCGCGCGTCATCGCGACATAGAGCAGGCGGCGGTACTCGGCGATCTCGACATCCTTCTGCGCCGCCTTCAGCTGCTTCGCCACCTTCGCCGACTTGAGCCGCGGCACCGGCCAGAGCGGCACCTTGGCGTGGCCGTCGCCGCCCTCCAGCATCAGGAGAAGGTCGCTGCGCTTCGATTCGTGGCCTCCCGCCGTGTCGGGCAGGATGACGATCGGCGCTTCGAGGCCCTTGGCGCCATGCACGGTCATCACACGCACTTCGCCAGAACCCTGCTCCATGTTGCGCTTGATCTCGATCTCTCCGGCCTGGAACCAGTTGACGAAGCCGGCGAGCGAGGTGCCATGCGCCTCCTCGTAATCGAGGGCGCGGTCGAGCAGCGCGTCGAGCGCGTCATTGGCCTCCGAGCCGAGTCGGGAGAGGAAGCGGAGTCGCGACTTGGCCAGGACGCCCGACAGGAACTCGAACGGCCGTGCCCGCGGCGCCTCGGCGATCAGCGGGGAAAGCAGGCGAACGGCGTCGGCATAGGGTTTCTCCGCGCGCTGCCCGAGGCTCTGCCAGAGCGAGAGTCCGCCGCGGCCTGCCGCCACCGCCATCAGCTCCTCCTCGCTCAGGGGTGCGGCAAGGATCGGGCTCTTGAGGATGCAGGCCAGCGCGTGATCGTCTTCGGGCATCAGCGCGAACTGCGACAGCGCAAGCAGGTCGAGTACCGCGATGTTCTCGCCGAGCTTCAGCCGGTCTGCCCCGGCGACGGGCACATGCTCGTTCCACAGGGCGCGGATCATCGCGTCGAAGAAGCTGTTGCGGCTCCTCACCAGGATCAGGATGTCGCCCGGCTCGACCGCTCGGTTGCGCGCCGCGAGGACGCGCCGGCCGAGCCAACCCTTGATCGTTGTCGCCAGTTCCTTCGCAAGCCTGCGGCGGGGCGAGCGGGCGGGCTCGCGATCAACAGGAGCCTGCCAGGGGTTCGGCTCCTCCTTCTCCTCGGGCTCGTGGAGCGGCCAGATCTCGACCGTCCCTTCCGCCTCGCGGCGGTTCGCCTCGTGATGCCAATCCTGTTCGCGAGCGCCGTCGAGCCCCTTCCGGGCCTCCGACTGGCGGGCGAAGACGAGATCGACCGCCTCGAGGATCCGGGGCGCCGAGCGGAAGGAGACGCTGAAATCCACCGAGCGGAATTCCTGGCCCGCCGCCTCGACCTCCGCCTTCACCTGCTCGCGCACGCGCTCGAACACGCCGGGATCGGCACCCTGAAAGGAATAGATCGACTGCTTCCTGTCGCCCACCACGAAGAGGGTGCGGGACTTCCGCCCATGACGGCCCTCGCCGGCGAAGAACTCGTCCGTCAGTGATCGGACGATCTCCCACTGCATCGGGCTCGTGTCCTGCGCCTCGTCGACGAGCAGGTGCTCGATGCCGCCGTCGAGCTTGTAGAGCACCCAGGCGGCATCCGGCCGCTCGCGCAGCAGTTCGCCGGTCTTGATGATGAGATCGTCGAAATCATAGGCGCCGCGGGCGCGCTTTTCCTCCTCGAAGGCCTTCACGATGGCGCCGCCGAGGCGCAGCGCCGAAAGCGTGGCGGAGAGGCATTCGAGATCGCCCATGAGTCCCAGCGCCTCGTGGAGGCGGTGTTGGTCGGGCTTCACGAGCGCGTCGATCCAGGCATGCTTGTCATGGGTCGTCTTGTTGGCGACCGACTTGCGGATTTCCTCCTTGTCGGTAAGGAGCACCGATTTGAGGTCCAGCAGGCTGACGCCCTCAGCGGCGCAGGCGCGCCTGATCAGGGCCGCTGTTTCCTTCTCGCTCTTGCTGCCGCCATCGAGAAGCTCCGCCAATGCGAGATAGCGCTTCACGTCGCAGGCGAGCCGCGCCTGCAGGTTCTCGCGCGTGAGGCCCTGTTCGAGGGACAGGTGCTGGCGGAGGAGGCTTTCCGCCCGCGCCAGCCCGGCCTCCTCGTCGAAGAGTTGGCGGAGGCTGGCGCGCTTGGCGAGCAGTTGCGTCAGCAGCCGGTCGAAGTCCTCGGCGCTGACGCGGCTGGCGATGTCCAGCAGAGACGAGCCCAGCGGCGATGACCCGTCCGCCTTCGCCGTCGTGAGCACCGCATTGCGTGCGCGCTGCAGCAGGCCGGCGGCCTCGCGGTCGTCCAGCATGGTGAAGTGGGGGACGATCCCGGCCTCGACAGGGAAGAGCTGCAGCACGCGCTCGCAGAAGGCGTGGATCGTCTGGATCTTGAGGCCGCCCGGCGTCTCGAGAGCGCGGGTGAAGAGCTGCCGGGCCCGCTCGAGAAGCGCCGCATCCGCTCCGGGCGAGCCCAGCTCCGCGAGCTTCATCGCCAGCGCGGCATCATCGAGCGCGATCCACTTGCTCAGCCGCTCGAAGAGCCGGTTGGCCATTTCGGCGGCCGCCGCCTTGGTGAAGGTGAGGCACATGATGCGCGAGGGCTCGGTGCCGCCCAGCATGAGGCGCACCACGCGGTCGACCAGCACATGGGTCTTGCCGGAGCCGGCATTGGCGTTGACCCAGGCGGTGGCTCCGGGGTCCGAGGCCTTCAGCTGCGCCTGGCTCGCGGCGGGATTCTGCTTCAAGGCAGGCCTCCCGAAAGCGCCCATTCGCGAAAGCGCGAGAGGTGATCGTAGTCGCCCTCGTCCTCTTCCTTCTCCATCATGGCGCGCGGGTGATAGGCCTGCGCTTCCGAGGCATAGGCGGCCAGCAGCTTTTCGAGCTCAGCGAGGTGCTTCTGCGCCAAATCCATCACCGGCAGGGCCAGCGATTCGATCTCGCCCGGGGGATCGCCGCCCGAGAGCTTCACATAGGTGATCTCGGCCGTCGCGCGGGCCGGCAGATCGCGAAAGCCGCCGCGCGCCAGAATCGCAGCCTCCAGCGTGAGCTGGGGCGAGAGGCCGGCCTCGACCTTCTTCGCACTCGGCACCGTGCCCGTCTTGTAATCGATGATGCGCGCCGTGCCGTCCGCCATCAGGTCAATGCGGTCGGCGCGGCAGGTGAGGAGGAAGCTGGCGCCGCCGACCGGTATTTCGAGCGCGCCGCCCCATTCCGCAAGCACGCGCTCGACGCCTCGGCGCAGACGGGGCTCCTCATCCGCCATCCACCGCGCGATCCGGCGGAAGCGTGGCCACCAGAAGCTGACGAGGCCTGGGTAGTCGGCGATCTCCTGGAAATGGCGGCTGCCAAGCTGCTCCAGCTCACTGGCGACGTCATGCGGAAGATGCGCGGGATAGGCCGTGAGGAAATCGCCGATGGCGGCATGGAAAATCATCCCACGGCGCGCCGGGTCGGGGGTGGCGGAGATGGGCTTCACCGGCTCGAGCCCCAGCACGTAGCGCGCATAGATGGCATAGGGGTCGCGGACCAGCTTCTCGATCCGCGTGACGCTGAGCGATTTCGGACGGAGCGCCACCGGCGGGCGCGGCTTCGGCTTGGCAACCGGCGTCACGGCGAGGGGCTCCGACAGGCTGCGGGCAAGCTGGGGCCACGTCGATTTGCCAGCGCGATCCTTCAGCTTCGCCGTTTCCAGGATCATCAGCAGGCGGTGGATCCAGCGCGAGGGGGTTCCGGGCGAATCGCCGATGCGGCGCGACCACAGCAGCTTGACTTCGCGGTTGCCGAACGCCTGCACGAAATCATGCGCCGTCTGCCCGATCTGGGCTTCCGGCTGCTTCATGCCGAGCACGTCGCGCATCGGGCGGTTGATCCAGGGCCCGCAATCCGTCGCGCCGGGCCAGGTGCCTTCGTTGAGCCCCGCCAGCACCATGACGTCGGCGCGGATCAGGCGCGCCTCGAGCAGGCCGAGGATGCTGAGCGGCGTGGCGTTGTGCTCCCGGCGGCGAACGGGAATGGCGTGCAGCCAGTGCCGGATGATGGCGGCGGCACGCGCCAGGTCGCAGCTCCTGAGGAAGCGCGACTCCTGGCGCAGGAGGTCGAAGGCGTCGGCCAGGACATCCCCGCCCTCGCCCAGCCAGAAGGCCTCGCCGGCGATCGCCTCGCAAACGGCGGCCAAGCGGTCGAGATGGCCGCGGAGGCCTTCCGCCGGACTGGCCGCCAGCGGCCCCAGAAGCCCGGATATGCGCGCGCAATGGGCGATGGTCTTCTCCCACTGCGCATCGCCCACACCGCGCAGCAGGAGATGGAGGGCCTTGCGGTTCGCCGGCTCGCTGGCGAGGCGGAGCGCATGCGGGAGCCTCGAGATTTCCGGCGCTCCGGTTCCGGTGCGCAGCAGCGCCAGCTCGATCAGGCTCGCATGATGGCGCGCTTCCTCGGCGGGAAGGCCGAAGACCGCGAGATCGTGGCGGAGAAGGGCCGCCAGCGGCTCGGCCGCGAAGTTCTGCAGCAGGCACTCGAGCAGCAGGTTGAGGAGGGATGCGCCGCCATGGCGGACCAGCGGCTCGCCGGCGGAATCGTCTATGTCGATGTTCCAGCGCCTGAGCTCCACCTTGACGCGGCGGGCGAGCTGGCGGTCCGGCGTCACGAGGCAACCGGTGCGGCCGGGGGTTTCGAGGCACTCGCGCAGGATCAATGCGGCGGCCAGCGCCTGTTCCTGGATGCTGCGCGTCTCGACGAGTTCGACGCCTTTCATCGCCGCTTCGACCGTCGCCTCGCTCCCTTTCAGGGACCGGTGCCAGAGATGGGCCGTCTCGGCCGGGCGCATGAGTTCGCTCACCAGCCAGCAGCGCGGCCCCGGCGCGCCTTCGCCGAGCTCGTTCACCATCTGGCGGGTGGCGCCGAGCCGGGCCAGCAGCTGCTTCAGCGCGTGCTGCGGATGGGTGGGGCCCACCGCGTTCCAGCTCGCCTCGTCCATCGTCTGGTCGAGGCCGGGAAGAACGACGGCACCGTTGGGGAGTCCGGCGATCGCTTTCAGGAGCGTGCAGGTAGCGGGGATCGAACCGGTCGAGCCCGCGGCGATGAAGGGCCGCGCGGTGCGGGTGAATTCGAGCCGCCGTGCCTCGCGCCGCAGGATGGCCGAGCGGCGGGCCTGCGGGCCGATGGCCTTCTCGGACGCCAGGCGCGCGGGATATTTCTCCCGTGCGATCGCGAGGAAGTCGAGAATGGCTTCGCGGTGACGGGCGGTCTCGATGTCATAGAGCTTCGGCAGCTGGGCGCCGTCGACGTCCTCGGTCTCCAGCGCATCGAGAAGTTCGGCGAGCGAGGCCGCAAGACCACCCGCCTGGTGGGGCGCCTCGGCGATCTCGCGGGCGAGCCGCGTTTCGGGATTGGCCCCGGCCCAGTCGTCGATCAGGTCGGTGAGGAGGAGGAGCTGGCCCGGCGCGCTCACCGCCGTGCCGAGCTCGTCGCCTTCATGCTCCGGCGCCAGCAGGTCCTCGTCGATGTCGCCGAGCGGCCTGATACGCGGCAGCACGACACCGGACCCGCCGGCGAGCCGGAAGAACATGTCCTCGAGCTCCCGCACGGCGCGCCGGGTGGGAAGCAGGATCGTCCAGCGCGCGAGGTCGAGGGTGCCGGGTGGCTGCCCGTCAGCGCAGGGAAATCCCCCGAGCACGGCGCGGGCGAGGACTTCCAGGAACGGCTTGTCGGGCGATACGGTGAACAACCGCGGGGCTTCGGCGGGCATCGCTCATCCTTCGAGCGCCGCTTCGGCCCCGGCAATGGCGCTGGGCGTCCCGACGTGAATCCAGCGCCCGCGATGCACGAGGCCATAAAGACGGCCACGGTCGATGGCCCGGTCCCACAGAACATTCATCGAGAAGGCGCCCGCCGGCGCGCTCTCGAACAGGCGGGGCGAGGCGAGATAGCCGCCGATGAAGGCCAGGGGTTCCTCCCCCTGCGCGTGCCTGCGGCGCAACAGGCGGCCATCGGGCTTGCGCACGAAATCGCCCCCGCCATCATAACCGACAGTGCGCGAGAGAGGCGAGAGCAGGAGGAGGCAATCCATTGCGGCATCGTCCCACGCTGCGCGCAGCCGATCAAGCGCCGGCTCGCCTTCATCCACCCAGAAGCTGTCGCTGTTGATGACGAAGAACGGCGCCTCGCCCAGAAGTGGCAGCGCCCTCGTGACACCTCCACCGGTATCAAGGATTTCCGCCCGCTCGTCCGAGATGATGATGCCGGGCGCGGCCTGGCGGCTCGCCCAGGCTTCGATCTGGTCCGCCAGGTAATGCACGTTGACGACGGCGCGCTTCACCCCGGCCGCGCGCAGGCGGTCGAAGCCGTGGGCGATGAGCGGCTTTCCGGCGACTTCGACGAGCGGCTTGGGGCGCGTCAGCGTGAGGGGCTGCATGCGCTTGCCGAAGCCCGCGGCGAGGACCATGGCGATGTCGCCGATACCCGTCATCGGGCTTGCTCGCGCAGATCGGGCGGCAGGTGGCGGTCGAACCAGCTCCTGAGCCTCGAGAGGCGTGGGTGGGCGAGGTTGCGCTCGAGATAGCGCGAGACGCGCGGGATGTGGCGGAGATAGCCGTGCTTGCCATCGCGCTTCGAGAGCCTGGCGAAGATGCCGAGGATCTTGGTGGCGCGTTGCGCGCCGAGCACGGCGAAGGCGAGGCGGAATTCCTCAGGGTCGAAGGCCGCATCGCCGGCGCGGAGGCCCGCGTAGTGGGCGTAGAGCCCGTCCGCCACCTCCGACGCGATGTCGACGCGGGCATCCTGGAGGAGCGAGGCCAGATCATAGGCGGGATGACCCAGCACGCTGTCCTGCGTGTCGATGATGCCGACGCGTGCCAAGCCCTGGCGCTCCGGCAGCCAGAGGAGGTTGGGCGAATGATAGTCGCGCAGCACCCAGACCGGCTTCGGGGCTTGCGTCAGCGGAAGGAGCTCGCGCCAGATCGCCTCGAAGTCCTCGCGCGCCGCCGCGGGAATGCCGGAGCCCATGAGATGTGGCCAGAACCATGCCGGCAACAGGTCCGCCTCGATCAGCTGCGCGCCGATGTCATAGGGCGGGAGGCGATGGACGCCGCCATCCGGAAGCGGCACCTCGGAGGGCCAGGACCGGGAGGCCATGTCCGCCAGAACGGCGACGGCAGCCTCCATCGGTTCGCGCATGTCTTCGCCGGACAGCATCATGCGGCCATAGACCTTGCGGCCAAGATCTTCCATCACCGCCAAGCCCTGGGCGAGGTCATGCGCCTCGATCCTGGGCGCGCTGTAGCCGCGCCCGGAGAGGGTATTGTTCACCGCCACGACGGCGCGGATGTTTTCCGCGAGATGGGCGATGGCGCTGTAGGGCTTTCCGTCCTTCACCGGCGGGCCATCGGGCCTCGCCGGCATGTCCATCAGCACGGCGGCGGCGCTCCCCGTGTGGAGCGTCTCGTAACGGCGGAAGGAAGCGTCGCCCTCGAGGAAGCGGCGTTCGGCACCGGCCCAGCGCGTCGCTCCCAGGAAGGACATGATCGCATCGTTGCGGGCGAGTGCCTGTTGCCAAGCGCCCGTGGCGGTGATCGCCGCGTCGCGCCGGCTGCCTGACCCCGAAAGCTCCACCAGCAGCCGGTGATCGAGCGCCCAGCCAAGGATCTTCTCCGGCCACTCGACGGCCAGGACATGGGTGTTCAGAAGCTCCTCCAGTCCCAGCTCGTCGAGCTCCTGGATGGAGGTGATGCGATAGAGGTCGGCATGGGCCACGGGAATGCGCGTCTCGTCATACGCCTGGACGAGCGTGAAGGTGGGGCTCGGGACGTCAAAATCCTTCTCAGGCGCCAGGGCGCGGATGAAGGCCCGGGCGAAGGTCGACTTCCCCGCGCCGAGATCGCCCTTGAGCAGCAAAGCCATGCCGGGCCTTGCGAAGAGCGAGAGCTCGGCAGCGAAGCCCTCGAGGGCCGAGACCGTTTCGAAGCGGCGGGTGATCTGCATGGTTCAGGCCGTCTTCCGCGCCTCTTGCGCGCCGAGACCGCGCTGCACACTGCCGGGGCCATCGAGGGGGAAGGTGCAGAGCACGGTGGTGCCCTGGTTGATCTTGGAGAGGAGCGAGACCTGGCCCTCGTGCAGCTCGACGAAGCTCTTGACGATGGCGAGCCCGAGGCCGGGTCCGCGGTGGCCGCCCGGCACGGGGCGCGACTGGAAGCGCTCGAAGGCCTGCTGCTGGAACTCAGGCTCGATGCCGCGGCCCGAATCCGACACCCAGATCTGCAGCGCGTTGCGCGAACGCCGGGCGCCCACACGTATGGTGCCGCCCGGCTCCGAGAAGCCGATGGCGTTGGAGAGGAGGTTGGAGAGCACCTGCTCCACACGCTTGGGATCGGCGATGAAGCTCGTGACGTCGGCGCCGACCTCGATGTTGAGCGTCAGGTCGCGATCGTCGATGGCCTGCGCCAGCTTGTCGGCCACGGTTTCGAGAAGTCCCGTGACGTCGACCTTCTCGAGCTTCAGCTCCATGGCGCCGGCGTCGATGGCGGTGAGGTCGATGATGGCGTCGATGATGGTCTTCAGGTCCGTCGAGGAGCGGCGGATGTCGCGCACATAGTCCTGCTGCTTCGGCGTCAGCGGGCCGGCGAGACCCATCTGCAGGCCCTCGGCAAAGCCAAGGATGCTGGTGAGCGGCGTCCTGATCTCGTAGGAGACGTTCGACAGGAACATGTTCTTGAGGCGGTCGGCGGCCTCGAGCGCGTCCGCCCGGTCGCGCAGCGCGCGCTCCATGCGGGTCGAATCCGAGATGTCGGCGAAGGTGAGCAGCGTGTTGCCGTCAGGCAGCGGCACGGCGACATATTGCAGGATGCGGTCGGCGGCGGTGATCTTGCCGGTGACGGGCTTTCGTTCGGCGTCGAGCTTCGTCACGCTGTAGCGGACCTCGTCCCAGGCGGTGGATTCGGCCACCATGCGGCGGCCGTGACGGGCGATGTCCTCGATGTGCGGCTCGGTCTCGAGGAAGGCGAGATCGAGCTTCCAGAACCGGGCGAAGGCGGGGTTGAACAGCTTGAGCCGCCCGTCCGAGCCGAGGAGAACGATGCCCTCCTCGAGATTATCGAGCGTTTCGCGCTGGACCCCGATCAGCTCGTTGTAGCGGCTCTCGAGCTGGATTTCCTTCGTGACGTTCTCATAGAGATAGGTGACGCCGCCGAAGGGGTGCTGCTCGCAGACGACGTGGAGCGAGCGGCCGTCGGGCAGGTACCACCAGTTCTCGCGCGTTTCGAGGGTGGTGTAGGCCTGGAGCTGCTTGGTCTTCCACTCGCGGTAATTGGCCTGTTCCGGAATGCAGCGCAGCGCCCGGAGCCGGTCGAGGATCTCGCTGTCGGTGGGATGCGTGTCGAGCCACTTGGAATCGAGCGGCCAGAGCGCCGCATAGGCGGCGTTGTGAAAGCGGAGCCGCTGGTCGGGGCCGAAGATGGCGATGGCGGTGTCCAGCTTGTTGAGGGTCGAGGTATGGGCCTTGATGTGGCGGTCGAGTTCCTTCTCGGCATTCTCGAGCGCCGTCATGTCCACGGCGAAGCCGGCCCTGCCGTCCGAGACGGCGACCTCGTAGATGTCGAGGGCGCGCATCGCGCCTCCGACCACGGCATGGATGCGGCCGGCGCAGCCCGAGGCGGGATCGGCGCTCGCCCTGTCGAGGCTGGCGCGGCCCATGATCTCGATGCCGCCCTCGATCACGCTGTCGCCGTCCGGCGCGTCGACCGAAGCGACATAGGCCTGGTTCACCCAGGCGAGCTTGCCGTCAGCACTCCTCAGCCAGACCGGAAAGGGCGCGGCATCGAGGAGAGCGCTCAGCCGCTCCACCTGCTTGCCGAGCTTGTGGGCATCATGCGCCAGGGCCGCGATGTTGCGCCGCTCCCCCGAGAGCGGCCGGAAGCGCAGCGTGGCGAAGCCTCCCGCCGTTCGACCGTCGGCTTCGAGAAGCTCGCCCCCCGCCGTGCGGATGCCGATGTTGAAGGGAGTGCCCTGATGGCGCAGCTCATCGAGGCATGTGCCGAGTGCCGCGGCCGAATCGCGCTCCAGCCAGTTGCGGAAGTCGACGAGATCGCGGGCCTCCGCGGGCACGTTCGCCGCACCGTGCATGGAGCCCACCACCCGGTCCGGTGTCTCGGCGCGGCCGCGCCAGATCACCAGCACATGCGCCTCGGCGGCAATCGCCGCTTCGGCCTCGTTCAGGCGGATCTCGAGCTCGGCGATGCGGCGGCGGGCGGCGATCTCATCGCGCACCATGCGGCGGACGCTGAACAGCGCCCAGCCGAAGACCCCGACCACGGCCAAGACCGCGATGAGGGCAATCGGATCGCCCGCCAAGCTGTAGCCGAAACCGGCGCCCATGATCTCTCCGGTCAAAGTCCCGGGATGCCGCACGAATCAGCACGCCATCCGCCCCGCCGGAAGGTATAGCCAAAGAAAGCCGGCGCCGGAATGCGCCAGTGTTCAGTAGCGGTAATATTCCGGCTTGAACGGGCCCTGGGGGGTGACGCCGATATAGGTGGCCTGGTCGTCCCTGAGCTTGGTGAGCTTCACGCCGAGCTTGTCGAGGTGGAGTCGGGCCACCTTCTCGTCCAGGTGCTTCGGCAGCACATAGACCTCGTTGCGGTACTTGCCGGTGCCGGCCGCGGTGAAGAGCTCGATCTGCGCCAGGGTCTGGTTGGTGAAGGAGGCGGACATCACGAAGCTCGGGTGGCCGGTGGCGTTGCCGAGGTTCACGAGCCGTCCCTGCGAGAGCAGGATCACCCGGGCGCCGGAGGGCATGTGGATCATGTCCACCTGCGGCTTGATGTTGGTCCACTTGAAGTTCCGGAGCTCCGAGACCTGGATCTCGTTGTCGAAGTGGCCGATGTTGCAGACGATGGCCATGTCCTTCATCTGCTTCATGTGATCGACCGTGATCACGTCCTTGTTGCCGGTGGCGGTGACGAAGATGTCCGCGGTCGCCACCACGTCCTCGATGGTCTGGACCTGGAAGCCGTCCATCGCCGCCTGAAGGGCGCAGATCGGATCGACCTCGGTGACGATGACGCGGGCACCCGAGCCCTTGAGGGACGCCGCCGAGCCCTTGCCCACGTCGCCATAGCCCGCCACCACGGCAACCTTGCCGGCCATCATCACGTCGGTGCCGCGGCGGATCGCGTCCACCAGCGACTCGCGGCAGCCATACTTGTTGTCGAACTTCGACTTGGTCACGCTGTCGTTGACGTTGATCGCCGGGAAGGGCAGCTCGCCCCGCTTCTGGAGCTCGTAAAGGCGGTGGACGCCGGTGGTGGTCTCCTCCGAGACGCCCTTGATCGCCGCCTTGACCTTGTCGAACCAGCCCGGCTGCTCCTTGATGCGCTTCCTGATGGCGGCGAAGAGATATTCCTCCTCCTCGCTCTTCGGGTGCGCGATGAGGGAGGGGTCCTTCTCGGCCTTGGAGCCGAGCAGGATATAGAGTGTGGCATCGCCGCCGTCGTCGAGGATCATGTTGGAGGGCTGGCCGTCCGGCCAGTCGAAGATCCTGGCGGTGAACTCCCAGTAGTCCTTCAGGCTCTCGCCCTTGAAGGCGAAGACCGGGATGCCGGCGGCGGCGATCGCCGCGGCGGCGTGGTCCTGGGTGGAGAAGATGTTGCATGAGGCCCAGCGGACGTCTGCGCCCAACGCCGCCAGCGTCTCGATCAGCACCGCCGTCTGGATCGTCATGTGGAGGGAGCCCGAGATGCGGGCGCCACGCAGCGGCTGGAGCGAGGCATATTCCGCCCGCGTGGCCATGAGGCCCGGCATTTCGACCTCCGCCATGTCGATTTCCTTGCGGCCCCAGTCCGCCAGCTTGATGTCGGCAACGTGATAGTCGTGGTGGGCGCGGGTCATGGCTCGTCCTCGATTGTCCTTTGGTCGGCGGGTCCTATAGCAGCGGCGCGGGGGCCTGTCCATGTCGACATAAAGGAATCTTTATGTTTCCTTTCCCGGGAACTCCAGGACGGCACGCCCTATATTGAAGAGCATGACAGCCTTGCCCCAAACCAGCGCCCGATCCGCCATCGCCTTCGACAACAGCTATGCCCGGCTGCCGGGGAGCATGCATGCCGGAGTCCTTCCCACGCCCGTCGAGGCGCCGCGGCTCATCAAGGTGAACCAAGGCCTGGCGGCGGAACTGGGCATCGACCCTGAGGCCCTCACAGCCGAAATGGCTGTGGGGAACGTGGTGCCTCCGGGGGCCTCGCCCCTCGCCCAGGCCTATGCCGGGCACCAGTTCGGGCAATTCGTGCCGCAGCTCGGCGACGGGCGGGCGATCCTGCTCGGCGAGGTGGTGGACCAGAACGGCAGGCGGCGCGACATCCAGCTCAAGGGGGCCGGGCAGACGCCCTTCTCCCGCCGTGGCGACGGGCGGGCAGCGCTGGGCCCGGTGCTGCGCGAATACCTGGTGAGCGAGGCCATGCATGCGCTGGGGATTCCCACCACCCGGGCGCTGATGGCGGCAACGACCGGCGAGAAGGTCTACCGCGAGACTGCGTTGCCGGGTGCCGTGCTGACGCGGGTGGCGGCGAGCCATATCCGGGTCGGCACCTTCCAGTTCTTCGCGGCGCGCCGCGATGTGGAGTCCCTGAAGGCGCTGCTCGACCACGCGGTCGCGCGGCACTACCCGGAACTCGCGCAGGCGGAGAACCCGGCGCTCGCCTTCCTCGATGCGGTGATGGAGGCGCAGGCGCGCCTCGTCTCGCGCTGGGTGCAGGTGGGATTCGTTCACGGCGTGATGAACACCGACAACATGGCGGTTTCGGGCGAGACCATCGACTACGGCCCCTGCGCCTTCATGGACGCCTACGACCCCGCCACGGTGTTCAGCTCGATCGACGAATACGGCCGCTATGCCTATGACAACCAGGCACCGATCGCCATGTGGAACCTGGCACGGCTGGCCGAGGCGCTGCTCAGCCTCCTCGACGAGGACAGGGACGAGGCGATCCGCATCGCCACCGCCCGCGTCGAGGGCTTCCCGCAGATCTATACCCGGCATTGGCTGGCGGGCTTCCGGCGCAAGATCGGGCTCGTCTCCGAAGAGGAGGGCGACCTCGAGCTGATCCAGGCGCTGCTCGACGCCATGCAGCTGGCCAGGGCCGACTTCACCATCACGTTCCGGGCGCTGAGCCATGGCGGAGAACCCGAAGCCCTTGCCGGATGGCTGCCGACATGGCGCGAGCGCCTGGCGCGGGACCCCCAGACGGAAGCGGAGCGCCGCAGCCTGATGGGCTCCGTGAACCCCGCCTACATCCCCCGCAACCACCGGGTGGAGGCGATGATCAGGGCGGCGGTCGATCGCCAGGACTATGCGCCCTTCGAGGAAATGCTCCGTGTGCTGTCGAGTCCCTATGAGGAACAGGCGGGAGCGGAGGCCTATGCCGAGCCGCCGGGCGAGACGGAAAAGGTGTACCGGACGTTCTGCGGAACGTGAGGCTCCCGATTCCTTCTCCCATCTCCCATGAGATGCGCCGACGCGAGAAGGTGAGAGAGGGTATTGACTTTATTCCTAATCAGCTGTAGGCATCTCTTCCTTGGACGTGCCTTCTGCTGATTGACATCGTTAATCCTAATGCGCCGCCTCCCAGTTCTGCGCGGCGCGGGCGTCGACCTGAAGGGGGACGCTGAGCCTCACCGCGGGCTCGGGCGCTCCGACCATCACCTTCCGGGCGACGTCCATGGTCTTCTCCGCCTCGGCGTCGGGGCATTCGAAGATCAGCTCGTCGTGGACCTGCAGCAGCATGCGGGCGGAGAGGCCGGCCCCCTCGAGCGCCGCCGGCATGCGGATCATGGCGCGGCGGATGATGTCGGCGGCGGCACCCTGGATGGGCGCATTGATGGCGGCGCGCTCGAGGAAGGCGCGCTCCGAGGGGTTGGGCGACTTGATCCGCGGGAAATGCATGCGGCGGCCGAACACCGTCTCGACATAGCCCTGCTCGCGCGCCTGCTGCTTCGTCGACTCCATGTAGTCCTTGATGCCGGGGAAACGCCTGAAATAGGTGCGGATGTATTCGCCCGCCTCCTCGCGCCCGATGCCGAGCTGGTTGGCGAGGCCGAAGGCCGAGATGCCGTAGATGATGCCGAAGTTGATGGCCTTGGCGCGGCGGCGCACCATCGGGTCCATGCCCACCACCGGCACGCCGAACATCTCGGAGGCCGTCATGGCGTGAATGTCCAGGCCCTCGGCGAAGGCCTTCTTGAGCTGCGGAATGTCGGCCACGTGGGCCACCACGCGGAGCTCGATCTGGCTGTAGTCGGCGCTCACCAGCTTCGATCCTTCGGGCGCGATGAAGGCGGAGCGGATCTTGCGGCCCTCCTCGGTGCGCACGGGGATGTTCTGCAGGTTGGGCTCGGTCGAGGCGAGGCGGCCCGTCGACGTTGCGGCGAGCGAATAGCAGGTGTGGACGCGCCTGGTTTCGGGGTTGATGAAGTTGGGCAGCGCATCCGTGTAGGTGGAGCGGAGCTTGGCCAGCTGGCGCCAGTCCAGCACGCGGCGGGCGAGCTCGACGCCTTGCGCCGCGAGATCCTCCAGCGCATCGGAATCCGTGCTCCAGGCGCCGGTCGCCGTCTTCCGCCCGCCCGGCAGCCCCATGCGACCGAAGAGGATGTCGCCCAGCTGCTTGGGCGAGCCGATGTTGAAGCGCTCGCCCGCCAGCGCATAGACATGCTTCTCGATCTCGGCGGCGGAGGTGGCGAGATCGTTGGAGAGCCGCCTCAGGAGCTCGGGATCGATGAGGATGCCCTCCATCTCCATCGCCGCTAGGACCTGGACGAGCGGCCGTTCCAGCGTCTCGTAGACGGCGCGCTTGCCCATGGCGGCGAGCCGCGGCTTCAGCAGCAGCCACAGCCGCAAGGTGACGTCCGCGTCCTCCGCCGCATAGCGGGTGGCATCGGCGACGGGCACGCGGTCGAAGGTGATCATCGACTTGCCCGAGCCCGCCACATCCCTGAAGGAGATGCACTTGTGGCGGAGATGGCGCTCGGCCAGCTCGTCCATGCCGTGGCCGACATCGCCCGATTCGAGGACGTAGGAGATCAGCATCGTATCGTCGATGGGGGCGACGGCGATGCCGTTCCGCTTCAGGACCTCGATGTCATACTTGAGGTTCTGGCCGATCTTGAGGACGGCCGGGTCTTCGAGGACGGGCTTCAGCGCCCCGATCGCCTGGTCGAGCGGGATCTGGCCTTCGACGAGCTCGCCGCCGAACAGACCGCCGCCGCCCGCCTTGTGGCCGAGCGGAACGTAGCAGGCCTTGCCCGGCCGAAGGGCGAGCGAGACGCCGACGAGATTGGCGCGCATCGCGTCAAGCGAGTCCGTCTCCGTGTCGAGCGCGAGGTGTCCCGTCTCACGTGCGGCTTCGAGCCATTCCGTCAGCACACGGAGGGATGTGACCGTCTCGTAGTCCGCATGGGCGAAAGGAATGGCAAGCAGGGCGGCATCGCCGGCCGAGGCGGCAGGCGCGGCGGCTGGCGGCTGGTCTGCTGGCGCTGCTTTGGGCGCGGGCCGGGGCGCCGCCTCCGCCTCAGGCGCCTGTGCCCCTTCTGGCGGCCAGAACTTCACCTCGACGGGAGTGGGCTCGATTGCCGCCGCATCGCAATCGAGCTCGCCCGCCACCTTGCGGGTGAAGGTCGAGAATTCCAGCGCCTTGAGAAAACCGATGAGCTGGGAGGGCTTCGGGCTGTCCACCGCGAAGCTCGCCACATCGTGTTCCACCGGAACATGCTCGTCGAGCGTCACCAGCTTCTTCGAGATGCGGGCCTGCTCGGCGAACTGGATCAGGTTCTCGCGGCGCTTCTGCTGCTTGATCTCGGGGGCGCGCGCCAGGAGCGTTTCAAGGTCGCCATATTCGGTGAGGAGCTGGGCCGCCGTCTTGACGCCAATCCCCGGCACGCCCGGCACATTGTCCACCGAATCGCCGGCGAGCGCCTGGATGTCGATCACCTTTTCCGGGGCGACGCCGAACTTCTCGAGGACCTCGGCCTCGCCCACCTCGCGGTCCTTCATGGTGTCATAGAGGGCGACGCCGGGGCGGATCAGCTGCATCAGGTCCTTGTCGGAGGAGACGATGCGGCAGGTGGCGCCGGACTCCACCGCCTGCCTGGCATAGGTCGCGATGAGGTCATCCGCCTCGTAGTTCTCCTGTTCCACGCAGGCGACGTTGAAGGCGCGCGTGGCCTGGCGGATCAGGCCGAACTGCGGACGGAGATCGGCGGGCGGCTCCGGACGCTGGGCCTTGTAGGCGGGGTAGATGTCGTTGCGGAACGAGCGCGAGGAATGATCGAAGATGACGGCGAGATGGGTGGGCTTCTGGCCGGCGTTCGTCTCCTTCAGCAGCTTCCAGAGCATGTTGCAGAAGCCCTGGACAGCTCCTACGGGAAGCCCGTCGGACTTGCGCGTCAGGGGCGGGAGCGCGTGATAGGCGCGGAAAATATACCCAGACCCATCGATGAGGTAGAGATGGTCGCCGGGCTTCAGCTGCGAGGGGGATGGCATGCGGGCAGTATGCCACCGGGCCACGCGCGATGCCAGCGCCTCGGACCTCCTCAGGCGTCCATCCTGTCGATCACGGTGACGCCGGCGGAGCCATAGCCGTCCATGGCCCTGAGGGCTGCGCCCGCCTCCGAGAGGGGAATGCGGCGGGTGATCATGCGCGCGGGATCGAGCCTGCCCGCGGCAATCATGCCGATGAGGGCAGAAAAGCGGCTGGCGCCGATGCCGCGCGTGCCGAGGATCTGGATCTGGCGGGCATAGACGGTTTCGAGCAGGGGGATGGGCGGCTTGGCGTGGGGGCCCAAGGGCTGGCCGATCTGCACGTGGCGGCCGAGTTTCCTGAGGCCCCGGAGGGAGTTCTCGATCGTGACGGTGATTCCGAGGCCGTCCACCGAGACATGGGCGCCGCCGCCGGTGATGCCGCGCACCACCTCGGCGGTGTCATCCACCCGGGCGGGGTTGAGGATGGCGTTGGCGCCCAGCGCCTTCGCCATGGCGAGCGCCTCCTCGTTGATGTCCACGGCGAGGATCTGCGCGCCCAGTGCAGCGCCGATCATCACGGCGGAAAGGCCGACGCCGCCGCAGCCGTGGACCGCCAGCCATTCCCCTGGCTGGAGTGCCGCGCGATCGACGAGGCCCCGGAAGGCAGTGGTGAGGCGGCAGCCCATGGCGGCGGCCTCGGCGAAACCCAGCGCGTCGGGGAGCTTCACCAGGTTGAAATCGGCGCGCGGCACGGCGAGGCGTTCGGCGAAGGCGCCCCAGCCGGAGAAACCGACCACATATTGATGGTTGCAGATGGTGGGCTCGCCCGCCCGGCAATCAGGGCAATCGCCGCAGGCGAGGATGAAGGGCGCGGTCACCCTGTCTCCCTTGCGGAAGCTCCGGCAGGCGGGACCCGCCTCGATCACGGTGCCGGCGAACTCATGGCCCGGCACATGCGGGAGCGACACGTCCGGGTCCGCCCCGCTCCAGCCGTGATGGTCAGACCGGCAGACCCCGCAGGCCTCGACCTTCAGCACCACTCCATCCGGCGGACAGGCGGGATCGGGCACGGCGCGGATGTCCAGCGGACCGCGATAGGCTTCGAAGACGGCGGCTTTCATAAGGTCACCTCCAGGACCTGCCTGTTAGCGCCAGCCATTGCGGAACGCCACGGCAATCGGCTATACAGCCTTCACGCTTCGCTGCACCCGTAGCTCAGCTGGATAGAGTGCTGCCCTCCGAAGGCAGAGGTCACAGGTTCGAATCCTGTCGGGTGCGCCATTTGCGAACGAAACCACTAACCCTCCAGTCCGGCGCCTGCTAGCCAGCAATGACAAGCCGCCAGGCTGGCCTTGTCCCCGATAATCTGGACTTTGTCGTCGTCGACCGGGATTTCAGAGATCAGCGCAAGAATCCCGAAAGAACCTGGGACTTGCTTGCCTGACTTGCTCAGCTCATCCGAGAGTGATGTGCTGTTTGGAAGGAGTTCGCCGCTAGGAGCAAGAGAGATCCCGTTTCGTAAATTCGAGTTCCAGTTGTTTGAGTGTCCCTGTGAGTCGTTCAATGGTGCGACAGGGTTATCTGCAGCAGCACAAAACGCATATCCTGCCCTTTCGACAAAAGTTTCTTTGGTTATCCGTTGAGTGGGATCGGCCATCGCCACTGCAGTCTTGCGGTGCTTTGATTTAACGTTACCCCTTTGGCCTCGATTTCTGCACTCATTCTTTCCCCGCCCTTGTGCTGCTTGGCGACGTAGACGCACATTCCGTCGGGTCCGAACCAGCGGCGACGCGCTTCGAATTCGGCTGCTGTGAGAGACTTATCTGACTTGGACATGCGTAATCCTCTCGACAAGCGAGGTTTAAGAACTAAGGATATGTTGTGAGCTTCGCGAGTGGGCTCGACAAAAGCAAAAAACCCCGGCCCTGGGTCACCCAACACCTTCACTTGATCGTCATATACCGCGTCGATAAGTCCCGACGTATGAAAACAGATCTCACCATCGAAGCCTTCTCCGCGCTCTCCCAGCCCACCCGGCTTGAGGCCTTCCGGCTGCTCGTGAAGCAGGAGCCGGATGGCCTGCCGGCGGGCGAGATCGCCCGGCGGCTCGATGTGCCACACAACACGATGTCGACGCATCTGGCCATTCTGGCACGCGCGGGTCTCATCTCCGTCGAGCGCCACAGCCGGAGCATGATCTACAGGGTCGAACTCGCTGCTGTCCGCAAGCTGGTGATGTTCCTGTTGAAGGACTGCTGCAACGGCCAGCCGGAGCTCTGCGCACCTCTCATTGAGGAGATATCGAGGTCCTGTTCACCAACGGGGACCTGCTGGAGCTGACGAATTTCTATCGGACAGAAAGAGGAACCAGGGGGACTCGACCATGCGTGTCGGTAT
Organism: Aestuariivirga sp.; assembly: GCF_046294715.1. Lineage (GTDB taxonomy): Bacteria > Pseudomonadota > Alphaproteobacteria > Rhizobiales > Aestuariivirgaceae > Aestuariivirga. Next base: position 253,698 of record NZ_JBKBKI010000002.1, on the reverse strand, counting down.
CAACGGAATGGGCCGCATCGGCCGGCTCGCCTTGCGGGCAGCACTCGGAGCAGCCGCGCGCGGCGATGATGACCCGCGCCGCGAAAACCGCCTCGAAGTCGTCCACCTCAACGAGATCAAGGGGGGCGCTGCCGCCACTGCCCATCTGCTCGAGTTCGATTCCGTCCAGGGCCGCTGGCGCACCGGCATCGGCGCGGAAGGAGAAGATGCCATTCGCATTGGCGAGCGGAAACTGGGCTTTTCCGGCCATTCAGCAGCGATCGACATTCCATGGGGAGACCTCGGCGTCGATTTGGTGCTCGAATGCAGCGGCAAGTTTCTGAACCACGCCACCCTCGACGGGCACCTGAAACGCGGCGCCAAACGGGTGGTCGTCGCCGCGCCGGTCAAGGAGCCCGATGTCCTCAACATCGTAGTGGGCGTGAACCATCACCTCTATGATCCGTCGAAGCACCCAATCGTCACGGCCGCCTCCTGCACCACCAACTGCCTCGCCCCGGTCGTCAAGGTCGTGCACCAGGCGCTCGGCATCCGCCATGGGCAGATCACCACGATCCATGACCCGACCAACACCAATGTGGTAACCGACGCCCCGCACAAGGACCTGCGCCGCGCCCGCTCCGCCATGCTGTCATTGCAGCCGACGACCACCGGCAGCGCCACGGCCATCGCCCTCATCTATCCCGAGCTGAAGGGCAAGCTCGACGGCCATGCAGTGCGCGCACCCGTGCTCAACGCCTCGCTCACCGACTGCGTGTTCGAACTGGCACGCACGACATCGAAGGAAGAGGTCAACGCCCTGTTTGCTGAAGCGGCCAGGGGACTGCTCGCCGGCATCCTCGGCTACGAGCCGCGCCCGCTGGTGTCGATCGACTATGCCGGTGATACGCGCTCCTCCATCGTCGACGGGCTTTCCACACTGGTCACCGACGGCACGCTCCTCAAGGTCTATGCCTGGTACGACAACGAGATGGGATATTCCTGCCGCATGGTCGATCTCGCCTGCCATATGCGCGAGGTGGGGATCTGATGACACCGGGCGAGAGCAACTACGCCATCGTCACCGCCGCCTACTGGGGGTTCACCCTCACCGACGGCGCCTTGCGCATGCTGGTGCTGCTACACTTCTTCCATCTGGGCTACTCGCCCTTCGTGCTGTCCTTCCTCTTCCTGCTCTATGAAGCGGCGGGGATCGCGGCCAACTTCATCGGCGGCTGGCTCGCCACCCGTTTCGGCATCACCCGCATGCTGACGGTCGGGCTATCGACCCAGATCCTGGGTTTCCTCATCCTCTCCGCCCTGTCACCCGAATGGACCGCCGCCGCCTCCGTGGCCTGGGTCGTCATGGCGCAGGGCATCTGCGGCGTTGCCAAGGACCTGACCAAGACGGCATCCAAGTCCGCCATCAAGATGGCCGAGAAGGAAGCCCTCGCAGAGAACTCCGAAGGCCGCCTGTTCCGCTGGGTCGCGTGGTTCACCGGTTCGAAGAATGCCATGAAAGGCCTGGGCTTCTTCCTCGGCGGCGTTCTGCTCCAAGTGCTGGGCTTCCGCCTGTCGCTCTGGCTCATGGCGCTGCTGCTGGCGCTGGTGCTCGTCGGCGTCGTCCGTTCGCTGCCGCCCATGATGGGAAAGAACAAGGCCAGTTCATCGGCACGGGAGCTGTTCGGAAAATCGAAGGGCGTCAACCTCCTCGCCGCGGCCCGCATCTTCCTGTTCGGGGCGCGTGACGTCTGGTTCGTCGTGGGCGTTCCCGTGTTTCTCTATGCCTATGGCTGGACCTTCACCATGGTCGGCGCCTTCATGGCGCTGTGGACGATCTTCTACGGCCTCACCCAGGCCTCTGCCCCGTCGGTGATCCGGCGGAGCGCCGACGGCCTGACGGCCGAGGTGCCCGCGGCCCGCCTGTGGTCCGCACTCCTCGCACTGGTCCCCTTCCTCATCATCCTGGCCCTGGTGGCCAATACCCCGGTGCGGCCCGATATCATTCTGGTTGTCGGGCTCGCCGTGTTCGGGGCCGCCTTCGCCATCAACTCCTCCGTCCACTCCTATCTGATCCTCGCTTATGCCGGCTCTGAGAAGGCGGCCGAGGACGTTGGTTTCTACTACGCCGCCAATGCGGCGGGCCGCTTCAGCGGGACACTGCTCTCGGGCCTTCTCTACCAATGGGGCGGGCTCACGGCCTGCCTCGCCGGCTCCGCCCTCATGCTCGCCGCCTGCTCTGCGACGACGCTGATGCTGCCGCTATCCCGGGAGGACTAGGCCTCATCCAGTCGTCGGAAGTTGGCCGGGATGACGGAGATCAAGTCCATGCCCGTCATTCCTGCTAGGCTATTCGCAGCCTTCTTGAGGACGACATGACCTCCGAGACCAGCACCCCGGCTATGCTTCTTCTCGCCAACGCCGCACCCTTCCTTTTCTTTACAGGCAAGGGCGGGGTGGGAAAGACGACACTTGCCTGTGCAACCGCGATCCATCTTGCAGATGCCGGACAGCGTATCCTTCTGGTCAGCACCGACCCCGCCTCCAATCTCGATGAGATGCTGGACACACCGCTTTCCGACAGTCCTCATGCGGTGAAGGGGGTGCCTGGGCTGTGGGCGATGAACATCGACCCGGGGAATGCGGCGGAGGCCTACAGATCGCGGGTTCTGGGCCAGATGGCACTGACTGCCACCGCGGAGGAAGTGTCGACGGTGCGCGAGCAGCTTTCGGGAGCCTGCACCACCGAGATCGCCGCCTTCGACGAGTTCGTGGATCTGCTGACGGAGGACTCGCATGATTTTGACCGGATCGTCTTCGACACCGCGCCCATGGGACACACGTTGCGCCTCCTGAGCCTGCCCAAGGCATGGACCGGCTTTCTCGCGGGCAATGACCGGGGTGCCTCCTGCCTGGGACCGCACTCGGGACTGAAAATGCAGGAGGAGCGCTTCCGCGCCGCTCTCGCGGCCCTCGGCAATGCCAGGCAGACTTCCATCGTTCTGGTAACCCGCCCGGACAAGGCCGCCATACGCGAGGCGACCAGAACCAGCGGGGAGCTCGCAGAACTCGGCCTCTCCAATCAGCTCCTCGCAGTGAACGGCGTGTTCAAGGCCAGTGACCCGGCCGATCCCGTCGCGCGGGCCATGGAGAGGCTATGCACGGAGGCCCTTGGCAACCTCCCGCCCGCACTTGCGGCCCTGCCGCGGGTTCAGGTCCCGCTCAGGAGCTTCGACATGGTGGGGCTGACAGCGCTGCGTCAGGTACTCAGCCCCAATAATGTGCCGGAGGCCACCATCCTGCCCCCGCCCGCAGAGCCGGATGTGCCCGGCCTGAAGGCCCTTGTTGACGCGCTGGCGGCATCGGATACGGGCCTCGTCATGGTGATGGGCAAGGGGGGCGTGGGAAAGACCACAATCGCCGCCGCCATTGCCGTCGGGTTGGCCGGGCGTGGCCACAGCGTTCACCTCAGCACCACGGACCCGGCCGCCCACATAGCCGCGGCCGTCGATGGTCAGCTCGAGGGTCTGCAGGTCGACCGCATCGACCCCAAGGCCGAAACAGAACGATACATCGAGAAGATCATGGCCAGCCGCTCAAGGGAGCTCGACGCGGAGGGCCTTGCCCTGTTGCGGGAAGACCTCGAATCCCCCTGCACTGAAGAGGTTGCCGTATTCCACGCATTTTCTCGGATCGTGGCAGAGGCCCGCAGCCGCTTCGTGGTGCTCGACACCGCCCCGACCGGCCACACGCTGCTGCTGATGGACGCCACGGGGGCCTACCACCGCCAGATGACCAGGAACCTGCCCCCGGACTCCCATGGCCGGATGATCACGCCGCTGATGCGGCTGCAGGACCCGGACTATGCCCGCGTCATCCTTGTGACCTTGCCGGAAACCACCCCCGTTTCGGAGGCCGCCGAGCTGCAACAGGACCTCAGGCGCGCCAGGATCGAGCCCTATGCCTGGGTCGTCAACCGCAGCCTTCTGGGGACCAGGACCACGGACCCGGTGCTGCGGGCCCGCATGGCCGGCGAAGAGGCGCAGATCGCCCGGATCAGCGCTGGCCTCGCGAAGCGACTCTTCCTCCTGCCATGGCAGGAGAAGCCGCCGGTTGGTGTTTCAGCGCTCTCGGCTATCGCAGGAAAATAGCAGGCGCGAGGACCGCGCGGGCCGTCACACGGCAAAGACCGGTGCGAAGCCTCCCCCTGGCGTCCGGAAATTCGTGGTCTGCCCCTGATAAAGGCGGGCGGCGACGAGCAGGGCCTTCCCGGCATAGGCATAGATCCGAACGTCGACCTTGCGGGACGCGGCCTCCCCGTCGACCCGCATCATCCGCCCGCTGGGCGGAGCGAATGCCTGCGCCACATACTCGCCATTCGCGATCCCCTCGAAAACGCCACGCGTGATCTTGTCGCCCCGGTAAACGGCCTTGCTGCCGTAGCCACGCATCGGCTTGAAGAACATTGCCTTGCGCGCGGCCCACAGTTGCGGGGCATTCTCGCGCGTCAAGACGATGGTTTGCGGCACCGCCTGCAGGATATGCACCACTCCCTCCTCCACGCCCATCCTGAGCAGTTCCTCAGGATTGGAGAGCACCACCAGGTTCCGCTTGTCGGCGTAGAGTGCGTGATTGTGCGGATTGGGTGTCACCGCCGCGGCCCGGGTGACATAAGCATGGCGAAGCGCCTCGTGCTCGGGCTGTTCCAGCGAGAAGTCGACGAGACGATTGTAAACAAGATCGACGGCCAGGCCGTCCAGCAGCAACTCCGTGCCGGTGAACGAGAACGCATCCGGCGACGCAACAACAGCATCATAACCTGCCCGTGCCAGCAACTGGCGGGCCAGCACGAACTCGGGATAGAGATACTGCTCTTCAGGATGATCATCGACGATGGCGATCCGCCGAAGCGGACGGCCCGGCCCCTGAAGACGCCACTCTGCCTCAAACATCGCCACCACTTCGGTTGGAAAGTCACGCAACGAAAACCCGCCCGCGTGCACATCCATTGGGGCACAGCAGGCTCTTTGCGCTCTCGCCAGAAGATTGTTGAGAAAGGCGCCGCCTGCATTGGTGTTGACCTCGATGAGCTTCGGACCGTCCTGAGTGAGGTGGAAATCGAAGCCCATGAATGCGCCAACCGGGCCAGGGTCGAACCGGGCGATCTCCGGCGCCCAGGACATCACCCTGTCACGGTAGGCCGGCAATTGACTGACGGAATGAATCGCCGAAACAACGTCCTGCATGGCAGCAAGATCGGCCTTCGGGATGAACATCGGCACATTCGAAAACAGGTGGCTGCGCGGCGACACGAAGCTGCGGCAGAACTCCGGATCATCCGCTTCCCTTTCCAGCGCCGCGCAAAGCGCATTGCGGTCAAGGGTCAGGCAGAAACAGCTGCTGTTGAGCAGGTCTGCCGATGATGCATCCGAACACGTGGTGTTCGAGGCAGGATCACTTCTGTGCATGACGCCACATTCTCCAGGCGGACAGGACAAGGATGGCAGACAAAAGGGGCACGATCGCCGCACCGCTGAACATCTTGAGCAGCTGCCCTCCAGCAAAAGCACCACAGATGGAACCGGCAGCCATGAGTGCAGCGAACTCAGCTTCATCCTTGACGACTGCAAAACTGCCGTCCCGGCTGTAGCGGGCAAAGGCTAAGATCATCGTCGGCAGGCTTACGAGAAGCGAGAGACTCCCGGCGACTTTCACGTCGATGCCATAGAGAAGGACAATCGTCGGAATCAGCAGTTCTCCTCCGGCCACACCAAGAAGGGACGCCACCACTCCAATGAAGAAGCCGGCGACGGTGCCTGCCGCAGCAAGAGAGGTGCCTGTGAGGAGCGGCTCATTGGAACTGACTGCATGACCAAAGAGCAGTGCTGCAGCCATAAGCAGAAGCAGCGCCGCAATGATTCTATAGAAATGCGATGTCCTGAGACCTATGGCCCATGACGCTCCCACCCATGCCCCCACGATGCTTCCGGACAACAGGTTTACGACCACCGGCCAGTGAGCCAGGGTTTCTGTCAACGGAACGGCCGGAATGCGGAAGGGAATTGAAAAGGCGACAACGACCAGGCTCATTGCCTTGTTGAGGATGACGGCGGGAAGCGCCTCAAATCCAAAAAACCCGATCAGAAGCGGAAGTCGAAACTCTGCGCCACCCAGCCCTATCAGGCCACCCAGCGCGCCCACAGCCGCGCCGGCCACGAAGGCGGCGAAGCGTCGCCAGGAGGTCATGGAGTCCTCACCCATGGAATGAGGAGTTAACCCGAAATCAGCCGCCAGTCACGCTCATGTGGCGCGCGACAGCCGGCTTGCTGTGGCGGCGGTCGATGACGAAGTCGTGGCCCTTGGGCTTGCGCCCGATGGCCTCATCGATGGCGGCATTGAGGAGTTCGTTGCCTTCCGAGGCGCGCAAGGGTGCGCGCAGGTCGGCAGCGCCCTCCTGGCCTAAGCACATATAGAGCGTGCCGGTGCAGGTGAGGCGGACGCGGTTGCAGCTCTCGCAGAAATTATGGGTCATCGGCGTGATGAAGCCGAGGCGGCCGCTCGTCTCCTTGACCCCCACATAGCGCGCCGGGCCGCCGGTCTTGTAGGGGATGTCCTCCAGCGTGAACTGGTCCATGAGATTGGCGCGGACGACCGAGAGCGGCAGGTACTGATCCGTCCGGTCGCCATCGATGTCGCCAAGCGGCATGGTCTCGATCAGGGTGAGGTCCATGCCCTCCCCATGCGCCCAGCGCAGCATCTCGGGGAGCTCGCTGTCATTGACGCCCTTCAGCGCCACGGCGTTGATCTTGATCTGGAGACCAGCCTTCTGTGCGGCCTTCAGCCCGTCCTTCACCTTGGGCAGGTCGCCCCAGCGGGTGATCTGGCGGAACTTCGCCTCGTCCAGCGTGTCAACCGAGACGTTGATACGGCGGACGCCATGGGCGGCGAGTTCAGCAGCGTATTTCGCCAGTTGCGATCCGTTGGTGGTCAGCGTCAACTCATCGAGTGCACCGGACCTCAGATGGCCACCAAGGCCCTCCACCAGCCCCATGATCCCCTTGCGCACGAGCGGCTCACCGCCCGTCAGTCGCAGCTTCCTCACGCCCTTGCTAATGAACGCATCACACAGGCGCTGAAGTTCTTCGATGGAGAGCAGGTCCTTCTTCGGCAGGAAGGTCATATTCTCCGCCATGCAGTAAACGCAGCGGAAATCGCAGCGGTCCGTCACCGAGACACGGAGATAGGTGATGCTGCGGCCAAAGGGATCGACCAGGCGGCTCTCGCCGCCTTGTAGTGTTTCCAGTCTAACCGGCTGGTTCATTCCGTCACTTCCTTTGCCCAGGCAAAGTATGAAGGCAGCCCGGGATGAACCCGGGCTGCTCTCAGTCGCGAGATCAGGATGCGACGTAGTCCCAGGACTTGAAGGAAAGCCGCTGGACAGACGCCGGTGCATCCGAAATCTTCCGGATGTTGGCCCACGTCTGCTTGTAGTTTGGCAGGATCAACTCATTGACGCCCGCGTTGATGACGTTGCCCTGCGTGCCGCTCGGCGCACCGAACAGCATGAAGGTCTCGTTCTTCTTCGCCGTCGGCTCCGGATAGACCATCGCCTGCGTGGCGCCGACGTCGTTGAAGACCTCGACCAGGTCACCGGCCTTGAGCCCCAGTTCCGCCATGTCCTCCGGGTTGATCTGGAGATAAGGATAGGGGAAGCGGTCGGCGACGAAGTCGTTGTCCTTGTCGAGGAACCAGTTCTGCCAGTTGATGTTTGAGCGGCCGTTGTTGATGAGGAACCGGTAGTTATCCCGCTGGGACGCCTTGCCCGCCGCCTGCAGCCCGCGCCACGGACCCGCGCAGAACAGCGCCTTCTTGTCCTCCCGGCCATGGCGGGTGAACTTGCCGTCCTCGTAGAGACGCTTCGTTCCGATGAGCTTGCCATCCTTGAAGTCGACGACAGGCTCCTGCACGCCATTGTTCCCCATGGCGCGAAGTCGATCATAGGTGACGATCTTGCCGGTGTTGTTGTGATAGCCATCCATGAAGGCGTCTTCTTCGGTCTTCCAGTCATAGCCCTTGAACTGGTCGGCATACTCGTTGCGACCCTGCTCGCGCAGGACACGCTCGAGATGCTGGGCAAGACCCGCCGCGATGAGGCAGTCGGGCTTCGCGGCACCCGGTCCGTCCATGTACTTCTCGACGAGACGCATGCGGCGCTCGCCGTTCATGGAGGTGAGGTTCATCTCGCCCGACTCGACTGCGGGCAGGATGACATGCGCCGCCTGTCCGATCTGGCTGTGGATGATGTCCACATTGACCGAGAACAGGCCTCCCGCTTCGATCGCCGCAACGATGGCATCCACCAGCTCTTCCCGGGTCGCCCCGGCGCGCGCGTCCATCGCCTCCTTCACCATGTTGGTGCGGCGGTTATACTCGCGCTTGAAGACGCTGGCGTTCAGCGTCGTCTTGTAGTGGTCATTGGCCCAGATGTGGTGCACCTTGCCCTTGCCCGCGATCAGGAGCTGATCGATATAGGGCGCGGGACGGCCAACATGCGCATCCGAGGGGCGCATGTAGCCTTCCTGGTGGCCGCCGAGACGGCAAACGCCACCGCCTTCGCGGCCGATATTGCCCGTCGCCAGCGCGATGTTCACCAGCGCACCGATGGTGCGGTAGTTGTCGTTGCCCCAGATGATGCCTTTCTCATAGGCGGTGACGCATTTCCGCCGCGAGCCGTCATCCTTCGGCTTGGCAATCCACTCCGCCGCCTTGACGAGTTCCGCCTCGGAGATGCCGGTGATCTTGGCACCCTCGGCAAGCGACATCTTGCATTCGGCGCGCGCCAGCTCGAATGAGCCCAGTGCTGCCGGGTGCGCCTCGTCCAGCGCGGTCGCCACATCGCCCTGGAAGGTGGAGTTCGCGATGAACTCCTTGTCGATCCAGCCCTGGTCCGCAATGTGGGTGAACAGCGTGTTGAAGAGCGCCAGGTCGGTGCCGGAGTTGATCTGCAGGTGCAGCACGTTCTCCTTGCCGGCCTCGACGTTGCAGGCATTGACCGTCACCGTGTGGCGCGGGTCGACTATGATCACCTTCGCACCGTTGCGGATGCCAGGGATCATGTGGTTGAGGAACAGGTTCGTCTGCGTCTCGAGCGGATTGGCGCCGATGAGGAAGATCGTGTCAGTGAGCCCGTAGTCCTCGTAGGCATAGTTCAGCTCGTCCACGCCCATGTCGCGCGTCGAATGGACTTCCGAGTTGTAGGCCGGTCGGTTGTGGATGCGGCAGTGTTTCACCTTCATGGACTGGAAGTAGAGCTTGCCGGTGCCCCAGGTATTCTCGTAGCCGCCGGCCGAGCCGCCATGGTCGAACATCGAGACGAAGAGGTCGTCCTCATTGTCCTTGTCGATGACGCGCGCCGTGACGCGGGCGACGAGATCGAGCGCATCGTCCCAGCTCGTCGGCTGCCAGGTGCCGTAGCGCCAGATCATCGGCTCCTCGAGCCGCTGCTGCTGTGTGCCGGTCTTGTCGGAGCGGCGGTTCTCGGCCATGCGGGCGCCCCGAACGGAGCCGAGACCGGAGTTCACGCTGCATTCCTTGTCAGGCTTGATGACGAGATGAACGTCGCGGCCGTCCTGCTTCACAACGTTGTACATGGACGGTGAATACCAGGCCTCGGACTCGGCCGGCTGCTGCTTCGAGAGGTCGGCACCCATCGCATTCTGGTCGGGCGCGGTGCCGCCCTGCTTGTTAACCGGCCAGGTGTAGGCCTTGTAACCGCAGCCGACGATGCAATAGTGGCATGTGACGTTGTGGGTCTTGGCATCGGCGGGAATGATCGGCAGACGGTCGATGTTTCTCTTGAAAGCCATGATCGTTCCTCCTCAGAGCACGTTGGACAGGCGGCCGTAGAGCAGTTCATCCACGCCCTCGGCATAGATGTCGCCCTTGTCGTCAATACGGAGCATGTATTGCGGAAGGTTCTGGGTGGCCTGGCCCCAGGTCTGCTGGCCGCCGGCCTCGCAGTCGAATACCGAATAATGGCCCGGGCAGTTCAACGTCTTGCGCTCGGCATTGTAGGCGAGCGGGAAGCCCTTGTGCGGGCAAACGGTGGAGAAGGCGACGATATCACCCTCGGGTCCAACGCCACCCTCAACGGCCTTGCCCAGTTTCAGCAGAACTCCCGGCGCTTCGGCATCCGGATAGGCCACTTCGACTGGTTCGTTGACTTTCAGATCCTTGAGGTTCGCGAGTCGCGTGGAAGGATAGTCGAGCAGCGCACCATTGGTCGCTGCCTTCGCCTGTTGCGCCGAAAGTCCGACGACCGGCAATGTCGCTGCCGCGACGATGCCACCCCGGAGGAATTGCCGGCGGCCGACCTCAACCATCTTGTCACATCTTTTCATGGCATTTCTCCCATTGAGCCGGGAGCAGGCTAGGCGGAGTCAGTCCTGCCGCTTATTTGCGCTGCAACCTATCCACCGACGGGATTTCAACCACTTGGATGGAGTGATGTTCGGATATCCGAACATGCTGCAGGAGCGAACGTCCGGATTCCCTGACAGGCTAGCGCGTCTCGGTCGTCATGCCCAGGCGGCGCATCTTCTCCCACAGGGTGGTGCGGGACACTCCCAGCATGCGCGCGGCTTCTATCATGTGTCCCCCGGTTTCCTTGAGCGCTAACTCGATCTGGCGGCGTTCCGCGTCGTCCCGCGCTTCTGACAGGGTGACGATGGCCTTGGCCGCTGCAGGCGCGGCATCCCTCGCCACACCTTGCTCTGGGAACAGGTCGCCCGGCGTAATGAAGGGCGTCCGCGTCATGGCAACCGCGCGCTCGATCCTGTTGCGCAGTTCGCGGATGTTGCCGGGCCATGCATAGGACAGCGCCGCCTCAATGGCCGGCGGACTGACGGCCTTCGGGATATCGCCGCCCGACCTGAATTTCTCCAGGAACAGCCCGACCAGCCACGGAATGTCGGCAGCTCGCTCGCGGAGGGCCGGAACATCGATCGTCATCCCGGCAATGCGATAATAGAAGTCCTCGCGGAACTTGCCATCCCGGACCAGAGCCTGAAGATCCCTGTTGGTCGAACACACGATGCGACCATGGAACACCATGTTCTGCTCGCCACCCAGGCGATGATACTCGCGCGTCTCAACCAAGCGCAAAAGCTTGGCTTGGAGCGCAAGAGGAAGTTCGGCAATCTCATCGAGAAACAGAACACCGCCGCGCGCCCTTTCGGCAAAGCCCCGGTGGAAGGCTTGGGCCGATGCTCCCCGATAACCGAAGATTTCCCTTTCCATCACGTCGGCCGGAATGGACGCGCAGTTCACCGCAATGAACGGCTCCTGGGAGCGCGTCGAGACCGCATGCAGGAAGCGAGCGCAAACCTCCTTGCCGACTCCAGTCTCTCCAGAAATCAGGACAGGCGTGGTGAGATCGGTTATCCGCCTGATCTTGCCTTCGACCTCCCTCATTTCCGGTGATACGCCAAGGACGGAACCAGCCTTGAGATTGGAACTGCGCTGGATCAGGGAGTGCACACGGGTGATGACCTTGGCCACGTCGAACGGCTTCGTGACGTAATCGGCCGCACCTTCCCGCATCAGCGCCACCGCCTGGTCGACATCAGCGAAAGCCGTCACGAACAGGAAGGGTGGCAGCGGCATGACGGCTGCGTGTTCCCGGAAGAAGGCCTCTCCTGTCGTATCGGGGAGCCGGATGTCGCAGATCACGGCATCGGGCTTCAGCGACCGCAGCCCCCTCGCCGCCTCCTCCCCCGTCTTCCACCATTCGACCGTGCACCCTTCGAGACTCAGCGACTGCACGAGCGACTCCCCCATCACGGGATCGTCCTCGACAACAGCAATGGAATGCCCCTCAAGCAGCATCTTCGAGATCGCTCCGCAACGGAATGAGGATGCGGAGCGTCGTGCCGGTCGAAGCGGCACTGACCACCCGCAATCTGGCACCCAGTTCATCACAGTGGCGCTTCACAATCCAGAGGCCCAATCCGGATCGGCGGTCCATGGGGGCGGCACCGGCACCGTCACGCTCCAGATACTCCGTGATGTGCTGGGGCAACCCTTCACCCGTGTCCGAGACCTCCGCAACGAAAAGCCCGTCTTCCGTCCGCGCGAGAAAGGTCACCTGACCCTCTTCCCTGCAGGCGTGACAGGCATTGAGCAGGAGGTTAAGAATCGCGTCGCGGACAGGAACGGCCGGGACGTGAACGGGTTCGGCAAACTCGATCTGCCACCGGAGGCGCAACTTCCTCTGGCGCGCCTCGGGCTTGACGAGAAGGCGCAGATCGTCGAGGTCCGTTGGCGTTAAGTCACGTGGGCGCTGGTCGGCGCGGTAGCTCGTCAATGTCGAGCGTACCAGATCGCGGATGCCAGACAGGCCCTGCTCCAGAAGGCGGATCGACGTTGTCCGGACATCTTCCCGCGCCCCATAGCGGCGGAGAGAATCCAGGGCATTGAACATGCCACCCAGCGGATTGTTGATCTCATGCGCCATGCCAGAAGCAAGCCGGCCGACGCTGGCAAGTTTCTCTTCCTCGGCCAGTTCAGCAGCCAGGTGCTCGCGTTCGTTCACAGCTTTCGCCATGATATTGTAACGGTCGAAGAGATCATGGAACTCGCGGCTTTGGCGGCCGACAAGCTCGGCGGGAATGGGCGTCATCGCACCTTCGCGCCCCTGCGTGAAGTAGCGCGACAGGATGCCGACAGGCTCGAGCATTCGCCGCACGAAGAACGCACCGAAAATCACCAGCAGCAGCGTCAGAAGAGAGTTGGCGATGAGGAGTTCTCGCAGCACGGCACTGCGCTCGGCCACCAGTCCGGAGATGTCTGCCAACGCATAGATATGGCCAATGACCTGATCCTGATAGAGCAGAGGCCTCGTCATCCGGGCCTCGGCATTGTCGTCGTTCACCTCAACGTCCCTGCCCTGCGAGAACAAGGCGAGCTCTTTAGCTGCCATTGGCTCCAGCGGAGGAAATATTGTCGGTGTGCTTGAGGCAATTGTCCGGTTGTCCGCATTCGTAACGGTAACCCACTGCACATTGAGGCCCTCGTAGCGCTCCCGGGAGCGGTCCAGCGCATCAAACACCTCCCACACGTCCTCGCGGACCACAGCCGGGCCAACAGATGCCGAAAGTCCATCGAGGTAGGCCGATGACAAGACTTCGAGGTTTCTCTGCTGACTGGCCTCAAGACGCGACAGCGCACGTACCGTGACGGCGGAGCTGATTGCAATCATCAAGAGCGCCACGACGATCGGCACACGCAACGCGAAGGACCACGAAGGTCGTGCCAAACCCGGCACTTTCCCACTCACGGGGAAAGACTCCGAAGGAGTTGCATCTTGGCTGCAATGGGATCGTAGAGGCTCTGCGGCTCCTCCGCAAAACCATCGAGCTTGAGCAGGGAGAGGATGGCGCGACCTTCCGGATCGCCTGCCATAGACAACAACGCCTTCCGGATGAGATCCACATCCGTTGAGTTCGCCTGGGCCGCAAGGCAGGCTACTGGGGGAAAGCCGAGAAGTTCGGATTTCCGGATCACCTTCGTGCGAGACGTCAATTCCGGCTCGAGTGAAGCCATGACTTCCCAGACATAGCCATCGACGCTTCCGCTCTGGGCAAGGCCAGACGCAACGGCGCGTACAACGTTGCGATGCCCGTAGGTGAAGATCGTGTCGCGGAAGAATCCCTCCGGCTTGACACCCTTCTCGGCCATGAGGGCGGCTGTAACGAGATACCCGGAATTGCTGTTGGGATCCGAGAAGGCATGGAGATCGCCACGCAGATCATCAATGCCTGCAACGCCCCGGTCCGAAGAGACGATCAGGTAGGAACTGTAAAGAGGCTGCTTGCGCCACAAGGGCACTGCGACGAGCCCCAGCTTGTCCCGGTACTGAACCAGTGGGTAGCCACAGATCCAGGCAGCCGTCAGCTGGTCGGAAAGAAGGAGAGCCGTGATTTCCTCATACGTCCGCCTCTGGACCAATTGAACTTCCCGACCCGTCTGGCGGGAGAGGTAGTTCTTGAGCTTGGAAAGAAGTTCCAAGTCGTTGCTCAGGAAAACCGGGGTAAGCCCGAACCTCAGTACGGCAGCGCTGGCGGCACGCCCCGTCCGGGCTGCCAATGGAAGTGTGGCCAATGCGGAGAGCAAGACCCTGCGAGCCGAGTCCGGTCGCACTTTCACAGACGTCTCCCGTACCATCTACCCTCCCCCGTCGACACTTCAGAAGAGCACTCCGAAATTCACACCTCAGATTTTGTCAATTGTCGAGTTCCAATACCTCCTTAACCTCCATCGAATGCAGTGCCTCAAGCGCACAGCGCCGCCATGACGATCTCCGAAGGACGCAGGCGGGCGACCTTGATCTTAGACAATACTGCTAGCATCACATACTTAGACGGATTACCCAGTTCTCATCTTTATCTTGTCCAGGGCGCCAGTAAATCAAATACTTGGCTCTTACTGGTGCACTCCGTATGGAATCAGTATGGAAAACTGGGGGTGAATCGTTCCCTCCGAAAACTAGCTGCCGAGCAGGAAGCACAATCATTCTTCGCGACGGAACCCATTCCAAACCCAACCGACACCAAGCCCGAGCAGTAGGAAGACGATGGTGCACGGAAGCAATCCACGCTGCAAGGCTCGCAACACGTCTCCATGGGTTTATGTCCAAGCCGGGGCTTGAGCTTTCCTTTCTGAGAGTTGTACGCCGCTAAATCCCGATAACAATCGGCCTTGCGCCAGAATGTCGCGGGATCGCGCACCGTGCTTCCATGCGCTGCGGTTTCCCTTAGGCGCGCCGAGATTCTTGCCGCCGTGCATCGTATCAAAGGTCAGATGCAGTCACCTTGCCAGCACGCAATTAACCAAAGGATAGGTGCATGGGTCGCCAACACAAAACCAACGACGAGGATTTAGAGTAGCAAACTGATCACTCTGACAGTGCCACATAGCGGGAGCAGCAACATACCGGTTGACCCGGCTGCCAGAGGCAGGAGGCCAAAAAGGGCAATCATGAGGTCTGACCTGAGCGGGTGAGAAATAGCCCAATTGGACGCCAGTACTGAAAGTACGGGAACTCCTAGGGGGCGAGCAGCAGAGCTGCACCATACTGAATCAATCGTGATCCAATCATGATCACTCCCCCTGCGCTAGGCAAATGTTGCGCCGTGGCGCAGACTGCCCCTCGTTTTCTATTTCCAACAATATCTTGTCTGCCCCGCACTCATCAACGTCACGTGTCAGTCGGGCGTAGACGGCTATTCAGCGAGTGACAGCACTCGAAGCAGCCGCTGGAGTAACTGCGTTTCCTGTGACCGATACCCATGCTTCCAAGCGTTATGATTACCCTTGGGGGCGCCGGGATTTGTGCCGCCGTGCATGCAGCATCTGACACGCTATGCTCAAGTCGCGGATTCGGAGGCGCCCAAGCACGGAGGATCATCAGGCACAATGCCGCCAGCCGACCTCGGCAGCTCAGCTAGCGACCGTGCGAATGACGGGCAACTATGATGTATTTGATAGGCTATGGATCAGTTGAAGCGCGCCGAAGACGAGTTAGGGTGATCTCCAGGTTAACCAAATCATCGTTTCAGGGCCGGATTTCCGGAAAGGCAGAGCCTGAGAGTTCATCGGGACTGAACTTCATTCATGACTGATGAACGCTGGTGTATCGAAATGGATTTTGGCCGGAGACAGAGCTTTTAAATTGTTTTTCGATTCAGACGGCGCGTCTAGGTCTCCACAGTGTCGTAACTTCGGCACGAGTGCAGTTATTGTTTCTGAATGGAAAGAATAATTCATTCCATCAGCTATGGATCTAGAGGGGTACATCGGAAGCCGACTGACTGAGTCTTCGATGATATCTCAGGTCAGATTGGACCGTTACTTCAGGAACGCCGGCGCCCGAGAAAAAACCGCACCATTTCCGTTGAGGCGCTAGGCCCTTCTGCCTTGGCGAAGCTCCCCGCGGGATCTCCTCCGATCCAGTGATGGCTCGCACCTTCGACGAACCACGCCTCACCGCTGAGCTTTCCGTCGGGCTCAACAATTTCCGTGAATTTCACCGCCCGTTGTCGAGATGTGAAGTGCCGTTCGTTCACTCGGGCGGAGGGGTTGGACCAACGCAGGGAGTTCACCAACCTCTCCCCATTAGATGGGGCCACGGTACGGTCATGGCTGCCATGGAATACGATCAGCCTCGTTGCGGTTGCGGGCAACGAAGCATTGGATTGGCCGCTCTGGTGATCCCCTCTCATTGCGGCAAAGGCGCTGTTTACGTCGTGCGCCGAGTAGCAGGGCAGGCCTGAGTGAACGCCAATGGCATCGTAGAGGTCAGGATAGTTTGCGCCCATTACTGCTGCCATAGCCCCTCCTGCCGACAGGCCCGCGATGAACACCTTGGAGCCCAAGGCGTATTCGAGAACAAGTGAACGCGTCAGCTCCGCAAGGATCAACGGTTCTCCTTCATCGCGCCTCTGGTCTTCTGGGCGGAACCAGTTCCAGCATCCCATGGCATTCGCGGAACGCGCCTGGGTCGGATAAGCTACCAGCAATCCCTCGGCATCTGCAGCAAAGTTCATGCATGTGCCGAGGGCAAAGTCCTCGGCGTTCTGCTTGCATCCGTGAAGCATCACCACCAGTCCACGTGGCCGGTGCGTTGACGGTACAAAGAGCCGGAAGTCGCGGCCTCCAGATGAAGTTTGTATTGTTCGCTGAAGAAATGCGGATCCCTCCGGCAGAACCAGCCGACGTGAGCGCCGAAGTTGCGAAACATCTCGTGTGCTCCGCAGATCGGTTAATGTGTCGGCAAGGCACCGGAGCTTGGGTATCCCTCCTTCTGGCGACTCTTGCCCGCCGTTGACCACTGTTGAATGCCGATACGGTGGTCTGACGGGTACCACACCCAAAGCTTCCTGCAACACGCGCGTGGCCTCCATAGGATTGGATCGTCGCGCGGCCGCCAACGCCCGGCGCATCGCGGGGCTCAGTTGATCAAACATGAATTGATTTCCTTATGGGGACTTCAGTTTTCCTGCGAGCGCCGCCTTGATGTCGTCATTGGCCTGAAGAGCTCCGAGGACGGTGATGGAGCCTATCGTTGCCGCTGCCAGCTCCGGCGACACGTCGGCCGCAATCCGGGCGAGGCCAACCACCCGAATTGAGATTGTCTCTTGCCGGGCGTGGTGCTGTTCCAGTTCCCTCCGGGTGAATTCTCGCAAGCCCAGATCGAAGGTGTTTCGCGTGACCGACCTATCGACGTCCGCCGCCTGCAGCCGCAACTGGTTGCGAATGGCCGTGCGGATAAAGTCCGAACGATTAGCATAGAAGCCCTCTCGCACGAGGAGATCAATCTTCCCGAGATCGACATAGCCGAGGTTGAGTGTGAGCTTTTCAGAGTCGTTCTGCCGCGTGATCTCCATTGAAACCATCCTTGCGCCATCCACTGGGATGGCAACGGTGAATCCCCGTGCCGGTTCCCTGCTCTTCAGCGACCGGATCTCGTCGGCGGCGTAGTTGCGTCCTAGGGTTGGCCTAGAAGGCACTGTGCCCGAGCCGATGTCTTCCGTTAGCCAGCCTGGCGAGAAGCCCCTCGCCCCTTCACCCCAGGCCGGCTCGGAGGAGTGAGAGTTCCCAACCCAGTAGGCCAGCAGATGCGACTCGGTGACAAAAGCAGAGCGGCGGGTGCAAAATCCGAGATAGCCCGCTTGATGAGATCCTCCCTAGTGTCGCACCATCGGATTCCACGAGATGGACTGACATGCCCGGATTGGCAACCGGTCAAGCATGGTGGAGATCAGATCGTATCCTTTGCATGTTCGCTCCTGCCCGTGCTAAGCTTAATAGAGGGCACGATGAGACTTCCGCCATTTGAGAGCGATGGAGTCGGAGGGTTGGGCAGGATGACGGATGACCCAGGCCAGCGTGCACGAGAGGATTTCAGGCTCGCCGCGTTCATCCGGTCAAATGTTGACGCGATAGTGGCGGAATGGGTGGCTTTTGCCCGGACACGAACCCCGGCGAGCGACAGCATGACCCATCTCGCGCTGCAGGACCATGTCGTCGAGATCCTGACCTTCATAGCGGATGATCTCGACACCTCCCAAACCTCCCGCGAACAATCGGAAAAGTCCAAGGGACGGGGCCCGCCGGAATCGCCTTTGACGCACAGTGCTGCACAGATCCACGCCTCCCTCCGGCTCGCGGACGGCTTCGACATCGATCAAATGGTTTCCGAGTACCGCGCCCTCCGGGCCAGCGTCGTGAAGCAGTGGGTGAAGCACAAGCTGGCGCTCGCGCCCACGGATCTCGAAGACCTGACGCGCTTCAACGAGGCAATCGACCAATCTGTAGCCGAGTCCGTGGCGCAGTATACAAAGATGATCACGCGGTCCCGCAACCTGTTTCTTGGCATCCTAGGGCATGATTTGCGGAACCCGATCAGCGCCGCCGCAATGGCGGCAAGATCGATGGCCAGTCGAGGGCCTCCCGGAGAGCAGCAGACCGTTCTTGCAGGACATATAGTGGACGCGACTGAACGTGGCATCGAGATCCTCGATAAGCTTCTGGACGTCACCCGATCGGCCTTTGGTGAGGAGTTCCGGATCGTCAGGGAGAGCCTCGATGTCGGCCAGCTCGGGGCAAAGCTCGTCGAGGAAATGAGGTCCATTTCCCGGGGACGACGCATCGCGATATCGGTCGTCGGGGACACCACCGGGCAGTTTGACGCAGGACGCATTGGACAGCTGCTCTCCAACCTCATCGGGAATGCCATCCAGTACAGCACACCGGCTTCCGAAATATCGGTGAGGATCGTGGGGCAAGATCAGAAGGTCATGGTTTCGGTTCACAATCTTGGTGATCCGATCCCTCAAGGCAAAGCCAAAACGATCTTCCAGTCCATGACGCGGGGCATCAGCGAGCGATCCCATGCCGGCGCCTCCCCCAGTCTCGGCCTCGGGCTGTTCATCGCGCAGAAGATCGTTGAGGCACATGGGGGAGAACTGGCCGTAAGGTCCAGTTCAGAAGAAGGCACAACGTTTACCGCGCTTCTGCCCCGGAAGTGAGATCAGAAAACAAGCTTTGTGCATGGGAGCAGCGGCGGACGCGCGCAATTAAACCTTTCAATTCTGGGAAATACCCCCATGTTTCATTTATTGCCGGTCCTTCCGCCTGAGCCCCGGTAGCTGAGAGACAATCCTAGCGCTCCCGCTCATGAAGCGAGGAGGAGCCATGTCTCGGAAAACTCACCAAATTGCCCATAACGACGTCCGGTTTTCCGCCCTGCCCGAACACACCGACCCCATGGACCATGGATTTGGCGCCGGAACGACGGCGATCAAGCGGCGAGCATGGCCCAGGCGCCCGCAGGGTGGATCTCTGGAGGCAGCGTTACTGGCTGACGCGCTTGCTGTCGGACTTTACCGGACAAGGGGCGATGCCGAATGCCCGAACCACGTCCGGGTTCTCAGCAATGGCTGCTCATTCTTCATCGCCGAGGCCGAATACCGCCGGCGGGAGTGCCGGCCCTACTTCGAGGACCTCCCATGGCACGGCGGCCCGGATGTGACGTCGGCGGGAGGAAAAAGCTGATGCGCTCCTTGCGGGACAACATCACATTTCACTACCCAATCACCCTTCCGGGGTTCGGCGCCGAGCTGCCTGCCGGTACATACATGGTGCTGACCGAGGAAGAGGAGATACCAAGCCTCTCCTTTATAGCCTGGCGAGGAAGGGTTGCCACGCAGATTTATCTGCCGGCCATCGGTCTCGAAACCGGGCAGGAGCAGGTGGTCACCATCGATCCCAAGGACATTTCCGAGGCACGCAAGCGTGATACCGCAAAGCTGTTGCCGTGATGCTGATCTTCCTCTTCACGTCCTCTGTGCCGCCGGCGTGACCTTCCTGTTCTGGCAGCTCAGGGACCCCGACCGAGCCACCGCCCACAAGGTGCGCGCCCGGCTGGCCGAAGAGGTCGGCGTTGGAACCGCGGGATCCGAGGCCTAGTGACCAGCCATCGAGGAAGCGCCGGCATCGATCATTGCGCCAGGAAATCACATCCATGAGCCAGCAACAGAACTTCAAATCGACCATCGAACGGGCAGACGAAATTGCGGCTTCGGGCGAGGCCCCGATGATGGAGCACCTCGGTAGGCTGCTCGGCCAAGAAGGCTATGCGCTCAACATGGTCACAAGCCGGCTCCTCATCAAGCAGCTCAGGCAACGATGGCAGCCGGGCAGAGAGCCCGGCCTTCTTCTGACAGCCCCGACGGAACATGCCTGGGGCGTATCCCCTGTCCGGCTCCATCGTGACTCTTCAGAAGTAGATCTTCATCCGGGTGACTGACGGCGCAACAAACTCGCCTTCCGACCTTACTATGTACAGGAGCCCTGTCGGCCTGGGGCAATCTTCGAGATCCGCCGTAACGGCCCTGCCATTCATCGCTCTCTGGGTGCTCATGTGACCTCTGGCATCTCGAAAGCCCCTGGCTTCCGCTGTAGTGCCGCTCTTCATGATCCAGGATCCTCTCTGCTGGTCTCAGACTTCCACCTTTGCCTGCACGAAAAGCTTGTCGATACGACGGCGATCCAGATGACGACGTCGATCCACCACTCGCGTCCCGATGTTCGTCTCCAGTACATCCATGGGGTACGATACGCGCTCGTATTGGCGATGCTGATCCTGACGATAACCATGTGAGCAGGCGCATTGCTCAGTCCGTTGCTCACTTACCGGGCCACCACTTCCGAAGTGTACTGGCTCAGGGACTGAACTGGATCCCTATAATCGAGACGCACAGAGGGCCAGTTTCAGCTATGGATGCTGCAACCGGGGGACGCGACACTTGCACGACGCCAACGACGCATTCATCAGGGTCCAGTTGTACGTCTCGGGTCGCACCCGCTGCACGAGGCTGAAGACATGACCCAGCTGCTTCCGGACCTGATGCGGCTGAGGGAGGTTCAAAAGAAATGGCCACGTAAGCGCCGTAGGGTTTTTCGCGACGCGGAAGCAGTGGTATTTACTTGGCCAACAATTCGCTTTTGGAGAAGCTGTCATGGATGAATTACAGGTTTATGATCTTCCTACACGCATTTTGGCTGCCTTGAGCGAGCGGCGGCGTCGAATCCGCGACGGAAGCCAGAATGATCCTTGGGTTCCTTATAAACACCATGGCGTGCGGTACGAAGTTCACGCTCTGAGCCTCGAAATCAGGAAGGCCGGACCTCTCCAAGCCGAAGCTCTATGATATTGAGATGGCCGCCTATCAGATCCTGTTCTCCCCACCACTTCCTATAACGAGATAAGTATCCTTGTTTGTAGTGCCTGGTGGACCCATGTAACAATACTCGCCTTCTCGATTGAAGCCCGACCAATTTCGCATGACTTGGAGATTCGGTGTAGTGTGAGGAGTTCTCCGTCAGTAGGTGTGATGAAAACGGGGAACCTCGCCTCCGCGCGGGAAGCATCGTCCGGGGGATCCGTTACATCCGGCAGCAGAGTGCGCGCCTACGATGCAGTGCGTTCACGCAGATCTTCTCGCAGTAGTGTCGGCGAATACCAAACTGGATAGGCCCTCAACTCCCGATCCCTGCGGACTCAGATACCGAGGCGCACGCATCCCTCCTCAAGTCCACTGGCGACAGAGCTTGCCGCAGCTTACACTCCAAGACGAACTCATTTCGGGACGCGAAGCAATGGCGCAATCCGCAGCACCTCAGAAGAAAGTCAGAAGCGATGATGTTTACCTTGAGCATCCGCCCGACTTCTCACTCGTGCTCGGGGGACCCCTCTATCAGCTGCTGCAGAGGACGCATCTTACCGACGACGCACTGGGGATGATCAGTCGTCGCATCATTTTCATCACTTTGTTTTGCTGGGCTCCTCTGCTCCTGGCTTCGATTCTGGATGGTGGATTTCTGGACCCGGGTGTGACTGTCCCCTTTGCCAAGGACGTGGAGGTGCACGTCCGCTTCCTGATCGTGGTGCCGCTGCTGATCGCATCCGAGTTCGTGGTCCACGGTCGGATGCGCCCGCTCCTGGCCCAGTTCCTTGAACGCAAGTTGATTTCGGAGGGCGACCTACCGCGCTTCAAGCATGCCATTGCGTCCGCCTTTCGGCTCCGGAACTCAGTAACTGCCGAGGTAACGCTCATCGCAATTGTATACGTCGTCGGCATCCTCCTCGTGTGGCGCAATTATACGATGCTCACAGCGGACACGTGGTACTCCCTTCGTGTAGGCGAGGAATGGCGCGCGACACTGGCGGGTCATTGGTTTGGGTATGTCAGCCTCCCGGTATTTCAGTTTCTCCTATTGCGCTGGTACTTCCGGATCTTCATCTGGGCGAGATTCCTATGGCAGGTGTCGCGCCTGGACCTGCAGCTGATACCGACGCATCCCGACCGAGCGGGCGGACTTGGTTTTCTCTCCGGCACCGTCTTCGCCTTCGTGCCTCTCCTCATGGCTCATGGCGCCATGTTGGCGGGGCTCATCGCCAGCCGCATCTTCCACATCGGTGAGACGCTAGTAGACTTCAAACTCGAGATTGCTCTTATGGTCGTCTTCCTGATCTGCCTAGTGCAGACACCGCTGCTTGTCTTTATGGTCCAGCTTGACCGTGCGAAGAGAAGTGGCCTGCGAGAATATGGGAGATTGTCACAAGACTACGTACGCTCATTTGATCGAAAGTGGATTCGTAGCAATCCGTCGAAAGGTGAAGCACTTCTTGGCACCGCCGACATACAATCGCTAGCAGATCTGTCCAACAGCTATCAGACGGTGCAGTCCATGCGGGTCATTCTCGTGACAAGGGATTCCATCGTCACATTCGCCGGAGCTATCCTCGCACCTATTATTCCTCTGACGCTTACGATGATGCCGCTGGAGGATTTGGTGAAGAAACTCTTCGGTATTCTGTTCTGATCCGCCGCGAGCCCCCCGAATCGTCCACAATGCGTACAGCGCCTCGGCCAAGGCGGGGTCAGCAGCGAGCCGGAACAGCACGTTGGCGGACACCACCTGGCGGCGGACCTCGGCGCGCTCGGGCCGTCCGCGAGCACAGATTGATTCACTGTTGACCCCTCGACAACCTGGCCATCACGGCTACAAGACACGCCGCAGCCCGTATCATGCTCGATTGAAGACGCCAGCTCTTCTCGGTTGTACGTTGTTGGAGTTCTGACGCTTTCGCACTCTCATTCCGTCGCCTGGACGGCGGGAAGTGCGCCCAGCGGGATCGCCACATTCAGAAATCCGGCCTGCCCCTCCATCCGGTTCTCGGCGCCGAATTCGTAAAAGAAGCGCAGATTGGTGGTGACCGGTCGACTGCCGAGCAGGAATGTGAAATCGAAGGCCGGCCCCAGCGCGAACACCTGGCCCTTGAAATCGCCCAGCACCGCTCCAGACCCGCCATCACCGGTGATCTGCTTCAGGGCATAGCCGTTCACGCCGAAACTCACGGTCTGCGAAGCGTGAAACATGGCGGCGCCTTCGAGGTGCAGCTCCGTTCCGGACTTGTAGTCCGTGTCCGGGTTCTCGAAATTGAAGGTGAGGCCGGCTGCACCCGACAGTTCGATTCGCGTTTCCGGATTGAGGTATGTGACTGCAGCCGTCGTGTCGATGACCCAGCGGTTGAAGCCGATGTTGACAGGATTTCCCAGCTCCCACTGGCCAACCGGCACGTTGACGAGCGTCCCGAGCGAATAATGCAGTTTTTCGTGGTGCCAGCCCAGCGTCGCGCCGAGAACCGGATCGCCGAAGGCCCAGTTGTCCCGTTCCGCCTTCAGCTCTTTCGTAGCGAGGCCGAAAAGGTTGGTGATCGCGCCGGCCTCTACCTGCTTGCCGCCGAAAGGTGTCGTCAGCGAAAAGCCGAGGTTGCCTCCGAGGACATCCTGATTCATTACCCACATCGCGGTCGGAAGGGCGATGTAGGCATCCGCTTCGACACCGCCCGACAACTCGAGGCCTGCCGTTTCGAAGTCGATGTCGGCGTCGCCCGTATAGGCATAGTTTTGCAGAATGCCATAGAACCCGGGCGGGGGAAGATAGCCCGCCATCGTGGTCTTCGATCCAAGAAGATAGAAGCTCGTGCCGCCTTCAACGGCGAGAGCCGGGGTGGAAAGCACGATGGTTAGTGCCGCGGCCTGGGCGACCAGCACGCTGTTTCTTGACATGTTCGCGTCCTAAAAGCTCGATGTTGCGCCGCCCTCGCACCACTGATGATGTTACTTTCCTAAGAAGAAGGCAATGACGTAGCCGCTAATCGAGCGACGGTGAGGTGCCTCGACCTTGCAGGTCTCACGTCACTCTCTCGGCAGCCGGGGCCTTCCAGCTTCCGTCGAGGGCTTCAGGTTTGGGCCAGTATATCCGTAGCGCCATGAAGAAGGGACCTTTCGGGGCGGGTAGCCAATTCGACTCCCTGCCCGCGCCGGGGCTGTCATGCTGGATGAGCAGCGTCAGACCACCGTCCGCATCCCGCTTCAGTTGCGGCAGCATGGGAGAGTTGATGAGGTAGCGGTTGATCGGGTTGGCGTAGAGAAGGCTTTCGGGCATCTGGTACATGGTGAGCGACCAGAAGGCATTGGCGGGCGGCAGCTCGCCGGGCGCGAAGCGGACGGTGTAGCTGCTGTTGCCGTCGAGCGGCTGACCGGAGCTGTCCGTCACGTAGAAGGGATAGATCGCCTCCTCCCGCGAATTGCCGTAGATGCCGATGACCGCGGCCGCCATGCGGTATAGATAGTTGTTCTTCAGGAATTCACGGGTGCCAAACAGCTCACCGGAGGTCACCTCGCCGGCGTCAATGCGCTTCTTGAGCGCGTCAAACTCCGCCCATGCATCCGCAATGCCGCCCTCCATGGCCTGCCTGATCTCCGGCGACAGTGATGCCGCATCGAAGTCGAGGCCAGCTCCGATCCCGATCTTGGCGAAGCGGGCCATCAGATCGACTTCTGAGGGCACAGTCGGACAGAACTGCAGCATGAAGTTCAGAATGCTGAACACGCGCAATGATGTCTTCTGCTCCGCAGGCGTGAGCGGCGGAATGAAGTCCACCGGAGGAGCAGGTGGCTGAGAGCTCAGCCCCAAAAAAACCGAGAGCGGCTGGACCCGGTA
Organism: Aestuariivirga sp.; assembly: GCF_046294715.1. GTDB lineage: Bacteria > Pseudomonadota > Alphaproteobacteria > Rhizobiales > Aestuariivirgaceae > Aestuariivirga. The sequence continues at coordinate 228,585 of NZ_JBKBKI010000002.1, read as the reverse complement.
GCCGGCCTGGATCTTCTTCACGTTCTGGAGATCGGCCGGATTGAACAGCTGCGTGCGGTAGATGCACAGCACGAATTCGGTCTCGGCGTTCAGAACCCGGGTGATGCCCTTCGGCGTCTCGCCGCTCCATCGAGGGCCGGCGATCAGGAAGCTGCCGCCACCATTGCCGGTTGTCCGGCTGCCCAGGTAATCGAAATTGAACGTATAGGCGTCGATCAACTGAACGCTGAAGTATCGATCCTTCTCGATGGGCGGAATCGTGAGCACGATGGGTTCAGCCCTGAGGTCCGCACCGACCATTGAATAGGGCGTGTCGGAGTTGGGCGTCTGGACAGCCTTGTCCTCGGGCGTGAATACACGCGCCGTGTTGCTGATCTGGTTCCAGGGTGCCTTGAACTCCGGATTGTTCTTGTCAACATGGTACGCGTACATGATGCGGTAACTGTCGACCATGGGATAGGCATAGATATATGCCTCCCTGGCGATGGCACGCATCTCTTTCACATTTGCAGGAGTTGCTGCGAATGTGAGCCGGGGGCTCACGGCGGCCAGTGCCGCGCCACCCGTGAATTTCCGTCTGGTGAGGATCATACGATCGTCTCCGCTTTTGAAAGCTGTTCCGTGGCCCCCAAAAAGAAGGGGGTCTCACGGCTGATGGCAAATCTGTGTCAAATTGCCCGTTGTCGCATTGAGGAAGATCAACATCCATCGACGAGACGGAGCGTAGATGGCACCAGAAGTGAAGTTCTGAACACTCGCTGCAATGGCGTTCGGTCACCGGAGAGTCTGGGACAAGATCGCTGCAGCTCGAATCACCAGCAAAGTCTCGGTCGAGCCTTGAGGGATCTATCCGGGGCATGTGAGCAAAACTACTCTTACGCATCTAACAAGAGGAGGCGGGACCAGTCTTCCTCTACGTCGCAGCACAAAATCAGATCAGATACCAGAAGCGGGTATCGTGATCTCCGCGGTGAGGCCCTCCGACTCGAAGTGCAGGTCCGCGCTGCCTCCGAGCTGTTGGGAAGCGATCATCCGGATCAATCGACTGCCGAAACCATCATGCGGAGCGTCCTTTGCGGGAGGGCCTCCGCGTTCCCGCCACACCAGCTGCAACTGAGATTGCTTGCCTGGCGTCAGTGTGCATTCCAGTTGAACATGTCCTAGCGGGGTGGAGAGGGAGCCGTACTTGACAGCGTTGGTCGCTAGCTCATGCAGGATCATGCTAAGGGACGCGGCCCGCCTTGCCTCAATCTTCGTTGGGGGACACTGGCTTGTCTGCACTCGATCACCGTAGGGTGCCAGCACCCTGACCAAGAGTTCCTGAAGCTCAGCCTCTTCGTTCTTGAAGGCCGCGATTTCAGCCTCTGCCAGAGCGTCGATCCTGCCCAAAAGCGTGTCCCGGTACTCCTCAACAGTCAAGCCGTCGGCGGGTGACTGACGCGCGAGAGATGAAAGAACAGCCAAGAAGTTCTTGAAGCGGTGGCGGACCTCGGCAGCCATGAGGTCGTAGCGGGCAAATTGGGCCCTCTGATCGGTGATATCCTCGAAGACGATGAGCATAGATTGGCTGGTGTTGTCCGGGTGGACCAACCGCCTCGCACTCACCAGCATCGTGCGCTGCCCTAAGACAGGGAACTTGTGGTCGATCTGAAAGCCCACGACGGCGGCTGACTTCGGGATCACGCATCGAAGGAGCACTTCCAGTTCAGGGTTGTTCCACTGGCCATTGCCCAGTTGGAGGAAGTTCTCGCCAAGGGTTTCGTCGCGGGTGACGTGGAATGCTTCCAGGAATGCTGGGTTGGCGCTGGTGACGCATAGGTGCTGATCCAGCACGACCAAAGGGGACTGGATCGTGTCAACAACCCCCTGAGATTGCACATGTCCGTCTCTCAGGAGACGGTACAGGTCCTCAAGCGTCATGAAAATGCGGGCGATGCTGCCGCGATGTGCCGTTCTCGCCCTCGCTGTGCTGGCGCTTCCGGCCGCCGCTCCATTGAGGTGACCATCGTGCTGGCAGGCTTCGATGAAGCTTACACCAAGATTGAATGACGGAACGGCGAGTGACGAAATTCTCCGGTACCTTGTGGTAACATCTGTTTTCTTCGGGAAATGACTCGGCTGACGCCACGGGTCGCGCTGCGCGAAAGGGGTTGCACCAGCGACCTCTTAACCTGCGTTGATCGCACGAACTTCTGTCATTCGCTCATCCATTGAAAGCATCGTCACACCATCGGCATTCTTCGTGGGCAGGCTCTTGAGATAATTCGTGATCGCCTGCCATTCCTTGATCTCCAGATCGTTGCTGTCGGGAGCGCGCTGCACTTGGTCCCTGTCGATCTTGCCGAGCGGCGGCAGCAGGTAAGGGCCGGACTGCACCTCAGGAAGCGCATCGGCACGTGACTGCAAAGGTGTGCCGTCCCTCTTTTTCGGCGCAAACCGCAGCGCGCCCTTGCTCACCTTGGGCATGCTCGCAAGAAGGAGCCCAAGAAAAATGTTGCAGGAAAGACCATAGAGTTGCGCTGCCGGTTCCGAAATATCGATGTCACGATATCCACTGACACGGTCACCAAGCTCGATCTGGGTCACCGCATCGAACTTTGGCCGGGACAGATCATAGCGAAACCTCATGCCCGACACGCGCGGGAAATACTGTCCCGGCAAGTACGGATTGCCATGCAGCAGGAACTCCAGACAATTCTTGATCTCATGCCCCGTCAGGTGGGCGACGAGCAACGACCCGCCTGCGCTCTGGTCCGCGACGCCGATCCCGAGCGGCGCAAGCAGGAATACATCATAGGCGGACTGCACGCCCGATGCGCCTTTGATCAGACCTGCCCGCACCATACCGGCGGCACTAAGGCCAATGTCCGACCCGGTGGCTTGACGCATCGCATCCACAGCCAGATTGCCGATCGGCAGAGACGCATCCAGGTCGAAGACCGTGTTCGGCCAGTCGCGATCAATTACCGCAATCGGTTCGTCCATCCTCAGGCCGCGCGGTGCGAACACGATGCGCGATGTCTCGGCCTTGAACCCCACCAGCGCATCGATGAGCCTGGGATCACCCGGGATGGTGTCGTCAACGGGGTGCAGGTCGTAAGACACCACCTTTACGTCGGGACCGTCCATTTCGATGACCAACTCGCCGACCACCTGACCATAGCAACCCGCCTGCACGACCGGCGTGCCGTCCACCATGGTGGGTGTCCGCATGAAAGTATGCGTGTGACCGCCTACGATGATGTCAATTTCCGGCACGGCACGCGCCAGATTGACATCGTCGCCTTCGGTGATCGGGCCAACCTTCGGCGGTTTGACGCCGCCATGGCTCATGCAGATGATCACATCGGCTCCTTCGGCGCGCAATTCGTTGGCGGCGTCCTGCGCCGTCCTGATGTTGTCGGCAAAGGTCAGTGCCCCCGGATTAAGCGTGTACTGGATGGAGTCAGGACCCATGATGCCAAATAGGCCAAAGCGGATACCACCCCGCTCGATGATCATATGGCTGCGGATGGCTCCCGCTGCACCCAAGGCTTTCAGCTCTGCAAGGTCCGCCGAGTCGGCAGAGTAGTCAGTATTGGCCGCAAGTATCGCGGGCACATTGCCCGCCGTGCGGGCTGCGTTCACTGCCTTGCCGAGAGCGTCTGGTCCAAGATCGAAATCGTGGTTGCCAAAGGTTGTGGCGTCATATCCCGCCATCGACAGGCACTGCCATTCGGCGCCGGTTTTGGCGCTTGCACCGCCAAACGGCGTACCGATGCTGACGTCACCAATATCCAGCACCAGAACCGGGCCTTGGGCCTCGCGTGCACGCCTGCGCCTGGCGATCAGCGTGGCAATACGCGCGATGCCGCCAATGGTGGCATCATCATTGACCGTCTCCGGCGTGTATTCCGCCACAGGGCCAACGCCGACCAGGTTCGAATGAATGTCGTTGGTGTGCAGGATGGCAAAGGTCCTTTTTACCGGAGTTTCCTGTGCGGATGCCTGCATTTCGGAACTGGCCACCGCGAAGCCGGCCGCCGCAGAGGCAGCAACGAAATCACGGCGCGAAAGCTTGTTGTGTGTCATGGTCAGCCCCTCTGCCTGAGTGATCCGTCGAAACCGACATCCACCAGATGACCGGCTGATTGAGATCGAAACTTACGCGAATCTGCATCGGGTGCAAGACTGGCCCTGCGAAGTGTAGCCCAGAGATGCTGTTCGATAACTAGAACCCTCCGTTTAGGGCACATTTGTCATCGAGTAGAGCGTCAGTTGAAGTATCCCCAGTCGAGGCACGACGACCAGGTGGATGCCCTTGCCCAGTACCTCAACTGGCTGCCCGACGGCATGCGGCCGAAGGCAGGCTGGATGCAGATGACCTCCTAATGAGCAAGCGCAGACCCGCCCAGTTCGAGCGCGAAGTTGCCGGAGACCGTATTCGGGAAAAGATCGCCGCATTTGTGCGGCAGGGTATCTGGAAGGGAGGAGGCGTTGCCATTGAAGGGATCTGCCTGGACGTGATTCAAGCTCCGAGATGGAAGCATGCGCTATGAACTCAGTGACCATGAGTGTGCCGTCATCAAGCTTATGCCGTTCAAGGCGATGTCAATCGCGACGAGGTCGCCGATTCATCATGGAGAGCGATTTCCTGCTGTGATCGCTGGATTGTCTCTCGATTGACCAAGCATCATACGATCGTCTCCGTTTTTGAAAGCTGTTCCGTGCCGCATGGTGCGCCATCTGCGAAAAACCACTAACCTTTCCGCCGGGGGCCTGCTGACCAGCAATGACAACCGCAAGGTCCGGCGGGGCTGCCACCCTGACGGGAAAATCACGGCCTGGCTATTGCGCGACCATCGTTTCCGCGAGATGGGTCAGCATCAGCGCGCGGTCCATCGGAAGTTCCAGCTTGGTTGTCGCTTCAAGCGCCTGTTGCACGGCTGGCGTTCCCAGCGAAGGCCTCGACAGGCCGTAGGCCAGCCCCGCCGATTCCGACAGCACGAAGCACTTATCCGCAGCGCCCGCCTGCCCTCCCATTGCGAGAACTGCCTCGATGGACTTGTGCGCTTCGTGAGACAGACCCAGCGCAAACTGCGCGCCGGCAAGCTGGATGAGAAGGCGGGCGCGGTTTTCACCTGCGCCCATGGAGTCCATGGGATCGTCCGGGAAGGCAGACGGCACGATCCTGTCCAGAAACTCCCTGACATCGGCAGATTTCTGAGCGGCGGAAAGGTCCGCGGACAGGTTCGCGAGTGCAAAAAGAAGCGCTGTTTCCGCGTCCGCGATTTGCACGAGATCGACCTTGTACGCGCCCATCTTCAGGACCTCGTTGCGCGCCTCGGAAACGAGATCCTTCCGCCCCTGGCGAGATGCACTCAAGGACAGTGCGGCAAAGGCCACCGCCCGCTCGCCCACTTCCTCCACCTTGCGGGCGGTTTGCGCCGCGCCTTCGAGGTCGCCCTGCCCCAGTTGTACGCGCATGATCGCGACCAGCAATCGCGCCCTGTCACCCAGATCAAGAAGATCGGACAGTTCTTCCGCCTGGCGCCAGCCTTCCTGGGCCACCATCACCTCGAGGGTGGAAGTTTGATCCTCCTCCTGCATGCTGGCCAGCAATGCGCGGGCCTTTCCAGCCTGCTCGTGCGATGCGAGATAGATCGCCGTATCCCTAGAGATTGCGCTCCTTCTCAAGGGCGCCATGCCCTCCGCCATGCGCTCCGCATCGTCGAGCCGCCCGTTCTGAGCGAGCCACTGGCCGATCTGCATTCGGGCATACTCCTGCTGATCGGCACCACTAATGAGAGGTACGACTGCCCTGGCCCTGTCAATGTCTCCTTGCAGAAGAATGAGCGCGAGAACGGAGTTGTAAGCCTTATCGCGGTCATCGGGAGCAAGGCCGGTGAAACCGCTCGTCTTGGAATATTGCTCGAAGCGAGCTTGCTGCTGCGCGAGAATCTGTTGCCCGCCCAGCTCCGAAGCCATGGCGGCGACTTCCTTCCACGCATAGTCGTCGAAGTCGCCGTTTGCCCGTTCGAAGGGGAAGGACGCGTTCGCCGCTTCGGCGAGTGTGCGCACCAGCCAAGCTCTGTCGACGTGCTCTCGCACGGCCGAAAAATTCGTAGAAAGCCTCGAGGCGATCTCGGTGGCCTTGCCGATCCCGTCGAAGGCCGCCTGGGCCTGAGGCCCTTGCCCCAGGACTGCATAAAGAGAAGCCACCTTTCCGTAGGTATCCCAGACAATCCTCCATGCTTCGCTTGCAATGTCCATGTCGGGATAATTCTTCATGTCCTCCGACCATATCGAACTCTCGGGCGGAGCCCCGGCTCGCCCGACGTCGCCCAAGTCCTTGCTGGCAAGATCGAGGACACATAGAGGGGTGGGCTGAGCCCAGCATCGCTTGAAATCAGCCGATGCACTGTCATCCGCGAACACGGACGTGGACATGCCGAAGCACAATGCAAGCACCGGGAAGCCAGGAAGACGAAGGAGCATCATGCTCTCCGGGGCAAGTCGAGACTACCTGAAGAGTATTCATTCTTCCACCGCGACGACAGCCTTCATTGATCTGCATCAAGACATGCCATGGCGATCATTCAACCGAACCTTGGTGACCCTGGGGACCGTGCGGGCACCGCCATTCCGCATCCATCCGGGACACTTCATGCCGCGGCTCCTGCGATTCATTGAACTGGAAGGGGCCGTTCGTCTTCGCTAAGCCGACATCCACTGAATGACCGTCTGTCGGAGCAGGTAGTTGCGCCGTCTTGTGCCTGTTGCAAGGTCCGGCTGTTGGCAAATGAAGGCGACATGCTGCCAATGTACAGACCAGGCGCCCTCTCCCGACCGGGAATGTCGCTTTCGCTTTCATATGGGCACACCTCTCCCTTGGTTCTCTCTGGAACGCACGACAAGCGAGCCGTTCACGCCGGTGATGGATCATGCGGTGGCCGCAGCTCGGCGGTGAGCCGCAGGGTACCGGTGAAGAGCTGTCTCGGGATAGCGACCTACGCCATCTGAAAGGCGAAATGGCGGCCGTAGCTGATAACCTTCGGGCCAGGCGAGCTTCTCCCTCAGGTTGGGAAGCGACCAGTCCCTGATCGGCTCGGGTGTTGCTAGACCTTCCTGACCGCGGTTGAAGCGGCCTAGGCGCTTCGCATCAGCGAGCGGACAGTTCGCCGCCACATCGCCGGGGGCAAGATCCCTCACATTCGCGCCGGCGAGCAGATCCGGAGACCCCGCGGGTCTTCTGAGCGGGTGGCAAGTAAACAATTGAGATCAGCACGATACGTTCATGTCGTGATCACAACAGACGGCATATCTTCACCCATTATGCCATTGTAGTAACCACGAGGAGCACGATCGGTGACCGCGTGAACGCGGTCTTGGCGCGGTCAAGCGCGCCGCTGACAATCCGAGCTGACCTGCAAGCTGGCGGACCACGCTGGAAGGCCGAAATCTCAAGTACGCCGTACATCGTCCTGATGATGCCAATATTGTCGGAGGTCTCGGGACGGCTGGCGAATTCACGTGACCGGGCCGACACGGGCTGGGGAATGGAGGCGATCAGCTTGACGACCGCTTGAGAACGCTCCGGAGACGCTGCCGGCTGCCCCCGCTCTTTATGGTCGAGAGCGTAATCGAGATCGTCTGCTCCCCGGGATACTGGAGCTTCGCCCAAGCGAGCAAGGTTCGATCGTATGGGATCCGGCTGTCAGTCTCGAATTTCGTGATTTTGGCTCAAAAGACCTTAGCGGCCGCGGCAAGCAGATCCTGCGACTTGGCGCGAGCGCCTCGGCCACGGCAGGGTGTGAGGCGGCAAGTTGGAGCAGCATATCGGTGTCTGCATGACGTATGACCACCCGGGTCAGCCGGGACTCGAACGGTTGAAACGGATACCACCCGTATTATTACATTGAAGTTTCAACAACATAGAAGTTATCACCTTTATTCCGCATGGTGCGCCACTTTTGTACATCATGAGAGGTTCAGGCACCCCGGCTGCGAAGTTATGGCGGCAGCCGAAGCAGGCGCCGGCACGCCGAAGGGACACTGGCGACGGCATCGAAGAGGGGCCCGTCCGCATCACCGCCGGTGGTGACCACGGCATCGGGAGCATGGTCGCAGCAACAGCGCGGGGCGGCTACTCGGAGAAATCAGGTACGCGCATAGACGTCGTCATAGCGGATGATGTCATCTTCTCCGAGATAGGCTCCGGTTTGCACCTCGATCAGCACCATCGGAAACCGGCCCGGGTTCTCGAGCCGGTGCTTTTCACCCAGCGGAATGTAGACCGATTGGTTCTCGGAGATCAGCTGGACCTTCTTGCCGATCGTGACGCGCGCGGTGCCCTCGACGACGATCCAGTGCTCGGAACGATGATGGTGGGACTGCAGCGAGAGGGCGGCACCGGGGCGGACGACGATGCGCTTCACCTGGAAGCGCGGCCCGAGGGCAAGGCTCTCGAACCATCCCCAGGGCCGGTGGTCGCGCCGGAACGCCGTGGCCTGCGCGGCCTGCCGCTCCTTCAGGAGCGCCACCGCCTCCTTCACCCGCTGAGCCTCGGAGGTTCGGCTGATCAGCACGGCATCCGGCATTGCCACCGCCACGATGTCCTCGAGCCCGATGCCGACGAGCGCAATCCCGTCATCCTCCGATCGCAGCAGGCTGTTGCGGCAGCCGAGTGCCGTGACGTCGCCGCTGCTCGCCACGCCATTGCTGTCCTGCGGGCTTTCGCCCCAGATCGCCGCCCAGCCGCCGAGGTCGGACCAGCCCCCGTGGTAGGGCATGGCGAAGAGGCCCGCCGAGCGTTCCATGATGGCATAGTCGATCGAAATGCCGGGCGCGGAAGACCAGGCCCGGGGCTCGAGCCGGATGAAGTCGAGATCGGGGCGGGCACCGTCCACCGCCGCCGCCACGGGTTGCACCATCTCGTGTGCGAGTTCCCTGAAGCTGCGCAGCATCACGTCGGACCGGAAGAGAAAGATGCCGGCGTTCCAGAGATGCCGGCCGCTCTTGATCATTGCCTCCGCCCGCTCAGCTTCCGGCTTCTCGACGAAGCGCCCGAGCGGCATCGCCGCATCGCCAGTCTGGTTCTTCAGCAGCCCGCAAAGCTCGAGGTAGCCATAACCCGTTTCCGGGCGGTCCGGCGCTATTCCGAATGCGACGATCCCCCCCTCCTCCGCGCACGGGACAGCACGGCGTGCGGCGTCGCGGAACAGGTCGGGCTCAGGCATGAGATGATCGGACGGGGCGACGAGCATCAGCCCCTCGGGAATATGCCTGGAGAGCCAGAGCGTGGCGGCCAGCACGGCGGGTGCGGTGTTGCGGGACTCGGGCTCGAGGAGGATCGCCGCCGGCGAGACGCCCACCTTGGCAAGCTGGTCCCGCACGGTGAAGCGGAAGTCGGCACTGGTGACGATCACGGGCGGCGCGAAGCCACTTCCCGACAGCCGGCGCGCCGTGGCCTGGAACAGGCTCTCCTCCCCCAGAAGGCGCGAAAACTGCTTGGGATGGCACTGGCGCGAGACCGGCCACAGCCGCGTTCCCGATCCGCCGCACAGAATGACGGGATGAATCAATGGCTGAGGCTGCATTCCTGTTATCTCACTGACCACAGCACATCTCCGGTAAGTGTGTTTTCGCAAACGACCGAAAAACCGTGCCCGCTAGACCCTCAGTTCGGCATGATTCCGGCAAAACCAGTCGTAAGTGCCGGAAATTCCCTCGCGGAGGCCCCGGCGCGCCTTCCATCCCATGGCTGTCAGGCGAGACACGTCGAGAAGCTTGCGCGGGGTGCCGTCCGGTTTCGAAGAGTCGAACACGATCCTTCCCTCGAACCCGGTCACCTCGGCGATGATCCTGGCAAGTTCGGCGATGCTCACATCCTCGCCGGCCCCGACATTGAGATGACTCAGCATCGGCTTGGCGTGGGCCTCGTAAGCCGCGCGCTGCGCATCGATCACGAACAGGCAAGCCTCCGCCATGTCGTCGACATGCAGGAATTCCCGCCGCGGCCTTCCTGAACCCCAGACCGTCACTTCGGAGCGGTCCGCCTCCCGCGCCTCGTGGAAGCGCCGCAACAGGGCGGGAAGCACATGCGAGTTCTGCGGATGGAAATTGTCGTGCGGCCCGTAGAGATTGGCAGGCATGACGCTCCGGTAGTCGGTGCCGTGTTGCCGATTGAAGCTCTCGCACAGCTTGATCCCCGCGATCTTCGCAACGGCATATGGCTCGTTGGTGGGCTCCAGCGGCCCGCCGAGCAGCGCCTCTTCCGGGATGGGCTGCGGCGCAAGCCGCGGGTAGATGCAGGACGATCCGAGGAACAGAAGCCGCTCCACCCCCGCCCGCCATGCCGCATCGACGATGTTTGCCTCGATGATCAGGTTTTCGTAGATGAAGTCCGCCGGGTAGGAGGAATTGGCATGGATGCCGCCCACCTTCGCCGCGGCGAGGATCACGACCCCGGGACGGGCGCCTCTCATGAAGGTGCGGACCGAGGGCTGGTCTGCAAGGTCCAGCTCGCTCCGGCTTCTCGTGATCACGTCGGAGCCGCGTGCCTCGAGCCGCCTCACGATCGCCGAACCGACCATTCCCTTGTGACCGGCAACGTAATAGCGGGTCATGCGTTCAAGCTCCACGCGCCACGGCGAGGGCCAGCCCGTGGCTCTGCAACAGGCGGTGCCGGCGTGCCGCGGCGAGATCCTCCAGCACCATTTCGGCGCACATCTCCTGCACGGTGGTGGCAGGCGTCCAGCCGAGCTTCTCCCTGGCTTTCGAGGCATCGCCGAGGAGTGTCTCGACTTCGGCCGGGCGGAAGTAGCGGGGATCGACCCTCACGATGATCTGTCCCGTCTTCACCGCGGGTGCATATGCGCCATCCGCCCGTTCCACCCTTCCCACCTCGTCGATTCCGGAATTCTCGAAGCGAAGGGTGATGCCGAGCTCGGCGGCCGCCCAGGTGAGGAACTGCCGCACCGAATATTGCCGGCCCGTGGCGATCACGAAGTCGTCGGGGGCGGGCTGCTGCAGCATCAGCCATTGCATGGCCACATAATCGCGTGCGTGTCCCCAGTCCCGCAGGGCATCCATGTTTCCGAGATAGAGACAGTCCTCGAGGCCCTGGGCGATGTTTGCGAGGCCGCGCGTGATCTTGCGCGTCACGAATGTTTCGCCACGCCGCGGCCCTTCATGGTTGAAGAGAATGCCGTTGCAGGCATAGAGCCCATAGGCTTCCCGGTAGTTGACGGTGATCCAGAATGAGAACAGCTTGGACACGGCATAGGGGCTTCTCGGGTAGAACGGCGTGGTCTCACGCTGCGGCACTTCCTGAACGAGACCGTAGAGTTCCGAGGTCGAGGCCTGGTAGAACCTCGCCTTCTTCTCCAGTCCGAGGAAGCGGATGGCCTCGAGAAGCCTGAGCGTACCCAGACCGTTGACATCGGCGGTGTATTCGGGGGCATCGAAGCTCACCGCGACGTGCGACTGGGCGCCGAGATTGTAGATCTCGTCCGGCTCGATCTCGGCCACTATGCGGGTGAGGCCCAGGCTGTCGGAGAGATCGCCGTAATGCAGGCGGAAGCGCACATCCGGCCGATGCGGGTCTTCATAGATGTGATCGATGCGGGAGGTGTTGAAGGAGGAGGACCGGCGCTTGATGCCATGCACCTCATAGCCCTTCTCGAGCAGAAACTCGGCGAGATAGGAGCCGTCCTGCCCGGTGATGCCGGTGATCAATGCCTTCTTTCGCGCCATGAATTCCTCCCCGCCGGCGGCAGACTCCCCCACGGCTTGCACCGGCGCGCCGCCCAGCCTCAGCGAGCTAAAGTCCCGAGGCGCCGAATAGTTCGGTTTTTCACTGAGGGAGAGGCGAAAGCGGAGGTGCCCTGCGTCCGGAAAACGTGGCAGCTGCCGGAACCTTCGCCGCCGCAACGCCTTTTGTCCGTAAGTTTCCCTGAAAAATTGAATTGAGTTTACCCTAATACCGCGGGACGCAAAGTTGTAGACTATGGACATCTCGGACTCGCGGAGGCAATCAGTCTCTACTGAAGTGGCTGGCGCGGCGTTTGCCGCGGCGCCGCTCACCCGCTCGCAGATATTCGTCAAGCGAAGCTTCGATATACTCGTGAGCTTGGCGTTGCTTCTGCTGTTCCTGCCGTTTCTAGCGCTGATCGCGCTGGGGGTGTGGCTCGATTGCGGCCGCCCGCTGTTCTTCCGCCAGCTGCGGGGAGGACGCAACGGCAGGCCCTTCGCCATCTACAAGTTCCGGACGATGACGGTTCTGGAGGACGGACCATCGCTGTCGCAGGTACAGAAAGGCGATCCCAGGGTCACGAGGCTCGGGGCGCTTCTCCGCCGCACCAGCATGGATGAGCTTCCGCAACTGTGGAACGTGCTCCGTGGCGACATGTCGCTCGTCGGTCCACGGCCGCATGCACTGGCACATGACGAGCAGTTCGCCGCCCGCGTCAGGCACTATGCGCTTCGTCAGCGCGTGAAGCCCGGCCTCACCGGCCTTGCCCAGATCGAAGGCTGGCGAGGTGAGACGACGACCACATTCGCCATTGCGGGCCGCGTGAATGCCGACATCCGCTACATCGAAAACTGGTCGTTCTGGCTCGACATCAAGATCATCGCCAAGACGGCCTGCATCGTTCTCTTCGACAGGAGTGCCTATTGATGGCGCAAGCAGCAAGTGAGCGGACGAACCGCCGGTGGCCCGCGAGGCAGCTGGCCCTGTTACTTCCCCTTCTGTTCTCGGCATCCGTTCTGACCGCCGAGGCCCAGCAGCCGGCGGAGATCTTCGCCGAGGGCGACGTGCTGAAGATCACCGCATATGACCGCGAGGACATCACCGGCACCTATGCCGTGCAGCCGGGTCCGCTCCTGTCACTGCCCCTCATCGGCACCGTCAGCCTCGAGAACCAGGGGCTCCGCCGGCTCGAGACGGAACTGGCCAAGGCATGGGAGAACCGCTTGGGCACCCCGATGAGCATCACCATCGAGTTCGCGGAGCGCGCGCCCTTCTACGTCGTGGGCGCGGTGAATTCGCCCGGCGCCTATCCCTACCGCAACGGCATGACGGTGCTTCAGGCCATCGCGGTGAGCGGCGGCATCGAGAAGCAGCTCGGTTCCTCGGACGACCGTATCCGGCTCGATGTCCTGCGCGAACGCGAGCGGCTCCAGCAGGCAACCGACCGGCTGGCGCAGGCGATCGCAAGGCGGGCAAGGCTGATGGCGGAACGCGAGGACAGACCTCAGATCACGCTGGAAACGGCGGTCGAACTCGTTCCCGAGGAACGCCTGCAGGCCATCATCGCGGAAGAGAACCGCCTTCTGGATGCCCGCCGGGAGCAGTCCATGCTGAAGGAGAAGGCCCTGGCTGAACAGGTGCGGCTGGGAGAAGCGGAGATCGCGTCCTACCAGCAGCAGTACAATACGATGTCCGGGCAGCAGGAGCAGATCACGAAGGAGGCAAACCGGATACGCCGGCTACCGGGCCAGCAGACGCGCGTCTTCGAGCTCGACCAGCGTTCGACCACACTCGAGGCCACCAAGGCCTCGCTCGTCGCCAGCATCACGCGCGCCAAGACCGCCGTGGAAACGGCACGGAACGGCGTCGCGGAATTGCGCGAGGCACGCCAGAGCGAGATTTCCGAGGCCCTTCTCGATGCGGATCGGTCCATCAAGGAAAACCAGCTCGCCGTGGAAGCGGCGCGAAGCCTTCTGGGCGCTGCAGGCGCAGGCGAGACGGCGGTTTCGGGCACGCTGGTGTTCAGCCTGGTACGCCCCGGCACGGAAGGATCAACCGTGGTCCAGTCGACGAGCACCATCCGCCCCGGCGACCTGATCGAGGTCAGCTTCTCTGATAATGCGGCACCCGCTCAGCCATCGCAAGATTCGGGTGGCGAGCCTTGACCCTGGGTGAGCAGATCATGGACTGGAAGTCGGCAACGGTTCTCAAGGCCATCTCCGCGGCGGCGCTTGCCTTGCCGCTCCTCGCACAGGCTTCGCGCGCCGCGCCCGAGGATTGCGCGGCGATCGAGGAGGATGCGGGGCGGCTCGCCTGCTTCGACCGCGCCTTTCCGCGACAGGTCGAGCCGACGGCGGGGGGAGGAGGAAGCTGGCGGCTCACCTCATCCCCTTCGATCCTTCCCAACCGCACCGACCGCACGGCGTCACTGGCCTCGCAGAACCAGGTCCAGTGCCGCTGGAAGGCGCCGCGCCCCGTTGAAATGAGGATCCAGTGCAGAAATGACGTGACGTCCATCGCCTTCGAGACCGGCTGCTACATGACGTCCAGCACCTATCGGAACTACGGCAATGTCAGCTACTCGATCGAGGCCGGGCAGAGCGGGGTCGCCGCCATGTCGGCGGGGCCGGATGACCGCTCGCTCGGACTGTGGTCGGGGGAACTTGCAATCCCCTTCATCAAGGAACTGCTCGGCAGGCCCAGCCTGAGCGTGACGATGACTCCCTTCGGCGATGAACCCCTCACGGCGACCTTCGAGATCGGCGGCATCGATGAAGCCGTCAGGACGGTTCGCGAAGAGTGCGGGTGGTGAACGAGCGCCGAGCCGAACCTTCCGGCAACGATGCTCTCGCCGCCATTGCCGCCGCGATCGCGAGCAGCACGTTGTTGAGGTTGTTGGGCGAAACGATCGTGCTCTCGACCAGATTGTGGGCGAGGACGAAGAACACGACGGCGGCGGGAACTGCGGCCAGGTAGCCCACATGGGCGACACCCAGCCTGGCCAGGCGCGCCGTGGCGAGGAGAAGCCACAGCGCGAGGGCCATGCTGAGGACAAGGCCCATCCAGCCAAAATAGACATAGGCCTCGAGGAAGCCGTTGTGGGCATTGACGTTGCGCCACTGCGTTGCAGCCGAGATGCGCTCGTCAAGCAGCAATGTTCCAACGAAATAGCCAAGCCCGAGGGGCCGGTCCGCGGATCGGACGAGCGTCACGATGTAAGACCAGAGATGTGTGCGGCCGGAGAGGTCGCTCTCTCGCCCGAGCAGCCAGAGGCCCACCCGCGCAATCTCCTCGAAGGAGAGATAGGCCAGGAGCCCCGCCAGGGCCCAGAACACGATCATCGCCCCCTGCAGCCGGGCAGGCCGGTTCAGCGTCGAAACCACAATCAGGAAGTAAAACATTCCAAGAACCACCACGGCGATGCCGGCGCGCGAGCCGGTGGCAAGCAGGCAGGCCGCTGCCGCGACAATCGCAATGACCTGGAGCCAGCGGCTCGGAAATGCTTCCCGTCCGGCCAGCGCCAGGATCACGAGGCTGGCACCCGCCCAGAAACCCAGCGTGTTCCGATGTGCGAAGATCCCGCGCCACGACCCCGCATGAACGGCCTGGATCGCATCGTCGGGCTGATGGATCGCCCTCACCGGATCGAGATAGGCGAGCCCGATGCTGAGCGCCATTACGAGTGCCATGCTGAACGCAACGAGCCCCAGCGTGTCGCGGAAGCGGTAAGCGGAGCCAAGCGACAGGCCGAACAGGATCGTTCCCATGAAGGCGACGGCACGGCGGAGGCTCAAGGCAGGATCGGGCGACCAGAGTGTCGAGACGAGCGCCAGTGCCGGAAGCAGCAGGATGGGCCACACCGCCTTCAGCATCCGGCGGGACCCGGCATTGGAGATCAGCAGAAGCGCCCCCACGGAATAGAACATCGCAAGGATCAGCTGCGAAATGGGCGAGCCTGCTGCGGCCTCACGCACAAGGCGGGGATCGGCGCCTGATGTGTAGAGCACGAACCCGCCGCCCACCATGACGAAGCCGGCGCAGTAGAAGGCGTAGAGCGGCCATCCCAGCCCGGCGGCACTGTCTGGCGGCGACTGCGCGTCTGCGGTCAAGGTATGTTCCTCATATCCTCATGCACTCCTCGTTTCGAACGCGCCGAGGTCCGGCGCTTCGCCAAGGCTGCGCGGCGCGCCCTCCCTGTCTGACTGCGCGATGCCGTGTTCCACCGTACCTGCATCCACGGCGGGCGAGCGCGGCCTCAGGCGAAAATCAGGATCCTGGAGAGCGGGGTCCGCCTTTACGAACTCGGGTTCGGTGCCGAGCAGATTGCGATAGGGTTCCTTTGCGGTGAGTGTCGGATTGGCCGGTGCCTGGGTGATCGACTCCACGCCGGGTTTTCCCGCGAATGTGAGGTTGCGCATCCAAACGACGTTCGCGCTGGGCTTGCCGCCGGAGGAGGCATCGAGAATGGCGGCATTGGCGGAGTGCACCGAAAGGTCGGCAACTGCGATGTTGTTGATCCAGAGAACGTTGTTCGAATCGACATTGCTGAGTTCGCCCCTCCACGTTGCCGGATTCTTGAGGTCCCTGTTGTTGTAGCAGCACGTGTTGTTGCGCACCGTCACGTTCTCGCTCAGGAACACGTGGACGCCCTTTCCGCCATTGCCGTGGCAGAGGTTGTTCTCCACCAGCGTCCGGTGGGGGTAGGAGCCGGCGGGGTGCTTCGACTGGGTGTTCCTGAGATCATCGATGATGATGCCGTTGCCATCGGAATGCGGCACGTCGCCCGGCAGCCTGATGGCCATGTTCGCGTAGCTTGTGTTCGCCCGAACAGTGATGCGCACGCCCTCCTCACCCGGCACGGCGCGGGCCGCGTAAACGGATATCCCGCTGCCCTGATACTCGTTCGTGGCGCAGTTGCCGAAGCAGACGTTGTTCTCGATCAGGTAGAAGTCGCCGTAGGAGACACTGATTCCGCTGCCGGGGCAGTCGTGGCAGACATTGTTGCGGATGGTCACATGATGCGGGCCGTCGTTGCGGTTGTCGCCGTCAAGGAAGGTCGCTTCGATCCCGTGTCCGGTTCCGCCGCTCTGAACGTCGAAGCCGTCGATGACGACATGGCTCTTCACGACGTTGATTGCACTGTAGGACCCCGCTGGAGACCTGATCAGCGCGCCCTGCGGCGCCTGCGACAGCAGCGTGAGCGGAGCCTGCTCATCACCGCCCCGGGAAACGGTGACCGCCTCCTCGTAGCGTCCCGGCATGACGACGACCGTGTCGCCGGCGCCGAGGTCGGGTATCTTCGCGAACACCGCGCCGATGGAGGCAAAGGGCCTCGCTTCCGAGCCGTCATTCCCGTCATTCCCGCCGGGAGAAACGTAGAACATCCGGCCGGAGGCCTTCTCCTGCGAGGCGGCCGGCCGTGCCCCCGCAAGGCAGGCCAAGGCGGAGACCCCGCCCAGGAAGGCCCTTCGCGAGAGCCGCATCCGCTCCGCGGGCCGCAGCGCGTGCAGACGCCACTCCGTTGTGAACTCGTCAGACATTCCATCCTCCTTCCGGGCCCGCCCCGGCCGAGCGGATGCGCTCCATGACCCAGATGCCGAAGGCTTCGCTGGACAGGGAGCCCGTTCCTCCTTCCGGGGCAAAGGTAAACTCGCCGAAATAGACTTCGCCACCGGTCGAATAGAGGTCCAAGCGCACGAAGCGGAAGCCGCGCGAGAGCTTCTCAGCAATCTTGACCATGGCATCGAACGTTCCGGGTTTTCTCGGCAGCGCCGAAGGCCAGTCATGCGAGAAGCGGACATCGATCCAGCGGAAATCGGGCGTAACGAGGCAACGCCGGTGGCGGCTGAACCGGTCGACGTCCACCTGGCAGAACAGCACTTCTCCATGAACGCAGAAGAATTTGTAGTCGACCGGCGGCGCGCCGCCGACCGAGAGGTCTTCCTCGAGAATGATCTTCCGCTCCAGCCCCTTGTACTGGCTCTCGCGGGACAGCCTGTAGTAGCTCTGCGAGGCTCTGCCGCAGAAGCTGCGAATTTCCTGGGGAGTGGGCGACTGCCGAAGGAACAGCACCGCTCCCGAGCCATGGGTGGGCTTGGCCACTTCCGCGCGGCCCGAGCGCGAGAGAAGGAATGAGCATGCGTTCCCCACATCCGCCGGGGTAGAGACGGGCAGAACGGCCAGTGTGCCGCTTGTCTTCACCTCCGGGCACAACGCGCGCGCGAACAGCTTGGCGTGCTGCTTGTCGATGCAGGCCCGCTCGAGCGAAGTCCAGGATTGCCGGGACATTCTCTCGAAGACGAAGTCGTTGAACCCCGCCATGGGATCGCTGGAGCGGCGGGGAAGCCTTCCATTCCCGCGCCAGTACTTGACGAGGCCGAGCATCCTATCGGCCCAGGCCGCGTGCGGGAGCGTGCTGTCGAGGCCGCTGAAGACGGCCGCGCCGAAGCGCCGCAGCAGAGGCCTGCGGGCCGCAGACCCGCCATCAGCCCGGCCGTCGGAAATGGGCTGATCCGCTCGACTGGCAGAACTATTTCGTGCCTGTTCTGACAATCCTCACCACCAGTTCCGAGTCACTGAGGACCAGGAGCGTGGCCGCCACCGAGAACGCCACGCCGCCGCCCAGGAGCAGTTGCGAGAATGCCGACTCTCCGCCCAGTATCGCGGCCTGTCGCCCTGCGAGGAAAGCAAGCAATCCGGCCGAAGCATCTTTCAGGAAGAGCAGCAGTTGCTCGGCTGCGGGTGTACGCAGTTCCTGAACGAGCAGCGCGAAGACCGGAATGCTGCCCGCGAGAATTGCGAGTGGATAGATGACATTGAAAGAGACCGGCGAAAGCCTGCCAAAAGCCACCACCACGGCGACGAGCGTTATGAACTCCACGCTGGAAGCGGTCAGCGATACCCCGGACCGCCCCACCGCACGAAGGGTGGTCGTCGGGAACATCCTGCGGATCAGCAGGAAAGAGGCAGCAAGCGGGCCGTACATCAGCGTCGAGACGGGCGCCCAGCCGGGGCCGAGAAGCAGCAGCGTGAGGGGTTCGGCGGTGGCGGCAAGGGCCGACAGCAGAGGAATGGAGAGGATCGCGGTGATCGCCTGCGCATCCCGCAAGCTCGAGAGGAGCGCGCCGCGCGCCGCCTGGACGATGGAAAAATGCGCCAGTCCCACATTATAGGCAGCTTGCATCAGGCCGCCGAAGAGGTTTTCTGAAATGCGGGTGGCGGCACTCCAGTAGCCCGCGACGGCCAGTCCGTGCCAGTGCCCGATGGCGAGCAGCAGGAGGCGGCCAGTGCCCTGGGTCATCACCTGGCTCGCGATGATGGGGCCGCAGAATGCCAGCATGGGGTAGAGGCGCTGCCAGGAGAACCGGAGCCGCGGCCAGCGCCCTGCCTGAACCAGCATGGCGGCCGCGGTGTAGCTGGCGATCGTCAGGTATTGGATGGTGAGGCTCCAGGCTCCGGCATGGAAGATGGCGGCGGCAACCCCCGCGGAGCCGCCGAGAACGCGTGCGGCGATCTGGTTGCGCGCCACGGTGCGGAAATCGAGAGCGCGGCGACGTTCCGCGATGAGGGTTTCCGACACCGCCGCGAGAGGCAGGAGAGCAAGAAAGCCCAGGATCAGCAGGCCCAGGCGCGGGTCTTCGTAGAGTGCCCCGATGAAGGGCGCGGCGGCTGCGGCCGCGATCACGAACACAATGGCCATGGCGAGAGACGCGGTGAACCCGACGTCGAGATCGGCCGGCGTCATCTCGGGCATGCGGACCAGCGCGTCATGCACCAGGCTGTTGACGCCGACCAGCATGATGACGACGATGCCGAGCGCGATCGAACTGCGGCCGAACTCGTCCGCGCCGATCAGGCGGGCGATGACGAACACGGAGATGGCGCCGGTGAACAGGGCTGCCACCGCCTCGGCAAGCGGCCACGGCATGGAGCGCAGGATGCCGGAGATCGAGGACCTCTCACTCATCGGCGCCATTCCTCCGTTGCGCCGCGGGCAGACGTGAAGTCCGCGCGGATGGTCTTCCCGCCCAGGCGGCGAAGGCGCTTCGCGCCAGGCTCCGCGCGGGCGGAAAGGCCCAGCTCAGCATGTAGTAGGCAGTGCGGGGCAGTCCGACGGCGCCGTTCCCATGAGCCGTCGCGATGAGACGGAGCGGGTTTGCGGCGGAAGTCTTGGGCAGGTGCGAGGCGACGGCGGCGACCGCCGCCCAGTAGGCCGCCTCACCGATCTCCGCCCTGCGCTGCTGAAGCCACTGCAGGCGTGCGGCGGAGTAGGAAGGCGAACGGCGCATGCGTCCAGTGCCGTCATCATAGATCGTGAGCGGCTCCGGCAGCATTTCGAAACGCGCACCCGCGGACTGGAGCCGCAGCGCGAAGGACCAGTCGTCGTGGCCACGCGATCCCTCCTCGAAGCGCACTTCCGCGGCGAGATTCCTGCTCAGCATCATCATGCTCGACTGGATGATCCCGCCCTGCCGGAACAAGTAATCGCCGACATCGTCCGCCGGCGTCATCAGACAGGAGGGCGCGACGTGGCTCCGCCGCCCTTTCACCACCTGACGCGTGAGGCTGACGAGCCTGCCGGGCGTCTCAGCGGCTTCGAGATGCCGGAGCTGTAGCAACAGCTTGTCTGGGTGCCAGCCATCGTCGCTGTCGAGAAGTGCGATGTAGCGTCCGCGCGCGGCGTCGATACCGGCATTGCGGGCCGAAGCCGCGCCGCGGTTGCTCGCCAGCCTGACATAGCGGACGGGAAATCCCGCATCGATCTTCTCCACGGCCCCCGCGAGGCCATCCCGCGATGCGTCGTCCGCGATGACGAGTTCGACATCACGGAAGCTCTGGGCCTGCAGAGTGAGGATGACCGACGGCAGGTATGCCGCCCTGTCATAAAAGGGGCTCACGACGCTGACCACAGGCTCCGCTCTGCCGCTAGCCATGGCTGTCGCCCGATCCCGCTGCGGGTCTGTGAACGCGCATCGTCAGTCCACCATTTTCCGGGCGATGTAGGTCACATCGACGTATCGCCCGTGGATTCGGCCGAGGCTGACGACATGAACGATTCGGGCGGCGACCGGCACGAGCCGACTCACCAGACCCGTGCCGCGCGATGCATAGCTGCCCACACCAAACTGCTCTTCGACGACAAGTCCCCGGCGACGGCAATACTCGTGAAAGCCGGCGATCGAGATGACCGGATCGTAGAAGGTAGGATAGGGAGCAAATCCCGGCTGGCCCGCCTGGCTGATCTTCCAGGCGTGCCGGTAATAGGCGATCGCCGCCCAGCGCGGCAGCCGGCGGGCGAAAAAGGTCTGAACGCCCTGGAGATCAGGCACGCGAACGATCAGGAGGCCGCCGCGCTTGAGCGAGCGCAGCATGTTGTCGAGCGCCTGCTCGGCGCCTTCGATGTGCTCCAGCACGAACGAGCTGTAGACGATGTCGAAGGTCGCGGCCGGCAGGGGAACGGTCCGGAGATCGCCGATGATCGCCTCATCGAGATCCTTCTGCACATTCTTCCGATGGCCGAGAGCGTGTTCGTCGAGGTCGACGCCCGTCAGCTCGATGTTCACGCCGCACGGGCGCAGGTGCCACTCGCGCCCGCAGCCCGCCTCAAGAACCTTGAGAAAGGGCTTTCCCGCCGCCTCCTCCCTGAAGATCGACACAAGCTCCCGCAGCTCGGAACTGTACTTCTCAAAGTGCCGCACGGGGTTTCTCCAGCTCATGGGAGCGCTCGGCCACTGCCTCGTGCCACAGTGCGCACAGCCGTTCGAGATAACCCTCGATCTCGAACTTGGTGGCGTGGTCCTGCCACGCCGCCACTCCGAGCCGCCTGCGGAACGCAGGATCTCGAACGAGGCGCTCGATCGCCGCTGCCAGCGCAGTGACGTCACCCGGAGGAACGAGGAGGCCGTTCCGTTCATTCTCGACGACTTCGGGTATGGCGCCCACCGGCGTCGTCACGGTGGCAACCCCACTGGCGAAGGCCTCCAGGATCACCATGGGAAGATTTTCGGCGTAGGATGGCAGCACCACGATATCCGTACCGGCCAGCAATTCGGTTCGCTTCCCTGTACCGATCCAGCCCGGGACGGACACTCTTCCATCGAGCCCCAGCTCCCGCACGGCCTGCCTCGTCTCCGTGACCGCGCCATCTCCTGCCAGCGTGGCGGTCCAGTCCGGCACATGCCGGAGCAAGGCCAGCGCCTTGAGCAGATCGGCGCTTCCCTTGCGCCAGCCAAGTTGACCGAGAAATGTGATGCAAACGCCGCTTCCGCTGGAGCCATGATGCGCGCGAGGTTCAGCTGCCGCAGTGGCGTTGGGAAGAACGGCCACCTTGGGTGCGGACTCCGGCTGAAGATCGCTCACCACCTTCGCCCAGAACTCGCCCAGGACAAGGATGCGCGCGCTGCCGGCAAACATGCGGTCCAGTTCGGACCTCACCGGACCCTTCGTGCCTGCCCAGAAATCGCGGTAATCCGTGCCGTGCAAGTGAAGCACATAGGGCAGGCCCAGCGCGCGCGCGAGTTTCGCGAGGATCGCCTTGCGGTAGCTGCTTCCCCTCACCGAGAGGTGAATGTGAAGAAGGTCGGCCTCGCGGCGCAGCGCCAACCATGCGAGCTGCGCCAGGGCACCGGCAAAGACGGGCTGCGCCGCCCACAGGCTCCCCTTGCCGCGCGTGACGAGGCGCCTAGAGGCCACGCCGAGCTCGGGACGGCGGGCGAAACCATCGACGATCGCGTCGTTGAGCCGGTCTATCCCTCCCATGCCATCCTCGCCGTATGGTGTCGCCAGCAGCACTCTGAGGGCGCCCGGCGCGCTCCCGCTCGCGTTCCTCACGCTGCACCCTCCTCCAGACCGCGACGGGTGCGGAGACGCGGCGTCCGGCGGCTCTCGCGGATGATGGCCAGGAGAAGTCCGGCAGCTCCCCCAAGCAGCACCGCCGCGCCGAACACCAGCACTGGCTGCGGCGAGGAGGCGCGAAGCGGCGCCATCGCCTGCGAAATGACGCGGGCCGTGGTGACGGGATAGGACTCGCGTTGAACGGCCTCGGTGAAAGCGCTGTAGAAATCCTGATAGACCTTGCGATAAGTCTCCGCGCTCAGCTGCAGCTCCTCGAGAGTCGCCGACTCGTTGGTTGCCCGGAAGTTCTGGGCCCGCTTTGCTGCGGCGTTCATCTGAAGGCGCAACTCCTGCAGGCGCTGCTCGAGCCATTCGCTCGCCGTGCGCGCAGCATCGGCGCGGACCTCGATCAGGTGCTGGATGTAGACACGCGTCGTCTCGTTGGCGAGTGCCGCCGCCTTCTCAGGGTCGCGCGAATAATAGGCGACATTGATGACCTGGGAGACCCCTTCCCTTTCAACCGAAAGATTCTCGACGAAGGCCTCCGCCGCGATCCGCGCGGGATCCGGATCCACGCTTGCGCTTGCGTTTCCCGGCAGTGGCAGCAGAGCCCGAAGCCTCGACGGCCGCCTCTGGAATTCAGGATCGTTCCAGAGCGCGAGGCGATCGACGACGGCTGCCGCGACAGTGCGGGACTTGAGCGCCACCATATGCGTTTCGATCTGGGCGGAGTCGACATTGAGCCCGAGATCGCTCGCTTCGCGGAAGATCTGCGGAAGCTTTGGATCGAGGAGCAGCTGCGCCTGGGCACGATAGGTCGGGGGAGTGACGAAATAATACGCGGCTGCCACTCCGAGCGCGATGATCACCGCGACGAGGATGAGCCAGATGTTCCGCCAGACGAGTGTGAAGGCATCTCCGAACGCCACATACTCGCGCCGCTCGCTCCTGCGCTCGCCGGGGATGGGGCCTGCCTCGAAATAATGCGGCCTGTTCATGATCGTGCCTTCAGCCGCCCGTTCGCTCGGCCGCCTGCCGGGCGGCCGTGCGACGCATGCGCACCGTCTCGAGAGCGGCTCTGGCCAAGAACTCGGGCCCCAACAGGAGATAGCGCCGCCACAAGCGGCGGGGTTCGCTCCCAAGCCGGTGCAACCATTCCAGTCCGCTGCCGCGCATCCAGGCCGGGGCGCGGGCGATCCGGTTGCTGTGGAAATCGAAGGCCGCCCCCACTCCGATTGCCACGGCGCCCCGCAGGCGATCTGCGTTTTCCCGCATCCAGATCTCCTGCTTCGGGCATCCGAGGCCGATCCAGACGACATCGGGGCGCGCTTCATCGATAGCCCGGATGGAAGCATCGCGTTCAGCCGGAGAGAGTTCCCGGAAAGGGGGAGATTGCGTGCCGGCGACCGCGAGACCCGGAAACATGGACTGGAGACGGGAGGCGAGTTCTTCCGCCACGCCTTCCCCCCCTCCATAGAAGTAGTGGCGCCAGCCCTTCCCAACGCCGAGGCCGCAGAGATGCAGCATGATGTCGGGGCCACAGACTCGTCGCATCGTTCTCTCTCCACGCGCATGCGCGACCCAGACCAGCGGCGTGCCGTCCGGGAGCACCATGTGAGCGTTTCGCAGGGCCTGCATGTGTGCGGTATTCCGCTGCGCCTGCATGATGCTGTG
The DNA here is from genome assembly GCF_046294715.1 of Aestuariivirga sp. Lineage (GTDB taxonomy): Bacteria > Pseudomonadota > Alphaproteobacteria > Rhizobiales > Aestuariivirgaceae > Aestuariivirga. The sequence goes on along the minus strand of NZ_JBKBKI010000002.1, from coordinate 204,344 downwards.
AACATCCACCGCACAGACGTAACGGGCCTCTCCGGCTTCGATCCACCGGCCGATCTCGTCAGCCGCGCTCCGCATGCCGACCACGCTGACCGGAACGCCGAGAATTTCCACTTGGCTCTGCATCGTCCAGAAGAGCGCCGAGCAGCGATAGTTCCGTTCCGCGGAAACAAAGCGGGTTGTCATCGCGTCAGGATCCTTGCCATGTATCGGCATCACTGGCGGAGGCTCAGGTTGGCTTCGGCCCAGGCCTGCAACATCAGGATGGTCCACACCTGAAGGGTCCAGTCACGGCGGCCGGACAGGTGCTCTTCCCACATCTTGCCGATGGGTTCAGGGCGGAGAAGGCCTTCCTCCGCGAGACGCGCAGGGTCGAGCAGGGTCTCGGCCCAGTCCCGCAGCGGACCTCTCAGCCACTCGCCGACCGGCAGGAAGAAACCAAGTTTCGGCCTCTCGATCAGTTCCCGCGGCACATGACGATAGAGGATCTGGCGCAGCGCCCATTTGCCCGCGCCTCCGCGGATCTTCATCGAGACCGGTAGCCTGGCTGCCAGTTCCACGACGTCAGGGTCGAGGAAGGGCGCCCGTGTCTCGAGACTCACACCCATGGCAGCGCGGTCCACCTTGCAGAGAATGTCGTCGGGAAGATAGGTCAGGGCATCCTGGTACATCATCCGCTCCGCCGGGTGTTCGGTCCCAGAGGACGGAGCGGGATCCCCGAGGAGCGAGGACACTTCCTGGCCATCCCCGGAATCATGCGCCATCACGCGCTCCGGCTCGGCCCATGAGGAGACGAGGTTGAGATATAGGTCATCGAGGTCGCGCACCGTCGAGAGACGCGTGCCGACCCGGTGAATCCAGTCGCCTGTTCCGGCGGAGCGGTTCGCTCCCCCCGGTAATATCCTGGACATCGTATCCCAGGCACCTGCGGGCACGGCTGTCGCCGCAAGGCCCACGGCCTGGCGCAGCGGAAAGGGAAACCGGCTGACGCTTTCCCATACCTTAGGCGCCCGCTGGTATCTCGGATATCCGCCGAAGAGCTCGTCTCCCCCATCCCCCGTCAGGGCTACGGTCACATGCGGGCGCGCAGCCTGGCACACGAGGAAGGTGGGGATCTGCGAGGCGTCCGCGAAGGGCTCGTCGAAGAGGAAGGGCAAACGGGGGATGACGGCTCTCGCTTCGGCAGCGGTCACGCGAATTTCGGTGTGCCGCGTTCCCAGGTGGCGTGCCACCGCCGCGGCATGGGGGGATTCATCGAAATCCTCCTCCTCGAAGCCAATGGTGAATGTCCGTACGGGTGCGGCGCTGTTCTTCTGCATCAAGGCCACCACGAGGGAGGAATCGATGCCGCCCGAGAGGAACGCGCCCAATGGAACATCGGAATTCATCTGCCGGCTGACTGCCCGGTCCATGGCGGCCTCGAGTTCAGGCAGGGCCTCTTGATCGTCGGCAAACCTCCTGCCGCTGGAAGCCTCGATTGCCGCGGCGAGCGACCAGTAGCGCGCGACGGCGAGACCATCCCATTGCTGCCCGGGACGCAGCGGAGCGGCAGGCGGCGCCGGTGCGGCTTTGCCGAGGCTCAGGACGCAGCCCGGCTCCAGCTTGAAAACACCCTTCCAGATGCTCCGCGGGCTGGGAACATAGGCGAAGCGCAGATACTGACCGAGGGCGACCGGGCATATCCGACGCTCGAAGCGCGGATGCGCCGCCAGCGCCTTGATCTCGGATCCGAAGACGAAACATGCTCCCGCCCAGCCGTAATAGAGCGGCTTCTCGCCGAGACGGTCGCGCGCCAGGTGCAGAACCCTCTCCTTCCGGTCCCACAGCGCCAGCGCGAACATTCCCGCTGCCCGGCGCAACGAATCGTTGAGCCCCCAGTGGGTGATGGCGGCGAGCAGCGTTTCGGTATCGGAATGGCCGCGCCAATTGGGCGCCGCGGAACATGCGGCTAGTTCCTCCCGAAGATCGAGATGGTTATAGATCTCGCCATTATACGCCAGAACGAACCGCCCGCTCTCCGACAGCATGGGCTGGTGGCCGGCAGGGGAGGTGTCGATTACGGCCAGGCGCCGGTGCCCGAGCGCGATGCCGGCGGCGGCGTCGGCCCACGTGCCGGATCCATCCGGCCCCCGATGACCAAGGGCTTCCGTCATGCGGGCCAGGGCGGAACCGTCCACTTCTGCACTCAAAACTCCAGCAAGGCCGCACATACCCCGCCCGCGTTGTAGGGGGCCCTTGCCCCGGTTGGAGAGAAAGAAATCGAACCGCGGAGGAAGCCTGCAGCCCAACGCGAATGGTAATCCGCTCGATCCCGTGGAGTTCCCTGCCCAAGCTGCCCCAGATCAACCCGGCCGCGCTTGCCTGCACATGCACGAAATGGCATGAAACGAAGGGCTGAGTCTGCATTTCTTCATTGCAACGTCCGACAACCGGACGGCCGTGCTGATATTCTGGTGTGAGCCAGTGCTGTCCGGAAGGAGAGCCCTGCCCTCCGTCCATGATCGCGGAGATACGCCGCTCCGCCCAGGGAGAAGCTTCGTGGCTGATGAACTGCAACAGCATACCGCAAAGCACACCTCAACGACCCGGGCGGGAAGCAAACCCCGCATCCGGCTCTCGCCCTTCGGCAAGGGGATCATCGCGGCGCTGCTGATGAGCCTCGCCGTGTGGGCGCTCATCTATTTCGTAATCCTGAAACTGCTGTTTCGCTGAGGCCTCCTGCTCCCCAATCAGGGAATACACGACGCTTCACTGGTGGAAAGCTGCCTTATCAGCCGCCGTGACCAATCGAGGGTATTCCGAAAATCAGCTCGTCCAGCTGTAGCGCCTTGCCGCTTCGATGAACGTGGTGACTGGCGGCGTATGGGGGCGCCCTGCCGCGGTCACCAGTGAAACACGGCGCACGATTTCCGGATCCACGACGGGCCTGTGGCAAACACCAGGCTGGTTTGCGGAGAATTCAGCGATGAAGCATACGCCCATTCCCGCCGCCACCATGGCGAGGATCCAGTCCTCGCGCTCACTCCGATAGGCGCTGCGGATCTCGAAGCCGGCTGTCCTGCACAGATCGTCGATGTGATTGGCGTATTCGCAGTTGACCCGCTCGAGATAGGGTTCGTCCCGAACGTCGAGAAGATGGAGTGCTTCCCTGGTTTCGAAGGGGTGTCCAGCCGAGAAAGCAACGCCGAAGCGCTCCGAATAGATCACCTCCGACGTGAGCTCATCACCGAAGGGCTGCGGATTGGCAACGAGAGCGATATCGAGCGTGCCATCCCTGAGGAGGCTGAGAAGCTGGTGCGCCGATCCATCCAGGACATGAACGGCGAGTCCCGGATGCCGCTCATGAAAGTCGTTCAGGAAGCTGATGAAGCGCAATGGACCGATCGTGCACATCACTCCCAGGGTCAGAGACTGGGCCTCGAGCGAAAGAAAGCTTCTGGCGCTCCTTTTCGCAGCTTCGGTTCTCTTCAGTACGTCGTCCAGATGTCCCTGCATCAGCCTGCCGAAATCCGTCAACTGCACGTGAGCTTTCTCGCGGTGGAAGAGGTGACCGCCCAGCTCGATTTCGAGCTTCTGTATGGCGCGCGTCAATGCAGGCTGACCGACATGAACGAGTTCGGCCGCCCGATGGAAGTTCAAAGTCTGGCATGCGGCAAGAAAGTACCGGATTTCGTGCATTTCCATGACTGCACTCCGATGATGTGCCAACGGCATCAGGCGATGAAATCTCGGCATTATCCGCAGTTTCCGGTCTGAGGTAAACTGGCCCTTACTTGCAGCTCAGCCCCCCTTTCCATGGATGGCAGACGCTTTCCTGCTGAGCAGACCAACCCACGGGGAGTTACGCCATGACTGGATTCAACCAGGAGAAGCTCGATTCGTTTCTGGGCAAGATGGTGGGAGACCTCGGCGCCATCGCTACCGGAGCCGGCGTGCTTCTGGGCGACCGGCTGGGCCTTTTCAAAGCCATGCGCGAGAACGGCCGGTGCACGGCGGAGGCTCTCGCCTCCCGCACGGGAACTCAGGAGCGGCTCGTCAGGGAGTGGCTGAGCGGACAGGCCGCTGCAGGATACATCGAGTACGACAAGGATACTGACCAGTTTTACCTCACACCCGAGCAGGAGCTGGTCTTCGCCGACGAAGAGAGTCCGGCCTTCATGGCGGGAGCATTCGAGGTCCTCTCCACGCTTTGGCTCGACGAAGAAAAGGTCCGCCATGCCTTCAAGTCCGGCAAGGGCGTGGGCTGGCATGAGCACAGCAACTGCCTTTTCCGCGGAACCGAGCGATTCTTCCGACCGGGGTATAATGCCAATCTCGTCAGTTCCTGGTTGCCGGCTCTCGACGGCGTCGTCGAGAAGCTCGAGCAGGGAGCTGCGGTGGCCGACGTCGGATGCGGTCACGGCGCTTCGACAATCCTGATGGCCAAGGCCTTTCCGAAGTCGCGTTTCACCGGATTCGACTATCACGGGCCGTCCGTCGAGAGAGCCCGGGAGGCAGCGGCCGAGGCCGGTGTCTCCGCCAACACGACGTTCGAAGTCGCATCCGCGAAGAGCTATTCAGGTCGCTACGACCTGGTCGCCTTCTTCGATTGCCTGCATGACATGGGAGATCCAGCCGGCGCAGCGGGCCATGTCCGCAGATCACTCAAGAAGGACGGTACCTGGATGATCGTGGAGCCCTTCGCGCATGATCAGCTGGCCGACAATCTGAACCCCGTCGGACGCGTCTACTACACGGCCTCGACCTTCGTCTGCACGCCCGCATCATTGTCGCAGGAAGTGGGGCTGGGGCTGGGCGCCCAGGCCGGCGAGACGCGGCTGCGGGAAGTCATCAAGGCAGGCGGATTTACAAGGATCCGGCGTGCGGCGGAGACGCCGTTCAACATGGTCCTTGAGGCGAGGCCCTGAGGTTGGAAACAGAGCACAAGTGGAGTGGAGGAATGAGCCATGACAGCCTATAATGTCGTCCGCTTCCGGACGAAGCCCGGAAGGGCCAAGGAATTCATCGACCGTCATCTGTCCGCCGAACTCAATGCGCCAGGATTCCGGAAGGGCGTCCTCTTGAAGACCGGAGAGCGTGACTTCTGCTTCGTTGGCGAGTGGAACGAATATGACAACCTGGCCGCTGCCCGCCCCGCGATGATCGGCATCCTGGACGGCATGCGGGACCTTCTGGAAGATCTCGGCGGAACTCTTGGAGTCACCGATCCTGTTTCGGGACCGGTTGTCGCCGAGATCGGCGAGTAGCGGTTTCACGCGTCCAATCACAAGGGACAAACGTCGAGGAACATTGCCATGACACGTTCAATTCCCACGATAGACGGACTTCGGCGCGCCATCGAGACACGTGACGCCCGAAGCCTGACGTCCTTCTATGCTGATGATGCCGTGCTGACCATCATCGACAGCGACAACCCTCCCAGCAAGCCGCGGACCATCACCGGTGCGAAGAACATCGGCGCATTTCTCGACGACGTCTACGGCCGCGACATGACTCACAATCTGGAGATGGGCCTGATCGAAGGCGGAAGGCTTGCCTTCGTCCAGGGCTGTCAGTACGGCGACGGCACGCGCGTCATCGCGTCGAGCACTGCCGAACTCGGCCCCCACGGCATCGTTCGGCAAACGACAGTACAAGCCTGGGACAGCTGATTCCACATGGCATCTCCGTCCGCTCGAGTGACCTCGATGCCAAGAGGGTGTAAGCTCGAAGGCCAGCCTCGACCGAACTCAGGCGTTCACCGCTGAGCGAATGGCGAGTCAAGCAGCTTTAGGCCTGCCTGCCAATTCCAGTATGCGTTCGACGTTAGGTGCCGCAAAGAATTCCTGCGGATGCACCGTGCCTGCCATGATGCCGAGGAACTCGCTCGTCGCCCCGGGACTGACTGCCACCGCCGCCAGCAGAGCGGCCACTTCCGGCGAGGGTGATGAAAGGCGCGCGAGTTCCGCGGTCATGTCATATAGCGGCTTCGCGAGTGCATCGCGGCGCTGCGAATAAGTCATGAGCGCGGCATCGATGTTCCGTGCGCCGCCCAGGCCGTCCACCACGCATTCGGAGAGCAGTTCCGCATGCAGGAATGCGTCGGTCATTCCTTGGGCCGTTATCGGATCCTTGTGGTACCCAGCGTCGCCCACGAGGGCCCAGCCCGGTCCAGCAGCCTCGCGGAAAAAGCCCTCGGTGTCGGCCGTTCCCGTGAATCGGCCAACCCGCTTGGCGCTGACGAGACGATCGGCCAGCGACGGAAGTTCGCAGACCGCGGCGAGATAAGCGGTTTCGACATCCTTCCTCACCGCCCCGAACCGATCCACGGGCCAGGCCACTGCGAGGAAGGTCAGCCCCTCATTGGTCGGCAGAGCAACAGCAAAGCGCCCGTCGCGCACGTAGAGCTCCGCTCTGTCGATCGGAAGATCTTTCCAATAGGCATAATAGGTGCAAGTCCGGGCCGGGACGGTGTCATAGACCCTGGCTCCGGCCTGAGCGGCGACACGGGACCGCTTTCCATCTGCTCCGACCACCAGACGAGCGCGGACGTCTTCCACCCGGCCACTCGTGCTCACCGTGGCAATGCCCTTCACCTGTCTGCCGTCGAAAACAAGCCTGGTGAAGTTTGTTGCCTCGCGGAGTTCCGCTCCGACTGCAACTGCTGCCTCGGCGAGCACCGGGTCGAAGGCCCACCGGCGGGGTGCAAAAGAATCGACCGTTCCGTCCCTGGCGGGAGTGGGCGCGCCGGAGATCGTGAAGGAGCCGAAGTCGATGCTCATGCGCCGGAGCGCAGGAGAGCCGAGCCGCTCGAGGTCTTCACGAAGGCCGAGGCGGCGCAGCGCCGAAACGCCTGCAGGATGAATGTAATGGCCCGACATGGTGTCGCTTGGAAATCGCGTACGGTCGATAATGATGACTTTCAGACCGTGCCTGGCGAGCGACAAGGCGAGGGCGGAGCCGGCGCAGCGCGCGCCGACGATGGCAACGTCATACATGGTTCTGTTCCCTGAGGAGGGAGAGCGGACTCAAGTGTCAGCAGTCGCCGGGCGGACGACTGTCAACGTGAGTGCATTCCCGATCTCCCGTTGTGGCTTGCAAGTGATGAAAGCACCGGTTGCGATTGCGCAACCGGACTCGACAGGCCCAAACCCTTCCTTCTTCGAGGACGGGCTTTTCCTGCCGGGCGGCCGCTGTCATACTGGCCTGCAGACATCAGTGGAAATTCAATGATGCTATCGCGGTTATTCGGGGCATGAATTTCGCTGCGCTCGACCTCAATCTTCTGAGGGTCTTCGACGCAATGATGCTCGACTTCAACACCACCCGCGCCGGGGAACGGATCGGCTTGAGCCAACCCGCAGTGTCGGCGGCGCTTGGCAGGTTGCGGCAGGTGACGGGAGACGATCTCTTCGTGCGCGAAGGAAACAGAATGGTGCCCACACCCAGGGCGCGGCTGCTGGCAGAGCCGGTCCGGCAGGCGCTGCACCAGCTTGAGGAGGCACTTGCATCCGTATCGGCTTTCGATGCCTCTTCCTCCGATCGTGTCTTCCGGATCGGTGGTTCGGACTATTTTTCAACGCTGCTGATGCCGCGCCTCGCCTCGAGACTTGCAACCGAAGCCCCGCGCGTGACCGTACAGATGATCGATTCACCGAGCGTCGAAGCCATTCGTCTTCTGTCGGAAGGCGCCATCGACCTGGGAATCGACGCAGAGTTCGAACTGCCGGACTGGGTCAACAGTTGCCGCATGCACGCTTCTTTCATTGCCACCGTCGCACGGAAGAACAATGCGCCACTTGCAGCCGCGAGAGTGAGACCTGGCGAACGAATATCTCCTGAGCTCTATTGCAGCCTCTCGCACGTGCTGATGTCGATGGACGGCAGCCGGTCCGGTACGATCGACAGATTACTTGCAGAGCATGGACTTCGGCGGCACGTCGCGACGACAGTGCCGCATTTTCACTCCGTCGCAATGGCAGTCGCGGCAACGGATTACCTTGGGAGCCTGCCCATCCATTTCGCCCGCCAGGTGGCCGAGAGGCTGAACCTCACGCTCTATCTTCCACCGTTCGATCCTCCCATGTTGCGTACCATCCTCTTCTGGCACCGGCGACATGATGCCGATGCCGCCAGTCGGTGGTTTCGCCGGCATATCATGGACGCGATGGACTTCGGTCCATTGCCGGACCCGATCAGACCGTGAACCGCTACTTGGGCCTCGGTTCGCGAATAGCCTCATCGGGCCGCGGCAGGCGTCCCGCCCGCAGGAGACGCACGGCCGAAACGAGCGCCCGCACCGCATTCCTCGTTTCCACCTGGACGGCTTCGTCCGCATCAAGCGCACGGTGGCTCTCGGCATAGCTTCCCATGTAACCGATGTAGGCATCGAGCAACCCATGCTTGCCCGAGGGTATCAATCCCATGTCGGTAAGCCAGTCGGACAGGATACGCCTGAGGGTTTCCGTTCCGGCCGCGTCTCCGTGAACCACCAGTGAAAACACCCGCCCGGCCAGATGCCGCGGGTAGGGCCAGCCGCGAAGCTCCAGTTCCTTTGCCTTCGACGGGTCCTTCCCATCCGTGGAGGTCGGGTCGGGATTACCCCCGTCAGCGCAGACCAGGCGATCGATCATCGCCTTCAGGCCTGAAGGCGCCTGGTACCAGTTCACGGGCGTCACGATCATCACGCCGTGGGCGGAAACCCACATGGGATAGATCTCCGCCATCCAGTCGTTCACCTGGCCCATGGCGAAGTTCGGATAGCATGAGCACGGCCAGTGGCAGAGCGGCATGGCGGTCGAGACGCATGACTTGCAAGGGTGAATGAGACGGCCATACTCCGAGGCGAGGCGGCTGAGATCGAGCACCTCGACTTCGAAGCCTTCTTCAGCATCCACGATTTCCTTGGCAAGCATCATGAGCCGCCAGCTTTTCGACATCTCTCCCGGGCAGGTCTGATCGGAGCGCATGGAGCCGTTGATCAGCAGGATACGACTGGGGGAGTTGGCGCTCTTCTGGCGCCTTTCGGCCTCCATGATATTCCGGCGTGCGGCGAGCCATTCCACGGGCAGGCGCGCGTCAGGCTTCGAGAAGTCCGGCCCTGCAGGAGCCATTCGGGGGTTCTTGTGATACTCCGCGTAGCTGGTCCACGCGACGTCCACGATACGCTCGATCTCAGCCGCGGCCCCCTCGAAGCCGGGATCATGGAATTGTTCCCGGAACCTCGCGGCGAACTCGTCCTTCGTGAGGGAAACGTCCGGCATGCCTTTACGAACATCGATCTTCGCCACTTCCGCTCCCTCCAAGTCACTCGTTCAAAATGGGGCGATCATCGGAGCCGATTAGCGGACCCGCTGCGCGGTTCGCGACCAATCGGCGGTTCATTGCAACCGTGGAGCCCAGCCTGGCGAATATGAGCCTCTGCAAGCTCATCGCCCCAATACCCGTGACCAGTCCAATCACCACAGACGCAAAGATGCCGAACAGCCCCCTCGTGTCCAGTCCCAAGCTTTCCGGAACAATGCGGTGGAAAAGATAGATGTGATAGCTGCCAGCAGAAATCAGTGTTACCGCGGGTATGCTGAATCGCGGGAGACGCAGAGACGGCACCAGCACCAGGATGAACAGCACACTCAGTTGAAGCATGTAGAGGGTCCATGAGCCCTGCCAGTTGCCGCCCGTGTAAGCGGCGAACGGACATAGCAATGCGGCCGTGAGCAGAAGTGCTGCTCGCCTGGCTGTGCTGTCCACAAAATATGCGCACCACCCGAGGGCGACGAGCCAGAGCACATAAGTGGGGAAGAATATCTTCCGGTTTCCGATGTCGTAAACCAGCGGCACCGCATAACGGAGCGCGAATGCGAAGAGGAGGACACCAAGGGCGACCTCGAAAGGGTGCTTCGCGGCAAGGCGTTGCACCGCCGGAACGGAGAAGCTCAGCGCAGTCATGAGACAGATCTGGACATAGGCTTCAACGAACCAGAACTGGAACGGCAGCATGGTGTGATCGCCCGGATCCGCAAATCCCAGATTACCGATCAGCAGGGCTGACGCCCAGGGGAGCTTCTCCCAAACGACCGTGAAGCCCGCGACGATCACGAAGTAGGGAAGAAGATTGCGGAACATGGGGAGCAGGAAGGCTCCCACACGCCCGGAAAACAGCTGTTCGCTATGGAACCGCGCAAAGCCATACCCGACCATCATCATCAAGACCGCGGCCCCGCCGGGAATTGGCCACAGCGTGGCGTGATGCACCACGATCAACAAGATCGCCGCCGCGCGGAGAAAAAGATGGCTCTCCACCTTGGAGGTCCGGCGGCTCTCTGCTGCGGGCAATGACGATCTCTGCTTCTCCAGTTGCCCGATCGGGATCTGCTCCCAGTTTTCGGGAAGAAAGCCGAGGCGATTTTCAACCGCGAGAGACGTTTGGACATAGGCGAGCGAGTCACCTTCGAGGCTCTCGAAGCTGTCGCCGGCGGACACTTTCTTCGGGTAGAATGCGGCTTGAAAGTCTTGGATCAGGTCTTTCGCGCTGGAGGGTGCCGAAGGTGGCGCTGCCTTCTCCAGTGCCTTGTAATCAATCTTGCCGGACGGCAACCGCGGCAGCTCCTGATGGGTTTGCAGCCTGACGAAGCGGAGAGGCATGCCAGCAGCATCTGCCGCGAGTGCGGGAATGACATTTCCGGCAGATCCCTCGACGTGAACAGCTATGGACTCATCGGACCCGGTGACCGCACAGGAGATGCCTTTAGACCGCAGCGCCCATTCAATGGCTTCATGACCCACACGGATGCCGGCGATCTTGGAGAAGCGGCTTGCCCGGCCTTCCAGCCGGAACAGACCCTCAGTCGTCTGCGTAGCGATGTCGCCGGTCGCGAGTTCGGCAAGTTCCGCACCGCGTGCAAGGTCCTCACGCCGCGTGGCGTAGCCCATCATCACATTTGGCCCGCGATAGACGAGTTCGCCTTTCTCGCCCACCCCCGTGATGCTGCACCCGGCCTCGTCCCGGATGCGCAGATGACCACCGGGAATCGCAATGCCGATGCAATCGGCATGCGTGCGGACGAGTTCAGGCGGCAGGTAGGCCATCCGCGCCGTTGCCTCGGTCTGCCCATACATCGCGAAGAAGCAACCGCCGTGACGGCGCAGGGCGACGTCGTAAAGCTTCACGAGATCGGGCGAGAGCCGCCCCCCTGCGACCGTCATGTAGCGCAGGCCGGGCCACATCCTGCTCCGGAAGGCCAGCCGCTCTAGGAGTTCATATGTGAAGGGTACGCCGGACAATCCTGTTGACCCCAGGCTCGCGGCCGTTCTCAGGAAATCGGGGTCCGCAACACTCTCTCCGCAGAACGCGAGACTGCCGCCTGCAGCAAGATGCGAGTTGAGCGTCGAAAGCCCATACGAGTAGTGGAGGGGCAGGGTGTGGGGCAGCCTGTCAGAAGAGGTCAGTCCGAGATAGGTGACGATGCTTGCCGCGTTGGCTTCGATATTGGCACGCGACAGCCTCACCCAGCGCGGGCGTCCCTCCGATCCGGATGTCGCGAGCATCAGCGCCAGATCCCGGTGCATTTCTGCCCCGAGGCGCGTTCCGTGCTCCACCATCGTCCAGCGGCCTGCCTGCATCGAAAATGAGAGCGCGGGCTGAAAGTCCTTGTGGAAAGCATCGCGCAAATCCGCCTTTCCTGGCGGAAGCAAGGCAACCGGCTGCCCTGCTTTCAGTGCCGCGAGATAGGCAATGATGAACTGGGCGGAAGCCCATGCCTCGAGAGCCACGAGGCGGCGCTCACCCGCGAAGCGGGGGAGCAGCGTGTCGATCTGAGCGCGGACGTCGGCGTAGCTCATCACCCGCCCGGGATCCATCAGACAAGGAGCGGAATTCTCTGCGGTCAGGTGTTCAAGGATGCTCACGAAAATAGCCGAGTAATTTGCTAGGAAACACCCTGCCCTAATCCCCGGACTTGGCGAGCGTCAATGGCAATATCGTCCCAGCGCATCCTAGGCTTCGCACCAAGCCATTTTAGACTGACTCTAAACTACTGATTTCATTTGAGAGTTGGCGATCACCGTGATAATCTGAGTTGATTAGTCGGATATTGGAGGGACCCGCGTTGGACTATATCGATCGGCCTGCAGAACGGCTTGTTCTCAGGGGCTACCTGCTGTGTGAGGCTCTGCCACGACGAGTGCATGGCGATTGCCGCCGTCGCGGCCGGCCAAGCCGATGACACCTTCACGGGCCAACTTGCCGCCATGTCCCTCACGGGGTGCCGAACACTCGATGCAGCACAGGAGGTGTGGCAGACCTCAACGCACTTCGGTCGCTCGCTTAGCGATCATGGCTTGCTGTTACACGCGGTCACAGCATCGGTGGTGAATGACATTGCAAGCCGACGGAGATTTACCGGATCACTGCAGACCGCAAGGCGGGACTGAAGGCATGGAATGGCACGCGAGCGCTGCTCAGGGTGGCGCCCGGCCGGGTGCATGGAGCTAGTCGCCTGCGCCTGCGGCGGCGATCGCATGTGACAGGTCGTTGTATTCCTCGCACTGGACACCACAGCGCCGGGCGATCTCGCGAAGTTCCAGTTCCGCCAAATCCACCCGACCGGCAGCCACATAGCCTTCGCCCAGATATTCTCGTGCGAGCACGAAGTCGGGATCAATGGCGAGGGCTTTCCGATAGTAGGTGATGCCGATCTCGAGCCGGCCGGCCTTGCGGTTCGAATAGCCCATATAGTTCAGAACGTGCGGATCGTTCTTGTCCTGAACCGCTTCGAGCACGACAAGTGCCCAGTCGTAGTGGCCTTGCCTTGCGAGTTCCCGCCCTTGTTCGTACAGCTGCTCGTCGGGCAGCACGCCCGATTGCGCGCGGACGCATTTTTTCTTCTTCTTGCTCCAGACTTCTCCCTTCTTGCAGTGATAGTCAGTTGGCGAATTTCCTCCTCCGCCACTGCCACCGGAGCCTCCCCCGGAGTTTCCTCCGCCGCCCCCCGAACCTCCGCCACCACCGGCCGCCAGAGCAGAACCGGAAATGGAGATCGCCAATGCAGACGCGGCGACAAGACTGACGAGGCCATGAGTCCTGGACATGCTGTTTCCTCCTCCGTGCGGCGCAGCGCGCGCGATGCGTCGTCTGCCGTGCCGCGGCTGTTCGATAGTGATGACGGCAAAGCCTGCGGCCTCATCCCCTTTCAGGCAGGCAATCACCGCTTCGTGATCGCTGGCGGGGCCGGTAGCCTTCACCGGAAGGCTCAGATGAGCTGCTCGTAAGCCGAGACGGCAATCGCATGGAGCGAATCCCTCGAGATGTCACCAACCACCGCGCAGCCAAACTCCTCATCCAGCCACCAGAACACACGGGAGCCGTTCTCCTGCACGAAGCGGAATGCCGTCTCGCGCCCCGCCGACTCCCTCGTGACGTAGACAGTAATGCGGATGCCTTCGCTGTTCTCGTACATCATGAGGGCGGCGACACCGCTCCTCTCCGGCACGATGCGACCGCCCAGGAAGCGAAAGCCGAATGCGGCAAGATCGGGCACCGAGACGGGATGGCCGAGCCTCTTCGAGAACCAGGTGACGAGATGGGCCTTCTCAGTCGCGGGGACTTCGACAGGGTGTGCGACCTCGGCAACATAGGCCGCGTGGGCGCGAAGTGCTTCCTGCGGCAATGTCGCGGCGGTGGAGGCAGGTCCGAGATGGAGGGCGCCCGCCCATCCGGCCAGACCTCCGACGGCAAGGAACAGGAGAGCGGCGGCGATCTGCCGCCACTCCACTTTCCCAGAGTGCCGCGTGGCGGCCGCGACGATGAGTGCGGCGTGCCTTCCGGGAACAGGTTGCTCGGCGACCGGCCCATAGAGCGTGCGAAGCAGCATGTCCTGCCGAATCCACTCCGCCTCCCGTTCGGCCAGCGCGGGATCATCGGCCATGAGAGCCAAAAGTTCGGCTCGCGCGGGTCGTTCGCCATGCCTGAGGGCGAGATGCGATTCCTCATCGATGGGTAAGCGGGTGGTCATCGTTGTACGTCCTTGCTGCGCCCACTCCGGGGGGTTCCATGACCCGTCATCTCGCGCAGGGCGGCACGGGCCCGAGCGATCCGGGAGGCGAGCGTGCCTTCGGGAAGATCGAGCACGGAGGCAGCTTCCGCAAGGCTAAAGCCTTCGAGGGCGATGAGGAGCAAGGCGGCGCGCTGGTCTACAGGAAGCCGGCCCATCGCCTCGTGAACGTCGCGCAAATCCATGTGAGCGTCCTGGCTGGCGGGGCGGGATGGAAGCGCTACCGTATCCAACGGTACGACGTGAGGTCTCTGGACGACAAGGCGCTGGGTGTCCCGATAACGGTTGAGCAGGATTCGGAACAGCCAGGCCCGCACCGGGCCATCGCCGCGCCACGTGACATGGCGGGCGAGGGCCCGCTCGAGGCAGTCCTGGACGAGATCATCCGCGGCCTCGCGGTCACGCGTGAGGGCGTGCGAGTAGCGCCGCAATGCGGGAATCGCAGCTTCGATCTCCTCCAGGACCGTCATCTGGGCATGCTAGTCCCGAGGCTTGGCCACGTGCCAGACGTCATTCACCCCATCACCGGTCACATCGCCTGGCTTGGTGTCCTTGATCCAGAGGTAGAGCGGCTTCCCGTAATAGGTCCACTGCATCGTACCGTCGGTGCGCTTTGCCAGCCCGAAGTCGTCTTCGGGCTTGTCGCCTTCGCCCGCAAGGAGCGGCGGCCAGTTCAAAGCGCATTTGTCATAGCAGGCTGATTGCCCGTCTGAATCCTTGTCGAAGACGTAGAGTGTCATCCCCTTCGAGTCTGTCAGGATCGGGCCGGATGCGCTCTCAGCTGTCTTGACCGGCACCTCCGCAAGAGCCCCGAAGGCGCTCATGGCAAGGACTGCGAAGCTCACTGCAAGCCGATCGATCATTTTCATGACGTTCTCCATCGGACGGGGTCCGAACAAGGCGCCGCCCCTGGAGAGAATGACGGTTGACCCTGAGAAATTATCCGGCGACTCAGAACACTTAGCGAGTTGACGAAGTTTTCCCTTGCACAGAAAGCGGTGCCGGGAGATAGTTAGCCACATGGCTAAGCATGATCTCGGTCTCTCGCTGATCTTCCACGCGCTCGCTGATCCGACCCGCCGGCTGATCCTGGCCAGGCTCGCCGAAGCACCAGCGCCGATCTCGGAGCTCGCGAGGCCTACAGGGCTGCAACTGCCGACGGTGATGCGACATCTCTCCGTGCTGGAGGAGGCAGGGTTGATCACCTCTTCCAAGGACGGGCGGATTCGCACCTGCGCCATCAAGCCGGAGGCTCTCACCCCGGTGCAGTCGTGGCTCGATGAACAGAGGGCGGCCTGGGAAGCCCGGCTCGACCGCCTGGATGCATTCGTCATGCAGAAGATGAAGGAAGGTGGAGAATGAGACAGGATGTCAGTTCCAGCCCTGCAGCCCCTGGGGTGCCTGACGACAGGAAGAACCGCTTCGCGACGCTCACCTTCGAGCGGGATGTGGCTGCCCCGGCCTTGGCACTCTGGGAGGCATGGACAGCCCCGGCCGCGCGGGCCATCTGGGCCTCGCCCTCGCCTTCCGTCACGGTGGAGTTCCTCGAGGCCGACACCAGAATCGGTGGACGCGAGATCTCCCTCTGCAAGGTGGCCGGCCAGCCGGACATACGCTGCGAGTGCGGCTGGCTGGAGTTGCAGCCGCCCCTGCGCAGCGTGAACTACGAAGTGATCTCTTCAGACGGCGTGCATAAATCTGCCGCGCTGGTGACGGCAGATATCTCCGGAACGGGCGAACGCTGCCGGCTAATGGTGACGGTGCAGCTTTCCACCCCGGCTGGAGACATGGAGACAGGCTACCGGCAAGGCTTCGGCGCCGGCCTGGGCAATCTCGCGGGCGTGGCCGAGCGCACCATGGTGCTGCAGCGCGTGATCTATGCGGCGCGGTCCCGAGTGTGGAACGCGTGGATGAACTCCCGGACGCTGCCGCAATGGTGGGGGCCGGAAGGCTTTTCCTGCCGCACGAAGAGGATCGATCTGCGAGAGGGTGGCGAATGGGTTTTCGACATGATCGCGCCCGACGGCACCGTTTACCCCAACCACCATGTCTACAAGGAGGTCAGACACGAGGAGAGGATCGGCTACGCGCTGCACTGGGGCGAGAACGGTCCGAAACATGCCGACGCGTGGGCGTCCTTCGAGGAGCAGGATGGAGCCACAATGGTTACCCTCGGCATGGTATTCAGCACCGCCGCCGAGTTCCAGGAAGCGAAGGGTTTCGGCGCCGTGGAACTCGGACTGCAAACTCTCGGCAAGCTGGAGCGCTTCATCTCCTCGCGCTGAAAGGTTGAAAGATCCCGGACACTCGCCCGAATTTCAGCGCCATTCATTGTGACGTGCAATGCCAGCCATGCCGGGTCACATCATGTCGACTGGCCGCGAAGCCGTCCGTGTGGTAAGCTCAAGCTTCGTCAGCGGGAGAGAAACCCCATGTCGACGCTACGTGTTTCTCCTCGAAAGGCATCGCTGTGCCCTGTATGGCACGTCGCAGTGGAGCTGACCGAGCGTGACTCCGTCAAGGTCCGCAATGCCGTCGTCGAAGTGGCGGGTCTCTGTTACGGGAACTATGACGGGGTTTGCTTCGAGACGGCTGCCGGAATCCAGTATTTCCGTCCACTGAGCGGTTCACAGGGTGGCGAACAGGCCGAGACAGTGGGCTTGCCGGTCCGCGTGCTCACCTTCTCAATTCCACGCGACGAAGAGCTGCTGTCAAAGGTCATAGACGCGATCGTCGATGTCCACAGCTATGAGGAACCGGTGATCCACATCAGCGAAGCCATGGCTACGCGGGCCGCCACGGAAGCAGGAAAGGACAATCCGAACAGGTGGTGGAACCGGGGTTTCGCTCACTACACTGAACTGGGCCGCCCCGGCGACAGAGAGAAGCCATGATCCCCGCATTGCCGATCACCGGAGGATGTCTCTGCGGCGCCATCCGCTATCAGGCAGCAGAGCCGCCGTCCGGCGGCTATTTCTGTCATTGCACGATGTGCCAGAAGAGCTACGGCGGCTTGTTCATGACGTCGCTGAAGTTCGCTTCAACCGCGTTCGCAACGGTCCGCGGCGACGTCACCTACTACCGCTCGAGCAGAATCGCAGAGCGCGGTTTCTGCATCAATTGCGGATCGCCTCTGGTCTTCAGGTACGACAACGTCGAGAACGTTTGGGTGTCGCTGGGCTCGTTGGATAGGCCTTTCGACTGGCCGCTCACGGCCGAGGCCGCATGGGGCGAGGTCAAGCACGTCTGCATCGAGTCGAAGGTGCCATGGTATTCCATAGCGGACGGCCTGGATCAGCGACCCCTCGAACAGATGGTTTCACGCAACGCTGCCCTCGGCGTATGCGGAAGATCCGCAATCTCTTCATCACCAGAGGACGCGCGATCGACAGCCGCTCCATTCGGCGCACGCCACCCAGAGAGGACATCACGATGAATAGACGGATACACCCGTTTGCCGTTTCCCTGGCCGTGATGCTGCCGGCCACAGCGCATGCCCAGGATCGCTATGGATATGGTCCCCACATGATGTGGGGGGATGGAGGTTGGTCTATGTTCTTCTTCGGGCCGCTCTTCATGATTCTCGTGATCGCCGCCGTTGTGGCAGCGGTCGTCTTCCTTGTGCGTGCGCTCGGAGGCTCCTCCGGGCATTTCTTACCCCGGCAATCCGGCCGCGCGATCGAAATCCTCAAGGAGAGATATGCGCGTGGCGAGATCGATACGGCAGAGTTCGAGGAACGCCGGAAAACCTTGGGCGAGTGACGTGCAGCGGCATGGCAGGCGAGTGGGGAACCACCCTGTCCGTTTCCTCTTCGTGTCCTCCGGGCCGGCCACACCAGAGGAGTGCCTGTTCCAGTTCGCGCCGCAATTCGCGGTGCGCTCCCGGAGCGCGCTGAAGAGATTCTTGCGGCACCTGATCCTGGGAGGCTGATGTGTTCGAGCGGAAGCCTGATCGGTGGCCGGGAGAAAATCGCGGAGCAGTCACGATCGCCCCCGTTCAGTCAGAGGCGCTCACCGGTTGCGGCGTCGAAAAGATGACAACGGGAAACGTCGAAGGCGAGGCCGATGGGGGTGCCGAGTTCCTGGCGGAAGCTCCGGGGACCCTTGGCGACGACCATCTGCTCGCCCGCCATCACGGAGACGAGTGTCTGGTCTCCCGTGGGCTCGAGCGAATAGAGGGTGGAGGCGAGATGGACACCCGCCCCGACCGCCAGCGTGATGTCTTCCGGCCTGACGCCGAGGATCACATGTCTGCGTGTTCCATCCCCAAGGCCCTCGACGCGCGTTGCAGCACCGAGAAAGACGCCGTTCTCCAGATCCCCCCGGATCAGGTTCATCGGTGGAGAACCGATGAATCCCGCGACGAAGACATTGGCCGGGTTGTTGTAAACCTCATCCGGCGTTCCCAACTGCTGGATCTGGCCCTTGCTCATGATGGCGATCCGGTCGGCAAGCGTCATGGCCTCGATCTGGTCATGGGTGACATAGACCGTGGTCGTCTCGAGCCGGCGCTGGATGTGTTTCAGCTGTGCGCGCATGGAGAGCCGGAGCTTGGCGTCGAGGTTGGAGAGCGGCTCATCCATGAGGAAGACGCGGGGGTGGCGAACCACGGCGCGGGCGAGCGCCGCGCGCTGGCGCTGGCCGCCGGAGAGCGCTCGCGGCTTGCGGTCCAGGAGGTCGCCGAGTTCGACGATCGCAGCGGCCTCCCGCACCAGCGCATCATGCCTCTCCCTGGGCACGCCACGCATGCGGAGTGGAAAGCGGATATTCTCGTAGATCGTCATGTTGGGATAGAGCGCGTAACTCTGGAACACCATGGCGACGTCGCGGTCGCGCGCGTCGACGCCGTTCACGCGTTCCCCGTCGATGAGGATCTCGCCGCCCGTCGGGTCTTCGAGGCCGGCAATCATACGCATGGTCGTGGTCTTGCCGCAGCCGGAGGGCCCGAGAAAGACCATGAACTCCTTGTCACGGATTTCGAGATCGATCGAGTCCACCCCGACCACGGGACCCCAGGCCTTGCGGATCTTGTTGAGGCTGATCGATGCCATGCGCTTGCCCTCTCCCTCTGCTCCGGTTGGCGCTGGCGCTCAGTCGCGTCCGGCATGTTTTCCGGATCAGTTCCATAAAACTGAAACAATTGCAAGGTACGAATGCATATGTGTCGCATTGCGCGCGGGAATTCGCCGGAATCTTGGGAGAGAACCGCCATACGAGTTGTGTTTTGCAACTGCTAAGCACTTTCGCAGATGCGAGATAACACGTTTTGCGGAATGCAGTACTTATTGACATGGATTTGGACAAAAGTATCTTAATGGAGCTTCAAGATTGGGAGTCCGCAAATGGCGGCATTTGACGTTTCGCGGGACGGGCGGCGCATCGGCGCGGTGACGGGCCTTGCCGCAGATCTTGCGCGCAGGCTCGAGGCGAAGGCGCGACCGATCCGCATCGGGCTGATCGGTTCGGGCGAAATGGGCACCGACATCGTCACCCAGTGCCAGCAGATGACCGGCATCACGGTGGCCGCGATCGCGGAGATCAACATCGGAGCGGCGAAGAAGGCCCTTGCGATCGCCGGATGCCCGGCGGAAAATCAGGCCATGGTCGGCACCGCCACTGCCTTTGCGACGGCGCTGGAGGGTGGCAAGACCGTCGTCACGCAGGATGCGGAGCTCGTCTGCACCGGCGATCACATCGACGTGGTGATCGACGCCACGGGAAAGCCCGCCGTGGGTGCGGAGATCGGGCTCACCGCCATGGAGCATGGCAAGCATCTCGTTATGATGAACGTCGAGGCGGACGTGACCATCGGCGCCTATCTGGCGCGCGAGGCGAAGCGGCTCGGCGTCGTCTACACGCTGGGGGCGGGAGACGAGCCCTCCTCCACCATGGAGCTCGTCAATTTCGTCACCGGCCTCGGTTATCCGATCGTCGCCGCCGGAAAGGGCAAGAACAACCCGCTCAACATCGACGCCACACCCGACCTCTACATGGAGGAGGCGAAGCGGCGGAACATGAACCCGCGGATGCTTGTGGAGTTCGTGGACGGTTCGAAGACCATGGTGGAAATGGCGGCAATCGCCAATGCCACCGGCCTCATTCCGGACCGCCCCGGCATGCACGGGCCGGCCGCAACACTCACCGATCTGGAGAAAGTGTTGTGCCCCAGGCAAGACGGAGGCGTCCTTTCGCGGAAGGGCGTCGTCGACTATTCGATCGGCAAGGGCGTGGCCCCGGGCGTGTTCGTGATCGCCGAAATGTCTCACCCGCGGGTGCGAGAACGCATGCATGACCTGAAGCTGGGCACCGGACCCTATTACACCTTCTACCGCCCCTATCACCTGACGAGCCTCGAAGTGCCCCTCTCCTGCGCGCGCGCGGTTCTCTATGGAAGTGCCGACATGCAACCGCTCGACGTGCCAAGCGCGGAAGTCTGCGCCGTGGCCAAGAAGGACCTGGCCCCCGGCGAGCACCTCGACGCCATCGGTGAATACACATACCGCGCCTGGATCATGACGCGGGAAGATGCCGCTGCCGCCAATGCCGTTCCCTGTGGGCTTCTTGAAGGCGGGACGGTGACAAAGCCGATACGAAAGGGAGAACTCCTCACCTACGTAAATTCCTCCGTTGACGGAGCATCCAGAATCGTGGCTCTTCGCAAGCGCCAGGACGACATGTTGACGGGAACAGCGGCATGAAAGCCGAGGCCTCCGTTACGCCGAACGCCCGGCCCTTCTACCGGAGGTACAGTGCGGCCGAGCTCAAGGAGGCGCTGCGCCGGATGTATCTGATCCGGCGTTTCGAGGAGGGGGCGGAGGAAGCCTACATGCGTGGCCTGATTCACGGCACAATGCACCTGTCGATCGGGCAGGAGGCTTCCGCCGTGGGTGCAACGATGGGCCTCAGGAGGAGCGACTACATCACCTCCACCCACCGCGGTCACGGACACTGCATCGGCAAGGGCGCAGACCCAAAGCTGATGTTTGCGGAATTCTTCGGCAAGGAGGAGGGCTATTGCCGGGGACGCGGCGGCTCCATGCACATCGCTGACGTCGCAACCGGCAATCTCGGCGCCAATGGCATCGTTGGCGGTGGGCTGCCCATCGCAGTGGGTGCGGCGCTCGCCATCAGGAAGCAGAGGCGCGACGACGCCGTCATGTGTTTCTTCGGAGATGGCGCCACGAATGAGGGCGCATTCCACGAGGCACTCAACATGGCTTCGGTGTGGAAGCTGCCGGTGGTTTTCGTCTGCGAGAACAACAAGTATGGCATGTCTGTTTCAACCGAACGCTCGATGGCGGTGAAGAACGTGGCTGACCGCGCCGCCGCCTATGCCATGCCGGGCGTGACCCTGGACGGCAATTCCATCGCCGACGTCGAGGAGGCGATCGCCACGGCCGTCGGGCGTGCGCGCGCCGGTGATGGTCCCACCCTCGTCGAATGCAAGACCTACCGCACGCGCGGGCACTCGCGCTCCGACCGAAACCGCTACCGGACCAAGGAAGAGATCGAGGAGTGGAAGGCGCGAGACCCGATCCCGCGCTTCGAGAGCGAGCTCCTGTCACATGGGCTCGTGAGCGAGGCCGACGTCGCCGCAATCCGCGAGGCCGCGGAGGCCGAGATCGCGGCGGGAATCGAGTTCGCTCGCAACGGCACCGACCCCGACCCCGCGGAGGTGACCCGCGACGTCTACTCCCCAGAGGCCTCCCGATGAGCGCGCGCGAACTGACCTATGCTCAGGCGATCCAGGAAGCTCTCGCTCAGGCGATGGATGCGGACCCCAGCGTGTTCCTGATGGGCGAGGACATCGGCGTCTATGGCGGCGCCTTCCAGGTGACGGGCGATCTCGTGCATCGCTATGGCGAAGACCGGGTGATGGACGCGCCGATCTCTGAGCTCGGACAGGCGGGCGTGGCAGTGGGCGCGGCGCTCGCCGGGTGCAGGCCGGTGCTGGAATTCCAGTTCTCGGATTTCGCGACCCTCGCCATGGAGCAGATCGTAAACCAGGCGGCGAAGCTGCGCTTCATGCTGGGCGGCAAGGTGAACGTGCCGCTCGTCATGCGCTTTCCTGCAGGCTCCGGCACGGGGGCCGCGGCACAGCATTCGCAGTCTCTCGATGCCTGGCTGGCGCACGTGCCCGGCCTCAAGGTGGTGCAGCCCGCGACACCTGCCGACGCGAAGGGAATGCTGCTCGCCGCCATCGACGATCCCGATCCTGTGATGGTGTTCGAGCACAAGCTTCTCTACAAGATGAAGGGCGAGGTGCCGGAGGAGCCCTATCGCGTGGCCATCGGCAAGGCACATGTGGCGCGCCAGGGCCGGGACGCGACGGTGGTCGCCACATCGATCATGGTTCACAAGTCGCTCGAAGCGGCGGAGGAACTGGCCGGCGAGGGGATTGACGTCGAGGTGATCGACCTCCGCACGCTTCGGCCGATGGACACGCAGACGATCATCGACAGCGTGAAAAAGACCACACGGCTCGCCTGCGTCTACGAGGGCGTGAAGACGTTAGGAATCGGGGCGGAGATCAGCGCGCGGATCGCCGAGAGCGAAGCCTTCGACTATCTCGATGCGCCGATCCTGAGGTTCGGCGGGGCCGAGGCGCCCATACCCTACAATCCGGCACTCGAGAAGGCAGCGGTGCCGCAGGTGCAGGGCATCACCGAGGGACTGCGCCAACTCGTCAGAGGGCGGATCTGAGATGGCGGTCGAGGTCATCCTCCCGCGCGTCGACATGGACATGGCGACGGGGAGGATCAGCAAGTGGCACGCCAGGGATGGAGAGAGGGTGAGCAAGGGTGCTGCCCTGTTCGAGATCGAGACCGACAAGGCGGCGATGGAGATCGATGCCCCGGCCGACGGAATCCTGCGCAACATCCTGGTTGCCGAGGGCGGCACGGCGCCGGTGGGTTCGGCCGTGGCCTATATCTATGCCGAGGGCGAGGCGGTGACGGTTCCGGCCGCAGCACCGTCGCCTCCGGCTGCGAGCGCACCTGTTCCGGCACCGGCACCAGCCCCGGCGCGCGCGGCCGCCGGTGAAGCAACGGCGGGCGAAATCCCGCGCGCCACGCCGCTCGCCCGGCGGCTGGCGAGGGAGGCGGGGCTTTCACTTGCCGATATCGAGGGAACCGGCCCGCGCGGCCGGGTGATGGCGGCGGACGTGCGCAGCGCCGGCGAGGCGAAGCCTGCACCGGCCGCTGCATCGCCTGCGCCTTCGGGCGATTCCGTGCAGAAGCTCTATTCGCCCGGAAGCTTCGACGTGGTGCCGGTGGACGGAATGCGCCGCACCATCGCCGCGCGGCTCACCGAATCCAAGCAGACGGTGCCGCATTTCTATCTGTCCGTCACCTGCACGATCGACCGGCTCAAGCAATCGCGCGAACGGCTCAACGCAGCGGCCCCCAAGGGGCCGGACGGAACGCCTGCCTGGAAGCTCTCGATCAACGACTTCATCATCAAGGCCATGGGGCTGGCGCTCCAGAGGGTGCCCGCTGCCAACGTCACCTGGGCCGGGGAAACGGTCCTGCAACACAGGTCGAGCGACGTAGGCGTGGCGGTGGCGGTTGACGGCGGGCTGTTCACGCCGGTGATCCGCAGCGTGGAGACCAAGACGCTTGCGGCGGTCTCCGCCGAAATGAAGGAGCTTGCCGTCAAGGCGCGGGCGCGGAAGCTCGCGCCCCCGGAATACCAGGGCGGCAGCGCGGCGATCTCCAATCTCGGCATGTATGGTATCGAGCAGTTCACCGCCATCATCAACCCGCCGCAGGCGACGATCCTCGCAGTGGGAGCCGCCGTCGAGCGCTTCGTGCCCGTGAACGGCCAGCCGGTGCTCGCCACGCAGATGATCTGCACCCTTTCCTGCGACCACCGGGCGGTGGACGGCGCGGTCGGTGCCGAGTTGCTGCGGGCCTTCAAGAGCCTTATTGAAGAACCGCTGCTGATGCTGGCCTGAAGACCGGCACGGCCTATCTGGGAGGATCTCCGTGCCGCGCTACGATTATGTTTCAATGGGTTTCTATACCTATGACTGCCTCGGCTGGCCCTTCACCGAAGTGCCGCCCGGCGGGGGCACTTTGTTCATCGACGAGCTGACGCTTGCCGTTTCGGGGGCGGGCGGAACGGCCGCCATCGCCGCCGCCAAGATGGGGCTGAAGACCCTTGCCGTCGCGGGTGTGGGCGAAGACCTCATGGGCGACTGGGTGCTGGAACGGCTCCGCCATTTCGGGGTGGACACATGGGGCGTGCAGCGCGCGCCTGGTTGGAAGACATCCTCCTCCATCGTGCTGACGCGCGCCGACGGCTCACGCCCGGCATTGCACCGCAAGGGTGCCACGGCGGACTTTTTCGTCACCGCGGAGATGATCCCGCGCGCCGTCGATACCAAGGTGTTCCATGCCGGTGGCGTGGGGCTGATGGAAGCGATGGACAAGGGCCAGAGTGCGGTGGTGATGAAGGCCGCCAAGGCGGGCGGCGCGACGACGACCGTGGACGTTTTCGCCGGTTCACCGAAGGACCTCCCGGCCATCGCGCAGGTGCTTCCCTATACGGATTACTTCATGCCGTCGATCGAGGAGGCGCAGGCGCTGTGCGGCCTTTCCGAGCATGGCGATACGGCGAAATTCTTCCTCGACATGGGCGTGAAGTCCTGCGTGCTGACGCTGGGCGGGGAGGGCGCATACTACCATGATGCTGCGGGCGTGAAGTTCCGCATTCCGGCCTTCGACGTCGCGGTGAAATGCACCTGTGGCTGCGGCGACGCCTTCGATGCTGGCTTCGCGGTGGCGCTGGTTCATGGTTTTGATGCGGAGACCTGCGTGCGCTTCGCGCAGGCCACCTCGGCCCTCAACGCCACCGGGCTCGGCTCACAGGCGGGGGTGAGGGATTTCGAGCACACGCTTCACTTCATGAAGACGACGAAGATGAAGAGGTGAAGTCTGCGCAAGTCCCTCCCCCTCGGGAAGATGAGAGAGGAAAGCAGTTTCACCCCTTTACAGCGCCCATGGTGAGCCCCCGTGACAGGTGGTTCTGGATGAGGATCACCAGCAGAAGTGCCGGGAAGAAGGCGAGGAAGGCAACGAGCGCAATGGCATTGTAGATGATGCCGTCCGAGCCACCCGAGAAATTGGCAAGCGCAACAGAGAGCGGGTATGCGTTCTTGGTGGCGATGATGAGTGTGAAGAGGTACTCGTTCATCGCGAAGATGGCGGCGATCACCGCCGCGGTGATGATGCCCGGCAGGCACATGGGAATGATGATCGACCACAGGATCCGGAGGTCGGAGGCGCCGTCCGTCCTCGCCGCGTCCTCGATCTCGTGCGGGATGTCGATCATGTACGACCGGATGATCCACACCACGATCGAGAGGTTCATCGCCGCGTAGACCAGCATTAGGGCCCAGACCGTGTCGAGAAGGCCGAGCGCGCGGAACAGGAAGAAGATGGGAATGGCCACGGCGGCAGGCGCCATCATCTTGGTCGACAGGATGTAGAAACCGATGTCCTCACGGCCGCGATAGTGATAGCGCGCCAGGGAGTAGGCGGCAGGGATGCCGAGCACGAGGCAGATGACGACGCTGCCCGTGACCGCGATCACCGAATTCATGAAATAGGTCATGATCGGCCATTCGGCCCAGATCTTGGCCCAGGTCTCGATCGAGATCGTCGGGACATAGATCGGTTGCGGCGCAATGATCTCGTTTCTCGGGCGGAGCGCGATGGTGGCGAAGAAAACGATGGGCGCGAGGCAAAACAAGCCCCACGCGGTGAGAATGAGGGCGCGACCCGCGGAGAGCTTCGCTCTGTCCGACATCAGTCCCTCCCTGACCTGAAGAAGCGGCGGACGAAGAGCTGCGCCAGAACGATCGTCATGATGAGCACGAGGACCGAGGCCGCCGAGGCATAGCCGAACTCGAAGCTCTTGAAGCCGGTGCGGTAGATGAAATAGCTGACCGTCTCGGTATCACCGGCCGGCGCGCCCTGGGTGATGATGTGGGGCGAGGCAAACATGGTGAGGATGTCGATGCCGCGCAGCACGAGTGCGATGGCGATGACCGGCCGCATCATCGGGAGCGAGATCGAGAAGAAGACCTGGCGCCAGCGTGCGCCGTCGAGCCGTGCCGCCTCCTCGATCTCCTTGTCCTGACCCTGGAGAGCGGCCACGAAGATGATGAAGAGAAAGGGTACCCATTGCCAGACGTCGGTGACGATGAGGACGCCGCGCGCCGCCCAGGTGGATCCCATGAAGTCGATGTTCGACTCCGCGAGGCCCACACGCATCAACAGGTCGCTGATGACGCGGCCGTCATTGAACAGGAGCTTCCACAGGAAGGCCACGGCCGAAGGCATGAAGAGCATGGGCAGCAGGAAGAGGATGCGCCAACCCTTCACGAAGGGATCGCGATAGACGAGCGCTGCGAGACCGAGGGCGACGACGAATTCGAGCGCGAGCGTGATGCCGCCGATGAGCAGCGTGTTGGAGAGGCTGTGCCAGAAGGCATCATCCGCGAGCAGATCCGCATATTGCTCGAAGCCGACGTAGTTGAGCTGGAAGCGTCCGGCATAGAAGCTGCGCCAGAGCGCGAAGATGCCGGGATAGAGCGTGATGGCGAGCAGGTAAAGGACGGCCGGTGCCACCAGCAGATAAGGGAAGGCCTTGCGCCTCAGGGGGCTGCGGCGGCGCGCCGTTCGGTAGGTTGGGGCGGACAGGACGGCGTCGGTCATGGTGCTGCTCGGAAGACGTTGCCCCCTCCCCCGCCCAGAGGCGGGAGAGGAGGCCGGAGGATGACGAGACGAGATCAGAACGGCAGCGGCTTGCCCTTGCCCATCCACAGGCCGGGCTCGGTGGCCGCGAAGTTCATCGGGTCCTTGCCCTGGTAGAAGCCGTTCTTGGACATGATGTCCTTGACCTTCACCGCGGCTTCGTCAAGCGCCGCCTTGGGCTGCATCTCGCCCACCACGACCTTGTTGATCAGGAAGCCGATCTCCTGATCGATCTGGAAGCCCGAGGGCAGGCGCGGCGCGCACCAGGCGAAGTCGAGCTGTTCCGACCAGACCTTGGCAGGCTGCGAGACGGCGCGCAGCTTTTCGTTGGTCAGCACCGACTTGTAGCCCGGCGCCACGCCGTTGGCATTGGCTTCGTTGATGGCCATGATCGAGGCGGTGGTGAGATAGGCGAGCATGAGGAAGGCGGCCTCCGGCTCTGGCGAGGTGGCGGTGACGCAGGAGGTGGAGCCCGCAATGTTCGGCGGCGCGAAGGTTCCGCCTTCCACGCGGGGCTCGTAGATCGTCAACACATCGTCGCCGATCTTGGATTGATCGGCGCGGGTGGCCTGGGTGCCCGAGTCCTGCCAGGAGATGTTGCAGGCGATCTGGCCACCGAGCCAGGCGGCGCGGTTGGTCGGCCAGTCGGCCGCCGCAACGCCTTCAATGGCGTGCTTCGAGAGCGCCACGATGGTCTCGAGGCCCTTGACGCCGGCATCGCTGTTGAAGATCGGTTCCCAGTTCTCGTTGAAGAGCTGCAGACCATACTGCGCGGCAACATGCTGCCAGGTGTAAGTGGCCCAGAAGCCGCGGCCGCACATCATGCCGATGGCGTTGACGCCCTGCTCCGCCTTGTTGAGTTCCGGCGCGATGCGGATCATCTCGTCATAGGTCGGGATGGTCTTGATGCGGTCTGCGTCGATGCCGATCTTCTTGAAGATGGACGGACGGATGTGGACCATCTGGATGTCGCAGTCGAAGGGAATTCCGAGAATTCCCTTGTCCGCCCAGTGGCCATAGTTCTTCTGGTAGGTCTCGTAGAAATCGTCGAAGGGCAGGCCCCACTTGGAGACATACTCGTCGAGCGGCTTCAGGAAGCCCTGGGCCGCGAAGTCACCGAGCCAGGGCGAGAAGAACTGGATCGCATCGAAGCTGGCGTTGCCGGAGAGGAACTCGGCGACCACCTTGTCGTACATCGAATCGTCAGGGATCGCCACGAGCTCGATCTTGATGCCGGAGAGCTGCGCGAAGGGCTCGATCTGCTCCTGCGCCGATTCGCGGTCTGCCGCGCCGATGGCGAAACGCACCGTCTTGCCGGCATGCTCCTTGCGGATCGCCTCCCAGTCCACCGTGCGGATCCAGTCCTTCTTCGGATCCCACAGCTCGTCATTGTCGCCGAGCTTGTACTGGTCGCGGTACTCCTTCTTCACCATCGTGCCGACATTGATCTTGGCAAGCACGTCAGCGGGGTTGGGAAGGTTCTGCGAGTAGGCGCTGCGGACGTTGAACAGCGAGATGCCGCCCGTACCGGCAGCCAGAGCAGCGCCCGCAGCCGCAGTAGATTTCAGGAGCGAGCGGCGCGTGATCCCGCCCTTGTTCTTGATGAGCATGTCATTCCTCCATTGATGCGGCCTGTGTCGTCGTTCCCACGCCTCGCCTCAGGCCAGAGGCTGACGGGGCTTTTTCTTCGCCTCCGGCGCAAAGTGTCCGGCGGGGTGCCGCGACACGGGGCGTCGAGAGTTGCGGATACAGGGGCACGGTCGATTCCTCCCAGCCGCGGGCATCCATTCTGGCGCAGAACTCCACGGCGTTGATGTACAGATTTCTGTACTAAATTACTTTGCTGAGGGCAAATGTTTCGTATTATGGCGCTGCAACAAAGTTTCGCACTGCAAAACGTTTGGCGGTCGGGTCGTCGGCCTTCGCTTCTGTTGGAGCTGAACGAAAGTGTTTCGACACATAAGTGCCGCCTTGCGTCGTTTAGTATCTCCAGACACAATGGTTCCGCGGATGTCGCCAGAGGGCATGTTGGACAAGGCCACCACCAGAAGAAATGCATCGCTTTCACAGGAGCGGGGGGCGGGGCGTATCGCGCGCAACCGGATGCGCATTGCCTGGATGTACTATGTAGAGGGCCTTACGCAGCACGAGATCGCGGAGCGCCTCGGCATCGGACGCGTGACAGTCGTGCGCAACATCAATGAGGCCATCCGCCAACGCGAGGTGAAGATCTGGATCGAGGGCGAAGTTTCCGAATGCTTCGCGCTGGAGGCTGAACTCAAGAACGCCTTTGGCTTCAAGGAGGCAGTGGTCGTGCCGGAACCCGTGCTGCCCGAAAACGTAACCAAGGCAATTGGCGTGGCGGCGGGCATGCATGTGTCCGACACGCTGTCCGACGACATGACGGTGGGTGTGGGCTGGGGGGCCACGCTCTACGAGTCGCTCGCGACGCTGGCGCCGCGCGATCTCGAGAACGTCCAGGTCATTTCGCTGCTGGGCGGCATCGTTCAGGCCCGTAAGTTCAATCCGGCTGAATTTGCCTGGCAGTTCGCCCGACTCATGGGCGCGGACTGCTATCTCTTTCAGGCGCCGGCGGTGGTCGACTCGCCCGAGACGCGCGAGGCGCTGATCGAGCGCTGTGGATTGCGCGACATTTTCCGGCGCGCCGAACGGCTCGATCTGGCGCTGCTCAGCGTCGGGACCATGGCGCCCGCCTCGACCGCCTTCCGCTTCAACCTCATCAGCGACGAGGAGCGGGTGGAGCTGCTCAGGAGGGGCGCCGTGGGCGACCTCCTTTTCAACTTTTATGACCGGCACGGGCAGCTCGTGGACCATCCAGTCAACCGCCGCATCATGTCGCTGCCGATCGAGCAATTGCGCAGCGTCCCCACGCGCATCATCGCCTCAGGCGGCAACGACAAGGTCGAGTGCCTGCTCGGAGCGATCAAGCTCATCAACTGCAACGTGCTCATCACCAACGAGGCGACGGCGCGAGAACTCCTTGTCAGGCGCGGCTGATCCCGCCTCACCGCCAACACACTCTTGCCGCGAAGCCCGTGTTTAAGGGTACACTAAACCATTGCAGTTCGAGAAAGGCCGGGCAGATGCGACATGCGCTTTTCCTTCTTCCCTTCCTCGCCGTGGCCCTTCCGGCCCACGCGGCGGAACAGATTTCAATCTCTTACCGTCTGGACGTGACCTCGGTCACCATGATGACGGCGAAGTTCGATCTTGATTTTTCCCCGGATGCCGTGCGGGCCAAGGCGCGGATCAAAAACAAGGGAATCAGCGAGTTGTTCTCGCAGTACAGTGCCAAGGTGATGATCGAGAGCAAAATTCGCGACGCGGAAATCCGCCCGGCGCAATTTCACTTGACCCGTGAGAAGCGCGACCGCACCAAGGAGACGCTTGTTTCCTGGAACGATGGCGGCAAGGTGAGCGTCGATCCCCCAGCCCATCGCAAGGCCGAGGTCCGCGCCAAGGTGGAGCAGGCGCTGACCGGCGACGTGGCTGACCCGATCACAGCCATCCTGCGGGTGGGGAGCAGCGGCGCCAATCCGTGTCCCTCGGTACAACTTGCCTTTGATGGGCAAAATGTTTTCCAACTCACGTTCCGTGATCTCGGGAAAGGCGAGGCCGAAGCGGGCAGTTACCGCGGACCGGTTCAGAACTGCGAAGTGCGGTGGTCTCCGATCGCCGGATCATCCGCTGAAAAGGGAGAGCCGGGCGAGGACTACAGGGTCGCTTTCGCTCCCGCCGGTACGCTGCCCAGCGGAAAAACCTTGTGGCTGCCGGTGTCGCTCACGGGATCGATCAAGGGCTTGCCATTCGAGGCCACGGTGACGAAGCTGGACACCGGCAGCGGGAAGGCGGCACAAGCCCCGGCTCAGGACTGAACCTGTCACGGCGCTTCGCACTTACGCAGTTGCGAGATGAAGGGCTTGCTTGTTTAGTGAATTTGTGATCAGTAAACATGATCGCTAAACACGTGACAGGCGCGCCATGGCTTTTTCCCTCGAGACGTTGCTCGACAAGGTCGCGGCGCGGGTCATCCTGGCAGCCGATGAACTGACGGCGCTCGATTCCGCCATTGGCGACGCCGACCATGGCCTGAACATGCGGCGCGGCTTCGAGGCGGTGCTGGCCGAGAAGCCGGTGATCCTGGGGAAGCCCTTGGGCGATGCGCTCAAGACAGCTGGCATGACGCTGGTGATGAAGGTGGGCGGCGCATCGGGCCCGCTCTACGGGACGCTGTTCATGACCCTCGGCAGGGAGCTTCCGGAAGAGCCGGGACTGGCAGACCTGGCACGGGCCATGGAGGCGGCCGTCGTGGCGCTCAAGGCGCGTGGCAAGGCCGACCTCAACAACAAGACCATGCTGGACGTGCTGGGTCCGGTGGCGGCGCATCTCGCCGGCGGCACGGCGAGCTTCGACAGCGTCAGGGCCCTGGCGGCGCAAAGCGCCAAGGCCACCATTCCGATGAAAGCCATCCGCGGGCGCGCCTCTTTCCTCGGCGAGCGATCGATCGGTCACATGGATCCTGGTGCGCGCTCGAGCCAGATCATGATCGAAGCCGTCTGCGATGTACTCGAGGGCCGCTCATGACCGTCGGCATCGTGATCGTGTCGCATTCGCCCGATGTCGCCAAGGGAGCAGCGGACATGGTGCGCCAGATGGTCGGCAGCGAGGTGCCGCTCGCCTTCTGCGGCGGCAACCCCGATGGCGGGCTCGGCACCAGCGTGGAGAAGATCCTCACAGCCATAGACGCAGCCTGGTCGGAGGACGGCGTCGCAATCCTTGTCGATCTCGGAGGGGCTGAGACGAACAGCGAGATGGCAATCGAGATGCTTCCCGCGGAGCGGCAGCCCAAGATCGTGATCTGCAATGCACCGGTTGTCGAGGGGGCGGTGATGGCTGCGACCGAAGCATGGGGCGGCGGCTCGCTCAGCGATGTCAAGCGCACCGCCGAGGAGCTCTCCCCGCAATGAGCGAGGCAGCGGCAGGATCGGTGGTGATCACCCATGACGTGGGTCTCCATGCGCGGCCTTCGGTGAAGCTCACCAAGCTTGCCAAGGGCTATGCATCGGCGATCGAGATCGCGGGCTCGCCCGAAGGCCCCTGGATTGATGCCAAGAGCATCGTCAAGGTGATGGCCATGAAGGCGAAGCAGAACGCCACGCTGTTCGTGCGTGCCTCCGGGGCGGACGCCGAGGCGGCGGTCACTGCCGTCATCGGCCTTGTCCGCCGCGATTTCGACGAAGCCGGCGATGGGCACTAGCTTTCGGGGCAACAGCGCTTCCGACGGGCTGTTCATGGGCCCAGTGCGAAGGCTCGAGGCTGCTTCGGAAGGCCGAAGGCATTCCGGCAGTCCCGAGAATGAACGATCCGCCTTGAAGCTCGCCATCACCGCCGCTGCAGAGGACCTTACGGCGCTGATGGCGCGCATCGACGAGCAGGCGCAGGATATCGTCGGCTTTCAGATCGCCATGCTCGAAGACGATGCACTCACGGCGCCCGCGCTGATGGCCATCGATGCCGGCGCTGCGGCGTCGGAGGCGTGGTCTGCTGTGATGGATGGTGAAATCGCAGGCTACGAGTTGGCCGAGGACGAGTACTTCCGCGCCCGCGCCGCCGACCTGAGGGACATTCGCGACCGCGTGCTGCGACACCTGACTGGCGGGACTGTGCCTCAGGATAGAAGAGGCGCGGTGCTGGCAGGCGACGACGTAGCACCTACGGACTTTCTCGAAACGGACTGGAGTGAAGGCGGAGCCATCGCGCTCTCCCGCGGCAGTGCCACGAGCCATGTTGCCATGCTGGCCCGCGCGCGCGGCATTCCAATGGTCGTGGGCTTGGGCGACGGCGCCTTCGCGAAAGCCGGGACGCTGATCGTCGATGGGCATCGAGGCGTCGTGGTGGCAGACCCAGATCCCCGGGAACTCGAGCTTTACCGGGCGGAACTGGAAAGTGAAAATCGCCTTCGCGCCGCCGAAGAGCGTTTCCGTGCCCGGCCTGCCCGACGCAAGAACGGCACGCGAATCGATGTCTTGATCAATGTCGCGAGCGTCGAGGAACTCGACCACATCGACCCGGCAAGCTGTGACGGCATCGGCCTCATGCGCTCGGAATTCCTGTTCCGCGACGGCGCCCCCTTGCCAGGCCAGGACACCCAGTATCACAGCTACCGCCGGCTTCTCGACTGGGCGGGTGAGAAGCCGGTGACGGTCCGCACCCTCGACATCGGCGGCGACAAACCGATTCGGGGCCTCACTCCGGAGGGCGAGTCCAATCCCTTCCTGGGGCTTCGCGGCATACGCCTGACACTTGCGCATGAGGGCGTGTTCCGCACCCAGTTGCGGGCGCTGGCGCGTGCCGCGGTTCACGGAAACCTCAAGGTCATGATCCCGATGGTGACGGTGCCGCAGGAGCTCGCACGCTCCGCTGCGCTCCTAAGCTCCTGCGTGGCGGAACTCGAGCGCGAAGGGATAGACTACCGGATGCCGCCCCTCGGCATCATGGTGGAAGTTCCCGCCGTCGCTGTTTCACCTGAACTGTTCGGCAAGGCGGACTTCTTCTCGATCGGCTCCAACGACCTCACGCAATATGTCACTGCCTCATCGCGGGATGATGCGCGAGTCGCGGCGCTCAACGACCCGTCCCACCCCGCTGTGCTCAGACTGATCGCGGAGGTCGCCCGGTTTGGCCGCGAGTCCGGAATTCCGGTGAGCCTGTGCGGCGACATGGCAAGCGAGCCGCGCCATCTCGCGGCCCTGCTCGAGGCTGGCATCGCCTCGCTCTCTGTGGCGCCTTCACGCATCGGCCGCATCAAGGCGGCCCTCGCGGAGCTCTGAAATGAGCGCGGGAGGATCCGCCCCTGACGCGGTCTCAGCCTACAAGCGCATGCTTTCAGCAATCCTCGACATGCGGCCCTCCGGCACCAGGCAGAGGCTGGCCGGTGCGTTGGCGAAGAACCGCAGTTTCGTGAGTCAGATCACCAATCCCGCCTATCCGACGCCGATCCCTGCCACGCACCTCGAACAGATTTTCGAGGTCTGCCACTTCTCGGCCGCCGAACGGAAGGACTTCCTGACGCTCTATGCCACGGCACATCCCAAGAAGCGCTTGGCGGAGCCGGCGCGGAACGCCACGTTTTCAGTTGAGCTGCCGGATCTCGGCAGCGTGGCACGAAACAGGAGACTGCACGGCCTGGTCAGCGGTTTCGTGCGGGAGATTGCCAGGCTGATCGACGAGGAGAGGGAAGAAGGAAGAGGGCGATGAAGAAGCTCATCAATGATGTCTCGAACGTGCTGACCGAGAGCCTCGACGGCTTCGCGGCGGCCCATGCCGGCATCGTGACGCTCGGGGCGGAGCACAAGTTTGTGCAGCGCAAAGTGCTGAAGCCGGGAAAGGTGGCGCTGGTTTCCGGGGGCGGTTCCGGGCATGAGCCGCTGCATGCAGGGTTCGTGGGCCATGGAATGCTGGATGCGGCATGCCCCGGCCAGGTCTTCACATCGCCGACGCCCGACCAGATGATCGCAGCGGCGGAGGCCGTGGACACGGGGGCGGGCCTGCTCTTCATCGTGAAGAACTACGAAGGCGATGTCATGAACTTCGACATGGCGCGCGAGATGAGCGGGCGAATGATTGAGACGGTGATCACGGATGACGATGTCGCCGTCGAGAACTCGCTCTATACGACCGGCCGGCGCGGCGTTGCCGGAACGCTGGTCGTCGAGAAGGTCGTCGGCGCCGCAGCAGAGCAGGGCGCCGACCTCAGGGCACTGAAGGAACTGGGCGATCGGGTAAACGGCGCCACGCGCTCGATGGGTGTCGCGCTGACGAGTTGCACCGTGCCCGCGGCGGGAAAACCCACCTTTGAAATTGGGGAAGACGAAATGGAGATGGGTGTCGGCATTCACGGTGAGCCCGGCCGCCGCCGCGTGGCGCTGCGGGCCGCCAACGAGATCGCCGAAGAAATGGTTGCTGCAATCGCGGGCGATCTCGCGAGGGGTGGCAACGCTCTGCTCTTCGTCAACGGCTTCGGCGGCTCGCCGGCCATGGAGCTCTACCTCATGTACCATGCCGCTGCGGCTCAGCTCGCGAAGCACGGCATCACGCCGGTGCGCTCGCTCGTGGGCAACTACGTCACCTCGCTCGACATGGCGGGCTGTTCGATCACCGTCACGCTCCTCGACGAGGAGATGGCAAAGGGCTGGGATGCGCCAGTCCATACGCCAGCGCTGCGCTGGGGCATGTAAGGCGGTTCAGGACTTTCCACCGAGGAGGTTGGCGATGGAGAAGGCCTGCTGCAGCTGTTCCTCCGTCATCAATCCCTCGGAGAGCACCACGTCGCGGATGCTGCGGCGGGACTTCAGCGCCTCCTTGGCCACATGGCTCGCGGCTGAATATCCGATATAGGGATTGAGTGCCGTCACGGTGACGAGCGAACCTTCGAGGAGTTCGAGGCAACGCTCGCGGTCAGCCTCGATGCCGACGATGCACTTCTCGCGCAGCACCGTCATGCCGCGGATCAGCATGCGCATCGACTGCATGATGTTGAGCACGATCACCGGTTCCATGGCATTGAGCTGAAGCTGGCCGGCCTCCGCCGCGAGGGTGACGGTCAGGTCGTTGCCGATCACCTGATAGGCGATCTGGTTGACGACTTCCGGAATGACGGGATTGACCTTGCCGGGCATGATGGAAGATCCCGCCTGGACTGCAGGAAGCCTGATCTCCCCCAGACCGGCACGCGGGCCGGAATTCAGCAGGCGGAGATCGTTACAGATCTTCGAGAGCTTCACGGCAATTCGCTTCAGCACGCTTGAGAAGGTGACGAAGGCGCCGAGATCGGAAGTCGCCTCGATCAGGTCGGCGGCGGCGATGAGCGGAACGCCGGATACCTCCGCCAGATTGCGGATCACCCGCTCGGAATATCCTTCGGGCGTGTTGATACCGGTACCGATGGCCGTGCCGCCGAGATTGACCTCACGGAGCAGGCTGGCGAATTCCTTCAGCCGATCGATGTCCTCGCCCACCGTGACAGCGAAGGCGCGAAACTCGGAGCCGAGGCGCATCGGCACGGCATCCATCAGCTGCGTGCGGCCCACCTTGATGACGTCCTCGAATTCGGCGGCCTTGGCCATGAGCGCGTCCTTGAGGAGACGCTGGGTTTCGATCAGTGCCGGACAGGCGCGGAGCACGGTCAGGCGCACGGCCGTGGGGTAGACGTCATTCGTCGACTGCGACAGGTTCACGTGATCGTTGGGGTTCACCGCCGCATAATCGCCGCGCGGCCGGCCGATAAGCTTCAGGGCAATGTTCGCGACCACCTCGTTGGCGTTCATGTTGGTGGAGGTGCCGGCGCCGCCCTGCAGCATGTCCACCACAAAATGCTCATGCCCGTCGCCGGCAATGATGAGGTCGCAGGCGGAGACGATGGCGGATGCAATCTCGGGCTTGAGGCTGCCGAAATCCCTGTTCGCCAGGGCCGCGGCCTTCTTCACCATGGCCAGCGACTCGATCAGTTCCGGGAAATGCGACAGGGTGATGCCTGTGATCGGAAAGTTCGCGACCGCACGGGCCGTGTGAATTCCGTAGTCGGCGTCGGCGGGAATTTCCATTTCGCCGATCGAATCGCGTTCCGTCCGGGTGCGTCGCATGTCCTCTCTCCGTCAGCGTCGGCGGCCGGGGGAGATTGCCGGTGCCGAATCATGGCCTATAGTGCACCCCCAGACCGGTATCTGCTCTACAAAGACGGAATTCGGACAAAACACAACTGCAAGGACTCAACGATGGACCGCCGCAATTTCATCCGATCGGCCGGAATCGCCGCCGCCGCAGCGCCCGCCCTCGCCGCACCCGCAATCGCCCAATCCGCCCCCGAGATCAAATGGCGGCTGACCTCGAGCTTCCCGAAGGCGCTCGAGACGTTGTTCACGACCGCCGAGAACTTCAGCAGATACGTCGCGGAGGCCACCGACAATCGTTTCCAGATCCAGGTTTTCCCGGCGGGCGAAATCGCCCCGGCGCTCGAGGCGGCAAACGAGGTGAGCAAGGGCTCGATCGAGATGTGCCAGACGGCGAGCTATTATTACTGGGGCAAGGACCCGACCTTCGCCTTCGGAACGGCGGTGCCCTTCGGCCTCAATGCACGCCAGCAGAATGCCTGGATGTATTTCGGCGGCGGCATGGAACTGATGAACGAATTCTACGCGACGCACAATCTCGTTGCCTTCCCCTCAGGCAACACGGGCGCCCAGATGGGGGGCTGGTTCCGCAAGGAGATCAATACTCTCGATGATCTCAAGGGTCTGAAGTTTCGCATCGCCGGCTTCGGCGGGCAGGTGATCTCGAGGCTTGGCGTCGTGCCGCAGCAGCTGGCAGGGGCCGATGTCTACCCCGCACTCGAGAAGGGCACGATAGACGCCACCGAGTTCGTCGGCCCCGCGGATGACGAGAAGCTCGGCCTCTACAAGGTTGCAAAATTCTACTACTATCCCGGCTGGTGGGAGGGCGGCGCCATGCTGCACACCATGATCAACCTCGAGAAGTGGAACGAGCTGCCGAAATCCTACCAGGCTATCGTGCAGGCCGGCTGCAAGGCCGCCAACGGCGACATGCTGGCGAGCTATGACCAGAAGAATCCCGGCGCCATCAAGCGGCTCGTCGCCAATGGCGCGGTGCTGCGGCCATTTCCGCAGGAGGTGATGGCGGCCTGCTTCGACGCGGCGAAGGAGTCCTATGCGGAGATCGGCGCGCAGAACGCGGCCTTCAAGAGGATCCACGATGCCATGATGGCCTTCCGCGGCGACGCCTTCCTTTGGCAGCAGGTGTCGGAGGCGACCTACGACAACTTCATGATGGCGCAGCAGCGCAAGAAGCAGCTCTGAACTTTGAATGCAGTAGGGCCCTGTTCTGGGGCCCTTCTTCACTCGAACACGGGCGGTGGAGGTATTCCGCCATCTTCCGAGCCAGGTTCCCCGGTGCCCTCGGTGGGAATCTGGATGTCGATGGTGGCGGGGTCGACCGCGGGCGGTTTCTCGGTGATGGCGAGGCCGGGAAAGGCCAACACCAGGAGAATCATGATCACCTGCAGCAGGATGAATATCATGGCGCCGCGATAGATCTGCGTCGTGCTGATTGCTGCGATCCTGGCACCGCTGACCTTATCGGTATAGGGCACGGCGGGAGCCACAGAGCGCATGTAGAACAGGGCGAAGCCGAAGGGCGGCGTCAGAAAGCTCGTCTGCAGGTTCATGGCGAGGATCACCCCGAACCAGACGAGATCGATGCCGAGCGCGGAGGCGACCGGCGCCAGCAGCGGCACGACGATGAAGGCGATCTCGAAGAAGTCGAGAAAACAGCCGAGGATGAAGACGAGAAGATTGACGGCGATGAGGAAGCCGAGGACTCCGCCCGGCAGGCCCAGGAAGAGCTCCTCCACCCAGACATGGCCGTTGATGCCGTAGAAGGTGAGCGAGAAAATCCGGCTGCCGATGAGGATGAAGATCACGAAGCAGGAGAGCCTGACCGTCGCATCCAGCGCATCGCTGAGGAGCCCGTAGCTCAGGCGTTGGCGCGCGAGGGCGAGCAGGAGGGCGCCCGCAGCCCCCATGGCGCCGCCTTCGGTCGGCGTGGCAATGCCGAGGAATATGGTGCCCAGCACGAGAAAGATGAGTGCCAGCGGAGGCACCAGCACGAGCGTCACGCGCTGCGCCAAGTCGCTAAGGACGCCCAGGCGCAGCCCGCGGTCGGCGAGAGCCACGAGATAGGCGGCTCCCACTCCGATGCAGGCCGCCCAGATCCCGCTTCCATCACCGGGGTCTTCGGCGAGCAGAAGCCGTGCAGCGAAGGCGAGAGCGGTGGATGCCGCAATGAGGACAAGGAGCGGCATCGGGCTTCCCGACAGTGTCCGGGCGCTGGCAGGAAGCGCTGGCATGCGTTCCGGCCGGACCATGGCCAGCACCGCGACATAGACGCAGTAGAGAGCGGTGAGGAGCAGGCCGGGGATGAGCGCCCCCGCATACATGTCGCCGACGGAACGGCCAAGCTGGTCCGCCAGCACGATGAGCACGAGCGAGGGTGGAATGATCTGGGCCAGCGTTCCCGACGCCGCGATGACGCCGGTGGCGAGTGGGCGGTCGTAGCCGTATCGGAGCATGATCGGCAGCGAGATGAGGCCCATGGCGATCACCGATGCGGCGATCACGCCCGTCGTGGCGGCAAGGAGAGCTCCGACGAGGATGACCGCGAAGGCCAGCCCGCCGCGCACCGGCCCGAAGAGCTGGCCCACCGTGTCGAGCAGGTCTTCCGCCATCCCGGACTTCTCGAGAACGATACCCATGAAGGTGAAGAAGGGAATGGCGAGAAGCGTCTCGTTCCGCATCACGTCGAGAATGCGGCCGGGCAATGTCTGCAGCAACGGCCAGGAGAGCGAGATCTCGTTTGAAAAGGGCGAAAGCTCGACGGCGATGAGGAAGAACAGGAGCCCGTTGGCGGCGAGCGCGAAGGCCACGGGATAGCCCAGCAGCAGAAGCCCCACAAGCGCCACGAACATCACTGGCGCCAGGTTGTGGGCGAGGAGATCGATCATTCGTTGTGTCCCCCGGCGGGAGTCGTATCCGCCGGATCATGCCCGTGCAGCGCCTCGGGGGTTGGTTCATGAATAATGCCCGCAAGCACGAGCGCACGCTTGATGACCTCCGAAACCATCTGCAGTACCAGCAGAAGCATGCCGGCGAAGATCAGGAACTTGGCTGGCCAGACGGGGAGGCCCCCCGCATTGCTCGATGCTTCTCCCTCCCTGAAACTGTCGACGAAATAGGGTGCGGAAAGCCAGAGCAGGATGATGGCAAAGGGACCGAGAATGAAAAGATGACCGAAGAGGTCAATGATGTCGCGCTTGCGCTTGGAGAAGCGGCTCGAGAGCACGTCGATCCGCACATGGGCGTTTTTCTGAAGCGTATAAGCTGCCGCCAGCATGAATGCTGCCCCGAAGAGCAGCCACTGCAGCTCCAGCCAGGCGTTGGAGCTCGTGTCGAAGGCCTTGCGCAGAACGGAGTTGGCGGCAGAGACGACGATGGCCAGGAGGATCAGCCAGCGCACCTGCCGGCCCAGAAATGCCGTGACGGCATCGATCACCCGGCTCAGGCCCAGCAAGGCTACACCCATGTCTTTCCCTGAGGTCCCGTTGACCGGCACATTCGTTCTGGCGCAGAGATTAGGGGGAGGACGGCAATCCAAACAAGGGGCAAAGATGCAGCTTCAGATCAGGCCCGACGGCCGCCAGTCGGAAACGGCGGCAATGATTCAGCGCGGCGTGGCCCGTCTGCTCCGCGCCTCGGGCCTAGCCGTTCTGCCCGAATTCACGCTGGCCTCGGGCCGGCGGGCAGACCTCATCGGTATCGGCGGTGGAGGCGAGATCTGGATCGTCGAAATCAAGTCCTCGCGCGAGGATTTTCTGTGCGACAGCAAATGGCCGGAATACCGAACCTATTGCGACCGGCTGTTCTTCGCCATACCGACCACCGTCGAGCCGGAACTCATGCCGCCCGACGCGGGCCTCATCATTGCCGACAGCTGGGGGGCCGAAATCCTGCGCCACCCCGAGGCCGAAAGCCTGCATGGATCGCGCCGCCGCGCGGTGACGCTCGCCTTCGCGCGGGCCGCCGCCCTGAGGCTGCAGGGTCTCCACGATCCGCTGGCAGGCAGTCTCTGAGCTATTTCGGCGCGCGCTTGGCCAGGATGCGCTGCAGGGTGCGCCGGTGCATGTTGAGCCGCCGCGCCGTCTCCGACACATTGCGGTTGCAGAGCTCGTAGACGCGCTGGATGTGCTCCCAGCGCACGCGGTCGGCGGACATGGGATTGTCCGGAAGTGCGGCACGGCTGTCGGTATCGCCCACCAAAGCACCATAAACGGCGTCGGCATCCGCCGGCTTCGCCAGGTAATCGATGGCGCCGAGCTTCACAGCGGTGACCGCCGTGGCGATGTTGCCATAGCCGGTCAGCACCACGGCGCGGGCATCAGGTCTCGCCTGGTGCAGGGCCTCGATCACGTCGAGGCCGTTGCCGTCGCCCAGGCGGAGGTCCACCACGGCGAAGGAGGGTGCGGCGCGCTTCACATGCGCAACACCTTCGGCGACCGACTCCGCCACCAGCACTTCGAAACCCCGCGCTTCCATGGCACGGGCGAGCCGCGTGAGGAAAGGCTTGTCGTCGTCGACGAGCAGCAATGTCTTTTCGGCGGGTAGTGCGGCGTTTGTCATCAAGCCTGACCTGACCAGCGTTCACTTGATCCTGCCCCGCTCTCTAGCCCCTCAGGCCAGCGGGTTCAATGACTTGCAATACGAGCAGAGGCCTTGCCGAGATCAATGAGGCGGCGCGGCCAGACAACGTGCACGACGGCACCGTGTTCCGGCGTCGGCCGGTTGGCCAGCGACACCGAGGCGCCGGAGCGCTCGAGCAGGGTCTTTGCGATGAAGAAGCCAAGACCCATGCCTTCGTGGCGCCCGGGCTCCCCGCTCTCCTCGCCATAGCCGGGCCTCGTCGTGACGAAAGGGTCGCCGAGGCGGTCGAAGATGTTTTCGTGGAAGCCGGGGCCGTCGTCGCGGACCGTGATCGACACCTGCTGCGGCGTCCAGCGTGCCTCCACCTCGACACGGCTTGCAGCGAAGTCCACGGCATTCTCCAGAAGATTGCCGAGGCCATAGGTGATGGCCGGGTTGCGCCGGAATACCGGCTCCTCGTCCAGCGCCTTGTCGTCCGCATCAGCCGAACTCGCCACCGCGATTACCACGTCCGAGCCGCGCAGGGGCGCCACCAAATCCTCGATCATCACCAGGACACGCGTGCGCTGGTACATCTCGTCAGTCTGGGCCTCTCGGCTGGAGAGGCGCGCCAGGATCTCGCGGCAGCGGGCCGTCTGGCTGATGAGGAGGTCGATGTCTTCGGTGTGCGGATCGCCGGGGGCTAGCTCGCGCTTCAGTTCCTTGGCGACGAGCGCGATGGTGGCGAGCGGCGTTCCCAGCTCGTGGGCCGCGGCTGCGGCCAGGCCGTCGAGAGCCGAAAGCCTCTGTTCGCGTGCCAGCACCAGTTCGGTCGCCGACAATGCCGCCGACATCTGGCGTGCCTCGTCCGCGATTCGGCGCGCATAGATGGCCGAAAACACGACGCCGCACATGATAGCCGCCCACATGCCGGCGGTGTAGACCTCCGGCAGTTCGAACGGCTCCCCCGGGACCCAGGGCAACGGCAGATGACGAAAGGCAAGGAATGTCGCACAGGCGAAAGCCAGGAGGCCCAGCCACAGGGTCCAGCGCATCGAGAGCGAGGTGGCGGAAATCGTCACCGGCACCAGGAACAGGAACGAGAAGGGGTTCTCGAGCCCGCCGGTGAGATAGAGCAGGACGGCAAGTTGAAGCACGTCATAGACGAGCAGCAGGCCGGCATGGGTCTCGTGCAGCCGGACGCTCTTGCCCCACCGGATCGTAAGAAAGATGTTGAGCCATGCGCTAAGCGCAATTGCGGCGAGACAGGATGCGAGAGGGAGAGGAAATCCCAGCACGTAGTGCACGCCCAGAACCGCTCCCGCCTGGCCCACGACGGCAAGCCAGCGCAGGCGCACCAGGGTTCTAAGGCGAAGCATACCGAGTTCGGCGTCGCTCGCCGCCGTTGCCGGGATGCTGGCGAAATCCTGTGGCGTGCGGTCCATGATCAGCAACGGTGCTGTTGAGCTATGCACATTCTACGCTTATGTGTCTGCAGAAAGGAAGAAAAAGCCCGATGCCGCGTCGTTCCCTCCTGATCCTCGCCACTGTCCTGCTCGTCATTGCCGCAGGCCTGGCGGGCTATGCGTGGATGTCGCGCCAAGTTGCGGGTCCGGCGTCCACGGGCACGGCGCTTGTGGGCGGGCCCTTCACACTCACCGACCAGAATGGCCGCCGCGTCACCGAAAAAGACTTTCACGGCAAGTACATGCTCGTCTTCTTCGGATACACCTACTGCCCCGACATCTGCCCGACGGAACTCCAAGTCATGATGGCGGCACTGGACCAGATGGGAACTGAGGCAGAGAAGATCCAGCCGATCTTCGTGTCGGTAGACCCCGCCCGGGATACGCCCGATGTCATGAAGTCCTATGTCGAGAATTTCGGTCCCCGGCTCGTCGGCCTCACCGGCAGCCCCGAGGAGGTCGCCGCCGCCGCCAAGGCCTACCGGGTCTACTACGCCAGGTCGGGCAACACGGCTTCCACCGAGGACTATCTGGTGGACCATTCCAGCATCATCTATCTGATGGGTCCGGACGGTCGCTTCGTGAAGCACTTCACCTACACCACGGACGCGGCAAAGCTCGCGTCGGAACTTAAGGAAGCCACAGGCACTTCCCTCTAAAGTCGAAGGAAATCAGCGGTTGCCCGGATTCCGGGGACTTGCTACCGTCAGATGTTCACGCGGGGCTGCAGGTTGTGCTCTATTATCTCTACGAAATGAACCATGCTGCATTGGCGCCCTGGCGTGCCATGGCGGATGCCGGAATCACGTTCTGGAGGAGCCCGGTTAACCCACTCTCCTCGACACAACTTGGGCGTTCCTGGGCAGCCTCGCTGGAGTTGTTCGAGCGCACCACCCGCCGCTACGGCAAGCCCGAGTTCGGTATCGCCGATACCATCGTGGGCGACGACCTCGTGGCCGTTGAGGAAGTGGAGGTGCAGGCAAAACCCTTTTGCCGGCTCGTGAACTTCCGTAAGATGTGGGCGCGAAAGACGAAGCAGCACAAGATGCTGATCGTTGCGCCAATGTCGGGCCACTATGCCACGCTGTTGCGGGGCACGGTTGAAGCGATGCTGCCGCACTACGACACCTACATCACCGATTGGGTCGATGCCCGCACGGTGCCGGTGCTCGAAGGCTCCTTCGACCTTGACGATTATGTCGACTACGTGACGGAGTTCCTCCGGCATCTCGGGCCGAATACGAGCGTGATGGCCGTCTGCCAGCCCTCCGTCCCGGTGCTGGCTGCCGTCTCGCTGATGAATGCTGCGAAGGACCCCTGCGCGCCTTCCACCATGATCCTCATGGGCGGCCCCATCGACACGCGGCGAAATCCCACCGCGGTGAACCGCCTCGCCCAGGAAAAGGGCGCGGAGTGGTTCCGCAACAACGTGATCATGAAGGTTCCTGCCCCGCACGCGGGAATGATGCGCGACGTCTACCCGGGCTTTCTGCAGCTCGGCGGCTTCATGACCATGAACCTCGACAGGCACATCGACGCACATCGCGAGCTCTTCTGGCACCTGATCGAGGGGGACGGCGATTCCGCGGAGAAGCACCGCGAGTTCTACGATGAATACATGTCGGTGATGGACCTCACTGCCGAATTCTACCTCCAGACGGTGGAGAAGGTTTTCGTCAACCACGACCTTCCCAAGGGCACGCTCACCCACCGCAACCTGCGCGTCGACCCATCGAAGGTTACCGCCACCGCACTGATGACAATTGAAGGCGAGCGCGACGATATCTCCGGCGTTGGTCAGACGGAGGCTGCGCATGACCTCTGCTCCAGCCTTCCCAAAGAGAAGAAGCTTCACCACCTGCAGCCCGGCGTCGGGCATTATGGCGTGTTCAACGGCTCGCGGTTCCGCAAAGAAATCGTTCCGCGAATCGTCGAGTTCGTGAATAAGAACGCCGATGATCGGACTGCTCAGAAGCCTG
This sequence comes from Aestuariivirga sp., assembly GCF_046294715.1. Lineage (GTDB taxonomy): Bacteria > Pseudomonadota > Alphaproteobacteria > Rhizobiales > Aestuariivirgaceae > Aestuariivirga. Next base: position 159,844 of record NZ_JBKBKI010000002.1, on the reverse strand, counting down.
CAACGAACGGTCGCGCCAAGACCGCTTGAGCCCTCCCGCATAAGAGTGGGCGACGAGGTGCTGGAGGTCGTGTTCCGGCGTCACGCCCAGGCCCGCCGCCTGGTCCTGAGGCTCAATTCCACCGGCACCGGGGTGCTGGTTACGGTGCCGAAGGGCGTATCGCGCGGCAGGGCGCTGGACTTCACCGAGCGCTCCCGCTCCTGGATCGAAGAGAGGGTGAGAAGCCGCGGCGGTCTCATCCACCTGACTCCGGGGCATATCCTGCCGCTCCGGGGGATCGCGCACGAAATCCGGCATGTCGAAAGCCGCAGGGGGCTGGTCACGGTCGATCCGGTGCGCGGCCTCATTCATGTGCCGGGAGAACCGGAGCATGTGAAGCGCCGCCTCCTGGACTTCCTGAGGGCCGCCGCGCGCGAGGATCTGGCGAAAGCTTCCGAGCGCTATGCGACCTTGATGGGTGTGCGCTACCGCCGCATCACCATCCGCGACCAGAGGAGCCGATGGGGTTCCTGCTCGGCAAACGGGGATCTCTCCTATTCCTGGCGGCTCATCCTCGCGCCGGATTATGTGCTCGACTATGTGGCGGCCCATGAGGTGGCACATCTCAGGCACCTCGACCACAGCCCGCGCTTCTGGCGGCTGTTGCTCACCCATTGCGCCGGCGCCGCGAAGGCGAAGAACTGGCTGAGGGCGCATGGTCAGGAGGTCCATCGCATCGTCACCTGAGGGTCAAGGCGCGGGGGGAATCCCTTCAGCGATCGCCGCGCGCCCGCCGCCGGCGCTCCTCCTCAGTCATTGGCCCGCGGCGGCGGCGGGGTTCGTCCGGCTCGAAGAGATGCGGGCGCGAGATTGCTCCGAAGAGCATCTCGAAGAGACCGCGCCGCTCAGCCTGCCGCGGTTCCTCGAAGCGCGGGGATTCCTCGGCCGCGCCGGCATCATACAAGACTTCCGAGATGGTCGAGGGCTCCTGCGAGGCGATCAGCGGTTCGCCGGGCAAAGGCCGCGGAGTCAGACCGCGATGCGCGGGCTCCATCACCATGCGCCAGATTTCCGCCGGCATGTGGCCGCCGGTGACCCGCTTGGTCGGCCTGTTGTCGTCATTTCCGACCCACACGCCCGCGATGAGATCGCTTGTGTAGCCGATGAACCATGCATCGCGGTAATCCTGGCTGGTGCCGGTCTTTCCCGCGATATCGAAGCCGGGGAAGGCCGCGCGCGTGCCGGTGCCTTCCGTGACGACGAGCCGCAGCATGCGGTTCATGTCAGCGAGGTGGTGATCCGCGACAGCCTGCGGGAAGCCCGAACCATTGCGCTCATAAACCACTTTTCCGTCCCGGGTGAGTATGCGCGTCACCGCGAACGGCGCCACGGGGTAGCCCCCGTTCGAGAATGGCACATAGGCCGCCGTGATTTCGAGAAGCGTCACCTCGGAGGTTCCGAGGGCGAGCGATGCGTCCTGGCCGAGCGGCGAGGTGATGCCGAGACGATGGGCGACGGAGGCCACTGTCTGTGGTCCCAGCCGTGCGGCGAGTTTCGCGGCCACGGTGTTGAGCGACAGGGCAAGGGCCGTCTCGAGCGTCACCGGCCCCAAGTATTTCTTGCGGTAGTTCTCGGGCCGCCAGTTGCCGATCTGCACGGGTTCGTCGATCTCGACGGAGTTTGGGGTGAAGCCTTCCTCGAGCGCCGCCAGGAACACGAAAGGCTTGAAGGCGGAACCAGGCTGGCGCTTGGCTTTGGCGGCACGGTTGAACTGGCTCTTCTTGTAGGACTTTCCTCCGACCAAGGCGAGGACGGCGCCGCCGCCGTCCATGACCACAACAGCGCCCTCGCCGGCCTGCAGCTTCGCACCTGCGGTGCTCAGCGCCTTGCGAAGCTCCGCCTCCGCCTGGGCCTGCAGCACGGGATCAATCGTCGTCTCCACCACGAGGGACTGCTCATAGTCCCGCACGAAATCTGGCAGCTGTTCCTTCACCCAGTCGACCACGTAGTGCTTGGCCGAAGCGAAGGGCTGCGATTTCACTTCGGCGGGCCTGTCCGCGATCTCGGCGGCCTGTTCGGGCGTGATGAAGCCCGCTTCGGCCATGCTCTGCAGGACGAGGCGCGCGCGCTCGGCGGCGGCCTCCGGGTTGCTCGCCGGATTGCTGGCGCTCGGCGCCTTCAGGACGCCCGCCAGAGTGGCCGCTTCGGCGATGTCGATCTCCGAGGCGGACTTCTGGAAATAGGTTCGTGCCGCCTTCTCGATTCCCGTGGCGCCGGAACCGAAATAGACGCGGTTCAGATAAAGCTGGAGAATCTCGTCCTTGGTGAAGTGGTTCTCGAGCCAGACGGCAAGCACGATCTCCTGGAGCTTGCGCTCGATCGTGCGGTCAGGATTCAGGAACAGGTTCTTCGCGAGCTGCTGCGTCAGGGTGGAACCGCCCTGCACCACGCGGCCGGCACGGTAATTGGCGAAGACCGCCCGCAAGAGGCCCAGAGGGTCCACGCCGTAATGGCTATAGAAACGGCGGTCCTCGATGGCGATGACGGCATTGGGCACATAGTCCGGAAGCTCCGCCAGCCGGACGTCATCGCCGTTGAACGAGCCCTGCTCGGCGAGGACGGAGCCGTCCGAGGCGAGGATCAGGATCCCTGGATCCCGCTCCGGAATTTGCAGGAGGCCATTCTGGCTGAGGCTGAACCAAATGTAGAAGAACAGCGCCGCCAGTCCGGCAGCGCCGATCAAGAACAGCGCGAAAGTGAACCGCAAAAGCCTCCATATCAGTGGCGGCCGGTGGCGCCTCGCTGTCCTTGAACCCGTGTTGCGGCTGCCGCTCTTCCGGGTACGGCCAGTGAAGAGCTGCGGTTCCGCCCGCTGCTTTCCCCGGCCTTGCTTGTTCGAGCGATTCGACCCCATGATCCCCGGCACTTCCCCTCAAGCGCGAAGAACGAGTATCCGCCGGAGAAGTTGCCGGTTTCCGAAAGAATCATGGTGCAAAGATGGCCCGCTGGGGGCCCCCGGCTACATCATGGCGCCGACGTGCCAGGGCACATATTCGTTGTCCCCATAGCCGAGTTCCTCCGACTTGGTGCGCTCGCCCGATGCAACCCTGAGCATCATTTCGAAGATCTCCCGCCCCTTCTCCTCGATCGGAACGCCATCGAGTATGTCGCCGCAATTGATGTCCATGTCGTCGATCATGCGCCGGTAGATATCGGAATTGGTGGCGAGCTTGATCGAGGGAACGGGCTTGCAGCCATAGGCGGAGCCGCGGCCGGTGGTAAAACACAGGAGATTGGCGCCTCCCGCAACCTGGCCGGTCGCTGCCACCGGATCGTATCCGGGCGTATCCATGAATACGAAACCCTTGCCAGTGACGGGCTCGGCATAGCGGTAGACGTGGCGGAGCGTGGTCGAGCCGCCCTTGGCAGCGGCACCCAGCGATTTCTCGAGGATGGTGGTGAGGCCGCCCAGCTTGTTGCCCGGGGAGGGATTGTTGTTCATCTCCATATTGTTGCGCCGGGTGTAATCTTCCCACCACTTGATGATCTCGACGAGCTTCTCGCCCACTTCGCGGTTTGCCGCCCGGCGGGTGAGAAGGTGTTCCGCGCCATAGATTTCCGGCGTCTCGGAGAGAATGCCAGTGCCGCCATGCCGGACGAGAATGTCGACTGCGGCACCCAGCGCCGGATTTGCCGTGATCCCGGAATAGCCGTCCGAGCCGCCGCATTGCAGCGCCACGACGAGTTCCGATGCGTGGCAGGTCTCCCGCTTGACAGCGTTGACGTGCGGCAGCATCTCGCGGATCGCCGCCACGCCTGCCGCAACTGTCTTCCGCGTTCCGCCGGTTTCCTGAATCGTCATGGTGCGAAACACCTCGCTCTCCACCACGCCGTAGGCCTCTTTGAAGCGCGGAATCTGGAAGCCCTCGCAGCCGAGGCCCACCATGAGAACGCCGCCCATGTTCGGGTTGGTTGCATAGCCCCAGGCGGTGCGCTTCAGGATGTCGAAGATGGCGCCGCGGTAGTCGATGACGCAGCCATTGTCCATCTTGAGCGCCACGATGCCGTCGATATTGGGATAGTCTTCCAGCATGCCGGAGCGCTTCACCTCCTCGGCGATGAAGCCGGCAACGGTCGCCGAGCAGTTCACGGAGGTCAGCACCCCAATATAGTTCCGGGTGCCGATCTTGCCATTGGCCCGGCGGATGCCCTGGAAGGTCGCCTGCTTTTCGATCGGAAGGATGTCCTCCGGCCTCGCATTCTCGGCGAAGGCATAGTCGCGGTCGAAATCATGCATGCCGGTGTTATGCTCGTGCACCCAGGCACCCTTGGCGATGTCCTGCTTCGCGAAACCGATGATCTGTCCGAATTTCCGAACAGCCTCGCCCGCACGGATCTCCGCCGCCGCCATCTTGTGACCCTTGCCGATGCGGTCCAGCGCGGTGATCTCTTCCGGAGCCGGGGCCCCCTTGTCCACCGTGTCGATGGCGACGAGGACGTTGTCCTGCGGCGACAGGCGGAGCATGCGGGGCTGCTTGGGTACGGTCGCGATCATGGCGGGTCTCTCTCTGACGTTGCAGGGCTTGCCCGCCCCGCGAATATAGCTAACATGTTAGCATGCCGAGTGCCGCCGTCACCTATGATTTTCTGAACTCCGTCCGTAGCACTGCCAAGGGCGGGGCCACGGCCCGGGTGCATGCGGCACTTCGAGAGGCAATCGTCCAACTCGACCTCAAGCCTGGCGAGTTCCTCGACAAGCAGGCGATTGCCGGCCGGATGGGAGTTTCCCGCTTTCCAGTGGGCGAGGCAATGAATCGGCTGGCAGCCGAGGGCCTGGTCGACATCATCCCGCAGAGCGGGTCGCGCGTGGCGCTCATCAAGATCTCCGACACGCGAGAAAACATGTTCCTGAGGCGCGCCCTCGAAGTGGAGACGGTGCGGACCGTGGCTTTCGATGTCCCCGCCGAACTGGTGGATCAGCTGAGGAGCAACCTCCTTTATCAGCGGGCGGCAATCGAGGCTCAGGACCTCAAGGGTTTTCACGGCTTCGATCTCGCCTTTCACGCCGCGCTCATGGACCGGCTCGGCTTTGAACGGGTGCGCAACGCCGCGGAAACCGCGAGACTCGGTCTGGACCGCGTCAGGCGATTGCTCAACACCCGCCGCCGTCTCGAACATACGCTGGAAGAACACCAAGCCATCGTCGCCGCCATCGAGACGGGCGATGGCGATGCTGCTGGCCGTGCCATGCATGCCCACCTCGATGCCGTGCTCGCAGAACTCGAATCCTTCGCGCGGGAAAATCCCGAACTATTTGCAGACCTCAACGCCATGGGAGACAGACCGTCATGAAGAAGCGCAAGTTCAAGGCGCCCTCGGGAGAAACGATCAGCTTCACCGAACTCGGCTTCGGCGCCGCGCCGATTGGCAATCTCTACCGGGCGGTGGACCCGGAAGAGGCGCAGAGGACGCTGGAGGCTGCATGGAAGGCGGGAATCCGTTACTATGATACGGCTCCGCTCTATGGTCTCGGCCTGTCGGAGACGCGGCTCAACCGCTTTCTCTATGGCAAGAAGCGCAAGGATTATGTGCTGTCCACCAAGGTGGGCCGGGTACTCGAGGTGTGCGATCCGAAGGAGCGCACCGGCATCGGCAAGTTCTTTGACACGCCGTCACGGAAGGAGCGTTACGACTACAGCTACGACGGCGTCATGCGCTCGATCGAATTCTCCTTCGAACGGCTGGGCGTCGATTCGATCGACATCATCTTCGCTCATGACGTGGACGTCTTCACCCACAAGTCCGAAGAGGTGCGCGACGCCCACATGAAAACGCTCATGCAGGGTGGCTACAAGGCTCTCCGAAAGCTGCGTGACGAGAAGGTCATCAAGGCCATCGGTGCGGGTGTCAACGAATGGCAGGCCTGCGAGATGCTGGCGCGCGCCGGAGATTTCGACGTCTTCCTGCTCGCGGGGCGCTACACGCTGCTCGAACAGGAGGCGCTGGAATCATTCCTCCCGCTGTGCGAGGAGCGTGGCATCGGCATCGTTCTGGGAGGCCCCTATAATTCCGGCATTCTCGCCGTCGGTGCGAAGCCCGGCGCCTGCTACAACTACGATCCGGCGCCGAAGCACATACTCGAGCGCGTGGCGAAGATCGAGGCGGTGTGCAGGCGACACAAGGTGAAGCTGGCGCAGGCGGCATTGCGCTTCCCGCTGCATCATCCGCAGGTCGTCAGCGTCATCCCGGGCGGGGCGAGCCCTCGGGAAGTGGCGCTCAACGCAGCCACCATGGACGTCAACCTGCCCAGAGCGCTGTGGAAGGAGCTGAAAGCCGAGGGACTGCTGCGACAGGATGCGCCGGTTCCGCGCTAGCCATATCCCTCACTTCTCGCCGATCAGGCTCGCAATCGCATCGGGCGCGCGCCAATGCGGGAGGTGACCGACGCCCGGCATCATGCGTACGGCCACGTTGAAAGGCAGGTTCAGCGCATGATGGGCGGGGATGACGGCATCGTCCCGGAGAAACACGGCCGAGACGGGGATGCCCGCCCCCTCGAGGGCCGACAGGATCGAAAGTGTCTGGCGCCCATCCTCCGCCACTGCGGCGGCAATGGAGCGCAGCTCTCCGCCATGCGTTGAAAGCTGCATCGCAAGTGCTGCCTGAGCCTCCGATGAAAAGGACTCTCCCATAAAGCCGAGCGCGTGGTCAATATGGCCTTCCAGCATCGCCGCGATGAAATCGCCGTTGATCTCCTCGCCGCAGCCGGCGGGCGACAGGAGCGTGAGGGAAAGCGCGCATTGCACGAGACGGGCCGCTATCACGGCGCCGAAGGAATGGCCGACGACGTGGAGTTTGGCGAGGGGCAGGCTTGCGGCGATGGCGCGCGCGATCTCCTCGGGAGACGTCGCCACAGAACTTGTCTCGCCATGACCCGGCAGGTCGGGTGCGTAAGTGCGGTAGCCCCTTGCAGCGAGCTTGCGGCCGAGAGTGGTGAAGCTCTGGGAATCGGCAAAAAGCCCGTGCAGCAGGAGCGCCGATCCCTTCTCGGCACCCTGCGCTTGCCATTCGCGGTAGAAGATACGGCCTTGCGGCGTCTCCACATGATAGGTGGCGCGGGCCGGTCGCAGCGTCACGGCAAGATCGGCCCGCGTAACCCTGCCGTTGCGGCCGCTCCCACGCAATGTGGAGAGGTCAATGCCCTTGCGGCGGGCTTCGGCACGAGCGGCGGTCGAGGCACGCGCGCGTGACCCGGTGCCAAAAGGAGCGGAACGTGGCTCAGCCGCTGGAGCCGGAGCAAGCGCCACCGGGACTTGCGTCGGCCTTGCTTCCCCCACCGCCTCCCCCTCGATTTCGATCCTGGCGATTGCGGCCCCGACAGGAACGACCTGGTCGCTCGCGACCAGCCATTCGATGAGAATGCCATCCTGCAGTGCCGGCACCTCGACGGTCGTCTTGTCACTCTCGACTTCGAGAAGCGTCTCGCCCCGCCTGAACGCCTCGGCCGGCTTCTTGACGATGAGGGCGATTCGGCCCTCCTCCATCGTCTCCCCCAAGCGGGGAAGCGGCATCTCGATCACGCGGCCCATGGCGGCGCGATCCTCTTCACGAGCCAAAGGCCAGCTTCGGCGATGAGCTCGGCGGAGGGAACGGCGCCGCGCTCGAGAGCCGGGGAAACGGGGATCGGAATGTCCTCGCCAGCGATGCGAACAACCGGTTCCTCGAGATAATCGAAGCAGCGTTCCGAAATGCGCGCCGAAAGCTCGGCTGCGAAACCGGACGTCATCACCGCCTCCGTCACCACCATGGCGCGGCCGGTCTTCATCACCGAGCGGATGAAGGTCTCGTCATCGAGCGGATTGAGGCAACGTATGTCGATGACTTCCGCCGATACGCCGTGCGGCGCCAGCGCCTCGGCGGCGGCAAGCGCCTCAAACACCATCCGCGAATAGGTAACGATGGTCACGTCGGCACCCTCCCGGCGGACGACGCACTGGCCCCAGCCACCGTCCGGCTTTTCCGGATCCATGCCTCCCTTTTTCACATAGAGGCCCTTGTGCTCGATGAATATCACCGGGTCTGGGCATCTGAGCGCCATGCGGAGGAGGTGATAGGCATCGTTCACCGTGGCGGGCATCGCCACGCGGAGGCCCGGCACATGGGTGAACCAGGCCTCGAGCGATTGCGAGTGCTGGGCCGCCGCCGAGCGCCCCGTGCCGCCTTGCATGCGCAGCACCATGGGAACGCCGATCTGCCCGCCGAACATGTATCGGCTCTTCGCCGCCTGGTTTGCGACCTGATCCATCGTGAGGCCGGCGAAATCGATGTACATGAGTTCCGCGACCGGGCGGGAGCCTGTCATTGCAGCACCGATGGCTGCGCCGACAATTCCCGCCTCGGCAATTGGCGTGTCGATGACTCGGTGCTCGCCGAACAGCCCGAGAAGCCCTTTGGTGACGCCATAGGCGCCGCCATAAAGGCCGACCTCCTCGCCCATGACGAAGACGGAGGGATCTTCGTTCATCGCGTCGATCAGCGCCTGGCGGAGTGCCTCGCGGTAGGTGGTCTCGACGGCGGCCATCAGCGGCTCTCCCCCAGGATCATGGACAGGTGCTGGCGGAGCGGCCGCGGTGGTGCTTCACCTTCGGCGAAGACGTCGCGGAACATTGTCGAGATCGCCGGCGGATGGGCCGCCACGGCGTGTTCGACGGCGGCGTTCATCTCCGCCTCGATTTCGGCGTCCAGCGAGCGGAGGCTCTCAGCGTCGGCAGTGCCCCGCGCTACGAGCCTGTCGCGCGCCGTGGCGAGCGCATCGCGCCTGCGGCCCTCCGCCTCTTCCGCCTCATCGCGGTAGGGGCTCTTGTCGAGACGGGCATGGCCGAAGAAGCGGTAGCAGTTCAGCGTCAGAAAGCCGGGCCTGCCGTTGCGGGCGGCCGTGACGATTCGCTCGGACGCCTCATGCACCTCTTCAACGTCGCTCCCGTCCACCGCCATGCCGCTGAGACCGCACGCGATGGCACGCTCGTGGAGATTTGGATTGGCCGCCGCGCGGTCGATACGCGTACCCATGCCGTACTGGTTGTTGATGCAGCAGAAGACCACCGGCAGCTTCCACAGCGCGGCCATGTTCATGGCTTCGTAGAGGATGCCCTGCTGCGAGGCGCCATCGCCGAAGAAGGCGACGGAGACATGCGGAAGCTTCCTGTTTCGGTAGGACATGCCGGCGCCGACGACATGGGGAATGCCGCCGCCGACGATGGCATTGGCGCCAAGTGCCCCCAGCGCCATGTCGGCGATGTGCATGGAGCCGCCCTTGCCAGAACAGTAGCCGTCGGCCTTGCCGGCGATTTCGCTCATCATCCGCTTGGGATCCGCACCGCGGGCGATGAAGATGCCATGGCCGCGGTGATGGGTGGTAAAGCTGTCGCCCTGCTCCATGGCACGACAGACGCCGGCGACCGCCTCCTCGCCGATCGACATGTGCAGCATGGAGCCTGCCGACTGGCCGCGCACGAACAGTTCATTCACCCGCTCCTCGAAGCTGCGGATGCGCCGCATGGTGCGATAGAGTTCGAAGAGTAGCTTGTTGCCGCCTGCCGTCATGACGAAGTCCTGCTAGTGAGCCGCGCTTTATGCCCCATTCCGACGGAGCCCGGTAGCCCGTTTCCCGTCGCCGACGAATCTCAACGGTTGCGGAATTCCGGCCTGCGCTTCTCGACGAAGGCCTTCATGCCCTCCTTCTGGTCCTCGGTGGCAAACATCGAGAGGAACAGGCGGCGCTCGAAGCGGGCGCCTTCCGACAGCGAGGTCTCCTGCGCGCGGTTCACCGCCTCCTTTGCCATCATCACGATCGGCTGTGAATAGGAGGCAATCTTGCCCGCCGCTGCGAGCGCTTCCTCCAGCAACCTTTCCGGCGCCACGACACGAGCCACGAGCCCCGAGCGTTCGGCCTCGGCGGCCTCCATCATGCGGCCGGTCAGGATCAGGTCCATCGCCTTTGCCTTGCCGATGAAGCGCGGAAGGCGCTGTGTTCCGCCCGCACCCGGCATGATGCCGAGGGTGATCTCTGGCAGCGCAAAACGTGCCGTTTCCGAGGCGATGATGATGTCGCACATCATGGCGAGTTCGAGCCCGCCACCGAGGCAGAAGCCGGACACGGCGGCGATCACCGGCTTCCTGACCTCCGAAATCCGCGTCCAGCCGTCAAGGAACTTGCCCAGATAGGCGTCTACATAGGTTTTCTCCGCCATCTCCTTCACATCCGCCCCGGCGGCGAAGGCCTTCTCGCTGCCGGCGATGACAGTGCAGCCGATTGCGCCATCGGCCTCGAAGGCGACGAGCGCCTGGTTCAGTTCCGCAATCAGCGCCTCATTCAACGCATTGAGCGCCTGCGGGCGGTTGAGCGTCACGAGCCCCACCGGCCCGCGCGCCTCGACGATGATGTTCTGGTAGGCCATTGAACCGTCCTCAACTCTGGCATTTGCGGCAGTAAAAGGTGGAACGTCCGGACTGGACAAGTCTTGCGATCTTCCTCCCGCAGCGCTGGCAGGACTCGCCCTCCCGGTCATAGACGAGGAAGCGCTGCTGGAAGGCGCCGGCCTCGCCATCGGTATGGGCAAAGTCCTGGAGCGTCGAGCCGCCCGCAGCGATCGCGTCGCTCAACACCTCGCGGATGTGATGCACCAGCGCATTGAGGCGGGGATCATGTCCCTTCCGGCGCACCAGCGTCCGCGCCTTGCGGCGAGGCGACAAGCCGGCGCGGTAGAGCGCCTCGCAGACATAGATGTTTCCCAGTCCAGCCACCACGTGCTGGTCGAGCAGCGCCGCCTTCAGGGGTGCCGCCTTGCCACGGAAGCGGTCGGCCAGATACTCGGCGCTGAAGGCGTTGCCCAGCGGTTCGACGCCAATTCCCGCAAGCAGCTTGTGCGAGGTCGTTTCGTCTTCCGGAAAGATATCCATGACGCCGAAGCGGCGGGGATCGGTGTAGATGACGCGGGTTCCGTCGTCCAGGCCGAGCACGACGTGGTCGTGGCTGCCCTCACCGCCCTCGCCCGCACCTGCCTCGAAGTAGAATTCGCCGAGATTGCGTGCGCCCGCGGGCGACAGCACGGTGAAACGCCCGGTCATGCCAAGATGGATAAGGAGGATGTCGCCCGAGTCCAGGCTGACGAGGATGTATTTCGCACGGCGTGAGAGCGAGGTGATCGTCCTTCCGGTCAATCTTTCCGCGAAGCGCTCCGGAAAGGGGAAGCGCAGGCCGGGGCGCTTCAGGAGCACCCCCTCGATGCGGCGCCCCTCGAGCGCGGGCTTCAGGCCCCGCATGACGGTTTCGACTTCTGGAAGTTCCGGCATAGGCCCGTCTTACACCGGTTTACAGGTGGGCTGGCAAGCCCGGAGCGAAGCTCTTTTCACCGGGGTTATTTGCGGGCATAAGCGGCGCGGTTTCAAGGCAGGGGTTTCTCATGTCCAAGTTCGTTCCGCGCGTCTTCTCCGGCATGCAGCCAACGGGAAATCTGCATCTCGGGAACTATCTGGGCGCCATGCTGAACTGGATCCACATGCAGGACACGCATGAATGCATCTACTGCGTGGTGGACATGCATGCGATCACCGTCTGGCAGGACCCCGCGGAGCTCCGCAAGGCCATCGTGGACGTGACTGCGGCTTATCTCGCCTGCGGCCTCGATCCCCGGAAGAGCATCATCTTCAACCAGTCGCAGGTGGCGGAACATGCCGAACTGGCCTGGATACTCGGCTGCGTCGCCCGCATCGGCTGGCTGAACCGAATGACCCAGTTCAAGGAAAAGGCTGGCAAGGACAAGGAGGCGGCCTCAGTCGGTCTTTACACCTACCCGGTGCTGATGGCGGCCGACATCATCGGGTACCAGGCGACTCATGTGCCCGTGGGAGAGGACCAGAAACAGCACCTCGAACTGGCGCGGGACATCGCCAACAGGTTCAACATCGACTATGCCGATGCGATCAAGGCCGCCGGCTTTGCGGACGGCGTCTTCTTCGTGACGCCGGAACCCTACATCACCGGGCCGGCGACGCGGGTGATGAGCCTCCGGGACGGGACAAAGAAGATGTCGAAGTCGGACCCCTCCGACCTGTCGCGGCTCAACCTCACGGACGATGCCGACACCATCGCCAGGAAAATCCGGAAAGCCAAGACCGACCCCGAGCCCCTCCCTTCCGAAGCCGACGGCCTCAAGGGCCGTCCGGAGGCGGACAATCTCACCGGGATCTATGCCGCACTTTCGGGAGAAAGCATCGAGAAGGTGCTGGCACAATATGGCGGCGGCCAGTTCTCGGTGTTCAAGAATGCGCTGGCTGAACTTGCGGTTGCAAAGCTGGGACCGGTGGGCGAGGAGACGAAGCGCCTGCAGGCCGACCGGGCCTATGTCGAAGCGGTGCTGAAGGACGGCTCGGAACGGGCCCGCGCCATCGCCGCGCCGATCGTGCGGCAGGTGCGGGAGATCGTGGGCTTCATCGTTTCCTGACGGGCAGCAACCCTCAAGGAGTTTGAAATGATTCTAAGCTGGGGCTATATGTAATTCCCGAGTAGAGGAATCGGACATGTTCATCCAGACGGAAGCGACGCCAAACCCCGCCACCCTGAAGTTCCTTCCCGGAAAGCCTGTGCTCCCGGGGGGTACGCGGGATTACCGGGATGCCGAGACGGCGGCCGAGTCACCGCTGGCGCAGAAGCTGTTCTCGGTGAGGGGGGTTTCCGGGGTCTTTCTCGGTCAGGATTTCATCACCGTCACCAAGTCGGGTGGGGAATGGCAGCACCTCAAGCCCGCGATACTGGGCCTCATCATGGACCATTATCTCTCCGGCGCCCCGGTGCTGCTCGGCGCCAAATCAAAGGCGGAGGAGGACGGCGATGAGTTCTTCGAGGAGGGGGACGCCGAGATCGTCACCGCCATCAAGCAACTGCTGGATACGCGTGTGCGGCCGGCCGTGGCGCAGGATGGCGGCGACATCACCTTCCACGGCTTCCGGGAGGGTGTCGTCTACCTGAACATGAAGGGCTCCTGTGCGGGCTGTCCAAGCTCGACCGCAACCCTGAAGCACGGCATCGAGAACCTGCTCCGCCATTTCGTGCCGGAAGTGAACGAAGTCAGGGCCGTTTGACGCCGCCCTTCCGGGCGGCCTATCACGCCGCCTCATGAAGATCCTCGCCCTCGATACGGCCATGGCCGCCTGCTCGGCCGCCGTGGTCGACACGGAACGACGGCAGCCTCTCGCCGCGGCTTTCGCCGCGATGGCGCGCGGTCATGCCGAGGCGCTGGCGCCGATGGTGGCAGAGGTGCTCGCAAGGTCCGGCTTCGACCTGCGCCACATCGACCGCATCGCCGTGACCACCGGGCCGGGGACCTTCACCGGCGTGAGGATCGGTCTTTCCTTTGCGAGGGGACTGGGGCTTGCACGCCACTTGCCGGTGATCGGCATCGACAGTCTTTCGGCCGTAGCAGCAAACGAGAGCACGGAAGCCCCGCTTCTCGTCGTGGCGGATGCCCGCAACGGGGAAGTTTACGCCGCGAGGTTCGATGTGGCACGGCGGCGGCTGTCGGGACCAGCCATCCGCAGCATCGATCATGCCGCAGATGACGCGGAGCCGGGGACCCTCCTCATCGGGACGGCCGCGCGCACGGTGCTGGAAGCAAGCGGACGCAGCGATCTGAAGCATTCCGCCGCGGGAGACCTTCCGGTGGCGGCCCGGTTTGCGGCGCTTGCGGCCGAGATGATACCGGGGGCCATGCCTTCGCCCCTCTATCTCCGGGCTCCCGACGCAAAGCCGCAATCGGGCGGCCTCGGGCGCGCAGGAGCACTCACCTTCCAATCGGTTTCCCTCCCTGGGGCCTTTCTCCTCGCGAGCCTCCACGCGGAGGCCTTCGAGGAGGGCTGGAGCGCAGGTTCCTTCGAGGACATGCTCGGCATGCCGGGTGCGGCCGCCGAGATCGCCCTCGAGCATGGCGAGCCGGTCGCATTCCTCCTCACCCGCAGGGCTGCCGACGAGGCCGAGATCATCACCATCGGAACGAGGCCCGCGGTACAGCGGCGAGGCGTCGCGCAGCAGCTCCTGGCACATCGGCTGAAGGCGCTGGCGGGCGAAGGCGTGCGGCGCATCTTTCTGGAGGTCGCCGCCGGGAACGCGCGGGCGCAGGCGCTTTACAGGGCCGCCGGTTTCGAGGAGGCAGGCCGCCGCAAGAATTATTACCTGCGGAAGGACGGAAGGGAAGACGCGATCATCATGCGCCGGGAGCTCTCCCCTTGAGCGGAGTGAGGCCCTGGTTGGTGCTGGCGCTCTTCGCAGCGGTCACCGTGCCGCTGATGCCCCTTCAGCAATTCTTTCTCTGGGTCTGGCCGCGCATGGCCAGGTTATTCCCGATGCACTATCACCGGCTCGTCTGCCGCCTCCTCGGCGTGAGGCTCGAGATCGTCGGGAGACCTCCGGAGAAAGGGCCGCTCCTCATCGTCAGCAACCATGTGAGCTGGCTGGATATCCTGGTGCTGAGCGCGCTGGCACCCGTGTCCTTCGTGGCAAAGCGCGAGGTGAACGGCTGGCCCTTCTTCGGCACCCTGGCCCGGTTGCAGCGGACGGTCTTCGTCGACCGGGACCGCCGCCACGCCACCGGCAACTCGCGGGAGGAGATGCAGGAGCGCCTCAAGTCCGGTGACATCCTCGTGCTGTTCCCGGAAGGCACCTCAAATGACGGACGCCGCGTGCTGCCGTTCAAGAGCTCCTTCTTCGGTGCGGCCGAGACAGAGGGCGTGCTGGTGCAGCCGGTGACGCTCGCCTATCGCGGCCACAGGAACCTGCCCATGAACAGGAGGATCATGCCCTCCTACGCCTGGTATGGCGACATGGAGCTGGCGCCCCATTTGATCGGTGCGCTGGCGGCTGGACCCATTGAAGTGGCGGTGATCTGCCATGCGCCGCTCTCGCTCAGCGGCGAGCTGAACCGCAAGGCGCTGGCCCGCCATGCCGAGGAGGAGGTGCGCCGGGGTCTCTCCCTGGCGCTTCACGATCCGGGCAAAATCCGCTAGAGGCCTCGCCATGGAACGCCCGACAAAGAAGGTCTTCGTCAAGACCTATGGATGCCAGATGAACGTCTATGACAGCGCCCGCATGCGCGACGTTCTGAGCCCGTTGGGCTATGCCGAAGCGGCGAGCCCCGAGGAGGCCGATCTGGTCATCCTCAACACCTGCCATATCCGTGAGAAG
The DNA here is from genome assembly GCF_046294715.1 of Aestuariivirga sp. Classification (GTDB taxonomy): domain Bacteria; phylum Pseudomonadota; class Alphaproteobacteria; order Rhizobiales; family Aestuariivirgaceae; genus Aestuariivirga. The sequence goes on along the minus strand of NZ_JBKBKI010000002.1, from coordinate 144,630 downwards.
GCTGCGGAGAAGGTCTATTCCGAGCTCGGAAAGATCCGGAAGATGAAGCGGGCCCGGGCCGAGCAGGGAAGCGAGATGCTGATCGCCGTGGCCGGCTGCGTGGCACAGGCCGAGGGCGAGGAGATCGTGAGGCGCGCGCCCGCCGTAGACCTCGTCTTCGGCCCCCAGACCTACCACCGCCTGCCGCAGCTCCTGGCGCGGAAGGCGGCCGGCGAAAAGGCCGTGGTCGAGACAGAGTTTCCGGCTGAAGACAAGTTCGGAGAGCTTCGCCGCGCGAACACATCGCCCGGCAAGGGCGTCGCCGCATTCCTGACGATCCAGGAGGGTTGCGACAAATTCTGCACTTTCTGCGTCGTGCCCTATACGCGTGGCGCAGAGTTTTCGCGGCCGGTGGAGCAGGTGCTCGCCGAAGCCCGGAAGATGGCCATGCAAGGGGTGAAGGAATTCACCCTGCTCGGCCAGAACGTCAATGCCTATCACGGAACGGACCGGCGGGGCCGCGACACGGGCCTCGCCGGGCTCGTCGCCGAACTGTCACGGATCGAGGGTATCGAACGGCTTCGCTACACCACCAGCCACCCCCGCGACATGACGGAAGATCTGATCGCCGCCCATGCGGAGAATCCGAAGCTGATGCCGTATCTGCATCTGCCCGTGCAGTCCGGCAGCGACGCTGTCCTGAAAGCCATGAACCGGGGCCATACGGCCGAGGACTATGCCCGAGTGGTGGGAAGGATCAGGGCGGCGAGGCCCGACATTGCCCTGTCCGGCGATTTCATCGTCGGCTTTCCCGGTGAGACCGCGACGGACTTCGAGGCGACGCTCGCACTGGTCCGCGAGCTCGGCTATGCCAGCGCATTCTCGTTCAAATATTCGCCGCGTCCCGGCACGCCGGCCGCGGGCCACGAGAACCAGGTCCCTGAGCCGGAGAAATCGGCCCGTCTCCAAATTCTCCAGGCCCTGATCCATGAGCAGCAGACGGCTTTCAACGCAGCTCTGGTGGGCAAGACCCTTCCCGTCCTCCTCGAGAAGCCGGGCCGCCTCCCGGGACAGATCGTCGGCCGATCGCCCTATCTCCAGCCGGTCCACATCCAGGCTGAAAAAACCCTTATCGGACAGATCGTGGATACCCACATAACGGGGGTTGGAACCAACAGTCTTTCGGGCCATTATGCCCGTGCAGCGTAAACACGGAGAATCGATTCCCTTGAATCCGCCCGTCACTGCGGCCCAGCTCGGCAGCCCCAAGACCGGCTCCCGGCATGAAGAATCGGAAATCCTCACCCTTTCCTTCGACGACAATCGCCTCTTGTCCCTGCTCTGCGGCGAGCATGACGAGAACCTCGCCATCCTTGAGCATCGCCTCGACGTCGACATCACGCCACGCGGCAACCGCCTGGCGGTACGCGGCGGCGAAAGCGGGCGGAACGCGGCGCGCGACGTCCTGATGGCGCTCTACAACCGGGCGCGCCGCGGGCTCGACATCACCAAGGGTGAAGTCGAGGGCGCGATCCGTATGCGCGAGGCGCAGGAGACGAACATTCCCGGCGGGGCTATCCGCACGCGCCGCAAGCTGGTCATGGCCCGCACACCGACCCAGGGCGCCTATATCGAGGCGATCCGGCGCAACGAGCTTGTCTTCGGCATCGGTCCCGCCGGCACAGGCAAGACCTATCTGGCGGTGGCCTGCGCCGCCGAGGCGCTGATGAACGGCGAGGTGGACAGGATCGTGCTGTCGCGGCCGGCCGTCGAGGCCGGCGAGCGGCTGGGTTTCCTGCCCGGGGACATGAAGGAGAAAGTCGATCCCTATCTCCGTCCGCTCTACGACGCTCTCTACGACATGATGCCGGCGAGCCTCGTCGCCAAGGGTATCGCGGAGAACCAGATCGAGATCGCGCCGCTCGCCTTCATGCGCGGGCGCACGCTGTCCTCGGCGTTCATCATTCTCGACGAGGCGCAGAACACCACGCCTCAGCAGATGAAGATGTTTCTTACCCGTCTCGGCGAGGGAAGCCGCATGGTGGTGACGGGCGATCCCACCCAGGTCGACCTTCCTCCCGGCGTGACCTCGGGCCTTTCCGATGCGGTGTCGGTGCTGAAGGGCGTCCAGGGCGTGGGGTCCGTCGGCTTCAGCAATGCCGACATCGTGCGCCACGCGCTGGTTGGCCGCATCGTAGCGGCCTATGACAAGAAGGCGCCCAAGCAGAAGAAATGACCGTGACGATTGAGGTCGAGGACGAGTCCTGGCGGGAGCTGTTGGGCCTTGAAGATCTCGCGCTCAGGGCCGCCGCAGCGGCTCTTGCAGGTGCCGGAAAGGCGCTGGGGGAGGGGGAGGTCGCGCTTTTGTTCACGAGCGATTCCGCAGTTGCAGAACTCAATGCGGAGTGGCGGGGCAAGGCAGGTGCCACGAACGTGCTGTCCTTTCCTTCTGCGCCGGACATGCCGGTGCCGGCAGGCGAGCGCCGCCCATTGGGCGATATCGTGCTGGCGCATGGGGTGATCGCCCGGGAAGCGCGGGAGCAAGGCAAGACGTTGCACGCGCATACATCGCATCTTATTGTCCATGGCGTTTTGCATCTGCTCGGCTACGACCATGAAGACGAACAGGAGGCCCTGGACATGGAGCGCCTCGAAACCGGCATTTTGAAGGGACTGGGCATTCCCGACCCCTATGAACGAGACTGACGAGACCGGCAGCGCGGCAGCGCCCGAAAGCGGCCGGGAAAGCCTCTGGCAGCGGCTCCGGAGCCGCTTCAGCCGCAGCCGCGATGTGGGGCTGCGCGAGAGCCTGGCGGGAGCCATCGAGAGCCATGAGGCGCTGAACCCCGGAGAGACGGTGGGGCAGGAAGCCAAGTCGATGATGCTCAACATCATCGAGTTCTCGAGCCTGCGCGTGGATGACGTCATGGTGCCGCGCGTCGACATCGTCGCCATTGACGAGGCGGACACGATGCGGGAGCTGCTCGAGAAGTTCATCGATGCCAATCACTCGCGCATGCCGGTCTACCGCGAAACGCTCGACGGCGTCACCGGGATGATTCACGTCAAGGATTTGCTGCGCTGGATGGCTCAGCGCGGGGCCAAGAAGCGCAAGAGCGCCAATCCGGAGCGCAAGTCTCCCGCCGGGCTGAGTATCGCGGCCTCGGAACTCTCAACGCCTGTCAAAGAGGCCGGCCTCAGCCGCGACGTCCTCTTCGTACCGCCCTCCATGCCCGCGACCGATCTCCTCGTGCGCATGCAGGCGAGCCATACCCACCTGGCGATCGTCATCGACGAATATGGCGGGACGGAAGGTCTCGTCTCGATCGAGGATCTCGTCGAAGTGATCGTCGGCGACATTTCGGACGAGCACGACACCGAGGAGAACCTTGAAATCAAGCCGGTTGAAGAGAAAATCTACGCCGCCGACGGGCGCGTGGACCTGTCGGCGCTCGAAGAGCTTCTCGGGGTAGACCTGCTTCCGGAGGATGAAGAGGAGGAGGCCGACACTCTCGCCGGACTGATCTTCAAGATCGCAGGACGGGTGCCGACGCGGGGAGAGATCATCCGCCACGACAGCGGGCTCGAATTCGAGATTCTCGACTCGGACCCCCGCCGTGTAAAGCGCGTACGGATCAATGCACGGAATGCGGAGGCGCGAAGCGGCGAATTTGCCGGACCCGGGGATGCATCCTAGATTAACGTTCCTGCTTCGTTCTTGACCCTGGGGAGGACAGCTGCTAAGTCATGCCTGCAACTTCGGGTGGGCCATGACATCTCGTTCTGCCACAGTGGCGTTTCAGGGCATTGATGCAGTTCCGGTGGACGTACAGGCCCAGTTTCTCTCCGGCCTCGTGCAGTTCAACGTCGTCGGCCTCGGTGACAAGGCGGTGGCAGAAAGCCGTGAACGGGTGCGGGCAGCCCTTCACGCAATCGGACTGGCGCTGCCGGGCAAACGCCTGATCGTTAACCTCTCCCCGGCAGATCTCCCCAAGGAGGGCAGCCATTATGACCTGCCGATCACACTTGCGGTGCTCTCCGGCCTCGGCATCATTCCGCAGGACTTCCTCACTCGTTATGTGGCAATGGGCGAATTGGCGCTCGACGGGGCAATCCTCGGTGTTTCGGGCGTGCTGCCGGCGGCGATCGCCGCCAATGCAAGGGACATGGGCCTCATCTGTCCCAAAGTCTCAGGACCGGAGGCGGCGTGGGCGGGAGAGGACGCCGACATACTGGCACCCGAAAATCTCATCCAGCTCATCAATCACGTGAAGGGCACGCAGGTGCTCACGCGGCCCAAGCCGGCGATCTCGCGCCAGGCTGAGCAGCTCCCGGACCTGAAGGACATCAAGGGCCAGGAAATGGCCAAGCGTGCGATCGAGGTAGCGGCTGCAGGCGGCCACCACATGCTGATGGTGGGCCCACCGGGTGCGGGCAAGTCGATGCTGGCACAGCGCATGCCGTCGATCCTGCCGCCGATGGACTCGCGCGAGATGCTGGATGTGAGCATGATCGCCTCGCTCGCCGGCGAGCTTTCGGGTGGCCAGGTCTCGCGCAGGAGGCCGTTCCGGGCGCCGCATCACTCCGCCAGCATGCCTGCCCTCGTCGGGGGTGGCTTGCGGGCCAAGCCTGGGGAAATGGCCCTTGCTCACCACGGCGTGCTGTTTCTCGATGAGTTTCCCGAGTTTCAGCCGCGCGTACTCGAATCCCTGAGACAGCCGATGGAGACGGGAGAGACGGTCGTAGCCCGAGCCAATTACCATGTTACCTATCCGGCGCGCTTCCAGCTGATCGCCGCCATGAATCCCTGCAAATGCGGAATGGCCGGCGAGCCCGGCCACGTGTGCCGCAATGGGCCGCGCTGTGCTGCCGACTACCAGGCGAGGCTTTCCGGCCCCCTTATTGACCGCATGGACATCCAGATCGAACTGCGCGCCGTGAAGGCCTCCGAACTGACCTTGCCGCCCCCTAAGGAGACCAGCAGCGACGTTGCCGCGCGGGTGTTCGCCGCCAGGCAGATCCAGGTGCAGCGCTTCGTGAACATCGGAAAACCGGAGCTTCGCACCAATGCCCAAGCGGATGGCGCCTTGCTCGAGGACATCGCGACGCCGGACCCCGCCGGCCTCAAGCTTCTGAGCGAGGCTGCCGATGCGATGAATCTCTCTGCCCGCGGCTATCACCGTGTACTGCGCGTGGCGCGCACCCTTGCCGACCTTGACCGGAGGGAGGAGGTTTCGCGCATCCACGTAGCGGAGGCCCTGAGCTACCGCCAGAAACTGGCGGCCTTCCAGACGGCCGCCTGATGGATGGTTCCGCGCTTCATGAAGCGTTTACCCTGTCCGGTGCCTGTAAGGCTTTGGAAATTCCGCTGTGGCATGGGATTCCCCATGCCATCGATCGAGCGCGCCGCCGACCCACGCGAGACGTCCCTGCCCGCCCACGAACTGGCGCAGGACCAGGGCGTGATCCGGGCGCTTGCTGATCTGGGTCGCGCTGGTTACCCGCCGCTGGTCTTCAGCGCTGCGATCGGGGTTCTCCTCGGCGGCGCGGCCTGGCTCCTCTTTTCTTCTCCTGAGGAAGTTTCGGCCGGCCTCAAGCCCATGGTCATCGGCCTCTTCGCACTCCTGATCTTCCTCCTGGGGCTCGCCATCCGGCGCAGCAACAGGAACCGTCTTGCCGTCGTCGCGACCGCAGTCACGGCGCTGCAGGAAGCGCGCATGAAGGCAGAAGCCTCGCGCATCGCCACCTCGCGCTTCCTCGCCATCACCAGCCACGAGATCCGCACGCCGATGAATGGCATCATCGGGATGGTCGGTCTTCTGCTCGAGACCCCGCTGTCCCCCGAGCAGCGCAACTACGCCAAGACGGCGGAGGCGTCGGCGCGGGCCCTGCTGTCGATCGTCGACGAACTGCTCGACAGCTCGAAGGCGGAGCGCGGCGATCTTGCCGTGGCCTCCGAGCCCTTCGATCTTCCAGCGCTGATCGAATCCGTCACCGAGCTCCTGGCGCCGCGTGCCCATGCGAAGGGTCTTGAAATCTCCTGCTTCGTTTCCCGAGACCTGCCTGAGCAGATTCTCGGCGACGAGAAGCGCCTCCGCCAGGTTCTGTTCAATCTATCCGGAAACGCCATCAAGTTCACGGCTGAAGGGGGGGTGGCCATCGAAGCCGAGAAGACCGGCGACGGCCGTCTCAGGCTCGCGGTAAGGGATACGGGAATCGGAATCCGCCAGGAGGAACAGGACAGGATCTTCGAGGAGTTCACGCAGGCGAACGACGACACGCGGAGGCTCTTCGGTGGCACCGGCCTCGGACTGGCGATCTCGCGCAAACTCGTGAAGGCGATGGGCGGGGAAATCGTGGTTCGGTCGGCAGTGGGAAAGGGCTCCGTATTCGAGGTGACGCTTCCCTTGGCTGCTGACGATCCCCCTGCGATTCAGAGGCCGCTCGAAGGCCGCGACTACCTGATAGCAGCGGCGCGCGGACTCACGACAGAGCATCTCAGCCGGACACTCGAAGAGCACGGCGCCCGGGTGTCCTGGCTCGACCCGGCGCCGGGGGAAGCCTCGATTGAGCTTGGCGCATGCCTCACCGGCGGCATCCTTTGCGATTGCGAAACCGCGCAATCCGTGAGGAGCAGGCTGGGAGAACAAGCCCCGCAGCGGATATACGTGCTGATGCGGACGGAAGAGCGCCGCCAGTTCAGCGCGCTTCTAGCGCCTCCCTACTCCGGCTATCTGCTGAAGCCCTTCAGGCGGCAGTCACTGCTGCGGCTGATGACACGGCGCGACGATGGCTTGATCTCCTCGGCCGTGCAAGACTTGCGGGCGCTGCTCAAGCATCAGCGCCAGCCTTCTTCCATTTCGGTCATCTTGGCGGAAGACAATCCGGTCAACGCGCTCCTGGCGCAAACCATGCTCGAGCGTACCGGCTACGTCGTCACCCATGTGATCAACGGCCAGCAAGTGCTGGACCTCCTCGCAGGCGGCATGAAGCCGGACCTCATCATCATGGACGTCGAAATGCCGATGCTGGATGGGCTGGAAACCACGCGGCGCATCCGGGACGCCGAGGTCGGGACTGAGGCACCCCGCGTTCCGATCCTGGCCCTCACGGCAAATGCCCAGCGAGAGGACATTGCGGAATGCCTGGCGGCAGGAATGGACGGACACCTCTCGAAGCCCTTCGACGCCCGCGACCTCGACGAGGCGATCGCCCGGTTGGTGGCCGCACGACAGTCAGCCGCCTGAGCCGGGGTGGGAACTTTCATCCTGGTGCGGTCTGTGGCAAAGACCGGAAAAGGAGTGAACAACGCTGCCACACAGGACCGACATTCGCGCTGAACGGGGGAACCTGATCCTGCGTCAGGCCAGCGGAGCCTCGGAGATCGAGGCCTGCCAGCGCCTGCGCTACAGGGTCTTCTATGAGGAACTCGGCGCCACGGCACAGGGCGATTCGGCCGAGCGGCACATCGACAGTGACCGTTTCGATGCGATCTGCGATCACCTGGTGGTCATCCAGCCATCGGCTGCTCAGGGCCCCGAGGCCATTGTGCTGGACGATGGCGAACTCGTCGGTACCTACCGCCTCCTACGCCAGGACGTAGCCGAGGCACATGGCGGTTTCTACAGCGAGAGCGAGTTCGACATTCGGCCCCTGATCCGGGCGCATCCGCAGCTCCGCTTTCTCGAACTCGGCCGCTCCTGCGTGCTGAAACCGTTTCGCACGAAGCCTGTCGTCGAGCTCCTGTGGCAAGGCATTTGGGATTATGTGCGTGCCCACGACATGCACGTCATGCTGGGTTGCGCGAGCCTCGAGGGAACCGATCCGGAAGAGCATGCCCTCGCCCTCACCTTCCTGGCGCGCCATGCGGCTGCTCCAGAGGAATGGAGGGTCCGGGCGCTACCGCAGCGCTATACCGAGATGAACCGGCTTGCAGCCGTCGATGAACTCGACCAGCGCCATGCCCTGAAGGACCTGCCGCCGCTCATCAAGGGCTATCTCCGGCTCGGCTGCTACATCGGCGAAGGGGCGGTCGTCGACGAGCAGTTCAACACCATCGACGTACTCATCGTCCTCCCGGTGTCAGCGATCAACGCCCGTTATTTCGCCCGTTTCGGGCAGCCTAGCGGTTGATGTCATAGGCGGCGATGGCCGCGAGGTTGAGAATCTCGGAGGCTGTCGCCGACATCGACGCAATCTGCACCGGGCGGTCGAGCCCGGTGAGCAACGGCCCGACCACGGTGACGCCGCCGAGCTGTTGCAACATCTTGGTGGAGATCGAGGCGGAATGCGCCGCCGGCATGACCAGGACGTTGGCAGGCCCCGTGAGCCGGCAGAACGGATAAAGCGCCATCGCCTCGCGAGAGAGCGCGACGTCGGCCGCCATTTCCCCGTCATACTCGAAGTCCACGTGTCGCCGGTCGAGAACCGCCACCGCGTTCCTCACATATTCCGCGCGCTCGCCACGCGGATAGCCAAAGGTGGAGTAGGACAGGAAAGCCACCCGCGGCTCATAGCCGAAGCGGCGGGCCACGCCGGCGGCTTCGAGGGCGATATCGGCCAGTTCCTCCGCAGAAGGCAGCTCGTGAATCGAGGTGTCGGCGATGAAGACGGTCCGGCCGCGGACCAGCGCCATGGAAACGCCGATCGGCCGGTGGCCCGGGCGGTGGTCGATCGCCTGGCGCACATTGTCGAGAGCCAGCGAGAAGTTGCGGGTGAGACCCGTCACCAGCGCATCGGCATCACCCATCGCCACCATGCAGGCCGCAAACACGTTGCGGTCGAGATTCACCATGCGCTGGCAATCGCGGAACAGGAAGCCGTTCCGCTGCAGGCGATCATAGAGAAAGTTTGCATAATCAACGTTGCGATCCGAAATGCGGGCATTGAGGACTTCCACATTCTCGTGCAGTTCGAGGCCGCTGCTTGCCAGAGTCTTATCCACTTCCGTTTCGCGGCCGATGAGAATGGCACGCCCCAGGCCGGCGCTGGCAAAGCTGTTGGCGGCGCGGATCATCCGATCCTCCTCGCCTTCCGCGAAGACGACGCGCTTGGGTGCCACACGCACCTTTTCGAATACGCTCTGCAGCGTTCCTGCAATAGGATCGAGGCGTGCCGAAAGAGCGTTGGCATATTCGTCAAGATCGGCGATGTGGCGGCGGGCGACACCGCTCTCCATGGCCGCCTTGGCAACCGCCACCGGAACGGTCGAGATCAGGCGCGGGTCGAAAGGGACCGGGATCAGGTAGTCCCGCCCGAAGAAGGGTCGCGAGCCGTGATAGGCCGCCGCCACCTCGTCCGGCACATCTTCGCGCGCCAGTCCCGCCAGAGCCTCGGCAGCAGCGATCTTCATTTCATCGTTGATGGTGCGGGCGCGCACGTCTAGGGCACCCCGGAAGATGTATGGGAAGCCCAGCACATTATTGATCTGGTTCGGATAATCGGAACGCCCCGTCGCCATGATCGCGTCCTTCCGCACTTTCAGGACCTCCTCCGGAAGAATCTCGGGGTCCGGGTTGGCCATGGCGAAGATAATGGGGTTGGGCGCCATGCTCTTCACCATGTCCGGCGTCAGAGCCCCGGCGACCGAGAGACCGAAGAAGACATCGGCACCTTCCAGCGCATCAGCGAGGGAGCGCGCCTTGGTTTCCACGGCGTGGGCCGATTTCCACTGGTTCATGCCCTCCGTGCGGCCCTGGTACACCACACCCTTGGAGTCGGCGAGGATCACGTTCGAATGCGGAACACCGAGCGACTTGATCAGCTCGACGCAGGCGATGGCGGCCGCTCCGGCACCGTTGCAAACGATCTTTGCCGTCTTGAGGTCACGCTTGGTCAGATGCAGCGCATTGATGAGACCGGCGGTGGCGATGATGGCGGTGCCGTGCTGATCATCGTGAAAGACCGGAATATCCATCATTTCGCGCAAGCGCTGCTCGATGATGAAGCAGTCCGGTGCCTTGATGTCCTCGAGATTGATGCCCCCGAAGGAGGGGCCGAGGTAGCGCACGGCAGAAATGAACTGGTCGACGTCCTTCGTATCGACCTCGAGATCGATCGAGTCGACGTCCGCGAAGCGCTTGAACAGCACCGCCTTTCCTTCCATGACGGGCTTCGACGCCAAGGCGCCGAGATCTCCCAGCCCGAGGATCGCCGTGCCGTTCGAGATCACCGCTACCAGATTCCCCTTCGCGGTGTAGTCATAGGCGGTTTCCGGCTTTTCGGCGATCCGGCGGACGGGAACGGCGACACCAGGGCTGTAGGCGAGCGAGAGGTCGCGCTGGGTCGCCATGGGCTTGGTGGGGGTGATCTCGAGCTTGCCGGGCTTGCCGCGCTGATGGAATTGCAGCGCCTCCTCGTCGGTGAAGGTCGGACGGCGCGGTTTCTGATCCATGTGCAAAGCCCTGAAAAGTCAACTTCCTGCTCCAGGGGGAGACTAGAGAGGCCGAGGACGACACTCAAGCCTTGCGAAAAGGCAGCTTGTGCCCCTTTGGTCGATTCCTGCTATGGAGAGCGCATGAAGGAGACGGAACAAAGGGATGAGGAGGCGGGGGAAGAGGCACTCCAGCGTGCCACCCCCGTCATGACCCAGTTCCTGGTGCTGAAACAGGGAAATCCGGGGAGCTTGCTGTTCTTCCGAATGGGCGACTTCTACGAGTTGTTCTTCGAGGACGCCGAGATCGCCGCCAATGCCCTCGGCATTGCCCTGACCAAGCGCGGCAAGCATCTGGGACAGGACATACCCATGTGCGGGGTTCCGGTGCACGCCGCCGACGCCTATCTCCAGAAGCTGATCCGGCTGGGCCACCGCGTTGCCGTCTGCGAGCAGCTGGAGGACCCCGCCGAGGCGCGCAAGCGCGGCTCCAAGGCCGTAGTCAAGCGCGACATCGTCCGCCTGGTCACACCCGGAACGCTGACCGAGGACAATCTCCTCGATTCCCGCAGCCACAATTTCCTGGCAAGCATCTCGCGCCACAAGGCCGGCGGCGAGATCGCGCTTGCCTGGGCAGACATCAGTTCCGGCGAATTCGCCGTGATGTGCTCCGCCGAAGGCAGGCTCACCGCGGATCTCACCCGCCTCGAGCCAAGAGAGATCATCACACCCGAGGCACTCCTGGCCGACCCGGCGATCTCCGGGCTGCTCGAGAAGGCGGGGGCTCCGGTCACGCCGCTTTCGCAGGCCCGCTTCGATTCGGTAGTCGCCGAACGCCGCCTCAAGCAGCAGTTTGACGTGGCAGCCATCGAGGGTTTCGGCAGCTTCACGCGTGCCGAGATTTCGGCGCTGGGCGGCCTCCTCGACTATGTTGTCGTGACCCAGGCCGGACGTGTCCCCCATCTGCGTCCGCCGCGGCGCGAACTCCCCTCAACCCTTCTGCTGATCGATCCCGCCTCGCGCGCCAATCTGGAGCTCACGAGGACCTTGGCCGGAGAAAGGCGCGGCAGCCTTCTTTCCGTCATCGACTTTGCAGTCACAGCCGCGGGGTCGCGCTGCATAGCCTCGCGCCTTTCCAATCCGCTCTGCGACCCCTATGCCATCGCCAGCCGCCTCGACGAGGTCTCGCATTTCGTGAACGATCCGGGACTTCGCGAGGATGTTCGGCGCGGGCTCGCAGCCATGCCCGACCTCGAGCGCGCGCTGGGGCGCATTGCGGTGGGACGCGGCGGCCCGCGCGACCTCGCATCGATCCGCGATGCGCTGGTCACGGCGGCGGGCCTTGCCCGGCGGCTCGACGCAAGCGCCGGAATTGGCGGTCTGCCGCAGGGTCTGGGCGACATGGCCGATACGCTGGGCTGGAGCGATCTGGACCTCGCGCAGGACCTCGACCGCGCGCTTGCCGAAGAGCTGCCGCCCTTCGCGCGCGACGGCGGTTTCATCAGGGCCGGCTATTCGACCGAACTTGACGAAAACCGCGCACTACGGGACGAGACGCGCCACGTGATCGCCGGATTGCAGGCCCGCTATTGCGAGCGGACGGGCGCAAAGTCGCTCAAGGTAAAGCACAACAACGTCCTGGGTTACTTCATCGAGGTTCCCGTCTCGGCTGCGCCGGCGTTGCAAAGGGCCGGAGGTGATGAACCGTTCATTCACCGGCAAACGGTGGCGAGCGCCGTTCGCTTCGTCACGGCCGAACTTTCCTCCCTCGACCAGCGCATCGCTGCCGCCGGAGAACGGGCCCTGGCACTCGAACAGGAAATCTTTGCTGGCCTTGCTGCCCGAGTAACGAACCGCCGCGATCTTCTCTCGCGGGTCGCGGACGCGGCCGCACAGCTCGATGCGTCGGCAGCTCTCGCCGAAGTGGCCGAGCGGCGCCGTTATGTCAGGCCGCGCGTCGACGGGTCCACCCGTTTCACCATCAAGGCAGGACGGCACCCGGTCGTCGAGGCAGCGCTCCAGGAGGGGGCCGCGGGTTCTTTCGTGGCGAATGACTGCGAGATCTCGGGCGAGGAGAAGCGGCTCTGCCTTCTCACTGGCCCCAACATGGCAGGCAAGTCCACCTATCTGCGCCAGAACGCACTCATCGTGATCATGGCACAGATGGGTTCCTTCGTTCCGGCGGCGGAGGCCCATTTCGGTGCCGTCGACCGTCTGTTCAGCCGTGTCGGGGCTGCCGATGACCTCGCGCGCGGGCGCTCCACCTTCATGGTGGAGATGGTCGAGACAGCCGCGATCCTGAATCAGGCGACCGAACGCTCCTTCGTCATCCTCGACGAAATCGGCCGCGGCACGGCGACCTATGATGGTCTATCCATCGCCTGGGCGACGCTCGAGCATCTTCATGGCGTAAACAGGTGCCGCACGCTGTTCGCCACCCATTATCATGAACTGACCCAGCTTGGAGCGAAGCTCCCACACCTCGCCAATGCGACGATGAAGGTTCGGGAGTGGCAGGATGAGATCATCTTCCTGCACGAGGTGGTGGCGGGCGTCGCCGACCGTTCCTACGGAATCCACGTGGCCCGGCTCGCCGGCCTTCCCGCTACCGTCATCAGCCGCGCTCGGAAGGTTCTGGAGCGGCTCGAGCGCGAGGGCGGCAAGGTGCCGGTTTCGGGTCTTGTTGAGGAGCTGCCGCTTTTCGCCGCAGCTTGCCCGCCTCCTCCGCCACGTGAAAACGCAGTGGAAAAGAGATTAGCAGAGGTTCACGCGGATGAGCTCTCGCCACGGGAGGCGTTGGCGCTTGTCTATGAACTGAAGGCTATTCTGGCAGCCGGGACCGCATGAAGCAGCCACTCTCCGCGCCATCGTCCATCGACCGTGAGGGGTTGCGGGAACAACTCGCGGCAGCGCGGACCCGGAGCGGATTGGAGCAATCGACCCTGCGACCCGCGGTCGTCGCGGTCCTGAAGGCGTGCCTGGAGCAGGCCCATGCGCGTGCCGAGCGGCAGCTTATCGCCGACGGCGACGGAACGCGCTGCGCGGAATTTCTCAGCCGAGCGGAGGATGAAATCATCCGCAGCCTGTTCGAGCTGGCCACCTCGGAACTCTTTCCCGCCGCCCTGGCGGAAGAGCGGATCGCCGTGGTCGCGGTCGGGGGATATGGGCGGGGCACGCTGGCGCCGGGCTCCGATATCGACCTCCTCTTCCTGTTACCCGCCCGCCAGTCAGCTCGGGTGCAGGGCATGGTGGAGTTCATCCTCTATTGCCTGTGGGACACCCGCCAGAAGGTCGGCCACGCGACGCGCAGCATCGACGAATGCATCAGGCTGGCGAAATCGGACAACACGATACTCACCGCCATTCTCGAGGCACGCTTCATATGCGGAGATGAGAAGTTGTTCGAGAGGCTGGTCGCGGACTTCCGACTCGAAATCGTCTCCTCGGGTGCCAAAGAGTTCATCGCCGACAAGCTCGCCGAGCGAGATCACCGTCACCTCAAGGTGGGCGAAAGCCGCTATCTCGTCGAGCCCGACGTGAAGGATGGCAAGGGAGGACTGCGAGATCTCAACACGCTGTTCTGGATCGCCAAGTATCTCTACGCCACCAACTCCACTGATGAACTCGCGAAAAAAGGTGCCTTTTCCCGCGAGGAGCTTTCGACCTTCAAGAAGTGCGAGCGCTTCCTGTGGGCTGTTCGCTGCCACCTGCATTTTCTATCGAAGCGCGGCAATGACCGCCTGAGCTTTGACCGTCAGTCCGACATCGCCGAGCGTCTGGGGTACAAGGCACATGGCGGCCTGAAGCATGTCGAGCGCTTCATGAAGCACTATTTCCTCGTGGCAAAGGACGTGGGAGACCTCACGCGCATCCTCTGTGCGAGCCTCGAGGCTCGCCAGGTCAAGGAGGTGCCGGTGCTGGGCAGGGTTCTCGGTCGGCTGATCACGAGAACCTCAGGCACGCTGCGGGATGCTCCCTCCTTCCGGATCGAAAGCGGCCGTGTTGTTCCGTGCGCGCCGGATGTTTTTGAAGAGGATCCGGTGAACATGATCCGCCTCTTCGCCGCAGCGGGGCGGCATGGAGCTGAGATTCATCCCGACGCCATCAAGCAGCTGCGAAAGTCGCTCGGTCTCATCCGCGGCATACTCGATGACCCTGAGGCCAATGCCATTTTCCTTGAGTTGCTGACCACGAGCCAGGATCCTGCGATCGTGCTGCGCATGATGAACGAGGCAGGCGTGCTCGGCCGCTTCATCCCCCCCTTTGGACGCATCGTCGCCATGATGCAGTTCAACATGTACCATCATTATACGGTCGACGAGCATCTTATTCGCGCGGTTGGGCACCTCTCGGCCATCGAAAGCGGCCATCTCTCCGAAGACCATCCGCTGTCGACCGCCATTTTCCCGACCATCACCAGCAGGCGGCTCCTTTATGTCGCCGTGTTCCTGCACGACATCGCCAAGGGACGGAAGGAGGATCACTCGGTCGCAGGGGAACGGATCGCTCTTGAACTCTGCCCCAGGCTGGGGCTCACTGCCTCCGAAACCGAGACCGTGGCCTGGCTCATCCGGCACCATCTGCTGATGAGCGAAACGGCGCAGATGCGTGACCTCAACGACTTCAAGACCATTCTCGACTTCTGTTCCGTGGTGCAGAGCCTCGAAAGGCTGAAACTTCTGGTGATCCTCACAGTCGCCGACATCCGTGCCGTAGGTCCGGGCGTATGGAACGGCTGGAAGGGGCAGCTCCTCCGCACGCTCTATGCCGAAGCGGAGCCTGTGCTGACAGGTGGCCACACCGCCGTCTCCCGCAAGGATCGGATCGCCGAGTCGCAGGCAGCGTTCTTCGCACACATGAGGAAGTGGAGCGAGAACGAGAAGATACTGTACGCTGCACGCCACTATGACGCCTACTGGCTTGGCACGACGACAGCAAAACAGGTGAAGCACGCCCAGCTGATCTCCGAAGCGCCCCCGAAAAGCGTCGTCACCGGTATCGAGACCGATGCCTTCACCGCCATCACGGAACTCACAATCTATGCGCCCGACCACCCGCGGTTGCTGGCACTCATCACGGGCGCCTGCGCGGCCGCCGGTGCCAACATCGCCGGCGCACAGATCTTCACGACAACCGACGGGATGGCGCTCGACACCATCCTGATCCAGCGCGAGTTCTCCTCCGAAGAAGACGAGATGCGCCGCGGCGAGCGCATCGCCGAGCTCGTTCGCAAAGCGCTGCGTGGAGAACTGTGGCTGAAGGAGGCGGTGGCGCGCGCCTACAAGCCCCAGCAACGCATAAGAGCCTTTACGGTCGAGCCGCGCGTCATCATCGACAACCACTCCTCCAACCGTTTCACGGTGATCGAGATCAACGGGCTCGACAGGATCGGCCTCCTCTATGATCTCACCGAGGCGCTCTACAAGCTCAACCTCAACATCGCCTCGGCA
Organism: Aestuariivirga sp.; assembly: GCF_046294715.1. Lineage (GTDB taxonomy): Bacteria > Pseudomonadota > Alphaproteobacteria > Rhizobiales > Aestuariivirgaceae > Aestuariivirga. The sequence continues at coordinate 128,829 of NZ_JBKBKI010000002.1, read as the reverse complement.
CACGTCACCACCTTCGGCGAGAAAGCGATCGACGTCTTCTACGTGACGGATCTCACCGGCGCCAAGATCGAGAACGCCACGCGGCACAAACAGATCGAGCACGCCCTCGGGCATGTCTTGAAGCCGCCTCAGCCCCCAGCAGCGAAGGCCTGAAAACCATGTCGCTCTTCAAATCTGCGGCAACGGTGGGTGGCTTCACATTGATCAGCCGAGTTCTCGGCTTCATCCGCGACCAGCTGATTGCCTTCACGCTGGGCACCGGCACCGTGGCTGAAGCCTTTTTCGTAGCACAGCGATTCCCAAACCTCTTCCGCGCGCTCTTTGCCGAAGGCGCCTTCAACAATGCCTTCGTGCCGCTCTTCGCCAAGCGGGTCGAAGGTGAAGGAGAAGCCAAGGCGCGGACCTTCGCCATAGAAGTCTTTTCGGTGCTGCTGGCATGGCTCCTGCTGTTCTCGGCCCTTGCCATGATTGCCATGCCGCTGGTGATCCATGTCATCGCACCAGGTTTTTCGGGAGAGGGGGAGAAGTTCGATCTCGCCGTCGATCTGACGCGCATCTGCTTTCCTTATCTTCTGTTCATGTCGCTCACTGCCCTGCAGTCGGGCGTGCTGAACAGCCTCAACAGGTTCACTGCCGCAGCGGCAGCGCCGATCCTGCTTAACGTGGTGATGATTGCATCGAACGGAGTGGCCTGGGTGCTCGGCACCGGGAATACGCCTGCCACGGGCTATATCTTTGCCTGGGGCATCTTCGCCGCTGGCGTGGCGCAGTACGCTCTCCTTGCGGTGGCGTGCCGGCGGGCCGGCATGCCGCTCGTGCCGCGGTGGCCGAAGGTCACGCCAGACGTGACGCGGGTCATCGCGCTTTCCGTTCCCGGGATCGTCTCCGGTGGGGTGATGCAGATCAACCTGGTGGTCGCCACCATGCTGGCGACCACCATCGACGGCGCCGTGGCCTATCTCTATTATGCCGACCGCCTCTATCAGCTTCCGCTGGGCGTCATCGGGGTGGCAATCGGCGTGGTGCTGCTTCCGGACCTCTCGCGCAAGCTCAGGGCGGGCAACGAGGCCGGAGCCCTCAACAGCCAGAACCGGGCGCTCGAGCTTTCCATGTTCCTGACGCTGCCCTCAGCGATTGCGCTCATGGCGATTCCCGCCCCGATCATCCATACCATGTTCGAGCATGGCGCCTTCACCCGGGCGGACACTCTCGCGGTGGCGCCGGCCCTCCTTGCCTTCGCCTTCGGGCTTCCGGCTTTTTCCCTCTCCAAGGTGTTCCAGCCGGGATTTTATGCACGCGAGGATACCAAGACTCCCATGCGCTACGCCATTGTCTCCGTGGCGGTGAACATCGCAGGAAGCCTCATTCTTTCGCAGTGGCTCGGCCATGTCGGTATTGCACTCGCCACCTCGATCTCGGCATGGGTCAATACCGGGCTCCTGGCGTTCACCCTGTCCAGGCGGGGACTTTTCACGCTTGACGAGAGATCGCGCCAGCGGCTGCCGCGGATCCTGCTGTCAGCGGCGGTGATGGGAGGTCTGCTGCTTGGCGGAATGTGGCTGCTCCGGGAGAATTATGTCGAGAACGCCGGTTTTCTCGCCGCCGCTTGGGGGTTGCTGCTGCTGGTGACTGGGGGCGCTGCCAGCTATTTCGCCGTAGCGCACCTGACCGGCGCCATGCGACTGGGCGAACTCAAGACGATGCTGAAACGGTAAGGCTTTCCGGCTAAGATTTGCCCATGACTGACAAGACGAGCGAGCAGGATGTGGCCTTCGGTTTTCGCCGGGTGGGCGAAAGGGAAAAGCAGGGCCTCGTCAACGACGTGTTCTCCAGGGTCGCCGAGCGTTACGACCAGATGAACGACCTGATGTCGGGCGGCCTCCACCGGCTGTGGAAGGACGATCTTGTGGCGATGCTAAACCCCCCGAGGGGGCAAGCTCCCTTCAGCCATCTCGACGTGGCGGGCGGGACGGGCGATGTCGCCTTCCGCATCCTGCGGGCTGGAGGCCCGAACGTTCGGGTGACCGTGGCGGACATCTCTCCCGAGATGGTCGGCGAAGGAAGGAAGCGCGCCGAAGCCGAGGGATTGCTGGGGCGCTGCGCCTTCAGCGTGGGCAATGCCGAGGCCCTGCCGTTTCCTGACAAGAGTTTCGACGGCTACACGATCGCGTTCGGCATACGCAACGTGACGCACATCGACAAGGCGCTTCGGGAAGCCTATCGCGTGCTGAAACCGGGTGGCCGCTTTCTTTGCCTGGAATTCAGCCAGGTCGACGTCCCGCTGCTCGACAAGATCTATGACGCCTATTCCTTTGCCGTGATCCCCGCGGTGGGCAAGGTGGTGACGGGGGATGGCCAACCCTATCGCTATCTCGTCGAGTCGATACGCATGTTTCCCAAGCAGGATGATTTCAAGGCGATGATCGAGGATGCGGGCTTCGCCAGGGCAACATTTCGCAACATGACGGGCGGGGTGGTGGCGATCCATTCGGGCTGGCGCATCTGATGTTTTCGAGCATCCGGCACAGTTTCGCCCTTCTTCGCGCCGGCCGGACGCTTGCCGCCTACGATGCCCTGATGACGCCGGAGCAGCTGAAGCAGCTGCCCTTTTCTGCCCGGCTTGGCCTCGCCGCCGCGAAGTTCGGCACCCACAGGCCTGAAAAGAACGGCGAGAATGCCGTTGTCGCGGCGCTCTCTTCCCTCGGACCGAGCTACATCAAGCTCGGACAGTTCCTCGCGACGCGGCCCGACCTGGTGGGCCCGAAGCGCGCTTTCGAACTCAAGGCACTGCAGGACAGATTGCCGCCGTTCCCGACAGACGTTGCCATGGAAACAGTGCACGAGACATTGGGTGCCCGCGTCGACCGGCTGTTTTCAGAGTTTGGTCCACCAGTGGCCGCAGCCTCCATCGCGCAGGTGCACAGGGCGGTGGCGCCCGACGGACGGGTGCTGGCGGTGAAGGTCCTCAGGCCCGGTGTCGGCAAGCGCTTCGCCGCCGACACCGCGAGCTACTATTTCGCAGCCCGGCTGGTCGAGCGGTTCAGTGCGGAGGGCCGGAGGCTGCGGCCGGTGGCCGCGGTGCGGATGCTCGAACAGTCGATGAAGCAGGAACTCGATCTCCGCATGGAAGCCGCAGCCCTGTCGGAAATGGCGGAGAACACGAAGGACGATCCCTGCTTCCGCGTGCCCAAGGTCGACTGGGAGCGCACCGGCCGCGACGTGCTGACGACGGAGTGGATCGACGGCACGCCAATCTCGGATATCGAGAGCCTCAGGGAGCAAGGCTTCGATCTCGTCCGGCTCGGCGATACGGTGATCCAGAGCTTTCTTCGGCAGGCCATACGCGACGGTTTCTTTCACGCCGACATGCACCAGGGCAATCTGTTCGTCGACCAGTCGGGAAATCTCGTGGCCGTGGATTTCGGCATCGTTGGTCGACTGGGGCCGAAAGAAAGCATGTTTCTTGCGGAGATCCTCTATGGCTTCATCACCCGCGACTATGCTCGTGTGAGCGAGGTTCATTTCGCGGCGGGTTACGTGCCGCATGAGCATGACCCTGCCGTGTTCGCGCAGGCGATCCGGTCCATCGGCGAGCCGATCATGGACAGGCCCGCGAACGAAATCTCGATGGCCCGCCTCCTCACCCAGCTCTTCGAGGTGACTGCGCAGTTCAATATGCAGACGCAGCCGCAACTGCTACTCCTGCAGAAGACCATGGTCGTGGTCGAGGGTGTGGCGCGCACGCTCAATCCCAATCTCAACATGTGGGTGACGGCCGAACCGGTGGTCCGAAGCTGGATCGAGCGCAAGCTGGGGCCGGCAGGGCGGCTGGAAGAGGCCTCAGCTTCTTTCGGAAGGCTATTGACCGGGCTTCCGGCGGTGTTGGACGATGCCAGACGGGCAACTCGGATGCTTTCCGAGATGGCCAATAACGGGGGGCTGCGACTCGACAGCGAAACCACCGACCAACTCGCGAGGGCACAGAGCCGGCACAGCCGCTGGGCGCGGATCTGGATGGCCATCGGTGCGATCTCGCTCGCGGTGATTGCCATTCAGCTTGCCGTCTGAGGGCGGCTGGCAGACGCGGCGCAATACTGGCATAATGGCACCATGACATTGCTCGCCGGAAAGACGGTCCTTCTCATCATCGGGGGCGGAATCGCCGCCTACAAGACGCATGATCTCGTGCGCCTGCTGAAAACCCGCGGCGCTTCTGTCCGCATCATTCTGACGAAAGCCGCAGAGGAATTCGTCACTCCGCTCTCTCTTTCCAGCCTGTCCGGCGGAAAGGTTTACACGGATCTGTTCAGCCTCACGGACGAGGTCGAAATGGGTCACATCCAACTCTCGCGTGCGGCGGATCTGCTCGTCGTGGCGCCTGTAACTGCCGATCTCATGGCCAAGATGGCTCATGGCCTTGCCGATGATCTGGCATCCACGGCACTTCTCGCCACCGACAAGCCCGTGCTGATCGCTCCCGCCATGAATGTCCGGATGTGGCGCCACAGGGCCACCCAGCGTAATGTGGAAGCGCTGAAGCGCGACGGCGTCGGGTTGGTTGGACCCAATGACGGCGAGATGGCCTGCGGCGAGTTCGGGGCGGGCCGGATGGCTGAGCCCGGTGAAATCGTCGATGCGATCGTCGACATGCTGAAGCCCAGGACGCAGCCACTCGCCGGGCGAAAGGTCGTGATAACGGCAGGACCCACGCGCGAGCCGATCGATCCGGTGCGGTTCATTTCCAATCATTCCTCCGGCAAGCAGGGTTATGCCATCGCCCGGGCTGCGGCCGAACTCGGGGCGGAAACCGTTCTCGTCTCAGGTCCCGTCTCGCTCGCCATTCCTCCGGGCGTACAGATGATTCCCGTCGAAACCGCTGAAGACATGCTGGCGGCGACCACAGACGAATTGCCTGCCGACATCGCCATCTTCACAGCCGCGGTGGCGGATTGGCGGGTGGCGGCCCAGGCCGGCCAGAAGCTCAAGAAAAGTGCGGCCGGCCCGCCCACCCTGACACTTGCCGAAAACCCGGACATACTCGCCACGATCTCACGCTCCGGCAATCGGCCGGAAATCGTGGTGGGGTTTGCAGCCGAAACTGAGAATGTTGTGGAGCATGCGACCCAGAAACTCAGGAAGAAGGGTTGCGACCTCATCGTGGCGAATGATGTCCGGCGGGATTCGGGCGTGCTCGGCGGCGATCGCAATACTGTGCACCTCGTTTCGGAGTCAGGCACGGAGAACTGGCCGGAAATGAGCAAGGACGAGGTGGCTGGCCGGCTCATGGAGCGTCTTGCGGGGATGCTGATTAAGCAGCAGGGGCCGAGCGGATGACGGAGGTCGAAATCAAGCGCCTGCCGCATGGCGAAGACCTGCCGCTGCCGGTCTATGAGACCGCCGGAGCCGCGGGCATGGATTTGCGTGCCGCGGAGGACGCGACCCTAAAACCGGGTGAGCGCCGCCTCATGGCGACGGGCATTGCAATTGCCGTGCCTGAAGGTTTCGAGGCACAGGTGCGGCCGCGCTCCGGTCTTGCGGTCAAGCACGGGATCACCGTTCTCAATGCGCCCGGCACTATCGACTGTGACTACCGGGGCGAGGTGAAGGTTCCTCTCATCAACCATGGACAGCAGAGCTTCGTGATCGCCCGTGGTGACCGCATTGCCCAGTTGGTGGTGGCTCCGGTGACCAGAATCGGCTGGAAGGAAGTCGAGGTTCTCGAAAATACGCCCCGCGGCGCTAGCGGCTTCGGCTCATCCGGATCGCGCTGATGGCGCTCTCTTCCGACGAGATCGACCGCTATGCTCGCCATCTGGTGCTGCACGAGGTTGGCGGACCCGGCCAAAACAGACTGAAGGAAGCAAAGGTGCTGGTCGTCGGCGCGGGCGGGCTTGGTGCTCCTCTGCTTTATTATCTCGCAGCCGCCGGAATCGGCACCATCGGCATCGTCGACCACGACACGGTGAGTATTTCCAACCTGCAGCGCCAGATCATCCACACGACGCCGCGGGTGGGTGTCGCAAAAACCGCCAGCGCCCGAGAGGCGATTCAAGGACTTAACCCGCATGTCCATGTGGTCGAGCACGATCACCGCATCACTGCGGACAACGCTCTTGCTATCGTTTCAGCCTACGATGTCATTGCCGATGGCTGCGACAATTTCCCGACCCGCTATCTCGTGAGCGATGCGTGCTTCCTTGCTGGGAAAACGTTGGTTTCAGCCGCCGTGGGGCAGTTCGATGGCCAGATTTCCACCTTCAAGCCGCACGAGACCTCCCCTGACGGGACGCCCTGGCCGACATATCGTTGTCTGATGGGTGAACTCCCACCACGGGGCTTGTTTCCCGCCTGCGAAGAGGCTGGCATCCTCGGTGCACTGCCTGGCATCCTGGGATCCATGCAGGCCATGGAGGTGGTCAAGGAAGTTCTCGGAATCGGTGACAGCTTGGCAGGGCGTCTCGTCATGTATGATGCTCTGGCCACCCGCTTTTACGAAACAAAACTGGCTTGGAACCCCGACAATCCCCTTAACGGTCGAAATCCGTCAATCACATCCCTGGAGAAGCACAACTACATCGACCGATAGAACGCCAGATCAAAGCGCATTGGCGTTCCTCAGTCTTGCCGCCGCCTGCTGTCCTCTATACGGGTTGACAATTTCGATGATGCGCCCCATCCGGCTGGTAGCGATCGCCGCGGTCTCGCGATTTGCTCTGAGCAGTTTCCGCCACAAGCCTTCGGGGATATCATGTGTCTTTTCGGGAACGGGCCGACTCGCTTTGCGGTAATGCGCAGCATAGTTGGATTTGAAATTCAGCGTTCTCTGATCAGTCCACGCCAGGTTCATTCCCTGCAGAGCAGAGAACACGATCCTGTCGCACACCGGGCCCCAGGACTGGGGCATTTGCCCCCATAGATGCGCTATGTACTCGCAATCGTGCGTCAAGAGATAGCAGGATGTGTCGACGTGAAGCCGAAGGAGATCTTCCCGGTCGCAGTCTGGAAGCTTGTAGCCATCCGGCAGATAGATGTTCCGCAACGAACAAACAGCGTTCGCATGTGTGCGATGCTGGGTCTCGATCAGCGTCTGAATATGGTTGCTCTCGAACCAGTTGTCCGCATCGAGGTAGGCGATCGCATCATATCCACCTGCAAGTGCTACCAGTCCTCCGACATATCGCGGAGTGTTTCCATTGTCGGAATGACCAACGCCCAGCTTGATGTGAATGGCACGAGATTGGTCGACCGCTTCGCTGGGGAAGCCATCGGAGATCATGAAGTGATCGCAGGGGTAGGTCTGGTTGCGAACACTCACAAGGCATCTCTCCAGTTCCGAAGCGGGCTCCTTGTAGTAGGGAGTGATGACGGCGACTTTCGAAACAGGACTCGATTTCGGTGCCCACCATCCGCCGATGCGGATCCCGATCAGCCGGGACAGAGCCGAGGCATGCTTCGCCAAGGCAACGTTCGTGCCATATCTCGGCACGTATGGCCGCATTGTTCCAACGATCTTCTCAGTGACGACATGCAGTGTGCGGTTGGTGAGCTGACACAGTTGATGAACGATGTCCAACCTGTCATCGATGAGATCCTTTGACAGGGCCTGCCAAAAGGAACACGCAAACGCTGCTCTTTGCGAAACAAACAGCGTGCCGTCCGAGCGGCCTGCCTGCCTGACGACAACGACGTCAGATGACCCTTCCTCCAATTCTCGCAAGACCTTCGCCGATACAGCGAGATCGACTGAGGTCAGGCTGCGCAACGTTCCAACACTGGTGAAGCCCTCGTTGAGGGCGAGTTGCATGCCGATGCACGATGCAGCATCCACCTGGCTCTCTTCCAGCGGTAACGAGATGGTACGCTCAAACTCACCTGCATTTTCCGGCGCCGATCGACCAATCTGCACCAGAAAGAAGGTGACACCGGGCGTAAGCTCACGAAACTTGGAGAGTGTGTTTATCTCGAAGTCAGAGACTATTCTGGCGGCAGGGATGATTAAGGCGGTTTTCATGAGATGAACTGCCGTGCCCTTATTCTCGCCGCAAGCGGTCTCTGATTTTCCACCACAAGCCTTGGCGCAGCTGCACTGTGCCGCTACTTGTGAAGGGTACTGCAAGTGTGCGAATCCGTCCAGTCCGAGTCGGCACGGTTCCGCGAATCATAGCTATGCCGGTTCCACGGTCGCAGGTGAAAATTGCGCGAAAGCCTCGACGGCGTGCGCGGCGTACATCACCGATGGACCTGCACCCATGTAAATTGCCATGCCCAGTGCCTCGAGAATCTCCTCCCGGGTTGCGCCCTGATCGGCTGCCGCCTTGGCGTGAAAAGCGATGCAATCGTCACATCTCGTCGCCACTCCGATAGCGAGTGCGATGAGCTCCTTGGTCTTGGTGTTCAGCGCACCGGGCTCCAGCGCCGCCTGCGCGATGGCTGAAAACCCTTTCATCACCTCTGGCGCACCTCCGCGCAGTTCGCGCAGTGCCCCGTTGAGCCCGGTCGTGAGTTCCTTCCAGTTCCTGTGCATGAAAATGCTCCTCCAGTGGAGCGGCATTTTCAACCGGGAGAGGTCAGCTGACCTTGACTTCGCTCAAACCGCTCCGAAGATCCTCGGGGCGAGGCATGGAAATGATGTTATAGCCTGAGTCGACGTAGTGAATTTCGCCGGTCACGCCACCGGAAAGTGGGGAAAGGAGATAGAGCCCGGCACCGCCCACCTCTTCCAGCGTGACCGTGCGGCGGAGCGGAGCGTGGTCGTTTTGAAAGCTGAACATGGCACGCGCGTCTCCGATGCCCGCTCCTGCGAGTGTGCGCATGGGGCCCGCAGAGATGGCATTTACGCGGATCCCCTGCGGCCCGTAATCAGCCGCAAGGTAACGTACCGAAGATTCGAGTGCCGCCTTCGCCACACCCATGACATTGTAGTTGGGCATGACGCGGGTCGAGCCGCCGTAGGTCAGCGTCAGGAGCGCGCCGCCCTTCGGCATCAGCGCTGCTGCACGTCTAGCAATCTCAGTGAAGGAAAAGCAGGAGATCACCATGGTGCGGATGAAATTCTCCCGGCTCGTGTTGGCGTAATTGCCCTTGAGCTCGTTCTTGTCCGAAAAGGCGATGGCGTGCACCACGAAATCGATGCTGCCCCACTTGGCTTTGAGCGCCTCGAAGACCTCGTCGACCGTTGCGATGTCTTCGACGTCGCAGGGCAGCAGAATGTCGGAACGGACCGATTGCGCGAGGGGCTTCACGCGGCGGCCAAACGCCTCGCCCTGATAGGTGAAAGCGAGCTCGGCTCCATGGGCGTGAAGTTGCTGGGCAATGCCCCATGCAATCGAGTGGTCATTCGCCACACCCATGATCAGTCCGCGGCGGCCTGCCATCAGTGAATTGCTCATGTGATCAGCCGTTGTAGCGCTGGAATACAAGTGTGGCGTTGGTGCCGCCGAAGCCAAAACTGTTCGACATCACGGTGTCAATCTTCGCGTCGTCGATGCGCTTGCGCACGATCGGGACGTCGGCGAATTCCGGATCGAGCTCCTCGATATTGGCGCTCTCGCAGATGAAGTTGTTCCTCATCATCAGGATTGCGTAGATCGCCTCCTGCACGCCGACGGCTCCGAGGGAGTGTCCCGTCAGCGACTTGGTTCCGGAGATCGGCGGAATGTTGTCTCCGAAGAGGGCCCGAATGGCCTCGATTTCCTTCTTGTCGCCGATCGGGGTCGAGGTGGCATGTGGATTGATATAGTCGATGCGGTCGACGGAACCCATGGCCTGCTTCATGCAGCGGATGGCGCCTTCGCCCGAGGGCTGGACCATGTCGTAACCGTCAGAAGTGGCACCGTAGCCGACGAGTTCGGCGTAGATCTTGGCACCGCGGGCCTTCGCGTGTTCGAGCTCCTCGAGCACCACCGTGCCCGCACCGCCGGCGATGACGAAGCCATCGCGATTCTTGTCATAGGCACGCGAGGCTTTGGCAGGCGTGTCATTGTACTTGCTAGACATGGCGCCCATGGCGTCGAACAGGACTGAGAGAGTCCAGTCCAATTCTTCGCCGCCACCCGCGAACATCACGTCCTGCTTGCCCCACTGGATCAACTCCGCGGCATTGCCAATGCAGTGGGCTGAGGTGGCACAGGCGGACGAGATCGAATAATTGACGCCCCGGATGCCGAACGGCGTCGCGAGGGTTGCCGAGTTCGTGCTCGACATCGCGGCCGGGACAGCAAACGGGCCGACGCGTTTGGGGCCCTTCTCGCGCGTCGTATCCGCCGCCTGTACGATGGTACGGGTCGAGGGTCCGCCAGAGCCCATGATGATGCCCGTACGATCGTGCTTGATGTCGCTTTCCTCGAGACCAGAATCGACGATTGCCTGCTGCATGGCGGCGTAGTTCCAGGCCGCGCCATCACCCATAAACCGGCGCACGCGGCGGTCCACGGTTTCGAGATCGAAACTCGGCGCCCCGTGCACCTGGCAGCGGAAACCGAGCCTCTCGTAGTCCTGCGCCTTCACGATTCCGGATTTCGCCTCATAGAGCGAATTCAGCACTTCCTGCACATTGTTTCCGATGCTCGACACGATGCCGAGACCCGTGACGACGACACGCCGCATGTTGCTTCCTTTCTCAGGTCGCGGGCTGGAACAGCCCCACCTTCATATCGGTGACCTGATAGACCGTTTCTCCGTCGGCCTTCATGATCCCGTTTGAAACCGCCATCTTGAGCTTGCGAAGGACCAGGCGGGTGATCTCCACCTCATAGGTGACCCTCCTGACGAGCGGGGTGACCATGCCGGTGAGCTTGACCTCTCCCACCCCCAGGGCGCGGCCCCTGCCCGGCTCTCCGAGCCAGCCGAGGAAGAAGCCGGTCATCTGCCAGAGCGCGTCAAGCCCGAGGCAGCCCGGCATGACTGGATCACCCTTGAAATGGCAGAGGAAGAACCAGAGATCCGGCTTGATGTCGAACTCGGCGACGACCTTGCCAAGGCCAGCAGCGCCTCCGTCCTTCTTGATCTCGGTGATCCGGTCGAACATCAGCATCGGGGGCAGCGGCAACTGGGCGTTTCCGGGCCCGAAGAGCTCTCCGCGCCCGCAGGCCAGGAGGTCTTCGTAATCATAGCTCGACTTCGATTCGCGCATTCTGCCTCTGGGCCCCAAACTCCACCCGGTGAACCCGGTTCCGCCGTTCCTATCACAGGGAAATATCCGGTCCAAGTCCGGTTTGGGCACGAATTCGCCGCCGCACTGGTGCCAAGATTGCCTTGCTAAAGGGTTTTCGCATATAAGGACCGGCAAGATGAACAAGCAGGACAAGGAATTGGCAGAGCGGCTCCGGCTGGCCGGGTTGCGTCCTACCCGGCAGAGGCTGTCGCTGGCTGCCATCCTGTTCGGCGCAGGGGACAGGCATGTAAGTGCCGAATCGCTGCACCAGGAAGCTCTTGCGGCGAAGATCGACGTTTCCCTGGCTACCGTCTACAACACGCTCAATCAATTCAAGGCAGCCGGGCTGCTGCGCGAAGTGGCCTTCGAGGGGGACCGGACGTTTTTCGACACCAATACGTCGAATCACTTCCATTACTATCTCGAGGACTCCGAGTCGCTCGTTGACATCGGGACCAGCGAGATCGAGGTGAAGGGGCTGCCGCCATTGCCACCCGGCACCGAAATCGACCGCGTGGACATCATCGTGCGGCTGCGGAAATCCGCCAGCTAGAGCTCAGGCCGCCTCGGCTCCGCCGGAAACCAGGCCAGCTTCCCAGCCCAGTATCGCCTGCTTGCGGGTGAGCCCCCAATGATAGCCGCAGAGCCCGCCAGACTTTCCGAGCACGCGATGGCAGGGCACCACGAAGGAAATCGGGTTTCGCCCCACCGCTGCGCCGACAGCGCGGGAGGCGCGTGGATTTCCGATGTGGCCGGCAATGTCGGAGTATGTCGTCGCCCCGCCCATGGGGATTTTCAGAAGAGTCTGCCAGACCCGTGTCTCGAACTCGGAACCGATGAAGACGATACGGAGAGGCTGCTCGGCCTTCCAGCGTGACGGATTGAAGATTCGTGCCACATGGGGGCCGGTGCCGGCCTGGTCTTCGACGAAGGCGGCTTCCGGCCAGCGGTTGCGCATGTCCGCGAAGCTTGCCTGTTCCTGGCCCTCATCGGCGAAGGCAAGGCCGCAAATGCCCTGATCCGTCATCATCAAGATAGCCTTGCCGAAAGGACAGTCGTGAAAGCCATAGCGGATCGTGATGCCCTTGCCGCGGGCCTTGTAGGCGCCGGGGGTCATCCCCTCGTGGGTCACGAATAGGTCATGCAGCCTGCCCGGACCCGACAGGCCCACCTCATATGCGGTGTCCAACACGCTTGCCGAATTCCTCAGGAGCTTGCGGGCATGGTCGATCGTCAGCGCCTGCACGAAGGCCTTGGGGCTGAGCCCGGCCCAGCGCATGAACAGCCGCTGCAGATGAGCGGAACTCACCCCGTTCATCTCGGCCAACGCTTCGAGGGACGGCTGCTCGCGCCAGTGTTCCCTCAGGTAATCGAGGTTTCGGCGGACGATCTCATAATCGTGCGCCGCCTCCTTCAGGTTCATGGTGAATGTCTCTCTCATGCGGCAAAGCTACTGCCCTTCGCAGGGCCTGCCCACCCGAAAACCGATCAGATGCGGGGTATTGCCAATTGCGCACGCAGGGCGGAGGCAAGGGTCCTGCGCTCCTCGGGGGCCAGGAAGTCACCCACCGCCACGCGGGTCGAACCGGAGACCAGCAGCAACCTTCCGATGAGTTCCCGATCCCGGTCCTCCTCGAGTTCGATCCGCACCCACCGCCGGACGAACCGCTGGCGCTCGGGTGGACGGTTCTCTCGCAACCGGTCCAATACCAGTTCGTGATCAGTGATGCTGATCCGCTCGACTTGCCGTGCATCGGCGAAATTGACGCGGAATGCCCACCAGATCAGCAGCACGTCCAGACCGGCGAAACCGGCGACTGGCCAGGCGCCGATTGCCATGAAAAGTGCGCCCACGGCGAGATTGACGGCTGCCACGAGACCCATGACGATGAGGAATCCCTGGCGGGTAAGGCTCCGGTGCGGGGTCAGTGTCGCCTGCCAGGCTTTGCCGTTGCTCATGTCCATCGATCTGCTCTACCTCTGCGCACATAAGGAAACAGGAGAGTCATGACAAGAGCCACCCGTCTGAAGCCCGGGGAGGTGGAGGAGATCTTCCGCCGCTTCGAGGCAGCCAACCCCGAACCGCGGGGAGAACTCCACTTCGTGAACCCCTATACGTTGCTCGTGGCCGTGGTGCTTTCGGCGCAGGCCACAGACGAGGGCGTGAACCGCGCCACCGGCCCCCTTTTCGCCATCGCCGACTCCCCTCAGAAGATGGTGGCTCTGGGCGAGGATACGCTGCGGGAGATGATCAAGACCATTGGCCTTTTCCGGGGCAAGGCCAAAAACGTGATCTCCCTCTCGCAGCGGCTGATTGAAAGACATGGTGGCCAGGTCCCCGATGACCGGGACGCGCTCGAAGCGCTGCCGGGGGTCGGGCGGAAAACCGCGAATGTGGTGCTGAACACCGCTTTCGGCCATCCCACAATTGCCGTCGACACGCACTTGTTCCGCCTCGGCAACCGTACCGGGCTGGCGCCGGGCAAGAACCCCTCGGAGGTCGAAGCCCGGCTCCTCAGGATCGTGCCCGCGTCCTATGCCCGGCATGCCCATCACTGGCTGATCCTGCACGGGCGCTATGTCTGCAAGGCGCGCCGGCCCGAGTGCTGGCGCTGCCTGATCGCGGACATATGCCGGTTCAGGCCGAAGACGCCCGCGCCGACTTGAAGAGATGGGTAAAAAAGGAGGTGGCGAAGAGTGGCACCGCGAGGTTGACGACAGGCACAAGCGACAGGGCCGCCGGAAGGAGACCCGCAAGGAATATCGATGGGCCGTTCTCCCGCCTGAGGATCTTCGCTTCTTCCGCTGGCATGTGTCGCATCGCTACCATCTCGAAATACTCACGGCTCAGCAGATAGGCATTGGCCGCAATGAGCGCTACGGCGCCGACCCCGAAAAGAACCACCGGCAGGACGGCGAGGTTCACGACCAACACCACGAGGAAGAACTGCACCGCCATGACGATGGCACGGCCCGCGGGGAGGGAAGTGCCGCGCGGGTCCAAGGGATAGTGACGGGCCTCCACCTTCTCGGCCACCTGGTCGAGGAACAGGCCGGCAAATGCCGCCGTCACGGGTGACATGAGGAAGAAGAAGCCGATGATCAGGGCGATTCCCGTTCCAATGCCAAGGACCCAGTCCGCCCAGGGCCAGGAGAACTGCGTGAGTGCTACGAGAAGCACCTCGACGAGGACGAGCACGCCAATGAACAGGGCAATGGTCAGCCCCACCGCCTTGAACAACACCGCGCGAAATTCGGGCGAGAAGAGATCGCCCAGAGCCTTGATGGCAGCCGTCAGCATGGCCTTCAAGTAATCACCCCGACTTGCCAGCGCAAGCCGCCTTCGCTAGGGCAAGCGGATCAGTTCGCTGGAGACCTTCATGACGAATTCCCGCTTCGACGTCCTTTGTCTTGGAAATGCAATCGTCGATGTCATCGCGAGGGTGGATGAGGATTTCGTGACCGGACAAGGCCTGGTGAAGGGCTCGATGAACCTCATCGACGAGGCACGCGCCGAAGCGCTTTATTCCGCAATGGGGCAGGCGATCGAGATTTCCGGAGGATCGGCCGGCAACACGGCCGCAGGCGTCGCTTCGCTCGGTGGCCGGGCCGCCTATTTCGGCAAGGTGAAAGCCGACCAGCTCGGCGCCATCTTCCGGCACGACATGCGGGCGCAAGGCGTCGCTTTCGACACTCCGTCTGCCGAGGACGGGCCCGCCACGGCGCGCTCCTTCATCCTGGTGACGCCCGACAGCGAGCGCACGATGAATACCTATCTGGGCGCATGCGTGAACTTCACGACCAGGGACGTGGACAGGAAAACGGTCGAAGCCGCCGAGGTCACCTACATGGAAGGTTATCTGTGGGACAGGCCCGAGGCCAAGGAGGCCTTCAAGCTTGCGGCGCAGATTGCGCGCGCCGCTGGGCGCAAGACGTCGATCACCCTCTCCGATTCGTTCTGCGTCGAACGCCATAGGGACAGCTTCCTCGAGCTGATCCGCAACGACATCGACATCGTCTTCGCCAACGAGGCGGAGATCACGGCCCTCTACGAGACACGGGATTTCGGTGCGGCGGTGCGGGCGATTTCTCAAGACTGCCCGATCGCGGTGGTGACGCGATCGGAGAAGGGCTGTGTCGTGGTGAACGGCGAGGAACTGCGCGAAAGCCCTGCCTTTCCGGTGAACAGGGTGGCCGACGTCACCGGTGCGGGCGATCTCTTCGCCTCGGGTTTCCTGGTCGGCTATACCCGTGGCAAGCCACTGGTGGAAGCCGCGAGGCTCGGCTCACTGGCGGCAGCGGAGGTGATATCCCACATCGGGGCGCGGCCCGAAATCAACCTTCGGGAACACGCACAAGCCATGGGGCTGTTATAGCTTCCGCAGGAAAACGCTTCGAATGAAGTGATCCGCGCCCTTGCGCAGGACGAGATCGGCACGGGGCCTGGTCGGCAGGATGTTTTCGCGAAGATTCACAAGGTTTATGGTATCCCAGATCCGCGAGGCCGTCTCGTGCGCTTCCTTGTCGGTGAGCGTGGAATAACGGTGAAAATAGGATTTCGGATTGCGAAAGGCACCGTCGCGCAGCGTCAGGAAGCGCTCGATGTACCAGGTCTTGAGGTCGCCGGTATCGGCATCGATGTAGATCGAGAAATCGAAAAAATCGGATGTGTTCGGAATGCCGCGGCCGTCCCGAGGCGGCCGGCCCGTCTGGAGGACGTTGACGCCCTCGACGATGAGAATGTCGGGTTGGTCCACCACCACCCGCTCGTCCGCCAGGACGTCATAGGTAAGGTGCGAGTAGAGCGGCGCTGTGACGTTGCGCTTTCCCGCCTTGATGTCGGAGAGGAAGCGAAGGATGGCCGGGAGATCGTAGCTCTCGGGAAAGCCCTTCCGCGTCATCAGCCCTTCGCGCTCGAGGATGGCGTTGGGCAGGAGAAAGCCGTCCGTCGTCACGAGGTCGACCTTGGGGTGCTTCGGCCAGCGGGCGAGCAGGCGCTGCAGGATTCGGGCGGTGGTGCTCTTGCCGACGGCGACGCTTCCGGCCATGCCGATCACATACGGCACCTTGCGCTCGGTGAGATGGAGAAAGTTATTGGTGGCGCGAAACAAGCCCTGAGTAGCCGCCACATAGAGGTTCAGGAGCCGTGACAGGGGAAGATAGATGGTCTCGACCTCGGCAAGATCAATACGGTCGTTGAGGCCACGGAGCTCGTCGAGATCCTTCTGGATCAGCGTCATCGGCGTATCGGCGCGCAGTGCAGCCCATTCCTCGCGCGAGAAACGGCGAAAGGGGGAGACTTCCTTGACGAGCTCTTCCATCGCTCAGTCCCCGCCTCTCGAGGCCTTTTCAGCGATGCCGCTCACGCCCTGGCGGCGGGCAATCTCGGCCATCACGTCCGATAGCTGCACATCTGCCGCCTCCAGCAGCACGAGCAGGTGATAGAGGAGGTCGGCGGATTCGGCGGCAAGATGCGCCTTATCGCGCGAGACCGCCGCGAGAGCGGTCTCGACCGCCTCCTCGCCGAGCTTCTTGGCGCATTTCTCGACACCTTGAGACAGGAGCTTCGCCGTATAGGACGTTTCGGGCGATGCCGCCCTGCGCTGGGCAATTTCCCCGGCAAGCGCTGCGAGTATGTCGAGCCTGTGATCGGTCATGACCATCCTTCCCTAGCACAGGCGCATGGGGATGCCATTGGCCGAAAGGTGACGTTTGGCCTCGGCAATCGAAAAGGTGCCGAAATGGAAGATCGAGGCGGCAAGAACCGCGGCGGCATGACCTTCGCGTATGCCTTGCACAAGATGATCGAGAGTGCCGACGCCCCCGGAGGCAATTACCGGGACGCTGACGGCATCGGCGACCGAGCGGGTGAGTTCAACGTCGAAACCCGCGCCTGTGCCGTCGCGGTCCATGGAGGTCAGGAGCAGCTCACCAGCGCCGAGCGCCACCACCTCGCGGGCATAGGCCACGGCATCGATCCCCGTAGGCCTGCGACCGCCATGGGTGAAGATCTCCCAACTGCCGGGTGAAACCCGCTTCGCGTCGATGGCGACGACGACGCACTGGGCTCCGAACTTTTCCGCCGCCCGCCGCACGAAGTCGCGGTCGGCCACTGCCGCGGAATTGACCGATACCTTGTCGGCGCCTGCCAGCAGCAGCGTGCGAATGTCCTCGAGGCTCCGCACGCCGCCGCCCACGGTGAGCGGCATGAAACAGGCTTCCGCGGTGCGCTGAACCACGTCGAGGATGATGCCGCGGTTCTCATGGGTCGCCGTGATGTCAAGGAAGCAGAGCTCGTCGGCCCCGGCCGCGTCATAGGCCTTGGCAATCTCGACCGGGTCTCCCGCATCGCGCAGGTCGACGAAATTCACGCCCTTGACCACTCGGCCGTCCTTGACATCGAGGCAGGGGATGAGGCGCGCCTTCAGCATCACTTGGCCTCGCGGAAGAGGCGGAGCGCTTCCGGCACGTCGATGCGACCGTCATAAAGGGCCCGGCCTGATATGGCCCCTTCCAGCACGCGGCAATCGGGTTCCACGAGCCGGCGGATATCGTCCATCGATGCAAGCCCGCCACTGGCAATCACCGGGATGGGAACGGCCCGGGCCAACTCGAGTGTCGAGTCAATGTTCAATCCTTTCAGGATACCGTCCCGATCAATATCAGTGAAAATGATGGCCGCTACGCCTACATCAGCGAAACGGCTCGCAAGATCGATAGCCGTCAGGTTGGAGGTTTCCGCCCAGCCCTGGACCGCGACACGCCCTCCCTTGGCGTCGATACCGACCGCGATGCGCCCCGGAAAGCGCCGGCAGGCGTCTTTCACCAAAGCGGGATCACGCAAGGCGGCGGTGCCGAGTATCACGCGTCGTATGCCCTTCGACAGCCAGCTTTCAATCTGGCTGAGGCTGCGGATACCGCCGCCGAGCTGAACGGGCAGTTTCACCGCGGCGAGAATGGACTCGACCGCTGCCGCATTCACGGGCCTTCCCGCAAAGGCGCCATCGAGGTCGACGAGATGCAGCCAATCGAAGCCATGTCCTGCGAAGATTCTCGCCTGATCGGCTGGATCGTCGTTGAAGACGGTCGCCTCCGCCATGTCGCCCAGCTTCAGGCGAACGCACTGGCCGTCCTTCAGGTCGATGGCAGGAAACAGGATCATGGGCGCCATCTCAGGAAATTGGCAAGCAGGGCGAGACCCAGCGTCTGGCTCTTTTCGGGATGGAACTGGGTTCCTGCCAGATTGTCCCGGCCGACGACGGCCGTCACCGTCGTGCCGTGCTCGGTGGTCGCCACCACGTCGCCCGGCTCGCGGGCCTGGAGGTGATAGGAATGGACGAAATAGGCGTGAAGCCCCCCTTCGCCCAGCGGCATGCCGTCGAGGATGGCATGCGGCCGCTCCAGGGTCAGCGTGTTCCAGCCCATGTGCGGGATCTTGAACGAGGGATCGGATGGGGCGATCGGCTTCACGTCGCCCGGAATCCAGCCGAAACCGTCGGTGGCTTGGTGCTCGAGGCCTCGCGATGCCATGAGCTGCATGCCCACGCAGATGCCGAGAAAGGGCTTTCCACTGCGGATCACCTCGTCCTCGAGCGTGTCCCAGAGGCCCGGCACGGCCAGGAGGCCATTGCGGCAATCCCTGAAGGCTCCGACGCCGGGCAGCACGATCCGCTCGGCACGCCTGAGTCTTTCCGGGTCCGAGGTGACGAGAACGCTCGTTCGCACACCGCTGTCCCGGGCGGCACGCTCGAGGGCCTTGGCCGCCGAGTGGAGATTACCCGACCCATAATCGATGATGGCGACGCTCACCGGGCCTCCTCAGACATTGCCGAAGATGCCGAGCGTGTCTTCCGGCGCCCCTCGGAAACGCGCCTCCGGAGCCGCAGGGCTGGAGGGTACGCGCTTCGCAAAGTAGGCGAGCTCCGCCGCCTCGAGCCGACTCGCCTCGATCAGGCCGGAATGGCGGAACCCCGCCTTTTCCAGGGACAAGGCCTGAAGGCGCCGGGCCTCGAAACCGAAAATCAGCGCCATCGTGAACTGGAGTAGCGTGCCGAGGGCTGGCTGGAGCAGACCCAGGCTCACGGGCACGGTAAGGGCAGCAGAGCCAGCGAAGAGGAGGGCGGCCACAACCCACATGCGCTGCCACAGCGCCCAGAGAACGGTGAAGATGAAAGCGCCAATGGAAAAGCCCTCCGGCAGGAACTTGACCCTTTCCAGCTTGCCGTCGGGCGGCTCGAATACGTCGAAGAGGGCCATCAGCCTGCCAGCAAACCCTTGGTGGAGGGAATCCTGTCCTTTTGGCGCGGGTCGATCTCCACGGCCTCCCGCATCGCGCGGGCAAGCGCCTTGAAGCAGGATTCCGCGACATGGTGGTTGTTGTCGGCATAGAGCGTCTCGAGGTGGAGCGTCACACCGGCATGCATCGCGAAAGCCTGGAACCACTCCCGTACAAGTTCCGTGTCGAAGTCACCGATCCTGGGCGCGGTGAACCCCACCTTCCACACCAGGTAGGGCCGGCCGGATACGTCGATTGCCGCGCGGGTCAGCGTACCATCCATGGGGAGGTGATGGCTGGCATAGCGGCGGATGCCTTTGCGCTCGCCCAGCGCCTTTGCAATGGCCTGGCCGATCGCGATGCCCGAATCTTCCACCGTGTGATGAAAATCGATGTGGAGGTCACCCTCGGCCTTGAGGGTAAGATCAATGAGGGAATGGCGGGAGAGCTGCTCCAGCATGTGATCCAGAAAGCCTACCCCGGTCCTTACGTCATAAGAACCGGTGCCATCGAGGTCGACGATGGCGGAGATCCGCGTCTCTGTGGTCTTTCGTTCAATCGAGGCCTTGCGCATGGCTTTGGGCATCCCGCAGGTGAATGCTGGGCCTCTTAGCAGATGCAACAGGAATTGGCCAAGACTGCCTTTTCTTTGGCGTGGCGGCAGCCTACATGAAGCCGATTGACAGGAAAGGACGTGACTTCATGGCAGAACCGTCGACGTGGCACGGGACCACCATCCTTTCGGTCCGCAAGGGCGGCAAGGTGGTGATCGCGGGTGACGGCCAGGTCAGTCTCGGCCAGACCATCATCAAGGGCAATGCCCGGAAGGTGAGGCCGCTCGGCAGCGGCCAGGTGATCGGCGGCTTCGCCGGGGCAACGGCCGATGCAATGACGCTGTTTGAACGTCTCGAGTCGAAACTTGAGCAATATCCGAGCCAGCTGACCCGTGCCTGCGTCGAAATGGCCAAGGATTGGCGGACCGACCGATATTTGCGCCGGCTCGAGGCCATGATGATCGTGGCCGACAGGTCGGTGACGCTGGTGCTCACCGGCACAGGAGACGTGCTGGAGCCGGAAAAGGGGATCATCGCGATCGGTTCGGGCGGGAACTATGCGCTGGCCGCCGCGCGCGCATTGGCCGACAGCGAACTCGACGCCGAGGCCCTGGCCCGCAAGGCCATGGCCATTGCCGCCGAAATCTGCGTCTACACCAACAGCAATCTCACGGTTGAAACACTGGCCACGGCCTGAGCGCCGCAATCGAAGGACATCATGACCGATTTTTCCCCGCGCGAGATCGTCTCGGAACTCGACCGCCATATCGTCGGGCAAACGGAGGCGAAACGGGCCGTGGCAATCGCGCTCCGCAACCGGTGGCGGCGCAAGCAGCTCGAAACTCCTCTGCGTGACGAGGTGATGCCGAAGAACATCCTGATGATCGGCCCGACCGGGGTCGGCAAGACGGAAATTGCCCGTCGCCTCGCGAGGCTCGCCAATGCGCCCTTCCTCAAGGTCGAAGCCACGAAGTTCACGGAAGTGGGCTATGTCGGCCGCGACGTGGACCAGATCGTGCGCGATCTCCTCGAGGCCGGCATCGCCATGACCAAGGCTGCCCGGCGCAAGGATGTCGAGGCACAGGCACAGCTCAACGCTGAACATCGGGTTGTCGAGGCGCTCGTGGGGACCAACGCGTCTGAGACTACGCGCGAGGCCTTCCGCCGGAAACTGCGGGCGGGAGAACTCGACGACAAGGAAATCGAGGTCCAGGTGGCCGATACCGGTACAGGCAATTTCGAGATTCCCGGCATGCCGGGCGGTTCTGCCAGCGTCATCAACCTGTCCGACATGCTCGGCAAGGCCTTCGGCGGGCGCACCAAGGCGCGGCGGATGACGGTCCGGGCGAGCCACGACGTTCTCCTGGCCGAGGAATCCGACAAGCTTCTCGATCAGGACCAGATCGTCCAGGAGGCGATCGAGGCGGTGGAGGACAACGGCATTGTCTTCCTGGACGAGATCGACAAGATCTGCGCGCGTTCCGAGCGCCAAGGCGCGGATGTGAGCCGCGAGGGCGTGCAGCGGGACCTGCTGCCGCTGATCGAGGGCACCACGGTCTCGACCAAGCACGGGCCAGTGAAGACCGACCACATTCTTTTCATCGCTTCGGGCGCCTTCCACGTCGCCAAGCCTTCAGACCTCCTTCCGGAACTGCAAGGCCGCCTCCCGATCCGTGTCGAACTCCAGGCTTTGAACCGCGAAGACCTGCAGCGGATCCTCACCGAACCGGAAGCGAGCCTCATCAAGCAGTATCGCGCGCTGCTCGCCACGGAGGGCGTCACGCTCGATTTCACCGAGGACGGCGTGGCCGCCATCGCCCAGATCGCCGCCGATACCAATGCAAGTGTCGAAAACATCGGGGCACGCCGCCTGCAAACGGTGCTGGAACGGCTGCTGGACGAGGTGAGCTATCTTGCTCCCGACCGGTCGGGCGAGACGGTGACAGTCGACAAGGCATACGTCGAGAAGCATGTCGGCGCGCTGGCCCGCAACGCCGATCTGTCGAAATTCATCCTCTGATCCTCGGTCGCCTCCTGTCGAGCACCGCGAGGAGTTCCTCAAGCGTCGCCTGGTCGAGCTTTCCGATGTCGTCGGCAAGGCGGTTGGCAAGCTCTGTGGCCTTGGGCGCAAGGCCGGAGGTGTCGATGGCGATGCGCGGATGCGAAATGCGGGCAAGCCGGACCACCTCTTCCGCATCGTCCCAAATGATGTTGAAATATGCGAGGATGCGCTGGATCAGGTGCCAGCCGGGGCGCCCGCGCTTGCCATGCTCCAGCGCCGAGAGGTAGGCCGATGACACGCCGATCGCATCGGCCATCTCCTTCAGCGTCACGCCGCGCTCGGCGCGAAGCTTGCGCATCCTGTCGCCGAAGGGCGTCACCTGCCATCCCTCTGGCGCCGCACCCGCACGTAATAGGCTCCCCCGCCCCCATGTTTCGGATGGGCCGGCTGGAAACCGGCGACGAGGCTCCTGAACTCCGGCTCATGGAACCAGTCCGTCACCAGCCGGCGCAAGCGGCCGGCCCGCTCCGGTGCGTGGAAATGCCCCGCGCCATGAAGCGTGTGGCGGGAAAAGGGTGAGTCCCCTTTGCCTGTGATGACGAGAACGGTCCTTGCGCCCTCGTCTTGCGCCTGGCGGAGGAAGCGCAGCAAGTTCACCCGCGCCATCTCGATGCCGGTGCCGTGAAGGTCGAGCCGGCGCTCGATCTCTACCTGACCGCGGGTGAGACGCTGCGTCGTGCGCCGGTCTAGCCCAGTGATCTGGGGTGGTGCCCTGTGAAGCGGCGAAGGCACGTGGACATGGGGTGCGGACGGCATGGTCACGGTCCTCTTCGGTGCTGGCTGGTGGCCATGCGCCTGAGCCGGGAGGCTGCGCGATGAACGCTGCCGGAGCGGTTTGACTGTCTTGGCGGTCTCCAGCCAGAGTTCATAATCAGGCGGCTTTCGGCTCATGAAGGAAGCCCCAGCTCCTCCGCCACCGGAACGGGCAGGAGAACCGTCATGGTGCCGGGGCTTTTCATCGGCCCCGCGATCTCTGCAGCCTCTTCGCCGAAGCCCCAGTAGACGTCACCGCGGGCTGCTCCCCTGATGGCGCTCCCTGTATCCTGGGCGATGAGCAACTGGCGGAATGGTGTCATGCCGTCTGCTTGGACCGCCGGAGCTGCGGTGTCCAGCCAGACGGGCGTTCCGAACATCCAGAGTGACCGGTCGACAGCGAGGCTCCGGCGTGGTGTCAGCTGCACGTGCTGAGCCCCATAAGAGCCGAGTTCAGGGTCATCGAACTTCGCCTCGCGAAAGAACACGAAGGATTGATTCTCCCACATCAGCTCCCGCGCTTCCCGAGGGTGCTCCGCCATCCAGGAGCGGATCGTTTGCAGCGACACGCTCTCTGCACCCAGGATGCCGCGACCGACGAGAAGCGACCCGATACTCGTGTATGGAAGACCCGATTTCGCCTCATAGGCCAGCCGCAAGGTCGTGCCATCATCGAGCTCGACCCGGCCCGAACCCTGGACGTGAATGAAGAAAGCCTCAGCCCAGTCCTTCAGCCATATGAATTCGAGATCCTGAGCCTCGAGTACGCCCTCTTCGATCTCGCGGCGGGAATGATACGGGATGGGCTTTCCCCCGATCCGCCTCCCGAAGGCGAGGCCGGACCGCAGCCGTTCTTCTTCCGTGAATTGCACAAGGTCCGGCGGCCGGCGATAGAGGGGAACGCGAAATGCGCCGCCCGGTCTTCTGCTGCCCTGGACGACGGGCTCGAAATAGCCGGTGAACAGGCCCTCCGGCTTCTCCTCATCGACTACCCGAAAGGCCCGGAACCGGTTCTCGAAGAAATCTGCCCAGTTCCGCGCATCCATTGCCTCCCGGCAGACATCGAGCCAGGAGGACCGGGTCCCGCCGAAGCGCACCGGACGCGAAAAGCCGATGCCGGTCTCGAGGATTTCCCGGCAGGACCGGCGCAGGGCATGGGATGCCCCTTCGTGGTCATGAACTGTCCAGCCGGGCAGATCTGCGAAGGCGACGCTCCTCAGAACGGCGGAGACCGCGTTGGCCTGACCCATGGAGGGGAACCTCCGGTCAGCTGGGAGCCTGTGTCGCCACCAGTTTCCAGTTCGGATTGCGGGAGGTCACGTCGCGCTCGAATGTCCAGACATCCGTGACCTCCTGGATGTGCTTCGGGTCGCCTTCGATGACCTCCCCCGAAGCGTCATAGGTGGCGCTGATGAGTTCACTCACGAATTCCATGGTGATGTTCGCCCTCTTCCCCACCAGGCTCGCCGATTGGATGGTTGCTTTGCCGATGCCGACAAAGCGGGATTCAACCTTCCGGCCCTGCGCCTCGCGCTCGTCGATGGCGCGCGAGAAACCTTCGAACACCTCACGTGACAGGAGGTTCTTGAGGGTGGGCTTGTCACCCTTGGCGAAGCTTTCCACGATCATCTCATAGGCCATCTTGGCTCCCTCGACGAAAGAGCGGGGCGTGAAGGAGGGATCGCTTTCCGCCAGCTTGGCAAGGGTTCCGGCAAGTTCCGTGCCCGGTGCGGCATAGCCGCTCCAGACAGGTTCCTCCGGCTCCTGCGCAGTGGCTTCCGCGGGTGAGGTAGTCTGGCCGTTTTGCGGGAAACGGACGACCGTCCCGTTCGCATCCTGCCCCTTCGGCGCTTCATTGCGCTTCGTCTCGAAGGGCTCGATCGGCGGCTTTTCCATGCCGGTCCGGGTCCCCAGCACGGATCTCAGCCGCCAGAACACAACGAGCGCCACGGCGAGGAGCAGGATATTGAGGGGGTCGATGTTCATTCCATCATCCAATCGGCAGCTTCCGCGCGCCCGCTTTCCCGCAAATTGGCACGGCGGATAGGCAACCTATATATAGAAGGGGGCCGCGAGGTCCAAGGCCAAAGGACAACGGACCGATCATGACCAGATACCTTCCGTTTCTGATTCTCGCAGGGATCGCGGCGGAAATTGCGTCGATCATCTGGGTCGGGGATGGTCTGGGAGTGGCGGTGACGCTTCTCCTGCTGCTGGCGGGCGGGGTTGCGGGCATCGGTCTGATCAAGAGCGCGGGAACCTCGCTCGCAGACACGCTGCGTTCTCCCGTGCAGGGGGCATCGCTGCAGGAGGGCCTCGCCGGCGAGACGGTGGCACGCGTGCTGTCCGGCCTGCTTCTCCTGATCCCGGGTTTCTTCAGCGATGTGCTGGCTGTTCTCCTGCTGTTGCCGCCGGTTCGCCGCTGGTTCCGGGCCAGACTGGCGATGAAGCCCCCGGCAGCGGGATCTGCACCCGCGCGGCGTTTTGAAACCATGATCGAAGGGGAGGTGGTGGATGTCACCATCGATCCCGAGACCCCCCAGCCTCCACCCGGGCGTGACCCTTGATCGCTGCCCAGCCTCCCGCCTTGCGGCGCGGGGGTGCGCATGTTAGCGAACAGCCCTTCCTTCAACGAGGCTTCAATATGTCCAAGACCCCCAAGTCCGAGTCCAACGAAAACGGATCCGCAGCATCTGCTCCCGCCGCTTCGGACGAGACCGCGCAGAAGCCACAGGTCCAGCCCTCGGTCCGGGTGCTTGGCCAGTATCTGAAGGACCTGAGCTTCGAGAGCCCCAACGCCCCCCAGACGCTGGCGCCGCAGCAGTCTCAGCCCGACATCAACATCGCGGTCAATGTGAACGCCCGCACCCTTGGCGCGACGGAGTACGAGGTGGAACTTCACCTTGAAGCCAAGGCCACTTCCCAGGATAAGGTGATGTTCGCGGCCGAGCTCGTCTATGCAGGGAGCTTTCGTCTCGAGAATTTTCCGCAGCAGCTCCTGCACCCGGCCGTGCTGATCGAGTGCCCGCGCCTGCTGTTTCCCTTCGCCCGGCAGATCCTGGCGGAGGCGACACGCAATGGCGGTTTTCCGGCCTTGATGCTCGACCCGATCGACTTCGCAGCCATGTACCAGCGCCGGCTGCAGCAGCAGACGGCCGGACAGGCCTAACTTCGCCTTTGGGTCCACAAGGCGTGTTCACCCAGGCTCGCAATGAAGGCGGCGTGGGCCTGGCGTTCTTCTGGCGTCAGGCGGGAGGGTAGTGGCTGCGGCCGGGTGAGGCTGATCTGGGCCGCAACCATCCTCGTGGTCTGTTTGGTGATCGAAGTCTCGAGCACCAGCGCCGTCTGGCGGCCGCCGATCAGTTCGAGATAGACTTCTGCCAGCAGTTCTGAGTCGAGCAGCGCACCGTGCTTTGTGCGCTTGCTGTTGTCTATGCCATAGCGCCGGCACAGTGCGTCGAGGCTGTTCGCGGCACCCGGGTGTCTTTGGCGTGCAATGTGCAGCGTGTCGACCACCCGCTCCGGCGGAATCGCCGGGAGCCTGAGGAAGCCGAGCTCGGCATTGAGAAACGCGATGTCGAAGCTGGCATTGTGGATGATGAGGGTGGCATCCGCTATGAAGTCGAGGAATTCCTGCGCTATGGCGGCAAAGACCGGCTTGTCGCTCAGGAAGGTGGCCGAAAGGCCATGCACCGCCTCTGCCTCCTTCGGCATGTCGCGCTCGGGGTTGATATAGACATGGAAGCTGCGGCCCGTGGGAAGGTGATTGATCAGCTCCACGGCACCGATTTCGACGATCCGATCACCCGTTGCCGGGTCGAGACCGGTCGTTTCCGTGTCGAGAATGATTTCGCGGATCAATTCAGCCCCCCGACCTTGCCTTGAGATCGTCGATCACCCTATCCACCTCGCGGGCAGTATCAGCGAGGCTGACCGACGTGTCGACGACATAATCGGCGCGCGAACGCTTCTCTGCATCCGGCAACTGCCTTGAGAGAATGAAACTCAGCTTTTCCGCCGTCATCCCCGGCCGGGACAGCGCGCGCTGGCGCTGCAGTTCCGCTTTCGCCGAAACGACGATCACCACGTCGACCTCCTTCTCCCGCCCCGTCTCGAACAACAGGGGAATATCGAGAACCGCAATCGGCGACCCGGAGGCCTCTGCAGCCTCAAGAAAGACCTTCTGCCTCAACCTCACCAGAGGATGGACGGAAGCTTCGATCCGCTCGAGGAGCTCCGGTTGCTCCATCACCCGTGCTGCAAGCTTGTGCCGGTCCACGCTTCCGTTTGTCACGGCGGAGGGAACAAGGGCTGCAATGGCGGGAACGGCCTCTCCACCCTTGGCATAGAGTTCGTGCACGGCGGTGTCGCTGTCGAAGACGGGAATGCCCCGGGCCGCGAACATCCTGGCCGTCTCGCTCTTGCCCATGGCGATCGATCCTGTGAGGCCGGCAACGATCATCGCCTGAAATCCGGATCGATGTCGCGCGCGACGAGGTCGTGAAGCTCGGGGGTCACCTTGGGCATGACGCCGAACCAGAGGGAGAAGCCGCGCACCGCCTGATGCAACAGCATTCCAAGCCCCTCCACCACCACATGGCCGCGCCGAGCTGCTTCTTCGAGCAATGCCGTGCGCAATGGCGTATAGACGATATCCGTCACCACCGCCCTCTCGTCCAGCTTTGCGAGGTCGAGGTTCAGAGGGTCGTGGCCCTTCATCCCCAGGGAGGTGGTGTTGACGAGGAGGCGACATTCTCCGAGCTGGCTCGCCGCATCGTCCCACGCGACGGGCCTCACCCTTGCGCCAAAGCGCCTCCTCAGCTGCTCTGCCTTCTCGAGCGTGCGGTTGACGACGGCAACCTCCGCCGCTCCCTGCTCAATGATCGCGTTGACAACGGCAAGAGAAGCCCCGCCAGCGCCGAGCACAACGGCGCGGGCATTTTCCAGACGAATGCCGGGTACCGATTGCCGCAGGCTGTTGATGAAGCCCTCGCCATCCGTGTTCGTGCCCCATGTCTTTCCCTCGCGGAGATAGACGGTGTTGACCGCGCCAAGACGCTCTGTCGTTGCGTCGGCAGGAGCGACGAGCCGGCAGGCCGTCTCCTTGTGAGGAAGCGTCACGTTGCAACCGGCGAAACCATGCTCAGCGAGCGTGCGGAGAAACTGCGCCAGATCCTGCGGTGCCACGGGCCGGCGTTCATAGCGTCCCTCTATGCCGTGTTGATTCAGCCAATAGCCGTGAATGAGCGGAGAACGCGAATGCGCAATCGGCCAGCCGATGACGCAGGCCCTGATCATGAGGCGATCTCTCCCACCTCTCTCAAATGGGCGAGAAGCGGCAGAAGGGGAAGGCCCATGATGGTGAAGTGATCTCCATCCACGCTGTCGAATAGCTGAAGCCCGGGGCCCTCGATCTTGTATCCACCGACGGAGCCCGTGCAATCGGATTCCTTACGGTGAAGGTAATCTTCAAGGAATTCGTCCGTGAAGTTTCTCATTCGCAGGCGCGCGCTGTCCGTGTGATGCCATTCGACGCGACCGGCGCGGGCACACACGACGGCCGAAATGAGGGCATGTGTCCGCCCCCGCAGTTCGCGGAGTTGCCGGCGGCAGTCTTCACGGTCTCGCGGCTTCGCATATGCCTTCGCTCCCAGCGCCAGCACCTGGTCGGCGCCGACGATCAAGGCCTCAGGCCGACGCATCGAAACGTCCAATGCCTTCGCCGTCGCGAGCTGGAGCGCAGTTTCGACGGGCGACCAGGCGGGATGAGCGGCTACGAGTTTCCCTTCGTCGACGTGGGGCGCTGTCACCACAAAGTCGACGCCCGCATTGCGGAGAACGACCTGTCTCGTCGGACTCGTGGAGGCTAGTACGATCACTTCAGGCCTCCATCCGCCTAGTCTCGGAAAGCATGTTGAGAATGGTCGCCGCGGTCTCCTCGACGGAACGCCGCGTCACGTCGATCATGGGCCAGTCGTTGCTGGAGCAGAGGTTCTTCATCAGCATCAATTCGTCGGTGATAAGGCGCGGGTCGACATAGTCGGTTGAGCGGCTTTCCTTCAGCGACAGCAGGCGGTGGCGCCGGATCTGGGCAATTCTCTCCGCGCTGGCGATCAGACCGACGATCAGCGGTCCGCGCATATCGAGAAGCTTCCGAGGAGTGGGAATTCCAGGAACGATGGGGATGTTGGCGGTGCGAATGCCACGTTGAGCGAGATAGATCGAGGTGGGTGTCTTCGAGGTCCGGCTGACTCCCAGAATGATGACATCCGCCTTTTCGAGGTCTTCGATGTTTTGTCCATCGTCATGGGCCATGGTGAAGTTCAGCGCGTCGATCCGCCGGAAGTAATCGGAGTTGAGCGCATGCTGGCCGCCCACTTGTGGCCGCGACGTTGCATTGAGATATTGCGACAGCATGGAAATGATGGGATCGAGGATCGAGAGGCACGGAACGCCCATGGCCTCGCATTGCTGCTCGAGATGCCGGCGAATGTCGGGATTGATGAGTGTAAAAAGCACGATCCCAGGCTGCTCCTCGATTTCGCGAAGGGCTCGGTTCAGCTGCGATGGAGTACGAACCAGCGCGTAGATATGAGCAATGGGTCGGAAATCGGCGTATTGCGCAGCTGCCGCCTTGGCCACCGTGTTGAGCGTTTCGCCCGTCGCGTCGGAGACAAGGTGAAGGTGGAAATAGCGCTGCGAACCGGACTGGGGCATGGCTGTTGATGAGTTGTGGACGGGGGCGATATCCGGTGCCCGCCATCCGGCTCTCTCCGTTTTGTCCTGCGGGTATTCCACAGCTTGGACCATTCGGCAACCGACACTGCCGCGCTGTGGAGAACGGGTGGTGCCTTCCCCAGGCTGCGATCCAAGGTACGACTGCGTTAACGGTCTGTTAATACGTCTTAATCAATTCTTAACTTCCGGCAGGGGCCCCGCTGCCGGGGTAGGACTACTTGGCTGTGGACGATCATGGGATTGGGCTGTATCCCGCTTTCCCAGCCACAAGAAAAAACTACAAGAAGAGATAGAATGATAGATTTTAGGAGTGAAGCGCCGTCATCGCGGAGCGCATTGCTCGACGTTCTGATGCGAAGGCCGGCTGAGCGTCGGCCCGTCTGGTTCATGCGTCAGGCTGGCCGGTACCTGCCGGAATACCGCGCCGTGAGGGAAAAGGCCGGCTCTTTCCTTGATCTCTGCTACAATCCGGAGCTTGCTGCGGAGGTAACCCTGCAGCCTCTCCGGCGCTATGACCTTGATGCCGCGATCTTGTTCGCCGACATTCTGGTGGTGCCTCATGCGATGGGGCTTTCCTTGCGGTTTGCGGAGGGGGAAGGGCCCGTTCTGGAGACGGTCAGGAGTGCCGCGGACCTATCGCGGCTGAGACCGGTTGCGGGATCGCAAGAAGTGAAGCAGGTCTGCGGGACTGTGGCCTTGACGCGTACTCGGCTTGCCGAGGGCCGCGCTCTTATCGGCTTTTGTGGGGCACCCTGGACTGTGGCGAGCTACATGATCGCGGGCGGCAGTTCGGACCGGGTGACGGCCAGGATTGCAGCCTATCAGCGCCAGCAATGGTTCGTGCAGTTGATTCATAGGCTCGTCGACGAATCGGTCGATTACCTTTGTGCTCAGGCGGAGGCAGGAGTGCAGGCCGTGCAGATTTTCGATTCCTGGGCGGGCGATCTGGTGGGCACCGAACTGGAGGACTTCGTCCTTGGGCCGGTGGGAGCGATCGTCTCAGGGGTCAAAAAGCGGTTTCCGGAGTTGCCGGTCATCGTTTTCGCCCGCGGGATTGGGTCCAAGCAGTGCCGGGCGGCAGAACTGCCGGGCGCCGATGCCATTGGGGTCGAGACGGAACAGGACTTGGCAGAACTTCCGAAGCATGTGGTGGTTCAGGGCAATCTCGATCCCGTGGCCCTCCTTGCGGGCGAGGAAACCGTGAGGCGGGAGGTCGGGCGGATTTGCGCGTCCGTTGACCGGCGGCGGCATATCTTCAATCTCGGCCACGGCATCAGGCTCGGCACCGATCCGGCGATCGTGGGTGCCGTGGTTGATGCGGTCCGGCGGTTCGATGGCTGACACTTACCTTTGGTTGAAGGCGGTTCACATCCTCGCCGTGATCGCCTGGATGGCGGGGCTCTTCTACTTGCCGCGGCTTTTCGTTTACCACGCGGAGAATTCGGGTGTGCCGCAGGTCGTCGGGACGTTCAAGATCATGGAGCGGCGCCTGCTGAAGGCGATCATGCGGCCTGCAGGGCTTGTTGCCGTTGTCTCAGGCCTGGGTCTGATCTGGCTCGGATCCTGGCATAGCCCGGTGCCGGCCTGGCTGTGGCTGAAACTCGCTCTCGTATTGGGCATGCTTGGTTATCACGGCGCGCTGGAGCGGCATTCCGCCCGTTTCGGAGATGATAAGGAGACGGCCTCCGGCCGTTATTTCCGCATCATCAACGAGATTCCGACACTTCTCCTGATTGCAATCGTCGTGTTGGTGGTTTTGAAGCCATTCTGAGTTTGTTGTTGGCGCAACCGTCGCGAACGGCTATATTGTGGGTTCTTCGCATCGCTACGGCTTGATGCGTTCCCGCCCACTCGTTCCCGCCCCATGGCCGGAACTCCCCTTTTGTGAAAAGATAATGACCGCTATTGCCGAGCTGAAAGAAATCAAGCTTCAGGATCTAAAGTTGAAGACGCCGGCGGAGCTCGTCTCGCTGGCGGAGGAGCTGGAGGTCGAAAACGCCAGTGCACTCCGGAAGCAGGAGCTCCTCTTCGCGATCCTGAAGAACCTTGCCATCCGGGACGTCGAGATCATCGGCGAGGGCGTGGTGGAGGTGCTCCAGGACGGGTTTGGCTTTCTTCGCTCGCCTGATGCGAATTATCTCGCGGGTCCTGACGATATCTATATCAGCCCGAGCCAGATCCGGAAATTCACTCTCAGGACAGGCGATACGGTTGAGGGACAGATTCGCAGCCCTAAGGACGGGGAGCGCTATTTCGCCCTCGTCAAGGTCAACCGGATCAATTTCGAGGATCCGGAAAAGACCCGACACAAGGTGCATTTCGACAATCTCACGCCGCTCTATCCAGACGAGAGGCTGGAGATGGAAACTGCGGATCCGACGAAGAAGGATTATTCCTCCCGGGTGATCGACATCGTTTCTCCGCTGGGAAAGGGGCAACGCGGCCTGATCGTGGCTCCGCCCCGCACGGGCAAGACGGTTCTGTTGCAGAACATCGCCCATTCGATCACCGCCAATCACCCGGAATGCTATCTCATCGTGCTGCTGATCGACGAGCGGCCGGAGGAGGTCACCGACATGCAGCGATCGGTGAAAGGTGAGGTGATCAGCTCCACTTTCGATGAACCCGCCTCACGCCACGTCCAGGTTGCGGAGATGGTCATCGAGAAAGCCAAGCGCCTTGTCGAGCATGGCCGTGACGTGGTCATCCTGCTGGATTCCATCACGCGGCTCGGGCGGGCCTACAACACCGTGGTTCCCTCCTCTGGCAAGGTTCTGACCGGCGGTGTCGACGCAAATGCCCTTCAGCGGCCCAAGCGCTTTTTCGGTGCTGCCCGCAACATCGAGGAGGGAGGCTCTCTCACCATCATCGCGACCGCGCTGATCGATACCGGAAGCCGCATGGACGAGGTGATCTTCGAGGAATTCAAGGGTACGGGCAATTCGGAGATCATCCTGGACCGCAAGGTGGCGGACAAGCGGGTCTTCCCTGCTATCGACATCCTGCGTTCCGGTACGCGAAAGGAAGAGCTGCTGACCAAGGCGGACCAGCTGAAGAAGACCTACGTGCTGCGCCGCATCCTGAACCCGATGGGCACCGTGGACGCGATCGAGTTCCTGCTCGACAAGCTGCGGCAGACGAAGACAAACAGCGATTTCTT
Source organism: Aestuariivirga sp. (assembly GCF_046294715.1). Taxonomy (GTDB): domain Bacteria; phylum Pseudomonadota; class Alphaproteobacteria; order Rhizobiales; family Aestuariivirgaceae; genus Aestuariivirga. The sequence continues at coordinate 96,135 of NZ_JBKBKI010000002.1, read as the reverse complement.
CGATTCGATGAACGCCTGATCTGTCTGACAGGCCGGTCCAGTCGACAAGAGGCCGGATGGCGACGAGCGATACGATTTTCGCACTCTCGTCGGGAGCGGGGCGGTCCGCCCTGGCGGTGGTCCGCCTGTCGGGCCCGCGTTGTGGGGACGTCCTGCGCGACCTGGCGGGGGGCGTGCCTGAGCCGCGGAGGTTCGCTGTCCGGCAGCTGCGCGATCCGCATACATCCGAGCTTCTCGACATGGCAGTGGTGGTCTGGTTGCCTGGCCCCCAGTCTTTCACTGGTGAGGATTGCGCAGAGTTTCACCTGCACGGCAGTGGAGCCGTGGTCGCGGCGATGCTCGAGGTACTCGCCTCTCGCGACGGGTTGCGGCCGGCGGAGCCGGGCGAATTCACGCGGCGCGCCTTTCTGAACGGGAAGATGGATCTCGTCGAGATCGAGGGTCTTGCGGATCTCCTGGAGGCGCGCACCGCTCGTCAAAGACGGCAAGCTTTCCAGCAGATGTCAGGCGAGGCAAGTGCCATGTTCGAGTCGTGGCGTGGACGCCTCTTGTCCATCCGCGCAAACATCGAAGCGGCATTGGATTTCTCGGATGAGGCGGGGGTATCGGAGGCGGCTCACGCGGTCATCGATCAAGACATCGCGGAACTCCTGCAGGAGGTTAAGTCCATGCTGGATAAATCCGGGTCGACAGAGATCGTCAGGCAGGGAGCCCGGGTGGTGCTCGCTGGCCTGCCAAACACTGGAAAATCGAGTCTTCTCAATGCGATTGCAGGGAGGGAAGCGGCGATTGTGTCGGAGCATCCCGGCACGACCCGCGACTCGATAGAAGTGATGCTGGACTTGCGAGGGATGCCGGTCATCCTGACCGACACGGCCGGCTTGAGAAGCGATGTGGTCGATCCAGTCGAGGCGGAAGGAATTCGCCGCTCGAGGGTGCGGATGTCGCAGGCGGACGTCGTGGTCTGGGTGTGGTCGTCAGACGTCGAGGGAAGTGAGCTCGTGGATGGTAGTCCCGCGCCAGACTTCGTGGTCCAGTCGAAATGCGACGTATCTTTGAGTGCGCCCCGATCCTTTCCTCAAAATCAACGCGTGTCTGCCCGCACGGGCGAAGGCATTGAGAAATTCCTCGACTCTCTCACGTCTCTCGTGAAAGAACGTTTCGGTTCCGTGGAGTCAGCTTTGCTGGTATCCGCTCGGCAGAAGAGTGCAGCCCGGCTCTCGATTCGCTTCCTTAACGAAGCCCTGGGGTGCGGGAGAGACAATCTGGAGTTGAAAGCAGAGGAAATTCGACGCGCAACGGATGAGATAGGACGGCTCACGGGCCGCGTCGATGTCGAGGAATGGTTAGGCGCCATTTTTAACCGGTTCTGCATCGGCAAGTAGATTGTTGTTTCACGTGAAACGCGCGACGTTTTGATTTTTCGCGGGCAATGTCTTATGACGCCGGCATGAGCAACTCATTCGATGTGATCGTGGTTGGCGGCGGGCATGCAGGCGTGGAGGCCGCAGCTGCAGCAGCTCGGGTCGGGGCGCGTACAGCTCTGCTGACGCACCGCGCGGATACCATTGGTGAAATGTCTTGCAATCCCGCCATAGGCGGCTTGGGAAAGGGCCACCTGGTTCGCGAGATCGATGCACTGGATGGGTTGATGGGCCGCGTTGCCGACAAGGCTGGTATCCAGTTTCGATTGCTGAATCGATCGAAGGGGCCCGCGGTGAGGGGCCCCCGGGCCCAGGCCGACAGGGGGCTTTATCGCAAGGCAATGCAGGAGGCGGTTTGCCAATTCGATAACTTGGCAATCGTCGAAAGGGTCGCCGCCGGATTGCTTCTGACGTCTGGTGCCGTTTCGGGCGTGGTATGCGAGGATGGTACCCATTTAAGCAGCGCGACGGTGGTGCTTACCACTGGCACGTTCCTCAACGGTCTGATTCATATCGGAAATCGGCGGATTCCTGCCGGCCGTCATGGTGAACCCCCCAGCCTTGGATTCTCGCAGCAATTGCGAGATGCGGGTCTGCTTCTCGGCCGCCTGAAAACCGGCACACCCGCAAGGCTTGATGCGCGAACGATCCAGTGGAACATCCTGGAGGAACAGAGGGGAGATGACCACCCGGTACCCTTCTCTTTCCTGACCCGACGCATCACGACGCCTCAGGTCTCATGCTTCATTACCCACACGACAGCGAAGGGCCATCAGCTCATCCGAGACAATATTCACCGCTCGCCCCTCTATTCCGGTCAGATTGAGGGAGTAGGGCCACGTTACTGCCCCTCGATCGAGGACAAGGTCCAGCGATTTGGACAAAAAGAATCACATCAGGTCTTCTTGGAGCCGGAGGGCTTGGACGATGATACGATCTACCCGAATGGTATTTCGACGTCCCTGCCGGAAGACGTGCAGGAGGCCTTCCTCCGCAGTATTCCGGGTCTTGAGAGCGTGCGGATCAAGCGATGGGGATATGCCATCGAATACGATTATGTCGATCCCCGCGAGCTTGCCGCGTCTCTCGAGGTGAAGCGCTTGCCTAATCTGTTCCTGGCGGGGCAGATCAACGGAACGACGGGATATGAAGAGGCGGCCGCACAGGGGCTCCTTGCAGGCCTCAATGCGGCGAGAAAGGCTGGACGGCAGCCGCCGCTGATCCTCGGTCGCGGCCAGGCTTACATCGGCGTGATGATTGACGATCTGACGACCCGGGGGGTCGCAGAGCCCTATCGGATGTTCACCTCCCGCGCGGAGTATCGGCTAAGCCTGAGGGCAGACAATGCGGACTTGCGTCTAACCCCCATTGGAATAGATGCGGGCTTGATTGGCCGGACGCGGAGAATTGCTTTCCTCAGAAGGGAGGAAGCGATCCGAAGGGGCCTCGAGCAAGCACGGAACTGTACCATCACGTCGGGCGAAGCGGCTCGAAGAGGCCTGAAGGTCAACCAAGACGGACTGAAGCGGAGTGCAATTGACCTGATCGCCATGCCGGAAGTCGGTTACTCCATGGTTGCGAGACTTTGGCCAGAGCTCGCGGCATTACCGCCGGATGTTGTCGAGGCACTCGAGGCTGAAGCGGCCTACGCCGGTTATCTCGCTCGACAACATGCGGAGATTGCCGCATTGCGGCGCGAAGCTCAGTTATCCCTTCCCTCTTCTTTGGATTATCGAGGGATGCCGGGCTTGTCGGTTGAACTGCGCCAAAAGCTGGTGCAAGTGCAACCTACGACGTTGGACCAGGCGTCGCGCATCGATGGAATGACTCCGGCGGCGCTGGCCATTATTCTCGGCCACATCAAACGGCGTGGAAGGACGGCCGCTTGACCGGGTCCGATCCTGATTCGATTCTGGTCCGGTTCAATGTTTCACGTGAAACACGGAGGCGGATCGAAGCCTATGTCGATCTACTGCTCTTGTGGCAGTCCAAGATAAATCTTGTCGGACCTGCAACGATCCCACAGCTGTGGGAGCGGCACATTGCAGATTCACTTCAGCTTATCCCGCTCTTGCCCCGGCCGACACGCAGCATCGCCGAATTGGGATCCGGGGCGGGCATCCCGGGGCTGATCTTGGCAATCGCCGCAGACCTCGAGGCCCATCTCTATGAAAGCAACGGCAAAAAGGCCGCCTTTCTGAGGGAAGCCGCACGGTTGACAGGAGCCAGGGTCCACGTTCATGCGATCCGGCTCGAGTCTCTGCGGCAGGGAGGAGAAACCCCAAGGGTCGATTGCGTCGTCGCCAGGGCCCTGGCACCGCTCTCGCTTCTTCTGGATTACGCCGAGCCGTTTCTGTCACAAGGTGCTATCGGTCTATTCCACAAGGGACAAGATGTGGACGCCGAATTGACCGAGGCTACCAAATGCTGGAAGATAAAACATGTGAAGCACCGGAGCCAGTGCGATTCGCGCGGCGTCATACTTGAGATCGATGAGGCAACCCGTGTCTGATTCTCCCGTCGGCCTTCCTCCTCGTCCTGGTCAGCCGCGCATTCTTGCGGTCGCAAACCAGAAGGGCGGCGTGGGCAAGACGACAACGGCGATCAACCTCGGCACCGCGCTTGCTGCAGTGAACGAGAGTGTGCTGATCATCGACCTCGATCCGCAGGGGAATGCCAGTACCGGGCTCGGAATTCAGCGTCGTACGCACCAGAAGTCGACCTACCACGTGCTGATGGGGGAAGCGGAGCTGGGGGACGTCGTCGTCGAGTCAGGCATTCCGCGGCTTCACTGCGCGCCGTCCACCATGGATCTCCTCGGAGCAGAGCTAGAACTTGCGAGCATCGACCGCAAAACGTATCGCCTGGCGGATGCCATCACGGCACTCTGCAAACGAGCGCTCCCGAACCGAACCTACAGCTACATCCTCGTGGACTGCCCGCCTTCCCTCAATTTGCTCACGATCAACGCCCTCTCGGCTGCCGATGCCATTCTCGTTCCACTGCAATGTGAATTCTTCGCCCTCGAAGGCCTGAGCCAGCTCATCAAGACGGTGGACAGAGTGAAGACGAGCTTGAACCCGCGCCTCACCATACAAGGCGTGGTACTCACCATGTTCGACCGGCGCAACAATCTTTCGGAACAGGTGGCCGAGGATGTGCGCAGCGTATTGGGCGACAAGGTCTATCAGACCGTTATTCCCCGCAATGTGCGGATCTCGGAGGCGCCATCCCATGGCAAGCCGGTACTGCTCTATGACAACGCCTGTGTGGGATCGCAGGCCTATATCAGACTCGCCTCCGAAATCATACGGCGGGAGCGCGACCTGCGCGCCGCCTGAGCGATTCGACCCCGGAACATAGCAAGAGAAGCAGGACGAGACATGGATATGACGAGCGCACCCAAGAAGAGACTCGGTCGCGGTCTCGCTGCTCTGATCGGGGACGACACCAGCGAGGATTCCGTCGTCCAGGATGTACGTGCGCTTCGCCACATGCCGATCGAGCTCCTGAAGGCGAGCCCCAATAACCCGCGAAAGCACTTTGCCGACACGGACCTGGAGGACCTCGCCCGTTCCATCCGCGACAAGGGCCTTCTCCAGCCGATTGTCGTGCGGCCGGCTGCGGGCGGAGAGTTTGAGATCGTCGCAGGTGAACGGCGCTGGCGTGCTGCGCAACGCGCCGGTATTCACGATGTCCCCGTCCTGGTAAGAGAACTCACCGATGGAGAGGCGCTGGAAATCGCCCTCATCGAAAACATCCAGCGCACCGACCTGAACCCGTTGGAGGAGGCCCGCGCCTACGCTCTTCTCCTTGAACAATTCAGCTACACGCAGCAGCAACTGGCCGATTCGATCGGTAAGAGCCGCAGCCATATCGCCAACACCTTGCGGCTCCTGAACCTGCCGGACTCGGTGCGCAAGCAGATCGAGCAGGGAAGCCTCACCGCTGGTCACGCCCGTGCACTGGTTGCCACGGAATCGCCCGCGGAACTTGCCGATCAGATCATCAAGCTCGGTCTCTCGGTGCGCGAGGCGGAAGGGCTTGCCCGCACCGGGGGGCCGGTGCGGAAAGCCAAGGCGAAGGCGGAGAAGGACCCGGATACGCGTGCGCTCGAGAAGCTTGTCTCGGAAGCGATTGGCCTCAAGGTCGAGATCACGCACCGGGGCGAGGGTGGCGCCGTCCTGATCAGCTACTCGACTTTGGACCAGCTCGAAGACATCTGCCGCCGCCTGCAGTCCTAGGCGAAGTGCCGATCAGTGCCTGAAGTGACGAATGCCGGTGAAGACCATGGCCAAGCCCGCATCGTCCGCAGCCTTTATCACCTCATCGTCCCGAAGCGAGCCCCCCGGCTGGATCACGGCGGTGGCTCCCGCATCGGCCGCCTGCAGCAGCCCGTCCGAGAAGGGAAAGAACGCGTCTGAGGCGACGACCGAGCCGCGGATGCCGGGCTCTGCCAGTTTCGCCTCGCGCGAAACATCTTCGTTCTTCCGGACTGCAATTCGCGCTGAATCAACGCGTGACATCTGGCCGGCACCGATGCCGACTGTGGCTCCGTTCCTCGCGTAAACTATGGCGTTGGATTTCACATGTTTTGCAACCCGGAAAGCGAAGCGCAGGTCGGAGAGCTCCGCCGGCGTGGGCTGACGCCGCGTCACAGTACGGAGTTCCATTGCTTCGACCCGTGCAACGTCCTTCGTCTGGACGAGCAATCCGCCGCCCACGGATTTCACCATGAGGCTCCCGCCCGCGAGGGGCCGATCCTCTAGGAGAAGCAGCCGGAGGTTCTTCTTCCTGGCAATGATGGCGAGGGCAGCGTCGTCCGCCGAAGGCGCGACGATCACCTCAGTGAAGAGCTCGGTGATCTCCATCGCGGTTTCCGCATCGATGGGGCGGTTGAGGGCGATGATGCCGCCGAAGGCGCTTACGGGATCGCAAGCGAGCGCCTTGCGATATGCCGCCAGGCAGCTGCTTCCGATCGCCACGCCGCAGGGATTGGCGTGCTTCACGATCACGCAGGCAGCATCACCCGTCTGTTCGAACTCGGCCAGGCATTCGAGCGCAGCGTCGGTGTCATTGATGTTGTTGTACGAGAGCTCCTTGCCTTGCAGCTGGCGTGCAGCAGCTACTCCGAACGTTTTCCCAGGAGAGGAATAAAAGGCTGCCCCCTGATGAGGATTCTCTCCGTAGCGCAGGGATTGCCGCCTCGATCCTCCCGTGGCGAAGAAGGCCCCCAGTGGCTCACCTGCTTCTGCGCCAAGCCATTGACCGATTGCGGCATCATAACTCGCCGTACGAGCGAAGGCCTTCGCCGCCAGCCTGCGCCGCGTTCCGGGAAGGGTTTGGTTGCCCTGTGAGGCGAGTTCAGCCAGAACGTGTTCGTAATCCGATGGATCGACGACGACCGTAACGCTTGCGTGATTCTTGGCGCCAGCGCGGATCATGGCCGGTCCGCCAACATCGATGTTCTCAATCGTGTCTGCGAAGGAGGCACCGCGCGAGACCGTCGCCTCGAAGGGGTAGAGATTGACGACGAGCAGTCCAATCGGGGAGATGCCATGTCGCTCCATCGATGCGCGGTGGCCGCTATCCGACAGCACGCCCAGAAGACCGCCGTGGATCAACGGGTGCAAGGTCTTGACCCGACCATCCATGATCTCCGGAAAACCCGTGACGCTCGAGACCTCCGTCACAGGCAAGCCCGCATCGGCCAGCGCCTTGGCCGTGCCGCCGGTGGAGACCAGTTCGATGCCGAGTTCCGTCAGGCGCGTGGCGAAGGGAACGAGTCCCGATTTATCGGAGACGGACAGCAAAGCACGGCGCACGGGATCGGACATGTCGGCCTCGAAGCATTGAAGGTGGCTCCCGAATTAGCATGTCCTCAGGCAAGCACAATCACGTCAGGGCCGGCGGCGCATGGCCACCGCGAAGAAACCATCGAGACCCCTGCTGCCGCCGATTTCCATGAATGGCAGGGTTCTGATCCAGCCTTCAGGCCTCAGCGCCCCTTCCGGCAGGCCTGAAACCGCCGCAGGCACGATTTCGAAGCGGGAGTCTTCCCCCAAGAAGGCTCTTACCTGGTGCTCACCTTCCTCCGGCTCGAGCGAACAGGTGCAGTAGACGAGGCTGCCCCCGGGCCTCACAAGCGTCGCAGCCTTTTTCAGCATCCGTCGCTGGAGGTCCGCGAGTTCGGCAATCTGGCCTTCCGACTTGAGCCATGGCAGCTCGGGATGTCGACGGATCGTGCCGGTGGAAGAGCATGGCGCGTCCAACAGAACGGAGTCCCATTCTCCGGAGAGTTCAACCCCGAGAATGTCGGCACATTTCACTTCAGCCTCAAGGCCGCTGCGCCTGAGATTGGCGGCAAGCCTGGAGAGCCGCGCCTCGGAAACATCGACGGCTGTGACACGAGCTCCTGCCGCAGCCATCTGCAGGGTCTTGCCGCCGGGTGCCGCACAGAGATCAAGCGCCAGTCTGCCGGAGAGATCGCCGAAAAGCGTGACAGGAATCGCGGCTGCGGCATCCTGCACCCACCATGCGCCCTCGCTAAAGCCCGGGAGTTCCGTCACCGGCGCATGATTTGCGGGAAGACGGATCTGACCATTGGGGAGCAGGGTACCGCCGAGCCGCCCGACCCAAGGCAAGGCATCCTCCTCGAAACTCAGGTCGAGAGACGGTCGCTCGGCATGGGCCTCGGCGATCCGCCTCGCCAGTTCCGGGCCATATGCCCGAGTCCATCTTTCCCATAGCCACGGCGGAGTATTGACCCGGGGCGCGTCCAGGTCTTTGCGCAGCATCACCCCGTCGGCGGAGACCTTGCGCAGCAGGGCATTGACGAGCCCCGAGAAATGGCGGGCGTTCCGGTCCTGCTTGGCGCTCCGCACCGCGAGATCGATGACCGCGTGAGGCGGCATCTCCAGGAACAGCAATTGCGCCACGCCGATCCTGAGAATGTCTGACGTGGCGCCCGCTTTGCGGGGCAGGGGCCGGTCCAGCAGTTTTCCGATGACTGCGTCGATCTCGCCGAAATGCCGGAAGCTGGTCAGCAGAAGATTCACGAGCAGGGCACGATCTCGGGAGGATAAGCGGGAAGCGCGGCGCGACCCGAGCAGCGCCTCCTCGACGGTGAGCCTCTTTTCACGGCACTCGTGCAGAAGGTCGGCCGCGAGCCGGCGCGGCTCGAGGCCCTGAGCTTCCCCCAGAATTGCGTTCATCCCCAGGGGCCGGGTTCATGCGCGGGAGCGCTCTCCCATGGCCCCGCGCTGCGGCCCACCGCTCCCATCTCATGGGCAATGCGCTGCAATGCCTCGATGCGGTTGCGGGGGTCGGGATGGGTCGAGAACAATCCGTCCATCCGCTGGCCGGAGAGGGGATTGATGATGAACATGTGCGCCGTGGCGGGGTTGGCCTCCGCCGTCGGGTTCTCGATGCGGTGCGCCGCCCCAGCGATCTTGGCGAGGGCGGAGGCGAGTGCAAGTGGCTGGCGCGAAATTTCGGCACCTCCGCGGTCGGCGCCATATTCGCGGGTGCGGCTGATCGCCATCTGCACCAGCATGGCGGCCAGCGGCGCCAGGATCACCATGAGGATCACGCCAATGGCGCCAAGCGGGTTGCTACGGTCGCGGCTGCCGCCGAAGAACATGCCGAAATTGGCGAGCATGGAGATGGCGCCGGCGATCGTGGCCGTCATGGTCATCACCAGCGTGTCTCGATGCTTCACATGCGCCAGTTCATGGGCCATAACACCGGCGATCTCGTCGCGGTCAAGAAGCTGGAGAAGACCCGTCGTCGCCGCCACCGCAGCATTCTCCGGGTTGCGCCCCGTGGCGAAGGCGTTGGGCTGCGGGTTGTCCATGAGGTAGACCTTCGGCATGGGAAGCCCGGCGTTGCGCGCCAGCTCCTCCACCAGGCCGTAGAATTCTGGCGCGGACTGACGGTCCAGCTGGCGGGCGCCATGCATGCGGAGCACCATCTTGTCGGCGTTCCAATAGGCAAAGAGGTTCATGCCGGCCGCCAGCACGAAGGCGATCAGCATGCCCTGCTCGCGCCCGAGCAGATAGCCCACCGCCAGGAACAGCCCCATCAGGGCCGCCATCAGCAGTCCGGTGCGCAGCGTGTTCATCCGGCAACTCCCTCCTTGCCAAGTTCTTGCCTTGCTCTCCATATGAGGGCAAGGAAACCTGACGGCAAGGTCATGAGCGAGAAGAAACTCTCACCCGAGGCCCAGCGCGCCCTCGCCGAAGCCGAGGCCCGCCGGAAAACCCGCAACGAACCGGCGCTTCCGAAGGAGGTGAACGGCAGGTGCGGGCCGGAGCCCACCCGTTTCGGCGACTGGGAAAACAAGGGCATCACCTCCGACTTCTGATCAGGCGAAGCCCAGCCTGCGGCGAACGACATCGGAGGTGACGCCGCTTTCGCGCAACTCGCGGAGCGAGGTGCTGCCGGCGCTCTTGGAAAGCTTCTCACCCCGCTCGTCCAGCAGCAGTTCATGATGGCGGTAGAAGGGAGATGGAAGGCCGAGCAGCCGCTGCAGCAGCATGTGCAGTGGCGTCGCGGCTTCGAGATCCTTGCCGCGCACGACGTGGGTGACGCCCTGCAGCGCATCATCGGTGACCACCGCTATGTGATAGCTGGAGCCCACATTGAACTTGGCGATCGTGGCGTCGCCCCAGACCGCGGCAGCAGCATCTCCAGCCCTCGCCATGTCGAGACGCCAGCCGTGGATCTCGCCCCTGCGCATGCGCTCTTCGGCCTCCGCCCGCGGCAGCTGCCGGCAGGTGCCGCCATAATGCGGCTGGCCCTCGGGATCACGGCCGGCGCGGGCCTCCGCCAGCACCTGCTTGCGCGAACAGAAGCAGGGATAGATCGCTCCCGCTGCCCAGAGCCTATCCAGGCGTGCTCTATAGTCGGCGAAGTGCTCGCTCTGGATGCGCACGGGCTCTTCCCAGCGGAGGCCGAGCCAGGCCAGGTCGACGAAGATCTGCTGCACGAATTCGGGCCTGCTGCGCGTACGGTCGGTGTCCTCGATGCGGAGCAGGAAGCGCCCGCCGGCTTCATCCGCCATGCGAGCATTGAGCAGCGCGGAATAGGCGTGGCCCAGGTGCAGGTAACCATTGGGGCTCGGCGCGAAGCGGAAGACGGGCGGGCTCATGGCCTGCTCTTGCGGTCAATCGCGGCAAAGGTCAAACAGGGGCATGGAGAGGCTCAACGATACGCGAGACCTGGCATGGGCGGCAGACCGCCTTATCGAGGCCGAGCCGCGTTTCGGCCTCATCGTTGCCGCGCATGGGCTACCCACGCTCCGGCCGTCGCCGCCGGGTCTCGAGAGCCTGCTCCGTATCGTCACGGACCAACTCATCTCGCTCCGGGCGGGAGAGGCGATCTGGAGGCGGCTTGCGTCGGGTCTGGGCGGTTTCACGCCGGAGGCCGTTCTCGCCTGCCCTGAAGATCATCTACGCGGGCTCGGGCTCTCGGCGGCGAAGGCGCGCTGCTTCCAGGCTGCGGCGCGAGCCTTCGCCGAGGGACATTTCGACGCGCCGGATGAGTTATCCGAAACAGAGATTTTCCGACGTCTCACCGCCATCAGGGGAGTAGGGCCATGGACGGCAAATCTCTACCTCCTCACCGCCCTGAAGGCTGCCGACGCATGGCCCGCCCAAGACCTCGCGCTCCAGGAAGCGGCCCGCCATCTGCTCGGCATGCCGGTCCGGCCGACGCCCCGAGAAATGGAAAGAATGGCCTGTGCCTGGCAGCCATACCGGTCCGCGGCGGCGCTTCTGCTCTGGAGCCACTACCGCGGCCTGAAAGGCCTCCGGCAGGCCTGAACAAGGGGCTTCACAGGATTGCCACACTAGATATAGTAATGTTCATCGGAATCGGACCCGAGAGGTGTGCTTGCAATTCGCGCCGGTTGCGCCGGAAGCCTGCCCAGCCCTGGTTCTCAACGCGGATTTTCGCCCGTTGAGCTACTATCCCCTGTCGCTCTGGAGCTGGCAGGACACAATCAAGGCCGTCTTCCTGGACCGGGTGAACATCGTTTCCGAGTATGACAGGGTGGTGCGCAGCCCGACATTCGAATTCAGGCTGCCGAGCGTCGTTTCGCTCAAGACCTATGTGAAGCCATCACGCACGCCGGCCTTCACGCGGTTCAACGTTTTCCTGCGGGACCGTTTCACCTGCCAGTATTGCGGCCGGCACGACGAACTCACCTTCGACCATGTCGTGCCGCGCTCGAAGGGCGGGCAGACCACCTGGGAAAACGTCGTCGCCGCCTGCTCGCCCTGCAATCTGCTGAAGGGAGGTTATCTGCCGCAGCAGATCAACATGTTCCCCGCGCAGAAGCCTATCCGCCCGACGGTGGCGCAGTTGCACCGCAACGGCAGGCTGTTCCCGCCCAACTACCTGCATGAGAGCTGGCAGGACTACCTCTACTGGGATACCGAACTCGACCCCTGACGGCGGAGCCCCGCCAGCGCCACGAGAACGAGCCCAAGCGAAATCACGGCGTTCCAGCCCGCGAGCGACAGCCCAAGGATGCGAATGGCCGGAGTGTCGCACAGGATGACCGGCGCAGAGAGATCCGGCAGACCACCGCTGAAACCTGCCTGGTTGCCGCAGGTGCTGGGCCCTGGCCACCATTTCCATTCGACCCCCGCGTGATAGGCGCCGAAGACCATGCTGCCGAGCCACAGGATCGCCAGCAGAAACAGGCCGGCGCTGGCGAGGCCCGGCTGGCGCGGGGCCAGCAGGGCCACAAGGAGCGCAAGGGGAATTCCCCCGTAGTAGGCCCATCGCTGCATCAGGCAGAGCTCGCAGGGGAGGTAGCCAAGATACTCGAAGATCCAGGCGCCGATGATTGTCGCAACTGCGACGGCGAACACCAGGTAGGCTGCCCGTTGCGGGGTGAGACTGTTCAACATGAGGTCACGGCTCCGGCGAGTCCTGAGTATTTGACGATGACATAGAGTGCGATGAGCAAGGCCGCCGCAAGGGCCGCGATCATGCCGAGCCTGCGCTCCACGAAGGCCTTGATCGGTTCGCCGAAGCGCTTCAGCGCCCAGGCCAGGGCGAAGAACCTTGCGCCGCGCGCAATGATGCAGGAGAGCACGAAAAATGTGAAGCTGATCCGGGCGACGCCGGCGAGGATGGTGACGACCTTGATCGGCGGCAGATGGGTTAGGCCGGAGGTGACGAGCAGAAGCATCAGCGTGTCCTCGCCGGCGCACTGGCGCAGGCGCTCGAAGGCCTCGAGCTTGCCGTAGAAGGCGAGCACCGGCTCCGCCAGGGCCTGGAAGGCGACCAGCCCGAGAAAATACCCGGCGATGCCGCCAAGTGTCGAGGCCGCGGTGGCGATAAATGCGAAGCGATAGGCATAGGCCGGCTTGGCGAGCGCCATCGGAAGGAAGAGAACATCCGCCGGTACGAGGAACACCGAGCTCTCGACGAAGGCGATCACGGCAAGCCAGACCTCCGCCGTCTTGCGCGCCGCGAGCTTCAGGGTCCAGTCATAGAGTCGTCTCAGCATGGTGGCTCAATCTGCGTCGGGTCTCGAGCTGCGCAGCTTCTTCGTTTGCGATCGCCTGGACTTGGAGTCGAGCCTCCTCCCCCGGGAGGCCCGCGTCGGCTTGGTGGCGATGCGCCGCTTCGGCCGGTGGGCCGCCTTGCGCAGGAGGTCAACGAGCTTCTGAAGCGCGATTTCGCGGTTGCGCTCCTGCGAACGCGTCTCCTGCGCGGTGATGACGAGGACACCGTCCTGTGTCAGCTGCCGCCCGGCGAGGACGCGCAGCCGGAGCTTGAGATCCTCCGGCAGGAAGGCCTTCGCGACGTCGAAGCGCAATTCGGCGGCAGTCGACACCTTGTTGACATTCTGGCCCCCGGGCCCGGATGCCCGCGAGAAGTTCCAGACGAGGTCATCCTCGCCTATGGCCAGTGAATCGGTGATCCGGATCATGGAACGCTTCTCGCCCTTTACGGTTGACGGCGCAAGAGAGGCCAATTAATCGGGTGCGGCTTGCCTCTGTGGCGGAATGGTAGACGCGGCAGACTCAAAATCTGTTGCTCGCAAGGGCGTGGGGGTTCGAGTCCCTCCAGGGGCACCAGCCTGCCTTTGGGACCCCTGCCGCAGATTGGGCCCAATCCTGTGATGTCAGGAGGCCGGCGGTACCTGAAGTCACGGAGTAGCTCCAGCTTGCCAATCCTTCGACGCATTCTCCTGGCGTTCCTGGTCCTCTGTGCAGCAGTCCCGGCGGCAAGGGCGGCCGGGCCATCCCTGCTCTTCGACCCGGCCACCGAGGAGGTGCTCTCCCAGGATCGCGCAGGCGAGCCCTGGTATCCCGCGTCGCTGACGAAACTGATGACCGCCTACGTGGTCTTCCAGAAGCTCAAGGCCGGACGGTTGACGCTGGAACAGAAGATCCCGGTCTCGGCGCTCGCCCACTCGCAGCCGCCGAGCAAGATCGGCGTTCCGGTCGGCAAGACCGTGAGCGTGGATTTCGCCATGCAGGCGCTGCTCGTCTATTCGGCCAACGACATGGCCTATGTACTGGCGGAGGCGGCTTCGGGAAACGTCCCGGCCTTTGCCGAGGAGATGAACCGCGAAGCCGCGAAGCTTGGCATGACCGGAAGCCATTTCGTCAACCCCAATGGCCTTTTCGATCACCGTCACATCAGCACGGCGCGGGACATCGCACTCCTGGCTTCCGCACTGCTGCGTGAATATCCGGAATACGGGCACTACTTCTCGCAACCTGCCTTCGCCATCGGCAAGCGCAAGCTGGCAAACCGCAACTCGCTGCTGCGGCAGATGAAGGATGCCGATGGCATGAAGACAGGCTTCGTCTGCAGCTCGGGCTTCAATCTGGTCGCCACCGCCACGCGGGATGGACGCAAGCTGGGAGCGGTCATTTTTGGTGCCAATAGCGGCAAGCACCGTGCCGACCTGGCGGAGATGCTGCTCGTCGATGGATTCTCGAGGCCGGCCCTTTCCCATCCGAAGATCCGATCGATCCAGAACCTCGCCACCGGCGCCATCGTGCCGACGGACATGACGAAGACCGTCTGCAAGCAGAAGCCCATCGCCATCGCCCCGTCGAAGGACCTCGGCGGCTGGGGCATTTCCTTCGGCAATTACGAATCACCGGTGACCGCGGACATGGCGCTCCGCGGCCGCATGCTGAGCCGTTCCGGCATGAAGCTTTCGGGAACGCCCGGCCTCATCCGGCTTCCCGGCAAGGCAGGCTTTGCCGCCGCCATGTGGAATCTCGACCGCGAGTCGAGCCTTGCGGCCTGCGCCAGCTACCGGGCCGAGAAGGCTCCTTGCGAAGTGCTGACGCCCGAACTCTTCGCCCAGATCGCCACCCTGGTGCCTGACCCGCCGCCGCCTGCGGCTTCCGCGGCAGCACAGGGCTCCGACGGCAGCAAGGCCCGAAAGGCCAAGTCCCGCACCAAGAAGAAGAAGAACTGATCGCGATGATCAACCGTGCCGGGCTGGGAATTGCCTGCGCGTTGGGCGCTGCCGCGCTTTACGGGATGGTGCCGAACTTCGTGCGCGCCGCCTATGTGAACGGCATTCCTCCAATCGAAAGCACCCTGTTCCGCACGCTGGTACTCGCAGTGGCCTTCACCGTGATCGCCCTCGCCAAGGGCGAGAGCCTGTCGGTTCCGAAGCAAGCGATTCCCAGTTTCCTCGTGCAGTCCGTTTCCACCTTCATCGTATCTGTGGCCTATCTCGGATCGGTTCAGTTCATTCCCGTGGGGCTCGCCGTCATCATCTTTTTTCTCTTTCCGGTTCTTATCATGCTGCTGGCGCCGGTGGTGGAGGGACGGAGCCCGGGCGTCCTGCGCGTCCTTGTTGCGCTTGTCGCCTTCACCGGCCTCGGGATTGCAGTCGGGCCGAGCTTCGATGGTGTCGACATCCGCGGCATCCTGCTCGCGGCGCTCGGTTCGGCTGGGGCCACCCTTCAGTTCTTCTCCGGCCGCGCCATCTCGCGCTACTTGACCCCGGCAGTCTTCGGCGGGCTTGTCCATGCGGCCATTCTGCCGCCAATCGTTCTCATCGCATTCCTTGCGGGTTCCGGCACCCTCACGTTCCTTCCAGGAGCTCCTGTCGCCGCCATGGCGGGGCTGATCTGCCTTGCGGGTCTTGGGGCCGTCTATGTGGTAGCCTACATGGCGCAGATGCTGGCGCTTCGCTTTGCACCGGCCTCAACGGTGGCGCCCTTCTTCAACCTGGAACCGGTGGTAACCACGGCCATCGCGGCGGCAATCCTTGGCGAACGCCTGCAGATCAACCAATATGCTGGAGGCGCGCTCATTCTCGCCGCTCTCGTGGCATCGAGCCTGCTCGGAAACCGGAAGAAATAGCCCCCATGGCCAATGCTCCCATACCCGTCGCGATCCTCACCGGCTTTCTCGGCGCCGGCAAGACGACGCTTCTGAATTTCCTGCTGAAGGACCCGTTCCTCGCCGATGCGGCCGTCATCATCAACGAGTTCGGCGATGTCGGCATCGATCACCTGCTGGTCGAGCGCGCCGACGAGAACGTGATCGAGATGGCCTCGGGATGCCTGTGCTGCACCATCCGGGGCGACCTCATCGACACCATCCACGATCTTCTGGCACGCCGCGGCCGGGGCGAGATCAAGGCCTTCAACCGTATCGTCATCGAGACGACCGGACTTGCCGATCCGGCACCCGTGCTGCATGCGGTGATGAGCGAACCGGGCCTGCTCGCCGCCTGCCGGCTTGAGGGCGTCATCACGGTCGTCGATGCCTTCAACGGCATGGCGACGCTCGATGCTCATCCCGAAGCGGTGAAGCAGGTGGCCGTGGCCGACCGAATCGTGCTCACCAAAGTCGACCTCCTGGTCGGGCGCGAGGGCGAGGAGATACTGTTCGCCGTCATTGCCCGCCTGAGGAAACTCAATCCCGCCGCGAGGCTGCTCACCACGCACCGCAACGAGGCGACTGCCGAGCGCCTCTTCACGATGGGACTCTTCGACCCGAAGACCAAGACGGCCGATGTACAGGGCTGGCTTGCGGCCGAGGCCTATGAGACCGGCGAAAAGCGCGGGCGGCGGCACCGCCGCGGCCATTCACACGACCACGCGCAGGGTTCTGGCCACCCGCACGGGGAGCACCATCACGACGTCTCCCGGCACGACGAACACATACGCTCCTTCAGCTTCGCGGAAGCGAATGCCATCAGCCCGCAAGGGCTGGAGCTCTTTCTGGAACTGCTGAAGTCCTATCACGGGGCCAACATGCTGCGCATGAAGGGGATCGTGAAGGTGTCGGACGATCCTTCCCGCCCGGTGGTCCTGCACGGCGTGCAGCACGTATTCCATCCGCCAGCAAGGCTTCCAGCCTGGCCGGACGGGGATGAGCGGACCCGCCTCGTTTTCATCGTGAAGGACATCCAGAAGCCGATGATCGAGGGGCTGTTCCGGGCGTTCACCGACCAGATTTCCGGCGGGGCCGATGCCTTCACGGACAAGACCCTCTCGCTCAACAGGTGAACGGCACATGACGCTCAAGCTCTACGGACTCTCGAAATGCTCGACCTGCCAGAAGGCCATCGATTGGCTTGACGAGCACAAGATCAGACACAGCTTTTCCGACGTAAAGGAGACCCCCGTCAGAAAGGATCAGGTCGCCGCCTGGTCGAAGGCTCTCGGCGGATGGGAGAAGCTGATCAACAAGGCCGGCTATACGTGGCGGGGGCTTCCGCCGGAGAAGACGGCGAACCTCACCGAGGCCAGGGCCATAGCGCTCGCCATCGAGAATCCGTCACTGATCCGCCGGCCCTTGATCGAACACAAGGACGGCAGCGTGACGGTGGGCTTCTCCAAGAAAGTCCAGGACATGCTGGCCTGAAGATGGCCGGCTCTACCCGGCCATTTCGGTCCGATCAGCCCCGCACCAGCGGCCGCGTCATGCAGGTGGGGCCGCCCTCGCCCTTGCGGCAGATGTCGTAGCCCTTGATGACCTCGACCTTCACTCCCGCCGCCTTCATGCGGCGCTCAGTTTCGGGATTTCCTTCAACCATCATGGCGTGACGGGGACCGAGTGCGAGCACGTTGCAACCCATGGACTCGAATTCCTCCGGCGGCACTTCCACGAACTTGATGCCGCGCGATTCCAGGAATTCGATCTGGCGAGCCGCCATCAGCGGCGGGTAGACGACTGCGAGGTCGTGATCGAGCGGCGAGAGGCAGGACATGAGGTGGAACACGTCCGAGCGCCCCTTGTAGTGCGGCATGTCGAACCACAGGATCTCGACGTCTTCGCCCGCGAGCTCGCCCAACTGGCGCAGGCCCTCGAGATTGGTGCGGTAGCCGACGCCGGCCAGCAGCGTGAAGCGGTCGACCCAGACGAGATCTCCCCCTTCCACCTTTCCATCTCCCGTGATCTCGCCGGCGATCGGAAATCCGAGCTTCTCGAGAGCCGCTCCATTGACGGTCGATTCCCTTCGGCGCTGCGGCTTGCCCATGCGTGGCTTGACGAGGCCGCGCGGCGTCACGATCAGAGCGTCATGGGTGTAGATCGAATCGAGGGTGAGGCCATCGGCGGCGGGAAGCTTGATGACCTCGGCACCCGTGGCCGCAAGGATTTCCTCCACCGTCCTGAACTCGCGGCGCGCATTCTCGATATCCGGCCTTGAATGGTAGTTCAGGTCCTTCCATTCGGCGTCGATCCTCTCGTCGCTCACAAAGGCAGCGTCGACGTCGCGGATTGCCACCTTCCTAAGCAGCCCCCAATTGTTGAACGCGCCGAAATCGAATTTCATTTCCGTCTGATCCTGAATATGAGGGCTTCGCCATCCTTCGCCTGCTCCAGAAGCGTGTGGCCCTGCTCGTTGCAGAAGTGGGGCATGTCTATGGCGGACATGGGGTCCGTGGCAATGACCTTGAGAACATCACCAGAATCCATCTCGAGGAGCCGCTTCCTTGCCCGCAGCACGGGGAGCGGGCAGAGAAGTCCCGAGAGGTCGAGGGTGATTTCCGAGCGGTTTTGGGCCATGGTCGGCCATGAACTAGCATTGCGGGAACCGGAGTCATACCCTTGCCAGAACTTCTTACCAGGCTGAACCTTCAAGGACGCGTGGCGCTTCTGCTCGCCAACCCGGACCGGGAACTGGGTCTCGAGAAACGTCCCGTGCCTGAGGCCATGATGTTGTTTTCGGGCATGAAGGACGATTGCCACGGCGGGCTCACGCGGAAATCCGACAGCAGGATGCTGAAGCAGTACAGGCGCGGAACGGAGGTGCGCAATTCCCGGCAGTTGTCCATCCTGTCAGTGGAAGAGCTGGCAGAGGTGGCTGAAACGATGGGTATTCCGGTGGTGAAGCCGGAATGGGTGGGCGCCAATCTGGTGACGCGCGGCATTCCCGACCTGAGCCTCCTGCCGCCATCCACGAGGCTGCAGTTTCCATCGGGCGCCATGATCGTCGTGGACATGGAAAACCATCCCTGCCGCTATCCTGCGGACATCATCGCCCGCCACCATCCCGAGGCGAAGAAAGGGTTCGTCAAGGCCGCAATGCACAAGAGGGGCGTGGTAGGCTGGGTCGAAGCGGAGGGCGCCATTCGTCCGGGGGACGCGATTACGGTGTGGATTCCGCCGCAGCGGATCTATTCGCACGCATGAGGGTCTCGGCCGTGATCGTGGCCGGAGGGCGCTCCTCGCGAATGGGCCGCGAGAAGGTGCTCGAGCGCGTCGGCGGGCGGACGATACTCGAACGCATCGTCAGCCTTCTCAGGGAACAGGCCGACATCGTCGTCATCAATGCCAATGGCAACGAGGAGCGTTTCGCCGAAACCGGGCTTCCCGTGATCCGCGACATCCGTCCCGATGTCGGGACGCCTCTTGCCGGGCTTCACACGGCACTGAGCTTTGCGGCCTCGGAGGGATTCGACGCCGTGCTCACGGTTCCGTCCGATTCGCCGTTCCTGCCCACGGATCTCGTGTCCCGGCTTGCTGGTGAAGGGCGCAGCGCGGCGATTGCGGCTTCTTCCGGACAGGCGCATTACCTCACCGGCCTGTGGTCGCCCGCACTGCTCCAATTGGCGGAACAGGTCATGGCAGAGCCGCGCCCGCCGCGCGTCCAGGACTGGGCCAAGCGCTGTCAGGCGGCCATCGTCGAGTGGTCCGCCGTCCCGTACGACCCACTCCTCAACGTCAACACGCCGGAGGAGCTTGCGGAAGCGAACCGGATTGCGGCAGAGTTCTCGCTATGAACAGGGTGATCGGCGTTGCCGGATTCAAGAACGCAGGAAAAACGACGCTGGTCGAGAAGCTCGTGGGAGAACTGACGCGGCGCGGCCACCGAGTCTCGACCGTCAAGCACGCCCATCATTCCTTCGACATCGATCACGAGGGCCGCGACAGTTTCCGTCACCGCAAGGCAGGCGCTTCGGAGGTGGCCGTGGTCTCCCGCCACCGCTGGGCGATCATACACGAATCCCGCGGGGGCGAGGAGCCGACGCTCGACGAGGTCCTGGGGAAGCTCGCCCCTTGCGACCTCGTGATCGTTGAAGGCTACAAGCGCGACAGCCATGACAAGATCGAGGTGCGCAACCTCGGCCTCTCCCACCCCAATCTCGCAGGCGAGGACCCCACGGTCGTCGCTATCGCCGCAAACGGCACCGTGTCGCAGGCACCCGTGCCCGTGTTCGACCGGGACGACGTGACGGCGCTGGCCAGTTTCATCGAGAGGCATACGGGGCTCGCATGACGCCGCAAGAGGTGACGCGATTCTGGGAAGAGGCAGGACCCTCCCGCTGGTTCTTCAAGGATGCTGCCTTCGACGGGGCGCTGAAAGTGCGCTTCGGGGATGCGCTGGTGGAAGCCCGCCAGGGCAGGCTCGACCATTGGGGTGAAACGCCGGAAGGGGCGCTCGGCCTTGTGATTCTGCTCGACCAGGTTTCGCGCAACGTCCACCGCGGCAGCCCGCTCGCCTTCGCGGCGGATGCCAGGGCCCTTCGTCTGGCCAGGGGCTGGATCGGACAGGGTTTCCATTACAGGCTCCCGGCGCCACGGGCGAGCTGGCTGATCATGCCTTACGAGCATTCGGAGGACCTCGACACGCAGCACCGCTGTGTCGGCCTGTTTCAGGCCATGGGCCTCACGGACATGGTCTACTGGGCCAAGGTCCATCTCGACATCATCGCCCGGTTCGGCCGTTTTCCTCACCGCAATCCCGTGCTGGGGCGGGTTTCCACCCCTGACGAACTGACCTTCCTGCGTGCCGGCGGTTTCTCGGGCTGAGTGTCGGATTCCGCCCGGTCCCCGTCGTTCCGCCTCACGCCTGTTGAATTCGCCTCACTATTGTGCGCTCAATTCCAACTTCGGGGTTTCGAAGGGCATTACCCATGAAAACACATGCGCGCGTGGTCGTCATCGGCGGTGGCGTGGTGGGCGTAGGCACGCTCTACCACCTGGCCAGGAAGGGCTGGAGCGACGTCGTCCTGATCGAGCGCAAGGAACTCACCTCGGGCTCTACCTGGCACGCGGCCGGCCTCCTGCCGCTGTTCAACCTGTCCTATTCGGTCGGCCAGATCCACAAGTACTCGGTCAACCTTTACAGCTCTCTCGAGGCCGAGACCGGCCAGCACGTGGGCTTTCGGAAAGTCTCCAACATTCGTCTCGCCCGCACGCAGGACCGCTGGGACGAATTCATGTATTACGCCGGCGTGGCCGAGACGATCGGCATCAAGGTGAACAAGCTCACGCCGGCGCAGGTCAAGGACATCTGGCCCTTGTGCGAGACGGAGGGCCTGATCGGCGCCATCCAGCACCCCGACGACGGGTACATCCAGCCCGCCGACCTGACCCAGGCCATGGCAAAGGGCGCACGCTCGCGCGGAGCCGAGATCTACCGCAACACCACCGTCAGCGGGATCGAGCAGAAGCCCAACGGCGAGTGGATCGTGAAGACCGACAAGGGCGACATCACCTGCGAGCACGTGGTCTCGGCCACCGGCAATTTCGCGCGCAAGACCGGCGCCATGGTTGGCCTCGACATTCCCGTCATTCCGGTCGAGCACCAGTACATCGTTACCGAACCTCACCCCCTCATCCGTGAACGTCAGGCCAAGGGCCTTCCCGAAATGGGCGTTCTCCGCGAGGCCGACTCCTCATGGTACATGCGCGAGGAGAATGGCGGGCTGCTGCTGGGACCCTACGAGCACGGTGCCCCCTGCTGCTACATGGACGGCCCCTCGGAGGAGAGCGAATACGAGCTCTTCCAGGAAGACCTCGACCGGCTGGCGCCGCACATCGAGACTGCCATCGCCCGCGTGCCCGCCTTCGGCGAAGTCGGCATCAAGAAGGTCTATAACGGCGCCATCGCCTATACGCCCGACGGCTCGCCGATCATCGGGCCAGCCTGGGACAAGCGGAATTTCTGGCTGAACGAGGGTCACTCCTTCGGTGTCACGGCCTCGGGCGGTGCGGGCTGGCAGCTCGCCGAGTGGATCGTCGAGGGCGAGCCGTCGATCGACATGATGGGCGTGGATCCCCGCCGCTTCGGGCCTTACGCCACGCGCGGCTATCTCAAGGCGAAGAACGAAGAGGCGTATGCCAACGTTTTCACGCCGCACTATCCCGACGAGGAGCGTGCCGCCGCACGGCCGTTGAAGCGCACGCCGGTCTATGACCGGATGAAGGACCTGGGCGCGGTGTTCGGTTCCGTCTACGGCTGGGAGCGCCCGGGCTGGTTCGCACCGAAGGGCTATGCGCTCAGCAAGGAAGAGCTGGCGAGCCCCGACGTGCTCACCAACCACAATCATGCGCCGGCGACCGAAGATGGCCGCATCGTCGAGAAGTGGTCGTTCCGGCGCTCCAATTATTTTCCCTTCGTGGGCGAGGAATGCCGCAACGTGACGGGCAACGTCGGCATCCAGGACATGTCGGCCTTCGCCAAGATGGAGGTGTCGGGTCCTGGCGCGCGTGAATGGCTCGAGTCCATTCTCGCCAACAGGATTCCGAAGAAGCAGGGCCGCATTGCGCTCTGCCATCTCCTGACACCGCGCGGCGGCGTCCGCGCAGAGTTCACTGTCTACGAGTGGGCGCCGGGCCGGTTCTATCTCGTCTCGGCGGGCGCCTATGAGCGCCACGACCACGACTACCTGCGCAAGCTCTGCCCGACGGACGGTTCGGTGCGGCTCACCCCCATCACCACGCGCTTCGGCGTTCTCGTGCTGGCCGGTCCCAATTCGCGCAAGCTGCTGCAGAAGCTCACCGATGCCGATCTCTCGAACGAGGCCTTTCCGTGGCTGTCGGGCAAGGAAATCAGCGTCGGCCATACGACGGCACACGCGCTGCGCGTGAACTTCGTCGGGGAACTCGGCTGGGAATTCCACCAGCCGGTCGAACAGCAGGTCGCGCTGTTCGATCTCCTCATGGATGCCGGCAAGGAATTCGGCATCCGCCCCTATGGCATCAAGGCGATGTCGTCGCTCTCGATCGAGAAGAGTTACCGCCTCGTGCCGCGTGAACTGTCGATCGAGTACAATGCCTACGAGTCGGGTCTCGACCGCTTCGTTCATCCGAACAAGGGCCAGTTTATCGGCCGCGATGCGCTGGTCGAGGCAAAGCAGAAGGGTCTCAACTGGAACTTCGTCACCATGGAAGTCCACGGCGTGTCGGACAAGGAGTCGGACGCCCGCGGCTCGGAACCGATATACCGCAACGGCCAGCTCATCGGGCGCGCCACGAATGGCGGCTTCGGTTTCCGGGTGAACAAGTCGCTTGCCCTGGGCATGGTGAGGCCGGACCACGCCGCTGTAGGGACCGAGCTCGAGATCAAGATCCTCGGCAAGATGTTCCGGGCGACGGTGATTCCCGAAAGCCCCTACGACCCAGACAACAAGGCGCTGCGCGCCTAGAGGCGGCGGAGGCCGGGCATGGAAGGCCGTTGCGGGCGTAATCCGGCCCGGGCAAACAAGGCGCGGGACGGAGCGAATCAGCAGAGCCATGCGCGGCAATACACCGGGTTATGGAACGGGCATTCTCTTCGTGCTGTGCGCCACGCTGGGATGGAGCCTTGCGGGCGTCTTCGTCCGGCTTCTCCCGGACCTAGATGGCTGGCAAATCAATTGCTGGCGCGGATTCTGGATGTCGGTGTTCCTCCTCGTCTACCTCGTCGCCATTTACGGACGCGGAACGATCGGAAAATTCCGGGAAATCCCGACTGGAGCCCTGCTCGCCGTCGCCGGCTTCTTCACCGCGGGTTCGACGCTTTATGTCACCTCACTGACACTCGCGGGAACGGCCACCGTCTCGGTGATCGGCGCACTGTCGCCGATCTTCGCGGGTGTACTAAGCCCCTGGATCACCGGTGAGAGGCCCTCCCTTGCATCCTGGGCGGCAGCTGGAATGGCGCTCGCGGGCGTCGGCGTAATCGCGTGGGAGGGCGTGAACCAGGACAACCTCCCGGCACTTCTGGTGTGCCTGCTCGTTCCTCTCTCTTTCGCGGGACAGACGGTGGCGCTTCGCCGCTATCGCGCCTTCGACATGGTGCCTGCAATCTGCGTCGGCGGTTTCGTGACTTTCGCCGTGGCCGGTTTCATGGGATATGCCGCGGGCGGTCACCCGGGAGGCGGCTTCCAGGTCTCGCTCCAGCAACTCCTGCTTCTCGCTCTCATGGGTCCCCTCCAGCTGTCGATTCCGCTCGTTCTCTACGCCAAGGGCGCCAGGAGCGTTCCGGCCGTCACGCTGACGCTCGTGGCGATGCTCGACGTCGTCCTGAATCCCTTCTGGAGCTGGCTGGGGGTGGGCGAGCTTCCCAACCAGTCCGCCTATCTGGGCGGCGCCATCATCATCAGCGCCGTCCTGCTGTCGATCTTCGGCGACCGCTGGCTCGGGCGCGGCCCCCGGGGGCTTGCCTGATGCGCCGTTCCACGGCCACGCTGATCGGCTTCACGGCCGTGCTCATGTGGGCGCTGCTTGCCCTCCTCACGGCGGCGAGCGGTGCCGTGCCGCCCTTCCAGCTCGCCGCCATGACGTTTCTCATCGGCGGGCTCATGGGTGCCGTGACGTGGCCGTTCCGCAAGGGCGCGGTTTCGGCCCTGCGCCAAGGCTGGCAGGTCTGGTTGCTGGGCGTGGGCGGCCTCTTCGGCTATCACTTCGTCTATTTTTCGGCCATCCGCGCCGCGCCGCCGGTTGAGGTCAGCCTCATCGCCTATCTGTGGCCGCTGTTTCTCGTCGTGTTTTCCGCCTTCCTGCCCGGGGAGAGGCTGAAGTTCCACCACCTGGCAGGGGTTGCTCTGGGTCTCGCGGGCGCTGTGCTGATCATTGGCGGGGGCAGGAGCCCGTCACTTGCGGAAGGTTTCGGGCCTGGCCATGCGCTGGCCTTCGCATGCTCGATCATCTGGTCCGGCTATTCAGTGCTGTCGCGCCGCTTCGGCAAGGTATCGACGGACGTGGTGGCGGGCTTCTGTCTCATCACCGCTCTCCTCGCAGCGATCTGCCATCTCCTCTTCGAAACCACGGTATGGCCGCAGGGCTGGCTGCAATGGTGCGCCGTGCTGGGCCTTGGGCTCCTGCCCGTCGGCGCTGCCTTCTACAGCTGGGATTATGGCGTGAAGCACGGCGACATCATGATTCTCGGGGCCGCCTCCTATGCCTCGCCCCTTCTCTCCACGCTGGTGCTCGTCCTGGCCGGTTTTGCGTCCCTGTCCTGGCCAGTGCTGGCAGCCTGCCTCCTCATCACCACGGGTGCGGTGATCGCCGCAAAAGACATGCTGTTCGGCCGCAGGCCAGCTAGCTGAAGGCATCCTTGCGGCGGCGCAGTTCGGCGAAGACCTCCGCGTCGGCCTCGCGTTCGAGCCCGAGGGCGTGCCGGATTTCGGCACTGCCCGTGCGCAGGAAGGGATTGGTCTCGAGTTCACGGCCGATGGTCGAGGGGCAGGTCATTCTCCCCGTGGCACGCAGCCCGTCGACTTCGGCAGCCCGCTCCCGGAGGGCCAGGTTACCGGGCTCGACGGAGAGCGCAAAACGGGCGTTCGACTGGGTGTACTCATGCCCGCAGTAGAGCCGGGTCGCGGGTGGCAAATCCTTGAACTGGGTTACGGAATGTAACATCTCCTCGAGCGTTCCCTCGAACACCCGACCGCAGCCGAGCGAGAACAGCGTATCACCGGCAAAGACGCACTCCTCCGATGGCATATGATAGGCAATGTGCCCAGAGGTATGGCCGGGACAGGCCAGCACGTGCAGTTCGCGGCCGGCCCAGGAGAAGCTGTCGCCACCTGAGAGTCGCCTGTCGAGACCGGGAATCCGGCTTGCCTCCGCCGCCGGGCCAAAGATCTCGCAGCCGAATTGCCGTTTCAGGGCCTCGTTGCCTTCCACGTGGTCGCCGTGGTGGTGGGTGGTAAAGATGTGGGTCAGCCGCCATCCCCGGTCCTTGAGCTGGCGGGAGATTTCTGCTGCATCCGGCGCATCGACGGAGGCCGTGTCGCCGGTCTTGTGGTCATGCAGGAGAAGTCCATAATTGTCCGATCGGCAGATGAACTGATGACATTCGAGGTGGGACATGGGAGTTGCTGGCCTTCCTGTCGTTCCGGATGAAGTCTTTACTGCCGCGGACTATGCTGGATAGCGATGGATATCGTCGATCTGAGGGAGTTCTACGGCAGCCGCCTCGGCTTGGCTACCCGGCGCTCGCTCGCCGGGCGTCTCAGGCCGCGGCTGGCGGGTCTTCCCCCCGGGCGGGTGATGGGGCTTGGCTATGCGATGCCCTATCTCGGAGATTGTGCCGCCCACTCGGAGGCACAACTCGCCTTCATGATGGCCCGCCAGGGCGTTTTCCGCTGGCCGGACGAGGGTGCGGTCCAATCCGCGCTCGTCGACGAGACGGATCTTCCGCTGCTCGAAAGCGTGGTGGACGTGGCCCTCGTGGTCCACGGTCTCGAACTGACGGACGCGCCGCGCGAGATGCTGCGCGAGATCTGGCGCGTGCTGGCGCCGCAAGGCCGGCTTTTCCTCGTCGTGCCAAACCGGCGTGGCGTCTGGGCACGTTTCGACAGTTCGCCCTTCGGCTACGGCCAGCCCTACTCCCGGCCCCAGCTCGCCGCCCTGCTGCGCGAAACCCAGTTCTCGGTGGTTTCCTGGTCTCACGCGCTCTATTTTCCGCCCTCGGACCGGAGCGCCGTGCTCTCAGCGGCGCCCGCCATCGAGGGGCTCGGCTCTCGGCTGATGCCCGCTCTTTCCGGCGTCATCATCGTGGAGGCGGTGAAGCAGGTCTATGCGGTTGCGACGGGCAAACGGGCGAGGCGGGTTTCCGCCCGCTCACGCCCGGCGCTCGCGGCCGCCCCCGCCGCCCGGCGGGCGCGCGCCGATCCCTAGGACAGGATTGCATTTTCAGGGCCGGAGCCTATGAATAGCCGCGCCGCAGCGGCCTCTTGCCGGTTGAGGCGTAGCGAGACGAGCCCGCCGATCCAATGACTTCGCCTTCCCCGGACATGATGCTGGACGCCATCAGGCGCGAGATCGACGAGATCGACGATGCAATCCTGGACCTTCTCGTGAGGCGCTTCGCGGCGACGGGCAAGGTGAAGGCGACCAAGTTCATGGACGGCTCGCTCTCTACTTCGCCATTCCGTCCGGCGCGAGAGGCAGCCATGATGCGGCGTCTGATCACGAAGGGCGGAAGGGCGATTCAACCCGAAGTCCTGGTGCGTCTTTGGCGCGTGATTCTGTCAGCCTCCACCCAGTCACAGGCGCCGGTGACTCTCCACGTCAGCGAAGAACTCGGCGGAGACCTCGCGTGCCGCCTGGCGATCAGCCAGCACTTCTGCGACATGGGAGTGGAAATCCACGACAGCTGCGCCAAGGCGCTGGATTGCCTGCGTGACCGGCGCGGCGATCTGGCGGTCTTCGCCACCCAATCGGATTGGGCTGACGGGTTTCTCGCCGCAGAGGCCGGCGGCCCCAGCCTGATCGGCAGCTTGCCTGTCACTGGCGGCGATGGCATGCCGCTACTTCTCGTCTGCGGTCATGCCGAACCACAGGAGACCGGAGAGGATGAAACCGTGATCGTCAGCCCCGAGCGGCCCCGCGACTTGGCGCCGATACTGTGGCAGGCGCGCTCCGGTTCCTGCTGGCTCACCGGGATTCCGGGGTATCTCGACAGCAGCGGTTGGCCGCTTGGTGACATCCTGCAGAACATGCCGGGCGCGAAGCTCGCCGGGCGCTATCCCCGAGCCTTGAAAGCACCGTCATGACAGGAAGTTTGATCCGCCCCCAACCGAAACCCGGCATACTGGACATTGCCGCCTATGTGCCTGGCAAGAGCAGCGCCAAGGGTGCAAAGGTCCACAAGCTCTCCTCCAATGAATCGCCGATCGGGGCAAGTGCCGCTGCCATCGAAGCGTTCCAGGCCGCCGCCAGGGCGCTGGAACTCTATCCCGATGGTTCCGCCACGGCGTTGAGGACGGCAATCGCCAGCCGCTACGGGCTCCTGCCTGAGTACATCATCTGCGGGGCAGGCTCGGACGAACTGCTGCAGCTTCTCGCCCACGCCTATCTGGGGCCGGGGGACGAGGCGATCTATAGTCAGTACGGTTTTCTCGTCTATCCGATCGCCATACAGTCGAACGGGGCAACATGCGTCGTGGCGCCCGAGAAGGACTATCTGGCGGACGTCGACGCGATCCTTGCCCGGGTGACGTCCCGCACGCGGATGGTGTTCCTCGCCAATCCCAACAATCCGACTGGACGCTACCTTCCGTTCAGCGAGGTGAAGCGGCTCCATGCCGGGCTGCCGCGCCACGTTCTGCTCATCCTCGACGCGGCTTACGCCGAGTATGTCCGGCGCAACGACTATGAAGCGGGACTAGAGCTCGTCGCGACATCCGAGAACGTGGTGATGACGCGCACCTTCTCGAAGATCCATGGACTGGCCGCCCTTCGCATCGGCTGGGCCTATTGCCCCGCCCATGTCGCGGACGTGCTGAACCGCGTGCGCGGACCATTCAACGTCAGCGGGCCGGCCATCGCCGCAGGCGCCGCCGCGATTGCCGACCAGCAATTCGTCGAGCGCGCGATCGCCCATAACGACAGCTGGCTGCCATGGCTAAAAAAGGAACTGGAACAGCTGGGCCTCGAGGTCACACCGAGCGTCGCCAATTTCGTGCTGGTGCACTTCCCGTCCAGCGCGTCACGTAACGCACATGCTGCAGATTTGCATCTTCAGGAGCACGGTTTCGTGGTGCGACGAATGGATTCATACGGCCTTCCGGGCGCGCTCCGCATTACGATCGGCACTGAAGAAGCCAACCGAGGCCTCGTCGCCTGCCTGAAGGATTTCCTGTCATGAAGCCGGTATTCGAGCGGGTCGCCCTGATCGGCATCGGCCTGATCGGTTCGTCGCTCGCACATGTCATACGCAAGAAGAAGCTTGCCGCAGAGATCACCGGCTATGCCAGGAGCGAGGCGACGCGAGCGAAGGCAGTCGAAATCGGGCTCGTCGACCGCGTCTTCCCTTCGGCCGCCGAGGCGGTCGCCGGCGCCGACCTCGTCATCCTGTGCTCGCCGGTCGGTACCTATGGAGCGCTTGCGAAGGAGATCGCTTCCGCCCTCAAGCCGGGGGCGATCCTGACGGATGTAGGTTCAGTTAAGGGCGCCGTGGTGCGGGACGTGCTGCCACATGTGCCTGCCGGTGTTCACTTCATTCCCGGCCATCCCATCGCCGGTACGGAGCAATCCGGTCCGGAGGCGGGCTTCGCCGAGCTCTTCATCAATCGCTGGTGCATCGTCACACCGCTGGCTGACTCCGATCCCACGGCCGTCGAAAGACTCACAGAGTTCTGGCGCGGCTGCGGGTCCAATGTCGAGACCATGACACCCGAGCACCACGACCTGGTCCTCGCCATCACAAGCCATCTGCCTCATCTCATCGCCTACAACATCGTGTCGACGGCAGCCGATCTCGAGGAGGTGACCTCCTCCGAAGTGATCAAGTATTCGGCCGGCGGTTTTCGCGACTTCACGCGAATCGCGGCCTCCGATCCCACCATGTGGCGCGACGTGTTTCTGAACAACAAAGACGCGGTGCTCGAGATGCTGGGGCGCTTTTCGGAAGACCTTTCCGTCCTGCAGCGGGCGATCCGGTGGGGCGACGGTGAGACGCTTTTCAATCTGTTCTCTCGCTCGCGCCAGATCCGTCGGGGCATCATTGCCGCGGGACAGGATACCGCCGCGCCTGACTTTGGCCGCAGCGCGGCGAAGCTTCAGTAGAGCGGTGCCAGGTCCGCGATCTTGAACGGGCCGATGTAGAGGGCGCCATCCTTTGCGATGATCGGCAGTCTTGCGGATTCGCCGAGAAGCGTCATCATGGTCCGGAGATTTGCCGAGTCGCCGCCATCGATCTGCAGATGTGGCGCCACCAGGGCCAGAAGGCCATCGAGATCGTTGGTCTCGGTCTCGAGCATCCCCGCGAGGCGTCTGCTCTCGTCGAGACGGAGCATTCCTGATCCCCAGTAGCGAAGGTTTCCCTGCTTGAGTTCCACGCGATCGATCCTCAAGGCGCTCTCAGCTGTCAGGGTGCCGAGAAGTTCCGCCTGAGCGATCTTCAAGGGCGGCCTGCCTTGGGGCTCCCACACAATGTCCGACAGCGACAGCGCTACGTCAGTGCCCCGGCTTGCAGGCCGCCCATGTGCCATCACTCGCCCGGCGCGGCCATGACCGGAGACGGAGAGGGCCGGTACCTCGGCGGAAAAGCTCGCTTTCCCATCGCTTCCGAAGGTGAAGGCGGCCAAGGCTCTCTGATGCTCAGCGACGGTGGGAGCGAGTCCCGCCGCCGCCACGGTCGTCGGCCCGTCGACAAGCGCGGCGATCTGCCATGGCGCATAGGCGAGTGCCACGAGATGAAGCCGGCCTGATCTGGCTTCGGCTCGCACCGTCGCTGTCAGGACCGGAGAAGAACAGATGAATTCGAAGCGGAACGGAAATCCGCCCCATGCCTCCTCGGTGCAGGTCAGGGTGAGCCCCTGTGCGGCGAGCCTTGCCCGCTCCGCAGCGAATTTCTGCTCCACGAACCGCGAGGCCACGAGCCAGTAGCTTGCCCACAGTACCGCCAGGCCCAGCACGATCGCGAGCGGCAGCATCATCTTCCAGGGCTTCGGCGCTTTATCAGGCATTTGATCTATGGGCCGGTTTCGCGTTACTCAGACCTTCACCATGAAACAGTTCTGGATTTTTGGCTATGGCTCGCTCATGTGGCGGCCGGGTTTCGAATTCCTGCGTAGCGAACCGGCGCGGGTTTACGGCTATCACAGGAGCCTCTGCATCTACTCCTATGTGCATCGCGGGAGCCCGGAGGAGCCAGGACTGGTCATGGGGCTGGACCGTGGGGGCTCCTGTCACGGCATGGCTTTCGAGGTGTTGCCGGAAAGATGGGACGAGACGATCTCATATCTCCGCGCGCGCGAGCAGGTGACCTCCGTCTATGTCGAGAAGAGCAAGACCATCCGCCTCATCGAGAGCGGTCAGGCCGTCGAGGCCGTCACATATGTGGTAGACAGGGCGCATCGGCAGTATGCCGGCGTCCTGGATGAGGAGGCCCTGGAACGGCACGTCCGCCAGGGCCGTGGCGTGTCCGGGGCGTGCCTCGATTACGTCTTGAATACGCTCGACCACTTGCGAGAGATGAACATTCACGACCCCACGCTCGAGCGCCTGGCCAGAAGACTCGGCTTCAGGCCGCGAGCAGCTCGAGCTGAACGGGTTTGACGTAGACCCGCGGTTCGGAAACAGGTCGTACGGCAATGTCCATCGCTGAACGGAGATCACGCAGAATACCCTCTGCGGTGTCGTGATCGCGAGCGAGGAGGTGGACATGAATCTCCTCGTCCGACGCCGCAGCCCGTGCTCGCTCATCCTGGGGCAGGAGACCATTTGTTTGGAAGCGACCAGCGGAGATTGCGCGCCGGCCACCATGGGAACGGTTCACGATCACGAAAACGGCCCCAGGAACAGCGGGGCAGAGATCCCGGGCGTAGATGGAATGGATGTAGGACTGACCCGAAGCACCGCGCCAGTACCAGAAGCGTTCACCGAGGCCGATTTCCTCGGGCAGGTTTGCCGACAGGGGATAGCCTTGCATCATGAGAACAAAAATAGAACATTTTCGTGCGCTGTCAATATGCCTCAACTGCATTTCGAGTAGCCGCAGGAGAGGCAGGTTGCGCAACCCTCCTGAAACACCAGCGCCCGCTCCCCGCAGCGCGGGCAGGCGTTCCGGGCGTCGGCGGACCCTGCCAGCCCCGGAAGGCGCTTCTCCGAATCCGGCTCCAGAAAGCCGATCTCGACCATGTGACGCTCGATCACACCCCCGATCGCCGCGAGCAAACTCGGAACATAGCGGCCGCCCATCCACTGGCCGCCGCGGGGATCGAATACAGCCTTGAGCTCGTCGACGACGAAGGACACGTCACCGCCGCGCCGGAACACGGCGGATATCATGCGCGTCAGCGCCACCGTCCATGCATAGTGTTCCATGTTCTTGGAGTTGATGAAGATCTCGAACGGCCGGCGCTGACCGTCCTCCACGATGTCATTGATCGTGATGTAGATGGCATGGTCCGTCTCGGGCCATTTCAGCTTGTAGGAATAGCCGGAGAGCACTTCCTCCCGCTGGCGCGGCTGCCGATCTTCTTCCGGTCCTCCCGCAGATTTCACGCCGTCGCCAGAGAGGACGGAACCCGTTACGGCATTGGGGCGGAAGGTCGTACAACCCTTCAGGCCCAGATCATAAGCCTCCGCGTAGACGGACTTGAACGCCTCGAAGGGCAGGTTCTCGGGAATGTTGATCGTCTTCGAAATCGAACTGTCGACATGGGCCTGGAGGGCCGACTGCATCGCCAGGTGATCTGACGGCATCAGCTGTTCCGCGGTGGCGAAGGCAGGCGGCAGAGGCGTGTCCTCGCCATGGAGCTCCCACCACAGTGCGGCGGCATAATCCGTTACCTTCTCGACACGATGCGTTCCATCCGCCTGAAGCACCTTGCGATCGAAGCGAATGCTGAAAATCGGCTCGATGCCGCTCGAGACGTTTCCGGCGAGAAGCGAGATGGTGCCCGTCGGGGCGATCGACGTCAGCAAGCCGTTTCGGATTCCGTGGCGGGCGATGTCCTGCCGCAAAGAGGGATCGAGTCGTGCCGCATGTCCAGAACGCCCAAAGGAGGCAGGATCGAAGAGCGGAAATGGACCACGCTCGCGGGCCAGTGCGATGCTCGCCTCATAGGCCGCCTGCTCGATCGAAGCCATCCAGCTTCGCGCCGCCGCCTGTGCTTCTGGCGAACCGTAGGTCAGCCCGCACATGGCGAGCGCATCGGCAAGACCGGTAATGCCAAGCCCGATGCGGCGCTTGGCGAAGGCCTCCGCCTGCTGCTGGGGAAGGGGATAGTTGGAGACATCGATCACGTTGTCCATGAAGCGCACGGCAAGCGCGGCGGTTCGCTCCAACGCGTCGTCGTCGATCCCGGCCTCCACCGTGAAGGCGTTCCGCACAAAGCGGGTGAGGTTGAGCGAGCCCAGCAGACAGGCGCCGTAAGGAGGGAGAGGCTGCTCGCCACAGGGATTGGTGGAGCTGATGGTTTCACAATAGGAGAGATTGTTTTCCGCGTTGACCCGATCGATGAAGATCACGCCCGGCTCGGCATAGTTATAAGTGGCACGCATGATCTGGTCCCACAGGCGGGCGGCGTGGACCACGCGGTAGACTTGACCGCCGAACTGCAGTGGCCATTCCTCGTCGGCTCTCACGGCCGCCATGAAGCGATCGCTGACGAGCACCGAGAGATTGAAGTTGCGGAGGCGCCCCGCCTGGCGCTTGGCCGCGATGAAGTCCTCGATGTCGGGATGGTCGCAGCGCATTGTGCCCATCATGGCACCACGGCGGGTGCCGGCGGACATGATCGTCTTGCACATGGCATCCCATACATCCATGAAGCTCAAGGGCCCCGAGGCATCGGCGCCTACGCCCTTCACCGCCGCGCCGCGCGGCCGAAGCGCGGAGAAGTCATGGCCAATGCCGCCACCCTGCTGCATGGTGAGGGCTGCTTCCTTCAGCTGCGTGAAGATTCCATCGAGCGAGTCGGGAATCAGGCCCATCACGAAGCAGTTGAACAGCGTCACTTGCCGGTCTGTGCCGGCGCCTGCCAGGATTCGACCGGCGGGCAGGAAGCGGTAGCCCTCGAGCATGCCATAGAAGGCTTCTGCCCAGTGCGTACGCTCGGACTCCTTCTCCACTGCGGAAATGGCTTCCGCCACCCGGTGCCAGCTGTCCTCGATCGTCCGTTCCTGTTCGCCGGCACCAGACGGCCTGAACCGGTATTTCATGTCCCAGATCTCGCGCGAGATGGGATCGAGGGTGGGACGAATGGCAGAATCCATCGCTGAACCTCCGGAAGGCATGATGTTAGTCCGGGCGGGCAGTGGAGTCGAGAGTTTGTTCTCTTTTTGTACCTAGGACGATACGCGGTCTTCCGCGAGCAGACTGGCTGTCTCCCGCTCGATCGCCTGTTCCAGACGAGCTTGAAAGACCTTGCGGGGGAGCCCCGGCGGGATCGGCTCCAGAAATGAGATCACGATCGTTCCAGGTCGGCGCAAAAACTGGCGCCTTGGCCAGAACAGGCCGGAGTTGAGGCCGAAAGGCACGCAAGGCACCCCGAGCTGCCCGTAAAGAGCCGCAGCGCCGGGCTTGTAATCGGGAGGATCGCCGGGAGCCCTCCTGGTTCCTTCCGGCATGATGACGACCTGCCTGCCCGATGCGATAGCCTCCGCTGCAGCAGTGACCATCGCGCGCAGGGCCTGGGTGCCGGCGGAGCGTTCGACCGGGATCATGCGGAACTTATAGATGAACCAACCGAAGAACGGAATCCAGGTGAGTTCCTTCTTCAGGACCATGGCTGGATCGTCGAGGAGAGGAAGGATCGCAAAGGTTTCCCAGAACGACTGGTGCTTGCCGGCCACCAAGCAGGCGCCGGGCGGAATGTTCTCGTGGCCACGCACCTCCATGCGGACACCGGCGATGACCCGCAGCCAGAACAGTGATGTCCTGGCCCACAGCTGCAATGCCCGGACCGACCATTTGCGGGGTGTGAAATAGAACCCCGACCCGAGCACGAGGAAGAGGACGAGGTTGAGGTAGAAAACGAGGTTGAACAGCACGGAGCGGATATAGATCACGTGACCACCCCCAGGCGCCGCATCAGCGTCATGCGGGCGGTGATGAGGCAGATCAGCGTCGCCGCCAGCGGCACCGCGAAGAGGAACCCATAGCTCCAGACGGCGATGTCCGGAGCGGAGAACAGAAGGCTGCGGCTTGCCGAGGCGAGACCCACCCCGCCGCCGCCGAAGAGGCCGAGCAACAAGAACGTGAGGAGCCCGAGGCCCACGCCGATAAAGCCTGCAAGCATGCCGGTCCTCAGAAAACGGCCGTCAATCTGGCGGGCGATATAGCTATCGCGCGCACCCACGAGGTGAAGAAGGTCCACGATGTGGCGGTTGGCCTGCAGCACCGCACGCGTGGCGAAGATCACGATCGCGACGGCGGAGACAGAGATCAGGAAGAGAATCGCATAGGAGAGGATCGACAGCGCGCGCGCCATGCGCGTGAGCTCGGCCTCCCATTTGCGATGAGTGTCGAGGCGGGCGCCCTTGACGGTGGAGAGGGCCTCCTCCAAGGTATCGACATCAGGTGGATTTTCGATGTCGGTCACGATGCGGATCAGCCGCGGCACCGGTAGGCCGTCCAGCGACCGTGAGCCAAGCCATGGCTCGAGGAGGCTGGCGGCCGCCTGCTCGTCCAGTATCTCCACTTCGACGATGCCGGGGAAGGACGAAACGATCTCGCGCGCACTGGCGAGCTCCTGAGCGATGTCGGTATCTCTCACGTGGCGCAGCTGCACCGTCATCTCGCGGGCCAGACCGCTCGTCCAGTTGGTGACGGCGCGGTCGACGAGGATCAATGCGCCGATGGCGAGGCAGGCAAGATAGCTCATCACCGCCATGGTGACGGTAAGCGACTTGAGGGACGCGACGTTGGACGGGATAATTGCCCCGGGTTTCATTGCAGGCTCAGGACTCCTTCCTCGAGGTGCAGGACGGGCCGTTCAGCCTGGCGCACCAGGGCACGGTCGTGGGTGGCTATGATCATGGTGGTGCCGAGCCGGTTCAGTTCCAGAAACAGGTGCAGCAGGCGCTTGGCAAGAGCAGGATCGACGTTTCCAGTTGGCTCGTCCGCCAAGAGGAGTTGCGGCTTGGCGATGACTGCCCGGGCGATTGCAGCACGCTGCTTCTCGCCGCCGGAGAGCACGGGTGGCAGATCGGCCGACTTGTGGGCGAGCCCCACCCAGTCAAGAAGGTCCATCACGTCTCGCCGGTAGGCCTGCTCCGGCTTTCCAGCCACCCGCAGGGGCAGGGCGACGTTGTCATAGGTCGAGAGATGCTCGAGCAGGCGGAATTCCTGGAACACGACCCCGATGCGGCGCCTGATGGGGGGCAGCTGCTGCCTATTGAGGCTGCCGACATTCTCCCCGAAGATGTGCAGGCTCCCGCGCGTGGGCCGCAAGGCCAGGAACAGCAGCTTCAGCAGGGAGGATTTTCCGGCCCCCGAGGGACCCGTCAGGAAGAAGAAATCTCCCGGCCGGACGGCGAAGCTTACATCCTTCAGGATCTCCGGGCCGTCTCCATATCTGAGACCGACATTCTCAAGGCGCAACACGGCAAGACGCTCCTCTTCACCTCCGTCTCTTAAACCATCCCGATCTTTAACGAGCCATTAACCCTAACGGAGATTTAATCCAGGCAGGCGTCCGGCCCAAGGGCCGGTGCGCGTCCCTCATGCCGCGGCCCCATGATCGTTCACTGTCCTTCCTGCGCCACCCGATACGATCTTCCCACCTACCGGCTGGGCGCCGACGGGGTCATGATGAAATGCTCAGCATGCGGCCACGACTGGATCGAGGGCCGCGCGGTCGAAGTTGCCGCCCCTCTTGCGACCAGAGCCATTCCCGACGCTGCCCCTGCCGCCGAACCGGACCTCGAGGTCAAGCGTCTCGTCGCTGCATCCCGCGAAGCACAGGAAGCCTTTCTCCTGCGCCGCCGCCGACGCCGGACGATGGCCGCCGCCTGGGCGGGTCTCATGCTGTTCGCCCTGGGTCCCGCGGTTGGAGCGCTTGCCTTTCCCGAGGCGGTCGTAACGGCAGCCCCGGCCAGCATCAGGCTCTATGAATGGCTCGGGCGGGAGGTCAATGTGTATGGGCTGGAGATCGGAAACGTCGAACTCCAGCATCTGCTCGTCGACGGGGAGAGAATGATTGCGGTGAAGGGCGAGGTGAGAAACGTCTCGAGCACCGCCCGCAAGATTCCGTGGCTCAGATTCGGGCTCACCTCGGGTGGCGATGCAGAGGTCTACAGCTGGCAACTCGACACGGGCGCACGGCCGCTGCGGCCGGGCGAGGCTACCGGTTTCACCACCCGTGTCGCCTCGCCTCCCGAAAACGCCAGGAGCCTCCAAATACGGTTTGCCCGGGCCGATGAAATCGGCTCAAATACAACACCATGACTGAACTACTGATCGACGGCCACCGCATTGGGGTCCTGTTCAGCGAGAAGGAAATTGCCGCTCGCGTCAAAGCCATTGCGACGGCGATTGCAGCTCGCAACCCCGCCAATCTTCTCGTGGTTCCCATCCTCAAGGGCAGCTTCGTCTTCGCCGCAGATCTCATTCGCGCCATGCATCACGCCGGGCTTTCTCCCGAGGTGGATTTCATGATCCTGTCGAGCTACCGGAAGTCCACCAAATCCTCGGGGCAGGTCAACGTGCTGCGCGACATCGAAACTGATGTGCGGGGGCGGGACGTTCTTCTCATCGATGACATTCTCGAATCGGGACGCACTCTGGCCTTCGCCAAGGATTTGCTCGCAGCGCGCGGCGCAAGAGCCACTCTCACGGCCGTTCTGCTCAACAAGCCTGGCCATCTCGCTGCTCACATCGCGGCTGATTTCGAGGGATTCACATGTCCGGACAAGTTCGTTGTGGGCTATGGCATGGACATGGCCCATCAGTTCCGGGAGCTGCCCTTCGTCGGTCACGTCATCCGCGACGATGGCGCATCATCCGAGGCCGGCGCCGACAAGAAAGCCTGACACGGCAACGACGACGCCAATGAAAAAACCGGTAAGCAGGGTGAGGAAGGACTCACCGGCCTGCAACTCGCTGCGATTCAGCTGCAACTGAACTGCCGCCCGCAGAGCAAAGCGCTCAAGGTCATTGCGCGGCATCATGCTGACGGCTCTGGCGACGTTCTCGTCCATGACACATTCCCAAACGGGAAGCATCTAGCAAGAGGTGTGCCAGAGAACGTGCGTCACACAGTGGAGAAGATGAGGCACAGAAGGACGAGGAAAATGATGGCCGCGCCCAGGTGTCGCACACCCGAACCCCGGCGGCGTGGCGACTCAGGAGGGAGATCGTGTGACAGGGCGCTGAACCTGTCGAGAGCTGTCGGTTCGAAAGGCGAAGGCGCGAGCGAGTGTTGCGGAGTCTCGTCCAACCCATCGAATACAGGGTGCCGTGGCGCATTCGCAGGCCGCTGAAGGTCACCGGCATGCAGCCTCGACAGGAGGAACGGAGTTTCGCGCGGACAGGTGGGTGAGAACGGGTTGAAGGCTGATCCGATCTGCGACTGGCGCTCGATGAACGCCCTCAGCAGGACCGGATCATGAGCGAGGCGCATCAATTCGCCCTGCCGGTCGTCGGCTCCCATCCCGGGCCTGCGGCTTCTGCCGATGCCTCTCAGGAGCTCGGGGTGGGCACTGCGCCCTTCCTCACTCACTGACCTTGCCACCGTTGATCCAGTTCGTGCGGATGTCTTCCTTCCGCACGTAATTCAGTTGCTGCAGCAGGACGCTGCGCACCAGTTCGGCGCCAATGCGGGAATTCGCCTCCTGAGCGATGGCCGCGGTGATCTTCTCCAGGTCGGTCCCGCTCAAGCGCCGGAAATCGATATCGCTGCTCGAGAATACCACGCGGAA
Source organism: Aestuariivirga sp. (assembly GCF_046294715.1). Taxonomy (GTDB): domain Bacteria; phylum Pseudomonadota; class Alphaproteobacteria; order Rhizobiales; family Aestuariivirgaceae; genus Aestuariivirga. Next base: position 57,667 of record NZ_JBKBKI010000002.1, on the reverse strand, counting down.
CGCCGCGTCCTTCATGAAGGGCATGGGATCGAGTTTCTTCTCTTCGAGAAGCCGCCGGTCGGAAGCGAAGGACAGCTGGAGGATGAGGTAGCCAGCAATCTCCCCACCACGGACGACGGGAATGCTTGTCATTTCGGACTTGAGTTCTTCCACACCCTGATCGGCACTATCAGTCGGCGTTTCACCATCAGGGGCGGTCGCAAGATAGACCGACCCGAAGGTTGCCCCGGCCGTGACGAGTATCATCCAGATTCCGACCGCCACGAGTTTGAGCATTGTGCTTCAGAGCTTCGGGCGGGAGCGGCTGCGCGAATAGGTGCCATCCGACTCGGCGTCGCGCATGCTGCCTATGATGATGTCGCTGATGTCGCCGAGCGCCGTGATGTGAAGCTTGAGCAGCGCCGCATTGCGGCGAAGGGACTCGGAGAGATGGCGCAGGAGCGGTCGCGATGAAGCCACGGCCGCAGGAGACGACTCGCAACGCCGCGCCGCCATAAGTTCCCTCAAGGCGTGGTTCTTCCGATCGGTGAAACCGGCATGAAGGACGATGCCATGCCGCTGCAGAATGCCGTTCTCCTCCTCGACGATATCGATGAGCTTCAACAGGGCCGCCGCAAGAGGCGTTTCCTGCCTGGAGCCGATTGGCGAAAGAGGCGATTTCATCCGTCTCTTCCCTTTCTCAGCCGGCAAATGACGAAATTGCATCGAGCTTGAAATAAGGCCACTGTTCTACCTGTGCCATTTCCGTTCCTATCCGTTCACGCGAGAGGGCGTCGGCAATGCCAAGTCCGCCAGCCTCTGCATAGGTGGTAGCAAACTGTTCTGCAGCCATCGATCTCCACACACCTGCGGAGGGGCCCGCGCCATATGCGCCAGAGTCCACTGCGGGCAGCAGCGACTCGAAAAGGTTGCGAAGGACCATCCGTTCGAACCCGGCATAGGCGGCCAGCGAATTCGTGCTCTCAGCCCGCTGGTGCATGGCAGACCCACCAGACGTACCGACACCTGCCGGCTGGTCCATGCATTGAAGCAGGCCGGCGAAATCCCTGCCGTTGCTGAAGACGCCTCCGAATGACTGGAGCCTTGATATCGCTTCGGCCTTGCGCGCGGGGTCGGCGTTTCTCATGACATCGAGCACCAGGTCGGAAGAGATCGTCACGGCCATTGCAGCGCCTCCGGAGGAATGGTCCGGCATAGCTCATCACGAGGGGCTTGCGGCAGGCTTTCGTGTCAGAATAACGACGGCCTCAAGTGCACGTGCCTCCTCCACCTTGCGCTCGAGCGCTTCGCGTATGCGAAGCGCCTTGCCAGCGAGGGCATTCTCCCGCGCCCGTGCGGAAAGAAGTTTGCCCTGCAACTCCTCGCGGGCGGATCTCGCATTGCCGATCTCGTTCTCGATTGCGATAATCCAGCGCAAGCCTGTCCCGCCAAACGGAACGCTTGGCGCCAGCCCGCAGTTCAGCGCGCGCAAGATGTCTTCTCTTTCGACAACAAGCGCTTCGATTTTCCGATCACTTCGGAGCAGCCTGGCCTCGAGGGCCATTGCGAGTTCTCCCTGTGCTGCCGCAAGCCGCTGGAGACGTCGCGCATCGCCCGTCAAAACCCGCCCTCCCCGAGCCATGTGCGATAGGAGTCCACGAGCAGCATGATCCAGTCGAGCCACACGACGTGGAGCAGCAGAAACCCCCCCAGGATGACGGTACCAGTGGTGGCGTGATAGACCGATAGCTGCTGGGCAAACCTGTTGGCAACTCCAAGCGCAAAATTGACGGTGACGCCATAGACGAGGAACGGAGCCGCCAGCCGCAGCGCCAGAAGGGTCGTCTCGCTGAGAACCGCGAGAACGCCGCGGGTCAGTGCCTCAACCGGAAAGCCAGCCTCCGGACGGATTACATCATAGCTGTCGATAAGGGCGCGCAGCATGTCGAGATGAAGTCCGAGGGTGAGGATCAGCAAGACCGCCGCAGATGACACAAGGGTTGCGAGAGGTGATCCGGTATCAGTCTCCTCGAGGGGAACGCCAGGAATGCCCGAAAGCCCGATGAAATTCGAGGCAGCAGTCGCGCCAAACTGAAGCGCCAGAAGGAAGAGACGCGCCATGAGCCCAATTGCGGAGCCGGTCCCCGTCTCGCCGATGATGAGCAGCCAGGCCTGGCCAGGCTCCACTACGGCAATGGCTCGCGCCAACTCCTCTGCGAGAAGCGGAAAGAGTGCCATGGCGATAGCCAGTGCGGTGAGTACGCGCACCTGAACGGGCAGCCTCGGGCTGGACAGGCCGGGAGCGAAGAGAAAGCAGCCTCCTGTCCTGCAGAACAAAAGGAAGAGAGTGAAGAAGTTTTCGTTCAACTGATCCGTCATGACAACGAGGCGATGACTTCGAGGCGTACACCCTTCGCGATCTCGATGTGGGAAAGCACCGGCAGGGCCGGAAACAAACGGTCCACGATCATTCGCACGTAGGGGCGCGCCTCGGGGGCGGTGACGAGGGCAAACTGCTGACCACGGTCCAGGAGCGTTCTCACTGCAGCCGTGAGCTCGGAGGCAAATTGTTCAATCATCGCGGACCCGAGAATGATGACGTATTCCCATGGCTGCCAGAGAACGTCGATGTGCCCGCCCATGGCTGCGAAACCGCCAAGCAGGCACCCGAAGACGATGACCATGCCGATGACGAAGGTCATGGGTGCAGTTTCCTTCCTTTGCGGCAGATGCCGCTCTCACTGGCTATGCAGCACGGCTTGCGCGGGCCTGTTGTCCATGCGCGATCAAGCCCCGGGCAAGTCGCTCCTGTCAGGCTCGGAGCCACTCAAGGCCAGACCGATGACCGGAACCGTCGCAACATATCAGCAAATCGCGCGAAACATCGATCGCAAGCTCGGTCTCCTGTCCGAACGCCCTGACGTACAGCGGGAGACGGCATATTTCCTCGGCAGCATCCGCAGCGTGAAATCGGCTGACGAGTTCCTGAAGAACGACCGTCTCTTCAACTACGCAATGACGGCCTTCGGCCTGAAGGACATGATCTATGCCAAGGCCTTCATGCGCAAGGTGTTGGCCGAGGGAATCGACGGCCCGCAGAGCTTCGCCCTGCAATTGGCGGACCCACGCTTTCGCGAATTCGCCGAGGCATTCAACTTCGCACGCTACGGCGGTTCGGCCACAGCATTCGACCGGGCACAGCAGGGCACCGTCAACCGCTATCTCAGGGTCGAGCTCGAAAGCGAGGCCGGGCAGACCGACGAAGGGGTGCGGCTCGCACTCTATTTCCAGCGCAAGGTTGCAAGCGTCGGCAGCATCTATGGTCTGATGGGCGATGCAGCGCTCTATAAAGTCGTGCAGACGGCACTAGGCCTCCCGGCTGCCTATTCCAACATCGACGTCGACAGACAGGCGGCATTCATCAGCTCACGGATCGACGTCGCGGATTTCAAGGATTCAACAAAGCTTGATGCGTTTCTCACCCGATTTGCCGCACGGTGGCAGGCTCAGAACGGAGCCGCGTCACAGGCAGTGCCGCAGGTGGGTCTTGGCCAGCCGCTGCTCGCCAGATTCGACAATGCGCTCCTGCTCAGCATGCAGCTCCTGAAAGGAGGCAGTCGCTGATGGATATGAACTCACCCGTGGGGCTCTCTGGATTGCTGGCGCTCTCCCGCAGGCTGGACTCCATCGCCAACAACGTCGCGAATGCGGGTACCGCCGGTTTCCGGGCCGAGGCAGCCAGCTTCTCGACCATCGTTTCGAAAACCAATCCATTTGCCACGAGTTTTGCATTCGCAGGTGGCTCTCATCTCGATTCGCGGAGCGGTGAATTCACGAATACTGGAAATCCGCTGGATGTGGCGGTGCAGGGCCCCGCCTTCCTGGCGATCGAAACGCCGCAGGGAACCGCCTACACGAGAGACGGCCGGATGCAGATGCTGCCCACGGGCGACCTCGTCTCGCTCAACGGCCACCCGGTGCTGGATGCCGGAGGAGCACCGCTGACCGCCAACCCCCAGGGCGGCCCGATCGAGATCGCGAGAGACGGCACCGTGAGGCAGGATGGCCGGGCCATCGGCACTCTCGGCCTCTATGAGTTGGACCTCCGCAAGGGCTATTCCCGCTATGAGAATGCCGCCGTCATTCCCCGGCTTCCGCCGGAACCTGTCGAGAGTTTCACCGGGAACGGTGTGGTACAGGGCTTCGTCGAGGGCTCGAACGTCAATGCCATTCTCGAGATGACGCGGCTCATCGAAGTGCAGCGCGCGTTCGAGGCCGTCAGTGCGAGCCTCGAACAACGCGACGGGTCGCTGCGCGACACGATTCAGGCGCTCGGCGCCCGCCAGGGCTGAACCGATGGCTGCGAAGGGGTTCCCGCTCGCTGCGATGGCCGGACGGCTCAACGAGGCGGCTTGCGAACTCCCCTTTGCCAGGCCAGTGGGCGAAGTGCGCGCCGTGGGCCCATCATCCATCGAAGTCGCCGGCCTTTCACGGTGGCTGCGGCTGGGCTCTCTCGTGGAGATCGCGGGCGCGGAGGCGCCTCAGCTCGCCGAGGTGATCCGGCTCGACCACGTTCTCGCGTATCTCAAGCCGTTTGACGCTCGTGCCGGCGTGGCGCTCTCCGACGTCGCCTATCCGCGGGGAGAACTCCTCTATCGCCCGCATGAGAGCTGGCGCGGCCGCATACTCGATGCGCTGGCCCGCCCTGCGGATGGTGGAGAGCCGCTCCGCCAGGGCGATCGCGCAATCGGCGTCACGGCTGCGCCGCCACGCGCCATGTCGCGGCGCATCGTCGCGAGCGGCATCGTCACGGGTGTGCGGGTGATCGACGCCTTCACTCCGGTCTGCCTTGGCCAGAGGCTCGGCGTCTTCGCCGGCTCCGGCGTCGGCAAGTCGACGCTGCTTTCCATGCTGGCGCGGGCGCGTGCGTTCGATTGTGTCGTCGTGGCGCTGGTGGGAGAGCGCGGCCGGGAGGTGCGTGAGTTCGTGGAGCATACGTTGGGCGAGGCTGCGCGGCAGGCCATTACCATCGTGGCGACGGGAGACGAGAGTGCGATGATGCGTCGGCTGGCGCCGCAGCTCGCAACCGCACTGGCCGAGCACTTCCGTGACCAGCGCCAGAACGTGCTGCTCGTCATGGATTCGGTCACACGTTATGCGCATGCCTGCCGCGAGGTGGCGCTCTCTGCGGGCGAGCCGCCGGTGGCGCGCGGCTACCCGCCCTCCGTCTTCAGCGATCTTCCACGACTTCTCGAGCGGGCGGGCCCCGGAGGGCAGGATCAGGGGACCATCACCGGAATCTACGCCGTGCTGATCGATGGCGACGACCACAACGATCCAGTGGCCGATGCGGTGCGAGGCACGCTCGACGGGCATGTCGTGCTCAATCGCGCGATTGCCGAGCAGGGCCGCTATCCGGCCGTCGACCTCCTCGCGTCGCTGTCGCGTCTGGCACAGCGGGTGTGGACGGAGGACCAGGCAAAAGCGGTACGGGAACTCCGGCGCCTGGTTGCGCGCTTCGAGGACACGCGCGACCTGAGGGCGCTCGGAGGCTATGTCCCGGGCGCGGATCCCGAACTCGACCGCGCCGTCGAGGTCGTGCCGAAGCTTTACAAGACTCTGGCGCAGTCGGCTTCCGATCCGCCCTCTCCGGATGCCTTCCGCGACATTGCAACGGGTCTCTCAGCCAGCCTCTGAGTTTCGCGTGACGATCTGGTAACCGAGGTAGCGCTTGGTATCGATCGGGTCATAGCCGAGGGCCTGGCGCAGCTTCTTGCGAAGCTTGCTGATGTGAGATTCGACGACGCTCTCCTCGACGTCCTCGTCGAACAGGCCGTAAACGGCATTGAAGATCTGGTTGCGGGTGACGCGGCGGTTCCTGTGTGCGACCAGGTACTCGAGAATTCTCCGCTCGCGGCGCGGCAGGGCCATCACCTGTCCAGCCACTTCGGGATCGCGTCCGTCATTGAAGACGCGAAGATCGCCGAGGTCGGTCGGCTTGGACTCCGAGGTGATTCGCCGGCGGATTGCGCCGATCCGGGCGATGATTTCCCGCGCATGGATCGGCTTGCGGAGGACGTCGTCGGCTCCCGCTGCGAAGAGCTTCAAGGTCGATTCAAGCCCGCTCGAATCATTCAGTGCGATGGCCGGTGCTCCGGAGCGGGTCTTGATGGCGCGAGTCACGGTTTCGCGGCGGTCGAAGTCGCCGAGAATGAAAGCCTCCACCGCGGCGAGGTCCGGGCCGCTCGTCGAATGAAACCAGCTGTCGAAATCGACGGGCCTGAAGCTTGCCGCGGAGACGCCCTCGCGGCCAAGGCTGGCGCGGTAGGCGTCGGTCACATCGGTACGGTCATCGACGAGAATAATCATGTGCAGTCTGCTTTCCGTGTCTGAGGCGCCGGACTGGCCGGCGTTTCTTCGAGTTGACGGAGAGCAGTTTCAAGAAGATATAGTTAATACTCAGTTAATGTCGTTGTTTTTCAATAGCTTATACTTCGTTACATTCAATAAAGCAGCGTGCATGGCATTAAGTTTGGCCAATCCATTCCAGTTTCGTCCGGTTTATACATGATGGCTATAGACTTACACTTGGTGCAAGCGGGTGAACATTGGTCAATATGTAGCGATGCCCGTTATGCGAGTAAATACGAGGGTTGCACCTTATGCGCGAGTCACCTACAAGAAATGTACCGCAGAGGGGGAGAATCACATGACCGAGAGTCATCTTCAGGAGGGCCTTGCGCCCGAACCGAATGGAGACGTCGCGCCGCAGGACGGCTTCCTGTTCATAGGGGAACTGGCAAAACTCACCGGTGCCGATCCCAAGACGATCCGTTTCTACGAGCGGGCGGACCTCATCTCACCTCCCCGCCATGGGCGGTTCCGCACCTATCTGGCGAGCGACGTCCGGCGTCTCAGGAACGTGCTGACGCTGCGCCGGCTCGGTGTTCCCATCGCCCAGATCCGCGACATTCTCGATGTGCTGGCCCCCGAGGAGGACGTCCTCGCGAGCGACAAGGCGGTAAGCCTGCTGCGCCAGCATCTGGATACGCTCCGCAGCCGCCAGCAGGAACTGAGCCAGCAGATCGAGAAGACCTCCTCGGCACTCGAGAGCCTGGTGGCCTGAGACGTCTCGTCAGACGATACCCGCCGATGTGGATTCGACCGGCGGGCGTTCTCTCGTCTTCGCCGCCCGGTAGCCGCTCTCGCGGTAGAGCGAGAGGGGGTCGATCGCACCACCCTTGCGGCGTCGTGCCTCGGCCAGGATGGGCGAGACATCGGTGATGAAGGCCTGCTTGATGAGGCGGTGGCCTCCCATTACGTCGCTGATTTCCTGCGCGGCATCCAGGGCAGCGCGATCGACGAGGGAGGCCTGCACGAAGGCGCGCTGAATCTCGACGGCGGAGGCCATCAGGCTCTCGATGGGGTCGGTCACATTGTGGGACTGGTCGATCATGTAGGCTGGGGCGAAGCCCTCGGCCTTGCGCAATTCCGCGTCCACCAGCTCGTTGAAGACGAGAAACAGGCGGAAAGGGTCGATGGAGCCCGAATCAAGGTCGTCATCGCCGTACTTCGAATCGTTGAAGTGAAAGCCAGCGAGCTTCCCTGCCCGAATCAGCCGCGCCACGATCTGCTCGATGTTCGTGTTCGGCGCATGGTGGCCGAGGTCGACGAGACAGCGTGCCTTGGGGCCGAGCTCCAGGGCCGCCATGAAACTCGATCCCCAGTCAGAAATCACGGTCGAGTAAAAGGCCGGCTCATAGAGCTTGTGCTCGAGAAAGACGAGCCAGTCTCGGGGCAGTGCATCGTAGATCAGCCGGAGCGATTCGACGTAGCGGTCGAAGGCGGCATTGAGGTTCAACTGGCCAGGAAAGTTGGAGCCATCGGCAATCCAGACGGTGAGCGCGGTCGAGCCGAGCTGCCGTCCGATCTCGATGCATTCGAGATTGTGTTCCACCGCCTGCCTGCGCGTGCCCGCATCGACATGGGTGAGGGAGCCGAACTTGTAGGAGAGGGGCTGCGCCTTCTGGTCCTGGAAGGTGTTGGAGTTGACGGCATCGAAGCCCAGCTCATGGGAGGCGGCCTCCTGCCTCAGCGCATTGTAGTCGCTCACCTTGTCCCAGGGAAAATGCGGCGAGACGGTGGGTGTGGCGCGCGTTAGCTGGTTGATGACGCCGCAATCCTCCAGCTTGTCGTGAATGTGGCGCGGCTCCCCGGGGCCCGGAAAGCGCGCGAACCGGGTGCCGCCTGTTCCAACGCCCCATGTGGGAACGGCAACCGCGAAGCCCATCGCCCGCTCCGTCACTTCCTCGATCGGGATGCCGCGCCGCGCGAGCTGCCGGCCGAGGGCATCGTAATCCTCGGCCAGTGCCTCCTCGAGCCTCGCGTTCGCCGTGCCGATCACATCAGCAGAGATCGCAAAACTCATCATGTCACCTTGTGAAGGATGCGGCATTGCCGGCATCAACGTTGAGGAAGTTGCCGGTGGACTTGCTGGAGAGATCGGATGCGAAGAAATAGACGCCCTCGGCGATGTCTTCCGGAAAGACGGAGCGCTGCAACAGCGAGCGCTTGCGGTAATGTTCCTCGAGCTCGTCCTCGGTGATCTTGAGGGAGGCGGCGCGCTGCTGGCGCCAGGGTCCCTGCCAGATCTTGGAGCCCCTGAGCACCGCGTCCGGATTCACCACATTGACGCGTATGCCGTAGGGCGCGCCCTCGAGCGCCATGCAGCGGGCCAGGTGAAGCTCCGCCGCCTTCACCGCGCAATAGGCCGAAGCTCCGGGGGAGGCCGCGACGGCATTCTTCGAACAGATGAACACCATGGAGCCGCCCAGATTCTGCCGCTTCAGCAGGCGGTAGCCTTCACGCCCGACGAGGAAATATCCCGTGCCCATGACCGCCTGGTTCCTGTTCCACAGATCGAGCGTGGTGTCCTCGACCGGCGCCGAGATGGTGATTCCGGCATTGTTGACGACAATGTCCACGCCGCCGAAGGCCAGCGCCGTCTCGTTCATGGCGGCGGTCACGGCCTCCTCGGACGTCACGTCCATCTTCACGCCGCGCACGTTATCCCTGCCATAGATCTTGGCGAAGCCCGAGGTCACCTCGTCGAGCGAGGCCTGGTCGATGTCGGCGAGGACGACACATGCTCCCTCGGACAGGAACTTGGAGGCGATGGCGGAACCGATGCCACCTGCGCCGCCGGTGATGAAGGCGACCCTGCCGGCAAGGCTCTTGGGCTTTGGCATGCGGGCGAGTTTTGCCTCTTCGAGCAGCCAGTATTCGATGTTGAAGGCCTCCTGCTCCGGCAGGCCCTTGTAGGCCGAAACGCCGGAAGCGCCGCGCATCACGTTGATGGCGTTCACATAGAACTCCGCCGCGATGCGCGCCGTGGCCTTGTCCTTGGCGAAGGACAGCATGCCGACGCGCGGCACCAGGTAGATCACCGCATTGGGATCGCGGATTGCCGGCGAATCAGCATGCCTGCAGCGTTCGTAATAGGCCGCGTAACCGGCGCGGTAGCCCTCGATCAGCGTGTCGAGAGCCGCGCCGTCCGCATCATGCGGCACGATCAGTGGCCTGATCTTGGTACGCAGGAAATGATCCGGGCAAGAGGTGCCGAGCGGTGCCAGCTCTTCCAGCATGTTCGAGTTCACGAATTCGAGCACTTCGGGCGAATCGACGAAGTGGCCGATCTTGCGTTCGTGCTTCGAGATTCGGCCGCGGATCTCGGGCAGCAGCCGGAGCGCTGCCGCACGGCGCTCCCTCTCGGGCAGAGCTTCGACCTTCGAGCCACGGAAGGCCGGCTTTGCGCGGTTCCGCTCCAGCCAGTGGGCGGCCTTGTTGATGATGCGCAGCGTGGTGTCGTAGCACTGCTTCGACGTCTTCCCCCAGGTGAAGAGACCGTGGCTCCCCAGCACCACGCCCACGAACTGCGGGTTGTTCCTCGCCATCTCGCCGAGCTTGATGCCGAGGTCGATGCCGGGGCGCTGCCAGGGGAGATAGCCCATCTCGTCGCCGAAGATTTCCTTCGTCAGCTTCTCGGAATCGGCGGAGGCCGCGATGGCGATCACTGCGTCGGAATGAACGTGATCCACGTGGGGGTAGGGCACATAGCCGTGGAGGCAGGTGTCGATCGACGGGGCGCGCGGGTTCAGGTCGAAGATGCAGTGGTTCAGCGCGTGCACCATCTCGTCTTCCTGGTCGAGGCCCCTATAGAGCGTCTTGAGGGATTCGAGCTTGTCCATGTAGAGCGTGGCGAAGCCGTCCAGCTTCATGGATCCGATGTCGCCGCCCGAGCCCTTCACCCACAACACCGTCACGGGGGCACCCGTCAGCGGGTCCTTCATCACCACCTTGGCGGAGGTGTTGCCGCCGCCGAAATTGGTGATGCGCAGGTCCGCGCCCAGCAGGTTGGATCGATAGAGGAGGAGGCCGGGCTCGTCCAGCGTGGCGGCCTTGGCATCGTCCCAGAGGGAGGGAACGGTCACGGAATTGCTCATGGAGCTCTCACTTTCAAAACGAAGGGGCGCGCCGAATCTGCCCGGCGCGCCCGCAGTTGGGATGATCAGAAGTCGAACTGGCCGATATTGTCCTTGTTGAAGACATAGGGCGCGCCCAGCAGGATTTCCGAGCCGTTGATGACCTGGAGATCGCCGAGCTTGCCCGCCTTCACCGAGGTGGCTCCGGGCTGCAGCGTGCCGTCGGCCACTGCGCGCAGCACCTGCATTGCGGCATAGCCGAGGTCCACCGGATTCCACAGCACGACCGACTTGACGCAGCCCTTCTCCACATAGGGCTTCATGGCGTTGGGTGTTGCAAGCCCAACGACCGCGATGGAGCCGCACTTGTTGGCTTGGGTCACGGCCTCTGCCGAAGCAGGCGTTGCCACGGAGGTCATGCCGAAGATGCCCTTCAGTTCGTCGCCATACTTGTTGATAAGAGTGGTCGCCTGGTTGAAGGACAGGTTGTTGTCCTCCTGGGCCTCGACCGTCTCGAGCCACTTCAGCTTCGGATGGCACTTCTCGGCATAGGCCGCCATCTCGGCGATCCAGCGCGCCTGGTTCGGCGTGGTGAAGGTCGAGGTGACGATGGCGATTCCGCCTTCGCCGCCGATCTCGGCGGCCATGGAATCGACGAGCGACTTGGCGATGCCGTTGAATTCGGCCTGGTTCACGAACCACTGGCGGGCGTCCGGCGTCGAGTTGGCATCGTAACCCACAACGTTGATGCCCTTCTCCAGCGCCTTCTTCAGGACGGGCGCGATCGCCACCGGATCGTTGGCGGCGAACAGGATGCCGTCGACGCCCGAGGTGATGTAGTTGTCGATGAAGGTGATCTGCTCGTCGATGTTGGCTTTGGTCGGGCCGTCAGTCTTGGCGTCGACGTTGCCGAGCTCCGCCGCGGCATCGGCGATGCCCTTGGAGGTGGCGTTGAAGTAACCGATGCCAATCAGCTTCGGCACGTCGACGACCGTGATCTTCTTGCCCTTGCGGGCTGGCGGGTTCGTCGGAACGCCGCCGTCGTAGGGCTTGGCGGCGGCGGCGGCTGGCGTGCCGTCGCAGGCGAGCGGGCTCGTGGGCTGGTCGTCGCCGCCCGTCCAGGCCGATTGCGCCAGCGCCGATCCGCTCATGAGGCCAAACCCCAGGAGGGCGGCGAAGGTCAGTTTCTTCATGTCGTTCACTCCCATGTTAGGTCTTCGTGCTCACAGGCGGGTGAGCCGGCGAAGACATCCTCCCGAAGTCAGCCGCCTCTGTTTCTGTCGAACAGCGCGCCTACCAGGATCGCACCGATCAGGACCAGACCGATGACGACGATGGTGCCGTCGCCCTTCACCCCCGAAAGCGCCAGGCCGTTCTTCAGCGCCTGGATCAGGATCAGCCCAAGCACCGTCCCGATGATGGTGCCGCGCCCGCCGAAGATCGAGGTACCGCCGAGAACGACCCCGGTGATCACGTCGAGTTCGAGGCCCGTGCCCATGTCCGATCGTGTCGTCGTCACGCGCGAGACGAAGATCACTGCGGCGAGCGCTGCGCAAAAACCTGCCGCGGTGTAGATCCAGAGCTTGGTCGCGTTCACGCGAATGCCCGAGAATCGCGCCGCGGTCTCGTTGGCGCCCGTCGCATAGGTGGCGCGCCCGAAGGGCGTCATGCCCAGGATCACGGCGGCGAGCAGGGTCGCGAGCCCGAGAACCCAGAGCTGGAAGGGGACGCCAAGCACCTCGCCCTGGCCGAAGAAGAAGAACCACTCGGGATAGCCCCGCACCGAGCGCGCCTCGCTGATTCCCTCCGCGAGGCCGCGGTAAAGCGCCATGGTCGCCAGCGTCGCGATCAGCGGTGGCACGCCGAAGCGGGTGATGATGAAGCCGTTGATCCATCCGGCGAAGGTGCCGCAGGCGAGCGCCAGCATGATGGCGGCGGGAAGCGGCAAACTCAGGTTCTTCCAGAACACGCCCAGCAGGATGGCCGTGAGGCCGAGGATCGAGCCCACCGACAGGTCGATGCCGCCCGTCACGATCACGAAGGTCATGGCGAGCGCCACGAGGCCGACCTCGGCCATCAGCCGGCCCTGGTTCAGCAGGTTCTCGGGCGTGAAGAACCGGTCGGACAGCGAGGCGAGCACGGCAAGTGCGATGACGGTGAGCACCGCAAGGATCGTCTCGTGCCGGAGGAGTTTGGCGGCGGTCATTTCGCCCTCCGGCGGCGCGCCATGTCGGCCAGCACCGTGGCGAGGATCATGAGGCCCAGCACTGCGCGGAGCCAGTAGGCGGAGACGTTGAGGAAGATCAGCGCCGAGCCGATGCAGGCGAACAGAATCGCGGCGAGGGTCGATCCGATCACCGTGCCCGTGCCACCGAGGATCGAGACGCCGCCGATGACGGAGGCCGTGATGACGGTGAGCTCCAGGTTCGGCGGCACGGTGGACTGGATCACCTGCAATTGCGTGGCGAACAGGATGCCGGCGACGCCGGCGAAGAAGCCGTGCAGCGCGAAGACGCCCACCACGGTGCGCTCGGCGCCGATGCCGGCGGCGCGTGCTGCCTCGATGTTGCCGCCGACGGCGTAGATCGAGCGCCCGAAGTCGGTGTAGCGCATGAACAGGGCGGCGAGGATGGTCAGCACCACCATGAAATAGACCGCGGAAGGAATGCCGAAGGGCCGCATCTGCGCGATCATGAATTCGGGCGGCATGTTGGAGATCCACTCGCCCGCCGTGATGCTGATGAGCCCGCCCTTCAGGATCGACAGCATGCCGAGCGTCACCACGATCGAAGGGATGCGCGTGTAGGCGACGAGCGCTCCCACGCCCGCGTTCACGGCCACCGCAAAAAGGACAGGAACGCTCCAGGCGACCCACACCGGGTAGCCCGAGACGGCGAGCGTGCCTGCGATGGTCGCGATGACGCCGATCAGGGCGCCCACCGAGACGTCGATGTGGCCGGCGACGATGATCATCGACATACCGATGGCTGCGATGGCGATATAGGCGTTGCCGGCGAAGATCGAATTGATGTTGGTGTCGGAAAGAAAGCGCGGGTTTATGGCACCCACCACGATGAAGAGCGCGATGATCGAGAGGAAGACCACGATCTCCTGGCCGTAGCCGCCGAGGAAGCGCTGCAGGCCGGAGCGCCCGGGAGAGGCCGCGAGTGCGGTCATGCCGCCTGCTTCCGCGTCTCGCTGCGGGTCATGGCGGCGCCGACGGCCTCCGGCGTTGCCGCGGGCCTTTCGAACTCCGCGACGATGCGGCCCGCGTTCATCACCAGCACGCGGTCGCTCATGCCAAGCACTTCGGGAAGTTCGCTCGAGATCATCAGGATGGCCATGCCCTCGCCGGCGAGCCTGCGCATGAGGAGGTGGATCTCCGCCTTGGCGCCGACGTCGATGCCGCGCGTCGGCTCGTCCATGATGAGGATGCGCGGGTTGGTGGCGAGCCACTTGCCCAGGACCACCTTCTGCTGGTTGCCGCCCGAAAGCTGGCGGACCGGCTGAGCGGGTCCCTGCGCGCGGATGCCGAAGCGCTTGATGGCGCCGAGTGCTTCCGCCGTGACGCGCGAGGCGTCCACGAAAATGCCGCGCATCAGCCGCTTCAGGTTGGCGAGGGCAATGTTCTCTTCGATCGACTGGGCGCGAATCAGGCCCTGGTTGCCCCGGTCCTCCGGCACATAGGCGATCCCCAAGTCGCGCGCAGCCTCCGGGCTCGCGATGGAGACGGGCTTGCCATCGACAAGGATCTGGCCCGCAGTGGCAGGCGTGATGCCGAAGACGGTGAGCGCCGTCTCGGTGCGGCCCGAGCCCACGAGGCCTGCGAGGCCGAGGATCTCGCCCTGCCGGAGCTTCAGCGAGACGCCGCGCACCACATTCCTGCAGGAGACGTCCCTCAGTTCAAGGATGACATCCCCATCCTTCCCCTGCTTCGCCGGGTAGAGCCTGTCGATGGCGCGGCCGACCATCATCGAGACGAGCTGCGCCTCGTCCACCTCGGAAACCTGTTTCGTCGCCACGTGATTGCCGTCGCGCAGCACGCTTACCCGGTCGGCGAGGGCGAAGATTTCGGGCATTCGGTGGCTGACATAGACGATGGAGACGCCCCTGGCGCAGAGATTGCGCACGATGGCCATCAGCCGCTGTACGTCATGCTCGGCGAGCGCCGCCGTTGGCTCGTCCATGATCAAAACCCGGGCATCCTGTGCCAGCGCCCGGGCGATCTCGATCCGCTGGCGATTGCCGACAGACAGGTTCGCCACCTTCTGGTCGATGTCGAGGTCGCCGCTGTCGAGAGCGTCGAGCAGCTCGCGCGCCCGGCATCGCATTCGCTGCCAGTCGATGGTGCGGAGCGCCGTCTTGGGTGTCTGGCCGAGGAAGATGTTCTCGGCCACGGTGAGTTCCGGGAAGAGCAGCAGCTCCTGGTGCACGGTGGCGATCCCCGCCACATGCGCGTCGCGCGGCGAGGCGAAGCGCACGGGGCGGCCATTGACCAGGATTTCCCCCTCGTCTGCCTGGTGGAGCCCGGCCATGATCTTGATGAGGGTGGATTTGCCAGCACCGTTCTCGCCCATCAGCGCATGCACCTCGCCCGGGCGGATGTCGAAGCTCACGGCGTTCAGAACCCTGACCCCGGCAAAGGATTTGGAGACGGCGCGGAGTTCGATGGAGGGGCCAGCCGCCTCCGCCGCAGCGCTCTTCGCTGTTCCGCTTGCCATGGCTCCGCTCCCATTCCCGGCCTGTTTACAGTGCACGGGCAATGAGCAATAATAAACATCCGTGATCAAAAAGCGTCAAGTGAGTTAGTTGGTGAGCATCTGGTGATTTCTGCAATGCACAAATGATCAACTTCACTCACACAGGGTGCAACCGGCGATGAGCGAGCGCGAGCGCCACAAGCGCATGCTGGACATGCTGCGCGACCGCCCTTTCGCCTCGGTGCGGGATCTCGAGGCGGTGGTGAATGCTTCGCCCGCCACCATCCGCCGCGACATCGCCAAGCTGCATGCCGCCGGCGCGGTGCGCAAGGTGTTCGGCGGCATTGCAGCGGCCGAGACGGGCGGCCCCCTCGACCGCGTCACGGCGCGGCCCTTCACCGAGAACCAGATGCTCGGGGTCTCGGCCAAGAAGGCGATCGCGCAGGAAGCCGCGGCGCTGGTGAAGGACGGCGATGCGCTCATCATCCACGGCGGGTCCACCTGCTATCTCTTCGCGCTGCTGCTCGCCAACCGCAACGTGAGGATCTACACCAACTCGATGCCGCTCGCGGCCACACTGTGGCAGAACGGCAGCTGCCACCTGACGCTCGCGGGTGGAGACCTCTATCGTGAGCCTGGGATCGTTTTCTCACCACAGGCCGGACCACCCGAGTTCTACGCTTCGAAATTCTTCCTCGGGGCGCAGGCGATCACGCCCACCGGGATGCAGGAATCCCATCCACTCGTCGTGCGCGAGACGGAGCTCTTGCTGCAGCGCGCGGACGAGGTGATCGTTCTGGCCGACAGCCGCAAGTTCGGCATGCGCGCGCGCAACCCCATCATGCCGCTCACGCGCATCGGCACGCTGATCACCGATGACGGCCTGACCGATGCCAATCACAGGATGCTCACCGACGCCGGAATCCGCGTCATCATCGCGCGCCCGTCAGGTGAAATTTCCTGAGCTCCGTCAAAACTTGGCCGGGTTTCTGGCTATAACCCGATGCCATGCAGAGACTGCTTCTCCTCCTCGCTCTCCTCCCAGCGCTCCTCGCCCTCCCCGTTCCGCCCGCCGTCGCCCAGACGCTCGGAACGAGCCAGTTCAGGATCGAGTGGCAGGTCGTCAACCGCTTCCGGATGTTCAAGGACGCGGAATTCTTCAGGCTGCACGAGAATGCCTGGCGGCAGTATCTCCTTCACGTCGACAACCAGGACATGGCCTCGGACGAGCGCGATTCCTTCGTTGCCCGCACCTCGGTCATCGGGTCCGAGCACGTCCTCAACGACCGCTACATCGCCTTCAGCAACATCCTGCGGAAGAACTTCGACTGGCGCGGCTGGGCGGCCCGGGGGCATGAGGGGCTCTGCTACGACAGCGAAAAGCGCAGCCACACGGCGTGCGGCGGCATCGATTCCTATGTCACGCCGGAAAACCACCAGATCGAGATGTGGATCGCGGGCCAGGGGGCAGCGGTGCCTGCGACGGCAGTCTGCGAATGGCGGATCGGCGGGAAGCTTGTGGCGGAATCCTCCTGCGCGGAGCGGGTGAGCGGGCGGGGCATCGAACTCCCCTGGCCGGGTGGAGCGGAAATTTCGGTCAACGTGGTGGGCGAGCCGCCGATCATCACCGAGGCGCGGGTGAAGGACCTCCTGATCGCGGGGCTCGGGGACAGCTTCGCTTCCGGCGAGGGCAATCCCAACATTCCGGTGACGTTCTCGGAGGTGCGGCGCTACCGCAGCCTCTATCCGCAGCGCAAGCGCAACGATGGATATGGCGGCGCGGTGTGGACCGATCCGCTCTGCCACCGCTCGCTCTATGGCCAGCAGCTCCGGGCTGCGCTGCAGATCGCGGTCGAGAACCCGCAGGCGTCCGTCACCTTCCTCGACTATTCCTGTTCCGGCGCCGGCATCGTGGACGGCATCCTCGGGCCCCAGACCTATGTCGAGCGCATTGCCAGCGGCGAAAGGGCCGGACAGGCTCCCGCGCGTCCGCTATCCGGCGGCGAGAGGGATTCGCAGCTCTACCGGCTGATGCGCGAACTCTGCCGGGAGCGGCCGGAGTTCAAGCGGGGCGTTCCCGCCTGCCCCGGGAACACATTCCGCCGGCCGCTGGATTTCGTCTTCCTGTCGGTGGGCGGCAACGACATCGGCTTTTCCAACATCGTCGCATGGGCCTCGCTGCGCGACAATGCCTCGGCCAGCATCGCGAGCTTCTTCGGCGCCACCGTGAGCGCGGACGAGTTCACGCGGCGCATGCGCGACATCCTTCCCGATGCCTATGCCCGGCTTGCCGCCGCGCTGGAGGCAACGGTTCCCGCCGCTTCGGCGGCCGATGGCGTGTTCGATCCCTCGCGCATCGTGCTCACCGCCTATCCCGATCTCGTCACCGATGAGACCGGCGGCATCTGCCAGGCTGCGCCGTCGGATGCCGAGGCGGAGGACCGCTATGCCGCGAACCAGTCACTGGACATGTTTTCCTCCTGGCTCACGGCACGCAACTCGCGCCTCAAGGCGGTGCGCCAGCAGTTCTCAATTCTCCACAAGCGCATGCGCGACCTCGCCGGCGACCATGGCTGGACCTTCGCGGGGCGGATCTATGCCGACCGCATGTTCGAGGGTCATGGCTTCTGCGCACGCAACCTGCGCCGCATCTCGGACCCCGCCGAGCAGCTGATGATCCCATGCTTCGGCTCGGCCGATCGCGATACACAGACTTGCCAGCCCAACTTCTCGGCGGAAGAGGGACGCTGGCGGCCTTACAACCCGGCCACGGAAAATTTTCCCTATGCTCTGAGGCAGCGCTGGGTACGGACGTTCAACGACGCCTACATGGTGGTGAACCAGAAGGTGACGGACCGCTTCGGAAAGATCGACGAAAAGGCCTCGGCGGCGGTCTTCTCGGAAACGACCGGCGCGCTCCACCCCTCAGCCGAAGGCCATGCCGCGATGGCGGACAGCCTGATGCTGACGCTCCGCCCGATCCTCTACGAGCTGCTTTACGGCGAACCCTGAGCAGGCTTGCGAAACAGGATCAGCACCTGACCGAGCCGGATGCCCCACTTGCTCACCGTGGAGCGGTTGAGCACCGCCCCTGCCCCGGCATCGTAGAAGACGTCATCGAAGCGCAGCGCCAGCTTGCGGCTGCCGACGCGCACCAGGAGTTCTGACTCGAGCGTCGCGCAGCCCTTGAGGAAGCGGCCGCGTGCCTCACCAGTTGAATCCTCGCAGCGGCCGGCGAATCCCTCGCCAGTGCCACGTGTCAGAGTCCAGACGCGCGTCTGGCGCTCGCCGTCGTCGAACAGGAAGCGTTCATCGAGGACGAGTGCCGAGCCTCTGGCGCGGCCTGTCAACTCGACCGCGAAGCGGCGTTTGATCCTGCCTCGGCGATCTTCGAAGACGCCGACGGCGGTGGTGGTTCCCTCGAAATAGGACAGCAGATCGAAGGCGGCGGTTTCATTGCGTTTGAGCATGCGCGGATTACGGCGACTTTTCCCAGTCCGATCACGTGGTCCGCCGGAAGCGGTAGACGCCGACGTCGATCGTGCCTTCGAGGAAACCGGCCTCGCAATAGCAGAGATAATAGCGCCAGCGCCGGCGGAAGTTCTCGTCGAAGCCGAGCCGCGCGATGGCGGGCCAGGACGCCTCGAAGCGGTCGCGCCACAGGGCGAGGGTGCGGGCATAGTCATGGCCGAAGCAGCGCACGGTTTCGAAGCTCAGCCCTGCACTGCGGGCCTGTTCGGCCATGATCGACGTGGTGGGAAGCATGCCGCCAGGAAACACGTAGCGCTGAATGAAATCGGCCTTGCGCCTATAGCCTTCGAACAGCCGCTCGTCGATGGTGATGGCCTGCACAGCGGCGGTCCCGCCGGGCTTCAGCCGGTCATGCAGCACGCGGAAATAGGTGGGCCAATGCGCCTCGCCGACCGCCTCGATCATCTCGATCGAGGCGATGGCGTCGAAGCTCTCCGCGGTATCGCGGTAATCCTGAAAGCGGATCTCGGCTCCGGGTCCGAGCCTCTGCCGGGCGTATTCATGCTGCTCCCGCGAGATCGTGAGGCCGGTCACGGCATGGCCGCGGCGGGCCGCCACCTCGGCGAATCCTCCCCATCCGCAACCGATTTCGAGAATGCTGGACTTGCCGGGGAGCTCCAGTGCATCGAGAACGAGACCATATTTGGCGATCTGCGCCGCCTCGAGGGTCGTGGCATCCGGGCCGAAGAGCGCTGCGGAATAGCTCATGGTCGGATCCAGCCAGAGTTCATAGAAGTCGTTGCCGAGGTCGTAGTGCGCGCTGATGTTCCGCCTTGCCCCTGCCTTGGTGTTGGCGCGGAGGAGATGAAAAAGTCTGTCGGCGAGGCTCTTCTTGAAGACGGCGCTTCCCGCCCGGTCGAGCCGAGCGCGGTTCTGGAGATAGAAGCGGAAAAGCGCGGTCAGGTCGCTGCTGTCGGCGTCACCCGCCATGTAGCTCTCGGCGAATCCCAAAGCGCCGCGGCGCATGGCATTCCAGACGGGACGATAATTGCGGAGCTGCAGGTCGCAGCCAAGGCCGAGCCTCGGCCGTCCGAGCCGGTGCTGGCGGCCGGAGGGGAGGGTGAGGGCGACAGAGCCCGCGAGATCACGCGGCAGGAGGTTGCGGCCGACAGCGGAAATCATTTCCCCGAGGAGGCCCTCGCGGCCCGGCAATGTTTCGGATGTCATGGCTTGGAGGCGACCTCTGGCATGTAATCGATGGTTGGACTGGTGGTTTTCGGCCGCGGATTGAGCTTCAGCCCCTTCCGCCATAGGGCCAGCGCCTGCAGGTGAATGCCGGCCATGACCTTGAAGGTGAGGAGCGGAATCGACAAGAACGAGCGCATCAGGTTGGCGTCGGAGAGCGGCTGACGCAGGCCGCTGACATAGGCCTTAAGAATTGGTTTCGAATCGACACTCAGTCCGATTCCCAGCGCCATGCGTACGTCCGGCGCGGTGAAGTGGAAGGTGTACTGGCCTTCCACCCGATTGAACGGCGAAACGAAGAAGCGCTTCGGCGCCTTCTGTACCGGTGCTTCACCGACGGGAACGACATAGCTGTGTCTTCCGCCGAAAGTGTTGTTCACCTCGTAGGCCATCACCCGCAGGCGGTCCTCGCCGTCGAAACCGTAATAGACGGTGAGGGGATTGAAGACATAGCCGAGCACGCTCGGATAACAGAACATGAAGATGCGACTCACGCGTTGGCCGCCCGCCGCACCGCGAATCAGGGCCCAGGCGTGCTCCCGGATCGTCGTGCCGTCACCCGGGCCGTGGTTGCGGTCCATCACGGAGAACAAGTTGAAACGATTGTAGCTGAAGAGGCGGAGGCCAGCGGCGGTTTCCGGCAGCCGGTCGACGTCAAGGAAGACATTGAAGACGCGATAGCGCAGCCCGTGGCGAACGGGCGTGAGCCGACGGTGCACCACCTCACCCCTGTATAGACAGGTTTCCGGCATCTATTCGGCAGCCTCCTGGATGGTGCGTCCCGCATGCTCCGGCGCCAGGCGGATGCGGCCGGATTCATTAGCGACGGACCATGGCCGCCGCACGCCGCCCAATGCTTCCGCCACCGCGAGCCCGGACTGGATGCCATCCTCGTGAAATCCTGCGCCGAAGTGGGCGCCGCAGAACCAGGTCCGGCGCACGCCCTGCAGGAGCCAGAGCTCATCTTGGGCCGCAAGTGCCGCGGGATCGAAGATCGGATGGGCATAGTCGAACTCCGCCAGAATCTTGTCGGCGCCGGGCCCGATCAGCGGATTGAGGCTGACGAAGAGCGGCGCCTGGACGGGGATCGGCTGCAGCCGGTTCATCCAGTAGGTGACGGCGCTGGTGGTGCCGGAATGGGGCGGCAGTTCGGACATGTAATTCCAGCTCGACCACAGCCTGCGCCGCCTGGGCATCAGTCTTTCGTCACGGTGAAGAATGGCGCGGTTGCGGGAGTAACGGAAGGCAGAGAGGAGGCGACGCTCCTCCGGCGAGGCGTCGGCGAGCATGGCGAGGGCCTGGTCGGCGTGGGTGGCGATCACCACGTCGTCATAGCTTCTTTCTTCGCCTGAGGCAGCATGCACCGTCACGCCCGCGGCGTGCCGGCGAATCGCGGCAACCGGTGTCCTGAGCCTGGTTTCGAAGGCGCCGTCGCGGATCAGGCGCGAGACGTATTCGCGCGACCCTCCCTTGACCGTCCGCCAAAGGGGCCGCCCCGTGATCTTCAGAAGCCCGTGATTGTGGAAGAAGGAGAGGAAGGCGCGGGCGGGATAGTCGCGCATGTCGCCGGGTGCGGCGGACCAGATGGCCCCTGCCATGGGGAGCAGGTGGCGGTCCATGAAATGCCGCGAATAGCCTTCCGCCTCGAGGAACTGGCCGATCGTCACCGTCTCGCCGAGGTGCGGCAGCCTGGCCATCGCGGTGCTGAAGAAGCGGGGAATGTCGCGGATCAGCCGCCAGTGGCCCGGGCTTACGAGATTGCGGGCCTGGCCCACCAGCTGCGCGATGCCGGAGCCCGCATATTCATAAGCGCCATTCCCCATCGAGACGGAAAAACTCATGTTCGAGGGCGCCGTCGGAACGCCCAGGTGCCGGAACAGCGCCGTGAGATTGGGATAGGCCGGCGGATTGTACACGATGAAGCCGGTATCGACCGACACCTCCACCCCGTTCACCTCGCAATCGACGGTGTTGGAGTGCCCGCCCGGGCGGTTATCCGCCTCGATGAGGGTGACCCGGTGCTTCTGCGAGAGAAGCCAGGCCGCGGACAGACCCGAAATGCCCGATCCGACGACAGCAATATGGCGAGATTTCACGACGTTGGCTCCTGTCTGCCATCCGTTACGCCTTGCCTGCAACACCGGATCATTGATCCGGCGCGTTGGCGGCGGCGTAGACCCGGCGGAACAGGGGAAACATGCTATGCTCGCCGTCATGGAATCGGCAGACAGGCAACAGGACCGTGAGAAGCAGCGCCTCGAGGCGCGGTTTCGAACATTGATCGGGAGAGTGGCGCAGAACCGTGACCGGCAGGCTTTCGCCGAGCTTTTCGATCACTTCGCGCCGCGCCTCAAGAGCTTCATGATGCGCAAGAACGCCTCGGCGGAGCTCGCCGAGGACCTGGTGCAGGAGGCGATGATCGCCGTGTGGACAAAGGCGGCGCTCTACGAGCCTTCCAAGGGCTCGGTGACGACATGGGTGTTCACCATCGCGCGGAATCTGCGGATCGACCGCATCCGGCGCGACGTGCACATGCCCATGACGGAACTCGGCGACTACGACGAGCCCTCGGAGGCGCCGGAGGGCGAGGAGCTCCTCGGCCGCAAGCAGGAGGACGGGCTGGTGGCGAAGGCGCTGCAGCACATCCCCGAGGAGCAGCGGCAGATCCTGATCCTGTCCTTCGTGGAGGACATGCCGCAGAGCGAGATCGCGTCGAAGCTGGCGATTCCGCTCGGAACCGTGAAATCGCGCATGCGTCTGGCCTATGGCCACCTGCGCCGTATGCTGGAGACTGGACTGTGACACCGACCCATCACCTCGACGCCAGCACGCTGCTGGCCTATGCGGCGGGCACCCTGGATGAAGCCTTCACCGTGGTGGCGGCCTCGCACATTGCGCTCTGCCCCGCCTGCCGCGGCGCCGTGCGGGCCGCGGAAGGGCTTGGCGGCGAGCTCTTCGACCGGATGGCCGACACGGCGATCTCCGCCGGTTGCCGGGCACGCACCATGGCGGCTCTCGACCAGGCGGGGCTGCACCGGCTGCCCGTTCCGGGGCCGAAGCCAGAATTGCCCGTGCCACTCGCCAGGCTTCTCCCGTCGCAGCGTCTCGACGAGATCGGGTGGAAGCGGAAGGCGCCCGGAGTGGCGATCTTCGACGTCAAGCTGCCCACCGGAGCGAAGGGGCAGCTGAAGCTGCTGCGCATCGGTGCGGGCCGCGCCATGCCTGAGCACGGCCACGGCGGGGAGGAAATCACGCTGGTGCTGAAGGGTGCCTACCGTGACCATCTGGGCCGCTTCGGCGCGGGCGACGTCGCCGACCTCGACGAGGAGATCGAGCACCAGCCGGTGGTGGAGGCCGATGGCGACTGCATCTGCCTCGTCGCCACCGAGCGGCCGACGCGCTTCAAGTCCTTCGCCGCGCGGCTGATGCAGCCCTTCGTCGGCATCTGACCTTGGCCGGGCCGCTGCCCTGGAAGACGGCGTGGGTGACGGGCGCCTCGACGGGGATCGGCAGGGAGATCGCGCTGCAACTCGCGGCGGCCGGCGTGAAGGTGGCGGCCTCGGCCCGTTCCGCCGACAAGCTGCAGCACCTTGGGCAAGGGGTGATGGCCGTTCCGCTCGATGTGACGGATGGCGATGCGTGCCGCCGGGCGGTCGAGAATATCGAGTCAAAACTCGGACCCATCGATCTCGCGGTGCTCGGGGCAGGCACCTATAGGCCGGTGAGCCTGGACGAACTCGATCCGGCGGAATTCTCCCACATGATGACCACCAACTACATGGGTGTGGTGAATTGCGTGGCCGGCCTGGCGCCCCGCATGGCGGCGCGCGGATCAGGGCACCTCTCCTGGATCGCTTCGGTGGCGGGCTACATGGGGCTGCCGAAGGCCGCCGCCTACGGACCGAGCAAGGCGGCGCTGATCAGCCTCGCCGAAAGCCTTTACCCGGAAATGAAGCAGAGGGGCATCAGGGTCAGCGTCATCAACCCGGGTTTCGTGGAGACGCCGCTCACCGCGCAGAACGATTTCGCCATGCCCTTCCTGATGAAGCCTGAAGAGGCGGCGCGGCGAAGCATCGATGGACTGGCCGCAGGGCGGTTCGAGGTGGCCTATCCCCGGCGTTTCGTGGCGATCCTCAAGGCCGTGCGACTCCTGCCCTATCCGATGTTCTTCCGGCTCATCTCGCGCGCGGTGCTGAAGGAGCGGTGACGTTCAGGCGAGGAGCTTGCGCACCGCCTCCTTCCAGCCCTGGTACTTCATCTCGCGCAGATCGGCCTTCATCTTCGGCGTGAAGCGGGCGTCGCGTTTCCAGCTCCTGGCGAATTGCGAAGGCCGGGGCAGGAGACCGGCGCCGAGCCCCGCCAGGTAGGCGGCGCCAACCGCCGTCGTCTCCAGCACGGCGGGGCGGTCCACCGGCGCGTCCAGCATGTCGGACAGGCGCTGCATGGTCCAGTCGGAGGCGGTCATGCCGCCATCGACGCGCAGGATGGTGCGCGGTTTTCCGCCCATGTCCCTCTGCATGGCCTCGAGCAGGTCGCGCGTCTGGAAGCACACGGCCTCGAGGGCGGCCTGGGCCAGTTCCTTCTCGGTCGTGGCGCGCGTCAGGCCGAAAATGGCGCCGCGCGCATCGGCGTTCCAGTAAGGCGCTCCCAAGCCGACGAAGGCGGGTACGAGATAGACATGCTGGTTCGGATCCGCCGCCCTGGCGAGCGCTCCGGTTTCCTTCGCGGTCTTCACGAGCTTGAGCCCGTCCCTCAGCCATTGGACGGCGGCCCCCGCGATGAAGATCGCGCCCTCGAGGGCATAGGTGCGCTTGCCGTCGAGCTGGTAGGCGACGGTGGTGAGGAGCCGGTTCTCCGACGCGACGGCCTTCTCGCCGGTGTTGAGAAGCGCGAAGCAGCCGGTGCCGTAAGTGGATTTCATCATGCCGGGTTCGAAACAGGCCTGGCCGACGGTAGCCGCCTGCTGGTCTCCTGCGACCCCGCGGATCGGGATGGCGGCGCCGAAGAAGCCCGGTTCGGTCACGCCGAAATCGGCGGCACAGTCCTTCACCTCCGGGAGAAGGCTTCGCGGAACGTTCAGGATGCGCAGGAGGGCATCGTCCCATTCGCCCGTGTGGATGTTGTAGAGGAGCGTGCGGGAGGCGTTGGTGGCGTCGGTGGCGTGGACCTTCCCGCCGGTGAGCCGCCAGACGAGGAACGTGTCGATGGTGCCGAAGGCGAGTTCGCCCCTTTCCGCCTTTTCCCGCGCGCCCTTCACATGATCGAGCAGCCAGCGGATCTTGGTGCCCGAGAAATAGGGGTCGAGCAGCAGCCCCGTCTTCTCCGTGAACTGTCGCTCGTAGCCCTCCTGCTTCAATTCGGCGCACAGCGCGGCGGTGCGACGGTCCTGCCAGACGATGGCCTTGTGGATTGGCTTTCCCGTCTTCCGGCTCCAGATCACCACCGTCTCTCGCTGGTTGGTGATGCCGATTGCCCTGACCGACTGCGCCCGGGCCTTCGCCTTGCGAAGCGCTGCCCGCGAGACTGCGAGAACCGAGGACCAGATCTCCTCGGGGTCATGCTCGACCCAGCCGGACTTCGGATAGAACTGGTGAAACTCCTTCTGGCCCACGCCGAGCGGCTTGAGCTTCCTGTCGAAAAGGATCGCCCGCGAGGAGGTGGTGCCCTGGTCTATGGCGAGAATCAGATCCGGCATGTTCTAGCCCCCTGCGCGCTTCATCTCCTTGGCTTCGGGCGATGGCGCCATGTGGGCCCGAAGCGCATCCTGTTCCTGGTCGTTGAGGTGGAGGCCGAGTTTCGAGCGTCGCCACAGAATGTCTTCCGCCGTGCGCGCCCACTCCCGCTCCCTCAGCCAATCGACCTCGCGCTCGCTCAGGGGGCCGAAGCTGCGGCCGAGATCGGCGGCGGAACGTGCGCCTGCCAGAATCCTCTCCGCATCCGTGCCATAGGCCCGGAACAGGCGGCGCAGGTTGCGCTGGTCGAGAAACGGATAGTCGCGGGAGAGCACGGAAATCCGCTGCTCGACCTCGGCATAGGCGAAATCGCCGCCGGGAAGCGCGGCGGATGCCGTCCAGGGCTTGCCCATCTGCGGGAAGAAGGCCGCAACCTTTTCCAGAGCGGACTCCGCGAGCTTGCGGAAGGTCGTGATCTTGCCGCCGAAGACGGAGAGGAGCGGAGCCCCGCCTTCCGGGTGGTCGAGCTTCAGCACGTAGTCGCGCGTCGCCTCCTGCGCCTTGGAGGCGCCGTCGTCATAGAGGGGGCGGATGCCGGAATAGGCCCAGCGGACCATGTCGCGCGTCACCGGCTTGCGGAAATACTCGCTCACCGCGGCGAGCAGGTAGTCCGTCTCCGCTTCGGAGATCTCGGGCTTGCCGGGCTCACCCTTGTGATCCTCGTCGGTGGTGCCGATCAGCGTGTAATCCTGCTCGTAGGGAATGGCGAAACAGATGCGGCCATCGGCATTCTGGAAGATGTAGCAGCGGTCATGATCGTAAAGCCTCTCGACGACGAGATGGCTGCCCTTCACCATGCGGATCCTGTCGGGGTCGTTGCGGCCCACGACGCTGCCGAGAACCTGGCTCACCCAGGGGCCTGCCGCATTGACGAGCACCCTCGCGCGCACCTTCTCTTCGATACCGCCATCACCGGTGACCGTCAGCTCCCATCCGCCCTCCACCCGCCGGGCGGAGGAGCATTTCGTCCGTGTACGGATGACAGCGCCCTTCGCCTGGGCGTCGCGCGCGTTGAGAACCACGAGGCGCGAATCCTCGACCCAGCAATCCGAATACTCGTAGCCGCGGGTGAAGTCCGGCTTCAGCGGTTCGCCCGTGACGTCCCTGCGCAGATCGACACTGCGCGTTCCGGGCAGGATCCTGCGGCCGCCGAGGTGATCGTAGAGGAAGAGGCCGAGGCGCAGGACGGGCCAGGGCCTCAGCCCCTTGTGGTGGGGCAACACGAAGCGCAGCGGCCATATGATGTGGGGTGCAGCCCTGAGCAGGACCTCGCGCTCGATGAGCGCCTCGCGCACGAGGCGGAACTCGTAATGTTCGAGATAGCGGAGCCCGCCATGGATGAGCTTGGTGGAGGCGCTCGAGGTGCCGGAGGCGAGGTCACCCTGCTCGGCGAGGAAGACGCTGAGACCGCGCCCTGCGGCATCGCGCGCGATGCCGCAGCCATTCACGCCGCCGCCGATGATGAAGAGGTCATAGGTCATTCGGCAGCATCCATCGCATTGTCGTTTCCAGGCAAACCGTCGGCAATCTCGAGTCTGACGCCGCTTTCCCTGCACAGCGCGATCACCGGCTCGGGCGGGTTGCGGTCGGTGACGAAGACATCGATGTCGGACAGGTGCCCGATGCGGACCGGGGCGGTGCGGGTGAACTTCATCGCGTCCGCCACCAGCATCACGTTGCGCGCGTTCTTCATGATGGCCTTCGCGACCCTGACCTCGCGATAGTCGAAATCGAGCATCGCGCCGTCGTCGTCGATGGCCGAGGCGCCGATCACCGCATGATCGACCTTGAACTGGGTGATGAAGTCCACCGCCGCTTCGCCGACGATTCCGCCATCGGTCTTGCGCAGCATGCCGCCGGCGAGGATCACGTCGATCTTGGGACTCGGCATGAGGATCGTCGCGACGTGAATGTTGTTGGTGATCACCAGCAGGCCCTCGTGGTGCACCAGGGCGCGCGCCACCTCCTCCGTGGTGGTGCCGATGTTCATGAACAGCGAGCAGTTGTTTGGGATGAGGCTCGCCGCGTGACGGCCGATCACCACCTTCTCCAGCGCCGCCATCTTACGCCGCGCCTCATAGGCGACGTTCTCGACGCCGGAACTCAGCATGGCGCCGCCATGGGTGCGGGCGAGAAGGCGGCCGTCGCAGAGTTCGTTCAGATCCTTGCGGATGGTCTGGGGCGTCACATCGAAGCGCAGTGCGAGATCGTCCACCGTCACGCTGCCCATCTGGCGCGCGAGAGTGAGGATCTGTTGCTGGCGCGGGCTCAGGCCCTGCATGGTTTCTCCATGTTTTCAGCGGCTTCGACAGAACGACCGTGACGCAACGGCGGCACGAAAGCCATGATTTCACTTTTTTTCGTTTTTCGCAATATTGCAGTGCACAACAGGTTCGGAATTTGCCGGATTGACGTTCGTTTTTTTTCGTATGATAGTTTATGCGAGGTGCCATGCAAGAGGCGCCCTAAAGTAGGGAGGACCAAAGATGAGATTGAAGTTCCTTGCCTCGGCGGCAGCCCTGGCGATGATGGCCGTGTCGAGTCCCAGCTTCGCCGACATCGAAGCGGCGAAGAGGTGGATCGATTCGGAGTTCCAGCCCTCGACCCTCTCCAAGGACGATCAGGCCAAGGAAATGGAGTGGTTCATCAAGGCGGCGGAGCCGTTCAAGGGCATGGAGATCAACGTGCTCTCGGAAGGCATTCCGACGCACGACTATGAATCGAAGGTGCTGACCAAGGCCTTCGAGGAGATCACCGGCATCAAGGTGAATCACCAGATCCTCGGCGAGGGCGAGGTGGTGCAGGCGGTCCAGACGCAAATGCAGACGAACCGCAATCTCTATGACGGCTACGTCAATGACTCCGACCTGATCGGCACGCATTCCCGCCTGCAGCAGACCTACAATCTCACCGACATGATGGGCGGAAACTGGAAGGACGTGACCAGCCCCACGCTCGACCTCGACGACTTCATGGGCAAGTCCTTCACCACGGGCCCGGACGGCAAGCTCTATCAGCTGCCGGACCAGCAGTTCGCCAATCTCTACTGGTTCCGCAAGGACTGGTTCGACCGCGCCGACCTCCAGGAGAAATTCAAGGCCAAGTATGGCTATGACTTGGGCGTGCCGGTCAACTGGTCGGCCTACGAGGACATCGCCGACTTCTTCACCAACGACGTGAAGGAGATCGACGGCGTCAAGATCTACGGTCACATGGACTATGGCAAGCGCGCACCCGATCTCGGCTGGCGCATGACCGATGCATGGCTTTCCATGGCGGGCGCCGGCAGCCAGGGCGAGCCCAACGGCATCCCCATCGACGAATGGGGCATCCGCATGGAGAAGGGCTCGTGCAACCCCTCGGGCGCTTCCGTCTCGCGCGGCGGCGAGACGAACGGCCCGGCCTCCGTTTATGCCATCGCCAAGTGGGACGAGTGGCTGCGGAAATACGCGCCTCCCGGCGCTGCCGACTACGACTTCTACCAGTCGCTGCCGGCTCTCGCCCAGGGCAACGTGGCCCAGCAGATCTTCTGGTACACGGCCTTCACCGCTTCCATGGTGGCGCCGAAGGCGGAAGGCAACAACACGGTCGACGATCAGGGCAACCCGCTCTGGCGCATGGCCCCCTCGCCGCATGGCCCCTACTGGAAGGAAGGCCAGAAGGTCGGCTACCAGGACGTGGGCTCATGGACCATCCTGAAGTCCACTCCCGAAGACCGCGCCAAGGCCGCCTGGCTCTATGCGCAGTTCGTGACGTCGAAGACCGTCGACGTGAAGAAGAGCCACGTCGGCCTCACCTTCGCGCGTGACAGCACGGTGCGCCACGAGTCCTTCACGGAACGTGCGCCGAAGCTCGGCGGCCTCGTCGAGTTCTACCGTTCGCCTGACCGCGTCCGCTGGTCGCCGACCGGCATCAACGTGCCGGATTATCCGAAGCTCGCGCAGCTCTGGTGGCAGCAGATCGGTGACGTGAACTCCGGCGCCTTCACGCCGCAGGAAGCCATGGATCGCCTCGCCAGCGAAATGGAGCAGGTGATGGCGCGCATGGAAGCGGCCGACAAGGCGAACAACACCTATGGCGGCTGTGGCCCGCGCCTCTCGGAGCCCAAGGATCCGTCCGAATGGCTCGGCAAGGCCGATGGCCCGAAGGCCAAACTCGAGAACGAGAAGGAGCCCGGCCAGACCGTCGCCTATGAGGAAATCGTCAAGCGCTGGCAGCAGTAAACCAGCACGGGGCGCGGGGGGCATCTGCCCCCCGCGCCTTTCAAGATCTTCATGCCGCTCAAAGGCAAAGCCGCCACCTGCCATCCCGGAGAGACATGGCCCTCGAACTCATCGACATTGCCAAGCGCGTGGGTGGTGAAACACACATCCATCCCACGTCGCTCGTGCTGCCGGAGGGTTCGTTCAACGTGCTGCTCGGCACCACGCTGGCCGGCAAGACGACGCTGATGCAACTCATGGCCGGCATCCAGAAGCCGAGTACGGGGACGATCAGGTTCCGTGGCAAGGACGTCACCGGGCTTGCGGTGCAGAAGCGCAACGTCTCGATGGTCTATCAGCAGTTCATCAACTACCCGAACCTCAGCGTCTACGACAACATTGCCTCGCCGCTCCGGGTCGCCGGCATGGCCAGGGCCGAGATCGAGCGGCGCGTGATGGCCGCGGCGGAACTTCTGCGCCTCGTTCCGATGCTGAAGCGGAGGCCCTCGGAGCTCTCCGGCGGCCAGCAGCAGCGCACCGCCATTGCACGCGCCATCGTAAAGGATTCCGATCTCATACTTCTCGACGAGCCGCTCGCCAATCTGGACTACAAGCTGCGCGAGGAATTGCGAGACGAACTGCCGAAGCTTTTTGCCGGCCGCAACGCCATCGTCGTCTACGCGACGACCGAACCCACGGAGGCGTTGCTCTTCGGCGGCCACACAGCGACGCTGCATGAAGGCCGGGTGACTCAGTTCGGTCCCACCTCCGCAATCTATCGCGCGCCGAAGGACATCCTGACGGCGCAGGTTTTTTCCGATCCCCCCATCAACACGGCGGTGGTGGAGAAGCGGGGCAGCAGCCTTACGGTGTTCGGCGGCCGGAGGTGGCCCGCCGGGGCGGCGGCCGGTCTGCCGGACGGGGTCTACACGCTCGGCGTCAGGCCCCATCACGTCACGCCGCTGCCGAGCGCAGCCGAGTCCGGAGAGATCGAAGGCCGCGTTCTGGTGACGGAACTGTCAGGCTCCGAGAGCGTGATCCATCTCGACGTCGGCGGTTCGACCTGGGTTTCGCAGTCGCATGGGATCCATCCCTTCGAAGTGGGGACCCAGGCGAAGCTCCATGTCGAGGTCAGCCGGGCGCTTTTCTTCGGGCCGTCCGGCGAGCGGGTGTCCTGATGGCCGAGATCCGCCTCGAGAATCTCCGCCATTCCTACCTCGCCCAGCCGCGCGGCGAGGAGGACTATGCGCTGAAGCGACTGTCTCTCACCTGGCAGGACGGCGGCGCCTATGCGCTGCTCGGCCCGTCAGGCTGCGGAAAGACCACGCTCCTCAACCTGATCTCGGGCTTGCTCACGCCCACCGAGGGCACGATCAGCTTCGACGGGCGCGACGTCTCTCGCGCCACTCCGGAAGAGCGCAACATCGCGCAGGTTTTCCAGTTCCCCGTCATCTACGACACCATGACGGTCTACGACAATCTCGCATTCCCGCTCAGGAACAGGGGCGTTCCCGAAGCCGAGATCAAGGCGCGGGTCAGCGAGATCGCGGAGATGCTGGAACTCACGAGGACCCTCTCCAACCGCGCCTCGGGCCTCACGGCGGATGGAAAACAGAAGATCTCGCTGGGGCGCGGCCTGGTGCGCCCGGATGTGAACGTCATCATGTTCGACGAGCCACTCACCGTGATCGATCCGCATCTCAAGTGGCAGTTGCGATCAAAGCTCAAGGAGCTGCATCTCAAGACGAAACGCACGATGATATACGTGACCCATGATCAGACGGAGGCCCTGACTTTCGCCGACCAGGTGGTGGTCATGAACCTGGGCGAAGTGGTTCAGGCAGGAACGCCGATCGAATTGTTCGAGCGGCCGCAGCACACTTTCGTCGGCCATTTCATCGGCTCGCCGGGCATGAACGTCATTCCCTGCGAGGTCAAGGGCGGCAAGGCGGTGTTCGGCGGCGAGGCGGTGGACGTCGGCAATGGCGAGGCAGCGACCGGCAGGGGCCGGACGGAATTGGGCGTGCGTCCGGAATTCGTGTCGATCGCCTCATCCGGCATTGCCGCCGAGGTGGTGCGTGTGTCGGACGCAGGGCGATACCGGATCGTCGAGACACGCAGCCATGGCCACCTGGTCAAGCTTCTCCTGAAGGAGGGCGAAACCGTGCCGGAGGGCCGCACCTTCCTCGCCTTCGACAAGGCGCACGCGCAGATCTATGAAGACGGCTGGATGGCGGGGGCGCGGCGATGAACAAGATTGCCGACAACCGCGCATGGTGGCTCGTCCTTCCCGTCTTCGCGATGGTCGCATTCAACGCGCTCCTGCCGCTGATGACGGTCGTCAACTATTCCGTGCAGGAGACCTTCGGCAACAACGAGTTCTTCTGGTCCGGCACCACCTGGTTCCAGCAGATCCTGCATGACGACCAGTTCCACGACTCGCTCCGGCGGCAGATCGTGTTCACGCTGCTGATCCTCTTCATCGAGGTGCCGCTGGGCCTCGCGATAGCCCTCTCCATGCCCCGAAAGGGGCCGTGGGTTTCGGTGTGCCTCGTGCTCATGGCGCTGCCGCTCCTCGTTCCGTGGAACGTCGTGGGCTCCATGTGGAACATCATGGCGCTTCCCGACATCGGCCTTCTTGGAAAGGCCATCAATGCTCTGGGAATTCCTTACAATTATACGCGACAGCCGGTTTCGGCCTGGTTCACGGTGGTGCTGATGGACGTCTGGCACTGGACGTCGCTCGTCGTGCTGCTGTGCTATGCTGGGCTCGTGGCGATCCCCGATGCCTATTACCAGGCCGCGAAGGTGGACGGGGCCAAGCCCTGGGCGGTGTTCCGCTACATCCAGCTACCCAAGCTCAAGCACGTGCTGACGATCGCGATCCTCCTCCGCTTCATGGATTCCTTCATGATCTACACCGAGGTCATCGTGCTCACCGGTGGGGGCCCCGGCAGCACGACGAAGTTCCTTTCGATCGATCTCGTGCAGAAGGCCATCGGCGGGTTCGATCTCGGTCCCGCCGCTGCCTTCTCCATCATCTACTTCCTCATCATCCTGTTCCTGAGCTGGCTTTTCTACACGCTCATGATGCGCGGGGAGGCGAAGTGATGCGCAAGCGCTACCTTGTCGTGACGCTCTACATCGTCTTCCTGATGCTGCCGATCTACTGGCTGCTCAACATGTCGTTCAAGACGACGAACGAGATCCTCGGCGGCTTCAGCGCGTTCCCGCGCGAGTTCACGCTGGACAGCTACCGGACGATCTTCACCGATCCCTCCTGGTACAATGCCTACCTCAATTCGATCACCTACGTCCTGATCAACACGGTTCTCTCGGTGGTCGTGGCACTGCCCGCCGCCTATGCCTTCTCGCGCTACCGCTTCCTGGGCGACAAGCATCTGTTCTTCTGGCTGCTCTCGAACCGCATGGCGCCGCCTGCCGTCTTTGTGCTGCCCTTCGTCAATCTCTACTCGGCGGTGGGCCTGTTCGACACGCCCTGGGCGGTGGCACTCGCCCACACGCTCTTCAACATTCCGCTCGCCGTTTGGATCCTGGAAGGCTTCATGTCAGGCGTGCCGAAGGAACTCGACGAGACGGCCTATGTCGATGGCTATTCCTTCCCGGCCTTCTTCGTCAGGATCTTCCTGCCGACCATATCCGCCGGCATCGGCGTTGCAGCCTTCTTCTGCTTCATGTTCTCGTGGGTGGAAATGCTGCTGGCGAAGAATCTCACTTCGGTGGCGGCAAAGCCGATCGTCGCCGCCATGACAAAGACGGCGAGCACGTCGGGATATGAACTGGGCCTCCTCGCTGCCGCGGGCGTCCTCACGCTCATACCTGGTGCCATCGTCATCTATTTCGTCCGCAACTATATCGCCAAGGGCTTCGCCCTCGGCCGCGTGTGAGAAGGAGCGGGGCATGGAAGCGCCGATGATGTTCTCCGCCGACTGGTGGCAGCAGCCGCTGGGAAGCTGGATGGCGTGGAATCGCGTCACCATCGCGTTCTTCCTCTATGTCTTCGGGTCGATCGCGGCGATGGGGGTGTGGGAGTATTTCTCGCCGGGCGGGTCTCCCCGGCGCGGCATCTTCCGCCTGGACACCACCCGCGGCGACCGCCTCTTCATGACCCATCTCGGCAGCGCCTTCATCTTCCTCGCCTGGCTCGGCCTCTATGGCACGCCGCTGTGGGGCGCGGTCATCCTGTCGCTGGTCTGGGGTTTCCTGGTGTTCCGCTGGGCCTGAGACCTGGCACCTCGAGTGCTGGCGGCGACTGGGCCGCCGCAGATCATCCACTGCACCTGCGCCGGCCCCGTTCGTCCGCGAGAGAGGTGAGGCTGAGACCGGCGAGCAAGGCCGAGGCCCGCCGGACGAGGACGAGAGCCATGGTCAAGGAGGCTCCGCATCGGGTGCGGTGCAGTAAGCAGCCCTCCCGGCAATCGGCAGTTCGATTTTGCGATAAGATTGGAGCGGGCGACGCGAATCGAACGCGCGACCCTAACCTTGGCAATAATGGGTTCTCTCGATCTCCAGCAATGGCTCGACATTCCGCTCATTGACAAAAGCCAATCATCTCAATATTTTACTGCCAAGTATCGATTACTGGCTGTTTCCGAGTTTCTCCGGCGCTGTCGTCCAACTGCTTCCACCTTGCTTCCGCGCGACGGTACTCACGTGCCAAAGATCACTAAGCGGCTTGTCGATGGTTTACGGCCCCCACCGGATGGCCGTGAACTGCAGGTATGGGATTCCGAGATAAAGGGCTTCGGGCTCCGCCTTATGCCGTCCGGTGTCGGCTCCTATTTCGTTTTTTACCGGAACGCCGAAGGAAGGCAGCGGAAGCTCACGCTCGGAAGAGTTGGCGCTCTGACCCCTGACGAGGCCCGTGACCTGGCCAGGCTTCGTTTGTCAGAGAAGCTCAGGGGCGGTGATCCGTCCGCTGAGCGCCGTAAGGTACGGTCCTCAATTACCGTAGCCGAACTCTGCGACCGCTATCTCGAGTATTCCCGGCACCGCGTAAAGGTCTCGACACACAAGATGGATGTGAGCAGAATCGAGCGCCACGTGAAACCCCTTATCGGCCATCACCGAGTCGCTAGCCTTACAGCCGAAGACGTCCTTCGAATGCAATCCGACATCATCGCGGGAAAGACGGGAGCACCGAGGGCAGGCCGTGGTGGAAGGACTACTGGCGGTAAAGCCGCGGCTGGCCGAACTGTGGGAATGCTCGGAAGCATTCTCGAATATGCACGGCAGCTGAAGTTGGTGACGGAGAACGTTGCGCGTGGTGTGAAGAAACCGCCCGAGGGAAAGGTCACGAGGTTCCTCTCGTTTGGCGAGATCGCCCGTCTGGGAGCTGCCATCCGTAACGCTCGCGAAGTGGAGGGCAACGCCTCAGGCCTCGCTGCGGTCGAATTTCTCTTGATGACTGGCTGTCGCCGAATGGAAGCGCTGGCTCTACCTGTCGAATGGGTGGATGCCTCTGCTAAATGCTTAAGGCTCCAGGATTCCAAGAGTGGTTACCAGGTGCGGCCCATTGGAGCCCCAGCCCTTTCCGTTATTGCGTCCGTCGAGCATCGCAACGGCTGGGTGTTTCCGGCGGTCAGGGGTGAAGGACACTTCGTTGGCTTACCGAAGGTCCTCGGGAGGCTTTGCAGATCTGCAGGCATTGAGCCGATCAGTCCACATGTCCTGAGGCACACCTTTGCCTCAGTCGCCGCGGGGATGAGCTACTCCGAGCTCACCATAGCTGGACTCCTCGGCCACTCTCGCGGTGGCATTACGGCTCGCTATTCCCACGTTCCGGATGCCGCCCTCGTGTCGGCAGCCGACGCCGTTGCCCAACGGATCCGGCTGGCGCTCAACGGGCAAGTTGCTCTCTCCCCATCCCCACGGGAGTATGCCGGTCAGTGATTTCAACCTACTGCCGAGATTTTTTCCCAAAGCAGAACCGACACTGCAGTGGAGCACACCGGGTGCCGGCTAAGGCAGTTCGCGAGCGGAAAATTCTTTCCGCGACCTCGGGGAGAGCCCTTGAACTTGTCTGCCGACGCACCGATATCCTTGCCGCCACTGCCTTTTCCAAGGGCCCTTTAGGTCTATCGCAAGGCGTGGTGCTCGGTGAACAGCGTTCCCGAACAGAGGCCCCACATCGCTTGCCACCCTTGGGCGGTCGACAATGCGGTGGGACCTGAGTCCGGCGAGGCGGAATGCCCTGTCGTAGCTTCGATCAGCTGCTCCCCTCTGGGGAGCAGGGGTTGAGGCAAATCCGTCCGTAGCGCGACCAGGTGGCTGCCGGATGGTCCCCTCGGAATGAGGTCAATCGACGTCAAGCGGGTCGGCATGCAGCTGATCCGAATGGCGAGGTTTAACCCCATTCGAGGAACACGACATTATGATTAATCCCTCCAATCCCCGAGACGGCTGGAAGCCGCGCCTCCGCCGCTGGGAGGCTTCCCTCTACCTGCGGGTCGTCTACGGCCTCGACGTGGCGCCCGCGACGCTGGCGAAGTACGCCTCGGTAGGCGGCGGCCCCGCTTTCCAGAAGGTGGGCCGCGTGCCGCTCTACCCGACGGAGGAACTCGACACGTGGGCCCTGAAGCGCCTCGGTCGACTGCGCCGGAGCACCTCGGACAAGGACGAGGAGCCGGAGACGTGAGCCGGCTCGACTTCGACAAGATCAACGCCGCTGCACTGGCCGTGCTGCCGGCGTTGGTCACCAGGCTTCTTCCCGACGGGTACCGCGAGGGAGACGAATGGTACGCTTTGAACCCCCATCGCCCGGATCGGCACGAGGGCAGCTTCAAGATCAACTTGAGGACGGGTCATTGGGCCGACTTCGCCCTACCCAACGTGCGCGGCCGGGACGTGATCGGCTTCGTCGCCTACGTCACCGCCAAGACGCGGGTCGAGGCGGCTCGGGCTCTGGCCCACATGCTGGGACTGAGCTGATGGACGATCCCCGCTTCGCCCCCTTCAGCCAGGAGGAGATCGAGAAGGCCCGCGCCGAAGCTCCGTCCGCGAGGACGAAGCCGCTGCCGATCATTCCCGTACCGGACGACGCGCCGCCCCTGGATTTCGTGCACAGGAGATGGGGCGAGCCCCACAGGTTCTGGCCCTATCACGACGCACAAGGCCGGGTCTTGTGCTACGTCTACCGCTGGGACCTGCCGGGAGAAGACGGCGCCGTTCGGAAAGAAGTCCGACCGGTGACCTACTGCGAGCTGGGCGACGGGTCGCGCGGCTGGCG
Source organism: Aestuariivirga sp. (assembly GCF_046294715.1). GTDB lineage: Bacteria > Pseudomonadota > Alphaproteobacteria > Rhizobiales > Aestuariivirgaceae > Aestuariivirga. The sequence continues at coordinate 20,608 of NZ_JBKBKI010000002.1, read as the reverse complement.
CGCCAAGAGCATCCCCGCGCCGCGGCCGCTCTTTGGCCTGCCCCAGATCCCCGCCCGTCCGGACGCCACCGTCATCGTCACCGAGGGCGAGAAGGCGTGCGAGGCCGCCGCGCAGCTCTTCCCGCAGATGGTGGCCACCACCACCATGATGGGCGCACTCGCGCCGGGCAAGACGGATTTCTCGCCGCTGGCGGGACGTACCGTCGTCATCGCCACCGATCACGACGATGCCGGGCGTCGCTACGGTGACAGCGTGGCCGCTCTGTTGAAGGAGGCGGGCGCCGAGAAAGTCCTGCACCTCAAGCCGGGAGACATCGCCGGTTACATCTGGCGTGACGGCGAGAAGGTGCTGCGCTCGTCGCCGATCCCCGAAGGCTGGGACCTGGCCGATGCGCTCGACGAGGGCTGGACCCCTGAGTCACTGAAGGAGCACATCGACACGGGCGACCTCCTGCAGGACTACCAGCCAGAGATCGCAGAAGCCGTCGTAATTGCCGGCAAATTTCGCCTCCAGCCGTGGGGAGTCGAGTATCTCCTCAAGACCAAGCAGGACCCTGAAGGCTTCTGGGTGCCGCTCTGCTCGCGCCTGGAAGTCGTAGCGCACACCCGGAATCCCGACCGGAAGGACTGGGGCCTCCTGCTCCGCATCACCGACGCCGACGGGAGGGAAAAGGACTGGGTCATGCCGCGCTCGATGCTCGCCGATGACGGAATCGACTGCCGTCGTCAGCTCTTCTCACTCGGCCTGGCGCTCGAGAGCGGGAAATGGGCGCAGGCGGCCTTGCAGGAGTATCTCTCCGGCGTCCGCCCCAAGTCCTTCGCCGTCACGGTGAAGGAGACGGGCTGGCTCGAGGACGCCTTCGTCCTTCCCCACCGCACCATAGTTCCCAGCGTGAAGGCCGAGCCCATCCTCTATCAGGGCCAGGTGACCATCGCCCATCCCTATGCGGCGTCAGGTTCGTTGGAGGCATGGCAGCAGCACGTCGCCCGGTACGCCGCTGGTAACTCCCGCCTCGCCTTTTCCTTGAGCGTTGCCTTCGTCGGGCCGCTCCTCGGGCCGACCCACTCGGACTCCTGCGGCTTCCACCTTCGCGGGCCGTCGTCGATCGGCAAGACGACGGCCGTTCGGCTTGCCGCTTCGGTTTGGGGCGGCCAGCAGTTCATCGGTAGCTGGCGCGCTACCGCCAACGGGCTCGAGGGCATCGCCGCTTCGCGCAGCGACACGCTGCTCATCCTGGACGAGATCGGCCAGTGTTCAGCCCGCGAGGTCGGCGAAGTCGTCTACATGCTGGCCAACGAAAACGGAAAGCTGCGGTCGGGCAGGACCGGCGATCCGCGCCCCCCGAAGCAATGGCGCTCGACCGTCCTCTCGACCGGCGAGATTTCCATCGCGGACAAGATCATCGAGGGCACCCGCACCAGTCACTCGAAGGCGGGCCAGGAAGTCCGTCTGATCGACCTTCCCGCCGATGCGGGGCAGGGGCTGGGCCTGTTCGAGACGCTGCACGATGTCCCGTCGGCCGATGTGCTTGCCCGGCACCTGAAAGTCGCCTGCGCCGAGCACCACGGCCAAGCCGGCGTCGCATTCCTCGAGAGACTCGTCGCCGATCGCGGCAATGCGGTCGCGTTCGTCTCCCGATGCCGCGAAGCGTTTTTCGCCAGCCACTGCCCCGCAGCCGCCGATCCTCAGGTTGGGCGTGTCGCCAAACACTTCGGTCTTGTTGCCGCCGCGGGCGAGCTGGCCATCCACTTCGGTGTGCTGCCGTGGGAGGAGGGTGAGGCCTCGAGGGCGGCCGCCGTCTGCTTCAACGCCTGGCTCGAGGTGCGGGGCGGCACCGAAGCCCACGAGGAACGCATCGCTGTCGAGCAGGTTCGCTACTTCATCGAGCAGTTCGGTCACTCGAGGTTTGAGCATCTCACGTTGCGAGACGACGATGGGGAAGAGAAGAAGCCCCTCATCCGTGACCGCGCGGGCTACCGCGTCAGCGAATTCGGCAAGGATGATGCCTACTGCATCTATCCAGAGGTCTTCCGAAGGGAAGTGTGCAGGGGCCTCGACTATAAGAGGGTTCGCGACATCCTTTCAGGCAAGGGCATGCTCAACGAGCAACCGGGTAGAAAAGCGCCAGCGTTACATCCCGGGCACGGGCAAACGAATACGTTTCTACGAGGTCAATTCCAAGATCTTCGAGCACGGTCTCGATGATGATGAGGATCCTGGCCCGGCGCCTTTGAACCCCGACGCCGGCCGTCAGGCGGGTACTGGCAACGTTGCCCTCGGGGGCCCCACCGGTCTCAAGCCCGAGCAGAGCGAGAGGCTGAAGTTGTTCAAGTGACCAGCGAGGCTCTGCCTCGACGTGTCGCCTTTAGACCCAAATGACCTAACAGGGAGTTTGACAATGCCCCAGAAGTACCGGATGAGGCCTGCCGCCACGGAAGAGCGCGAGAGGCGGCGGAGGGCGAAGACGGAGGCCAAGGCGCTCGCTGACGCGAAGCTCCGCGCCCGGAACATGGAGCAGCTCTTCGGTTTGGAGCCCGACGACCGCCCGTTCTGGCCCGGCTGTTCGGTTCGCCTCACCGTCGGCGCCCTCCGTCCGATGCGCCGGGTCGATTCCGTCGTGAGCCAGGCGGGGATGCTCGGCAAGCTGGTCGCGTCCCGGTCGAGTTACGTGCTCGACATCCCCAATTACGCCGACGTGACCGAGTGGCTGCAGGCGCGCGCCCGTGTCGAGTTCATCCTCGGGATCTCGAACAGGGTCGTGGGTGTGCGAGAGGAGGACGTCCAGGGCGAACCGAGCTGGACCTTCCTCGTGGCGCTCACTCGCGAAACCTATGAGCGCGTGCGTGCCTTCGCGATGAACCTCGATCCCGAGCAGCACGCTTGGTGGTCTCCTGCTGCAACGGTCGAGATCCGTTGTGGCGCGATCTCTCCGATAATGTCGGAGGGGATGGAAACCGTGAACTTCGTAGGCCTCATCAGTTCCCTCAAGCTCGGTGCCGAAGAGGACTATCGCCCCCCTCATGACGCGTGGCCAAAGGCCCGGCGAGAGGCATTCCATTTACATTCCAAGGAAATAGGAATAAAATCAGAGTTGTTTCGTCATGGAGAACCCCGCATGTCCATCCTGAAGTCCCTCGCCTTCGCCGCCGTCTCGAAGGCCCGCAACTCGCCCGTCCAGGCCCGCCGGATGCAGCTCGTGGCACGGCTGGAGGACCAGAAGGCCCTGTTCGCCGATCCCGCCTTCGCGCGTACCGTCAAGCGCTGGAAGCTGGTCGACGGCCAACGCGTCCAGGTCGACCACCGGCTGCAGATCCGGCCCTGGTGGGGCACCGACGAGAAGGGTCAGACGGTCCTCCTGCTCAAGTACGGCCTGCGGCCCCTGGAGTTCGAGAAAGGCAAGTCCGGCATCGTCGTGGGTGCGCGCGAGAAGCTGCCCGAGGTCATCGACGCGGTGATCGCCGCCACCCGCGCGGGCGAGCTCGACGCCCTCCTGGAGCAGTCTAAAGTCGTCAACCCGCCCGCCGCCGGAAGGAAGAAGGTGGCCTGAGGCCGCGGCCATGGCCAAGCCAGGTCCACGTAACCGCCCTCGAAAGGGTTCCGGCCCGCCAGAAGCCACCAAGACCAAACCGGGGATGGATTTCCCCGGTTTTTTCGTTGACCGTCACCACGGGTGACCTGGACACGTCTCAGGTCGCGATCTCGGCCGACGCCGTGGCCGGCCTGATCCGGTCGCTGCCGGACCGATCGGATCGTCGGCCGATGGTCGACTTCCGCCATCTCCCTGACCGGGTCAGATCGCTAGCTGCGCAGCTGTGGAGGCCCACAAAGGCTGAACTCAACGGCTAAGGGGCTCGGCGCAATGGCGTAGCCAATGTCACCAGCCGTAGCCAGGCGCCAACCGGAGCCAAAAAGGACAATTGAATCAGCACTGTAACCCCTGTAACCGGTGTAACCGGCTCTACCGGAGCACAGCGGCGCACCGAATCCGCGTCAAGTCGGTGCCGACGGTTTCGAGTTATGCTCAGGTCACCGAAGATCACGACCCCTCACCTCTAAGGTCTCTAGAAGTGCCGCACCTCTCGGTCGGCGGGCACTCCTCCGGCACCCGCCTGTTGCAACGACTGTTTTCGCACGATGTGCGCGAGCACTGCGTCCCTTCCACCTGCAGCGTTTCGTTAAGGCGCAGCAGCTTAGGATCCCCCCAACCGAGTAGTGAAGAATTCAGGTGCAATTGTGAACGTGACTGAAGCCGAGCGCCTCGCTGCTTTGTACGAGGTTCAAATACTCGATACGGAGCCCTCCATTGAATTCGATGCAGTCACCAGGCTCGTAGCACAGCACTTCGGTGTTCCGATGTGCGCAGTGAGCTTTCTCGACGCCGACCGGCAGTGGTTCAAGTCGGAAGTGGGCCTCGGCTGTAGCGAAACTCCGCGCACCGTGTCGTTCTGCAATCATGCGATCCGCAGCACCGGCGTACTCGTCGTTCCTGACGCAACCCGTGACGAGCGATTTGCGTCGAACCCCCTCGTAGTCGGCGAGCCTGGGATCCGGTTCTATGCCGGCTACCCGATCAGCATCACGCCTGGCGTCCCGCTCGGTGCCTTGTGCATGGCGGATTGCTTACCGCGGACATTGTCGAGCGACGAGGTTGCATCCTTCAGGATGTATGCCGTTCTGGTTGAAAGTCTGCTGCGCTCTCACCGGTCGCAACTTGAAGCGAAAGTCCATGCCAAAAAACAGGAGGAAGTTGCTGCCGCTCTTCGCGACCACGCGCAGCAACTTGAGAGGCAAAACAGGCTTTTTGAACTTGCTGCGCGGCAGGCGAAGCTTGGAGCATGGGAATACGAACTGGAGTCAGGCGAGGTCGTGTGGAGCAGCGAGCTCTCCAATGTTCTGGATCTCGACAGGACCAGCATGGCGTCCCGCAGCGATGTTCTGGAAAGACTGCGCTTTCCCCAGTGGTTCTCCGACGGTCTCGCTCAGGCGGACGAGAATCGCGCACCCTTCTCCGCCGAGGTGGAGATTGTGTCCGGGAAAGGGATTCGTAAGTGGCTAGCCGTGGACAGTCGCATCATTCAGGGAGGCGAAGGGGGGCCGCGGCGGTCCGGCATCTCTATGGACGTTACCGAGGCGAAGCTGCGCGAAGAGTCCTTCAAGCTCCTCTTCGACCACAATCCACTGCCCATGTGGGTTTACGAGTACCCGACACAACAGTTTCTGGCCGTCAACGATGCCGCACTTCGGCAGTACGGCTACAGCCGCGACCAGTTCCTGTCGATGAACTTGTACGATATTCGCCCACCCCAGGAGCACCAGAAGCTCAAGGAGCGGCTGGCAACGGAGGAGCGACCAGACCAGGTGGCGGAGGACTGGATTCATCGCAAGGCTGATGGCACCTGCTTCACAGCATCGATCTACTCCAGAGAGATTCGCTATAGAGGCCGTGTGTGCGCCATTACTGCCGCCATCGACGTCACCCAGCAACGACAGCACGAGGAGACGATCACCTATCTCGCCCACCACGACGCCCTGACCCAGCTTCCGAACCGCAGGCTTCTACAGATCAGACTTGAGGAATGCCTCGTCGGCGACCGCCCCGAGGCCGGTGTGATGCTGATCGACTTCGACAACTTCAAGGTGATCAATGACACGTTCGGGCACGAGGTGGGTGACCAACTCATTGTGGGTATGGCCGAGCGGCTGAGGTCAGAACTGGGGCAGGGCGCATTACTGGCTCGGCTTGGCGGCGATGAGTTCGCCGTCGTCGTTCCAGGAGCTGGTGACCGGGAGCACATGTCGGACGTGGCCGCACGACTTCTTGCGCGGGCCGCAGCGCCTCTTCAGTGCGCTGGCCACAGCATTGCGACAGGCCTGAGCATCGGCATCACCTTGGCACCCATGGACGGCCAGGACGCTAACACTCTTCTCCGCAACGCGGACTTGGCGCTTTACCGCGCAAAGGGGGAGGGGCGAAACACGTTTCGATTTTTCGAGCCCCAGATGTACTTGCACCTTGTTGCACGTCGTGAGCTCGAGCACGATCTCCGCCGAGCGCTTGAGAGGCAGGAGTTCGAGATTCACTATCAGCCCATCGTCGATCTCAAGTCGGGAAGCACCATCGCGTTTGAAGCGTTGTTGCGCTGGAATCACCCGCGTCGTGGGTGCGTGGCGCCGGCTGAGTTCATCTCGGTCGCGGAGGAAACAGGCCTTGTTGAACCAATCTCCGACTGGGTGATGCAGAAAGCCTGCGCTGAGGCATCAGCCTGGCCAAGAGATTACAAGGTCGCTGTCAATGTCTCGGCAGCGCAGTTCACATCTTGTGGCGTGGTGAAGTCTGTGCAGCGGGCGCTCGCGGGCAGCGGTCTGCCACCAGCGCGACTGGAGATCGAGATTACCGAGAGCTTGATTCTCGAAAACTCGGACAAGAACATCCAAGTCCTTAACGAGCTACATGCGCTGGGCGTAACCTTGTCTCTCGATGACTTTGGAACGGGCTACTCTAGCCTCAGCAGGTTGCAGCACCTTCCCGTCGACAAGCTCAAGATTGATCAGTCGTTTGTATCGGGGCTCGGTACGACCACGCGTGAATTAAAGATCATTCATGCGGCAATCTCCCTTGGCCGAAGCCTGCAGATCACGACGGTGGCTGAGGGGGTCGAGACTGAGGAGCAAGCAAGGATACTTCGCCGCCTCGGATGCGATCAGGCGCAGGGGTTCTACTTTGGCAGACCTCGGAGCCTCGAATTCGAACGTAGATACGATACACGAGCCGGATGAGCTGTAGGATACAGCTTCGTGTTCACTTAAGCCCACGAGTAAAAGCCTTGCGCGTGTGGGCTTTAATTCCCCTGTCAGATGCTTCGTTCGGCCTCGCGAACTGTACGTCAGATGACAGACCCTCCGGTCGCCAGGGAACTCACGGCTCTTTTCGAGCGGAGGGCCAGGCCGGGTATGATCGTCAGCGATAACGGAACCGAGCACACCTCGCATGCGATCGTCGCCCGGGCAAAGGACCAGCGCATTCACTGGCAATGCCGGGCAAGCCCATGCCGAACGGTTACGTCGAAAGCTTCAATGGCAAGATGCATGACGAATTCCTGACCGAGACGCTGTTCTTCACCCACTACCAGGCCCGGGAGGCTGTCGACGAGTGGGTCGAGGACTACAACAACACGAGGCCACATTCGTCACTGGCTTAACCGACGCCTGCGGCTTGCGCCACAGATTTCACCATAACAGGTCGAGACTCTAGAAGCTGCTAAATGGAATTTCAGGGGCAGGGTGATCTCGTTCAGAAAAAGAAGAGTACTACTGCGCTCCCACTCAACCCCGGTGTTTTATCCGAAATCGGCAAATGGTTGTCCACTTCCAGGCTAGTCAGCATCAGTCTCAATCGAAACGGAGGCCGGGCGCGACAGATTACCAAAAGTCCGCCCCCTTAAAATGCTTCCGCCCCAAAAAAGGGGGCAGTCGCTGCCCCCTTTTACTTCTCGGCCCCTAGATATCGTCAGAACGAGATATTCACGCCACCCCGGACGACATGCATGTCATCAAGGCTGAACGAGTCACCGTCATCGCCATCTTCGACATCATCCAGATTGAAATCTTCGTCAAAGTTAGCATAAAGGTACTCGGCCTTGATGCTCATGTTTTCGGTTGCCTTGTATTCAAGTCCGGCTCCCAGCGTCCAGCCGTAGGACTCATAATCATACTCGGCGCCGTCCTCATCAGGAATAGACAACTCGGTCGAGGCATATGCCAGACCACCAGCGCCGAAGATCATGAAATCGCCAATGGCGTAACCGAGGCGGCCACGAACCGTAGCGAAGGCGTCCATCTCAAGCTGGAGCGGCCAGTCGCTGTCAAAGTCGCCGCACTGGCAGCCGCCGATATCCCCAGAAAGGCTGGCGATGCTATAATCTGCTTCCACGCCCAGCACGACGCTGTCCAGCTGATAGTTGTAGCCGATGGTGACGCCGCCCATCATGCCGGTCGCTTCGTCATCAGCGGGCGAGTCCAGATCACCATCGTAGTCCTCAACCGTCCAGTTCAAAGAACCGTAGCCAATCACCGCGCCCAGGTACGCACCGGTCCAGTCCGATTCCGGAGCATATTCCACATCAGCCGCCTTGGCGGTCGGTGCAGTCGCCAGCACGGCCAGAACTGTGCTCGCTAACAAAAGCCTTTTCATGCGAATCTCCTCTGCAAACCCCTGTGCAGCTACTATGGTCACAAGGTTCGCCGCAGCAACGACAAAACACATTCTTGCCTGAATCTTTATTCCGGTGTCACAAGAACGACACAGTATTTTAGCCGCCTTGCGATGCCGGCGCCACTCTTGCGAGAGTTTCAGTAGCCATGCATCTTTTGGTAGATCAACCCCAGGATATCCGAACTCAGTTGATCTCGAGGGACGGAGTGTTCTCGCCCACGTTCCGGGTGGCGAGGCTTCGTCCCCTCTTGAACGTCCTTGCTGGCGAATGTTTGGGATTGTGGGCAGTAACAGTTTCAGGCTAATCTGAGTGCGGAGAAAACTGCACCTGCAATGGCACTCTCTCCCCCTCTCTTCCAATGCCCTTGGCGGCGGAAGAGAGGGTCTTTGCTATTATTCCTCTCCGACGTCCAGCTTCTCAACCGCCGTATGGCGACCGCCAATGACGCCGTGCAAACCTAACGGGGCAAGTCATATTGGCATTTGAGCGTCGGGGAACAACTTGCGAATTTCTCCGTTTGCTTCGCTCAGGCTGCCGGCGAGAATGTACGTCTGTGCACGAATGGACGTGAGAGGGGGAATCTCATGGGGCTGCGAGGATCACGTGTTCTCCTGGTCGAAGATGACTGTCTGGTGGCGTTGGCTCTGGAAGATATGTTGGCTGATCTAGGCTGTATCGTCGCGGCGCGAGCGAGAAACTTGCCAGAAGCTTTGGCTAGGGCGCGCGAGGGAGGCTTCGCAATCGCGATCCTCGATGTCAGTTTGCAAGGGAAGCAAGTGTTCCCCGTCGCTGAACTCCTCTCGGAGCAAAACATTCCGTTCGCGTTTGCCAGCGGATTTGGACGCGCAGATTTGCCAGAAGTATTTCGAAATCGACCGGTCGCATCAAAGCCGTTTCAAATTCACGAACTTTCGGCGGCGCTCATGGCCGCGTTGGCGCGTCGATAAAGAAGCTCGGATTTATCAGAGTGGACGTATCGCGCCGAAGAGCCACCATGCAGCGACCAAGATCGAACGACACTGACACGCCATTAGCCGGCGCCCCCAACTTCCTTGCGGGTGGGGGCGAAATGGGCGCTCTCATCCGTGATTACGATTGGCTCAGCAGTTCCCTCGGTACTCCTGCGAGCTGGCCGCAAAGCTTGAAGACTGCTGTGCGGATCATGCTGACATCGCGCCAGCCGATATGGATCGGCTGGGGAGCTGACCTGATCTATCTCTATAACGATCCCTACAAGTCGATCATTGGTGGAAAGCATCCCTGGGCGTTGGGCAGGCCCACTGCGGAGGTTTGGAAGGAAATTTGGCCGGAGATCGAACCGATGCTTCGCACGGCGTTGGAGGGGGTCGAAGGCACATACGTTGAAGAGCAGCTCCTGATCATGGAGCGTCACGGCTACCCGGAGGAAACTTACTACACCTTCTCGTACAGTCCGATTCCGGATGACGAAGGTAGGCCGGGTGGGATCATTTGTGCGAATACAGACGACACTAAGCGGGTCATTGGCGAGCGCCAAATAAGGCTACTTCGCGAGCTAGCTGCACAGACGGCTGATGCGAGATCCTGGAGCGAGGCTTGTCAGCGGGGGATAGCGGCGCTTGCAACCGACCCGCACGATCTGACCTTCGCATTGCTCTATATGATTCCACCGAGCAGCGAGGAGGCGATTCTTGCCGCGTCCTTTGGTATTGGGGACGGTCATCCTGTTGCACCGGCGGCCCTGGCTCTGGGGAGCACTTCCCCTTGGCCTCTGGGCGATGCGCTCTGTGTTCACGAACCGATTGTGATCGACGATATCGAGCGCCTTATTGGAGAAACGCCTCCGGCGGGAGCATGGGAGGTAGCCACTAGGAAGGCGGCGATGCTCGCTATTCCTGCGTCCCGCGAGTCCGCGCGACCCGGTGTTCTCATTGTGGGACTCAACCCGTTTCGGCTGGTTGACGAGAATTATAGGGGTTTTCTGGGCCTGGTGGCTGGCCAGATTGCGGCGGCTATTGCCAATGCCGACGCCTATGAGGACGAACGTCGTCGAGCTGAGGCGCTGGCAGAGCTCAACCGAGCTAAAACTGTATTCTTCTCAAACGTCAGCCACGAGTTTCGCACGCCGCTCACGCTGATGCTCGGCCCCCTCGAGGAGCTCCTGGCTGACAAGTCCGCGCCCGATGAGCTGCGCAGGCAGGCCGAACTCGCTCACCGGAACGGTACAAGACTTCTAAGGCTGGTGAACAGCCTTCTGGACTTTTCCCGGATCGAAGCCGGGAGGACCCTTGCGATATACCAGCCCACCGATCTTGCGAGCTTCAGCGCGGACATCGCGTCGAGCTTCCGCTCCGCTATCGAAAAAGCGGGGCTGGTGCTGACGCTGGATTGCCAGGCTTTGCCACGACCCGTTTTCGTCGATCGAGACATGTACGAGAAAATTCTTCTCAATCTTCTCTCCAACGCCTTCAAATTCACGTTGAAGGGCGGCATCACGGTGTCGGTCGCAAGCTCCCCTGATGGATGTTCTGCAGTAGTCGAGGTGCGTGACTCCGGCATCGGTATTCCCGACGAAGAAATGCCCAAGCTCTTCGAGCGTTTTCAGCGTATCGAAGGAGTGCAAGGGCGGAGCTACGAGGGAAGTGGTATTGGCTTGGCTCTCGTTCAGGAACTTGTGAAGTTGCACGGAGGCCGGATCAGCGCGAAAAGCGCGCTAGGTGCGGGTACCACTTTCGCGGTATCGCTCCTCTTCGGTTACCAGCATTTACCGTATGAGCGTGTGCGAAGCGAAGCTGCCGAGCAAACAGGCATCACGAGAGCGCACGAGTATGTTGAGGAGGCATTGCGCTGGCTCCCTGACGCTGCGTCCGGACTTCTAACGGCAGGTGAGCATACCACGCCCGGACTGGGAGCTATTGAGAGTCAGGGAGTTGATATGCAACCAGACAAAAGGCGCATTCTGCTAGCAGACGACAACGCGGACATGCGCACCTATGTTCGTCGCCTTCTGGAAGGCCATGGGTATATCGTCGATGCCGCAGCCGACGGCATGGCCGCGCTCTCGCTCGCGCAGGTGAGAAAGCCGGATCTCATCTTGTCAGACGTCATGATGCCGCGGCTCGACGGCTTCGGCTTACTCAAGCGGGTCCGGGACGATCCCACGCTAGCAGATATCCCGGTGCTTATGCTATCCGCACGCGCTGGCGAAGAGGCCAAAGTTGAAGGATTGCAGGCTGGAGCAGACGATTATCTGATTAAGCCGTTTACCGCACGGGAACTCATTGCCCGCGTTCAGTCGCACATTCAGATGGCTGAAGTTCGGCGGGAGGCAAACCGTGCCGTTTTCCAGAGCGAGCAGCGCTACCTGATGACGCAGGATCGCTTGTCGCTTGCTCTGTCGACCGGACGTGTGGCCGTATTTGAATGGACCATAGACACGGATCGGCTCGCTATCCAGGGACCATTGGCGGAAGTATTTGGCGTCGCTAAAGCGGACGCCGAAGCAGGTTTGCCGATCCAATCTTTTCTGCATGCCATCGACAAGCGCGACATTGACCGGGTCATGGCAGTTCTCAGCGAGTCCGTCGAGAAGGGGGAGCCCTACGAAGCGGAGTATCGGGTTAATGGCTCGGGAGAGGAACGCATCGTCGTTGCGCGCGGGCACGTCGAAGCCGACCCCGAAGGTCGCAAAAGGATGGTAGGCGTGGTGATCGACGTCACGCGGGAGAAGGCCGCTATGGCAGCCTTGAAGGAGCAGGCCAGAGCGCTCGAAGTCCTCAATCGTGCCGCGACTATGATCTCTGGGGACTTGGACCAAACGAGGCTCGTGCAAACAATTACCGATGCGGCAGTCGAAGTCACTGGAGCTGAGTTTGGTGCATTCTTTTACAACGTCGTCGACGAGAAGGGGGAACGTTACACGCTCTACACTTTGTCAGGTGCCCCCCGAGAGGCATTCGACCGATTCCCGATGCCCCGCAATACGCGAATATTCGCTCCGACGTTCATGGGCACTGAGGTCGTTCGCTCCGGCGACATAACGAAGGATCCGCGGTATGGGCTCAGCGCGCCCCATTACGGAATGCCCAAGGGCCATCTTCCAGTATGTAGCTATCTTGCCGTTCCAGTGCGCTCCCGCACCGAGGAGGTTCTGGGGGGGCTGTTTTTCGGTCACTCCAAGAGGGATATCTTCGACAGTACAGATGAGGACCGCGCTGTCGCTCTGGCGAGCCAGGCCGCCGTCGCGCTAGATAATGCGCGTCTTTTCGAGGCCGCCGATCGCGAGCTTCAACAGCGACGCAGAGCTGAGGCTGAACTACAGGCGCTTAACACCACTTTGGAGGAGCGCGTTTTGCAGGAAGTGGCACGTCGGACTGCAGCCGAAGACGCGCTCCGTCAAGCTCAGAAAATGGAGGCCGTCGGGCAACTGACCGGGGGCATTGCCCACGACTTCAACAATCTCCTCACGGTTATCATAGGGGGTCTTGATACAATCAAACGCAGCACGCCTGGAGACCACAGTCGTATTGCCCGCGCGACTGAGATGGCGTTGCAAGGCGCTCAAAGGGCGGCAAGTCTCACCGGTCGACTACTAGCGTTCTCAAGGCGCCAGCCGCTCGAGCCTAAGCCTCTCGAGCTGAATGTTCTTGTCCGCGAGATGACTGAGCTCTTGCACAGAACGCTGGGGGAGCAAATCGAGCTCGAAGGGGTGCTGTCTCCACGGTTGTGGACAGTGGAAGTGGACCAGAACCAACTCGAGAGCGCGATATTAAATCTCGCAGTAAATGCGCGAGATGCTATGCCTGAGGGTGGAAAGCTAACCATTGAAACAGCCAATACTGCACTGGATGAAAGCTATGCCGCGATCGACGCCGAGGTCATCCCAGGCCAGTACGTTATGATCAGCATCAGTGACACCGGAACGGGAATGTCGATGGAGGTTCTTGCGCGGGTGTTGGAGCCATTTTTCACCACTAAGGAAAGCGGGCGGGGGACGGGGCTCGGTCTGAGTATGGTGTATGGCTTCGTGAAGCAGTCCGGCGGGCACGTCACGATCTACAGCGAGGAAAACGAAGGGACGACCGTCAAGCTGTATTTTCCCCGCTATATGGGCGATGTCGGGGCTGCTACAGCTTCGGCAGAGCCCGTCATCCTGACAAGCAGGGAAGGCGAAGTCATCCTCGTGGTCGAAGACAATGACGACGTCCGCGCTTACAGCACCATGATCCTATCAGAACTCGGGTATGTCGTCATTGAGGCCTCGGAAGCCGATGCAGCGCTGAAGATCCTACGCTCTGGGCGACGCATAGATCTCCTGTTCACGGATGTGGTACTGCCGGGAAAGAGTGGGCGCGTTCTCGCTGATGCCGCCCAGGAGTTGAGACCGGATCTGAAAATCTTGTTTACGACAGGCTATTCGCGGAATGCAATCGTCCATCAGGGGCGGCTTGATCCAGGTGTCCAACTGATTTCGAAACCCTTTACGTTTGAGCAACTCGCCTCACGGGTAAGGGATATACTCGACCAGCCGCTCCGGTGAGGGAGGTTTGGAATGTTTCCTTGGAGAAATGCACGATTGTAGAATATCGAGGTCCATACAGAGGGCGGCACGGGTGCCGTTCTGCCACACTGGAGACATTATGCAGACTGCTGTCGCGATTAGCCGTGAGACCAATTCCATTCAAGCCGCAGATCATCTTGCGAAAGAGCTCACATCGAAGATTGCTGCCCCGGCTGCAATTGTCCTGTTTGCCGCCCCGAGCTATGATCACGTACGCTTGCTGAAGCGCCTGCACGATCAGACCGGCGCTGTGATCGTGGGAGCGTCGTCTGCTGGTGAATTTGCAAATAACGAACAAGGGGACGGCTGGGCTACGGCGCTAGCGCTCGGCGGGGATGATATTCACGTGAGCGCTAGATGCGGACGGCGCATTAGCATTGATCCGGCCGGAGCCGCTCAGGAGCTAGTTGCCGGTTTCACTGGCGTGCGAGACATGCGTCCAGGCTACCGAAACGCTCTTGTCATGACCGATGCGCTGGCTGGTCATGCTGATCAATTGGTGGACGAACTGACGTTGCTGACTTCCGGTCAGTACCAGTTTTTTGGAGGTGGCGCGGGCGACAATGCCAACTTCCGGAAGACGGTAGTGTTCTGCGGAACGGAGGTGCTAAGCGACGCCGTTGCAGCGCTCGAAATAATTTCGGAGAAGCCGATCGGTGTGGGTGTGAGCCACGGCTGGAAGCCAGCGTCAAAGGCATTTCGGGTGACCGAAGCGAACGGTATGAAGCTGGTGAGCCTCAATGGCTTACCTGCTGCAGAGGTGTTCCAAGCTTATGCCACTGAGACCTGCCAGACTCTTGATCCTGCTGCACCGATCGCTTTTTTCCTCCATAACATCGTCGGTATCGATACTGCAAATGGCCACAAACTTCGTGTGCCGCTCGCCATTCTGGACGATGGTGCGCTCCTGTGCGCCGCTGAAGTGCCGCAGGACTCGATTGTCAGAATCATGCGTATCAACCAACAATCGACCGTGCAAGCAGCTGAGGCTGCGGCTGACGCCGCGCTGCAGGCTCTTGGAGGCCACAGACCTCAAGCTGCACTTTTCTTCGACTGCGTGGCCACACGACTTCGCCTGGGCCAAGCGTTCACTCGTGAATTGGCGGCAGTACGGGATCGGCTGGGTAGCGTGGATTTGACGGGCTGTAACACGCACGGCCAAATAGCGCGGGCGGAGGGACAGTTCCAGGGATTTCACAACTGCACGGCAGTCGTTTGTTTGCTACCGGCATAGATCAGCGCCTCTTAAACGCGCTCGCCGAAAGGGAGGGGCGCCAGAGTGCCGCTCATGCCCTAGCACGAAGCTTGGGGGCGGACGCTCTCCTTATCCTGATCCGTGACGCTGATTTGGGCGCACTTCTACCTGCCCCAGGTTTTCCGCGCACCTTACCCGGAGGGCCTTCTTGGCGTGCTTTCCTAGAAACATGTGCTTGTCCCGGCGAGGTCGCGATGGAGGTTGACTTTCCTGACCGGCAGACTCGAAACACCGCGCGCGCCTACGTATCAGCGTCGGATGGCACGGTGACCGCACTTATTGGCGGAAGCCCGCATATCGGCGCCCGCGAATTGTCAGAACTGCTGCTCCCAATCGCGCGGCTCCTGCAGTCCGAATATCAAGTAACTGCCGCTGAAGGCGCGGCTTCCGCAGCTGCATTGGCAGCCAAGCAGACGAGCACGCTTGCCGCCAGCCTGGATGAAGCACGTCGGCGCCTGTCCGAGCAAGCGAAGCAATTGCATAATGCACTCAGTGAAGCGGCTCGGCTCAATAGCGAACTGACCGCGCTGACCCGCGATCTGGAGCAGCGCGTCGAATCGACCCTGGACGAGCGTCGGTTCCTCGCCGAGATTGTGGAGAATACTGACACATGGGTCATGGTGTTAGACCTCGAATTCCGCTGTCTTGCTGTGAACCGGGCAGCGGCAAGCGAATTTGAGCGGGTTTTCGGTCGGAGACCCCAGGTGGGAATGAGCATGCTCGATGTTCTTGCCGGTCGACCGGAGCACGAGAGCGCCGTCACGGCTCTTTGGAATCGCGCGCTCAGTGGCGAGGCATTCGGGACCACCATGCCGCTTGGCAACCCAGGCTGCGATCAGCGCTACTACGAGATGAAGTTCAGTGTCTTGCGCGACAAGAGCGGACGCCGCATCGGAGCGTACCAGTTTGCCTATGACGTGACCAACCGCATAGAGGCTGACAAGCGGCTCGCTGAGGCCCAAGAGACATTGCGGCAGTCACAAAAGATGGAAGCCGTCGGCCAGCTCGCTGGAGGCATCGCTCACGACTTTAATAACATGCTCACCGTCATCATCGGTGGATTGGGTCAGGTTGAGCGCGGGATTACGTCAATCCCCGATGAAAACCTCAGGGCGCGACTGCGGCGCTCATGCGAAATGGCACAGCGCGCGAGCCAGCGCTCGGCCAAACTCACAGCGCGTCTCCTCGCCTTTTCGCGACGCCAACCGCTGGATCCTAAGCCGATCGATGCCAATCGGCTCATTTCCGGTTTGTCGGATATGCTGGGACGGACGATCGGAGAGCAGGTTCGCCTAGAGGTCATCACAGCGCCGGGTCTATGGACGGCCCAAGCGGATGTGAACGAACTCGAGAACGCAATTTTGAACCTGGCTGTCAACGCCCGGGATGCAATGCCGGAGGGCGGCCGGCTCACAATCGAGACCGGCAATACCTATCTTGACGAGGATTATGTTTCTGCCATCGCAGAACCGGTTGCCCCCGGCCAGTATGTCATGATCGCTATAACGGATACGGGTGTCGGCATGGATCCTGGCACGCTCCAGCACGCTTTTGAGCCGTTTTTCACGACTAAACCTGTCGGCCTGGGCACAGGCCTCGGTTTAAGTCAGGTCTACGGGTTCATCCGCCAGAGCAATGGACATGTGCGGATCTATTCCGAACTAGGGCAAGGTTCGTCGGTGAAGCTTTATCTGCCAAGATTGGCAACACCGGTCCCACCGGACCGGTACGTGCCTGATATAGTGGCGGGCGTCGGAGGCGATGAGACAGTTCTGGTTGTCGAGGATCATGAAGATCTGAGGAGCTATTCCGTCGGGGTATTGAAGGAACTCGGCTATCACGTTCTTGAGGCCTCTAACGGACCCGAGGCGTTGGATCTCCTTGGTCGTGGTGTTCTCGTCGACTTGCTTTTCACCGACGTCGTGCTCCCCGAGGGCATGGATGGGCGGCGCTTAGCTGAGGAAGCGCTGCGCCTCAGACCGGAGCTGAAGGTGTTGTTCACGACGGGCTACTCGCGAAATGCTATCATTCACAACGGTCGATTGGACCCGGGTGTCCATCTGTTGCCCAAGCCGTTTACCTTTGATGCACTCGCCGCAAAGGTTCGCGCCGTTCTTGATTCGCATTCGGTCAGTCTATGAGCCTCATTTCATCCGCGGTTCTCACTGATGTCGCGAGCCCTGGTGCGGCATCATGGAGGCGGTGATCCGCTTGCGGTTGTTTTCTGTGTAGACACGGCGCGTGATGCGTCACTGAACCATGGCCTGCCACTGACCTTCATCTCGCCGCCAGCCATCCTGCCGTTTGAATCCGAATCGCCGTCTGCCCTGTGGAGAACCCGTCGCACGAAGCAGTCCGGCTGCTCGCGGTCGACCCGTGCGCCGAGGTCCGCCGCCAGCTGGTTTCCTGCAAGGCGCTCGTGCTGCACGTCGGCACCGACATGCTTCTCCGGCTAACGGCGCATCCTGATCCCTCGGTCTCACCTGGTGCGAAACGGCGAGGTACCACTCAGCGTGTTTGTTAGGCCGAATGGCGCCTTTTAATAGGCCGTCGCAGTTGTGGCCCGCCGCACCTGTGTATAACTGATGGGGCCACATGTATCCCGTGGCCTGTCGGCCGGCTACTCAGCGATCACGTGCCCGGAGGCTCTATAGACGGTGTAATCATTCCTTCGCTAAAGCAGGAAGCAGAGTGCTGGCTATTTGGCGGAATATCAGTAACTCGCAGCCCGGGCCACACGCACCCTAATCTCCTTCGTCGTCCTGAGGCTTGTATGTCTCGACGAATTTGTCGATGAACCCCTCGAACAGGGACTTCTCTTCTGGCAGGTTTGTGAATCCGACCTGTCTGACGAGATCTGCGGCCTGCCAGTTCAGATCGGAGAAGACCCGCTCGGATAATCGCTCGATCTGCTCCGGCGACGCCTCGGCGCACAGCCTCGCGGCCTCAACGAAATACCCCTGATTGCGGTTCAAAAGGTCGAGTGACTGCTTCTGGATGTCGACAAAGGCGTTCCATTGCTCCTGAAAGCTGTATTTAGGAATGGCGATCCTGATCCCGGATTTGGCCGCGGCGACGAGATCGTCGGAAGACATGGTAGGAAGGTCGTTTGGCAGGCCGTTTGCGTCCAGCAGATCCGAGACAGCGCCCTTCATCTTATCGACGGCGACATCCTTGGCCAGCGCGACGATCATCTCGCCTGCAAGGAATTTCGCAGCGACGTCCTTGTTAGCAGCGGTGGCGCTGATGTTGTTGTTGAGAGCTAAGACATTGTTTTCCGTGTCGACGACTGCGAACTGCTCCGATGACTGCTGATAGAGGAGTTCCGTCTTCCGGTTCCACAGGGGCTCGAAGCTGGCGCGCAGCCGGTCTGCCTCCGGGGCATAGTGATTATAGTCCAGCACTGCCTGGATCAGCTGCCCCTTCAACAACTCGAGGTTGGCGATATTAGAATCGAGCGGGGCAGAAAGATCCAGAACATAACTGGTTTGACCGCCGACGACGCGCTGTGGCCATGGACGCGCAATAACATCTGAAGCATATGGGGCAGTGATCATGGCAGACCGGCTGTCGTCACTCCACCCATTGATTGCTGTCGCCGCCGGCCGCTCGTCCAGGGCCGCTGGCGTTAGCGGCGGCGAGGGCGCATAGATCAAGATCAGGCTGGCAAGCTGCTGGCTGCTGCGCTGATCATTGTAGAGGGCAAGGCCCCGATCCCGCAGCTGATGCGAGATAGCCTGTTCCGCGGCAAGGGTTGCCTTGAGGTTCTCAGTCAGCGCGGCAAGTTTGCTTATCGCTTGCCGCCTCTCCTCTGTCGTCGTTTCAAGAGCGTTCACCTCGAGACGCAACGCTTCCATGTGTTCATTGAAATAGGTGACCTGCTGGCGGAAGAGATAGGCCGCATCCTCTATCTGCCGATACTCGGCGAAGAGGGGATCGTAGAGAGACTTGAGCAGCCCCGAGAACGTCGCCTCATCACCCTCGACCGCGGCGGTGAAACTACGGGCGACGCTGGAATAGGGCTGCAGTTCCTGGAGGACCTGATTGAAGCGGGTGTAGTAGGGCCGCAGATACGCATATGGATCGGCAGGCGGATCGCAGCAAGCTTGGCCACCCCCTCCGACGCCCGGCGTGCACACCGGGTTGCTTGCATCGCCATTTGGTGTGCCGCCTATGCTAATACACCAGTCCACCCAGCGGCGGTATTCGTCTCCGGACTGAGCGCGGGCGCTGCCGGGAGAAATCAAACCAAACGACAGTAACCACGCTAGAAGCCCCAGTGCAAACCAGACGGAGCGAAACCGCCTAGGTTCATGGTTTCCAGTCATAACCCCTCCACTCTCCTAGTGTAGGCAGACGAGGCGCTGATCGCGCCAGAAAAAGTTGTGGAACTCAGATACCCCTGAAACTCATCACTTAACCGGTACGCGTGTTCAGCGACGCTTGCGCTGCGCGATGCTACCCAGATCGCCTACAGCAAGACAGCAGCGTTCGTGCTGAGCCCGAAAAAAGGTCGATTGTATAGCACCGTATTTTCGAATTTGCGACCCACCAGAAGTCGGACCATGACCCGGAGAACCCGAATTGCGTCTTGTTGGCCCCGGAATCGAACCCGAGAAGAACGGTCCCGACCGGCCAATCTTTGACACCGGCATATTCGACACCGGGATATTCGATTTCCTCTTTTGAGAGGTAGATGATGGCCCCCCCGTCCGGTGTTCTAAATAAGCCGTGACCAGTACGAACACGCCTGCGCCACCACGCAATGGGCATGGCAGTGCGTTGCTTGGGCGGTGAGCCTTCCCGTGCCGCTACGTTTCAAGAGGTCTCCGCACCAAGAAGTGGTCCAGGTGATGTCTGCAAAGGACGCGAAAAGGCACGGGCGAATCTGAACAACGACTCACGCAGGAGTTGGAGCTCGCACAGTGGCGCCTCATGACGATGCGCGAGGAGTTCGACGCGGCAATTGAGAAACTCAAGGGAGATCAACGAGGAGCTGCAACTGATCAATGAAGAACACCGTTCGACCCCGGAGGAGCTGGAAACTAGTAGGGGAGAACTCCAATCCATCAAAGAGGAGCCGCGAACGGCCGACAGCGAACTGGCGTTGAAGCTTGATGCGATATCCCGCGGGAGCCGCATGCCTTGAAATGCACGGTCAGTGTGCCGCTGGAGACCGGAGAGTCCTCGAAGAACCCACGTCAGGCGAGGCGACATTGACGTTTGGAATAGAGGTCTTTTCTACACCGGCAAAGTCCGGATCTGCGGTAGAACATCTCTCGTAAAACGAATTAATCTGTCCATTCTAATTCAAATGTGGAACAGGCCCAGGCCGATCAAGACCAGAGAGCATGTTGCCACTCTTGATAAGTACGAAACTGATATGTTTTGAATTGAAGTGGGCAAAACTAATTCATTGGCGCCGAAGGACAGGTCTTGGCTTCCGCAGTCGATTGGCTCCTGCGATAAGAAATAGTCAGTGGTGTGAGCCCCGCAAACTGAGCCAAAAATGAGTAGAGTCCGACGGCCTCAAAAAGGGGAGTTGGACGATGAAGAAGAGCCGGTTTACCGAAGAGCAGATCATCGCGATCCTACGGGAG
>NZ_JBKBKI010000001.1:0-355512 GCF_046294715.1 Aestuariivirga sp. | reverse complement strand
CGCTCGACGCAGGGCTCGCCCATCTACCGCGACCACGTTGCCGAAACCTCGGACCTTCTCGTCACCCATCTCGAGGGCCGCGGCGGCATCGTCTATGCCATGTCCAACACCCCGGAATTCGGGGCGGGCGCCCACACCTTCAACGAGGTGTTCGGCGCCACACGCAATCCGTGGAACACGGCGCGCTCCGCCTCCGGCTCGTCGGGTGGGGCGGCGGCGGCGCTTGCCACCGGCATGGCCTGGGTGGCGCATGGCTCGGACCTCGGCGGCTCGCTCCGCAACCCGGCGAGCTTCTGCGGCGTCACCGGCATGCGGCCGTCGCCCGGCCGGGTGGCGGCGAGTGTCTTCGCCAAGATCGACTCGACCCTCGGCATCGAAGGTCCGATGGCGCGGAACGTCGAGGACCTCGCGCTGCTGTTCGACGCCATGGTGGGGGAAGAGCCGGCGGACCCCCTCTCGCTTCCCTCCGACGGCACATCCTATCTCACGGCGGCGCGCTCGGGGTGGAAGCCGCGGCGCGTGGCCGTGTCGCGCGACCTCGGCCTGCCGCCGGTTCACCGGGAGGTTGCCGCACTCGTCATGGCGGCGGCCGAAAAGCTCGCCAACGAAGGGGTGATCGTCGAGGAGGCGCATCCCGATCTCAGGGAAACGCGGGAGTGCGCGCAGACGCTCAGGGCGTTGTCCTATGCCAACATGAGGCCGCTCCTCGAGAAGCACCGCGACCTGCTCAAGCCCGAGGTGGTGTGGAACATCGAGCGGGGGCTCAGGCTCACCGGCGCCGAGATCGCCAGGGCCGAAGCCCAGCGCGGCGAGATGTTCCGGCGCATGCGGGCCTTCTTCGACACTTACGACCTTCTGCTCTGCCCGACCACCATCGTGCCACCATTCCCGATCGAGCAGAGATACGTGACGGAGTGCGAAGGCGTGAGCTTCGACTCCTACGTGGACTGGCTGATGATCGTGCATGCCATCACGCTCACCTGCTCGCCCGCGATCTCGATCCCCTGCGGCTTCACGCGTGAAGGGCTTCCGGTGGGGCTCCAGATCGTGGCGCCCGGACGCGGCGAGGCGCGCCTTCTCGCAGGCGCGCGCTTCGCGGAGCAGGTGCTGGGGCTCGGCGCCATCACGCCCATCGACCCCCGAAGCTGACCTAGACCACCGGTTGCGTAATCTGGCGGAGGTGCCCTTTTGCCGTTAGAAGGTGACGGCCGGTAACGGAGGACACCATGCGCGGCCTGATGCAGGATTTCCCGCTGCTCGTTCACCGCGTGCTCGATCACGCGGCGCGCTGGCACGGGGAAACGCAGATCCTGAGCCGCTCGGTGGAAGGGCCGTTCCACCGCACCGACTATGCGGGCGTGAGCCGCCGCGCCCGGGCACTCGCCTCGGCCGCGGGGCGGCGGCTGGGCCTCCGAATGGGCTCGGTCATCGCCACCATGGCATGGAACAGCTGGCGGCACCTCGAGATCTGGTATGGCCTCATGGGGCTCGGCGCCATCGTCCACACGCTGAACCCCAGGCTCTTCACCGAGCAGCTCGCCTACATCGTCAACCACGCCGATGACCAGTGGATCTTCATCGACCTCAGCTTCGTGCCGCTGTTCGAGGCGCTGCAGGAGAAGCTGCCGCGCGTCAAGGGCTTCGTCATCATGACCGACGAGGCCCATATGCCGGCCTCGACGAGCCTCAGGAACCCCGTGTGCTACGAGAGCCTGATCGCCGAGGGCGACGAGGGCTTCACCTGGCCGGAGTTCGACGAGAACACCGCCTGCGGCCTCTGCTACACTAGCGGCACGACGGGCAATCCCAAGGGTGTTCTCTACTCCCACCGCTCCAACGTGCTGCACGGGCTGATGTGCGCGCTGGGCGATGCCATGGCGCTCTCGAGCCGCGATGTGGCCATGCCGGTTGTGCCCATGTTCCACGCCAATGCGTGGTCCATCGCCTTCTCCGCACCGCTCTCGGGGGCCGCCCTCGTGATGCCCGGGCCGAAGCTCGACGGCAAGTCTCTCTACGAGATGCTGGAGGTGGGCCGCGTCAGCATCACCGCGGCAGTGCCCACGGTGTGGCTCATGCTGCTGCAATATCTCGAGCAGAACCCGGCGCTGAGGCTGCCGCATCTGGAGCGCGTGGTGATCGGCGGCTCGGCCTGCCCCGAATCGATCATGAGGGCCTTCGTCGAGAACTACGAGAGCGACGTGATCCACGCCTGGGGCATGACGGAGATGAGCCCCATCGGCTCGCTCGGCGTGCAGTCGGGACGCGCGGCGCAGCTTCCGCCGGAGGCCTGGTGGCGGCTCAAGCTGAAGCAGGGCCGGCCGCCGTTCATGGTGGACATGAAGATCACCGACGACGAGGGCAACACGCTGCCGCACGACGGCAAGACCTTCGGCCGGCTCAAGGTGAAGGGCCCAGGCGTGGCGAAGAGCTATTACAAGGGCGAGGGGCTTTCCGCATTCGACGCCGAAGGCTGGTTCGACACGGGCGATGTCGCGACCATCGATGAATATGGCTACATGCACATCACCGACCGCTCGAAGGATGTGATCAAGTCGGGCGGGGAATGGATCTCCTCGATCGCCCTCGAGAATGCCGCACTGGGCTGTGCGGGCGTGGCCGAGGCCGCGGCAATCGGCCTTCCGCATCCCAAGTGGGACGAACGGCCGCTCCTCGTCATCGTGCGCAAGGAGGGCTCCGCCGTGACGCGCGAGGAGATCCTGACGCATCTCGAGGGCAAGGTGGCGAAGTGGTGGATGCCGGATGACGTCGCCTTCGTGGCGGAGATTCCGCACACCGCCACCGGCAAGATTTCCAAGATGGAGCTGCGCGAGCGCTTCAAGGACTACCGGTTTTCCTGATTTTTCGAGGGGTGTTTCTGGATCATGACGGCGAAGGTATCGGTGATCGGCCTCGGCTCCATGGGGCTGGGCATGGCGCAGTCGCTGCTGCGCAAGGGCTTTTCCGTGACGGGCGCGGATCTCAACGCCGAGGCGCTGAAGAAGCTGGAGGCGGCGGGCGGCAGCGGCTTCTCATCCGCAGCCGAGGCGGCCCGGGAGGCTGAGATCGTGGTGGTCGTCGTCGTCAACGCGGCGCAGGCCGAGGCGGTGCTGTTCGGCGAGAAAGGCGCTGCCGCGGCGATGAAGAAGGGCGGGGTCGTCATCTGCTCGCCCACCATGTCGCCCGACGATGCGCGCCGGCTCGCGGCGAAGGCGCAGGCGATGGGGCTTTACTATCTCGACGCGCCGATCAGCGGCGGGGCAGGCAGGGCCGCTTCCGGCGAGCTCACCGTGATGGCCTCCGGCACGGCGGAAGCCTTCGCCGCGGCGCGGCCGGCGCTCGATGCCATGGCGGCGAAGGTCTATGAGCTGGGGGACGCGGCGGGAATCGGCGCCGCATTCAAGATGGTGAACCAGCTGCTTGCCGGGGTTCACATCGCCGCGGCCTGCGAGGCCATCACGTTTGCAGCGAAACTCGGGCTGGACCTCGCCACGGTCTACAAGGTGATCTCGGCATCGGCGGGGAATTCCTGGATGTTCGAGAACCGCGTGCCGCACATCCTGGAAGGCGACTACTCGCCGAGGAGCGCCATCGACATCTTCACCAAGGACATGGGCATCGTCAGCGACATGGGGCGGAAGGAAAATTTTCCGTTGCCGGTGGCGGCCACGGCGCTGCAGCTGTTCCTGATGACCGCGGCCGCCGGCATGGGCCGCGACGACGACGCTTCCGTTGCCCGCATGATCGCGAAGATGACGGGGATCGGCCTCCCGGGGGAGCGAAGCTAGTAAATCGCCGGCTCGCCCGTGGGGCCGCCGAAATCGCTCCTCAGGAAGTCGAAGTCGCAGCCCTCGTCGGCCTGGCCGATGTGCCGGGCGAACATCCAGCCATAGCCGCGTTCGTAACGGGGCGGCGGCGGCTTCAGCGCGGACTTGCGGCGGTGGAGTTCAGCCTCGTCCACCTCGAGGCTGATCGAGCGGGCGGCGACGTCGACGGCAATAATGTCGCCCGTCCGCACCAGGGCGAGCGGGCCTCCCACATAGGATTCAGGCGCAACGTGGAGAATGCAGGCACCGTAGCTCGTGCCGCTCATGCGCGCATCGGAAATCCGCAGCATGTCGCGCACGCCCTGCTTCACCAGCTTCCTCGGGATTGGCAGCATGCCCCATTCCGGCATGCCCGGCCCGCCCTGCGGCCCGGCGTTGCGGAGGACGAGGACGTGTTCCGGCGTCACCTCGAATTCGTCACGGTCGATCATAGCCTTCATGGCGGCGTAGTCGTCGAAGACGATGGCGGGGCCTGCATGCTTCCTCAGGTGCGGGGCGCAGGCGGAAGGCTTGATCACACAGCCCCGCGGCGCGAGGTTGCCCTTCAGCACGGCGAGAGCGCCTTCGGGATAGATCGCGGTCTCGATCGAGCGGATCACATCGGCGTTGTGTACTCTTGCGCCTTCGAGCTCCTCCTCCCAGCTCCGGCCGGACACCGTGCGCTGCGAGAGATCGAGGAGGGGCGCGATCGCCTTCATCAGCGCCTTGAGGCCGCCGGCATAGTAGAAATCCTCCATGAGATAGGTCTCGCCGCTGGGCCGGACGTTGGCGATGACCGGCACGATGCGGCTCGCCGCGTCGAAGTCGTCGAGGCCGATCGCGTGGCCCGCCCGGCGCGCCATGGCGATGACATGAATCACCGCGTTGGTGGAGCAGCCCATGGCCATGGCGACGCGGATGGCGTTGCGGAAGGCGGCCCCGGTCATGACGTCCGCGGGCTTCAGATCCTCCCACACCATCTCGACGATGCGGCGGCCGGCTGATGCGCACATGCGCATGTGATTGACGTCATCGGCGGGAATGGAGGAGGTGCCGGGCAGCGTCATGCCAAGAACGTCGGCGATCGCCGTCATGGTGGAGGCGGTGCCCATCGTCATGCAGTGGCCGTGGCTTCTCGCGATGCCGCCCTCTATCGCCATCCACTCCGCTTCCGATATGTTTCCCGCGCGGCGCTCGTCCCAGAATTTCCAGGCGTCGCTGCCGGAGCCCAGCACCTTGCCGTTCCAGTTGCCGCGCAGCATCGGGCCCGCCGGCACGAAGACCGCCGGAACGCCGGCACTGGTGGCGCCCATGAGGAGGCCGGGCGTGGTCTTGTCGCAGCCGCCCATCAGCACCACGCCATCAACCGGATGCGAGCGGATAAGCTCCTCCACCTCCATCGCAAGCATGTTGCGGTAAAGCATCGTGGTGGGCTTCACGAAGGTTTCGGCCAGCGAGAGGGCTGGAAGCTCGACTGGAAAACCGCCGGCCTGCAGCACGCCGCGCTTCACATCCTCCGCACGCTCGCGGAAGTGGGCGTGGCACGGGTTGATGCCGGACCAGGTGTTGACGATGGCGACCAAGGGCTTACCGGCCCAGTCCTCCTTCGCGTAGCCCATCTGCATCAGGCGCGAGCGGTGGCCGAAGCCGCGGAGATCGTCGGGCGCGAACCAGCGGGCGCTGCGGAGGCTCTCGGGTGTCTTGCGGGCCATGATTTCCCCTATGCCGCCTCGTAGTTGCCCTCGGCGGCCCTGAGCTTGCCCTGCGCCACGAGGTGGTCGAGGTGGGCCTGGGCGGAGAGGGCCGCCGCGCCATGGAGCTTCGGGTCGACCTCGGCATAGACGGCGGCGACGATCTCGCCCAGCGTGCGGGCCCCCTGCTCGACGCGCGTGCGGATCGCCTCCTCGCGCATGCGGCGGTGCGCGAGATAGCCGCGTACCAAGGCCCGCGGTTCGCGCCGCGAGGGCCCATGGCCTGGATGGTAGACCTGGTCCTCGCGCTCGAGGAGCTTGCGAAGGGATGAGAAATACTGGCCCATGTCGCCATCGGGCGGCGCGATCACGCTGGTCGCCCAGGCCATCACATGATCGCCGGCGAAGAGCGCCTTCTCCTCCGTCAGGGCAAAGCACATGTGGTTCGACATGTGGCCTGGCGTGAAGACCGCCTCGAGCGTCCAGCCAGGGCCCGTCACCGCATCGCCCTCGGCGAGGCTCACGTCCGGCGCGAAGTCGTGGTCGATCGAGGCATCGAGGCGGAGTCCGGTGGGGGAAGGAGCCTCGACCGGTCCATAGGCAAAGGTGCGGGCGCCGGTCATCTCCTTGAGGCGCCGGGCGAGGGGGGAGTGATCGGCGTGGGAATGGGTGACGAGGATGTGGGTGACCGTCTCGCCCCGCAGCGCGTGGCGCAGGGCTTCGAGGTGGTTCTCGTCGTCCGGTCCGGGATCGATCACCGCCACCTGCCCCTTGCCCACGATGAAGGTCGACGTGCCGCGAAAGGTGTAGGGGCTGGGGTTGCCGGCGAGCACCCGCCGCACGGTGGGCGAGAGCGGAACGGCCACGCCCGGGGCGGGGTCGAAGTCGCGGTCGAAGCGAAGGTCGGTCATGATGAGTTGCGGCGCAGGGACCGCATCCCTATAAACCTGTCGAACGGCATGATTTCAACAGGGTAGGGGTGAACGACCATGAATACCAGCCTTCTTTCCGACCGCCTGTGGCCCGCCTCCGGGGCTTCCCTCGGGCGCGGCGCGGTCCTCGCAATCCTGGGCTCGCTGGTGGTCGCGGCTGCAGCACAGGTCAACGTGCCGATGCTGCCGGTGCCGATGACGCTGCAGACGCTCGCCGTGCTGATGATCGGGGCGGCCTATGGCGCAAGGCTCGGCGCGGCAACCCTGGCGCTCTATGCGTTCGAGGGAGCCGTGGGGCTTCCCGTCTTCGCCGGATTCCAGTCCGGCGTGATGCTGGCGACCTTCGGGTATGTGCTGGGCTTCATCCCCGCGGCCTGTGTCGTGGGGTTCCTGGCCGAGCGCGGCTGGGACCGGTCGGCCCCCAGGATGTTCGCCGCCATGCTGCTGGGCGCCGCCGTGCTCTACATGCCGGGCCTTCTCTGGCTCTCCGCCTGGATCGGGGCTGAAAAGGCCATTGCCTTCGGCCTTCTTCCCTTCATCGCAGGTGACGTGGTCAAGGCCGCGGTGGCGGCCCTGGGCTTCCCCGCCGCCTGGGCGCTGCTCTCCCGCCACTGACCACTTCCGGAACGGAAAACGGCGCGGGGCTTCAGGGCGCCCGCGCCGACTTTTACGAATGGTCGGAGTGAGAGGATTCGAACCTCCGACCCCCTGCTCCCGAAGCAGGTGCGCTACCAGACTGCGCTACACTCCGTCCTTGGCTCGGCGCGGCTTATAGCGGCGCTTTTCGGGCTAGGCAAGCACTGTTCCTCTGGCTATAGGAACCCCGCACTGCTGGGGCGTCGCCAAGCGGTAAGGCAGCGGATTTTGATTCCGCCATTCGGAGGTTCGATCCCTCCCGCCCCAGCCAATCCATCCACGTCGAACCATGAGAATGACAGCTGTCGGAGAACTCTCCGACATTTCCGGGGCTTGGACCGGACAGGGGGCGGCAGGCATGCCGGAGAGACGAACTTGGCGCTCCGCCTGGTGGATTTCACTCGGAAAGTCTCTGCTGCCCCCAATTCCGGTTATGACGCGCAGTGCTGCGCATCCTGATAGGGGGGTAGAACCGCTTCCAATAGATGCGTCGCGATAAAGACTGACTATTGGAGTGGAGTTCAGGCCAGCAGCAAGGCGCGCTGCTCTTCCCAGGAAGCGGGCAGTGGGCAGGCCTTCTTGAGCCGTTCCGGCGTGAGCGACATCGGTTGCATGCCGTCGATGATGGTCTCAACGATGTCTGGTGCCAGGAAGGCGAGGCTGATTTTCAGGCTGATGTAGGACGCCGAGACGCCCTCGGCTTGCGCTAGCGCTGCAATGGTCGGGACCTCTCCGGATGAGAGCGCATCGAACCACCGACGGGCTCTCAGGATTTCGCCGACAAGGCGGGGGTGAGGGTCGGAATCTGGCTGGCCCCCGGTTTCGTCGATCACCAGGCGTACCTGCTTCCCACACCGGAGAAGGTGGCTGGTGATGTCGATCTCGAGGGGCAGACTATTCAGCGGCGACTGTGTCTTCTCGGGGTGCCGGCCGGTGAGGAGGGCGACAAGCCGGTCCCTGTTGATCCTGAGATGTAAGTTTCTCTTATCCATGGTGATGCGGGTAACGAGGTCGCCGATCATCCCGGTGTTAATGATCGGCTGCCTCTCGATATCGACCGCAATGCCCTGTGCCTTTTGCAGTGCGGGCGGAAGGTCTCTGGGACTGTGTATGAGAGCAGCAACCCATTGCTGGTTTCTCAAGTGGCCCGCCAGTGAACGGATGACGATCATCTCGAGGTCAGGAGCGGGAACCCGGAATCCGCTCGTCGCCTGGGGCCTCCCCTCCTTCAACAACGACTTCGAAGTGTAGTACCGGTACTTCGTTCTCCCCTTGCTGCAATGGGTTGGTTGCAGCCGCTCGCCTTGAGCGTCGAACACCAGCCCCTTGAGCAGGGCAGGTGAGGCCAGCTTGCGGCGAGCCTCATCTCCGGGCCCCTGCTGTTCCAAGACCCGCTGGACCTCCGAAAACAGCTTCTCCTCGATGATTGGCTCGTGCTCCCCGGGAAAACACTCGCCCTTGTGTTGGATCCGGCCCCGGTAAAGCGGGTTTTTGAGAATCGTGTACAGGGCGCCCCGGGAGAAGGTCACACCACCCACCACCGAGCCATCCTGCAAGACCTTGCGTTTCGATCGTGTCCCGGAGCTATCCAGCTCCCTGCGCAGGAGCTGCACGGAACGAAGGTCCAGGTAGCGACGGAAGAGGTGTCGTACGGTCTTGGCCTCCTCCGGAACGACGACCAGCTTTCTCGCCTTCACCTCATAGCCAAGCGGCGGATGGCCCCCCATCCACATACCCCGCCTCTTGGAAGCGGCGATCTTGTCGCGGATGCGCTCGCCGGCCACTTCACGCTCGAACTGGGCAAAGGAGAGCAACACGTTGAGCGTTAGTCTACCCATTGATGTCGAGGTGTTGAACTGCTGGGTGACGGCCACAAAGGACACGTTGTGCCGGTCTAGGACCTCCGTGAGCTTGGCGAAGTCTGCTAGGGATCGGGTAAGCCGGTCGATCTTGTAGACCACGATGATATCGATCTCGCCCTTCCTGATATCCTCCATCAGTTCCTCAAGCGCAGGCCGCTGGAGATTGCCGCCTGAAAAGCCGCCATCGTCGTAGGCCTTTGGGACCAAGGTCCAGCCCTCATGCTTCTGGCTGGCGATGTAGGCCGTACAGGCATCTCGCTGCGCCGCAAGGGAGTTGTAGGCCTGATCCAACCCTTCCTCGGAGGACTTCCGGGTATAGATCGCACAGCGGCGAATGACTGGACGCTCAGCCATGGGGCCCTGTCCTCTTCCGATCCCGGGTCCCAAAAAATCGGGGACCAGACCAGCGCACTCCGGTGATCTCCCGGGCAATCTCGCTCAGCGATCTCCAGACTTTTCCACCGTAGGCAAATCGGCCGTCCTCCAGAGCCAGAACTTCATGAACCTTGCCCTGCCACTCCCTCAGCAGCTTGACGCCCGGCTTCAGGGGCAAGGCCTCGCCACTCAGGTGCACACTCGTATTGCCACCATTGCGCAGTGCCCTCAGCCGGGTGGAGGTCCGGCGGCTCAAGCCGCCGAACTCCTGTTCCTGTCTCCTGTAGGCGATGGCAAGCCTGAGCAGTTCCTTGCTCATGGGGGGCGGAGCGTCGTCGTCAGAAAGACGCTTCCACTCGTCCCGCAGGCTCTGCAGATCCGCCCCGGCTAGTCCTGCCAAGAGCTCTTCCGTCCTACTCATGAGCGGACA
This sequence comes from Aestuariivirga sp., assembly GCF_046294715.1. Taxonomy (GTDB): domain Bacteria; phylum Pseudomonadota; class Alphaproteobacteria; order Rhizobiales; family Aestuariivirgaceae; genus Aestuariivirga. The sequence goes on along the minus strand of NZ_JBKBKI010000001.1, from coordinate 345,783 downwards.
GCTTCGGTGAGCCAATAACGGCGGCCACCTTCGTCCTTGGACGAATCAAGCATGAGACCAAGCTTTTTCTTCAACGTCCTCGACAGGTATCCTCGCACGCTATGAACCTGCCAGCCGGTAGCTTCCGAGAGTTCCGAGGTGGTCGCTCCCTGCGGACGAGCTAGTAGCGCCCGGATGGTCTGGGACTTGCTCAGAGGTGCGGGAGGCGGCTTCTTGGCGGGTTGCTTCGAACGAGTGCCAGGCGCTGAATTCTTGGTTTGCTTCGAGGTTGAGCCAGATTTCTTGATGGTCATGGTGGTTCTCCTGTTCCGGAGGCCAAAGCCTCCCACCACCGCAAGCCCGCTTGGGGCGGGCTATCGACGCTGTCAGCCAATTGGCCGGGCGTCGTGTCCCCACACATGCTTCCTTTCGGCAGGAAGTCGAGTGGAAAGCTGGAAGAAAGAGGGACTGTACCTTCTGTTCGAATTCCATCTGGTCCGTCATTAATTCCTAGTGTTTTCATAAATTCCTTAGGTGTATCGTCGGTAGCGCAAAAAGCCTGCGGATTGGGCCTGCTTTGCGTCGGCTAGCATCGGGGTCTTCGAACCGCACCCGAGACAACTTGGATTTTCGCGCCGATCTGCTCGGAATTCTTAGTTTGGCGTTTCGGCAGTCAAGATCTCCGATGCAAACCATCATGGGGTGATGCAGTCAGTGAAAGTCATGAGCATCGGGTTCCACGACATTTATCGTTCAACTGCCTAGCAATTCATCGAAAGCGAGAAGCTGGTGCGCTCTTCGGATTTATAGGCCAGGCGGTCGTCGATCCCAGCCAGATATTGAGACCGGAACGTGTGAAGGCAGCGCCATGTTCGAAAGCTGCCTCTTCACTCACCGGATGGTCTTGCGACTTATCCCGCAGCTGCAAACCCGAGGATCTGCCGCTGGCTCGGGCAGTCGAGCGGGAGATCATGAAGCGCCTGCAGTCGGTTGGCTGTCAGTTCTGCAGGGGCGGTGCCTTCCAGAATTGCAGTAATGATGTCTGGCGCGAGGAACCCGAGCGTGACGATGCGGCTCACATAGCTGTCGGTGAGCTTCTCACGCTTGGCGATGTCTAGCATTGAGTTCACCTCGCCAACGGCAATCTGGTGCCACCAGGCATAGCCCCGCGCGATCATAGTGACGAGTGACTGGTCGACAGGCCGCTGCCGGGTTTGGCCACTTTGGAGGATGATGCGAGTCTCGCGACCGCGCCGTCCTACGCGGATCGGCAGTGAGAGGGTGAGGAGGTCATTCGTCGCGCTTGATACTGCGATGAGTTCTCCGTGAGACTGTTGTCCTGGTGCGCCACGGACAATGGTTCCAAGGCGCTTCGCTTTAGCGACAGGATGATCTGCTGCGTCCCAATAACGATATGGGCCAACGCGGGCTTGAGGCCGATCAGCAGTTCATAGGCTGGCTTCTTGGTGATGCTGTTGACGAACGTCTTGGCTCGGCCAACAAACTCTTCAATTTCGGATGGCGATGGATCGGGCGCTGCGATGATCGATGCCACCTGCTGGGTATCGCGTAGAACGCCGTGTATGATCTGGCAGACCGCAGTCTCAATCTCGGGCGCCGATAATCTGATGCCGCTTGTGTTGCCCGGCTCGCGCACGAGAACATTCGAGATGTAGTACCGGTACCGCCTGCCACCCTTGACCGCATGGCTGGGGGTGAGCCGCTTACCTTGTTCATCAAAGATGATGCTGGCGAGAGGGCTCGATACCGCAGCATTGGGCTGGTCCCGCTCCCGGGCATTGTTGGCCTGCAGCATCTCCTGCACCTTCTGCCAAGTCTTGGGCTCAATGATCGCCTTGTGCTGACCCTCGCTCAAGACACCCTTGTGCGAGATCTTGCCCATGTAGATGGGGTTGGTCAGGATGCGGTAGATGTGACCACGGCCCAGAAAGCTGCCAGACGTCCTTGAGGTGGGGCGGCTGGTAATGCCCAAGGTATCGACCGCATCCTTTACGGAGCGGACCGAGCCAAGCTCGAGGTACTTCTCGTAGACCGTCCGGATATGCTGGGCCTCCTGCTCGTCGATGACCAGTTCCCGCTTCTCGACCCGGTACCCAGCGGGACGCAGCCTCCCATCCACATGCCCTTCTTCTTGGAGGCTGCGATCTTGCCCCGGATGCGCTCGCCGGTGACCTCGCGCTCGAACTGAGCGAAGGAGAGCAGAACATTGAGCGTCAGGCGGCCCGTCTTGTGATGAACGGCTTCCCAGCCCTCGTGCTTCTGGCTCTTGATGTAGGCTTCGCAGGCTTCATGCTGGGCATCCAGCGAGTTGAAGTCCTGCTCAAGGCCTTTTTCGGAAGACTTTCGGGTATAGATGGCACAGCGGACGGTCTTGGGTGGGCTAGCCATGGGACGCCACCTTATCGATGCCCAAAGAATGGTCCCCAATGCCGTCATCGACCCCGAGAGTGCTGCGCATCCCGTCACGAACAGTCTTCGACTTCTTCAGACCGAAGAATACCGGCCCGGACCACGGCGTGCCGGAGATCTCTCGGGCGATGACCGACAGGCTGCGCCATGAGCGCTCCTGCCAGAGGAAGCCATCCTCCGTCACCAGCACATGGTGGGTCACGCCCTTCCAGACCCGGATCAGCTTTACTCCGGGGCGCAAGATCGGAGACGCAAACTCTGACACCAGCGGCTTCTCATCTCCTCCACCACGACCCGCTTGCAGGAGTTGACGGTGGATGCCGGGCTTCAGCTTGCCGAAGGTATTTGCCTTGAGCTCCCACGCAATCGTCTGCGTCAGGAAACTCCGCTTCGCATGCCGCGGCGGCTCTGAACTGATCAACTCCTTCCACTGTGACTTTAACTGGGCAATACTCTTGTCCTGCAGCATGTGGATCTGCTGCAGCAACTGGCGCCCAACCTCTGTGTCGGGCGCTGCCTTGCCGATGCCATGTTGCTTCTGACAAGCCATCACTGGGCTCCGGCGATGCGATAACGGCGGTCCTTGCCATCCTCCCGGCTGCTGGTGATATCCAGGCCCATCTTCTTCCTGACCGTCCCGGCCAGGAACCCGCGCACGCTGTGCGCTTGCCATTCAGTGGCTTTGATCAGTTCGGGGATCGATGCGCCATTTGGGCGCTGGAGCAATCCGAGGATCTGCTGGGTCTTGTTCGCTGCCTGCTTCTTGGACTTGATTGCCTTCTTTGCCATGGTGGTGCTCCTTGAGCTCGATGGCTGGCCAATCCAGCCCTCGTACCACCCTAAGCCCGCAATAGCGGGCGTCCTCTGCTGTTGTCGTCTAGGTTTTGGAACGCAGTGATCAACAGCAATGCTTCCTTTAAGAAGGAAGTCCAGCGTCAATACGAAGTCTTATCGAAAAACCTATTCGCGCCAGTTTACTTCGGGGTATGTTGTCTCAGTTTCCGAACATAGAGTGTAATGCATTGCACATATCATCGATTACGATCAAGAACTTCGCCAATTTTTCGGCCCTTGAAGTAAAGACTGGCTCCAGCATTGTCATTGTCGGTGAAAACAAGGTTGGGAAAAGCAACTTCATTCGCGCCTTGCAATTGATCCTCGATCCTGGGCTGTCGGAGCGTGATCGCCAACTCGGCCTCGAACACTTCTGGGACGTCCTGAACGAGGACAAGCTAGGCGAGACGATCGAAATCTCTGTCGATCTGACCGATTTCACCGGCGACCCGCGCCTGATGGCGCACCTTAACGACTGCGTAGTGGACCCAGGCCCGCCCATGGTCGCGCGTCTCACTTACCGCTTCCAGCCAAAGGGAAATCTCGGCCGTAATCCCGAAAGTCTGGCCGACTACGAGTATGTCATTTTCGGCGGCGACGATCCCGATATGGCGATCGGGTCATCCTTGCGCCGGATGCTACCGCTCGACGTTCAGGTGGCGCTGCGCGACGCCGAGAAAGACCTGTCGAGCTGGCGAAATTCGCCGCTGAGGCCGTTGATCGAACAGTTGGCCACTTCGCTTGACGAAGACGCTCGCGACGAAATCCAAGATCAAGTAAACGAGGCGCAAGCCGAGCTTGCCGGCCATGCCGAGGTGGTTGCTACCGCGCAGCGGATCAGCGACCGCCTGATCGCCATCGCGGGTGAGCAGCACGCCGTTCCGCTCACACTCGGCCTAACTCCGACGCGGGTCGATGCTGGCGCCACGCGGTGCGTTTCGCCTCGTTGGCGAGCAGATCGACGGCAGCTTTAATCTGCAGGGACAGACTTATTTGGTGGAAGCTAAGTGGCATGGGCCGCAGATTGGATTCGCCGACTTGATGACGTTCTCTGGGAAGGTCGCCGGCAAAGCCTCTTGGTCGCGCGGTCTGTTCGTCAGCAATTCCGGCTTCTCGGCCGACGGGTTGGAGGCATTTTCGCGTGGACGACAAACCAATCTGATTTGCGCCGACGGGCTTGATCTGTACGAGGTCCTCTCACGCAAGGTGTCGTTGATCGAAGTCCTGGAGGAGAAGGCACGTCGCGCCGCAGAGACCAATCGCGCCTTTGTAGCATTTCGTGACCTGATCATACAGAAATGACGGCAGCGAATCAGCTAACTGCCTTTCCGTCAGATATTTCAACTCGCGAATGAAGATGTAATAGCGCCGTTCTCTATTCACTGACAGCAAGTGAGGTGCCAGAAATGAGTGTGCTGCCGTTCGCATAATGGGGGTCATGGAAGACAGGGCTCAGTACTTCGCGCAGAACTGGTGACTGCGATATGCTCCCGTCGGACCTCTTGAACAGCATTTATAACAATACTTGGCAAAGCGACCGTTGGAAGAAAACGGACAATGTGATCTGCAATAGACTTGTAAAACAGGCACGAGATTGATCAATAGAGACTAATGGTCTGTTGCGCCATTAGAGACTTATGAAACAGCATGCAGAGCGGCTAAACCTTCTGCAGTGAAGATTGTCGTGCCGAATTACTCCGGGTCGTCGTCTTTTGCCAAACCGATACTTGCAATGAGCGGGGCTGTGTTGGCTTCGTATGGCGCTAGGCTGTCACCAAGGCCGAAGAGTGCCCTTTCAAGCGCTTCATTAGAGATTGGCGAAATTTGGGGAAGCCCGTCTCCAGTCAGACCTGTCACATTGCGGAAATCTGCTATCGCAGTCGTTATCCGCTCGAGCTCCTCCTTCTTGTATGTTTTTCCCGGAGCGGAGAATACCTCTTCAATAGTGAGTTCAACCTCATGAAGGGATGCTTGAAGCCACATCAGACGGCGCCGAAGTTTTCCACGCGCACTTGCTCTGGGGTTCTTTGGAGCGGCTTTTCCTGTAAATGCTTCGTCATCTTCCATTGGAATTGTCACCTAGCCTGTCTTGGAAGATACGTTAGGCCGCCCGCACCACAGATTTCAAGAGGTGCTCATGCGGGCTCGGCACGCTAGAATTTCCAACCTTCAGCTTCCATAAATTCTTCAAGTGACAGGCACGAAACGCCAAAGTGTTTGCAGATATTCGGAATCTTTGCAGCGTTGGTTTTGAACTGCTCCATTGTGACAACTGACCGTTTCTCCACAGCTGCCTTGGCGATAATGAAGGGGTCTGCATTCTTGCCCCCTTTCAGAATTTTTTGGGCCTCAATGTTCTGCTGGAAGTGTGGCACACCATAAATCTGCGCAACAAATTTGCCTTCATCGGCAACAGGAGTGGCGAATATATGCTTGTTATCCGAGGCCCACTGCACAGCACTTTCAACCGGGCCGTCTACCAGTTCCCGGAAGCACTCTCGCGTTGATACAACGGCGCCACTCGTGACTAGCCCGTCAAACTTGGTCCATAGCGATGGGAAGCGGGCAGGGTAGTAGTTCTTGAAGAGCGCAGACAGCGGGGAGGTATCGAACACGTACATTATGCACCACCCCGGACAAAATACTCTTCAAGAGCACCAAGGTTCTTCGGCTTGGTATCGAGGTATTCCGCAAGCTGCTCTCTATCGATGCGATTGCGGTAATACTGATTGAATGCGAGTGATATGTAATCCCGGCCGAGATAGGCGATTTTGGTCCGATAATAGTCGCCTCCGCTTCCTTCCTTTTTCTGCTCTGCCCAACGCTTCGCTGCCTCAGTATAGACCTGTTCCGTGATGAGCCGTCGGCTCAGAAACATACGGAAGATGACCTCCCTGCTGACATGGAACAGGGATGCAATCTGCGTTGCCGATGCCTCGGTTGGCTGCTTGCCCAGAAGCTCCTTGCTGAATGCATCTTCAGGTACCAGGAAGCGGGCTGCAAATTCATTGCAGAGGATCTCAATCCTCTGGGACTGGTCGTCCAGTTTGGCAATGTAGTCGTCGTGAATCTTGTCTATGCCGCTGGTATGGAAGAGGAGGTGCGCCAGCTCGTGGAAAATAGTGAATATCTGCCTGGTCTTCGAGGCGCTGTTGTTGACGTAGATGACCGGGAACAATTCATCATACAGACAGAAGCCTGAGAAGTCCCTGGCCTTGAAAGCTTCCTTGAATACGTAGACCCCAACTTTGAGCAGGATGCTGCGCCACTCCTTCAGCGCTGTATCTGCATCCTCCCAAGACTTCTGGGTTTCAATGTCAATGCCGAGATATTCCCTTACCTCGCGTGCCATGTCTGCCACGCCAATTTGTGGGGGAAAGGTCAGGTCACGGGTTATAAGCCTCTCGGCCGGATTGCGCCCCTGATTCAACTCCGCAAGGTTCATCTGCATCGCCTTGCCCTTCCTGAGAAGAAGCCTGACCTGGTTGGGAAGATGTGAGAACTCGGCGTCCGGCAAGGTGCGGAATGTTTCCGCTATCGGAGGAGTCGAAGGTGGGGATGGGAAAAAGAAAACTGCTATTGGAATCTTGAACGCTTCAGACATCTGCTCAAGCTGGGGATAGGAGGGAAATACTTCTCCCGCTTCCCAAGCTTCAATATTCTTGAAGGATTGCTCTGCATCCTCAACAGTCAAGCCGGAGCGCTCGCGCGCCCACGTGACTATAGCCGGATTTATGGGGATTTCCTCTTTTGGCATGCTGGTAGCCTAACACACAGGAGAAGCGGCACAATAAGGCGGGAAACTGGTCATAATGCCTGCCGCTCTCTCACCAACCCGACAAAATCCGATACCGTCATAAGCCACGTCCGTTGTCCGACGCGGAATGTCTCCTGAATCCGCTTCGGCACTACCAGCTGAAGTTTCTCGGCCTGCATCTGGTTCGTCTGGGCTTCCGAGATACTAGGCTCAAGTGTGACAAGGTGCTTGTGTTCGATCCTGCGGGCTTCTGAAAGTACCTGCCGCCAGCGGTCCTTCAGTGTGGACTTGGCTCCCAGCATGGTGAGACGGGCCACGGGGAAGGTCTCATCACGGTACTCGGCCGCTCCGGGAAACAGAAAATCCGGCTTGTTCTTGTTCTCTGTCTCACCCCCGCGTGCAAAACGGATACCGTGAGCGCTGAAAAGGGCCTCAAGGTGTAGCTCCAGTGACTGCCCTGCACGAGCCTTGCGGCGGTTCTGGACGCTGAGAGAGAAGGCGATGAAGTCTTCCACATTGGCTTCGCCTCCGGCCGATATGAAGCCTCCCTTCAGGCGCTCGGCCACCACGCGGCGCTCTAGGCGACGGAACAGCAGCTCCTCGCGTTCCAGCCACGCCATCAATACGGTGTCGGGATTGTCGCGGGCCTCGACCTCCCTGCCAAGAGAGGAGCGGGCCAGCTCCGAGAATACCCGTGTCGTCGGAAACTCCACGCCAAATTTCTCAGTCAGGCCGTCCAGGTCTGCGCCTTCCTCCTCAATGACGATGCCCAGCTCGTCCAGCACATAGCGGGCGGCAAGGCTCAGCTCCTTCGGCTGCTCGTGGGCGATATCCCTGAACTCGATGCCGGACACGGCTGCGTCTGTGAGACCGAACAGCCAGACCAGCTGGCTCTGGGTCGTGCTGTCGGGCGGCGTGATGATGGCCAGCGCTGTGCCGTCGCGACGGAGCGCTAGAAACAGGGTTTCGCCAACCTGCATGGCGTTCGTTACGGCATTGCCGTTGTAGTAGCAGTGATACTCGGCGGCACGGGGCTTGCCCTCGCGCACGTTGGACCAACTGATGAAACCGTCCTCGCTGACGGTGTCGCCATCCGTCGTGAAGCGGATGAAACGGGTGGATATGCCCTTGCGGTTGGCGTCTCCGAACAGGGCGCGTAGCGGCTCCGTTCCCTGAAACTCATGCTGGTTGGACCGCTCTGTGACCGTCTCGACCAGCGTGAGCCGCTTGGCCACCACGCCTTCAAAAAGGTCGGACACAAGGCCTCTGCGGACCGGGCTCATTTCGTCCCCCTTATCTCGTCGTGCTGCCGTGCTGAGCGCAGCCATGCAGCACACCGGGCAATCACGTCCCCGGCCGTGAGCCTGCCCGGCCCTTTCAGTGCACATTCCCAGACGGTGAGCACGCGCCAGTCTGCCGCCAGCAGGCTCTCTTTCACCTTCGCGTCCCGCGCCACGTTGCCGGTGATTTTGGTGCGCCAGAACTCCTGCCGGGTCGACGGCCATTTGAAGAGGGCGCAGTCATGCCCGTGCCAGAAACACCCGTGCGCGAAGATTACCGCGCGGTGCTTCGGAAACACCATGTCAGGCTTGCCGGGAATGCCCTTCACATGCAGCCGGTAGCGGAATCCGGCCCGATGCAGACCCTGGCGGAGCACAAGCTCCGGCCTGGTGTCGCGCCCCCGGATTCCCGCCATCATGCGGCTGCGGACCTCGGGCGCGACGATATCAGCCATGCGCGGCCTTCTTCTTCGGCTTCGCCTTCACGGCCTCCGCCTTCGGCGGGGCAGGGAAGGGGGTCACCTTCTTCCGGTCACGCGCCACAGCCTCCAGGATATGCGGCTCCATGTGCCGCGCCACGACCTTCACCACCGGCACCACCACGGCATTGCCGAACTGCTTGTACGCCTGGGTATCGGATACAGGGATAATCCAGTCGCGGCCGTCATGATGCACAAAGCCCATAAGCCTTGCGCACTCGTCGGGCATGAGGCGGCGCGGTCTGGTACCCTTCTGCTCGATGAGGATTTCAGAGCCGTCCTTGTAGTAGCGGGCTGACAGCGTGCGGGTCACATCGTTGGGACCGAACACGCTGCATCCGAAGCCATTGCCCTTGCTGGCGTGCTTCTCCTTGTAGTCCTGGAGATACTGCCAGAGATGGGCGGTGAGAGTGTACTTCTCCGGCACACGGTTATGGCCGTTCAGGATGCTGCCTAGGCGCGGGTGCGGGCCATCCGGCTCGAAGTTCTCGAAAGTAAAGCTGCTCTCGTCCCTGAAGCCTGCGATGAAGATGCGCTCGCGCTTCTGTGGCACCCAGGGGTCAGAGCTGATGACGCGGTGCTTCACCGTCCTGTAGCCCAGCTCGCGGGTCAGTGTGTCCATGATAACCGCGAAGGTGCGGCCCTTGTCATGACGCTCCAGGTTCTTCACGTTCTCCAAGAGAAAGGCGGCGGGCCGGTGGTGCCTGATAATCCGCTCGATCTCGAAAAACAGCGTGCCCTGCTTGTCGCAATCGAAGCCGTGCGGCCGCCCCAGGGCGTTTTTCTTGGAGACGCCTGCAATGGAGAACGGCTGGCAGGGAAAACCTGCCAGGAGAACGTCGAACTTCGGTATCTTCTCCGGGTGCTCGCCATAAGGCCGGATATCACCGGCAATCTCGTGGTCATCGCCTGGGAAGTTGGCGCGGTAGGTTTCGTTGCAATACTTGTCCCACTCGCTGGTGAACACGCATTTGCCGCCGATGCTCTCGAAGCCCAGCCGCAGGCCGCCGATACCGGCGAAGAGGTCAATGAAGGTGAAGGCGGGCGGGCCTGCCTCGTGCTTCGCGCGTCGCGCTATCTCCTCTTCCAGGAGCTTCACATAGAGCGGGGAGGGCTCGTGCGTGCCGTCCTCGTAGCGCCGCATCTGGCGCTCGCTGCACCCGGCCCGGAAGGCGGCCTCGGCAAGGCTCAGGCCTGCGCGTTCCCGCAGGTCCTTCAGGTGGGTCTTTGGTTTTTTCGGCATGGGCACCCCGAATCATCTCTGGGATGATTTTGGACAGGGTGTCACAAAACTTCCCGCCTGCCAAAAGATTGTTCTATGTTTGTCCACTGTTCTGTCGATCTGCAGGCTCTCTGCCTGTTGTTGTGGTTGGCGAGGGTTTGCACTGCATCCGCCCGTTGATATCATCAACCCGGCTGTTTGAAGTACAAGGGGGAAAGCGGAAGCAAAGACTTCAACGTCGCGGCCGAATTGAGATCATGGCGATTTCCATCCCGAGAGACGTGATTGATAGTGAGCATGGCAAGGGCTTGGAGCATCATCACTCTGGGTGACGACCGGCAGTACGGAGGTAACACTGGTTACGCCGATATGCCCGGGCGCCAGTACCGCTACGACAGCAACGTTGCGAATCATCGGCAGCTGGCTTCCGGAGACCTCGTCGTAGTCCGGGACCGCGAAGTGGCGCAGGGGTTGGCCCGGATAGTTTCCATCTCGGAAGAACCCGGAACCAAGATTATTCAGCGGTGCCCGGAGTGTAACACTACGAGCATCAAACGGCGACCCACGATGAGCCCACCCTGGCGCTGTGCAAAGGGGCATGTATTCGGTACTCCAATAGCTATGGAGGAAGCCGTAGTCCAATACACCGCCGATTTCGGGGACACATTTCAACAACTGCCAGAGGGGATTACGGCACAGCAGCTCAAAGGATTGGCTCTCCGTCCAAATGACCAGATCTCAATCGAGGAGCTGGACCTTGCCGGGCTTGAGGTACTACTACAACTTCGCTCCAAGAGGGCTGCCGAGGCTGTGTCAGTATGTGCGATGACTTCTGCACTGAAGCCGGACGATGCAGCTGAGGACAGTGCCGAAGCGCCATTTGAACCTTCGACGCTTAATCAGAGGAGACGAGTGCTGCGAGAGATTGCCACGCGAAGAGGGCAGCGCTTATTCCGAAACACGCTCATCAGGCGATACAATGGCACGTGTGTTGTTACCAAAACAAGGCGGCCGAGACCGGACGCTTACCCACATCTGGCCATATCGGAGCGAGCAGGATAATCACCCCGAGAACGGACTGCTACTTCGGACGGATATGCATACCTTGTTCGACCTGAACCTGATGGTCATCCATCCTGACACATTGGCGATTCATCTTGATACGCGCGTACGCCGACACGGCTACGAAGATCTTGGTAATCTATCGCCGTCGCGGGAAGCTTTGCGCAACCGCTGGAAAGCGTGGCACCAATTACGATGACACCAGCTCATCGCCAGATCAGCAAGTCGAACTTGATCAGTGCGATGGCTGTCTGAGTTCCGGAATGTTAGCCTTCGGTTCTGGAAATGTGGCAGCGCGCACCCTGTTCCAAGTATCGATGCGCTTCGCTACTTCCGAAATCTGCTGTCCCGGAGCGATGCTGCCAAAGACCGAATTCACAACCAGAGCCCACTCCCACAACAGATCGCGGAGACCCGAGGAAATGTCCTGACGGAGCCAGATCTGTTCAAGATCAAGCCGGTCGCCTAATCGGTCTGCCACGACCGAAACAACGTAGGTTGCAATATTGACCCAACCCTGCCGAAAAACCGTCTTTGCCTCTTTGGTCTTGATCATGCTCTCTATGGACTTGAAGAGTATGACCTTGGCTATCATCGAATGATACCAGCGCGTATCAAGGGGATTGGGCACAATCGAGGGGTCTTCATCCAGAGCGGCCATGAATGCTGCGAAATTCTTTTCACCTGCCATTGCCACCTGACTGGGTTTGCCACGCCAGGCCTCGTGAAACTTGGCGATATCGTTCTTGGTCAGCTTGCGCTTTGGGGAGACAATCTCCTTCAGCTTGTTGCGGCGAGCAGGAGTGGTGCCCTCACGCAGCAACATCACATTATATGCGCCTGCAGCACGTTCGTAAAACCACCTCGCCGAGCCGTCAGGGCACCAGGTTTCGTTCGCCAGCTTCTCGAGCTGAACATGGAATGGCCGGTTTGCAGACAGATCTGACAGTTTGACTGCATTCTGGCTGTTGGCAAAGCGCGATACGTTGCTGATCAGCTTCTCGCGGGCGTCGTCGTCTGATCCCTTCAGAATGATTATCTTTGCAGGCACCATGACGTGGCTGAGATCGATGGTGCGGTCATCGCGGGATGCAAAGTAGATGGTGGAAGTGGTCTGACCGCCATTAACTATCTGCAGGCCCTTGACAAATGAAAGACCGATGTATCCATCTTTGGTCTGTTCGAATTCTGCCCTGTCACAGACAAGAACCAGACCATTGTTGAAGGCCAGAAAGTGTTCGGGCTCCATCCTGAGAGTTTCGATGATGCCCCTGTTCACAGTTTTCTTCGTACCGAGGAACGTACGTACATTTGCCTCAAGAAGTCTTGAGCCAAACCGGAGGTACAGATCCCTGATGATCTGGCCCGGGATTGCTGTGAGCACGTATTCATAGTCAGCGTCGGGATCGGGGACATGAACACATGGGAGCGGGCGTCCGACCGACTGGACAAGGCTGAGCGAGAGTTCATCTCTCGGCTTGCCTTCGGTGTGGCGGAACAGGCGTTCGATGTCCATCGCCTCCACAGCGACCATTTTGCCGTGGACTTCCTTGTCAGCGAACCGCTTTGCCTTTGTGCGCCCGTCAGTGATTACAAACACGCGGAGACGATCAAGGTTAGCCCATCTTGACCGGATCGTTGAAACAAGATCACGAACCGGGTGCGTGGGATCTATGCGGCTCTCGAGGTTTCCCCCTGCAGCGCGGAACAGGAAGCGGATGCCTTCAGTGGCGGTTGCGACTGCACCTGCATCGGTCAGGTCACTTATCGCCTCGGTCCCGAAGTAGTTTGAAACGAAGAGATCCAGAGCCGTCTCATCAGAAGAAAGGGCATAACCGGTGATGCGAAGCTTCGCGTTTCCGATCGTGCCATTCCAGTGGCATACAACCGGTGTCTCACAACTTACTGTTTCTGCCACGTGTTCCATGACTGTCTCCGAAAAGACAAGCTCTTCGGAAGGAAAGGGGCCGTCGTCAGCGCGAACACGGTCTGCGACAGTCTGTTGGACGTCAGAACGGAAGTTGCGGTGAAATTCTTCGAGGTTCATATCAATTCAGTCCAAATGCTTGCAATACGTCCGGAATCGCGACCGCAGGAACCTCAACGGCGTCGAGATCGACTACATATGCCGCTGAGCGGACTGCAGCTGGCAAGGCGGCCCGCGTCAGGCGTGGCATGTTACCATCCGAGAGGAAGGCCCTGGCGTCCTTGAGCACGAGGGAGCGCCCGTAGAGTGAAGAATGCTCATCAAGATAGCCCATCACCATCAGGAGGGCTTCGAAGCCTCGCACAGTTCCTGCCTCTGTGAACCTGCCGCGAAGAGCGGTTACGAGGTCAACAAGCGAGGTTCCTTCTGTACTCTCCTCGAAGCGCATTGCACACAGGAAAACCGGCGTCCGCTCACTGTCCAGCTGCTCGATGCTGTTGATGCGAGCAAGAAAGGCGCCCGTGCGTACGGTACTCTTCACTTCTATGGCGCCCGCGCGCACGTGAAAGTCCTGGGCGGCGCGCAGTGGCCCGTGCCAGCAGTCAAGAGCCCCCACCCCAAGCGGGGATTCCATCAGCAACCGGAGCATCCAGAGTTCTCCCATCAGCCCGACCTGGGCGTCGGGCGAGAGCGGCCGGTGGGTTTTGGCCATGAACGCCTGCCACTCCCTGACCCTCTCGAGGAAGGAGTCCAGCGTGTTGCGGTGAGATGTGGATGCCGCAGCGCCGAGAGTTCGCAGCACGTCCACCGCCATGACCGCGAAGATGTCTGGCGATCCCTCGACACGCCGCACAAGAGCGATCGCAGTCTGCCCCGCGAAGGCCTGCTGACCTGCAATACAGTGGACATCGAAGCCCTTGCCCTCCGGAAGGCGCGCCGGATTGACCGGCCATGCCCCGGGGAAAGTGACTATCAGTGCCTCACGCCCTGCCGGAAAGTGGCAGCCAGCCTCCACCGAAACCTCAGCCATCTTCGTGAGGTGAACAAAACGCCAGTCCTCACCTGCCTCCTGGCGCGCGAGCGCCCTCCAGGCCCGTGAGAGCCCTTCCTCACTCCACCCAGTCATTTAGTCCTCCCCACAGGACACTGTTGGCCATGTATTTCGAATTCGAAACCCTTCGCTCCGATGTGCTCGACGGGAAGCTGATTGCCCACCCAGCGATGGGATCTGCGTCAGCGAGTTCCGGGACACTGGCCCCGGCCGGATCCAGGAGATAGAGCATCAGCAGTCCGCGATCCCGACGATGAGGCAGGCCGGTATCAGGATTGCCCTCGCCGAGAATCCGGCGGATCTGTGGTCCCCGGGGTTCCGTTGGAGGGTCCTTTCCCTCATTGCGGTCCACATCATTGCGCCAGATTTTCCGGCTGAGCTCGAGGGCGGCTGTCCATTGATCTTCGGTGAGATCGATGGCCTGATCTCGGGGCGAAGTCAGTGCCTTGATCGAATAGCGGTCAGCATGTTCGGTGGTACGCTTGCGCTGCAGCATGTTGATCGCGCAGCCGCCGACAATGCGGCTGATTTCATCCGGGCCGCTTTCCTTGCCAATCATCGCTACAGTCCAGTTGATCAGCTCCTGATCCTTGTTCATCTCTTCGATAAAGTCGGCGATGAGAGGGCTCATGATCCGAAAGCTTGCAGGATGGGTCCTATACTCGCGAAGAAATGTGATCACGTTCAAGACTGGCACGTCCCTCCACAGGTGGCCGCTCCACTTTTGTCCGTCTGGGACGAAATACTGCTGATTCAGGTCGAGCGGCGACCCCAGAGCTTGTATGAAGCGCTCCGCAGCGCGGAAATTGGCTGTGATGTCATCCTTCCGGTTTGGAAAGACAATTGTCTGCAACAGATCTCCGGAGTAGGTCAGCTGCATTGCACGTGCGTTTCGCATTTTGGCGCGTGATGTAACAGTCAGTACCGAATGGGACTTGACCCGAAGACCGAACTGTTTCGGTGTTGCACCTGCCGCAACCATATTGTCGAATTCCTGACGCAGCTCCTCGGCAGCATCAGCGATGTGGCCAAACCACTCTGTTAACTCTGTCGGCGTGTAGAGACGACAGACATCGAGGTAGCCATCCCGATAGCCGAACCACCGGCCCATCTGCATCAGCGTGTCATACATGCGTGCAGTTCGCAGGAAGTAGCTAGTGCAGAGCCCCTCGAGTGTAAGGCCACGCGCCAGTTTGTCGCCACCGATGGCGATCACCTTGAGTCCGGTACCCTCGTTCTCCGCGTAGTCCAGCGCATCCTTCGCGGTGCCATTGATTTCGCGCACCCGGATGTCTGAAAGGATATCCGGAAGTACTTTTCGCAAGTCGTCCCAGCTGAAGTCTTCGAGCGTCTCTCCCTCCACCAGCGCACTGCGGATTCGCTGCATATTGGGCCGGAAAGCTGTCTCGTACTCGCTCTTCATGGATGCTTCGAGATCGGCGAGATCGATACCACGGGTGTATCGCCCCTTGAGATTGCGGAGGTATTCTGCAACCTGGTTTACAACCACATTCTGCACGGAAGTAAACCGGGTGACGTGGATGAGCATGGAAGAATGCCTGTTACCCTGACCCCGGAGCGCGCGAACAGCGCAGGCAAACACAAATGACCTGACCGCTTCTGCAAGCGAATCCGGGATGCGGTCTTCTCCTTCCCAGCGGGGACGATAGCCGTTCTTGTGCCGTGGAGGAATCCAAGGCTCGAAGTCCTCATCGGCCAGCGGCCGGACCAGTGGCAGGTCGTCAGGCGCGCTGGAGGCGGAACCGAAGACCCTACCGGGACCGATATAGTTTGATGGTGCCGCTAGCGCGGTGATAAAAGCCGCGGGGAAAAGGTCGGGCCCGTGTTCCTGCGTCTCGCCACGATCGTGTATGAATATGTTAGCGAAAGGCGTGGCGGTGTATCCCACATAAGCTTTTCGGGAAAAATGATGAAGGATCGACCGGATAAGCCGATTGATTGTCTTTGGCTCATGTTCGAGGTCGGGATTGCCAAATTCGTCCACTACATCTTCGCCGGTGTCGACTGATCCGTGATCGGATTCATCGTCGATCACGAGCAGCGGAAGATTCGTGACGAGCTTGCGGCCTGTGACCGGATCGAAATGGTTGGCGACGCGATTGCGAATCCAGTGCACCAGGCGCTCAAGCACTGTTTTGTTCTTCTTGACCACGAAAAGCCAGGGCCGCTGCTCCGGGCTGATGTTCATCTTGGCTGCAACAGCAGTGTTGAAATCCCCCTTGTCGCTGCGATTTGTTGCGGCATTCGGGCGGACAGATGTGTCGCTGTCAATGAGTCCGACACCAACCGCCGGAAGTTCGTCTGCATCCGCAATTGTCGCGAAGCCGAGAAAACCCTCATCCATACGGATCTGTGTCTGGGATCTGAGATTGTTATGCAGGCCGGCAAGAACGATGATAATCTTGTAACCTGCATCTGCTGCCTTGCAGATCAGGCCAGTGTAGTTCCCGGTCTTTCCAGATTGTACATGACCGACGACAAGGCCGCGTCGATCCCAGGCCCCTTCCCGTGTTGGATCCTCAAGCTGCGAAAGGACCTCGTCAGTTGCCACATCGAGAGCATCAAGTGCGTTCCACGGAATCCTGGTTTCCATGAACTCCGAATAGCGGCGCCAGTAGGTCCAGCCCTTCTTGCGCTCCGCGTCGAGCCAGGGAATGTGATCTTCGCCGCTGGAGAGGGTCGCATTGTCGCCGACAGTATGGCTTGAGCGACGGATCAATTCATCCATCAACGCTTCACGATCAACTAGTTCGAAGTCCTCCGCCATCACGATCGAGAGTTTGTTCAACTCTTTCTCGATCATTTCGGGAGTCACCGTGCTTTGCGCGCGTTCCGCCGAGAGTCGCAGCATGTTCTGCGCCATCGAGAGTAGTGAATCGAATGCCTTCTGGCTGGACAGCGTCATTTTCAATCTTTCGGTTCAAGTGCGGCGACAAGATCTGGGAAGCGATCAAAAGGAGGTGTGCGTTTGAGCCTCTCGCGGGCTTCATGCGGACTGAGGTGGCGATAGGTCACGAGTGACTCGAATAGCGAGCTGAGTGTGTCCCGGATCTCGGCCTCTGGTGTATCCACAAAGCCGGTCCTGGGCGTCTCCCTGTCTTCGGCAGTATCGAGCCAAATACGTTGAACCGGGACTGTTTCCTCTATGAGGCGGATGAGTGCGAGGATGTCTGTCCTCAGGGGCCCGGCACGATCCATAATGGTGGCAACGAGATCATGCTCCTTGTTGATCCTGTAGGACGTACCGCGAGTCGATTTCCGGACTTGCCAAACTTCGGTCAATGCGTCCGGTCGGGTGCCAGCAGCCGGTGTGATATGACCCCTATGAGCAAAGACGCGGCGCGCAGTTTCCCGTGTCTCGGATGCAAGCCTGTGAAGCTGCGACCGCAGTCTGACTGGCGGGCTGGCGGTTGACTTCAGGACGTTGATTTTCCAGTCGGCGTCGGCGCTGTTCGGGATATCCAGTCTGATGCGAGCAAGCCTGTGGGCCTCATCACGAGGCCAAGGCCTCCCGCCGTCTCCCAGTCCTAGCCACCCGCCCGCGAGGAGGAGTCGCCTGTTGCGGTAGACATAAAAGCCCTCCTGCTGAGTCCACCCAGCCGGTCCGGCCGCAGCCTGCTGTTCGGCCGGCTTGAGCATGTCGCGATGTGGCAGTACGTGGCACTGGACATTCACGCCCGTTGCGTGGAAAATTCTGTATTCCGCACTCTCGAGAGCCTTCCCCGGATGTCCGACCATGAAAGGATCCCAAGCCTTTACGAGGCGGCCGTTGAGCAGCAGCCTGAATTCGGGTTGCGCTCCGTCAATCAGGCGGTGAAACGTCATGGCAAGGTGCGCTTCCACACCGTCAGCCAGCTCGATCAGGTCATTCGCTGTAAAACCGTCTGTGACGATACGATCGAGAGTCTCCCATACGACTAGAGTACCATGTTCCATGCGCTCCAGAGGCTCGATCAGATGCTCCGACCCGGGTGCCGGACCTTCGTAGAGCGGCCAGTCTGCGTTTTCATCATCGCCAATGAGATCCAGGTCCCAGCGCAGGCAGACAATTGATCCACCCGCACGGCGACTGGCAACTGTCAATCTTCGGGCTTGTGAAAAGCTGGCTGTCTTCAGGCCGAGACCAAAGCGTCCGAGATCCCTGGCGGTGCGGATGCTCCTGGGGTCGCGGGCGCCCAGGCGCATCCCCGACTCAAGCGTGGCATCGTCCATGCCAACACCATCATCTACAATCCTCACCCAGCTATCGGGTCCCTTCCATTCGAACTGGATGGCAATTTCCCGGGCGTCAGCTGCAATGGAATTGTCCACAAGGTCAGCCAGAGCAGTCGCAGGAGCATATCCGAGCCCCCTGAGAGACTCGAGCATGGAACCGGCATGGGGCGGTGCATTGCGTACCCCCATTCCGTCAATTCTCCGCCAAGGCCTGCAGGCGGCGGATTCGCGCTGGGTGTGAGAGTCGTCTGACGGCCTTGGCCTCGATTTGCCGGATCCGTTCACGCGTTACGCCGAACATCTGACCGACTTCCTCGAGCGTCATCTCCTGCTCGCACCCGATGCCGAAGCGCATGCGAACGATTGCACTCTCCCGCTCAGGGATTTCATCGAGCATCCGGTTGATCTGAATCCTGGTGTCCTCCTTCTCGATGTCCTCCTGCTGAACAGATTGCTGAATCAGCTCAGGAATTTCAGGGCTGTCTCCGATTTCCACACATGACCGCGGAATGCCTTCAACACGCTCCACGTCGGCGGGCTCCCACCCAAGTCTTTCTACAAGCTCCAGTGTGCTCGGGCGTCGCCCCAGTTCATTTTCCAGAGCATCCAATGCGAGATCAAACTTGGCGATCCTCTCATGTCGATGGACCGGAATCCGCACCATTAGTCCCTCATCAGCACGCCAGCGCGCCAGATTCTGCTTCATCCAGAAAGAGGAATAGATCACAAATCTGTGCCCGCGTTCGGGATCAAAGCGTCGTGTGGCACGCTGCAATCCCATGAAAGCGATCTGAAAGACGTCTTCGGGATCCTCTCCAGTCCCTACGTTTCTGGCAGCGAAGCGACGCGCGAATGGGAGGTGTTCCATCACCAGCCGCTCGATGGCACTCTCAAATGCTGAAACCAGGGCATCAAGTCTTGCAGACTGGTGATGATGTGAATTTCTCTTGGCCAGTGTATCAACGATCGTCTTGAAAGACATTAGGCTCATGTCAAGCGCATCGACTGCTGCCAGAGCTTCGCGACGACGTCTGCCTTCCATGACCCTGCCACTTTCGGCCCAGCTCTTCAGGGCGTCACGTGCACCCAGGAAACTGCGGGTCTCCTTGTCATTTGGTTGTGACGGCAGAACATTCCTCATCGTTACGTAGCGCGCATCCACTGACCCTTCAATCACCCTGTTTGCCATATCGAGTATGATCTCGAGAGCGGGAGCATATGAAAGAACGCCCAGTTGCACATCTTGTTTTGCCCGTACCAGAGTTTCGAGCAATTGAGCTTCACGAGCCCTGTCCACAGTAAACCGCGAAGTGCCCGGCAAGAGCGTGGCCCGGGAACATGTAGCCTCGAGCGCCTCCGCCAGTTCTTCGACGGAAACTTCGGATGCGGTTTCAAAGTCATAGGAATTCCGGAAGTCTTCGTCTTCTCGCAGATCGATTTCCGCGGCCTCGAGAGTCTTTAGCAGATTGAACCGAAGTTCTTCGGGATCGAAGTTGCCATCACAGTGGTCAATCAGTGCATCAAGGTCATGTGCTGTGAAGTATCTCTTTTCCGTGACAGCGAACGCCCATTCCATGCAGAATGTTGGGTCGACCGAGAATTGTGTACTGGTCGGAAGAACCGCCGTACGGGTTGACTGTCGACCACCACTGCGAACCTTGAGGAAGTCACTTTCATCGGCTTTGACTGGAACAACTCCCGCGGCCAAGCCAATTCCTTCTCCCGCAATCATCGAAGGCGAGAGATCAAGCTCCCAGTCAACGTCCTCGCCAGATCTGGCGCTGCCGGTGTCCACGGCAGGCTGTACGAAAGTGCCCCGCACCTGCGTACCCGCAGTCCCCTTGAAGTATTCCTCAGCGTCCTCCTCCGCCACGAAATCCGGGAGATCACCAAGTGTGGGCGGATCTGCTACGAGCGCGGAGGGTGCGGGTTCGGGAGTGCGCAGGCTGGCCGCCCGCCGCGAAATCTCGTATTCAATCTCGTCCCGGAGTTCCTCCGATAGTTCGGGGCCAGTCACGGATACGCGGTCACAGTGGTCGACCCTGGCTTTTATCTCAAGCTGGGCAGACAAGGATTGTTCTATGCTGGCGCGCAGTCCATGGCCCAGTTCGTCGAGCTCATCCCGTGTCCATTTGATATCTGACAGGAGGTGATCGTAGCGTTCACGAAAAACGGAAGCTATATATCCCGCCGCAACTTCCAGGGATCGATAGGATATTTCGTCGAGGAGTTCCTTACACTCGACACAACCGGGCAATCCCACTGGTAATGCAGCGACGTCGTCCGGAACCTTGTTGACCTGAATCCTGGGAAGATAGTCGTACGGCACGGTAATTGTAGTGCCTGCATAGTCGTTGCAAAAAGTACAGCGGGTCATCGTCGAAGCCTAATCGAAGGTCAGGCCATATATCGGGCGAATCTGGAAAATCAGCGGGCAAGCGTAGATCAGATTGTCAGCACTTCGCGTGCGACACTCTTTTCCCGGTATATCTGCGGTCCGAATCCGCCTCATAATCATCCCAACCAGTATGCCCCAGTAGAACATATCTCATGTTATCCTAGTTTTCCGCTAAGGCAATTCGATGAAGGTGCGCGGTCTGGAGTCATTCCGTGCCCTCCGGATCAGGTTGCTCCGGCGCTTTCTTTGCAGGGGTTTTCGATTACATTTTGGCTTGCGGACAAGGAGGTCGGCTGGACTGGATTATCGAATTGATAACCAAAAGGGTAATTCCGGAATGTACAACCAGAAATTACGCGGACACTGCTGCGACTGAGCCAATGCGTTTGACCTGCTCCCTGGAATGCCTTCGTTCATAGGTTAGTTCTGTTCAGGTTTTGGTCCATGTTGGACCGGTTTGCAAACTCTATTGGTGTGAGCCCGTTGAGGCTCGTGTGTGGGCGGTTCTGATTGTAGTCGATCCTCCATTCTTCGATGATGTTCTGTGCCTGCCGGTAGCTTGCGAACAGGTGCTCGTTGAGGCACTCGTCGCGCAGTCAGCCGTTGAAGCTTTCCACGAAGCCATTCTGCATCGGCTTGCCCGGGGCGATGTAGTTCCATTGGACGGCGTGTTACTCTTGCCACTGCAGGATGGCATTCGAGGTGAGTTCCGCCCCGTTGTCGCTCACCACCATCAGGGGATAGCCCCGGCTTTCAGTAATCCGGTCCAGCTCCCGCGCAACTCGGTGGCCGGAGATCGAGTTGTCCGCGACGGTGGCAAGGCACTCGCGGCTGAAGTCGTCGATGACGCAGAACACCCGGAACCGTCGGCCATCAGTTAGCGCGTCAGAGACAAAGTCCAGGCTCCAGCGCTGGTTCGGCTCCTGCGGGATCGTCATGGGTGACCGGGTGCCAAGGGCCCGCTTCCGGCCACCACGCTTACGAACTGTGAGCCGTACCTCGCGATAGAGCCGATACAGCTTTTTCCAGTTCACATGGACGCCGTCACGCTCCAGCAGGATGTGAAGCCGCTGGTAGCCGAACCTTCGACGCTGGCCGGCAAGCTCTTTCAGCCGCTGCCGCAAGCCAGTGTCGTCAGGACGCTGTGACCGCTAGCGGTAGACCTTCGGGTCGATCCCTACCAAGGTACAGGCATGGCGCTGGCTATAAGCCTTCTCCTTCATCGCCCAATCCACGGCATTCCTCCTCGAACCGGGCGTCAGAAGTTTTTTGCCAGCATCTCCCGCAACGTCGATGCATCCATCATCGACTCCGCCAGCAGCCTTTTGAGCTTGGCGTTCTCCTCCTCCAGGGCCTTTAGCTTCCGGGCCTGCGACACTTCCGTGCCGCCATACTGCGAACGCCACTTGTAGAACGTCGCGTCGCTGAGCCCGTGCTTCCGGCACAGCTCAGCTGCTGATAAGCCAGCGTGATGCTCCTTCAGGATCGAAATGGTCCGTTCCTCGGTGAACCTGCTCTTCTTCATCGTCCGTCTCCCTTCCAGAGAACAGACTAACCTCAACCCGGGGAATTTTCAGGGGAGCAGATCATGAGGTTCTGGCGGGATTGGCAACAGGGCCAACATCACATTCGCATAACGGGCGTTATGGAAGACTCCACTCTTTCTGAGATGCCTGCGGTGATTGTGAATCGCCAAACTTCTTATGCGGCCGACCGCATCAGCAAAAGGGGCCTTACCAGCGGCGCCACCTTTTTCTGCGCCATCGCATGTTCCACAACGGATGTCGGGAGGTCGTGGATACCTTTTGATAACTCTGCATCATGGCTTGCGCTCGTTGTAGCCGAAGATCGCGATAGTGTTGATCAAGGAGTGTTACAATTTTTTCCGCCTGCAAGATGTATGGACGTTCAATTGCCAACCTCACGAATTCAGACCGCGGCAGCGCCCCGAAGATTACTCTCCCGTCGGCTCGTCCAGGCAGCAAACACCACAAATTGCTAACAGTATCATTGGACGAGACATTTTCAGGATCCCGACCGAAATCAAACAGGACCAACTTGCTCGAATTGACCCAGTTTTTAGGGAAGCAGTCCTGTGGGTCAAGATGGGCGCAGAAACCACGGAGTCCTGTTGCCTGGAGGGTGCGCACTCCGTTGATGAACCGTGGCCGGTCTCCCGAAAGTCGAGCGCCATCTACAACCCAGACCATGTTTCCATAAGAGGTCTCACGCTTCCGACGTTCAGCAGGACTAAGGTGTGAATGCTGAAATTCGATCACCAGCCCGTTCCCCGTCCGTACATCAGCAACGTGCCGCTCTCCATCGGGATTGTGATGGATCACTTCTTGCCATTCCATCGGGAAATGGTTCTTCCATTCCCGATGCCAGTCCGTTTCGGGCTCCCACCATCGATCGCAATGTCGCCTGGCATGATGGGCCCAATGATGAACTCTGACCTCACCGCATTTCGAAAGCATGCGTTCTCCACAAACGGGACAGGTTCCATTCAGTCCGATTGAGGGTGGCCTGCGAACACCATCTACAATGGCAAGATGCATTGTCAATCTCCAAGAACTGTTATGTTTCCGCGCATGGCGATCACGCAGATTGCTTTTGTCGTTTGGAGTTGTTGGCTGGCTTACCTCGACAAGTTGTCGGGGCCATTCTTCATTATCTTCGAGGAGGTAATCGTTCCTCGGTTATCTCGACTTCAATAGTCGGCACCTCTTCTAGGATGCTGTAACAAGTCACCACAAGAGCATCCGCACGTCAAGGCTCAGTGTGGGGTTTGGCATCTCAGGTGACGTGCCCAGCGCCAGTTTTTAAAGCGTACTCACCGTTGTATGCTCCTCGTCGCTTCAGTAGAATTGAGATCCGATCAATTGCGCAGTGGCAGAAAGGTACGACGATAGAGTGACTTGCGGTCAAGCCGTCATTGATGGAAGGCACTTGCCACTTCGGTCGTCTCGACGAGCCGGGCACATGGGGGAACGAGGGTGAAGTGCCGACATGGCTCTTTCGCTTGAGCTGTGTCCTGGCGGATAAGCCTCTCGATTGGCCGCGAACGGTGCCTGTGCGAAGAGTAGCGTTCCACAGTTTTTGAATCGGAGGGCGCAGGCGAAATGGCAAGGCAGGTCATAGTTACGGGAGGAAGTGGCAAGGCCGGGCGGCACGTGATCCGTTTTCTGGTGGGGCAGGGCCACACAGTTCTCAACTTGGATGCGCGTGCCGAGGAGTCACTGCCATGCCGCACCCTGGTGACCGACATCCGCGATGGCACGCAGGTGTTCAGCGCGCTCTCGTCGTACCTAGGGGCCGAGGATCCCGCTAAAGCATTTTCCTTACGACCTGCGGATGCAGTGATACACTTGGCGGCAATCCCGCGCATGTTCGCCGTCGCGGACCCGGAGGTCATGAAAGTCAATGTGCTGGGAACCTACAATGTCCTTGAGAGCGCCCGCAAGCTCGGCATCCGGAAGATTATCCTTGCCTCGAGCGAGGCAGCATACGGTTTTGCCTATTCCGAGCGGATCCGGGCACCCCGGTACTTTCCCGTCGACGAAGAACACCCGCTCTCGCCCACCGATGCCTACGGTCTCTCAAAACTGCTCAATGAGGAAACAGCCCGCGCCTTTGCTGGCCAGTACCAGGCGGACATCTATGTCCTGAGGATCGGCGACGTCATCGTGCCGGAGGACCACGCCAAGTTCAGAAACTGGTTCCGGACTCCGGAGACCCGAATGCGCTTCTTCTGGAGCTATATCGACGCGCGCGACCTCGGGCAGATGGTTCACTTGGCACTCGAACGGGATGGGCTCGGGTTCCAGGTCTTCAACGCCGCAAACGACCACACCTCATCGGATATTCCTAACAAGGAGCTACTCGCGCGCTTCTTTCCCGGCGTGCCGCAGAAGCACGCGCTCGGTCCCTTTGAGACGCTCCTCGCGAACCGGAGGATTCGCGATGTCCTCGGCTTCCGCGAAGAGCACGCCTGGCGGAACTACGTGCCCGGACCCTGAGAGCGAGGACTTCGGAGGAAACATTTGTTTCAATTGTGAGCTCGTGTAACAGATGTTACAAGTTCGGCAGGCTGTGCCGGACCATCTGGAGTGCGAAATGACCCATGTCTTCCACCGTGATCCCCGCAAGGCTCTTCCCGTCGCGGTGAGGGGCGATGGCATCTGGATCATCGATTCCGAGGGCAAGCGTTATCTCGACGCATCGGGCGGGGCGGCGGTGTCGTGCCTAGGGCATGCACATCCGCGCATCACGGAAGCAATCGTCCGGCAGGCGCGCGAACTGGAATATGCGCACACCTCCTTCTTCACCACGAAAGCGGCTGAGGACCTTGCGGATCATCTCGCCGCGCATGCCCCGGGGACGCTGAACCATCTCTACTTCGTGTCTGGCGGATCGGAGGCGGTGGAAGCGGCGCTGAAGCTGGCGCGGCAGTACTACCTCGAGATCGGCCAGCCCTCGCGCCACCGCTTCATTGCTCGCCGGCAGAGCTACCACGGCAACACGCTGGGTGCGCTGGCGATCGGCGGCAATGCCTGGCGGCGCGAGCCGTTCCGGCCGATCCTCATCGAGGCGCATCACGTCTCGCCCTGCTATGCCTACAGGGACCTCCGTCCGGGGGAGAGCGAGGAGGACTATGCCGTCCGCCTCGCGGCGGAGCTGGAGCAGAGGCTTCTCGAACTCGGGCCCGAGACGGTCGCGGGATTCGTGGCCGAGACGGTGGTGGGCGCCACGCTCGGCGCTGTGCCGCCGGTGGCAGATTACTTCCGCCGTATCCGGGCCGTCTGCGACAAGTATGGCGTGCTGCTCATCCAAGACGAGGTCATGTCCGGTATGGGTCGAACGGGCTATCTCTTCGCCTGCGAGGAAGACGGAATTGTTCCGGACATCGTGGCCATCGCAAAGGGTCTTGGTGGAGGATACCAGCCCATCGGCGCCATTCTCGCGAGAAGTCACATCTACAAGGCGTTAGTGGAAGGCTCGGGTTTCTTCCAGCACGGTCACACCTACCTGGCCCATGCCATCGCCTGTGCCGCAGCCCTCGAGGTGCAGAGGACGATCGAGGAGGAGGACCTGCTCGCCAACGTGCGCGTGCGCGGAGAGCAGCTCGACCGGCTTCTGCGGGAGAAGCTCGCCCGGAACCCGCATGTGGGAGACATCCGGGGCAGGGGGCTGCTGCGCGGCGTGGAAATCGTGGAGAACCGCGAGACCAAGGCACCCTTCGATCCCGCGCGCCGCGTGCACGCCAAGATCAAGAGCGAGGCCATGGCCCGCGGGCTAATGACATACCCCATGGGCGGCACGATCGACGGGCGCCGGGGAGACCACGTGATGCTGGCGCCGCCGTTCATCTGCACGGCGGAAGACATCGCCCGAATCGTGGACCTCCTGTGCGCCGCGATCGATGCGGCGACCCGGGCGAAGGTCTGACGGCATGCACCCTGCGGGCTCCATCTTTCTGGCCGTGGCGCCCAACGGAGCGCGCAAGACGAAGTCCGACCACCCCCGGCTTCCGCTCTCCGCAGCGGAACTTGCAGACTGCGCCGCGGCCTGCCGCGAGGGCGGAGCCTGCATGATCCACCTTCACGTTCGGGATGCCGCGGGCCGCCACAGCCTCGACATCGATGCCTATCGTGAGGCGACGCGGGCCATTCGCAGTGCCGTGGGAGACAGCCTCGTCATCCAGGTGACGAGCGAGGCGGTGGGAACATACACTCCGGGCGAGCAGATGAGCATGGTGCGAGGCCTCAAACCGGAGGCGGTCTCGATCGCCGTGCGGGAACTGTTCTCCGGCCAGGCACCGGAACAGGAGGTAGCCTCGTTCCTCACCTGGGCGCATGCGGCAGGCATCGTCATGCAGTTCATTCTCTATGATGCCGCGGACGTGCGGTCCTACCTCGGGCTGAGGCGTCGTGGCGTCATCCCGTCCGGCAGGCACTGGGTGCTCCTGGTCCTCGGCCGCTATACCGGGGGCGTCTCAAGGTTCGAGGACCTGCTGCCGATGTACTTGGCATGGACCGCGGAGCCCGGGCTGTCGGCCGGAATTCCCTGGTCCATCTGCGCCTTCGGGCAGCGCGAGGTGGAGTGCGCGGCGGCTGCCGTCACGCTGGGAGGCCATGTGCGCATCGGCTTCGAGAACAACATGAGCCTGCCTGATGGCCGTGTGGCGCGCGATAATGCAGAGCTTATCAGTTGCTTCGCCGGCGTGGCGCGCACGCTGGGATACGGCCTCGCCACGGCGGACGACATGCGGCGGCTCTTCGCCTGAGCACCTCAGGCATGGGGATGGCGGCGCTCGAAAAACAGGTGCAGTTGGGGATGCCTGCGATAGAGGGAGAGGGTCGCGTCCGTCCAGCCGCGGACATAGCCGTTGCCCACGATCATGGTGATGTCGCGCCCTGCGCCCTCGGCGGTGAGCGCTGCCCGGGTGAAGGAAGTGGACATGCTGAAGAAGACGAGTTGGCCGCCGGGCCGCGTGGCGAGAATGGCAGCACCCTCGGTTCTCTCCACATTGGTGGTGTTGATGACGAGATCGAACATGCTGCCGCCCGACAGCCGGTGCAGCACGCCATGAACGGCAATGGCGTCCTGAGCATCGCACTCTATGACGTGATCCGCGATGCCGAGTGCGCGCACCTCCTCGACCGCAGCAGCCGATCCCTCCACGGCGACGAGAAGGCCGGAACCGCCCAGAATCTCGCGCGCCGCGAAGAGGCAGAGGGTTCCGGCCTTGCCTGCTCCGAAGACGCAGATCCGCTGCCCGGGAGTCGCGAGCTTGAGGACGGTGGCGGGAGCGCCCGCGACATCGAACAGTGCCGTGGCGATCCTTTCCGGGATATCGTTCGGGATGCGGGCGCAGAGACCGGTCTCGAATAGAATGGCCTTCCCTTTGACTTCGATTTGCGCTGCCGCGGCGCCGATGGACCCGATCTCCTCCAGGGTGAGCGGCGTCAGGCTCAGCGACACGAGCGTGCAGATGCGGGTTCCGGGGGTGAGGGTGCGGTCCGGAAAGTCCGGTCCGATCTCAGCCACCCGGCCGACCAGAACTCCGCCGGAACCGGTAACGGGATTATGCATCTTGCCGCGCGACCTCACGATCTCGCTCACCCGCGCGGCAATCGCCTCCTCGCCGCCTCCGCTGGATTCTGTGATCTGCCGCATGCTGGATGAGTCGAGGTTCAGCATGTCCACGTCAATGAGCAGTTCGTTGTTCCACAAGGGCAGCGACGCATCGAGCCGCGCGGCTTCCTGGGGAAGAACGCCCTCCGCCCGATGCGAGCCGAACAGGCAGCCGCCGGTGCGGAAGGCACGTGACCGATCCGCGCTCACTTTGCCTCCGCGGACGCATCCTGATTGCCATGGCGCTGAAGCCAGCGGTCCAGGCTGTCCATGTCCCAGAACTTCACGGCGCGCGGATTTGTGAACGGCGTCCTGAGCGTGGCACCCAGCGCGTCCGCCTTCGCCCCACCCAACTCCTGGCGCAGACGCGCAGCACCCGCGGCAATCCGCTTCTCGGTCGCTTCCACCGTCTGACCGGCTTCCTCCGAGAGTTGTTGCCCGGCCGTTGCAGCCCTGGCGCGTTCCACCGCCTCCGCGCGTGCCAGTTGCCGGCTCCGCGGCGACCGCCGCATATCTGCGCGGCGTGCCTCGGTGCGTTCGGGATCATAACCCAGGGTGTGGTCGGGATGAGTGACGATGACGACGCCGTAATCCGCCTGAGCTCCTTCGCGGCTCACGAAGCCCTGCACGACGTCGTCGACGACGCGTGCCGCCGGACGCGCGAGCGGGTCGCCGTAACCACCGCCTCCGCCGGACATCATGCGAAACCACGAGTCCCGACCCGAACGTAGACCGTTGAATTTCGAAGGGCTCGCCGTGTGAAGAGCCTGCCGGATCGTCTGCCAGTCTCCATTGCTTCCGCTCCGGATAAAGAGGGCATTGCACGCGCCGGGATCGCCCCCTTCGAGGCCGAAGGGCGGGATGAGGAAGCGCTCACCCAACGAATTGATCTCGACCGAGTCCGCGAGGAGCTGCACGGTGCGGATGGTGCCCACTCCGCCGCGCCACTGGCCCGGGCCGCCACTGTCGGTGTGCAGTCTCACCTCCTTGTAGCGAAGTGGAAGCGTGGACTCGATCCATTCGACGGGATAATCGTTGAAGTTCGACGTCGGGTTTGGCGTGCAGTTCCAGCCGTCACGCCAGGAACACGCGCCCCAACCACCTTCGATGAAGAAGTAGAAGCCGTAGCTCGCCCGGCGCTCAGCATCATAGCCGCCGCCGGAGAAGTTAATGCAGGTACCGTAGCTTCCTGCGCCGATGAGGTTGGAGGCAACCGGCGCCAGCGCTCCCATGATGGCATCCACAACCCTGATCGAGACCTCTGTCACACCCCCGAAGCAGGGGGCGGGAGGCGCGGGGTTGAGGAGGCAGCCGCGCGGTACCACAACTTCAATCGGCCGGAAGCAGCCGTTGTTGAAGGGTACGTCTGGCCCCAACAACTGAAGGATGGCGTTGAAGGTTGATGACAGCGTGTTGCCGTAGGAGGAATTGACCGGCCCTTCGGCCTGCGGGCTCGTTCCGGTAAAGTCCACCGTCATCCGGTCGCCGTGAACGGTTATCGCGACCTCGATCCGTCGCGGTTGGTCTGTCACGCCATCGTCGTCGACGAACTCAGTGAAACTATAGCGCCCGCCCGGGAGATCGCGGATCATCAGCCGGGTCAGTTCCTCGGCGTGGTCCTTCACATCCTCCATCGCCGCCTGGACGGCGTCTGCGCCATATCGTCCTGCCAGCCGCAACAGCCGTCGTTCGGCGGTCTGGGTGCTCGCCAGCTGTGCCTGGAAATCACCCCACTGGTCACGCGGGAAGCGGACGTTGAGCGTGATGAACTCGATGATGTCGCGGTTCTCCTCGCCCTTGTGGAACCAGCGGATCGGCGGAATGCGGAGCCCCTCCTGGAACACGCTGCGTGCCGTGCCCGGAAAGCCCGCGACGGCCATGCCGCCGATGTCCAGGTGATGTGCGCGGTTCACGGAATAACCGAGAAGGCGGGAATCAGCGAAAACCGGGCGTATGAGGGTAATGTCCGGCAGATGACCGCCGCCGCGATAGGGATCGTTCACGAGGTAGACGTCCCCGGGAAAGATGTTCTCCGGACCGAAGAACAGCACCACGAACTCGACGGTGAGCGCCATGGCCGACAGGTGGCTCGGGTCATAATTGGCCGCCGCGATCAACTCCGCATTCCGGTCCACGATGGCGCAGGAGAAATCACGCCCCTCGACGAAAAGCGAGGAGTTGGCCGTACGGATCATCGTATGGCCCATCTCTTCGCAGATGATCTGGAAGGCGCTTCCGATGACGCGCTGGGTGACATGGTCCAGGTGCGGCGTCGTCATGCTGCGGTTCTCCGGATAAGGATTTCGCCAGAACTGCCGATCGCGGCTTCTAGCCCCAACGGAACAATGCAGTGGGCCTGCGGTTCGATGATGATCGCAGGCCCCGCGATCCTGCTGCCGCGCCCCAACTGGCCGCGCGCGATGACCTTCGTGCTCAGTGGCCGGTCATGGCCGTGAAACCAGACCTCCGCCTCTTCCATAGGTAGATGCTGGGGGGCTTCTGCGACCGATACCGCCGGAATTGCCAATTTTCGTCGGACTGACGCGGAAAGCCGCACAGTTACGAGCTGGCACGGATCGCTCCGCTGGTGGGAGAAGATCTGCAGATGTGCCGCATCGAAGCGCACCCGGGCGGCGGCAAGGCTGTCGCGGCCGAAGGGAGGGGCGTCGGCGAGCGGAACGGAGATCTCGTGTGACTGCCCTTCGTAGCGAAGATCGAGCTTGAAACGAAACGCCGCGTCAATGAGCGAATACCCGTCGCGCGAGAGGTCAGCCGTCGCGAGCTCGCGCAGCTCCGCGCATACGCCATTGAGGAGGTCAAGATCGATGCTCTCGACCTTGGCGAGGCATGATTTGGCATAGTCGTGGACGACATCGGCAAAGAGGCCTCCGAAGGCCGACCACACCGCGGGGTAAAGAGGCACGATGCCGGCTGCGGCTTCCGTCTCGGTCACCAGGGCGGACAGGAACAGAGGACCGCCGCCGCCAAATCCGACGAGCGTATAGTCGCGGGGATCGAGACCCACCTGCACCGTCATCTCGTCGATGAGTTGCGCCATCCGGGTGGCTGCGAGATGGAGGATGCCGCACGCCGCGCGCTCGACCGGCAGCCCGAGAGGCCCGGCAATGGTCGCCTGCAGGACCTCTCGCGCCTTGTCGGCATAGATCGGCATGCGTCCACCGAGAAAGTGCTGCGGGTCGAGATGGCCCGCGACAATCGCCGCATCCGTCACCGTCGGCTGGGTGCCGCCACGCCCATAGCAGACCGGCCCGGGGTTGGCGCCCGCGGATTGCGGCCCGACCTTCAGCCGCCCCGTTGCGTCGAGGCTCGTAATCGAACCGCCGCCGGCGCCGATCGAACGCACGTCCACCATGGCGGTTCGGAGCGGAATGTCCCACTCGAGGTTGGCCTGCTGCGTGAAGCTTGCTTCACCGCCCGTGATGACCGAAACGTCAGCTGTTGTGCCGCCGATATCGATCGCAATCAGGTTCGGAATGCCAGCCTCCCGTGAAAAGCGAAGGGCCGAGGCAACCCCGCCAGCCGGCCCGCTGCGCGCCATCTCCAGCGGCTTGGTCCGCGCCGAGCTGGAGGACGTGATGCCTCCGTTCGATTTGATGATCTGTGGCCTGGCCGGCACCCCGTACGCCGAAAGCTGGGCTTCAAGATTGGACATGATCTTTCCGGCAAGGGGCGCCAGGGCTGCTGCAATTACCGTGGTCGAGGCGCGCTCGTATTCCTTGATCTCCGGATTGACGGTGCTGGACAGCACCACCTGGATGTCCGGTGCGGTCGCGCGGATGCGCTCGCGCACTTGCTGCTCATGCGCAGGGTTGAGGAACGAGAACAGCAGCGAGACTGCGGCGACGCGGATTCCGCGCTGCTGCATTCTTTCCACAGCTGCATCTACATCGGAGATATTGAGGGGCTCAATCTCCTCGCCTTTCCAGTCAATGCGGCCCCGAATGCCAAATCGCAGGTCGTGGTCGACGAGGCTCCGGGGCCGATCCCACTTCCAGCCGAAGAGGTGTTCGCGCCAGAGCCTTCGGACCTCCAGCGTATCGGTGAAGCCCTCGGTGCCGAGGAAAGCGACTGGTGTGAGCCTCCGCTCGACAAGTGCATTGGTGATGGCGGTGGAACCGAAAATCAGTGTTTCGATTTCCTGTGGGGGAATCCCACTGAGTTTGATCGCATCAATTACGCCACTGACCGCATCTGAAGTCGAGTCGGCCTTCTCGAGAACGATCCGGCCGTCACGGTCATTGATCGCGAAAAGGTCCGTGAACGTTCCGCCGACATCTACTCCGACATGATAGGGCATGAGACTTCCATAACTTGCAGTTTGTTTAAGGCATGATGCTCGGGCCGTCCGGGGAGAGGCTGACCGCCACACTGTCTCCCCGCCTATGAACGGCTGGTCCCAGTACAACCGACTCGATACGGAAATCGCCACGGCCCAGGACGATGTCGCTCGTCTCTCCAGCCGGCGTCACCTCCTGGACAGTCAGGTTGCGCCACGTCGCATGGGCGAAATCGTTTGGATGAATATGAACGTGTTCAGGGCGGATAAGCACCTTGACCGCGTTGCCAGGCTGGCCGTACCCACGACAACTGAACACGGCGTTCTCCACTTTCACCGTGAGCCCACCTGAGTGCAACGTCACGATCTCCCCGTCGAACAGCCGGCCCTTTCCCAGGAAGGTGGCGACGAACTCGTCATTCGGCGATCTATAGAGTTCGCCGGGGGCCGCCACCTGCAGTAGTCTCCCGTTCCGCATGACCGCCACGCGGTCGGCCATTGAGAAGGCTTCCTGCTGGTCATGGGTCACCAGGAGGGCCGTCATTCTGAGTCGCCGCAGCAGTTCTCCAAGTTCCTTCTGCAGGCGTAGTCGGATTTGCCGATCGAGCGCACCCAACGGTTCGTCAAGCAGCAGCACACGTGGCTGGACTGCCAGTGCACGGGCGGTGGCAACGCGTTGCCGCTGGCCGCCCGAAAGCTGGGAAATGGCCCTTCGCTCATAACCGGTCAGACCGACGAGCTCCAGCATGTGGGCAACTTGCCGTTCCATTTCCGACTTCTCCCAGCGATGCATGCGCAGCCCGAAAGCGATGTTCTCGGCGACTGTCAGGTGCGGAAACAGCGCATAGTCCTGAAAGACCGTCGCCGTCGGACGTTTGTTGGGAGGCAGGTTGACGATGGAGTTGCCGGAGATGCGGATGTCGCCTGAGTCGGGGCGGATCTGGCCTCCCACCATTCCGAGCAGCGTCGACTTGCCGGAACCGGATGGTCCCAGGATCGCGACGATCTCTCCCGGCGCGAGCGTCAGCGAAACATTGTCCACGGCAACGACGGAACCGAAATGCCGAGTCAAACCGGCAATTTCTAGCGTTGCTCCAGGCATGTCCTCTTGTAATGCCACTGTTTCTTTTCCAATCACAGCGCCAGATATCCGCCGTCCACGAGAACTGTTGCCCCGGTAACGTAGCTCGACTCATCAGAAGCAAGGAAGACCGCAGCTCCGACCATGTCCTCCGGCTGGCCCACCCGTCCCATCGGAATATGAGGCATCACTTTGACATACTCCGCCATGCCCTCAGGGGTATCAAGCGGATTCATCGGTGTATTGGTTAGGCCAGGCGCAAGTGAATTGATACGGATGTTGTACTGAGCGAGGTCCACAACCATTCCCTTGGTGATCATCTTCGCTCCACCCTTTGAGGCAACGTAGTGGGTACACTTCGGTTGGGCAACTTCCGACAGTTGCGAGGTGACGTTGATGATGACGCCGCCGCCCGCTGTCTTCATGTGGCGCGCGGCAGCCTGGCCACAGAGGAACAGGCCCTTCAGGTTCGTATCGATCACGCGGTCCCACTCCTCCTCGCTGATATCGAGGAAGTGGGTTACAGGAGAGATGCCCGCGGCGCACACCATGATATCGAGTCCGCCCAACCTCTCGAGCGCACAGAACATCATGTGTTCCACCTGATCACGAAAGCGCACATCGACCGTGATGGCTTCGGCAATGAACCCTTCCGCGCGGATGGAGGTTGCGGTTTCTTCTGCGCCGCGCAAGCTGGCATCGGCGATGACGACAGTAGCACCTTCGCGTGCATAGCCCTTCGCGATAGCCCGGCCGATGCCGCTTCCCGCGCCGGTGATGATGCATTTGCGGCTCTTCAGTCTCATGTCGTCTCCATCCGGTTCATGTGATCGCCGCCGGCCTGACTCCTATTATTGATTTACATCAGTCGCGTCTGAGCATGCGCAGAACAAATGGCAGTAGTAGGAGAACAGTTGCCAATACGAATATTACGATCAGGCTCGAATATGCGAGCACAGAAGGGGGGAGACCGTTCCGCTGCATGGAGTAGACCAGCATCGGCAGTGTGTTGAAGCCTCGGCCGGTGAAGAAGGCGATGGCCCACTCGTTGAAGCTGAGAAGAAAGGCCAGGATCGCCCCTGACCGTATGCTCGGCATCAGGATCGGCAGGGTTACGTACCGAAATGTTTCGATAGGACTTGCGCCAAGATCGCGCGCCGCTGCATCGAGACGCTGATCGTAGCGATAAAGCTGTGCCACCACCATTAGAACCACGAATGGGGTCGCAAAGATTGTATGCCCGATAATTACCGTGCCATAACCGAGAGGGAGGCCGAGTTCGACAAAGGCAACCTGCAATGCAGCGGCCAGGACCAGTACGGGGACTGCCAGGGGGATAAACCCGATGGCAGAGATTGTTCTCCAGTAACGTCCGGCACTGCGCACCACAACGAAGGCAAATGCCGTGCCCATGCATGTCGAAATGACTGACACGCCAGCGGCAATGAGTAGGCTGCTGAGAAGCGACGACCATATTCGCTCATCCGCTAGCAAGTCTCTGTACCACTGCAGGGTCAAGCCAGTGATGGGAAAGGCGTAGAAGCGCGACTCATTAATGCTGAAAATCGAGATCAGGATAAGCGGTGTGAGCGAGAAGATCAGCATGGCTGCCGTCGCCAACGTCAGGAACGCATGCCGTTCACTTGCCACGAAGAGTACCTCCCGTGGCAAGGCCATAATGGCCGAAAAACCTCAGGATGGAAGAGGTGACGAGTGCAACCAGGGTGAGGGTGATTGCGCCCGAGATGATGAGCACAACGGTCAGAGCAGCGCCAAGCGGCCAATTACGAGCGTGGAAGAACTGGTCCCGAATGGCGGTGGCCATCAAGCGGCTCGATGTGCCGCCGAGAATCTCTGGCTCCAGAACGGCACTGAGCGTTGGAACAAAGACCAAAACCGCACCGGTGATCACACCGGGAGAGGCGAGCGGAAGTACTACCCGGAAGAAGGCAGAGGCTGGGGAGGCGCCAAGATCGCGGGCCGCAGCAATGATGCGATCGTCGAGCACCTTCATCGACAGATAGGTGGTAAAGAGCAGAAATGGGAAAACATTGTACACAAGCGCCAGCGTCATGGCGAGTTCGCCATAGAGGAGCGACAGAATCGGACCTTGGATCAGTCCTAGCTGCATCAAGGGTTCGTTGATCAATCCATGCACGCCCAGAATGCCGCGCCAAGACACAGTGCGCACCAATGGACCTGCAAGGAAAGTGGCCGTGACGAGAAGGAGAATGAGGGACTCAACGCGAGTCGACTTCACTATCTTTGCGAGATAATAGGCCACCGGTACCGAAATGCAGAGTGAGATCAGGATGACCATCACTCCGATGCGAAGCGTGCGGATCAAAACATCCAGTCGCCCGGAGGAGAGATCGGCGAGCGACGCGTAGTTCGCAATGGAAAAATTTCCGGCTTGATCGGTCAGGGAAAGCACGACCAAGCCGGCAAGTGGGAAGGCGAAGAAAACAAGAAGGCTGGTTAGCCACGGCAAGGCAGCTGCATTCATCCAGCCGCTGCCCCTTCCAATGTTTCCGAACCCTGTAGCCACAGATAATCCGTCAAGCGTTCAAGACACGGTCCCATGCTGCCTGATAAGCGGGCGGATCCGATGGATTCAGGAACCAGGTAGCGCCCTTCAGGAATGCACCTGGGTCATTGATCTCCAATTTCTTCTGGAGATCTTCCGGCATGGCGGCTATGGCGAGCTTCGATGCGGTGCGGTATCCGGTCTCCTCACCCAGAATCCGCCCATAGGTGTCCCCCGCGAGGTAGTTTGTGAAGGCCTCGCAGGCTGCCTTCACGTCGCCTTCGGCCTCCTTGGTGAGATAATTCGCATCATACCAGCCAAGCTCGCCCTGTTTTGGATGTGCCCAGCGAACATCAATGTCCTGCTTTCGCAATTCCATGACCGGTTGCCAGCCCCACCCTACGACGACCTCACCCGTCGCCATCAGATTCTTGAGGTCGCCAATGTCGTTCCAGTAGGTGCGGACGAGCGGCTTCTGCTTGATGAGCAGATCAACGACGCTGTTCAACTCATCTGCAGTCATTGAGAACGGCTTCTTGATGCCAAGGTACATTGCCCCGACGATCAAGCTTTCAAACAATCCGTTAGGCATGGAAATGCGGCCAGCAAACTGTTGATCGAACAGGGCACCAATATCATCTAGCTCCCCGCCTACGTCTTGGGCGCGATACATCATGGAATTCGTGCCCCAGACAATAGGAACGCCATACACTTTGCCGTCGAAAGACAAGCCCTCGACGTCCTTGAACTCTTCGAGCACATGTGCGGCATTTGGAACATTCGCGATGTCAATCGGCTGCAGGACGCCATCTGCATAAGACAGGTTCACATGGTAGGATCCGTCCACCAGCATATGGACGCCAGCACCGCCGGCCTTGAGCTTGGTGACCACTTCCGCTGGATCGGAAAAGAGCTCGGTCTTCACTTTGATGCCGCTGGCATCCGTGAACGGCGCCAGCATGTTTGGCCGCGCATAGGCCTCGTTAGTCCCCCAGACGATTTCGCTCGCTCCGGCTGCCCCGGCGCCGCGCGACCACTGCCCTGCCATCGCCGCTGCCATGGCTCCCATCGAGGCGGAGCGGATGAGCTTACGCCGGTTCAATGTCGTGTTCAGCATGATTTCCTCCTTGGTGCGCGCGTCACCTTATGAGGCGGACCCGCTCCTCGGGGGCGGCTTCCGCCAATGACTTTCTCAACGGCATTGGGATGCTGCACCAATTTTCCGTTTGTTACAAGGTCGTACTTCCGTATAACATTTGTACCGTGATCGCTGGCAATTCCCGCCGCGACAAGCTGAAGCCCCGGAGATAGATGGATATCAGGGAGATCATTGCAGAGCTGGGTCGGCTTCGCGCTGGCATGAGTCCGCAGGTCAGGAAGGCAGCGGAATTTGTCCTCCGCAACCCGGCTCTTACAGCGATGCACTCCATGCGTCGGGTAGCGGAGGAGGCGGGGGTTACCCCTCCCACGATGCTTCGAATGGTCAAGCTTCTGGGATTCGATGGTTATGAGGCTTTTCGGGATGTCTACCGACAAGGCTACCATTTGCTGATGAGCGACTTTGGTGGACGCGCACGCAAGCTTCAGATGCGGCGAGACCAGGACATGAGTCTTTGGTCTGACCTGATCGAGGCCAACAACGCGCATTTGCAGTTGCTCATCGATCGCGTTCGGCCTGAAGACCTTCATTCGGCGGCTGCACGCCTGCTGAGCAGCCGGCGTGTCTTCGTGGTGGGAATGCTCAGCTCTTTCTCCTTCGCGACCTACTTTCATTACGTCGGAAGGCTTGCCCTGCCCAATTGGCATCTACTGAGCGCCAGTGGCAGCACGTTGGCGGATGAAGTGGCAACACTGGGACCCCGCGATACAGTCATTGCAATTGGATTCAGTCCTTATGCCCTCGGTACGGTTCAGGTGGCGGGTCTCGCGCGCGAGCGCAAGGCGGCGGTAATTGCCATCACCGACAGTGCATCTTCGCCGCTCGCCAAGTCTGCGGGCCACGTCTTTGTCGCGCCAAATGACAGCCCTCAGTTTTTTGGCTCATTCGTGGCCACCATCGCGCTGATCGAGGGGTTGCTGGCATACATCGTCAACCAGGGCGGCGAGGAACTGGTGAAGAATATCGCTGCAATTGAAGGAACACGTGAGATCTTCGATGAGTACTGGTCTGCCGATAAGATCAGCTGACGAGACCCCGCTCTTGCGGGTGCTCGCCTGTCAGGTCTTCATTCCACTTATGGTGTCGCGCGACGAACGCGACGCCCATGTGAGGCGCATCGCGACGAAAGTCGATGAATTCCTGTCGACGGCGAGGGTTGACATCGTGGTGCTGCCGGAGCTCTCCACGATCGACTACTCTCGTGCTGCTTTCTCCAGCCTGGACATGCTTGCGGAAGAGGTTGATGGCACGAGTGCTACCGTGTTCGGCGAGATCGCCCGCAGGCACGGCGTTCAGATCATTTTTGGAATGCCCCGACGTGAGGGAAAGCTCTTCTTTATATCGCAAGTTCTTCTTGGCTCCGAGGGTATTTGCCTTGGAACCTACGACAAGATTCACATCGCCCAGTTCGGCGCCTCCATGGAAAAGGAATACTTCCAAAGAGGTCAACACACGCTCACCTTCGAGTTGAATGGCTTTCGCATCTCGCCCATCATTTGTTACGATATTCGATTTCCCGAACTGCTCAGGACTCTTTGCGATAATGACAGGACCGACGTCATCCTCCACTGCGGAGCTTATGCGCGGGACGAGTCCTACTACAGCTGGCACCAGTTCGCCGTCACGCGGGCAATGGAAAACATGGTGTGGCTGGTCAGCCTCAACCGTGCAGGTTCCTTCTATGGTCGCTCCATTGTCTGTCCTCCTTGGATCGATGAGCTGCATCCGGAAGTCATCTTTCCGGACGACGAGGTGTTTCGTCTAATCACTTTGGGCAGAGCAGACCTTGTGGAGGCGCGAGGCAACTATCCGTTCCTAAGAGACAGGCTGCCTGACTACCACGCACTTTCCACTGATGTGGTTCGCTGTCGTGCTGAAGGTACGGCGGTTTAGAGAAAGATATTTGGTTCAGGAGGTTGATCATGGAGTTCGATTTAGTTTTGAAGAACGGAACCGTGGTAACCGCCGGTGATGTCTTCGACGCTGACATCGGCATCTCGAACGGCGTCGTCAAGCAAATCGGGTTTGATCTGGGGGCTGGCCGGGAAGAGATCGACGTCGCTGGTCACTACCTGCTGCCGGGAGCAGTGGACGCCCACACTCATGTGGATGCTGAGTTCCAGGGCGTTCAGTCGAGGGAAGATTTCTATACCGGCACAGTCGCTGCGGCCTGTGGCGGGGTGACCACCATTCTCGACTACGCCATTCCAGCACCCGGTCAGACCCCACTCGAGACTGTTGAGACCTGGAAAGCCAAAGCGGAGCCAAAGGCGATCATCGACTACGGTTTCCACGTGGCGGTTTTCCAGCCAAACGACACTGCAATCCAGCAGGTGCCGGACGTGATCGCTGAAGGCCACCCCAGCTTTAAAATCTTTATGATGGGCAGCTTTGAGCATAATCTCGATGGATTCATGGACATGATGGCCGCCATTGGCAGGCATGGAGGAATGATCAATGTCCATTGCGAAGATGCTTGCTGCCTAAGTTACCTTGCCCGTCAGTTCAACAAAAGTGGAAAGTTCGGGGCGGACTACTTCGCGGACTCGCGCCCGCGCATTGCGGAAGGAATCGCCGCGATGAGAGCAATCGGTCTCGCACAGGTGGCGGAGGTACCGGCCTATCTGGTGCATCTGTCATGCGAGGAGAGCCTGGAAAGCCTGAATCGCGCACGCGGCAAGGGTCACACTGTGTATGGAGAAACGAGGCCCTGCTATCTTCACTTTTCCAAAGATCGTATGCAGGAGAAGGATGGAGTACTCTTCGCTGGGTGGCCGCCGCTTCGCGAGGCGGACCAGATGGATATTCTCTGGCAGGCCCTAGAAAGTGGTGTGCTTCAGACGATTGCTACTGATCATGATGGCTGGTCGCGGGAGCAGAAAAGGATGTTTAACAAGGTCGATGAGATTCTGGCCGGGATGGCTGGGCTCGAAACCATGGTTCCGCTGCTCTATTCTCAAGGGGTCCTTAAGAAGAAACTCAATATCAACCGCCTGGTACAGGTTACGGCTACCAATCCGGCGCGGTTGTTTGGTCTCTATCCCCGCAAGGGAACTATTGCG
This sequence comes from Aestuariivirga sp., assembly GCF_046294715.1. Taxonomy (GTDB): domain Bacteria; phylum Pseudomonadota; class Alphaproteobacteria; order Rhizobiales; family Aestuariivirgaceae; genus Aestuariivirga. The sequence continues at coordinate 305,865 of NZ_JBKBKI010000001.1, read as the reverse complement.
ATCGGGTCGGATGCCGACATTGTAGCTTTCGATCCATCTGTCAAAAAGACGATACGGGCAGAAGAAATGCATTCTGCTGCCGACTGGGATCCTTTCGAAGGATGGCAGGTCACAGGCTGGCCGCGTCTGACGATCTCTCGTGGAGAGATCATCGTAAGAGACGGAGAGGTATTGGGTCAACCGGGTCGCGGGAAGCTTCTGAGACGCAAGAGGTTCGCCGAAACAGATGCAAGGATGTAATAATCTATTTTTGGACCGATCAGAGCAACTCGGTCGAGTTCAGTTGGTCCGTAGAGGCTTTATCCTTTTGGATGCGTATTTTCGCCGGAGGCGTACGGACGCGGTCCACGGCTTGATGGTGGGTTTGGCCGGAGTTGTGAGTTGTGGATCTGCCACCGCGGATCCGAGCTCTCTGCCAGGAACCCACTATTGAAAGAATTAATGCGACGCATTGCGCATTTGTCCATTCCTGCTGATCGCTACAAGTCGGCATTATCCGAAGTGTATCGGAGTGGTGGCGTTTCAGAGGTCATTGCTCTGCCGCTTTGTGTTGAAACGCGCCAGATTGGCTCGGCAGTGCACCCGGAGGGGAGACTAGGGATTGCTTAGAAGGCCTCCGACAGGCGACTGGGCGGTATTCTCTTTCACCGCAGTATGGGTTGCGGGCGTTCTCCTACCCATCGCGGGAGTGCTGCTGTTCTCGGTCCTTCGCGCGACTGCGGGCGGTCTCGATTTCTCACTCACGCTTGATGCATATCGCGAGATCCTGCTGACGGGCCGGTGGGAGGTGACGGTGCGGACGATCCGGATCGCAGCCACCGTGACGCTGATCCTGCTCCTGGTGTCCTTTCCCTTCGCCCTCTGGTTAGCCAAGGGTCTGAAATCGCCCACCATCAAGGTCGTGATCTGGACGCTGCTCACCGCCCCCTTCTTTCTTAGCGATACCGCCCGCGTCGTGATCTGGCGCCCCGTCCTCGGGCTCATGGGACCGGTGAACAGCGCCCTCATCGAACTGGGCCTCACCTCCCGTCCTCTGACCTGGCTGTTGTTCTCTGAACCGGCCGTGCATTTCGGGCTGATCGGACCATACCTACCGAACATGCTCTGGCCGATCTTCCTGTCGATCACACTGATCGACGACGAACTGATCGAAGCCAGCAAGGACATAGGCGCATCCCCCGTCCAGACGCTGCGACACGTCATACTGCCGCTCTCCCTGCCGGGAATCCTTGCGGGGATCATCTTCAGCTTCGTTCCAATGCTCGGGGACGACGTCGTGTCCAAGATTATCGGCGGTCAGCAGGTGCTAATGCTGGGAGGCGCCATGCTCGATCTGATCACGGCGCTGAATTATTCCGTCGCGGCTGCGATGTCCACGCTGGTGCTGATCCTGATCGCGGCCCTTCAGTTGGTTCTGATCATGCTGCTGCGGCGGATTGGAGGCGGTGCCTCCATGATCGAGGGGGTACGCAAGTGAGGGCGCCTCGGGCCTTGCCGGCGTCAGTGACGCTGGCGGTGCGCCGCGAGCGCATTCTCATGCGCATCGGTACCTCGCTTGCGATCGTGCTCGGCTTCCTGGGGATCATGCTCATGTACGGCCCCGTGGCATGGCTGGGTCTCATGTCTCTGAGCGCCCGTCCGCTCACCGGCAAGCCGGGGCCGTTGACGCTCGTCTGGTACGAGAAGCTTTTTGCAGACCTGCGCTGGATCGATCCTCTGCTGAACAGCCTGGGCATAGCGGCGATCGTCTCTCTCCTGTGCATGGTGGCCGCCACGCTGGTGGGCCGCGTCATTCCGCATATCGGGCGCGCCGGAAACTGGCTGCTGCTGCTGTTTCTCGTCGTCCTGTTCGTGCCGGGCGTGATGCTCGGTATCGACTTCATCATGTTCTACCGGCTGTTTCTCGGTATCCGCACCGGCCTCTGGTCTCTCGTCCTGGCGCATTTCGTCTGGGCGTTCCCGTTTGCACTGCTGAGTGTCCTTGTGGTGGCCGCGCGCTTCGACGTCAGGCTCCTCGAAGTCGCGGCGGATCTCGGCGCAGATGGCTGGCGCCGCTTTCGCGACATCGAAATGCCATTGCTCTTCCCGGGCATCGTTTCCGCGGGATTCTTCGGATTTCTGCTCTCGCTCAACGAGCTGCCGCGCAGCATCTACCTGCGTGGCGGCATAACCACCTTGCCCCTGTTCCAGTGGGCGGAAGCCTCCTCGCATACGACCATGGTCCCGCTGATCTACAGCTTGAGTACACTCATAACGCTCGCGAGCCTCATGCTGACCGTCTTCTCCCTCCGCCTGCTCTTCAAACGGGAAGCCCAATGAACGAAAAGCCGCCCATGACCGCCGCAGGCGAACCGATCCTGGTCGTGCGCGATGCGACACGCCGGTTCGGGCCCATTGTCGCCCTGGAGCGGGCGTCGCTGGTCGTGCCGAAAGGCAGTTTCGTCACGCTTCTGGGCCCCAGCGGGTCGGGCAAGACCACGCTGCTGCGCATCATTGCCGGTCTCGAGGCGCCCAGCGAGATCGCTGAATTGCGCATCGAGGGTGTCGACGTCCGCGGGGTTCCCGCAAACCACCGCAACGTCGCCACCGTGTTCCAGCATTACGGCCTCTTTCCTCATATGACGGTGGGCCAGAACGTCGAGTACGGCCTCCTTGTCCGAGGACGCTCCGCGGAAGAGCGCCGGCGCCGGGCGGTCGAGGCGCTGGAACTCGTGCGCCTCCCCGACAAGTATGATCGACGCGTTCACCAATTGAGCGGGGGAGAGCGGCAGCGCGTCGCATTGGCGCGCGCGCTCGTCATCGAACCGGCGATCCTGCTGCTCGACGAGCCATTGGGAGCTCTCGACGAGCGGCTTCGCCGGGACATGCAGGTGGAGCTCCTGCAGCTTCAGAAGGCGCTCGGCACCACCTTCATCCAGGTCACCCACAGTCAGGAGGAGGCGCTCACCATGAGCGAACGGATCCTCCTCTTGAACCGCGGGCGCATCGTCCAGGACGGCGCGCCGCAGGAACTCTTCGACCAGCCACGCTCGCGTTTCGTCGCCGAGTTCATGGGCATCGACAATGTCCTGGACGGGCGGATCGTGTCCGTGGGCGAGGGGCTCGCCACGGCAGTTGTCGAAGGTGTGGAAATCTCCGGCCGGCCGGTCCCGGGCTACCGCCCGTCGGCGGGCGATGCCGTGTTCATTGCCATACGCGCCGAACGCATATCGCTCGAGGAGAACGCGGGGGCGAGGGAACCGGACGTCAACGCCGTGTCGGCGGTGCCGAAACTGAGAATCTACAAGGGCAACTTCTACGACACTGAGCTGGAGACTCCCCTCGGCACTCTGACATCGAGGGAAGTGGACGCTGTCCAGCACGGTTCCGGCAGCATCGCGGTGTGGCGCTCCAGCCACTGCGTGATCGGCCCGCACCATGCCGATGCTTCGAGTGACTAGAACGAGGGTTCAAAGGGAGGAAACCATGACCCGCATTACCCGCCTGCAGAATATCTCTCGACGTGAAATCCTGAAGGGCACTGGCATCGCAGCCACGGCTCTTGCTGCCCCTGCCATTCTCACGCGTCCGGTCAGGCGCGCGGCAGCGGCGGAGAACGTCATCCGCATCATGGGCGTAACGACTGTCGCACTGCCGGATTGGTCCGAGTTCGAGAAGGACACTGGGTTGAAGGTCGAGTTCACGCCCATTGACGATGCCATCGGCACGTTCCTGCACGAGGTCGAGGCGAATGACGCTGGCGAGCGCTACGACCTGTTCGCGGCCTTCAGCGGCCCATGGAAGGGCCTCGCGGGCAAGGACCTCCTTCTTCAGGTCGACAGCTCGCGCCTGTCGAACTGGGGCGGGGTATCGCAGGAGGTTCGCACCAGCCCGCTCATCATGGGAGGCGAGGGGGCTCTGTGGAGTGTTCCGCTGGTGATGAACGCGGATTCCTTTGCCTACTTCCCCAGCCTCGTCGGGGCGCCGCCGGCCCCGGAGCCAGTGTCCTGGAGCCTGATCTTCGACAGCGACAAAACAAAAGGCATGATTGCCCTGGACGACAGCTTCTTCACGCTGCAGCATTGCGCCGCCTATCTGAAGTTCAACAAGCTGGCCGAGATCGGCAATCCGGGCAATCTGAGCTCCAGCGAATGCGAGACGGTCGCCAACTTCCTGATCGAGCGCAAGAAGGCAGGTCAGTTCCGCACGCTCTGGGTCACCTACGACGAGCAGGTTTCGCTTCTCGTGAATGGCGAGGTGGCTGCGGAGACGGCCTGGGAGCCCGCGGCGATGGAAGCGCGCAACCAGGGCGCCGCGGTCGAATATGCCTGGACGATCGAGGGCTATGACAAGTGGATGATCAATGCCTTCATTCCGAAGCAGGCCGAGCAGCGCGGAAACCTCGACCAGATCTATACCGCGCTGAACTGGTTCCTGGGCGGGGCCTATGCCGCCAACATCGCGAAGCTGCGCGGCTACGTCACCCCGCGCTCCGACCTCGGCGTGGCCTACGGTAAGTCCGCTGGTCTGCCCGCCGCCGATGTGGCCCTCATTGAGGACACGGTCAGCAAGCTCCAGAAAAAATTCAGCCATGAGCTGTTCTGGAATTCCGGCTGGCCGGACGACATCCCTGCCTACGAGCGCGAGATGTCGCGCTTCAAGAACGCTTAGGGCGAATGTTTAGGACGGGTGTTGGCGGAGCCTCCCGCCGGCACCCGTCACTTCGCTTCGCGGTTCTGCGTTCCCCGGAGCGCCGATGTGGCGACCTCGTCGATGCCGCCGTCGGGGTCGATCGCTACGCCGTAGATCTCCGCTGCCCTGTGGAGCGAGACGTAGCCATCCGCGACATCCGCGAGAACCATGAGCCGGTCGCGCTCCAGCGGGTTTCCATATCCTCCTCCGCCAGGCGAGATGCCGGTCACCCGGTCGCCCGGCTCGAGGGTAATGGTCGCCCACCCGTCCGCCGCCTGTTCCGTGCCATCGCTGCGTGTGACGAAGTTCCTTGCAGGACCGCCCCGTCCTCCGCCCCGCACGCCCTGGGCGGGGTGGATTGTGCCGTCGCTCTGGTAGAGTACCGTCACCTCGGTGCCGTTCGCCTCAAACTCAACCAACGAAGCAGGAGCGCCGCGGAACCGGCCGGCTCCCTCGCTGTCCTGCACGAGGCGCCTCTGCCGGACGATGAGGGGATGGCGCAATTCATCCACCTCTACGCTGTCGAAAAACGACATGCCCGCCGTGCCGGTCGTGATCATGGTGAGCCAGCCGTCGCTGCGGGGGCCAGCCGCGCCCAGCGTGTCGCCCAATATCAACTGATCGATGAAGGGCCTGTCGCCGCGGAAGCGGTCGCGTCCGGATATCACCGCCTGGGCCGCTGTCTGAACGCCGCCGATCTCCGCCATGCCATAACCCTCGGCAAGGCTGGCAAAGGCAAGGTGGACGGCATTGGTGAGCCGATCTGCCACGTTCTGCGTCGCGACCGAACAGCTCGTCGGATGGCGAGGAATTCCCACCACGCAGTTCTCGCGCAGCAGGATGGTCAACCTGCGGAAACTGCCGGCATTCGTTGGAACCGATGTGCTAAGGCTATTGAACACCCCCACCATTGCCGCCGTACGCGCGCAGGCTTCGCTGAGATTGAGCCCGTTCGGCAGGCAATCCATGTTGTCGCGAAGGTCGATCGTAATGCGGCCAGCCTCGGGCGAGCACGAGACAGTCGCGTTGATCGGGATTCCTTCTGGAGGGGTCCCGGGGAACGGGTCATGCGTCGTTCGGCCGGTCGCGGTTCCCGCCGGGAGTCCGCTGACCGCGAGATGCATCATCCGTTCGCTATAGTCGAACCAGCCGTGAACCAGCGCCTGAAGGTGCTCCCATCCGATCTCACCCGCTAGCGCCGCCAGTTCTCGTTCTCCGACCCGCGCGGCGCCGAGACTTGCCAGGTAGTCGCCGCGCCATTGCTCCGGAACGCGGATGCGCATTTCGCAGATTCGTATGATGTCGGCGATGTCCTGATAGTTCCGCTGGACCTGCGTTGCCGGGAATATCAGGGCACCCTCTTCGAAAACGTCCCGCGCCGATGCGTGATAGGTTGTGGGAATGGAGTTGCCGATGTCGGCCTGGTGGGCTTTCACCAGCACCGTAAAGCGGTGTGCGCCCGAACCGTCGAAGACCGGCACGAGAACTGAGAGGTCGGCGGCATGCGAGCAGCCATGGTAAGGCGAATTGTGAAGGAAGGCGTCGCCGCGCGCCAACTGAGGGTGGAATTCCTTCATGGAGCGGGCCATGAGGTCCGGACCGGCCATAACGTGTATCGGCAGGCTTTCACCGACCGCCACAAGCTCACAATCACTCGTGAGAAGGCAGCATGAGAAATCGCGGCCCGTATTGATGACGCCCGAACGAGCCGAGCGCAGCAGCGTATTCTGCATCTTGCGCACGATGCCTTCGATGCGCTTGCCGAAGATTGCCAGGTCAAGGCTGTCCATTCCGGAGGCGTCCCTCTGATCGGTCATTCCAGATTCCTTGCTTCCGTTTCGATCACAAGTCCGCTGCCGGTGTGTCGCTTGAACGTGCATCCAGGCTCGACGACGATCGTCGTCAGGGGCGTCTCCACGATCGCAGGCCCGGCAAGCTGGCTGTCTGCCGGGAGAGTGGAAAGGTCATGCACCGGCACGTCCGTCCAACGGCCGTCGAGCCAGCATTGCCGTCGGCGTGACGGGGCCTCGGTGCCGGCGTCCATCGAAACGAGCGGGAGCGGCCCCTGGCGCAGATCACAGGCAACCCGCGCCCGCCAGTTCACGAATTCAATCTCAGCTGCGGCGTCTTCAAATGCGAAGATCTCCCGATGAAGGCGGTGAAAGTCCGCTATCAGTGTCGAGACGTCGCAGTCATCGGCGAAGCGGGGAGACGCCAGTGGCACCTTGATTTCCCAGATCTGCTGTGCGTAGCGAGCCTCCACGCTGTAGCCGATTGCGGCCTTCGCATCGGCGCCTGCCCGCTCCGCGAAGGCGCGGCAGCGGCCTTCCAGCCGATCCAGTGCCGAATTGACGGCATTGAGGTCGAACGCGCCGGACCGCGTCAGGCAGAACTCCGCATTGTCATCGCTCAAGGGGCATAGGAGTCCGCCGACCGCGCTGATCGCCGCTCCCGCGTCCGGAAACAGGACGTTGCGGCATCCGAGCCGTCTCGCGATCGCAACGCTGTTGAACCCCGCTGCTCCACCGCCGCCAATGAGCACCGCTTCCCTGGGGTCGATCCCCTGGTTGACTGTGAGATCCTCTATCGCGCCGGCCATTGTCTCAGTTGCCAGCGCTATGATGGCGGCTGCTGCCGCCTCGACGGACATTCCGAGGTGCCGCGCGACTGCCGTCTTAATGGCATCGCGCGCGGGCCCCAGTTCGAGCTTCATGCGGCCGCCCAGGAAGTTATCGGCATCGAGGAAGCCGAGCACCAAGGCGGCATCGGTTACGGTGGCCTGGCCGCCGCCGCGGCCGTAGCATGCGGGTCCCGGCACGGCCCCCACGCTTTCGGGGCCCACCTGGAGCATACCGCCGACGTCGACCCGCGCGATACTGCCACCACCGGCGCCGACGCTGCGGATGTCAATCGAGGGGAAGCCGGTCATGTGGCCCAGATAGGGCCTGCCCAGCCACGTCTCCCTCGTCTCGGGAATTTCGCCGTGGCGGACGAGTGCCACATCATAGGTGGTACCGCCGGTATCGGCGATGATCGCGGTGTCGCCCAGCTTGGCTCGTTCGCTGTAGTACTTGCCTGCGACAGGAGCCATCGCGGGGCCGGACTTCACCGCGTGTATCGGTGCGGCGGCAACTTCATGCGCCTCCTTCGTCATGCCTTGCGACGTGACAACGAGCAAGCGGCCTCCATAGCCTTCCTCCCTCAACCTACCTTCCAGCTCTCCGAGATAGGTTGACATCACGGGCTTCAGCGACACGTCTATTGCCGTGGACGAGGCGCGCCGGTACTCGCGCAGCGAGGGGTTGACGCGATGCGACAGGCTGATTGCGGCTGCAGGCAGGCGCTCGCGGATCGCCGCTTCGACGCGTAGCTCGTGCTCGGGGTTGACGATGGACCAGAGTAGGCAGACCGCGACCGCCTCCACCCCAGCGTGTTCTACGCGCTGCAGAACATCCCGAAGAGCGGCCTCGTCCAGCGGCCGGATCACCTCCCCCCGTGGTCCCATGCGCTCCAGCACTTCGAAGGTGAGCGAGCGCGGCACATAGGGGCGAGGGTAGGGGATCGAGTGGTCGAACAGGGGCAAGCCCATACGGCCCCCTTCACGCAGCACGAGGATATCCGGGTGACCCTCCGTCGTGAGAAAGGCCGTCTTCGCCGTGTTGCCCGTGATCACAGCATTGGTGGCCGTCGTCGTGCCGTGCACAAACAGTTCACCGCGTGCCAGGAGTTCGCGTCTCGAGCACCCGAGGGACTCCGCCGCGGCCTGCAGAACGTCGAGCACGCCGCCCACGGGATTTTGCGGCGTGGTGGGCGCCTTGAACAGGCGAAGCTGCCGGTCCCCCTCGATGACAAGATCGGTAAAGGTGCCGCCGGTGTCGACCGCCAATCGCATCAATTAGGCCCCAATCGCTCTAGATTTACCGTGTCAGAGGCCCGACGCCGGTTGGCTGTTCGGCCGACCCTCATCCGTTCATCAGTTCCGCAAGTTCTGGAAGGGCAAGCGTCGACTCGACGATGCTCCAGGGCTGATTACCATCATCTGTCGCGAGCACGTGTGACTCCGGCGCCAAGGAAAATCGCCTCTCGGTCAGACGCTGCCCTTCCCTGAAGGGGATCGTCGAGTTTGCAACTTTCCAGCCTTCGCTCACCAGGCCGTAAGATACTTCGCAGTCGAGGTAGCCATGGATGAGCTCACGGTCATTTCCCGCGGCCGCGATTAGATCGCGGAGTGATTCCGCTTGCGGCAGCGGACGAGGCCGCGCGCGGGCGTAGAGGAACCGGTCGTCAATCACGATCAACACTGCAGCGTTTTCCCGCGCACCTTGACCCGCAGGACGGTAAAGTGCCACCGAGCGCTGCTGCGCGCGGCATTGGCGGTGATAGGTTTCCCGGTATCCTTCTCCCAGTACGGAACTCGGATCGCCTTCCTCGAACAGCGTATCGCCGTCAATTCTCAGGCGACCCTGGTCCGAACGACCATTGTCTGGCCGAAAGTCAATGTAGCGGACCCAAGTGCACATACTTCCATCGACCACGACGTGGCCGGCAAAGCCCTTCTGTTCGGCGAGGCTCAGCAATTCCTCATCCGAGAAGTCCTCGAAAGAGCGACGCCCTTGCGCGTCGGGGCGATCCGCGGGGATTCGGAGATCGACGAACAAGGTTTCCGTCTGTCCCCAGTACACCAGGGTTGTATCGTCGACGGTGCCGTCGGCAAGAACGATGCTGCTGCGCCGCCACAGCCCGGCGAGCCAGCCGGGTGCAGTGGGGGGATCCAGCATTGGAGAGGTTCCGCGTGTCATGCTGGCATTTTCGCCTTGCGTAGTGCAGGGGCCAATCGGAGAACCGTCAATAGCGGTCATTGACTCGATTAATGGGAGAAGGTCAGATGGACGCTCTCCCGCCTTTCAAGCGCAGAGTGAGCATGCGTTCGGTCAAACAAACTCCAGCGATAGAAGACAAGTTCGTCCGGAACCTGGATTGGAACTTGCTATATACATTTCACGCCATCGTACAGGCCGGTAATCTCACCCGCGCTGCGGCACGACTTGGTCGTCAACAGCCCGCGATCAGCCTCGCCCTCCGGCGTCTGGAAGGTCATCTTGGTGCGCCGCTCTGTTCTCGCACCTCGAACCGGTTTGCCCTTACGCCCGAAGGCATGCTTGTGGCCCAACTCTGTGCGGACCTGTTCCAGAAGGTTCGTGACATGCCAAATCGACTGGCCAACCTGCCCGGCGAGGTCGTCGGCAGCCTCCGCATTGCGACAATCAGCAGCGTCACAAGCGATAAGTTAAATCAAGCAATCGCGGAGTACCATCGCCGCTGTCCCAAGGTCCAGATCGAAGTGGACGTTGTGCCCTGGGAAGAGGTGACGCGCCGACTCAAAAAGCAGACCGCAGATGTCGGAATTGCGCCCGCGCGGTTCCTGGATGTGAGCTTTCGACACACACTGCTCTATTCCGAGTCGGTGCGCTTGTACTGTGGTCATCTTAGCCCGCTCAATGGCAGAACCTTTGCCAATCCGGCGGAACTCTCTGGCGAAGGCCTGATCGTAACGGGCGGCGATGAACCTGATGTCATTCGGCGGTATCGCCTTGAGCACGGGTTGGGGAGCGTCATCACCGGGCAATCCGAGTATCTCGACGAGGCCAGACGTCTTACTATCCTTGGGGTGGGGATTTGCTTCCTTCCTGAGCCGATGGTCGAGAGGGATGTGAAATCGGGTGACCTCTGGTCTTTGCTACCGGACAGTGAGTCGTTCACCTCGGACATTTACGCTATCACGCTGCCTCTGGAAGAGATGCAGCTTCCAGGTCGACTGTTCGACGCCGTTCTACAGGAAATTGGGCGACATGCACCACAAGCACCCTCTCAAGCCGAACCGAGAAAGCGGTCGCGGAGAAAGCGACGATCTAAGAAGTAGGTTTGGAATCGAGGCGCATCTGAGGTGTCTTCGATATCAAAGTAGCAGATCGGCTTGGGCTGAACACTCAACGAATCGAGAGGAAATCTTCAGTGGCAAATCAACTGCGGATCGCCTCGCCATGCAGGTGCCACCTTTCGCTTTCCAAGTTCATTAGTTGTGTGAAGAATAGAATTGGAGTTCTGGGTGCACTTAAATACTGCGCTATTTGGTCTGGTTTGGACGATCCGGTTGCGGTAAGCCTACGGAATAATATGGCATAGAAACCTCGCGTGGGTTGAAAGTACCGGCTGCCTTGCACTCGATGATATGCCCAGCAATCTCCTCCATGGAAGCAATCCAGACGTCGCCCCTCTTAAGTATACCCTCGATGAAGACTGCGAGACGCTCCGCGCGAGCCAGTCGGCCCATGAGCCAGGGATGCCACACACCGACGCAAAGTGCCCCGTTGCGACAAGCACTCTCTAGCTCAGCCTCATACACAGCAAAGGCCTCATCAGGGCTTCGGATCGTCATCATGTACTGTAGCTCGATGTTGTGAGCGAACTGCGGCCAGTCATCCATGGCCCAATGAGACGGCAACTCCATGAGGGGGCCGGCGTTCGTTTTCATCAGGTACGGCACTTCGTCCGCCATAAGTGTCGCATCGTAGAGGAACTCCTCCTGTGCGAGGAGATCCGCAGTGTGGCGGGAGAAGTTATACACCGGTGCCCGGTACCCCCTCGGGCGCCTTCCGGTCATTCTGACGATGACATCGATGCCACGCTGCAGCCAGGCCAGCTCCTCCTCCCGGCTCAGAAGGTTCGGACTCTCATGAAGATATCCGTGATGGGCGATCTCGTGCCCGTCTTTCAGAATGGCATCCACCAAATGAGGATAATTCTCCATGCACCAGGCGGGAAAGAAGAATGTCTGGTGCAGGCCAAACGCCTTGAAGATCCGAAGAATGCGCGGAACGGCAACCTCGTCGTAGCGGAGCCATGACGTAGTCGACACCATGTCCGGCACTCGCTCGCCATGATCGAGGTGCAGGAAGCTGTCCGTGTCGATATCGAAAGTCATCGCCAGGGCACACCGGGCACCATTCGGCCACGGCACGGGGTTGTCGACCATTTGGATGGTTCTGGAGCTGCTCATCGAATGATGTGTCCTCCGTCGATGACAAGTTCGGAGCCGGTCACGTAGCGGGAGTCATCACTCACGAGATAGAGGATGCCCGCCGCGATGTCGCGAGGCTCACCAAGCCCCAGGGGACAGATCTGTGCCCATTCGCGCTCCACTGTCTCAGTGGACGGGAGCCCACGCTTCGCACTCACATCCCTTATCTCCCGGTCCAGCATTGGCGTGCGGATTACGCCCGGATGTACGGAGTTGACCCGAATATTGTAACTGCGGTCTGCGCAATACAGGGCAGCAGCCTTGGTGAAATTGCGAACAGCCGCCTTCGAGGCGCAGTAGTGTGCATTCAAGCCGTCGGCCACCATGGCATATGTCGAAGATACATTGATGATGGTTCCTCCGCCCGTGACCTTCATGTGCCCGATGGCGGTTCGCGTTCCAAGGAACGTACCCTCCGCATTCGTCGCAAAGACGCGGCGCCAGTCAGCGAGCGAGATCTCCTCCAGAGGCTGGGTCATCTGGATACCGGCGTTGTTCACGAGAATGTCGAGCTTCGAGTGACTTGCAACGGTGCTGGCAATGGCCGTGGCCCAGTTCTCCTCGTCCGCGACATCCAGACGGACGAACGTGGCTCTGGCGCCATGGCGCGTCGAGATCCGTTCCGCTGACGCGATGCCAGCCCTCTCGTTGATGTCGGCCAGGACAACAAATGCGCCCTCTTCGGCCAGCAGATCAGCCGTGGCGTAGCCAATTCCCTCGGCCGCTCCGGTGACGAATGCAACCTTGCCTGCAACTCTCGGCATCAGATCACCCCATGAAAATTCCACGATCCACATTGATCGCCTGCCCCGTAATGTCCTTGGCAGCATCGGAAGCGAGAAACAGATACATGCCCGCGAGATCGCCTGAACCCATGATACCCGGCAGCGGCTGCCCCGCGATATAGCTCGCGACAAGGTCCTGCACGCTCACCTGCTGGCGGCCGGCAATCTCGCGTACGGTCCACATTGCCCCCTCCGTTTCGACCCAGCCGGGGCAGACCGCATTCACGGTGATTTGCCTAGACCCCAGGTCGAGGGCGAGCGCACGCATGAACCCGATCGTTGCGTGCTTTGAAGCACAATAGCCGCTGTACTCTGCCGCTCCCGTCTTGCCCCATATCGATGACGTGAAGATGATGCGCCCACCGTCGTTCATCCTGTCGAGGGCGAGTCGAGTGACGTGATAGGTTCCCATGACATTCACGTCGATGACTCTTCGAAATGCAGCGTCGGTGCTCGAATCGGCTGGATTCATCGGGGTCCGGGGCTGATATCCGGCGTTGTTGATGAGGATGTCGAGTTGCGGAATCCGGCCGAGAGCTGACACCACTGAACTCCTGTCCGAGATGTCGCAGCGCAGTGCATTGACGTGCCGACCCGACTCCGCGGCAAGAGAATATGCAGCATTCTCGATACCCTCGTCCTCTGCCAATATCCACAGATCGGCACCTGCAAGGGCAAACGCCCTGGCCACCGCAAGCCCGATGCCACGGCTTGCTCCGGTCACCAGCGTTGTCTGTCCGGAGAAGTCGAAACTGGGGGTTCTGGGCACAGTCTGCTCCTAGCCACGATACCTTGTGAGATTGAGGGCGACGACGCTCGCCGTGATCGTCGTGACGAGAATGAGCGTTCCAAGTGCGTTTATGCTCGGATCAAGTGATGTCCTGAGCATTCCCCAGACCAGGGTCGGAAGGGTCATGCCGTTGCCGATCGTGAAGAAGGTGATGACGAAATCATCCAGGGACACCGACATCGCGATCAAAGCCGCCCCGATCAGGGTCGGACGAGTGAGTGGCAAGGTCACGGTCGCGAAGCTGTAGAGGGGCGAGGCTCCGAGATCGCGTGCGCTGTCGAGTACATTGAAGTCGAACCGCTCCATCCGTGCGTAGACGATGAGGATCACAAACGGTTGCGTGAAGACGAGATGGCTCGGAATCACCGTATGCAGTCCAAGATGCCAGCCGAGAGTCGAGAAGAGGGTGGCGAGCCCCAGGGCAAGCACCAATGGCGGGAGCATGACCGGAAGAGACAGCAGGGTCATGAGGGTATCCGCGCTCCTGTCCGCACAGCGAGCCAGAGCAAAGGCAGCGAGTGTGCCGGTCATGGTCGATACGATCCCGGTCACGCCCGTTACGATCAGGCTGTTCTCGAGAGCGCTCCAGAAGTTGGCATTCTCGAACAGAACTGCATACCATCTGAGGGTGAGCCCATCGATGGGCAGCGTGGCCAGCTCATTCTGGCCGAACGAGAACAGAACGACTAGGACGAGTGGCGAGAGGAGAAAGAGCGCCACTGCCAGTCCGAAGGCGTTCCACAGTCCCTGATTGACTGCCTTCCACGCCATACCTCTACCTCATTGCCAGGGAGCGCCTGAGGCCTTGGCGGACGACGAGGAGAACCAGGAGTGATGCTGCAATCGTCAGGAACGACATCGCTGCACCGAGTGGCGCATTCAGGCGGTTGATGAACTGACTTTCGATGAAGTTGCCGATCATGAAGGTGCTCGTCCCGCCTACAAGGCGCGGTGTAACGTAGTCACCGGCGGTGATTAGGAAGCAGAGGGCGAAGGCCGAAAACAGTCCGGCCCGGCATTGCGGAATAATGATCTCGAACAGAACCCTGGAGGGACCGGCTCCAAGATCCCGGGCAGCTGCGATGGGGGTATCCTCGATGTTGCGGAGGGACCCGTAGATGGGAAGTACCGCGAACGGGATGAGGAAGTTCACCAGCGTGATCATGACCGCGACCGGGCTGTACAGGGACCAGGTAATCGGCTCATCGACGACGTTCAGGCTCAGGAGAGCGCTGTTGAGAATCCCCTGAGTTCCCAGCAGCGTCTTCCAGGCGTAGATCTTCACGAGATATCCGCCGAACAGGGTCACAAGGACGATGAACAGCAGTGCCTGGCCCATCGCGCCTGACTTGAAGCGAATGAAGTAGGCAATGAGAAAGCCGGTGACCGTGGTGATGGCCGCGACCGCAGCCGAGACGACGAGTGTAAATAGCAGCGCTTCTCCATAATCGCTGATAGTGGCAAGATAGTTGGAGAAGCTGAACTCCCTGACAAGCCTGTAGGACTTCAGCCGCCAGAAGCTCACGACGAAGAAGAATGCAAGCGGAGCGGTGAAGAAAAGCATGAATATGCTGATTGCCGGGAGCAGCATGATGCTGGAACGGATGCTCGGTCTCATGGCCCGGCTTCCATGATCTGCTGGTCTGAGTGGTTCCAGCTCACATCCACCTCTTCCTCGGGTCCAGCTCCGAGGGCAATCCACTCCTCGGGGGCGACATGCGCGACCAGTTCGATCCCGGACTCGCTTCGCATTCCGATCTTGTGGTATGTTCCCATGAAGACGACGTCGGTCACGCGGCACACCAATCGCGCCTCACCCGGCGAGGGTCGTCCGCTTCTCCCGATCCTCAGGCAGCGCGGCCTGACGACGATCGTCACGCGCCTCTCCGGGCCCGAGGCTGGTGCCCGGACTGACGTCCCATCGATCTCCATGAATCCCTGCCGAACTCTTCCCTGCAGAAGGTTTGCGTCTCCTATGAAGCTTGCCACGAAAGTCGAACGCGGGTGATTGTAGATCTCGTGGGGTGCACCTTCCTGGATGATCCGGCCTTCATTCATCACGGCAATCCGATTGGCCATCGCCATGGCTTCACCCTGATCGTGGGTAACAAAGACGAAGGTTCCACCAATGGACTTGTGGAGCGCGCGCAACTCCTCCTGCATTGCCCTGCGAAGCTTGAGATCAAGAGCGGCGAGGGACTCGTCGAGAAGCAGAACTGCTGGTTCGGTCACCAGGCTCCTTGCCAGCGCGACGCGCTGTTGCTGGCCTCCCGAGAGCTCGTGCGGGAGTCGGTCAGCCTGGCTTTCGAGCTGGACAAGCGAAAGCATCCCGTCAACCCTCTCGCGCAGCTCAGCAGCAGGTCTCCGGGCCACGCGGAGACCATAGCCGATGTTCTGACGAACGGT
Source organism: Aestuariivirga sp. (assembly GCF_046294715.1). GTDB lineage: Bacteria > Pseudomonadota > Alphaproteobacteria > Rhizobiales > Aestuariivirgaceae > Aestuariivirga. The sequence goes on along the minus strand of NZ_JBKBKI010000001.1, from coordinate 290,135 downwards.
CATGTGGGGGAAGAGGCCATAGCCCTGGAAAACCAGACTGGTCCTTCGCCGCTCGGGCGGATCGGCAGTCACATCCCTGGATTCAATCCGTATGGTCCCGGTATCCGGTGTGATGAAGCCGCCTATGATCTTGAGGAGCGTGGTTTTCCCGCAACCGGAGGGGCCAAGCAGAGCAAAGAAATCCCCTTTTGCGATCGAGAGGTCGACCGGATGAACAGCGACTGTCTTCCCGAAGGACTTTGATATGCCCTTCAGGTCCAGAATGACCTCGCGCGCCCCTGACAAGGTTGCCCTTCCACTCTCGCCGTCGCCACGCATGACCGGGAGTGCGGGAGACTAACTCTTGATGACCGTTTCCCACGCAGCCTGATATTCGTCCCAGGTGGCGAGATCGCCATCTTCTTCGAGCGGATACATGGGCACTACCATGGTCCGCTGGGTGAAGTAATCGTCCAGATTGCCATAGTTGTAGAGGGCCTTGTTGCCCTCGCTCGCCTGCTCCATGGCTTCGGAGGTCACCACGGGCATGGTATTCGCTTCAGCTCCCGCCAGCTGGCCTTCGAGGGACAGGGCATGGTTTATGATCTCATGGGCGAGGTCGATGTTGGCGGAACCCTTGCCGATGGCATAGCCTTCGATGAAGCCCATGCTCTTCTCTTTCGGGTACGCCACCTTTATCTTCACCTTGTCGCCGGCCCAGACCGTTACTGGTTCCCAGCCCTGAGCAACGACGACTTCACCGCTCGCCAGGAGATTGATGAGGTCACCATAGCTCGGAGCGATGGTGCGCAGATGATTCTTCTTGAGCGTGACGAGAAGTTCGACAACCTTCTTCAGCTCGTCCCGTGTCATCCTGTTGGGATGCTCCACGCCGGCGACACGCGCCCACGCAAACAGATTGCCCGGATAGTCGGAGGTTATTGCAACCTTGCCCTGATACTCTTCCTTCAGCATGTCGGTCCACGACGTCGGCTCGGGGATCTTGTCGGCATTGTAAACCATGCAGATCGAACCATAGGTCATTGGTACCGAATACCAGATGTCACCTTCGGACATGTTGTTCTTGGTGTATTCGACGATGGTGGGATGAAGCTTCTGGAAGTTCGGAATCTTGTTCAGGTCGAGTGGCTCCAGAAGTCCCTCCCGCGCGAGGAAGTCATCATGAATGAAATACGGCGTGCAGATATCGACCTGACCTGATCCCAGGCGAAGCTTGGTTATCACTTCGTCGGCACTGGAGATGAAGGTCTTCTGGAGTTCCGCTCCCTTGCTCTTCGGGAAATCACCTGCTTCCAGAAAGGTATTGTACCCCTCCCAGCCGATGTAGTTGAGGTTTGTGGCAGCGTATGCTGCCTTGTGCAACGGACTGACGACACCGAGTGCCCCGACGGAGAGTGCTCCCTTGAGAAGCTGGCGCCGGTCAAGTTCAAGATAGCGACGAATGCGAATGACTGAGGTCCTGGGATGCGTTGAGGAGGTCATGGCATTTCCTTTGCTGTGTTTTCGCCGGCTATGCTTCAGTCGATCGCATGAAAACCGGAGATCAACTCCGAGGCTAACGCAATCCTGCCACGCTCAACCGCGACTCGGTCGTCGCTGTTTGCGCATGACAACTCAGGTGAACCACCACCGATCGGCGGCGCGGCCACCGTCCATGTTCAGATTACCGGAAACCTCGCCCGTGGCAACCTTGTCCGATGTCGCATCAATGGAAGAGGCAAAGAAGGGAATTACGGTTCCCCCGTCGTCACTCAGGATCCGCTGCATTTCACCATAGATCGCCTTGCGCTTGGCTTCATCAAGTTCGGAGCGGCCCTGCCTGAGAAGGGAGTCGAAATCAGCATTCCGGATGAAACTTTCGTTCCAGGGGGCATCCGAAGCGTATGCGAGCGAGAAGATTCCGTCGGGAGTCGGTCTTGTGCCGAAATAGCTCTGGCACCAGGGTTTCTTCTGCCAAACGTTCGACCAATAACCATCGGCGGGCTCGCGCACCACCTCGATCGTGATTCCTGCCTTCAGGGCTGATGCACTGTAGAGATCCGCAACCGCCTCCCCGGCTTCCAAAATGATGTTCGATGCACTCAAGGGGACCTTCATGTCCGATAAACCCGCCTGCTTCAGGTGAAACCTTGCCTTGTCAGGATCGAATGTCTTCTGTGGAAGTTCCGAGTTGAAGTAGGGGCTGAGCGGCGAGATTGGATGATCGTTGGCAACCTCTCCGTTGCCATTGAGGACTTTCTCCACGATCTCTTCGCGATCAATCGCATATTTAAGCGCAAGTCTGACATCGCGATTGTCGAATGGCTGAAGTCCCATGTTCATCGGCAGCGTCATATGCGTTCCGCTGGCCACCTTCAGCACACGTACCGACGGATTACTTTCGATCATGCTCAATGTCTTGAGATCGACGAACATCACGGCGTCGAGTTCGCCCGCGAGAAGAGCGTTCATCCGCGCAGTCGAGTCCGCAATTGCACGGCAATCGACCTCATCGAAGTTTCCGTGCCCCTCCTTGAAGTAGTTGGGGTTACGGCTCCCCGTCCATCTCACCCCGGGCTCAAAGGATTTCATCACATAGGGGCCGGTGCCCACCCCGTCTCCAAAATCAGTGGTGTTGTGGGGCACGATCTGCGCGTGATAGTCCGCCAGTACATAGGGGAAATCTGCGTTTGGCTCCTTCAGGGTAATGATCAGGCCGAACTTTCCATCTGCCTTGATCTCCGAGATGTCCGCCAGCATCGACTTGATGGCCGACTTGGAGTCGGGCTTCAAGTGATGGTTGAGGGAGAAGAGAACGTCCTCGGCCTCAAGGGTCTTGCCGTTGTGGAATTCAACGCCCTGCCGGAGCCTGAACACCCATTTTCTTCCCCCGTCCGTTCCCTCCCAGCTTTCCGCCAGTTCCGGCTTTAGCTTGAGATCAGGACCAAGCTCAACGAGGTTGCTGCGGCTGTTCCAGCTCATCATTCCCGGCGCGATATCCGCGAATGTGGCTGGATCCAGCGTGTCGGCCGTCGACGCTCCGACGATCGCAAACCTGAACTGGCCGCCCCTTTTGGGCGTGGAGGCATAGGCAGGTGTGGCTGCGAAAGGCGCACCAGCTGCAGCTCCGGCCGCGAGGCCGACAGTACCGGCGAGCATCTGCCGGCGATTAATGCGAAAGAGCGGAATCGTCATCGGCAGTACCCCGTCATGAAGTGGTCTCGAAACCTAATCCGGCAACCTGTGCAGCTCATGGCATGAGCAATGCACGCCCCCGCCACCCAGCGCAAACATGTCATAGTCGACGGCAATCACCTCGAAGCCGGCTTCTCTCAGCTGCCTGTTGACGTTGACATTGTGCGACATGGACAGAACACGACGGTTACCAAGGCTCACGACATTGCCGCCCAGTTTCACGCAATCGGCATATGCCACTGGTATGATTTCGATGCCGTGTTTCTTCTTGATGTAGTCAAGTCCATAGGCCGGAAGAGCATCTTCGCAGACAAGTGCGAGGCCCTTCTCCAGCATCACCACCACTGCATCCATGTGGACGAACTGCGGAGGAATTGGGACAATCGCAACCTCCCAGTCCTTCTCCCGGAGCCAGCCGGCGACCTGTTCCGCACCTTCCTTGGTTGACCTGTCTCCGGACCATCCGAGAAGCGCAACCCCTTCCTTGAGGATGACGAAATCGCCCCCTTCGAAATGACCTGCCGTCACCCATTTCCAGATGGGAATGCCTGCCTTGTGGTAGAACTCGGACACTACTGCGTAGTCCCTCCGGCGCGGCGGGGTCTGGATCGAGGTCACAACAGCACCCCAGGGCGTCATGAAGCTGGAGTCGCGGGTGAAAACGCTGGATGGAAGTCCTTCATCGGCTTCCACGAAATGGCAGCGGACGCCAGCCTTTTCATAGACGTCCACCATTTCCCGGTGCTGGCGCATCGCCTTCTGCTTGTCGAAGTGATAACCCATCGCCTCCTGATTGGCGAAAGTTACAGCAGAGATCGAATTCAGCGGCACCCAGCGGAAATGGTCCGGCTTGCCGAGCAGGACGTCAGTCAGGACGCCAGTCTGCGCATTCACCCCCCAGCGCGCTGGAGCAGACATGTTGTTCATGTGTCGGTCCTCTCACTGTTCAATCAATTATCAATGGGCAATGATCACACCGTTTTTTTCTAGCGCAAAGCGAGAAATTGTGATCCATACTGTGAAACAAATTAACATCGGAGAACTGGATGGCCTTGGACCGGAGCCGGCTGCCACTGCATGCCTTGAGAGCATTCGAGGCGGCGGCCAGACACAGGAACCTCGTCCGGGCGGCCGAAGAACTTGGCGTCACGCATGGCGCCGTCTCCCATCAGATAAGGGCACTGGAAGAGGCACTGAAGACGCAGCTTTTCGATCGTCGTCACAGGCCAATTTCGCTGACCACATCAGGGGAGCAACTGCTGTCGGCGGTGGACTCGGCCTTCGACAGGCTTTCACGAGCCGCGGGCGCACTGAGGGCAGGAGAGCTCGAGGGTGAGATCACGATATCCTGCGTGCCCGGCTTGGCATCCAATTGGCTGGTACCCAAGCTAGGAGAGTTTCTCGTCGCACATTCAAGCATCGCTGTTCATGTGGTCACTGAGTACTGGCAGCATCCGACCATAGCGGACCAATGTGATCTCGCAATTGCGTACGGTAGCGCGGAGCATCCCGGAAAGAGGGTCGTGCTCCTGGGGCACTCGGCGTTCTTTCCTGTCTGCAGTCCAACATTACTGGCCGGTTGTGCCCCGCTTCAGGCGCCAGAGGACATTGCCGACCACACATTGCTTCACGAGTACAGCGACGAAACCTGGTCGCGCTGGTTCGTGGCTGCTGGGCTGAAGAACATCCTTGCCCGGAGACAGGTATACTTTGACGGCGCTCACCTATCTCTTCAGGCTGCACGCTCAGGATATGGCTTGGCCATGGGCGATATCCCAACTGTTGGAGATGATCTCATCGCTGGGAGCCTTGTGCAGCCGTTCACTCTGTCTGTTCCGGCAGCGTATCCTTATTACCTCATCGCCCCGCCCAAGGCAGAACAATCTGCTCCAGGTCGTGCACTAGAGGAATGGCTGATCGAGAAGTTCAAGGAAATCACTAAACTCCTGATCCCTTGATCGTGAATTCGCAGAAGCTGAGATCTGGCGATCGGGTACATAAATCATTGGTACCGGACTGTCTCCTAAAGCGAGCGACCCGAAGTCTGTCTCTCGCACGAACTGCGATCCAGCCCCAGAGCAGCTTCGGAAGTCGACAAATCCAGATGCTTGCAGCCCATCAGCTAGGTGGGAGGTTTCTTTCCCCGTTCCATGCGTGGAGCGCAGCGTCCCGCCTGCCCGAGCCGAGCCACTATCACGTGAGACAAAACAGTCTATAGTTCGATCAGGCCCGACCAGCCTCCAATCCTGCTTGCCTTGAAGTAGGGGCGGTCAGGGCATAGTTACGTACCGGTCGTTCTTGAGGGACCGCGACGCTGCCGGGCGGGACCATGCCTTGCTCGTCACTTCTCATGCTCCACGACGAGTTTGATGGGTCTCAACCATGAACGAGCACAAAAGGTCCTGCTACAATCGTCGGCGCTGTAGCCTCCGCGCGTGTCGTATGACCGGATCGAGATTGCCGGCGACCTGGGTCATGCTGTCGACCTGGTCCTTGTCCGGAATGCTGGGGAATCCCGCGACTTCTGCAAGGAAGGCCTCGAGCCAGGGAGCGCTGGTGGGGATGAGAACCCGTCAGTCGGAAATGGCTAGTACGGCCTTTCCGAGACGCTCGATCTTCGACGCGCTCGGGCGAATGCTGGGCACGCCATCCCGTTCGAGGGGCTCGGACGTAGCGGTCGATCCAAGGACGTGCCTGTAGCCGTTTCTGACCAGTTGCTGCTTGGCACCGAGGCCTACTCCCTGCTCATCCAGGATGATCAGGGCGGATCGTCGAGCTTGTCAGCGGTCTTTATGGACGCGATGACTTCGGGGAGTTCCATTTTCATGCGCCTCACGGACGTCAGGTAGACCGCGTCGCGACCCTCCCTGTTCTTCCTCAGCCCCCGCCTCGGCAGGGGCATAGCGCGGCCACTGGTCGACCGAATACATACCCGAGCCGCCGACAACGGGCCTCTGCTGGTACTGGGACGCGAAGACATGCGGTGGCAGCATGTGCCGCAGCCTGTCGACTGTCTCGGCGCTCATCAGGGCGGGATTGAGCAGTTCACCTGCCTTTCGACGATAGATGACCCGGCCTTTGTACTCATAAGACTTTTCGTCTGCTTCTGCGATGAGCGGAAACCTGAGGATGGTGTCCGCTCCCCCCTCGAAATCGGCTGAAGGATCATCCGGTGCCAGCCGATGCATGACCATGATCAGGGCGCCCTTGTTCTGGTCGTTGAAGCGGGTCAGCACCGAGCTCCCGAGCCAGGACCGATACTTCCGCTTCGCAGATTCGGCCAAGATATCTTCCGGCTGCAACGGATCATCGATGATGATGATGTCTGCCCCAAAACCCGTGATGGTGCTTCCAACCGACGTCGCATACCGAAACCCACCGGCCGTCGTGCGGATGTAGTCCTCGGCAGACTTCTCGAGCTGAACGTTCGGGACGATCAGCCTGTAGAGTGGCGATCGAAGCACGCGGCGGGTGAGGTTGGAGAGATCGTGCGCGAGATCGTCGCTGTAGGAGATGCAGATGAACTTCGCCGCGGGATTGCGCCCGAGGCACCATGCCGTGAACAGCACCGACGTGATGATCGACTTCATGTGCCGGGGCGGAAGGTTGATCAGCACACGGCGGCGCCTGCCTTCCTCCACGCGACAGAGCACACTTGCGAGGAGTTCCAGGTAAGGCGCGAAGTGCAGCTTCTGGCCGGGGTGCAAGACGTCGAACATGAGCTCGAGAGGGGGGCCCAATCACTTCACGACTCTCCCCAGATGGAGCGGGAGACCGTTGACGGTGGCGAGCAAATCGGGTGCCTTCGTCAAGGCCCCAGTAACTCATTGCCATGTTGTTGTTCTTGAGCCCGCTCCCCATGTTGATAACGTACAGCTGAAATCAGGTAGGCTGATCAGCTTTCTGGCGGCGCCCCACCCTCTCGTGTTCGCTTTTGGATATATTCGCTGAGCGCATCAACTCGCTCGACGGAATTTGATATCGTGGCTCCCTCGTTCACGATGGACTGCCATATTCCGGTGGCGCGCTCATTGGCGGACTTCGATCCGTTTTCCGTCCATGTTCCGAAGTTCGACCAGTCGGCTACGAGGGGCTGATAAAATGCCGTCTTGTATCTCTCCATCGTGTGAGCTGCGCCGAAGAAGTGACCGCCCGGCGGCACTTCGCGCAGCGCATCGAGAGCAATGTCGCTCTCTTCAGCCGGAACCGGCGTGCAGAGTTCTGCGAAGGTCTGCAAGACCTCCAAGTCGGTGATGAATTTCTCATAGGAAACGGTGAGGCCCCCTTCGAGCCAGCCAGCGCCGTGGATGATGACCGTGGCCCCCGCCAATACCGCTCCCCATGCGCTCATTTGAGTTTCGTTGGCCGCCTGCGCATCGTTCATGTTTGCAGCTGAGCCGGCAGCGCAACGCCACGGCAAACCCAGAAGTCGCGCAAGCTGGCCGGCGCCAAGGTTTGCCTTCACCTGCTCGGGCGTGCCGAAGGCCGGAGCGCCGGACTTCATATCGACATTAGAAGCGAATGCTCCATAGCAGACTGGAGCTCCCGCACGCGACAGTTGGGTCAGCGCAATCGCCGCCAGTGCTTCGGCATGTGAAAGGGTCAAGGCACCTGCGATAGTTATCGGAGCCATTGCGCCCATCAGGCAAAACGGTGTGACGATGGACAACTGGCCGGCGCGTGCAAAGTCGATTAAACCTTGCGCCATGGGTATGTCCAGCTGCCGCGGCGAATTGGTATTGATGATCGTATAGCAGTGCGCCGCCGCCTCGAACTCAGCAGTGGATAGGCCGCGAAAATCCTGGATCATTCTGAAGCAGTCCCTGACCTGCGGCGTACCGCGGGAGAATACGAAGGGAAACTTGTCAGAGAGAGTGAGCTGCGCTTCCGTCACGTGATAGTGCCGCAAGTGCATCGGGATATCCTGCGGCTCGACCAGCGGGTTCAACATGTGCAGCACATCGAAGTGCTGTGTCAGTTTCGTGAGTTCGCGATAGTCGCGAAGTGTCGCAGCGCGGCGACCGCGAATGAGGTCAGTGACATAGGGAGACCCCGCGCCGCTCTGGAATGTGAGGCGCCCTATCGTGAGCGTCAGATCGCGCAGCGGTGCCCCGGAATGCAGATCGATGGAGCGTGGGGCCGACTTCAATGCCGCGCCGATGACATCACGACCGATGCGGACGATTTGGGAGTCATCGTCGACTATTGCGCCGCCTCTTGCGTAGATCATCCGCGCCTCGGGAAGCAGGACTTTGATCCCGAGTTCCTCCAGGACGCGCAAGGCCGACTCGTGAATGGCCGCGACGCGGTCCTCGGAGAACACTGCGGCAGGCTCAAATGGATTCCGGAGCCGGTGATAGTCGCACGCCCGGCTGGCGTCGCGAGAGGGACCACGACCTCGCAGGCGGCGACGCTCATCCCTTTCCTTCGCGCCAGACATCACGACGTGGTCTCCGTTCTCTCTGACCGGCATGTAGGCCAGTCAAACACCGGCTGGCTCTCCTCGATCCGATGCAGTCGCTGTTACAAGGTAACGGCGGCAAATGCGCCGTGCGTCATCCATACTGAAGCTGTCCGGATCGATGAATTGACGCATCCAAAAGCCATCGATGAGGGCGTAGAGGCCGAGGTAGACCTCGTCGACCTCATCCGGGGGGACCATCGAGCGCAGCGATACCTTGATGTTGGAGCGGAATCTCCGATTGATCGTGCGCTGCAGCGACGCGAGCTGTGGGTGCGTGGGAAGCTGCGCCCAGAAAGCCCGCCACGCGAACATCGCACCGGGCCTCAGCTGTTCGGGCTGGAGGCAACCGTCAATGATGGCTTCCAGCCGCTGTGCAGGTGTGGGATTAGCGGGCGTCAGCCGCCGAATTTCGAAAGCCAGTTCCTTGGTGAGGCGGCGCAACGTCGCTTCGAGGAGCTCCTCTTTGCCGTCGAAATAGTGATTGACCAGGGATGGGGAAACACCGGCCTGCTCCGCGATCGTCATGAGGGTCGTATCCGGCAGGCCGTGAGCTGCAATGGACGCTATGGCGGCATCGATCAACTCGTTGCGCCGGAAATCCCTGATCTTCACTCTCGACATGAACGTCCCTGCGCGTGATTGATCGTTTTGTACGATCAAACAGTGAATTAAATAATCGATCAAAATATTGTTTGACGCAACAATAAAACAATAGCAGTCTCAACGTTGTTCAAACTGGGAGAGCTCTGGTGCCCCATCTGGAACTCGCTGACTGCAGCTTGTGGTTTGTTCAGCGCGGCGATGGCCCCGACATCATCTGGATTCCCGGTGGCGACAATGTCGCCGAAGATTGGGATGATCAGATCGCAGAATTTGCGGGAAGTTACCGCAACACCGCGTTCGACCCGCGAGGAGCAGGCCGCACAAAGAGTCATCGCCCTCCGCCCTGGTCGATTGCCGACATGGCGCGCGACTGTGCGGACTTGATCCGGGCCGTTTGCAAACCCCCCGTCTATGTGGCCGGACTGTCCATGGGTTCGTTCGTCACGCTGCAGGTTGCGATCGATTTTCCTGAGCTGGTCCGTTGCGCCATTGCCATGGGGACTGCGGCAAAACCAACCGGCTTCTGCCGTGACTGGATGAAAGCTGAGGTCGAATTCCGAAAGGCCGGAGGCCGCCTCTCTCCGGAATTTGCTGTCCATCACTATGGCGCATTCATGTACCCGTCCGATGTGCTCGGCAACGACGAGCTCTGGTACAGACTGAAGCCCTTCATCGAGCGCAGCTACGGAGAGCGGGAGAGCGAGCACCTGATTGCGCAGTGGCAGGCTTGCATCGAATTCGATGTCGAGGACAGGCTGAAGCACTGCCAAGTTCCAATCCACGTAATCGGATTTTCCCAGGACATGCAGGCCCCGCCAGCATTGGGAAGGCGAGCCGCAGCACTCGCACCGAACGGCAATTTCCACCTCCTTGAGGGACTCGGTCATCTGTCGCTGTCGGGACACCGCCCCGAGACGGTCAATGGTGAGATCCGAAAGATCATTGAAAGCTACTGAGAGAGATCAAAAATGCGTACTCTTCCGGCCGGATTTGAACGGACCGCAGTCGTTGCGGTGGATTTGCAGAATGACTGCATCGAAGCGGAAGGGGCATGGCCCATCTACAACAAGGATCAACTCCTCAAGAGTGCCGCTAACGCGCTTGATGCCTGCCGTGAGGCGGGCCTTCCCATCATCTATACCCAGCACTGGCTTGACCCGCGCGGCATTGACGCGCTTCGTTATGAGCCGCTGACGAATGGGAGACCGACGCATGGCGTCGCAGGCACGCCAAATGCCGAGATCCATGCTGCCGTTGCTCCTTCCGAGCGCGACATCATGGTCAGGAAGCAGCGGTGGAGCGGGTTCTATGGAACAAACCTCGACGTCATCCTTAACCGGATGGACGTCGATCATCTGATCATGTTCGGTGTCTGGACGGAGGCGTGCTTCGAGACGACGGTCTGGGATGCGATCTGGCGCGACTATCGCGTCACAATTGTGAAGGATGCCTGCGGCACGGCGACAGAACTCATGCACATGACGTCCATTCTCGATCTTGCGAACTGGCTCTATGCCGGCTCGATCATCGATGCAGCCGAGCTCGCCAAGGCGCTCGAGGGGAAACCGCACAGAGCGTGGAAATTCGATCAGCCAAGCGCATTTCCCTATACGCTCGAGAACATTCGTTCACTCTACAATTCGCTCTAAAAAAATTTGGAGGAAGTCATGGAAAGGCGTGAGTTTCTGAAGACCAGCACAATCTTGGGCCTCGGCGCCGCAACCGGTCTGAGCTTCTCCAAGCCCGCCGCCGCAGCGGGCGAACTTCGACTGCTGACCTGGGAAGGTTATGCGGAAGATGCATGGGTGAAGGATTTCGAGCAGGCCAATGGCGTGACGGTAACCAAGACGTATGTGGGCTCGAATGACGAATACATGGCCAAGCTCGCAGCGGGTGGGGGCGACTACGACATGGTCGTCATTGTGAGCTCGCTGGCGAAACGCGCCATCGATGCCGGATTCGTGGAAGCCTTGGACATCTCCCTCATTCCGAACTTCGAGCAGCTCTATCCGCGTCTCAAGAAGGTAGAATTCATTTTCAAGGACGGACAGCTCTACGGCGCACCTACGTTCCTCGCGATCAGTCCAGTGACCGTGAATGCCGAAGTGATCCCTCAGGGGAATGATTTCGGGATTCTGTTCGACAAGCAATATGCCGGCAAAATTGCAATGTGGGACGACGTGTCCACCTTGGCAGATACGGCGAACTGGATGGGGATCAAAGACATCTGGAACATGTCTGACGATGAGTTGAACGCAGTCAAGCAAAAGCTCGTCGAGCAGAAGCCCCTTGTACGGACCTATTGGTCACAAGCCGGTGAGGCCATAGACCTGTTCATGAACAAGGAAATAGTCGCATCGAACTCGTGGAGCTATATAACTGCCACGCTGAAGTCGCGGGGTCTCCCCGTCCGTGACTTCGTGAGCTCACCGCCAATCGGGGCAATCGACTCGCACTTCATCGTGAAGGGAACTCAACAACGAGAACTCGCGCATAACTTCATAAATCACATTCTTTCGGCCGAATCGCAGGGTGAGATTGCCGACCTGACGGGCTATACACCGACGAGCCCCTTATCCAAGGACCACATGAAGCCCGATACCTGGGCAGCACTCCGCATGGATGATGTCGGCAAAATGATGGAAGAGATGAAGTTCTGGGAAGACATTCCACGACGCGGCCGCTACCTGGAGGTCCTGAACGAGATCAAGGCCGCCTGATAGATGCACTTCAAGGGCCGCAGCAGGTCGGACTCCTCCGAGGAGGTGCAGGTTAGACTAGATCGGGTGTCGAAGCACTACGGGAATGCTGCCGCTCTGACCGACTTGTCGCTGGATGTCCGGCGAGGTGAGTTCCTTACCCTGCTCGGCCCCAGCGGATGCGGGAAGACAACGACCCTGCGCCTGATCGGCGGCTTCGAAGTTCCTGACCAAGGTTCGGTCGTCATTGGCGGGAGGGACGTGACGAACGTCCCCCCTTTTCATCGCAACGTGAACACCGTGTTTCAGAACTACGCGCTCTTCCCGCATCTCACTGTGTTCGAGAACGTCGCCTACGCTCTCAGAGTGAAACGGTTGTCTGGCACTCAGTTGAGAGACAAAGTCTCGGCAATGCTCGACCGCATGGGCCTTGCCGAGAAGGCCAGGAAATATCCCAGAGAGCTCAGCGGCGGGCAAATGCAGAGAGTGGCTCTTGGGCGGGCGCTCATAAACGAACCTTCGGTTCTCCTCCTCGACGAACCCCTGAGCGCCCTTGATGCAAAGCTTCGGCGTGCAATGCAGCTGGAGCTCCGCCGCATGCACTCCGAGCTCGGACTCACATTCGTTTGCGTGACGCATGACCAGGAGGAGGCTCTCGTCATGAGCGACCGCATTGCCGTCCTCGACGCGGGACGGCTTGCCCAGATTGGGACACCGCAGGATATCTTCGAACGTCCGAGCAACCAGTTTGTTGCGGACTTTATCGGCGGCTGCAATTTTGTAGATGCATTCTCCTGTGCGAACGGTGATTTCCTTCTGCCCGGCTGTGCCCGAGCGCAGCAGAGCGAGCAGCAAGAAGTGAGGCGGGTCCTGCTCGCGATCAGACCTCAAAGCCTCAGGCTCGGGGCTGCAGAAGCGGGTGCCGTCTTCGACGTCGCCGCTCGAGTGTCGGATATCGTCTACTTAGGGACGGCCGTCCGGTTGGTGCTGTCACTTTCTGATGGTGCCGTGTTGACCGCCGAAACCAGCAAGGACGGGGTCGACAAAGCGGGAGCCATTCCCGGTGCGATGCTGCGGGTCTGGGCGCTGAAAGAGGATGTGATGGTTTTCGATACCGCGCGGAGCGGTCATGGCCCACATTGAAGTGTCTCCGCGAGGGCCGGCAATCGATTGGAGCTGGTACCTGAGACTTGCCGCCTTTTTGGGACCGGCGGCACTCTATTCGGCAGTCTTCATCGTCGTTCCCTATGCCAATCTTCTGATCTACAGCTTCTGGAAAACCGAAAACTACGTCATCGTTCGCGACTTCAATGTCCAGAACTTTGCTCGCGTGGCTGAAAGCCCGGTCTATCTTTCCGTGATAGCAAATTCGCTGCTCGTCGCCAGCATCGTCACAGTGTGTGCTGTGATCTTTGGCTATGCGCTGGCATTTTATGTCGCGTTTTTCACGGCAAGGCGACGGAGATTTCTCTACTTTCTCATGGTCATTCCCCTTTGGACCAGCTTTCTCCTTCGCGCGTTTATCTGGCGCCTCATTCTGGGGCGTGAAGGTGTCATAAACTCGAGCCTTGCCTGGCTGGGCCTCACAGACGAGCCCCTCTCGATTCTCCTGTTCAACCGTTTCAGTGTTTGCGTTGCGCTCACCTATGTCTTTATTCCATTCGTTGCAATTCCGGTCTACGCCGCGCTCGAGAAGATACCTCCTGCGACGCTCGAGGCGAGCATGGATCTCGGTGCCTCACCTTTCTATACGCTGAGACGAATCATTCTTCCGCTCAGCCTTCCTGGCATTATCCCGGGTGCAATCTTCACATTCTGCCTCAGCTTCGGGGACTTTGTCGCACCATCACTCCTGGGCGGTCCCAGCGGGATCATGGTGTCCAGCGTCATCATTAATCAATTCGGCTCGGCATTCGATTGGCCATTCGGTAGTGCCTTGGCCATCGTCGTGATTGCTGTTGTCGGGGTCGCCGTTGCATTGGCGAGATTGCTGGAGCGGCAGTATGAATAATGAACTCGCCCGATGGTCACGCGGCCTGCGACGGTCCAGCCAGTTGCTCGGCGTCGCGATATTCATCTTCCTCTATGCTCCGCTCGCGTTACTTGCGGCCTACTCCTTCAGTGGCAGCCGGTCGCTGACCTTCCCGATCCAGAGTTTCACTCTCTCCTGGTACGTGTCACTGGCAAACAATACGGAACTCCTCAACTCGGTATTCAATAGCATCAGCGTCGCTGCGGGGGTCGTACCACTCACGATCCTTCTCGGCGTGCCTGCCGGCTATGCCCTCAACCGATTTGCGTTCACGGGCAGCGGCATCGTCGATCACGTTTTTACATTGCCCCTCATGATTCCCGGCATCATTACGGGGCTTTCAATCCTTCTTCTTCTCAAAAGCTTTGGGATCGGCCTTTCGCTATGGGCTGTTGTCCTTGGGCATACGGTGGCATGGCTGCCAGTGGTCATCGGGCAGGTCGCAGCGCGCCTCCGCCGCATGGACCGGTATATTGAGGAGGCCAGTCTCGACCTTGGTGCCGGCTATATCGAAACGTTCCTCCGTGTGACGCTTCCGAACCTGAAGGGAGCCATCATCGGAAGCGCCCTCCTAGTGTTCACTTTGAGTTTTGATGAGGTGGCCATCACCTTTCTGCTCACCGGAACGGAAAACACCCTCCCGATGCAGATATGGGCAATGTTGCGCCGAGGTGTCACGCCAGAGATTTGCGCAGTGGCAACCTTGACCGTTGCGATGTCTGGTATTTTGATTGCAGTGGGAGTACGCGCGGGGAAGGACTAGTTTGACGTCACTTTAGTGCAAGCCTTGCGCTCATTACGATTTTTGATGATCAGAGTTGCTGGACGCGGGAGCGGAAACCTGCGCCTGAAAAGACCCGTCAACTCGCAAGCGGGACGTGGGAACTTGTAGGCGCAATGTACGCCGGTACCGCGGGGGCTTCACTTCATCGCGGACAGATAATTGTAAACCGCCGCTCTGCTGATACCGAGCAAACCGGCAACTTCGTCGACTGCCCGCCGCATCTGAAAGATTCCTCGCGCCTTGAGGTGCTTGACGAGGCTCCTCCGCTCCTTGGTGGAGAGGAGCGCGAGGGTCCGTCCCTTCAGGCGCAGATACTCAGTCGCAGTCTGGACGATGACCTGGCGAGGGGACGTGAAGTTTTCAGTGATCGCAAAATCATGCGGCTCCGGTTTGGAGAGCATCGAGAGCGCCTGAACAGCCATCTCGAGGTCGTGGACCAGGAAATTTACTGCAATATAGCCAATCACTTGCCTCCCGTGGCGCACAGGAATGAGGGATACACGGATCTGCCGTCCGTCGGGCATTGTAGACATGTAATTGAAGAGGGCATCCGCGCGCCGCGTATCGTCGTGACCATCGACGAAGATCTGGGTCATGAGGTCACCGATCGCTCGGTTGGTGATGTGGCCATTGCCAATCGCACGGATGGTCGGCGGCGAAGTGGTATTTTGATGCAGCACGACTTCGCACAAGGGTCCCACGGCGCGGGCGAGCAGGGGTACAAGCTCTGCCAGCAGATCCAGCTTCCTCTCGGCCTGAGAGCGTACATGCCTGGTAACGGAGTGCTTCATTCGCTTTGCGGTTTTGGTCATTTGGAACTCTCTCCTGCGAGCACCACGGCGGTTGGTAGCAAGGATCCAGCTAGACAATTACTTCACATGTTGACAACATGTAAAAGGCGATCCAATCTCATAAAGTGGGCTGGCGAAGATCGTCGCCCCTGTTTGCCGGCAGCGTCTGGGAGGAAGAGATGAGTGTCCGTACGCCCAACTCCGATGAGATTCAGGCTCTGGCAAACGATTTCGGGATGACGCTCTCTGAAACCGACGCTGAGTCTTTCGTTGGGCTGATTAAGGGCTTGCTGCCGGCCTATGAGTCGATCGACCGCATGGCCGAGCCCAAGCCGCTTGTCAGATATCCGCGGACGCCGGGCTATCGGCCTGCTCCGTCGGACAATCCATTCAATGCTTGGTACTGGCGTGCCGAAGTGAAGGGAGCAGAGGACGGCAAGCTAAAGGGACGCACTATCGCCCTCAAGGACACGACGTGCCTGGCCGGGGTCCCGATGATGAATGGCACTGCCGTTTTGGAAGGGTTCGTTCCCGATATAGACGCGACGATCGCCGAACGTATTCTCGATTCAGGTGGCACGATTATCGGAAAGGCAGCCTGTGAAAATTTGTGCTTCTCGGGTGGAAGCCACACCAACCAGATCGCTGCAGTGCACAATCCTCATCGCGCAGGGTATTCCGCAGGCGGATCATCGAGCGGCAGTGCCGCGCTTGTCGCTTCCGGGAGCGTCGATATGGCGTTGGGCGGCGATCAGGGCGGCTCGATCCGCATCCCGGCATCATGGTGTGGCGTCTATGGACTGAAACCCACTTACGGCCTGGTGCCTTGCACCGGCGTTTTCCCCATCGAGATGACGCTCGACCATTCCGGTCCGATCTGTGCGTCAACCGCGGATGTGGCGTTGTTGCTTTCCGTAATTGCCGGTCGTGATCCTCTCGATCCGCGGCAATTCGAATGTCATACTCAAGACTACATGGCACATCTCGACGATGGTGTGCGTGATCTAAGGATCGGAATCGTGAAGGAAGGCTTCGGTCGACCGGAGAGCGAGGCTGCCGTGGACGAAAAGGTGCGCGCCGCAGGCGCCCGATTCAAGAAGCTCGGAGCCGCGGTCGAAGACGTATCGATTCCAATGCATATCGATGGAGTGGCCATCTGGACTGCGATCGCCGCGGAGGGCGCGACGGATCTGATGATCAAGGGGAATGGCGCTGGCACGAACTGGCAAGGCTATTACCCCACCAATATGATCGAGGCCTATGCGCGCGGCTGGCGTTCGCGGCCAGACGATCTTCCCGATACGGTCAAGCTGGTTCTTTTCGCCGGTGAATTTATGCAACGCTTCTATCACGGCCGCTACTATGCGAAGGCCCAGAACCTGCGACGGCTGCTCCGCAAGGCCTATGACGACGCCCTGGAGCGTTTCGACATCCTGGTCATGCCGACAACGCCGATGAAGTCCCAGCCCCTCCCCCCAGTCGGGTGCAGCCGCGAGGAGAATCTCGCGCGGGCGCTGGAGATGATCAACAACACCTGCCCCTTCGACGCGTCGGGTCACCCGGCGATGAGCGTGCCTTGCGGAATGATCGATGGTCTCCCCGTGGGCATGATGCTGATCGGCCGCAAGTTCGACGAAGCCACGGTACTTCGCGCCTCGCAGGCTTTCGAGAGGATCGGAGACTGGAAATCGATGTAACTAACGTTCGGCCCACGGAGGAAACGGGACATGGACCAGAAGAAACACGAACATACGCTTGGCTGCAAGCATACCATCCACCAACATCAGCAGAACCTCTGCTGGGACAATTCCATCAAGCCTGCGATGACCGTCGCGCCGGGCGACACGATCGAGTTTCGTGACATCGATGCGACATGCGGTCAGATCACCGCTAAATCCACCGTTGGCGACATCGCGACCTTGGATTTTTCCCGTATTAACCCGATCGCCGGACCGATCTATGTCGATGGCGCAGAGCCTGGCGATGCACTGAAAGTGACGCTCCTCGGGTTCCAGTCATCCGGCTGGGCGTGGACGGCAATCGTTCCTGGGTTCGGGCTTCTCGCCGACGATTTTCCAGAGCCAGCACTGAACATCTGGTCATACGACAAGAGCTTCTCGCAGTCTGCACTTTACGGTCCCGGCGCCAAGGTTCCGCTGAAGCCCTTCTGCGGCACGATTGGCGTCGCACCGGCGGAGTCCGGCAAGCACAGCACGATCCCCCCGCACTCAGCCGGCGGCAATATGGATATCCGCGACCTGACAGTGGGGGTTGAACTCTATCTGCCGGTAAAGGTCAAAGGCGCGCTGTTCTCCATCGGCGACACCCATGCGGCGCAGGGCGATGGAGAAGTCTGCGGCACGGCCATCGAGTCTCCAATGAGCGTTGCGGCCAAGCTTGAACTGGTAAAGGGCGCCAATTTGCGCTTCCCGCGCTTCCGCACGAGCGGGCCGGTGACGCGCCATCTCGACGCCAAGGGTTACGAGGTCACGACCGGTATTGGGCCCGATCTGATGGAGGCTACCAAGAACGCCGTCCGTGGCATGATCGATCTCCTGGGTCAGCAGCACAATATGAATGCCGCGGATGCCTACATGCTCTGCAGCGTCTGTGCAGACATGCGGATCAGCGAGGTCGTCGATCAACCCAACTGGGTGGTGTCCTGCTATTTGCCACGTATTGTTTTCGATTGATCTGCCTTCAACAAGACGTTCAGGGAGGAAAGGCTCAAAATGGTCAACATCAAGCGACTAGTGGCCGAATGTCTGCGAGCGGCAGTGGCACTCGCAGCTTCAGCGGGTTTGATCGCCGGCTCGGCTCAGGCTGAGACATGGTCCCTCGCCGAAGCCGCCAAACCCTATGCGGGGGCGACGCTCCATTGTATGGGCGACGGTTATGCCCCCGCTCTCGCCTATCAGAAACTGTCGGAGGAATTCACCCAGATCACCGGAATAAAGGTGGAATGGGAAACCGCAGATCTGGCGGTGATGAATCAGAAGATGCTTGCCGATGCTATGAACAATACGGGCATCTACGATTGCGACGAGGTGACCTCGGTCGATGTCGGCTTGTGGATCGCGCGCGACTTTGTCAAGCCGGTACAGGACTTCCTCGACGACCCGAAGCTCCGGGATCCGGACTTCGATCCATACAAGCAGTTCATCCCCGAGACGCTCGCCTTTTCCTCCATGGAAAACGGCAAGATCTATGGATTGCCCTACCACTTCATACCCCGCTTCATGGTCGTGCGGAAGGACATCCATGAATGCACCTCGGAGCAGGCCGCCTTCAAGGAGAAGTACAAGTATGACCTCCCCCTGAAGCCTGAGACGTGGGAGCAGTTCCGCGACGTGGCCGAGTTCTTCACACGAAAGGCGGGTGATAATCTCTGCGATAAGGCGTTGACCGAGGATTTCTACGGCACCGCCGTGTCGCTCAAGCGCTACCTTGCCACGCAGTATGACTTCGAGATGTTCCTCAATGCATTCGGCGGCCTGATGTTCAAGGGCGACGGCCGGCTGCCCTCAGCAGAAGGCTTCAAGAGCGGAGAGGATATCGCCTTCGACAGCCCCGAAGGGATCAAAGGGCTTGAATACTGGCTCTCACTCCTAAAGTTCGTGCCGCCGGGCTACCTCGAATACACCTGGGACAATACCTATTCGGATATGTGCAAGGGCAAGCTCTACACCTATCCGACCTGGGGTGACACGACACCCTTCCTGGAGGATTCATCTGACCAGGGCTGCCCGGCAGTGGCAGGCAAGATGGCCTACTATCCGGTGCCGGGGACGCACCAGACCGGGGCCGAGGGACAGACATGGTTCATCCCAGCGTCCTCCAAAAACCCTGAAGCCGCATTTCTCTTCCTTCAGTGGCTTGCGTCAAAAGATGTCGCACTTCGCTGCCAGGGCATGGGTTGCACATCGCCGCAGCGCGATCCGTGGTTCGACAAGGCCTATGACAGTGAAGGGCGCGCTCAGGTGACACGCGAGATCATCGACAAGGGATATCTTATCGCCCGCGCTCATCCGCCTGGACTGAGCAAGATCTCGACCATCCTGATCGACAACCTTCAGGCTGCCGCACGCGGCGAGATGACTGCCGAACAGGCCTTGAAGGACGCTGCCGACAAGGGCCGGAAGCTGATGAGCAGCTCGCAGTAGTCCGGCATGATAAGAATGGGCGCGGCCGGATGCGGCCGCGCTCGTCACTCTCCGAATTGACGTCCGAAGGGACCTGCAGGTGCGTGCATTAACGGGCACAGCTGATATCGCTGACGAGAGGGGCGGGCACGAGGATCTTTCCGCGCGCGAGGCGCGCCGGTTCATGATCATCTGCATTGTGCCCGTCATCGTCTTCCTGGTGTTCTCATCGCTCCTCCCCGCGGTCATCGCCCTTACGGACAGCTTCCGCAACCTGAGCCTGACGGACGTCTTCCAGCACGGCCAGTTCGTCGGCCTCGACAATTACCGCCTCGCGCTCGGGGATGATTCGAATCTCTATCATTCACTCTGGCTCACCTTGATATTCGTCGCGGTCGTAGTGCCCGCCGAGTTCATGCTCGGTCTCGCCCTTGCAAAGATCCTGAACCGGGAGTTCTGGGGGCGCCGGTTCTGGATCACCATCCTGCTCATACCGACCATGATTGCACCAGTCGTGGTTGGGATGATCTGGCGCTTCATGCTGATGCCGAGCTTCGGCTTCTTGACCTACTACCTCAACAAGATGGGCTTTTTCAAAAGCGTGCCTCTGTTTTCCGATCCCACCACGGCCTTCATCGCCCTGATGGTCGTCGATATCTGGGAATGGACCCCGTTCATGATGCTGTTCATGCTGGCGGGGCTCTTCTCGATCCCTCAGGACCCTATCGAGGCTGCCGATATCGATGGCGCCAGCACTTGGCAGATTTTCTGGCACATCGAACTGCCGCTGCTGCGGCCCATGATCATTCTGGCGATCATGTTCCGCACGATCGATGCCTCAAAAACCTTCGATATCGTACATGTGCTCACTGAAGGCGGACCTGGCAACACCACCGAGCTGATGAGCGTTTTCGCCTTCCGCACCAGCTTTGTGTCATGGGACCTGGGCATTGGGGCCGCCGTGTGCCTCCTGATCGCCTTCTTCTCGCTTCTCGTCGCTTCGATCTTTTACAAGGTCGTGTCGCGGGAAACGGTCGAGGCGGCAAAATGAACCGAAAGGCATCCCCGCTCCTTTGGCTGGCGCTGGCGCTTATCGCTACGATCGCATTGTTCCCCTATCTCTGGATCGTTCTGACGAGCTTCAAGGCGCGGACCGACATTCTCACCACGCCTCCGGTTTGGGTGAAGGATCCCAGCTGGTTCAACTATACAAACATGCTGTTCTCGCGCGGCTTCGATTCCTATCTTATGAACAGTGCTATCGTGGGACTGTCCAGCACGGTCATCGCGCTGACGGTAGGAACCCTCGCTGCCTATGCCTTCACTCACTACAAGGTGCCCGCCGGAAACCATCTCTTCTTCTACATTCTCGCGACCCGCCTGGGGCCGCCCGTCGCCTATGCCCTGCCGATGTATTTTCTTTTCTCGAAGCTCGGCCTTCTGCAATCTCAAATCGGCGTCATCGTGGCGCATGCTACCTTCAACCTGGTGCTCGTCGTCTGGATGATGAAGACGTTCTTCGAGGAAATTCCGGCCGAGATCGAGGAGGCCGCCCGCCTCGACGGTTGCACGGAATGGCAATTGTTCTCGAGGATCTGCCTGCCGATCAGCTTGCCCGGTCTCGTCACGGCTGCAATTTTCATCTTCATATTCAGCTGGAATGAATTGCTGTTCGCTCTCATCCTGTCCGCCGGCAAGGCGACGACGCTGCCCGCGATGATCCCAAGTCTCGCAATGCACACCGGCACACTATGGGGCGAGGTCGCAGCGGCGGCAGTCGTTCAGACCATACCCGTCATTATCTTCACCTTCATCGCCCAACGCCACCTGATCCGGGGCCTCACCTTCGGGGCTGTCAAGGGATGAGCTGGAGAAGGTGGATCAGGTTCGACGCGGACGAGGGTGGCATTGCCTGGGCTATCCTGTGCTGCTGGATCGGCGTGCTCGGAAACATCTTGCTGCTCGGAGCCGGAGTTCCGATCTTCGTCGTCGTGCCGTGGAGTCTTTTTGGCGTGCCGCTTCTGGTGACTCTGCTCCTTTGGCTGATTGCACGCCGAGGGACATAATTCGATGCAGCACATCCTTGCTCTTGCGCTTTCTCTTCCCCTCCAGCTAGCGATGCTGCCTCTGAATCGGCGTACGCAGCTGTTCACTCCCGGGGAGTTGCGCTTTTGGGCTGTCGCCGCATTCGTCGTAGTCGAAGTCATTCTTCTTTCTGTCATGTAGGTTGTAACGAATGGCCGGTCTGAAGATCGAGAACATTACCAAGAAGTTTTCGGGCGCCGTGACTGCCGTCGACAATGTTTCGCTCGACATTCCCGACGGCAAGTTCGTCATCCTTGTGGGCCCATCTGGCTGCGGGAAGACTACGCTTCTGAGGCTGATCGCTGGCCTCGAAAGCGCGAGTGCGGGGCGGCTCCTGATTGGCGAGCGGGATGTGACGCGCGCCAGGCCCCGGGACCGGGACATCGCTATGGTGTTCCAGAGCTATGCCTTGTATCCGCACATGTCCGTCCGGCGGAACATGAGCTTTGCCCTGGAACTGAAGGGATTGCCAAAACTCGAGATCGAGAGCCGGATTGACAAGGCCTCGAGCATTCTCGGCATCGGCGGCCTTCTGGATCGTCAACCCAGACAGCTCTCAGGTGGGCAGCGGCAGCGTGTCGCCCTAGGGCGGGCGATCGTGAGAGAGCCATCGGTGTTCCTGTTCGACGAGCCGCTTTCGAATCTTGATGCGAAGCTGCGGACGGCCATGCGGAGCGAACTCATTAAGCTCCACAACAGACTGGGAACGACAATTGTCTATGTCACGCATGATCAGGTCGAGGCCATGACGATGGGACAGCTCGTCGTGGTTATGAAGGATGGCGTGGTCCAGCAGTCAGGTGAGCCTCTCGAAATCTATCGCAACCCGTCGAATCGCTTCGTGGCCGAATTCATCGGCAGCCCCGCGATGAACTTCATTCCTGCGCGCATCGAGTCGCATGCGGGGAGAAGCATTGCCGTCTCGTCCGCATTTTCGCTGGCGCTCGCTGCCGAGCGCACCTCGGTAAGCGATGGGCAGAAGGTGGAAATCGGCATCAGACCCGAGCAATTGAGGTTTGCTGCAAAGGAGGACGAGGCGACCGGCACAGTTCTGATCGATGGCGTGGTGGAGGTCGTTGAGCCCCTGGGTCCGGAGACCATCGTCGAGGTCAGCGCGGCGGGAGTCAATCTCGTGGCCCGCATCGGAGGCGAGTGGCTCCCCCAGATTGGCGCCCGCGTGACGCTGGCGGCCGACGAGCGGCGGTTCTTCCTGTTCGACGGTCAAGCCGGAACGAGGCTTTGCTGAAGTGGATCATAGCTATCATGCCTCGCTGACGCGCCGGACGAGAGGGCAACGCAGGGTAGGGGGAGCATCATGAAACCGCATTACAGGGTGGCCGTCATCGGCGGCGGCGTGGTCGGGGCCTCGGTGCTCTATCATCTGGCAAAGCTCGGCTGGTCGGACACAGTCCTGCTCGAGCGATCGGTACTCACTGCCGGCTCGAGCTGGCACGCGGCGGGCGGTTTCCACGCGCTCAATGCCGATCCAAACATCGCTGCCCTTCAGGCCTATACGATTGACCTCCTCTCCGAGATCGAGAAGGAATCGGGCCAGAGTGTCGGCATGCACATGACGGGTGGCTATTCGGTCGCCTCGGCTCCCGAGCGCTGGGAGTGGCTTCAGGCTTCCTACCGCGTGTTTCAGACGATGGGTATTGAGGACGTGCACCTTGCCGGTCCCGATGAGGTGAAGGCTGCCTGCCCATTGTTCGACACGAGCGACGTGCTGGGTGCGCTCTATGCTGAACGCGAGGGCTACATCGATCCGTCGGGCGTCGTTCACGCCTATGCCAAGGCGGCCCGCATGCGTGGTGCAAGCGTCATTGAGCAAAACCGCGTCCTCGAGCTTCACCCGAAGCCCGACGGCAGCTGGAGCGTCGTCACCGAGAAGGGCACCATCACTGTGGAGCATGTGGTGAACGCTGGCGGCCTCTGGGCCAAGCAGGTGGGCCGCATGGCGGGCATCGAGCTTCCGCTCACGCCCATGGAGCATCACTATTTCATCACGGAATCGATACCCGAGATCCAGGCGATGGCCCGTGAGATCCCAATGATGATTGACCTCGAGGGTTTCACCTATGTACGCCAGGAAGGGAAGGGCGTGCTTGTGGGCATCTACGAGAAGAACTTCAAGCACTGGAACATGGATGGCGCCCCCTGGGATTATGGTTTCGACCTGATCCAGGAGGACATTGACCGCATTTCGGAGGAACTCGCCTTCGTCTACAAGCGCTATCCTGTGATGAACCACACCGGAATCAAGCGGTGGGTGAACGGTGCCTTCACGTTTTCGCCCGACGGTAATCCGTTGGTAGGTCCCGTGCGCGGCCTCAAGAACTACTGGACGGCGTGTGGGGTGATGGCCGGATTCCTGCAGGGTGGCGGAGTGGGCAAGTCACTTGCCGAGTGGATCGTGCAGGGGGAACCCGAACCCGACATCTATGGCATGGACATTGCGCGTTATGGTGAGTTCACCGCCAACCGTGAATATATCCGCCAGACTACTGGACAGTTCTATTCACGCCGTTTCGTGATGTCCTATCCCAACGAGCAGCTCTGGGCGGGCCGTCCGCTCAGGACGCCGGGCGCCTATGCCGACATGACAGCGGCGGGCGCGCGCTGGGGCTGCTCGTGGGGCCTAGAGGTGCCGCTCTATTTCGCGCCGAAAGGCTTCGAGGAGAAACCGACACTCAAGCGCTCCAATGCCTTCGACATCGTACGCAGCGAATGCCGCAAGGTGCGTGAGAGCGTCGGCTTGCTCGATATCTCGGCATTCTCGCGCTATGAGGTGAAAGGCCCCCAGGCGGAGGCCTATCTTGACCGCCTTCTAGCCTGCAAGCTCCCGGCGCCGGGTCGTGCGAAGCTTGCCCCTATGCTCGGCCATGATGGCCGCCTCAAGGGCGACCTCACGGTCTTCAACTGGGGCGATGGCTTGTGGTGGATCATGGGGTCCTACTATCTCCGCCAGTGGCACATGCGTTGGTTCGAAGATCACCTGATTGAAGGTGCAGAGGTCCACGACATCTCGGACGTCGTCACCGGCTTCTCGCTTTCAGGCCCGAGAGCGCATGAGTTGTTGAAGCGACTGACGCAGGATGACGTGTCGAGCGCCGCACTTCCTTTCCTCGGCTGCAAGAGCATGGACATTGGCCTGCTGCATTGTCGCGTGGCACGGCTCTCGGTTGCGGGCGAACTCGGCTACGAAATCAACTGCGCGGGAGTCGAGCATGCCGTGCTGCGCAATACCATTCTCGCTGCCGGCAAAGATCTGGGTCTCGTAGAATACGGATACAACGCGCTGCTCTCGCTCCGACTCGAGAAAAGCTTCGGAATCTGGTCCGCCGAGTTCCGCCAGGGCTACACGCCGGGCATGACCGGCATGGGTCGCTTTATCGACTTCGAGAAGCCGGACTTCATTGGCAAGAAAGCGGCACTGAACGAGCGTGAGGAAGGTGCCACGACCGTGCTGGCCACGATCGAGATCGACGCGACCGACGCCGATGCCTCGGGCTATGAGCCCGTTTGGCAGAACGGCCGGCGCGTGGGCTACGTGACCTCGGGTGGCTATGGCCACACTGTAAAGAAGAGCCTCGCGTTGGCACTCATCGACCGTGCCGCCGCGGCTCCCGGCACCGAACTCACCGTACATGTCGTAGGTCAGGAGCGTAAGGCTCAAGTCATCCCTGCCTCTCCTTATGATCCGGAGAACAAGGCCATGCGCGTGAAGGTCTAAGGGCTCGTCCACCCCACAAGGAATCACTATTGAGATCTTCTAGCAAGTGAGCGAAGCAGCTCTGGGAAGACCTGCCTTCTGCCAACCCAAGTTGTTTGTGTAGCGGCGCCTCCTGACCGTCTCGACCGTCATTCCGAGGCATCGATACCGCGGTGAGCGGTGCAAGTGCCCCCCGTTACGCATATGTTCAGCAGCGGCTGGATCTCGCCACCCCCTTTGCATCCGTGCCATCAACATGTCGAGCAATGAGGTAACTGAACCCCGAGACCAGGTGAGGCGAGCTGCACATTATCTTTCTCCTGGAACTGCTCGCCGTCAACGTTGCGCGGTCTAGAGAGAGGCTAGCCGTGGTGCGGCGAGGGCGTCGCATGGGTCCAATGGGAACCAACGCGGCGGACACGCACCGTTCTGCTGTTTTCCCTCTATAGAAATGACGTGGATCTGCCTCGCCCTTGAACTCGCGAAGTAACTCGAACCGCCTCAATGGTCCTGAGGCAGGGCACTTCGATGCCGGGTGAAGCTCCTTGCCAGCAGGGCAAGACCAGCAAGGCCGGCCAGAACCAGAGCATAATCCTGAGGGACGTTCAGGAGCACCGCTGCCGATCCCCCGATGACCGACCAGATGACAGGCACGATCAAGAGCCAGCGCACTGCTTTCTGCTCTCCCGTGAGCAGAATGCCGATCGTGAAGATCGCCGTCGGGCAGGGCGCCACGCCGAAGACCGGCACGGCGGGATAGCTGTGCCCGGCCATCAGTCCCACGAGCGGGTATCCGGCAAGCGCGAAGAGGGCGAGCGCGAGCCCCACCGCAGCCATCGCGCCGCGCCGCGCAGGCGTAACGATGCCGCGCCAAATGAAGGGTGCCGCGAAAAGCAGGGCGGCCTGAGCGATGAATAGCATGGCAAAGAGCCGCGCTGCCGGATTGATGGCCGAGAAATGCATCAGGTGGTAGGCAATCCCGTTCAGCGCCCACATCGCGGAAAGGAGCAGCATGATCGCCATGTCGCTCCCGCGAGAGGGAAAACGCTGCAATGCCAGGATGGCCAGCCCTATCACGTGGGCAACCACCTGGAGCGGCCAGATGGCGGCATTGTAGTCCGCAAAGACCCTGAAGAATTCCTCAACGCTGAAAGGCATTCCAGCCTCCGCAATCAGAGCCGCGCTGTTCGACGCTGGTCCTAGACCTGTTCGTCGGCCCATGCGAGCAACCGCTGCAGATGGTTCTCTAGCAGCTTCCTGAGCTGGCGCGGCGGATACTGCTCTGCCCTGGTGAGACCCTTCACCGACAGGCCGTCCATGAACATGACGATTGAGGAGACGACCTCGTCCCGGACGGCTGTTGTCCAGGTTCCCGAAGACGGGTGGTTCTGCGCGACACACCGGGCAACGATAGCCCGCCAGTCGGCGTGGGTCTTCTTGGTCATTTCCAGCAATTCGGGGTGCTTCAGAGCCGAGCCCCAGAAGGTCAGCCAGGCCGCGGCCTCCGCCCGCCGCTCGCTTCCGATCGGTAATGTATCGGCGAGCAGCTCCGTCAGGTTACCGTCCTGGCTCGCGATGCGCTTCGCCATGCGGCTTTCGAGCCGGTCATGCATCAGCCTGAGTGCTGCGAGAATGACATCCCATTTGGTATCGAAATAGTGGGCAAGCATGCCCGTCGTGCTTCCCGCCTCGCGGGCAATCTGCGCCAGGGTGACGGTGTCGAGGCCGTGGCGGTTGATGGCCCGGCAGGCCGCGAGCGCTATGTCGTGGCGGCGCTGTTCATGGTCGATGATCTTCGGCATGTCCGATGTTCCAGGAGACAGGATGCAGGGCCTGCCGCCACTTCGCTACCGCAGCATTCAACAGGGATAAAGCTCTTTTCGCGAAAGCCGAGGCGCTGCCACACCGGTGGATGCAGCGGCCCCCAGGCGCAAGACGAGCGCTCTTTTACGTGCTCCACCAGCGCTGCGCGATCTTCATGCCATCGACGTCCCAGCCGGGGATGAGTTCGCCATGGCTGACCCGCTTGCTGTGGGCGGAGACGAACTTCGGGAAGGCGATCACGATCTGACCGCCATCGTCATGCAGGAGCTGTTGTGCTTCGGCGTAGATCGCAGCCCGCTTGGCCTCGTCGAGCTCGGACCGTCCGGCTTCGAGAAGCTCGTTGAACCGCGGGTTCTTCCAGAAGATCTCGTTCTGGTTCGAGTCGGCTGCGTAGGCGTAGGTGAGGAACCAGTCGACCGTCGGCCGGCCGTGCCAGAAGCTGGCAACGAAAGGCTTCTTCAGCCAGACATTGTCCCAGTAACCATCGCTCGACTCGCGAACGACGTTGATCTCGATTCCCGCCTTGGCGGCGCTGGCCTGGAACAGCAACGCCGCGTCGACAGCTTCGGCGAAGGCCGCATCCGAGACCGACAGGTCCACCTTGAGTGACTCGAGCCCCGCCTTCTTCAGGAGGCTCCTGGCCATTTCCGGATCATAGGTGTGAACCGGCTGCGGGTCGACGGCATACTTGATGCTTGCCGCGATCGGATTGTCGTTCCCTGGGGTACCGATTCCGCCAAACAGCTTGTCGATGATCTCCTGCCGGTTGATGGCGTATTTCATGGCGTTCCGCACATCGGGGTTGTCGAAGGGCGCCACGGTGACGTTCATGGGGAAGGTGTAGTGGCCATAGCCGCTGACCTGGTCCACCTCGATGTTCGGATCGGACTGCAGGAACTGCAGGGTCTTGAGATCGACCCGGTCGATGTAATCCGCCTCGCCACTGGTGAGGGCATTGGTCCGTGCCGTGGGGTCCTTGATCGAGAGGACCTCCACCGTGTCGAACCACGTTTCCCCGAAGTAATTGGGATTGCGCTTGAGTGCCGTCCGAACGCCGGGTTGATACTCCACCAGCTGATAGGCGCCGGTGCGGATGCCCGATTCCCAGTCGGCAGACCCATCCGGCTTCGCCGGCATGATGGGCAGATGATAGTCACTGAGGATATAGGGGAAGTCGGCGTTGCCGGCGCGCAGCTGAAAGACGATCTGCTCGCCATCAGCCTTGATGTCGGTGACCTGTTCAAGGAGCGCCTTGACGGGGGACTTCGATCCCTCACCCATGTGGTGGCGGATCGAGGCAATGACGTCTTCAGCTGAGACCGTCCGGCCGTCGTGGAACTCCACGCCTTTCCGGAGCTTGAACGCCCACTTCGCGGCCTTGTCCGAGCCCTCGAAGGACTCCGCGAGATCCGGCTGGACGTTACCTTTCTCATCAAAAACGGTGAGGCCATTTCCAAGTGTGCCCCAGCCAACCGTGCCCATGTAGTAATCAAGGTAAGTGGCCGGATCGAGCGTGTCGGTGCTGGATCCATGCCCCAGTGCGATGCGGAAGTTGCCACCCTTCTTGGGGGCTGCCTGCGCCGCCGATGAGAAGAGGGTGCCGGCTGAGGCCGCGGGGAGCCCAGCAGCCATGCAGGCCTGCATGAACTCCCTCCGGCTGAGCCTTCCCTGGGCCGCAAGCTGTATCACTTTGTCGAGTTTCATTGTTTCCTCCTGGTAGTGTTCTTCAGATGTATTTGGGAACGACCATGAATGCGAACTTGGAGCTCGCACCCGTGTAGTTCCAATAATGGTGGGGGATGTTCGGCGGGAGATAGAGCACGTCCCAGGGGTTGAGCTCGTGCCACTGGTAGAGTTCGGGCAAGTAGACATGCGTCTGCCCTTCGAGCGCGAAGATCACCTTGTCGCCGGGGTGACTGCGGGCGTCGCTCTTGGCCCCCGCCGGCAGCGCGACCGTACCGGCCGTGAGTTCGCTCGAACTGACCAGGATATTCTCAAGGACCGGATTCTCTTCACCGAAGATGAAGCCCAGCGCTTCCCGCTCCGAGACCCGGACAATGCCTCCGGACCCGAGCGAGGCCTGAACCGACGTTAGGTAGTTCTCAGGCCACTTGCCCAGAAGATCGAAACGGCCGGGCTTGGCCGGTTCCGCAGCGGGCTTTGTCTTGGCAAACTCGATTTCCGGGATATGCGGGGCCCGCTCCTGTGGGGCATACCAGTCGAGGACCGCCGTTTCCTCGGAAGTGAAGTTGAACCCGAAGTGCCATTTTGCGCCGCGCCAGTAAATCACCTCGCCGGCGCGAGCCGTCTGGACCTCGCCCGACTGGGGGTCCTGGATCGTCAGCTGCCCTTTGAGGACATAATAGTACCGGTGCTGGTCGAAGTAGGATTTCCATGTATCCGAGGACCGGAAGAGGCCGCCGGGACACAATTTGAAGATGAGCGCGCTGATGCGCGCGTTCCGACCATAGATCAGGTCCGCCACCTGACCCGACTTGGCGTCTCCCCAGAGGAAGCGGGCTGCTTCCTCGCGCCTGACGAGTTGCGGGCCGTCGAAGCTGGCAACCCCCTTGGGCGCATTTACGAGTTCGGTCAAGGCGGTCACCTCGCAAGCTTGTATTATTATTGCCGTCATAATAAAACATGCTGAACTCCATTTGTAAAGCTCCGCAGATAAGAGCACTCTCAAGTCGATGGACCCGCCTGCTGAGGTGCTGTGAACGGCGCCATGCCGCAGCGACCATAGAAAGGTCAGTCCAATGCCGACTCAATCAAACGAAGTTCTTGCCGAGCAGGAGGCATATCGATCCTACTTCAATGCCCAAGTCTCACAACTCATGTCCCGGATGTGGGGCGGTAACCTGCATATGGGACTGTTCGTCGAGCAAGGAGAGGCGCTTGCTACTGCTCAGTATCGGCTCAAAGACCACATCGTTGCAGCCTTGAAACTATCGCCGGGAGACCGAGTCATCGAAGTGGCCTGCGGTGTTGGCACGACGGCCATTCACCTAGCCCGTTCGGCAGAAGTCGAAGTCCTTGCCACCAACATTTCCGAACACCAGCTCGCAGAGGCTCGCGCGCGAGCAGGGGAGGCGGGAATAAACGATCGCGTCACGTTTGACTTTGGTGACTTTCATTTACTGCCCGAGCCAGACAAGAGTTGCGATGCCTGGATCTGTCAGGAGGCGCTGCTGTATGCGCGCGATCGCCAGCAGGTGTTTGCAGAGGCCCGGCGAGTTGTGCGTCCTGGAAGGCGACTGTTGTTCACCGATCTGACCTTGTCGGATGACATGCCGGATGACGACCGTGAAGGGCTCATTCGACATGTTCGAGCGCCCTTCCTCTGGTCAGTGGACACTTACGATCGATTCATCGCGCAAATGGGGTTCATCGTCCACGAAAGGATTGAATCGACACAGAACGCCGAGTGGACGTTCGCGGCAGTGCTACACAACCTGCAGGCACTCGAGAGCAAGTTTCGGCCTCGGTTGGGCGATCAGATGTTCGAGGAAGCACGAACGCGAATAGAGCGTCAGTACGAAGCAGCGCGGGCGGGATATCTCGGCTGGTGCCTGTATTGCCTCGAAGCAACGGTCGGAGAGGTGCGTTAACAACTCGCGAGGCAAAATTCCCGGGAGATCTGTTGCTACCACTGGAGTGGTACTGCCGGGACAATAGCTCAGCGGACGCGGTAACGATTTAGAGCACGCTCATCCAATTCGATCCATTGTCGAGCCGTGCCGACGCGGTATTGAAACAGCGTTGAGAGGTGGTCACAAGCAACTCTGGCGGTTGACTGGGACTTATGCCGTATGGCAAGTCAGCTGTTTGGGGGCAAGTCTTAACCAGTCACGTTGTCGGGACCCCGAACCGGGCTTGAGAAATCTCCATCAAGCGAACTCCGGCGCAGTGCCACGCCCGTGCTCCTCGAAACTCTCCGGGCGCGTCGGTCACCTCCAAACAGGGGTTCTCCATTGAGCGTCGATAAAAGGCCCTGACGTTTTGGCGCCGGCGCCAAAGCCTTCTGCTCAGCTTCAGACTCACGGGTCGACAACGCCGATATGCGCCGCCATTCGCAGGTGTCACGCCTTGCTGTCATCCTCCGCCCGGTGCCGGAACAAGCGGTCGGCACGTGCAGCCAGCAGGGCCTGCCCATCGCGCGCCGCCCAGTCATAGATGCCCCGGCCGCTCTTCAGGCCGAGATGTCCCGCCGCCACCAGATGGCCCACGGCCCGAGGCGGCGCCTTCGCGGTATCCAGATCGGGCAGAAGGAACTCGGCGAACTTGTGCATGATGTCGAGACCTCCGAGTTCTGCGCTCTCGATCGGTCCCGTGACGGAGTAGCGCCGCCCCAGCGACAGCTTGAACGAGGTATCGATGGCCTCGGCCGACGCCACGCCATCGGCCCACATCGACCATGCCTCCCGCAGCAGCGCGAACTGCAGGCGGTTGATGATGAAGCCGTCCACTTCCTTCTGCATCACCGCGGGGGTCTGTCCCACGGACCGCAGCAGTTCGCAGGCCCACTCAACCACTTCCGGCGCCGTTTGGGGTCCACCGCACACCTCGACGATGGGAATGAGCTGGGCGGGATAGATGAAGTGCATGGCCACCGCGCGCTTCGGATGTGTCATGCCGCCGGTCATCAGGCTGATCGGCTGTCCGCTGGTCGAGCCCAGCACCACGTCTGGTGCGCAGGCCGCATCGAGGCGCGCAAAGACCTCGATCTGCGTTTCCCGCACTGCCGGCACGGCCTCGATCGCGTGGTCAGCCGCTGCAGCATCCTCGATCCGCGTCGAGGTCGCGATCCTGGCCAGACTGGCTGCGGCCTCTGCCTCATCCAGCAGTCCCCGTGTCACGAAGGCATCGATATTGCGGCTGATGGCGGAGATGGCCTTCTCGAGGCTGGAGGCACTCCGCCCGATGAGCGTCACCGACTTTCCGGCGCGGGCGAAGACCTGCGAGATTCCCTGTCCCATGAAGCCATTCCCGATGATCGCCACGCGCCTGACCTTGCCTGCTGGCTTCATGTCGGACCCTCCCACCTGTCAGGCGAACGGCTTGAAAGGACATCCATTCGGCCGGCCCAGTTGGGATGAGATTGCAGCGAGGAGCGGTCATTGACAAGCACAGACCGCCTCCGTCCTCACGGTGTTTCGACAGTGATTCGCATCGTCCAGCTGGGAGGTGTTCTGCTGATTACGGCAGACGATCCATGATCTGCTTCTTTGAGGTCGATGCGGACTCCGGCATGTCGCCTTTGCTTTCGAACGGTGAAGGATCGTTGCTGATGTCGTCCAGGGCCGGCAAAGTCTCGCCCGGCCCTGGTAGAATCCTGTCTGTCATCTTCTGCACGGTCTCCTCACCTGCAGCCGAAACTTCGTTGGGATCCACAGGAACCGAGTTCCCCTGGGTCTGCTCTCCCATGCTTCCCTTTGCATCAATGTTACTGAATGGAGCCTTCGAAACTGCGCCGCCATCTGCGTCTTGATCAGCTGATGTAATGGTGAAGTAGTTGTCCTTTCCTGCCTTCACCACAAGAACGGTGGCAGCAATCGCAAGGATGCCCAAACCCAACGTCAATGCCATTTGTCGCCAATGATCCGGATTGCGGGCTGCTGGCGCTTCGCCTGATCGTGTGCTCTCTGCCTGGTGCGGCCGCCGCAGGGATTCATCTGCCGGAGGCATTTCTGTGCCCGCCGCATTCTCCCTGCGCGACCGAGCCTTGTCGTAGGCCTCTCGCCGTTCGGGGTTGCTGAGCACTTCGTACGCTTCCTGCACCCCTACGAAGCGATCTGCAGTGACTTCGCCACCTGCGTCCGGGTGGTATTTCTTCGCAAGCGCCCTGTACGCTGCTGCTATAACCTCGTCTTCCGCTGCTGGATGCACGCCGAGAACAGCGTAGTAATCGGGCAATCCGCTCATGACCCCCTCGCCAGATGCGCACGGCAACTTTCTGGTGAGGTTTCTATGGTTGTCAAGCGCTCACGAAAATCAAGATCTTCTTCTGAATGGCAAACACACTTACGGGGGACACCACAGCCGCCACTTCCAAGCACTCGGCCATCAACACTTTGGATTCTCGGCATCCGGGGGCGCGGTGGCGCTGGTGCGTGCCGTCGCTTCCCGGGACCCGCCGATACTGCCAGCGAGACAGTGTTCCCCTCAGCTATCTGACCTCCGGCACGAACGTCCTCGATGGGCACGAGACAGCCTGCTACAATCTTCCCCTCTGCATTCTCCTCTGCACTGCTCGTCGATGGTTTCGGTCGGAGTCGCCTAACCATGCCCAGCGCCAGTCTCGGAAGCGCATTCGGGTGCTTTCGCCACGCATCCTCTCCAGGAGAGTTCGATCCTTTAGTCGCTCGGGGTCACCGGGTTTCGTGGGTGGCAAGCGGCACGATTGCCTCAGGAGATTCATTTGCTGCGTCGATACAGCATCGCTGGCCTGCGGTTGCCGCGTTCCCACTCACCGGTCTCCTCGATCCAGTCCTTGGAGAGGATCGATCGGCGGAAGTTACGCTTGTCCAGGGGGAGACCTTCGACGGCTTCGTAGACTTTCTGGACCTGGGTTAGCGTGAAGCGGGGTGGGAGCAGCGCAAAGGCGAGGGGCTCCCGGTCGAGTTTCTCCGCAAGCGCCTGCCTGGCGACGCGGACGATGTCCCGATGGTCGAAAGCGAGCGTTGGAAGTCTCGCCATGCTGTACCACTGAGCGTCGTCGGCATCGGAACCTGACTTGATCGCGTGGCGGGCAGCGGGAATGAGCGCAAAGTAGGCAGCGGTGATCACCCGATAGCGGGGATCGCGCCGGGGATCGCTGAAGGTGGCGAAGGGCTCGAGATGGGCGACTTCAACGCCGGTTTCCTCCCTGAGTTCGCGAGCCGCGCATTCATCCAGCGTTTCCTCCTCCTGCAGGAAGCCGCCAGGGAGCGCCCAGAGTCCCTTGAACGGTTCTCCACCCCTGCGGATGAGCAGGATCCGGAGGTAGTCCTCCACCACGGTGAAGAGGCAAATGTCAGCGGTCACCGCGGGCCGGGGATAGTCGTAGCAGTACTGGGTCATGGTAAAAGTGTGTTGACAACACTAAGCTGGTGAATATATAAGTGTAAACATAACACTTTATGCATCCACATCAAGGGGAATCGGGAGCCGCCGGTTCCGGAACAGGAGATTTCATGCCCGAAATGCAGGACCAGGCCTTGCGTGACCGCGCCCGTGGCGCCCTCCTCGGGCTGGCGGTCGGGGATGCGCTGGGCACCACTCTCGAGTTCAGGCCGAAGGACAGCTACGAGCCCCTTACCACGATCGTGGGTGGCGGCCCCTTTCGGCTGAAACCGGGCGAATGGACGGATGACACCACCATGGCGCTGGCGCTCGGCACCTCCCTTGCCGAGAAGGGTGGTCTCGACGAGCGTGACCTGATGGAGCGTTTCTGCCACTGGGCCGAGAAGGGGGAGTATTCCCACAATGGCCGCTGCTTCGACATCGGGAACACGGTCCGCGGGGCGCTGGATCGCTTCAGAAGGAGCGGTGACCCCGTAGCGGGGAGCACCGATCCGCAGTCGGCCGGCAATGGCTCCCTGATGCGGCTCGCACCCGTTGCCATCCTCCATGCCTTCGATCCCGGAGCTCTCCTCGATGTGGCCCGCCGGCAGAGTGCGGTGACCCACGGGGCCGAGGAAGCGATGGCTGCTTGTGCGGCCTACGCCGGACTCGTGGCCGAGGCGATCCGGGGGGTGCGGAAGGCGGAGCTGTTCACGCCGCGGCCGGGCTGGACGCCGGAGAAGGTGGGTCGCGCCATGCGGATGGAGACGGTCGGCTGGAATCGCAAGCAGGTGCGGGGCTCGGGCTATGTCATCCACAACCTTGAAGCGGCGCTCTGGGCCGTCGGCAATGCCAAGGACTTTCCTGAGTCCGTGTTGCTTGCCGCAAACCTCGGCGAGGATGCCGACACGACGGCCGCAATCGCCGGCCAGCTCGCCGGGGCCTTGTGGGGCGTCTCCGGCATACCGGACGAGTGGCTCGACCTCCTCGCCTGGCGTGATCGGATCACCCAACTGGCCGACCGCCTCCACCATCGGTCACTCGAAAGGACGGCCTCTCCATGACGCCCCGCACCAGCATCACCCATCCCCTGCAGATCGCCGAG
This sequence comes from Aestuariivirga sp., assembly GCF_046294715.1. Classification (GTDB taxonomy): domain Bacteria; phylum Pseudomonadota; class Alphaproteobacteria; order Rhizobiales; family Aestuariivirgaceae; genus Aestuariivirga. The sequence goes on along the minus strand of NZ_JBKBKI010000001.1, from coordinate 254,676 downwards.
GTGGGTACACCCTTCGCCAGGGGTGCCATCGGCATCACCTTCTGCCCGGGCAAGAAGCAGCTCGAGGCCCTGTCGGGCGCATGGGACCGCGACCTCGGGCTGGATCTCGAAGCGATCAGGGGCTGGGGTGCATCCAGGATGATCACCCTCATCGAACCGCAGGAGATCGGTGCTCTCGGGGTGATGGAGATCGGTACTCAGGCCGCAGCTCGCGGCATCGAGTGGCTGCACATGCCAATCACCGACTTCTCGGTGCCCGACCACCGCTTCATGGAAGCCTGGCGCCAGCATGGACCGGCGCTGATCGACGGGGTTCGTGCGGGTACCCGGGTGCTCGTGCATTGCAAGGGCGGACTTGGCCGCGCCGGCACGGTTGCGGCTCTCATGCTCGTCGAACTGGGGATGCACGCTCCGGAAGCAGTCGCCATGGTGCGTCGAGTTCGTCCAGGGGCCATTGAAACACGGGAACAGGAGGACTGCGTCTTGCAGTGGACATGGCGGGCCGGTCGGTCAGGCACTTGCACCGACGTGACACGGATCTGAGTGGGATGCGCATGCCCTGGAGACTACGGCTGAGTTACGCCCGATCCTGAACTCATCCCGTTCCTTCCTTGCCCTCAGCGAACTCGACTTCGCATTTCCTGCGCTCACGAAGGGCAGCAAATGTTTCACCTGTTTCCGAGAGAGTCGCCAGCTGTTCGGTGACCTCCTCGAACCGTCGGACGATCACATCAACGTAAAGCGGATCAAGCTCTACACCGTAGCAGATCCGACTGGTGCTATGCGCGGCGATGAGCGTAGATCCGGACCCCAGGAACGGATCGAGCACGAGATCGCCACGATTGGTCAGATCGAGCAAAGCATCCTCGAGCATTGCTGTCGGCTTGACCGTCGGATGATCCTGGAGTCCTCGACGGGCATCTGAGCCGAGTGACGAGGCGCCGGGATAGGTCCAGAGGTTGGACCGGTACCGCCCGCGCTTGCCAAGCTCGACATTGTTGACATGTGGCGCGTTCCCCTTCTTGAACAGAGGCAACAGCTCGTGCTGGGAGCGGTAAAGACTCCCCATGCCACCATTGGTCTTCGCCCAAACGATAAGGTTAAGGGGCACAAGGCCCAGGGCAGTCGCCGCCTTGTGCACGATCGGGCAGCCGCGCCAGTCGATGAAGGTGCCGAACACCCCGCCGTCTGCAAGATAGCCCACAACCTCGGTCATCCATGCTTCGTTGAACTGCAGAAACTCGACATCCGACATTTCGCCCGAAGCCATGGCGAACTCGCGATGCCCCTTACCCGAGACATGCCCTGCGATGGGGACGTTGTAGGGTTCATCCGTGAGCACCAGCCGAGCGAGAGCTCCCGCAGGCGCCATCAAGCCCTCCCACACCATGGGCGACGTTGCATCTCCGCAGGCAACCCGATGAGGGCCAAGGCAGAAGACGTCTCCTGGCCGCGCCACTGCCCTCTGGCCGCGCTCCGGTTCGAGTGACCCGGGCTCAACGCCCGGGATTTCCTCATAATTGAGGAGGACATGGTCGATCTCGTCGAGAGAGAAGCCGATGACCTCAAGCGGCGCATCGAGAATGACCAGCTCCTTGAACTCGCTTCTGAGCGCCTCCAGGTCCCATTCGCCCTTCTCCCCCAGCCGGTTAACGGCGAGCCTCAGGGCCCTCTGTTCCGTTTCCAATAGATGCCCGACTCGAATCGCGGGGACCTTTTCAAGTCCGAGTTGACGGGCTGCCTCAAGTGTCACCTCTCCGTCGATGATCTGGTTTTCTCTGCCAATGAGCAGGGGCACACAGAACCCAAACGTTGAGATGGACCCGACCATTTCGCGCACATGTGCTGGCATGACTTTTCGCGTCCTGTGGGGCATCGACTTCAGATCCGACAGACTTATCTGCTCGAGAGTCAAGTTGGGCAGAATGTCATTGCGGCGGGACCTGGTGATGTCGGGAGCCGATGCCAACGCTGCCATCGTCTCCCGGCGTATCCGGCTCTTGGCGGCAAGACCGCCGGTGAAGTTGGAGCGTGTGAGCTCAACTCTGTTCGTCATTTCACTCTTCCTTCTTCTCAGCCGCAAGCACTTCTTGGAGTTCGCGGTACAGTTCCTCTTGCTCCTCGGTCCACGAGAAAGTCGGGTTCTCCAGTGCCTGCTTCTCCGCCGCAGCGGCTGCAGCATCCATATCGGCACGTTCTGCTTCCGCCTCTTGGAGCAGCTTGAGCAGATGGGGAAGCGCGGGCTTCTTGAGCTCGATTGCTGCTTTCACCATCTGCTTAGCGAGCAGATGTAAGCCGGCGACCGTTGTCGGCTTGCCATTGGCCACCACCTTTATCTGCTTGTGCACCTCCTCGAGAAGTGCTTGCTTCAGGGTCTTTAGCCTCCTTGGCCTCCCTTTTGGATTTCCCGACTTTCCCTTCTGGAACTGGTATTTCTTGGGCGGTTTCTTGTAACCAACGTTGTCGCTTTCTCCGTATTCGACCGCATCGGAGAGACCAGGTTTCTTGAGCTGATTTGCCATGTTTGGCTCCTTTAGTGCCCCGTCATGGCGTGAAGCGCAGGCGGGAGTGTCGGGTTCGCGACCCCTGATGGGCAATGAGCAAACAAAGTGCTTTGGGCAATGCCCACGACAAGTTTGTCATCATCCCCAGTGATCTGCGAGAGCGGCCCGCCTCCTGGCGTAACCGCGAACCACATTGTGGTCCGCGCTCTCGATGTGTGTAGATATACGCTCAGTGAGTTTTGTCGCAAGGCCGTTTTATTGAGGTGGTTCGTCCCACGATCCAATTCGGAACGTCATGCGAACAAGTTGTTACAAAGCAAAGGCACGTTGTAGTCGTAGGTGAGGGAGGAGGGGTGGAGCGAATCGAGCTCCTCAACAGAGACCGTCGCAGTTGGCGCTAGTTTATACATTGGAGATCATTAATTCACTAGCGAGGGGAGTTAGCCTCGCTGATCCTCCCGAATCGATCCCTGTTCCAGTTCCAGGGATTTCTGGATTAATAGGCTGATCTTAAGCGATGAATCGTCCCCCCTTTACTGGGGGATAGAGCCAATTACGCGAGAGATCGCTGTTTTCTTCCCTGTTAGCAGGGATTGTCCACCGGAGACGGGTTCGCGGATGACTGCCTGCACAGCCATGCCGGCCTGTGCTCTTGCTCCATGGAATGTCATCAGCATAACCCTCCATGCGGCCCACGATCCCGCGCATCACTTCTTGACCGCCGTCAATGCGGCCAACGGGTTTCCACTCCAGAATTGATCTTCAATCACGCTTATGCAGGGGCACGTCCGGGAACATACCCGCTCTTGTGAACACCAGACTCAATTTCTGAGCGATCGAGGAGGACTGATGCTCGACCTGGCAGCCATTCTGGAACATCTGCTGAGCAAGGTTCCGGCAGTGAGCAAGAGGCCTGCCGTACCCGACGAGTTGTATCACTATACCAGCACCGCCTGCTTCCACGGCATTCTCCGGTCAAGGAAGCTCTGGCTGACCTACTACGGCCACATGAACGACGGTTCCGAGTTTGACTATGGCCTGAGCGAATTCGAGACCTGCTTCGAAGAGGTGAGACAGTCAGGGGCGCTGGCAGAGATCTCCGGCCGGCTGTCCGACCTTCCACTGTGGGTCCGCCAGCTTGCCAATGCGAGGTCGGAATACCTGTTCTGCTTGTGCGACCGCAAGAACCTGATTTCCCAGTGGCGGGAGTACAGCAAGGACACGACGTCCTATGCGATAGGCCTGGACTTGCGGGACGAAGCGATCAGGCTGCTGTCCCCGAGGCCTGTTCTCATCAAGGTGGAGTACTCGCAGCAGAGTCAGCGCACGAGGATCCATCAGCTTCTTCAGGCCTGCAACTCGTTCATGAAGCACGACGCTCCAGCGGACGTAGCACAGCAGGACATGGACGTGATGAAGACGGCAATGGCCAAGTTGGTGCTCCGCTGCATCATTCACTTCAAGCATCCGGCCTTCGAGCCCGAGAGCGAGTGGAGGCTGGTGCTCGGGGGAATAAAGGAGGAACTCGGTCCGCTTGCGTTTCGAGCGACGAGGATGGGTGTAAGCCCATACATGGAAGTCGCTGTCGATGGAGGCGGTCTTCTTCCCATCCGCTCCGTGATGATCGGGCCCTCGGCTTTCCGGGAGGTGGCGCATGGTACGACCGACACTTTCCTGAAGTCATGCGGGTATGCGGGGATTCCCTTATACACCTCGAATATCCCTATCCGCAGCCTCTGACGTGGGCCCCCGTCAGATCATCGGTGGCGTGCATGCGCAGACGACGACGGCAATCGTGCGGCCTGCGTTCCTCAGGCGATAGGGCTGGGCGCCGATCAGCTGGTAGCCGCCGCCAGCCTCGATTCGGCGCACCTCGCCGCCCGTCTCGACCTCAACCACCCCCTGGACCACCACCGCAGCAGTCTCACCCTGATGCACCACCGGCTCGACTCCGGTGCTCGCGCCCGGCCGATAGCGCTCGATGAACAGCTGCAGCGACTTGTCCCGCCGTTCGCTGCCCAGCACCCGCAAGTCCGCCGCGCCGCGCGTCACCACAGCGAGACTCTCCGGGTCGTAGAAGAGCACGTTCTGCTGCGACGCCGGCAAGGCGAAGAAATCCGCCATGGAGATAGGAATGGCCGCCAGAATCCTGTGAAGGGAGGCGAGCGAGGGCGCATGCGCCTCCTGCTCGATCAGGGAAATCGTGGCATTGGTGACCCCCGCGCGCTTGGCCAGCTCGCGCTGCGAAAGCCCGGCCTTCTCGCGCACTACCTTGAGTCTCGCGCCGACGGCGAGGTCATTCGCCTGGCTGCGCGAGCGCGCCTTGGCTGCGGAGGTCTTCCTGCGACCACCCTGCTGCGCCTTCCGTGACCTCTTTTCCGTCAATCTCCGCTCCCGAATCCCAGTGGCAAACGCCCCTGAATGCTGGCGGCGAGCCAGGAAGTAAAGCGCGCCGCGATGCCGCTTGCCGATAAAAACCATTTATGTCATGAATACAAAAAAATTAAACAGCAAAGTCAGCCCACGGGCTGGGGTATCGGGAGGGTGAAGATGCCGGCAAAACAGGATTTCGCGCGGCTCTCCGGCAAGCTCCATCTCGGCGGAGAGATGGTGACGAGCGCATCCACGGAGCATCTCGACGTAATCGAACCGGCGACGGAAGAACGCCTCGGCCAGATCGCCGACGCCACCGACGCCGAGGTCGATCGCGCCATCGACATCGCCAACAGCGTTCGCGCCGGCTGGAACGACATGGACCCGCGCAGCCGGGCCGTCCTCCTTCATGACATCGCTGCCGTGATCCGCCGCGACAAGGCGCTCTACGCCGAATGCCTGACGCGCGAGGAGGGCAAGCCCTTCAAGGAAGCCGTGGACGAAGTCTCGTGGTGCGCGACCGCCATCGATTACTACGCCGAACTCGCCCGCCATGAAACGGGGCGCATCGCGGGTGCGACTGTGCCCGGACAATTCCATTTCAGCATCAAGGAGCCGCTGGGCACGATCGTGATCGTGCTGCCGTTCAACTATCCGCTCGTGCTCCTCTGCTGGGAGGCGGCGGCGGCACTTGCCGCCGGCAATGCGGTCATCGTCAAGCCGCACGAGCAGACGAGCATCACGACGCTGAAGTTCATGGAGGTGTTCTCGACACTTCCTCCCGGCCTCATCCAGGTCGTCACCGGAGGCGCCCGCGTGGGCCAGCGGCTGATTGCCAGCAACAAGACACATGGCGTGGCCTATACGGGCTCGGTGCCCGTCGGGCAGGCGGTGGCGCGCACCTGCGCGGAGAGCTTCAAGCCTTGCCTGATCGAAGCTTCGGGCAACGATCCGTTCATCGTCATGCCGTCCGCGCCGATGGACATCGCGGCACGCGGGGCGGCCTTCGCAGCCTATCTCAATTGCGGGCAGGTATGCACCTCTGCCGAGCGCTTCTACGTTCATGATGCGATCCACGACGAATTCGTGGAACGCCTCACGGCTGAAGCGAAGAAGCTTCGCGTGGGCAACGGCCTTGAGGACGTCGACATGGGGCCGATGGCGACCAGGCGCCAGCGCGAAAGATTCGAAACGATGATCGCCACTGCCCGCAAGCAGGGTGCCAAGGTCACGACCGGCGGCGGCCGGCCGGCCGAGCTCAACCGCGGCTGGTTCGTGGAGCCGACGGTGCTGACGGACGTGACGCCCGACATGGAAATCCTCAACGAGGAGCCTTTTGGCCCGGTGGCGCCGATCTGCCGGGTGAAGAGCTTCGACGAAGCGATCGAACTCTCCAACCGCTCCCGCTTCGGGCTGGGAGGGAATCTCTATTCGCGCGATGCGGAGGAGATCTTCCGCGCGGTGCGCGAGATCCAGTCCGGCATCCTGTGGATCAACGCGCCGCTCCTCGACAATGACGCGCTGCCCTTCGGCGGGCGCAAGCTCTCAGGCACCGGGCGGCAGCTGGGGCCCGAGGGCCTCGCGCAGTTCCAGAACACCAAGTTCGTCATGATCGATCCCAAGGCGAGCAGCCAGGATTTCTGGTGGTTCCCCTATGCCAAGGAAGAGAGCTTTTCCGGCCCCCGTTGACGGAGAACCTGGACAAACGCCATGGCGCATCAGAGTCCGAGCAGCGCTGACGTCGTGATCGTGGGAGGCGGCATCGCGGGATGCTCCGTCGCCTATCACCTGACGAAGCTCGGCATGAGCGACGTCGTGCTCTGTGAGCGAAAGCAGCTGACCTGCGGCACCACCTGGCATGCGGCGGGCCTCGTCACGCAGCTGCGCGCGACGCGCCGCATGACGGAGCTGGCGAAGTATACGGGCGAGCTCTTCGGCACGCTAGAGCAGGAGACGGGACACGCCACGGGCTTCAAGCGGCGCGGCTCGCTGCGCGTGGCCAATACGGCGGCCCGCTACGAGGAACTGGCGCGCGGCGCTTCGATGGGCCGCAACTTCGGCCTGCCGGTGGAGCCGGTGAGCCCGGGGGAGATCAAGGAGCGCTGGTCTCCCATCAGCACCGAGGGAATCGTCGGCGGCTTCTGGTTTCCCCAGGACGGGCAGGTCAATCCCGCCGACGTGACGATGGCTTATGCCAAGGGCGCGCGCATGGGCGGTGCGCGCATTCTCGAGAATACGCCGGTGACGCAGATCCTGGTCGAGCAGGGCCGTGCCCGCGGCGTGATGACAGGGGACGGGCCTATCCACGCCAGGAACGTCGTGATCTGCGGCGGCATGTGGTCACGCGACCTGGCGGCCGCAGCCGGCGTGACCCTGCCGCTCCATGCTGCCGAGCATTTCTACATCGTGACCGAGCCAGTCGAGGGCCTGCCCCGCGACCTGCCGGTGCTGTTCCTGGGCGATGAATGGACCTACTACAAAGAGGATGCCGGCAAGCTCCTCGTCGGCTTCTTCGAGCCCAACGCCAAGCCCTGGGGGCAGAAGGGCATTGCCGAGGACTTCTCGTTCGGCACCCTGCCGGAGGACATCGACCACATCGCGCCCCACCTCGAGGCGGCGGCACGCCGCGTGCCGGTTTTGCAGAAGACGGGCGTCCAGCTGTTTTTCAATGGACCCGAGAGCTTCACCCCGGACGACCGCTATCTGCTCGGCGAGACGCCCGAGATACGCGGACTGTTCTGTGCGACGGGCTTCAACTCGATCGGCATTCTCTCCTCGGGCGGCGTCGGCAAGGCACTGGCCTCATGGATCCGCGACGGAAGGCCGCCCGTCGAGCTCATGGATGTGGACGTCCGCCGGATGCAGAGTTTCCAGGGCAACCGCAAGTACCTCGAGGACCGTACGACTGAAACGCTCGGACTGCTGTTCGACATGCATTGGCCATATCGCCAGTTCGCGACGGCACGCGGCGTGCGGCGCAGCCCCTTTCACGACCGCCTTCTGGCGCTCGGCGCGTGCATGACGGAAGCTGCGGGCTGGGAGCGGCCTGGCTTCTTCGGCACGCCGGGCACGCGGCCCGAAATCGGCTATTCCTATGGCCGGCAGAGCTGGTTCGAGAATTGCGGCGAGGAATGCCGCAACACGGCCGCCAACGTGACGCTGTTCGATCACAGCTGCTTCATCAAATATCAGGTGGACGGCCGTGACGCGCTCGGCCTGCTCAATCATGTTTGCGCGAATGATGTCGATGTACCCATCGGCAAGGTCGTCTACACCCAGTGGCTGAACGATGCGGGGGGAATCGAGACGGACGTCACCGTGACTCGCCTGTCCGAGACGTCTTTCCTCATCGTCACCATCGCCATCTCGCAGCGGCGCGACCTGGCATGGCTGACGCGCGCGATACCGGACGGCGCTCACGTGCATGTCCGCGATGTCACCTCGGGACTTCCCATGCTGGCGCTCATGGGGCCGAACGCGCGAGGCTTGCTCTCCAGCGTTTCGCCGGCCGATTTCTCCGATGCCGCCTTTGCCTTTGGAACCAGCCGCGAAATCGACCTCGGCTACGCCCGCGTGCGCGCCAGCCGGCTCACCTTCGTCGGCGAGCAGGGCTACGAGATCTACATGCCGGCAGAGTTCGCAGCGCATGTGTTCGACGAGATCGCCGCAGCAGGGCCTGCCTTCGGTTTGCGCATGGGCGGCTATTTCGCGATCAACTCCCTGCGAATGGAGAAGGGCTACCGCCACTGGAGCCACGACATTGGCGAAGAGGACACACCTTACGAGGCGGGCCTCGGCTTCGCGGTGAAGCTCGACAAGCCTGGCGGCTTCATCGGACGGGAGGCGCTGTTGCGCCAGAAGGAGCGGGGGACACCTGCCCGCAGGCTCGTGCAGTTGCGGATCGAGGGGATGCCAGATGCCCCCCTGATGTACCACAACGAGCCGATCCTGCGTGACGGCGCCATCGTCGGGTCCGTCACCAGCGGCGCCTGGGGCCACCGCGTTGGCGCATCGCTCGCCATGGGCTACGTCGGCAGGGAGGGTGGCGTTACGGGCGAGTGGCTGTCAACCGGCTCATGGAGCGTTGAAGTTGCCTGGAAACGCTATCCGGTGCGGGTGCAGTTCCAGCCCTGGTACGACCCAGCGGGCGACCGCCTGAGGGGTTGAGTGTTGCCCGCGCCCGGGGGTTCATGTGCCGGACGGACAAGGAAAAGAGCAACAGGAGGAAGACATGGGGAATTTGCATCCTGAACTGGAGCGGCGAATCGCCACTCTGGAGAATCCAGCAAACCAGGGAGCAAGCTTCGGAACCAGGGATTGGGTCTGGCTGGCGCTGCTTGGCGTGATCGGGCCGATCCTCCTGCTGATCTGGGGGTGGCAACAATGAGCGCGCCCGCGACCGATGAATCCGGCTGGCCGCTGACCAAGGCCGACCGCCAGTGGAATCAATGGCAGCTCTTCGTCGTGCTGCTCGTCACTGCCGCCGCCACTTGGTGCTACATCATTGGCGAATACGTCGGCTACTACCTGAACCTCAGGATGGGCTTTGCGGCCATGACGGCCGGCGCCATGATCGGCATGCTGCTGGTGACCCTTGCCGTGGTGCCAACCGCCACGCGCTTCGGTCTCGATTCCATCGCCGCCGCGAAGCCGCAGTTCGGCGACCGTGGGTGGATCATCACCGTATTCCTGCAATACGCCTCGATCATCGGGTGGAACTGCCTGCTCATGATCTTCTTCGGCAAGTCGGTGTCGCAATTGCTGGTGACGATCGGCCTGACCTCGCCGGAGAGCGGCCCCCTGGTCATCCGGGTGGTGACGATCATCGCCTGCGTAGCGGTGTTCTTCATCCTGCTGCGCGGCGGCACGGGACTGGAGAAGGTGTCCAAGATCCTGTTCCTCTTCATCGTCGGCATCGGCCTCTGGATGACCTTCATGCTGCTGACCGGGCAGTCGGAGGCCATTGCCGCAGCAAAGCCCGCTTATGCGTCGGGCAGCCTGCAATGGGACTACGTCACCGGAATCGAGATCGGCATCGTCAGTCTGCTGAGCTGGTGGCCCTATATCGGCGCCATGGTGCGCGAGGCCCCCGATGCCCACACGGCCACCCTGCCGTCGATGCTGGGCATGGGGCTTCCCGTGCCCATCCTCAGCGTCGTGGGCCTTGCGGCAATCCTTGCCCTGCAGGTGTCGGACCCGTCTGCGTGGCTGGTGCAGCTGGGAGGAGCGCTGTACGGAACGATCGCGCTGGCCTTCGTGATCGCGGCCAATCTCGGCACTACCCTGGCCGGCGTCTACGCCACTGCGGTGGGGCTTCGCCAGGTACCCGCGCTTGCCTCGGCAAGCTGGCGCACGCTGATCCTCATCGGCCTGCTGCCGGTGGCGGCGGTCACGATCCTGGTGCCCGACCTGTTCTTCTCGAACTTCGGCACGTTCCTGGCCTTCATCGGCGTATTCTTCTCGCCGATCTGCGCCATCCAGATCGTCGACTACCTGATCATCCGCAGGCAGAAGATCAGCATCCGCGGCATTTTCTCGAGCGGACCCGGCGCGCCCTACCATTATTGGGGCGGCTTCAATCCCGCGGCGATTCTGGCCATGGCGGCGGGTTTCGTCACCTATCTCTATCTGCTCAACCCGGTGACCTATGCCAGCCGCTCTCCCTATGAGTTCCTGACGGCATCGCTGCCGACCGCAGTCGTGGCGGGCATCGTGTACACGGCTGTAACGCTCCTGATCAACAAGCCCGCGGGAAAGGGCGGCTACTAAAGGAAGAACAGGTCAGGAGACACTCTTTGGGCCATGCCGGCGAATGCCGGCATGGCGATTCATGGCCGCCCGAGCAGGAGTCCCCATTCGCAAGGGCCAGACGGGCTTCGGGCCGATTCCGGCTGCGAAGTTCCGGAAAGGGATGCTGAAGGCCCCTAATGCGGTTTCATGGCCCGCAGATGAGTGGGGCAGTGTTCGCCTGAATCGAGAACCGGAATCATGTTGCTCCAGATGCCGATGTTCTTCTCGACGAAGTCCCACCCCACCGTTTCGGCTGCTGCAGCACCGACCGGCCCCTTGAGCCGTTCCAGCTCGATCCGCGCCTGGTTGCGATACCAAGCGTTGCGTGAAATCGCCTCGCAGTTCCGGAATCCGGCGGATTTCATCGCTGCCAGATAGCGCTGAGCCGTCGCCATGCCGAAATCCAGCCCCTCGGAGTTGATATAGTCCTGCATCTGCGGCGAGGGTGTTTCGGTGCCGATGAGCCAGTCCGATGCGAGGAACCATCCGCCCGGCTTCAATACGCGGAAGACCTCCTGCATGAGCGCGTGCTTGTCCGGAATGTGGACGATCGAGTCCTTCGAGAAGACGACATCGAAGGAAGAAGGTGGGAACGGAAGAAGTCCGGGCGCCACTTTCACGAGTCCGATGCGATCGCTCAAGCCCTGCTGCGCCACCAGCTTGCGCGCATGAAGGAGGACGGGATCTTCCACGTCGATCCCCGTCACATAGCGGGCGCCATGGAGCTTGACGAGCGCGATGTCCGCCCCGCCCGCACCACAACCGATGTCGAGAACCGCCTTTCCCTTGATGTCCTGGCCCTCGAGCACGCGGGCCACCTCGTCCGTTCCGCCGGGTGAGAGAAAGCCTTCGCCCCAGATGGCTTCGAGCATGGCGATCAACCGTTCGGGATAATGATCCTCACTCATGAAGCGGTGCTCCCGTTGCACGATGATCAAGCTTCAGCGCTTCGAGCTCCGCCCAATCCGGTGCGGGCAGAACCTCGGCCGGTTTATCGGTGTCGCGCGTCCAGCAAAAAAGGCACAGGAAGGGCGAGGATCCCACCTTGGTGAGATGCGGCTGAAATGGTTCGTTCCAAACCGGGTCATGTGCATGCTTGAGGATGAGGGGTGTGCCGGGCCTGAAGCGCCAGCCATGCGGTCCGGTGAGCGGAGCGTAGAGTTCGGGCGCCGCATGACGGTGGTCGCGGTAAAGGACATGGGGCGCGATGAGGAATAGGCCGAAGTCGAAATCCGCGCCGCGGATGCTCCCGTTGTCCCCGATGATCGAGCAATAGGCATGCGAAGCTGCGAAACCCTCCCCAATCATTTCAATGTCGTAGAGATCATAGGTGATCCAGTCGAGGTGGGGAGTTGCCGCTGCCAGAAGCCCCGCCAGCGGTGCTTCGGACTTGGCCAGTTCCTGCAGCGCAGTGGGCATGTGCTCCGCGACCACCGCGTTGGCACGCCCGGGTGCCGGAGTGTAGGTGCCGTCCTTGAAGCGCGCGAGGCCCTGCCGCACCTCCGCGATACCTGGGCCTGCGAGGCTCCCGCAATAGGCATCGGCAGCATCGACCAGCGCGCGCACCAGTGTTTCCGGTTCGGTCGTGGCCGTCGCGGGCGCCGTGAGGCCCCGTTCGCGAAGCAGCAGGACAGGGTCCAGTCCGTCATCGGCAGAGGCCACGCGGTAACATTCGAGTTGTTCAGCCGAAATCGTGCCCTCCTGGTGAAGCACCATGGCGGCGCCATAGCGCACGAGGCCCGAGCCCCGCTCCCCAGGTGCTGCGAAAAGACGAATATCCTCAGCCATCGGCCGGCCTGACAACTCGCAAGTCCCGCTCACGCCGGGCTTGGACCCGGTTCATCGGGAACGCAGCCCTGACTATCCCTGCCGTAGCGATCAATAGAAGCGCCGATGGCTCTTTCCGGTCTCGCCGTTCCACTCCAACCTCTTTCCCCGGCTTCTCCCCGCGCCAAAGTACGGAACTCCGTCAAGGCTGTGGGGCTTTTTCTGCCTGCCACGTTCCACCCAGGTGGATTGGATACTGCTTCACATTGCAACTTCGGTAAAGAGTGTTCCCCCTGCCGTGCGGCCACGAGAACTGCCGCCCCAGCCGTCACGGGATCGCGCGCGCCGACATGGCGAGCCGCACGAGCCTGATGAATTCACTGCGGTAGCCGAATTCATCCTGGCCGCGGTTGGCGGCAGCCAGCGCGATCACGTCCTCGTAGCCGAAGGACCCGGTGTATTCCCCGCCCCGCAGGATCTGTCCGAATGCCGCGACGGCTGCTGCGAAGTTCGCCTCTGTGGACCCTGCCGCGCTTGCCGCGGTCACCGGCTCCGTGATGAGGCGGCTCGCCGACTCTCCCGGCAATTTGTAGCGGATCTTCACGAAGGCATATTCGCCGGCGGGAGACTCGTCCACCTCCGGCCTACCGTAGCGCAGGGGGTCCACAAGTCGGCCCATCGAGCCCTTGGGCGTCACCTCGTAAAGGGCAGTCACGGTGTGCCCGGCGCCGATGTCGCCGGCGTCGACGCGATCGTTGTTGAAGTCATCCATGTCCAGGATTCGGGTCTCGTAGCCGATCAGCCGGTATTCGGAGACCGTGGCGGGATTGAACTCGACCTGGATCTTCACGTCGTTCGCGATCGGGAACAGCGTGGAGGTTGCCTCATCGACCAGCACCTTGCGAGCCTCGCTGAGCGTATCGATGTAGGCGGCAGCACCATTGCCGCTCTGAGCGAGCGCCTGCATCAGTTCGTCGTTGTAGTTGCCCCGTCCAAAGCCCAGAACGGAGAGATAGATGCCGCTCTCGCGCTTGCGCTCGACAAAGCCCTCCAGTTCCCTGGGGTCGGAGATGCCGACGTTGAAGTCGCCATCGGTCGCCAGGATCACCCGGTTGATGCCCGCGGCGTCGAAGTTCCGCTCGGCGAGGCTGTAGGCCTGGCGGATGCCTTCCGCCCCCGCCGTCGAACCGCCCGCCGCCAGTCCGTCGAGTGCCGCGAAGATCCTGCCCTTATCGGATGCCGGGGTCGGCTCCAGCACCGTTCCCGCCTGTCCGGCATAGGTGACGATCGCCACACTGTCCTCCGGCGACAGAGTGTCGAGCAACAGCTTGAAGGAGTTTACGAGGAGTGGCAGCTTATCTGGCTCTTCCATCGAGCCCGAGGTGTCGATCAGGAAGACCAGGTTGGAGCGCGGGCGCTGCTGACCCACGAGGGAAAAGCCCCTGATGCCGATCTGCATCAGCCTGGTGTTCCCGTTCCACGGTGTCTGCATCAGGCTCACATTGGCCTTGAAGGGTTCCGCGCGGCTGCTGGGCCCCTCATAGTCATAAGGGAAGTAGTTCACCAACTCCTCGACCCGGACCGCATCCTTTGGGGGAAGCAGGTTTTCCATGAGCGAACGGCGGACGAAGCTGTAGGAGGAGGTGTCGACGTCGATCGAAAAGGTCGATAGCGGTTCTGCCGCGGCCTGGCGCACGGGGTTCGATTCAAGGTCGCTGAAGCGGTCGCGGCCCGCCTCCGCGTAGGCGGGTGCGGGATCGATCTCCTTCCCGGCAGTGGCGATTGCCTTGCGATTGGCTTCGCTCGCCACACCCTCGCTCGCATATGCCGGGGGCGCCGACGCGCCCTTGTCGAGCAGCGCGACGTCGGCCTCTCCGCCTGGCTCCTGCTTCGCCGGCAGCGATTGGCTGTAACCCGCAAGTCGGCCGCTGGCGTCTGCGGCCGGGGATGCCACGAGTTCAGCCGGCCTGGATGCGCGAGACTCCACGGCGACCTCTGTCATGATGCGGTGAAGGGCGGGGCTGCCGGCAAGCAGCAACGTTACGGCAGCAAGGCTCGCCCCGGCCATGAGGGCGTGGCTGAGTTTCAGAGTGCGCATGGACTTTCTCCCGTTCCAGATCGTGGCGATCCGGTGCTTGAGACGCGTGCGGCGCACGGTTTCTTGGGAGGGGACCGAGATTTTCCCGAAATGAGCCATGGCGGCGTCGATGGCTTCGGCCCGCCCGCCCTCGTCCGGGCGGACCGGTTCCTCCTCGCGGAACAGCCTCCTGTAGTCGTCAAGCTCGTTCATCTTCATGTTCCGCCATCGCCCGCAGGCGCTTCTTCACCTCGCTCATCCGCCAGGCCACCGTGCCGGCACTGATCCCGAGGATCGAGGCCGCATCCTCCTGGGTCACCTCCTCGGCCAGGATGAGTAGGGCCGTCTCCTTCAGTTCTGGCTTCAGCCGGTCGAGTGCGAGATAGAGCCATCGCACCTTCCGCTCGCTGTCGGCCCAGTCGGCGGCTGCGTCTGCCTGAAACGTCGCGTAGCCGGCCTGCACCTCGCGCACTCGGCCCTGCCGCCGCCGGTGGTCGCGGCAGGCGTTGAGAACCAGCTGGTAGAGCCAGGTCGAGAACCGGCTGTCACCCCGGAAGGACGCAATGCGCTCCACCAGCCTGATGCAGACCTCCTGCGCCACGTCCTGGGCGTCAGCCCGCGACCCCAGCAGCCGGTAGGAAAACCGGAATGCCGTGTCATGGTGGCGCTCCAGCAGGCGCCGGAGCGCCGGCCTGTCACCATTCCTGGCGCTCGCCGCCAGTGCCTCGTCCAACCCGCTCATGTGATCCGGCACTTAGACGTGCCGCCAAGGCGGAATCTTGGAGGCCGGGGAAGATTTTTTCTCCAAGAGGGCAAACTGCCCGTTAGACCCCTTCCGCTTCAGCAACGTGGCGGCTGCCAACCGCCCTGTGATCTCGCGCCGCTCAAGCCTTGCCGTTGCAGCGCCGGGAGCGGAGGGGACACCGTTCAATCTGCTGCGAAGCAGTAGAAGTAGCCGTTTCCGCCCGTCTTTTTCAGAGCATCGTTGCTGCAGCCCGCCGTTCCATGGGACGAGTTCCACGACGTCATGTGACGGGTGTCCTTCAGGCCCATGCGGTCGTGGTGGCCGACGATGGCCGAGCCTTCGCCGTTGCTCGTCCAGTTCTGACACGTGGTGTCGCCGCCCGCGGTGGAATACATGCCCATGGGATCGGAACCGGTGAGCACGTCGTGTTCATTGGGATCATCGCCCCGGCCCTTGACACTTTCACCCTTCTCGGTGAGGGCCGTCTCCTTGTCGAGGTTGTTCTTGTCCGAGTGAAGTTCCTCCACCGAGTTGGCGATCACCTGGCCCTGGATGTTCTGCCACGGACCCGTGCCGATGCGGTCGCGGGCATTGACGCCCGCTTCGCCCTGCGGAGCGGTGGTGCTGAGATAGGCCTTCCAACTGGTCCTTGGCGATCCTGCTGCCTTGGCGAGCGATGCGCAATGCGCATCTGCTCCTTCGAGTCCGCCCAGATTTGCGCCGTCACCCTTGCCGGAACTCGTCACGAAGAACGACATTGTGGTGGCATCCGCATGGGCCGAGACGCCGGAGGGGGCAAGAAACACGAGCGCGAGAAGGAATGGAACGGTGATCACTTTGATCATGACGAACTCCCATCTGAGACTTGCGCGCGGCAAGTTGGCCTCGCCGTCCTCCAAGCGGAATCTTCCCGATCGTGGCAACTCCCGCAAGAACCTCAGCGTTGCAAGGCCGTGCCGGTGCTTCCGGGAGGTCGTCCACCCCGAGAGACCTCGGTTGCCGAGGTGCGGCATGCAACGCCAGAAGAGCCCAGCGCCGTTCAAGTGAAGTATGTCGCTCCCAGTTCATGCGACCGGGCGAGCAGCGCGGTGCGGGTGGACTCGCCCTCCATCACGTCATACAGGATTTCGAGCTGCGAGCGGGCGATCCCGCAGTAGTTCATCACGCCCACGCAGAGCTGAACCCGCATCGCCTCGTCATAGCCCCGCTTGCGGTAGCTCTCCGCCGTCGCCGACGCCGTGCCGATGAGCAATGCCGATTGGTGCGGGAGCTTGCGTGCGCCATAGGCCCAGCCATTGTTCCAGACCCGGTCGATCCATCCCTTCGTGGTGGCGGGGAAGGACCACCACCACACCGGGAAGACGAATGCCAGCGCTTCGCTGCGGGCAATGCGCGCCTGCTCGGCCAGAACGGTCGTGCTGTAGATCTTGTCGTCGTCATCCCAGTCGGGCTCGTCGGCGAGCGGCAGACGCGGGTCGAAGCCCTCCGCCCGCAGGTCGGCGATCTCCGCCGCGTGGCCCGCCTCTGCGAGGCCCGCCAGGAAGCTGTCGAGAACTGAGCCGCAGAACGACTCTCGCCTGGGGTGATCGAAGACGACGAGAATTTTCATCTTTTCGCTTTGTCCTTCCCATCTGCAACGCCGCGCGCCGCTCCCATTGCTTAGACGATCCCCAGATAGCGCCTGATCTCCCACGGCGAAATCCGATCGAGATAGGCTTCGTAGTCGGCATATTCCTTGGTCCGGATCGCCGCATGGCTGTCGACGAAACTGTCGCCGAACATCTTGCGGGCTTTCCCGCTGGCGGCCAGGCGGCGGGCAGCTTCGCCGAGATCGCGCGGGAGTGCGGCATCCTTGTCATAAGGCCGTGCGTAGGCGTTGCCCTCTATCGGCGGACCTGGATCGATCCGGTTCCTCATCCCGTAAAGCCCCGCGCCCACAAGGAAGGCCAGCGTCGCGTAGGGATTGGCATCGGCTGCCGAAACCCGGAATTCGATCCGCGTGGAGTCGGGAGTATCGTTGATCACGCGCTGAGCACAAGTGCGGTTCTGAATGCCCCAGCCCGGCATTACCGGAGCCCATGTGCCGGGCCTGATCCGCTTGTAGGCGTTCACGGTACCGCCGACCATGGCCATCATCTCCGGCAACAGGAGGTTCACTCCGCCGATGAAATGTCGGCACGCTTCGCTGATGCCGTGAGGATCAGAGCTGTCGGCGAAGACGGGCGCGCCACCCGCATCCCTGATCGAGAGGTGCACATGCCCGGAGTTGCCCGGCAGGTCGAGCGACAGCTTGGCCATGAACCCAGCCAACAAGCCGTGCCGGGCGAAATAGGCGCGCGCGAAGTTCTTGAAGAGCGCGGCATTGTCGGCACTTCGCATGCCTTTGGAGTAGGTGAGGGCGGCCTCGAAGAACCCCGGGCCCAGTTCCGAATGAAGGGCTTCGAGCGGCACGTCGAGGTGGGCCATGGTGCGCTGCAGGCCCTTCAGCAGATCCGAATGGACCGCGAATGTCCGAAGCGAATAGGTGCGGTTCTCGGGCGCGAAGCTGCGCGGTGCGACATAGGCATTTTCCGCAATCTTTTCACGGCTGTCGGTGAACAGGTTGAACTCGAACTCGAATGCGGAGAGGAGGGTCGATCCCTGACTTTCGAGCTCGTCCAGCTGCGCCCGCAGCACGTTGCGGGCGGAACGGGCGCCGAATGGCCCGGTGAAATCGGCGAGGCAAAAGGCCTCGTTGTCGGCAAAAGGGTAGGCGCGGAGCGTGTCGACGTCGAGCGCCGCGGGTTGGTCGGGAAACGCGGTGTCCAGAAAGGGGCTTTCGTCCACCGTCCAGTAATGAAGAACCTCGCAGAACTGGTAGCCCTCGCTCACCAGCTTGACAGCCTTCTGCGCGCTCACGGATTTCGTGCGAAACTCTCCTTCGGCATCCACCATGCCGACATGGACGGTTTCGGCCTGCATCTCCCTGAGCCTGGACGCAAATCGTTGCGCGCTTTCCCCGGCCGCCATTGGTGGTACCCCCTCGCGATCTCAGGATCAGGATAGGACGGCGGCTGCGCGACGACCATATCCCCAACAGGGCAGTTTAAGGCGCGACCCCCGCGGTGCTGGGCCGGGTCAGCAGCACCCAGTCCGAACTCTCGCATGTCCAGCTCTCCTTGACGATGGCGAGACGGGCCGCCTCCGAAAATCCGAGAGAACGATAGAGAGCGATCGCCTGCTGGTTCCGGTCTGCGACGATGATCGACAGACCATTCGGTCCGGCGAACTCCTGCTGAGTCTCCATCAGCTGGCGACCGATGCCCCTCCGGCGGAACTGGGGAAAGCAGGCAAGGACGTTTATGTAGCGCGTCAAGGGCACCCGGTTCTCGAGCGCCTGCAGCGGCCTGAACATTTCCGGAAGATTATCGAGCGGCTGCGGATCAGGTCCGATGTCGTAAGCGATCAGGGTGCCCGCGACCTGACCATCCGCTTCTGCGACCCAGGCATTGCGCCAGCTGAAGGAACCCTCGTCGCGCGCCGCGCGCCTCTCTCCGACGGACCAGACGTCTTCACCCTCTTGGGCCATCTGCGACCAGAGATAGCGGGGGAGACCTTCTCCCGCGAGGTCGACGAGACGGGCAAGGTGGCGCGCGTCATCCCGGCGGGCACGCCGGATGGTTGAGAACGCCGGCAAGGCGCTGACCTCGCCTCGCTCGCGCAAGTGGTCGGTCATCGTGTGTTCCTCTCTTGCGTGGTGCAGGCTCATTGCAGCGTTCCCGCGGAACATGCAACCGCGGTTGCGGTATAGTTCAGCGCCGCGCGGCAAAGGCATTGGGTTCAAGGCGTTGTGCGGATTCCTTGTGGCCAGCGCGCGGCTTCGCGCGCTGGTCAACTGTACCACTTGTGCAGCACCTGCCGGCGAGGACTAGCGCGGCGGCTCGTTCCCGCCGCCGGTGTTCGGGTTGTCGCCGCCGCCCCTCGGGGGCGTAGGCGCCGGATCGGCAATGCCGCGCGGCGGCGCGGGACCGTTCCGGCCGGGACCCGAGACCGATCTGCCGAGGCCGGCGCAGCTCGAACTGGCCTTGAAGCCGCGCGGCAGCCCGGCCTTGCCTGACAGGAAGGGGAAGACGTCGTCACCACGCCTCCCGATGCCGAGATCGCGCACAATACCCCTGGGCGCAGAGATGTCACCGTTCGGGCGCGCGATCAGAACGTCGCAACGCCGCGTGAGGCGCTGGCATCCCCTTGCATTACAGAATTCCGCAGCACCCGTGAGCAGGGTCACGGCCGTCAGTCCGTCCGGGCCGACATAGACGTCGAAGGCGGTGCCGCGCACGCCGAGCGTACCCGCCGGCGTATCGATGCGGTATGCCGAGTGATCCGAGGTGCCGCTGATCCACCTGAGCGTGCCCTTTGTGGCGCCGATCGCGAGCTTGCCCGCCTTGCCGCTCCGATAGACGTATTCATCGATGACGATCGATGAATTCGGCCCCAGCGCCAGCTTCGTGCCATCGGCGAAAACAAAGGCGCCGGTGCCCGAGGCATTGCTCCTGATCTTCTCGTCTCGGTGAATGGCATCGCCCGTGGCGAGCGCGCCTCCTCCGCCGCTGACCTGAACCGATATGCGGACCGCTTCGCCGACCCGTTCGGCGGCGATCGCGCCGGTTGGAATGGCGACGATGACTGCCGCGACGGTACAGGTGAGCATGAACAAGCTGCGCGACGTTCCCAACTTCGCCATGATGTCGTCCCTCATGTGCTGGTGGCCGCCCTTGCGAGATCAAAGCCCGCTTCGAGGCACGTTGCTTGCCGACAAGTGTGCTCACATTATG
Organism: Aestuariivirga sp.; assembly: GCF_046294715.1. Taxonomy (GTDB): domain Bacteria; phylum Pseudomonadota; class Alphaproteobacteria; order Rhizobiales; family Aestuariivirgaceae; genus Aestuariivirga. The sequence continues at coordinate 234,606 of NZ_JBKBKI010000001.1, read as the reverse complement.
CCGGACAGTTCAAGGCACGCAAGACGGATCAGGAGGGCCTGCCCTCCAGCGCGTATAGCTTGCAGGGAGCGCTCTTTCCCTTGAGGTGGATGATTCCCGCGAAGCGCGTGCGGAAGCGGGACAATCGGCGGGCCGTCTCCTCGGACAACAGAATCTCGACGCCGAGATCCTTGCTCGCCGCCTCGATCCGCGCCGCGGTGTTCACGGTGTCTCCAACTGCGGAGTAATTCAGGCGGCGCAGCGTCCCCATATTGCCGACGCAGGCGAGGCCGCTGTTGATACCGATGCCGATCTTCACCGGGTGGCCCGGCCCAAGACCGAATGCATCGTTCTCATTGAGCAGGGCAAGCGCCGCGCTCATTTCCATCGCTGCTTCCGCCGCGCGCCCGGCGTGGTCATCGACATCGAGGGGAGCGTTCCAGATGGCCATGAGGGAATCGCCGATATACTTGTCGAGGGTGCCCTCGCGTGCGAGCACGGGTGCGCTCAGCGCACCATGCAGCGTGTTGAGGAATCTCACCGTCTCCTGGGGTGAGAGGCCCTCACTCAAGGCGGTGAAGTTCCTGACGTCCATGAACAGCACGGTGATGTCGCGGTTGACGCCGCCCAGGCGCAAAGCATCCGGGCTCTGCTCGATGCGAGCCAGGACGGCAGGCGAGACATATCGTTCGAAGGCTTCGCGGATGTAGCGGCGCTCGCGCTCGCTGGCGAGATACCAGAACACGGTCGTTGTGAAGACGGTGAGGGAAGCCGCGGCAAGCGGGGCGAGCGGGTCTATCAGCAGCGCGAGGTCAGCGAAGAGAAACCAGCAGCCCGCCAGCACCATGGCGGCAATCGCCAATGCCGCGGCAAGCCCCGGCAGCGGACCGAGGAACCAGGCAAGCGCCACCATCAGCAGCGAAAGGGCCGCAACGGCGAGGAGTTCGACGCCATGAGCCCAGGACGGCCGGTGCAGAAACTGGCCCGTCAAGATCTGCTGCAGCACCTGCGCGTGAATCGCAACGCCCGGCACGGCCTCCCCGAGCGGCGTTACGCGAATGTCCTGGAGCCCCGCGGCCGATACGCCGACCAGCACGATGGTGCCCGCGAGCGCCGCGCGCCGTTCCGCCGGAAGCGCCCCAGAGAGGATTTCGCTTGCGGAGATCGACGGCACGGCGTTCCCGGGCGCTGCATAGAATCGAAACGTTCCCGCTTCGGTCACTGGAATCACGCTGTCGCCCACGCGCACCGACTCCATCGCTCCCGCATGATAGGGATCGCCCTTGACGACGTAGGTTGAACTGCCGAGTGCCAGGCGCAGCGCCTCGAGCGAAAGGGCAGGGTAGAGCTGGCCGCCGCCGCTGAGGAAGAGCGGGATCTCTCTCACGCGCGAGCCCAGCTGACGGGCGTTGATGCTGATGTGGCCGAGACCGGAGGCGGCGGCCTCGAGAAGCGGCAGCGGCAGGACCGCCGCGCCGATTGCCGCGAGCTTGGCCGATACGTCCTCTCCGGTGAGGGCCAGCCCGGCTTTCAGCTCGGGCAGGGCGCCCGCTCCGGCAGCGGCAGCAAAGGCCATCACCGAGGGCTTCCCGGAGAGTGCCTGCGCGAATGCGGCATCCCCGTCGGACAGCTCCGGAAGGGCATCGCGGGCGGCGCCGTCGAGTATCCGGGACAGGAGTTCGGGCGAGAAGCGGTCTGGTTCCGAAAACAGGATGTCGAAAGCCACTGCGGCCGCTCCCGCGTCGAACAGGCGGCGCGACAATTCGGCCATCTCCAGGCGAGGCCACGGCCATTGGCCGATCTCCCGGAGCGAACGGTCATCGATCACCACGGTCACGACCGGAAGTTCCGCCGCTGCGCGGGGCTTCAGCTGCTGATAGATGTCGAGGGTGGCCTCGCGCATGTCCTGGAGGGGGGCGGGATCGAGCCAGCGGAGCAGAACCGCAACCAGCGTCACACCGAGCCCGGCCAGCAATCCGGCCCACCGCCCTCTCCGCCCGATGCCAGCGCCGGCCATGTGACACCTCGTCTCCTGGAGCGAAGGGGTGAGCAGCGCCACCGCTTCCAGTTCTCGGGGAATTATGCCGCATGCTGCCGGAAAATCCACCTCCCCCTCGCCCGGGGCGCGGGGGAGCCGGGCCGCGGTTGCGCCCGCCCGCGTCTCTCCTATAGCCTGTCGCCTGTAATCCGGAGACCCGCATCGGTGCTCATCGAGACCAAGCTTCATCCGCCCGAGCTGCGCTGCAATCTTGTCGACAGGCCGGATTTGCAGTGCCAGCTCGAGCAGGTGATGAAAGCCAAATTGACCATCGTCTCCGCCGCGGCCGGTTTCGGCAAGAGCACGCTCCTGAGCCAATGGGCCGCGCGTCTGCGCCAGAGCGGCGTGAGGTGGGGCTGGCTTTCACTCGATACAGGTGACAATGAGCTCAGTCGCTTCATGGACTATCTGGTGGCGGCGCTGCAGAGGGCCGAAGCGTCGATCGCACAGGACGTTCCGGCGCTGCTCAAGTCCAGCCCGGTACTTCCCACCGACTCCGTGATGACGACGATCATTAACGATCTGTCCCGCTCTTCCCACGACATCGTGCTCGTGCTGGACGACTGCCATTTGCTGACCTCTCCGGAGATCAGACGATTCCTGGACGCGCTCCTCACCTATGCACCTCCGGCGTTTCACCTCGTCCTTGCAACGCGCGGAGAAAGCCCGGTGAAGGCGGCCAGCATGCGGGTGCGGGGGCAGATGGTGTGGATCGACGACACGCGCCTTCGTTTCTCCATCGCGGAGACGAGGGCCTTCCTGACAGACCTGCGGGGGCTCGAACTTTCGGCCTCGGACGTCGCCTCGCTTCAGCACCGCACCGAGGGCTGGATCGCTGCTCTGCAGCTGGCTGCCCTCTCCCTGGAAAACCGCGCCGACAAGGCTGGCTTCATCAGCTCCTTCTCCGGCACCGACCGCGACATCGCCGACTTCCTGGTGCAGGACGTCCTGGGCCGACTTCCGGCGCGCATCATCGACTTTCTCCTCCAGACGTCTGTACTCGACCGCATCAGCGCGCCCCTTGCCGAATCCGTGACCGGAAATTCCGATGCCGCGGCACTTCTCGCAGAAATCGAGCAGTCCAATCTGTTCGTCATCCGCCTGGATCAGAGCCGCACCTGGTACCGCTATCACCACCTTTTCCAAGACTTGCTGCAGTCGCTTCTGAAGCAACGCCAGCCCGCACTCTTGCCCGGGCTTCATCTGAAGGCGGCGCGCTGGCTCACCGACAACGGCCTCACGACGGACGCGGTCCAGCATGCGCTTGCGGCGGGTGACAGTGCACTTGCCGTTTCCCTCGTCGAGGCATGTTGCATGCCGCTCATCCGGGATGGCCATATCATCCGTGTCAGCGCCTGGCTCAACAGTCTTCCCGAAGAGGTGGTGAACGGCCATCCGCGCCTTCAACTGGCGAAGGTCTGGGTCCTGTTCCACATGAGCCGGGCCGTGCCTGCGGCCGCCGTGCTCAAGGCGGCGCGCGACAACATCGCAGGCGCGGAACGGGAAGGCCGTCTCGGCGCGCGCGAGCAGATGGAGCTCCGCTCGGAGCTCAAGGCCTTGACGGCGGGCGTCATCAGCGCCGCAGACCGGTCCCGCACCGCCGCCCGCCTCGCCCAGGAGTGGCTGGCACGTTTTCCGGAAGGCCAGCATTTTTCTCGTGGCACGCTCGGCAACGTGCTTGGGTTCTGCCTCTATTCACTGGGCGAGCTCGATGGCGCGAGGCATGCCTGCCTTCGTGCGCGCGACAGCCATGCCCTGGCGGCCTCGGTTTTCGGCATCGTCTACTCCGACTTGATCCTCGGGCTGGCGGAGCATGCCGCTGGCCGGCTGGTTGCGGCGCATGAGCTGTTTTCCCGCGCCATCCGCCTTGCTCGCGAGGCGCTGGGGCCTGGTTCGTATGCCGAGGCGATGGTGGGTATCTTCGTGGTCGAGCTTCTCTACGAGTGGGACGACATCGCCAACGCCGAACGGCTGCTGCAGGAACATCGGCAGATCATCGAGGAATGCGGGCTGGTGGTTCACGAGATGGCCTGCAAGCTCAATGTCGCCCGGCTCGCCGCCTGCCGCGGCCGGAGCGAGGAGGCGCTGATCGTGCTCGAGAGCGCCGAGCGCCAGGGCTTGGCGACGCGCTACCGGAGGCTGTTCGCGGCGGCCCTGCATGAGCGCGTCCGCCTGCTCCTCGTGCGCGGCGATACCGCCTCTGCGAGGCTCGCCCTCAGGGACCACGGCATTCACGAGAGCTGGCTCGCCTCGCCTCGGGCCGCGCACCCGGCGTGCGAGCCCGAGCACCTGGCACTGGCACGCGTGCTGTGTTCGGAAGGCCGACCCGAAGCGGCGCTTCGCATTCTCGATCCGTTGGCCGAGCGCTTGCGGCGGAACGGCCGCCTGCACCGCTTCGCGCAGGTGCGCGCCGTGACGGCCGTGGCGGCCCACCAAGCGGGCGACGCACTTTCGGCACTTGCGGCCGTTGTCGATGCCGTTTCGCTCTGTGCCCCGCAGAAGGCGGTGCGGACGCTCCTTGACGAGGGTGCGCCCTTTCTCGACGTCGTGGCGTTCGGGCGCGACCGCATTCCGTCCTGGAAAACCGGCGGTGAAGCGGGGCGCTTCGTGGATCTCCTTCTTTCGGGTCGGGTGCGGCTCACCCGCGGCGACGCGGCAGCGCCGGCCCTGTCACAGTTCAGCCAACGCGAGACCGAACTGGCGCGGCTGCTCTCCACCGGGCAGAGCAACCGGGAACTGGCGTCGGAATTGAGGATGGCACCCGATACGGTGAAGTGGCACCTGAAGAACATCTTCGGAAAGCTCGGCGTTGCGAACCGTACCCAGGCGGTCATCCGGCTTCAGGAACTGGGACTCGCCCGCGACCGACGACCACCCGGACGGGTGGTCTGACGGGCCACCCCTTACCCGAGAGAGGCGGGACAAGCTCTTATCGCGCAGATAGCTTTTCCTAGCAGATCGAGAAGGGATGCTCGCCAATGGCCACCGGATTCGTCTTCCACGAGCTTTACATGTGGCACAACACCTGGAATTGGGCCCAGGTCTTCGCCCCCAGTCTCACGGTGCAGCCGGGCGAACATGCCGAGAATCCCGAGACCAAGCGTCGCTTCCGGAATCTTCTCGAAGTGTCGGGCCTGCTCGACTCCCTCGTCACCATCAAGGCGCGCCATGCGAGCGAGGACGAGATCGCCCGCGTCCATTCGCGCGAGCACATCGCCCGAATCAAGGCCATGAGTGCCGAAAACGGAGGCGACGCATCGAGCCTCACGCCCTTCGGGAGGGGCAGTTTCGAGATCGCCCAGCTTGCTGCCGGCGGCACCATGGCCGCCTGCGACGCAGTGATCGAAGGCCGGGTCCAGAACGCCTACGCCCTGGTCCGCCCGCCTGGCCACCACGCGACGGCTGACGTCGGCATGGGATTCTGCCTGTTCGGCAATGTCGCCATCGCCATCGCCCATGCGCGCGCCACCCACGGCATCGGGCGCATTGCCACGGTGGATTGGGACGTGCACCACGGCAACGGCACGCAGTCGATCTTCTATTCGGACCCCTCGACGCTCACGATCTCGCTGCACCAGGACAATCTGTTCCCTGACGCCTCGGGAAGCCTGGGAGAGACGGGGGAGGGGCCAGGCAAGGGCTTCAACCTCAACATCCCGCTTCCCCCCGGCTCGGGCGATGGCGCCTATCTCGCAGCTTTCGAGCAGGTCGTCATTCCGGCGCTCCACCGATTCAGGCCCGAACTGATCATCGTACCCTCGGGTTTCGATGCATCCGGCGTCGATCCGCTCGGCCGGATGATGGTAACCTCGGAGGGCTACCGCGCCATGACGAAGCTTCTCATGACCGCCGCCGACGATCTCTGCGGCGGCCGACTGGTGCTCTCGCACGAAGGCGGTTACTCGCCGGTCTACGTGCCTTATTGTGGCCTCGCCGTGATGGAGGAACTGACGGGCATCAGAACGGCTGTCGAGGACCCGTGGTGCCCGCACATGGCCAAGTGGGGCCAGCAGTCTCTACAGCCGCACCAGCAGGAGGCGATCAGCGCCGCCGCCCGCCTCGTGCAGGCCATTGCATAACACCGCCGTGCATTCTTTGATCAACCACAAGATACGAAACCGGAGGGAAGGACATGACCACGAAACTTGCCGCGCCGAACATCATTCCGGGCCGCCGAAGCTTCCTCAAGGGTGCTGCGGCGCTGGGCGGCAGCGCTGCCATTCTCGCCGCGATCAACGACGGCGCCCGCGCGGCGGGCGAGCCCATTCCCGTCGGCCAGGCGGCACCGCTCACCGACTTCGCCGCCGCTGACGGCGTCGAATTCAAGAACGGGCTGACGCTGGCCTGCGAAGAGATCAATGCCCTGGGCGGCATTCTCGGCCGTCCCCTCGAACCCTATTTCGAGGATACCAAGCAGATGGGGGATGCCACCAACGTCCAGGCCGTTCAGCGATTGATCGACCGCCACGCGGTGCATGCGGTCATCAACGGCTACAACATCGGGTCGGGTGCCGCGATCCAGGACGTGATCGCCGACAGCGGCATCGTCTACATCCACTATGACACGACCATCGGGCACAACAATCTCGTGAAGTCGGACCCCGACCGCTATTTCGGCTCCTTCCAGGGCGACCCGGCGGAGTACTGGTACGGCCCCGGCTTCCTCAAGTTCCTGCAGCAGCTGGAGGAAGCCGGCTCCTACAAGCGCGCCAACAACAAGATGGCGGTGATCCTTTCTGCCGGCGTCTACGCGGCGAACATCGCCAATGCGGTGAAGGAGAAGGCCGGCGAATTCGGCTGGGAGATCAGCCTGTTCGAAACGGTGAACGTGCCGATCTCGGAGTGGGGTCCGACTCTCGCCAAGATCCGCCAGGATCCGCCGGCGGTCATCTGCATCACCCACTTCCTTCCCGCCGACCTCGCGCAGTTCATGGTGCAGTTCGCCCCCAACCCGACGAACTCGCTGATCTACATGCAGTACGGCCCGTCCCTTCCCGCCTTCCGCGAGATCGCCAAGGAGGCATCGAAGGGCGTGCTCTACGCCACCGTCGTCGGCGCGCTTCAGGACGAGATCGGCACGGCCTTCGAGCAGCGCTACAAGGCGAAGTTCGGCGAGAACGCAGGACATAACTCGGGCGCCCAGCCCTATGACGGGTGCTATGTGTGGGCCACGGCGGCGGCCCTCGCGGGCGGCACGGGCGAGCCCGGCAACGATGCGCAGAACCGCAAGGTGGCAGAGCGGATGCGCGCCCTCATCTGGCGCGGCGTAACCGGTGTGACGCGCTTCGTACCGGGCGAGCAGGCAGCCTATACCTTTCCGACCCAGACCAAGGACTCCTCACTCGGAATGCCGCACCAGTTCCTTCAGATCCAGGACCCGGCCAGGAGCGGACTGCTCATCGCTCCGGCACCGTACGACACGGCGCAGTTCATGCTTCCGCCGTGGATGAAGGCCTGATCGCGGACGCCCTCACGTGACCGCCACCGGCAAGCCACTGCTCTCCTGCCTGAGGGTTTCGAAGCATTTCGGCGCGCTGGCGGCGGTCAATGACCTGAGCTTCGACGTGGCCGAGGGGGAAGTCCTCGGCATCGGCGGCCCCAATGGTGCCGGCAAGACAACGTTGTTCGACATGATCTCGGGCCTCAGCCCCGCCACGAGCGGCGAAGTGCTGTTCGACGGGCGCGACATCACGAGGCTTCCACCCGAAGCCATCTGCCATGCCGGGATCGCCCGCACCTTCCAGCTCAACGCCAGCTTCGAATCCCTGAGCGTGCGGGACAACGTGAGGGTTGCCGCCTATTTCGGGCGCGACAACCGGCGATTTGCAGGACTTTCGATCGGCCGCCAAGCCGAAAGCCATGCCGAGGAGGCACTTGCCGCCGTGGGCCTCACGGGGAAGGACGACGCGCCCGCTGCTACCTTGCCAGTGCTCGACCGCAAGCTCCTGATGCTCGCCGGCGCACTGGCGACGAGGCCCAGACTCCTCCTGATGGACGAGCCCGTGGGAGGCCTCAGCCCCAAGGAGACCGACCATTTCATGACCGTGGTGACGAGGATCGCCGCTTCCGGCATCACCATCATCCTGATCGAGCACGTCATGCGGTTCCTCGTGCAGCTTTCGAGCCGCGTGCTGATCATGCACCACGGCGAGCGCATCTACGAGGGCGCACCGCGCGGCCTCATTTCCGACCGGACGGTGATCGACGTCTATCTGGGCGAGGGAGCATCGCAGCGGCTCGGCAAGCTCATGACGGAGGGACGATGACGGCCGAGGCTCTCTCCCTCCAGGACGTGGCATCAGGCTATGGGCAGCACCTCGTCATCCGCAATGCCTCGCTGTCTATTCCGGAGGGCACGCTTTGCGCGCTGATCGGTCCCAACGGGCACGGCAAGACCACTCTCCTGCGCACCATCTCCGGCCTCGTTCCTTGCCGCGGGGGGACAATCAGCCTTTTCGGGACGCGAACTGACAGCCTGCGCCCCGACGAGATCGTCCAGGCCGGCATCGTCCATGTGCCGCAGGGAGATCTCCTCTTTCCCGACATGACCATTCTCGAGAACCTGCGCATGGGCGCCTATCTCCCGGCCGCCGCGAAGTTCGAACGGCAGCGGCTCGAGGAGGTCTTCGCATTGCTGCCGAAGCTCAAGGAGCGCCGCGACCAGACGGCCAGCACGCTTTCGGGTGGAGAACGCCGCATGGTCGGGATTGGAAGGGGGCTGATGTCGGGAGGCAGGCTCCTGATGCTGGACGAGCCTTCGCTGGGTCTTGCCCCCATTGTCATCGACCAGATCTATGCCGTGATCTCGGCACTGCGGGCCTCTGGGCGCACCATCCTCATCGTGGAGGAGAATGCCACGCGCATCGCCGAAATCGCCGACATGCTGCACCTTCTCGACAACGGCCGCTTCGCGTGGGCGGGCACGGGCGCCGACCTGATGTCGAGCCCAGAAATTCTCAGCGCCTATCTGGGAGGCTGACGCGATGGACGTCCTCGTGCAGATTCTTTCCTCCGGGCTGACGCTCGGGGCCATGTACGCGGTCTCGACGATCGGCCTCGCCCTTGTGTATGGCTCGCTCAACATGCTGAACATGTCGCATGGCGCGCTGTTGGCGCTGGGCGGTTATGTCAGCCTCTATGTCATGTCGCGTCTGGGCCTTCCCGCATTTCTCGCGGTGCCGGCAGCGATGGCGGTGTGCGGCATGGCCGGCCTCCTCATCTATCATCTCGCCGCCCGGCCCATGCTGTCCTCACGCAATTTCGAGACTCAGGTCTTCATCGCGACGATCGGAATCGGCGCCGTCCTGGAGAATGTCATCCTCCGCCTTTTCGGACCGCAGCCCGTTGCCCAGCCGCTGAACCTCCAAGGGGCGCTGACGATCGGCGGCGTACACGTCCCCAACCAGAACATCCTCATTCTCCTCGTCTCCGTCGTCATGATGGTTGCCGTTGCGGTTCTCCTCAACAACACGCGCATGGGGCGCGCCATCCGCGCCACGGCGCAGAACCGCGATGCCGCACAGCTCATGGGAATCCGTATCGGACGCGTCTATGCGCAGGTCCTGGCGATATCGGGGGCACTCGCCGCTGTCTCCGGCATCATGATCTCTTCGCTCTCCGGCCTTCTTCCCAACATGGGTGGCGATCCCATGCTGAAGGCCTTCATCATCTGCGTGGTGGCGGGGCTGGGCAACGTCTATGGAGCGGCGGGCGTGGCGATCGCGCTGGGGCTCCTCGAGGCGATTATCCAATATGTCTTCGGGGTGCAATACAGCTTCGCGATCCTGCTGCTGATCGTCATCGCGGTGTTGATCTGGCGGCCTGCGGGACTCTTCGGACGCAGCCAGGTGGTGCGGCTGTGAGCGCCAGAACCCGGGACATCCTGATCGCGCTGGCCTTGGCTGCCCTGCTGGCCTTGGTTCCGCTCTTCGTGGGCACGCGCTACATCATCACCCAGATGACGCTTTTCTTCATCTGGGCGATGGTCGTGTCGCAATGGAACCTGGTGCTCGGAGTGGCCGGCATTTTCTCGCTGGCGCAGATGGCGCTCTTCGCCGTGGGTGCCTACGCAGCGGCAATGCTCGGATACTATTTTGCCGTCCCCATCCTTCTCGCCATGCCGGTCGCGGGCCTGGTGACGATTGCCGTGAGCGCGCTGATCGGCCTTGCCTGCCTCAGGCTCCGCGGCCCCTATGTGGCGCTGCTCACGCTCGCCATCGCCCAGGTGATCTATCTCATGGTGGTCAACGACACCGCCTGCTTCACCAACCCGCCATCGGGCTGCATGCCGCTCTTCGGCGGAGTACGCGGTTTCTCGCGGTTCGGCGATCTCGGCTTCCGCAGCTTACTTGGTCCGAAGTGGTATATTGCCCATTACTATGTGGGACTTTCGCTCGCGGTGCTGGCACTGATCTTCTCGATCGTGATCATTCGCGGGCCGCTGGGTCTTGCCTTCCAGGCGCTGCGCGACAACCCGGGCTATGCCATGTCCCGAGGTGTCAGCAAGTTCAAGTATCAGCTGTGGGTCTTCAGCCTTTCCGCCTTCTTCACGGGGTTGGCGGGCTCATTCTATGCGGCGCAGTTCGGCGTCGTCGGGCCCATCGTCTTCTCGCTGGCCATGCTCCTCTTCCTGCTTTCGATGATCGTCGTCGGGGGGATCGGAACGATCTGGGGGCCGCTTCTGGGGGCCGCGGTTCTCATGCTGGCGGACGAGGGCATGCGCGAATTCGGAGACTGGCGCGATATTGGGCTTGGCCTCGTCCTGGCGGTTTTCGTGATCCTCCTGCCGAGGGGCCTCATGGGTCTGCTGCGCGGGGGGGTCAGGACCCGCAGCGGCTAGCCGCGCCTGCCTCACCTGCGAATTGGAATCTTCGGCAGGAGCGAATATGGTCCGCGGGCGCCACTTGCGACGAGGAATGAGGATATGCGCGAAGTTTCGGCCAATTGGCTGGAGAGTCAGTTCTCCTGCGAGGGCAAACGGGTGCTGGTGACCGGCGCGAGCCGTGGCATCGGACAGGAATTGGCCGTTGCCTTCGCCCACGCCGGCGCCGATCTCGTCATCGCCTCACGCAAGCTGACCTCGCTCGATCAAACGGCCGAGCGCATCCACCAGGCAGGAAGGAAGGCGGAGCGGGTGAGCTATGACCAGAGCCGCGTTGAAGACATCCGCAAGGCATTCTCGCGGTTGGGGCGGATTGACGTTTTGGTCAACAATGCCGGGGTGGAAGAGGTGCGGCCTTCGCTGGATGTCGACGAGTCACTGTGGACGAAGATCGTCGACACAAATCTAAAGGGCGCGTTCTTCGTTGCCCAGAGCATTGCGGGGGGGATGGCCCAAGCAGGAGGAGGTGCCATCATCAACCTCGCATCGCTCACCTCTTTCGTCGGTGTGCCGACCGCAGCTCCCTATGGCGCATCCAAGTCTGGCGTTCTCGGCCTGACACGGGCCCTCGCGACGGAGTGGGGCGCCAGCGGGATCAGGGTCAACGCCATCGCTCCGGGCTATTTCCGCACGGGAATGACGGAGGTCTTCTACGAGAACACAGCGTGGGTGGAGCGGATGACGACAGCAGTGCCGCTGGGGCGACTCGGAGCGCTCGAGGATCTTGCAGGGGCCGCCGTGTTTCTGGCAAGCCCGGCATCGCGATACATCACCGGACAGTGCCTCGTCATCGACGGCGGTTATCTGGCGGCGATATAGGCCGGGCGGTACGAGGCCGCCGAAAGGAAGAATGAATGGAGGTAAGCCTATCACAGTCCACGACGACCAGCCCATCCGCGGGCGTGGGCTTTGCCGTGCGCGTCAAGAATGTCTCGATGGACTTCGGGACCGGCGCTCCTGCGGTGGACGGGGTGAGCTTTGATCTCGAGCCCGGCAAGTTCCTGACTATTCTCGGGCCTTCCGGCTCAGGCAAGACGACCCTCCTCCGCATGATCGCCGGTTTCCAGAAGCCAACCCGCGGAGAGATCACCATCGGCGGCAAACCGGTCGACGCGGCGCCACCGCACCGACGCTCGATCGGCATGGTGTTCCAGAGGTTGGCGCTTTTCCCGCACATGACGGCCGCGGAGAACGTTGCCTTTCCTCTCAAGATGCGCAGGTTCGATCCGGCTTCCGTCCCGGCGCGGGTGAAAGCATTTCTCGATCTCGTCCGGCTCGGCGGCTATGGCGAGCGGCGCATCAACGAGCTTTCGGGTGGCCAGCAGCAGCGCGTCGCCATCGCGCGCGCACTGGTCTTCGAACCGGAACTGCTCCTGCTGGACGAGCCGCTCGCCGCCCTGGACCGCAAGCTCCGCGAGGAGATGCAACTCGAGTTCCGGCGCATCCAGCATGAACTGGGCGTCACCACCATCAACGTCACCCACGACCAGCGGGAAGCTCTGGTGGTCTCGGATGACATCATCGTCATGGACGGCGGCAGGATCCAGCAGCATGCAAAGCCAGTCACCATGTATCGCGAACCCGGGAATCCGTTCGTCGCGGGATTTCTCGGCGTGTCGAGCTTCGTCGAGGGGCACGCGGTGCCGGGCGGCCTGAGCATCGGCGGACGAACGCTGGGCGGGTTGCCAGTGGGCGAGATCACTGAAGGCGAACCGGTGCGCGGCGCAATACGTGCCGAACAGATACGCATCGGTCCCATCGACGCTCCGCTCGCAGACTGCGATACGCGGATTGCCGGCGTGGTGCGGGACGTCATATTCGAGGGCGACCGGCTGCTCTACGTGGTTCGTGGAGAGATCGGGGAGAGCGTGGAGTTCCAAATCTATCATCACGATCCGGCAGCCTTCAGCCTCTTCGAGGCCGGTAGGCCGGTCGCCATTGGCTGGCGCCGCAACGATTTGAAGATATTCAGATCTGCCTCTCCAACAGGCAGGATATCCGGCAAACCCAAGTAACCACCACAGGAGGTAACGACAGATGAAACAGACAATCAACCGCCGGAGCGTGCTGCGCGCCGGCCTCGCGACGAGCGGCGCGGCGCTGCTCGCGTCTTTCCCGCGCGCCGGAGCCTTTGCACAGGAGCCTGAGAAGCCGACGGAGATCATCGTGCGCGCGTGGGGCGGCGAATGGGTGGAGGCGCTGAAGCGTGGCGTTTCCGACCCCTTCACCGCCAAGACCGGCATCAGCGTGCGTCATGACCTGACCGAAGACAACGAGATCCAGCCCAAGGTGTGGGCGGCAGTCGACCAGGGCCGTGTTCCCCCCATCCACATCAACTGGGACACGACGACGAACGCGACCAAGTCGGCGCTGCGCGGTGTGACGGTGGATCTGTCTGACCTGCCCAACCTTGCCGGCACCACCGATCTCGCCAAGCCCGTCGGGCTCGACGGCTATCCGATCGTGAATACATATGGCTATGTGTATGTGCTCGCTTATCGGCCGGAGGCCTTCCCGAACGGCGCGCCAAAATCCTGGAAGGATCTGCTCGACCCGCGCCTAAAGGGCCGCGTCGCCTTCTACAATGACGGCATCGGCTTCCATTTCCCGGCGCAGGTCGCAGGCGGCGGCAAACTCGAGGACATCCCCGGCAACATGCAGCCCGCATGGGATTTCATCGCCAAGATGAAGGAACAGAAGCCGCTCCTGGGTGAAGACCCGGATTTCACCACCTGGTTCCAGAATGGCGAGATTGATGCCGCCTGCACGATCTCGACCAACGCGCTCGCCGCCAAGCGGAACGGCATCAACCTGGCGTGGACGATTCCGGAGGAGGGCTGCAAGTTCGATACGGACGGGCTGTGGATTCCAAAGGGCCTGCCGGAGAATGAGCTCTACTGGGCCAAGGAGTACATCAACTTCGCCATCTCGAAGGAGGCTCAGCAGGTGTGGCTCGACGGGCTGGGCCTTCCTGGCGTGGTGCCCGGTCTCACGCCGCCCGAAGGCCTCGCGGGCGATCCTTCCTATCCGACGAAGGAAGAGGACTTCAAGCACCTGATCCGCATCTCCTCCAAGGTGCAGGTCGAGAACGAAAGCGATTGGTTCGCCAAGTTCAAGGCCATCATGCAGGGCTGATCCCTGCTTGCGGATGCGCCGGCCGAACTCTGGCCGGCGCATCCCGCTTTCCGCTCACAGAAACGCCTTGGAAGACGACACGATGAAGCCACACTCCGGCGGGCACGGTTTCAGCTATCCTCTGCGCTGGCGCATCATGGATGGACTGGAAAAACTCCTGGACGTGCTCTGGCCGCGCCGCCTGAGCCGATTCACGGGCTGGCTTCTGATTCTGCCTTCGCTTCTGCTGGTGGCCCTCCTGGTGCTTGGAATGGCCCGGATCGCCGAAAGCTCTCTGCACGTGCTGGACAGGTCCACCTTCCGGCCCGCCGAAGCCTTCACCCTCGACAACTATCGGACGGTCTTCGGCAGCGCGACCTACGGAAACGTGTTCCTCCGTTCGGTCGGGGCCTCGGTGCTGACCGTGATCTTCACGCTTCTGCTCGCCTTTCCTTTCGCCTATATCCTCGTGCGCACGGCGAGTGCTGCATTGCGCAAGGTTCTGCTCGTCACCCTGTTCCTGCCATTCTTCATTGGGCAGGTGGTGCGCGCCTACGGAATCCTCATCGTCCTCGGAACCTCGGGTGCAGTGAACGACGTGCTCGGGCTCGTGGGTGTCGCTCCACTCAGGCTGCTCTTCAATTTTCCCGCCGTCGTGTTCGGCGAGGTGCAGTTCATGCTGCCTTTCGCCGTTCTCATGCTTGCTCCGGCCTTGACGGCGATACCGCAGGAAACGGAAACCGCCGCCAGCTCGCTCGGCGCCAACTGGTTGCGGACGCTCTGGCACGTGATCCTGCCAATGGCGAAGCCCGGCATCGTGGGCGCTGCGCTTGTGGTGGGGACGCTCACGCTGACCGACTTCGCGATTCCGGCCATGCTCGGCGGCGGATCTCAGGATTTCATCGCGAATGCCATTTACGACCAGTTCTTCCGTACTGCAGACCAGGGCCTCGGCTCGGCCCTCGCTCTCCTGCTCGTGGCGCTAGGTTCGCTGTTCGCCGGTATCGTGATATCCCTGTTCGGTGCCGGCACCCTCGGCCTGGGAGACCGACGGTGATCAGCCAGAGCCAGAGATTCGTATTCTGGGCGCTGGTCGCCTTTTCGGTCGTCATCCTGTCGGTTCCGACGATTATCGTGGTGGGGGCCTCTTTCACCGCGGGCAACATCATTGCCTTTCCGCCTGAGGGTCTCTCTGTGAAATGGTATGAGAAGATTGCCCTGGCGCGGGACCTCCGTCAGGCGTTCTGGCGCTCGCTGCTCGTATCCTTCGTTTGCCTCATCGTATCCGTTCCTGTCGGAACTCTGGCCGGCATCGCGCTCACGCGCTACAGACTGCGCTTCACCAACGCACTGCAAGTCTATCTGCTCCTTCCCTTCACCATTCCCCTGATCGGTTCGGGGATCGGCATGATGCTGGTGTTTGGAAGCTGGGGCCTGCTCGGCAGCGTCTGGCCTGTGGGCGTCGCCTGCGCTGTCATCAATCTGCCCTTCATCATCTGGTCGGTTTCGTCATCCGCGGCGGCGCTCGACAGCGACCTCGAGCTGGCGGCGGCAAACTGCGGTGCTGGCCGGATCGAGACCTTTCTGCATGTCACGTTGCCCGGAGTCATGCCCGGTGTGATCACCGGAGGCCTCCTGATGTTCGTGCTGGCGATGACGGAATTCCTGGTCAGCCTGCTACTGACGGATGCGCGCACGGTGACCCTTCCCGTTCAGATCTACAATAGCATTCGCTCCATCATCACGCCCGATCTCGCAGCCGTCTCGTCGATCTTTGTCGTGCTGGCGCTCTTCGCCGTCTGGCTGCTCGACAGGCTGGTTGGCCTTGAAATCTTCCTAAAATCGAAATGACGATGACTCTGGCCTCGAGAGGCCTGACCCGAAAGGACACCGATGACGACAATCAATGTTCAGAGGCTGAAGGAGCTTTCCGCGGACGAGCGTGCCGCGCTCGGCAGGCGATCGGAATCCGACCTCTCGACCTTCTTCGACAAGGTGCAACCGATCATCGATGCCGTGAGGAGGGACGGCGATGATGCGCTGGTCAGGCTGGGCCACGAACTTGACAGAGCGGAGAGTCTGAGACGGGAGACGCTGCGCGCCTCACCGGAAGAATTCGACGAGGCGTTTCGCAGTGTCGATGCAGAGGTGATCGAGGCGATCCGCTATGGTATCGAAAACATCCGGGCCTTTCACGAGGAGCAGGTGCCCGAACCCATGTGGCTGAAGGAGATCCGCCCGGGCGCATTCGCGGGCGACCGGCACATTCCGATCAACTCGGTGGCGCTCTATGTGCCGCGCGGCAAGGGATCGTTTCCCTCCGTCACCATGATGACATCGGTGCCGGCGGTGGTGGCGGGAGTGCCGAACCTTGCGATCTTCACTCCGCCGGGACCGGACGCAAGAATCGACGCAGCGACTCTCGTGGCCGCCCGGCTCGCCGGGGTCGAGACCGTCTACAAGGTTGGTGGTGCGCAGGCCGTTGCCGCCGCCGCATTCGGCACCGGGACGGTGAAGAAGGCACGCAAGATCGTGGGGCCGGGAAGCCCCTGGGTGGTGGCGGCCAAGCGCCTGCTCGCGGGAGTGATCGACACCGGACTTCCTGCGGGACCCTCCGAATGCATCATCCTGGCTGACGGCACGGTCCATGGCGGGCTCGCCGCGCTCGATCTCCTGATCGAGGCCGAACACGGACCCGACAGTTCGGCCTGGCTGGTAACGGACTCGGAGCGGGTGGTCGATGAAGCGCTCGCCGCGCTGCCGGAGCACTGGGGCAGGATGACGCAATCGCGCATGGACTTCTCGCGTGCGGTGCTTACCGGGAAATACGGCGGTATTATACTTGCGGAATCGATGGCAGATGCATGTGACTTCGTGAATGCTTATGCTCCCGAGCATCTCGAAATTCTTTCACTGAAGCCTTTCGAGTATCTGGGGGAGATCACCGAAGCGGCAGAAATCCTACTCGGCACACACACTCCCGTGTCGATCGCCAATTTTGCGCTCGGCCCCAACGCCGTGCTGCCGACGTCGATGGGAGCGAACACCTATGGCCCTCTCTCCGTCACGGATTTCATCCGCCGAAGCTCCGTGGGATATGTAACTCCGAAGGCCTACCCGGAACTGGCCGCGGCCGCGCACCGACTCGGGAGCTACGAGGGCTTCTCCTCGCATGTGAACGCCGTGAGCGAAATGCGTACCCGCTATCTCGAGGTTTGACTGCGATGCTGGCCGTTCGACTTCATGCAAGGGGTGATCTTCGTGTCGAGAACATCGAACGTCCTGCACAGCCAAGGTCGGGAGAGGTGACCGTGAGGGTGACGGCCGCGGGAATCTGCGGTTCCGACCTTCACAACTTCAAGACGGGGGCCTGGATCAGCCGCTCGCCATCCGTTGCCGGACACGAGTTCACCGGAACCATTTCGGCTGCCGGCGATGATGTTCGCCATGTCAGAGTCGGTGATCGCGTGATCGTGGACAGCCGCTATCTTTGCGGCGCGTGCAATGCCTGCCGCGAGGGACGCGGGCAGGTGTGCGAGAAGCTGGGCTTCATCGGTGAGGCAATCGACGGCGGCTTTGCCGAGGCTGTCACTTTGCCAGCCCGCAATGTGCTGAAGGCCCCCGAACACGTGCCGGACCGCCACCTCGCAATGGCAGAACCGCTGGCGGTTTCCCTTCATGCATTGCGGCGTCTCGGCGCGCCGGCTGGCGCTCCCCTCGTCGTGACGGGGTGCGGCCCCATCGGTGCCCTCGTGGCGCTTCTGGCAAGCCGTTCTGGACATCACGTGACGCTGGTGGACCGGAACGAACGCCGCTCTGCGCGCGTTGCCGGACTGGTGGCAGGACGCGTGCTGAAGATGGACGAGCTTGCTTTCGGCAGCTTCCGGCACGCGGTGGAAACCACCGGCCATGAGCAGGTCATCACGACGCTTGTCGAAAGGATCGCCGGCTGCGGAACAATCGCGCTGATAGGCATCGGCCGCAGCACGCCGGTCATCGATCCGGTTCGGCTCGTCGAGCGGGAGATCACGCTGGCGGGCTGCCATGCCTTCGGACCGGAACTCCAGGAGGCAGGCGAGTTGCTGCGGAGCCTCTCTTCACAGCTCGATGCCTTCATTGCCGAGCAGATTCCCCTTCGCGCGGTGCCCGAGGCCTATGGCCGGCATATCGCAGGAGAGGTTGATGGCTTGAAGACGATCATCCTCTGCCGAGAGCCTTGGCATGGCGGACGCGATTTTCCGGAGGAGTGATATCCCCGCCGCGCACGTGTAGGGCAGGCATCAGGTTCCGAATTCGCTCGGGGGAAGTTTCAGCTGCAGGCGGGCAGGGCGATGACGAGCGACTCCCAGAGAATTGCGAGGGCGGAAAGCAGCGCCACGCCGAGGGCCGATGCATCAATCGCCGTCATGGGCGCTGTCCTGTCAGCCCGCCTCTCTGAACGCTGCCACACAAGTGAAACGACCGCGGCAATTGCGATGAGCGCGAGCGCAGTGCTCGTTACGATGACCCAATCGACTGCGCGAACTCCGAAAAGGGGAGCCTCTGCCCAACCGGACGCGCAAGCCATCGCGGTGACGGCATAGACTACGGAGAATCGCACGGCCCAAACGATGCCTCCCGCCGTGACGAAGAGAAGGTCGGTCGGCCTTGCCTGCTCCGACCTCATCCTCCTGCTCCGAGAAGCGGGGGCATGGCCTGAAGGAACAGGGCAGTGGCAGTGCCCTGGAAGACTACATAATGCGAAAAGCTGGCTGCGACTTCGAACATGAGGCGGCGCTCGCCGCCGAGGTGGTGGGCGGCGATTCTCGCAATGCAAAAAAGACAGAAGACGAGCACTGTAATGGAGAGCACCACCAGGAGCGCGAGCAGGGTGAACACCACAGCGCCATAGGCATGCACGTCGGGCCGCAGCCCCGTGTTCCAGTGAGCATAGGCGAGGGCTCCCGATCCCGCGACGACGGTGGCGCCGGCCAGCAGGAGGAGAGCTGCGGCAAGCACCCGGCTGCGTGCGAGGGTCCGACCGCTCAGCGCCATCGAGACGCTTGTGATGAGCAGCAGAACCGCTGAAAGACCGACCGAGGCCAAGGTGGGGCGATACGCGGCCTCGGGGAGCCAGTCAGTCCTCGCCGTCCACAGGAAGAGATAGGAGAAGACAAGGCCGGCGAAGATATTGAAGAGAACGATGTTGAGGATCACCGTCGCCATCCAGGCATGCGATTGCCGGCCCGTGACATTGACGGGAAGCAGCAAGCCGCCGCCCACGTCCTGGCGCCGGCCCGGCCCCGGATCATTCCCCCAGCACCAGACGAGAATGGCCGCCACGGCGACGAGGCCGCAGATGGTGGCGGCAAGCACGAACTTGCCCGTGAGCAGCAGGAAGAAGGCTGCGGTGAACACGGCGCCAACGACGGGAGACCATCCTGGTCCGGGCAGGGTGAGGATGTATTGCGGCCTCGCTGCGCTCGTACTCGTCACCATGGTTTCCCGCCTTCCGGTGAGCGAACCTGGCATATAGTACTTGCCAGCCTTGACGTCCTCCGCCAGCTGCGGCTCATCCCACAGCGGCTCGCGGCTGCCCACGATGGGAATGCTGCGCGCCTGATATGTACCCGTTGGCAGCCACTCCAGTGTTCCGGCCCCCCAGACATTCCCGGCGTTGCCGCTTGCCAGCGCCGGCCGGAAATTGCGCGCCATGTCAAAGACCACGAACGCCACCCCGGCGGCGATCATGAAAGCGCCGGCGCTCGAAACGAGGTTCAATTCATCCCAACCGATCCCCGCGGGATAGGTGTAGACGCGCCTCGGCATTCCGAGGAGGCCTGTGACATGCATCGGGAAGAATGTCACATTCACACCGACGAGCATGAGCCAAAAGGCCCAGCGGCCAAGCTTCTCCGACAGTGATTTCCTGCTCACGAGCGGCATCCAGTAGTAGAGGCCGGCGAAGAGAGGGAAAACCATGCCTCCGATGAGAACATAGTGCAGATGGGCCACGACGAAATAAGTGTCGTGCGCCTGCCAGTCGAACGGCATCATGGCCACCATCACCCCGGTGAGCCCCCCCATGACGAAGATGAAGAAGAAGCCAAAGATGAAGAGGGTCGGTACCTTGATCTGCGTGCGCCCCGCGGCGAAGGTTGCGATCCACGCGAAGACCTGAATGCCGCTCGGGATTGCAACGGCCATGCTCGCCGCAGAGAAATAGCCGAGCGAGTGTGCGGGAAGTCCCGTCGGAAAGAGATGGTGCACCCATAGGCCGAAGCTGATGAAGCCTGTCCCGATGAGCGCAATGAGGATGAGCGGATAACCGATCAGAGGGCTGCGGGCCATCGCTGGTACGATCATCGAGACCATGCCTGCTGCCGGAAGGAAGATGATGTAGACTTCCGGGTGTCCAAAGAACCAGAACAGGTGCTGCCACAGCAACGGATCGCCGCCGCTCTCCGGCATGAAGAAGGGCCATTGGAAGGCGCGTTCGAGTTCGAGGAGCAAAGTGCAGACGATCACCGCGGGAAAGGCAAAGATGATCATGCCGGCGAAGACGAGCATCGACCAGGCATAGATGGGCATGAGGCCCAGAGTCATGCCGGGTGCACGGGTGCGGAGAATGCCGACGATGATTTCGATCGCACCGGCAATAGCCGATATTTCGATGAAACCGATGCCGAGGAGCCAGAAATCGGCATTGACCTCGGGGGAAAAGCGATAACTCGTCAGGGGTGGATACATGAACCAGCCGCCATCCGGGGCGGCGCCGAAGAAGATGCTGGTGAAGAACACCAGTCCACCCACGAAGTAAGCCCAGAAAGCGTAGGCGGAAAGCCGTGGGAAGGGCAGATCGCGTGCCGCGATCATGTTGGGGAGCAGAAGAACGCCCATGGCTTCCACGGCGGGTACCGCGAAGAGGAACATCATCACGGTGCCATGCATGGTGAAGAGCTGGTTGTAGAGCCCCGGTCCCACGACATCGCTACCGGGAAAGGCGAGTTGCGTGCGCATCAGAAGCGCAAGGAGACCTGCGAAGACAAAGAACAGCAAAGCCGTTCCGACGTAGTATATGCCAATGATGTTGTTGTTGACGGCACTGAGAATCCGGATGCCCTTGGGTGGTTCCCAGATTCGTTCCAGTTCTTCCAGTTCTCCGGCGGGGCGCGGCAGTGCATTGAGCGGTTTCATTCGAGCGCCTTCAAATATGTTGCAAGCGCTCTGAGCTCGGCTCCGCTCAACCTGTCGAAAGACGGCATGCGGTTCCCGGGCTTGAGATGCTGGGCAGACGATATCCAGCCTGCCAGCGTCCCGAGATTGTTGGGAAAGCTGGCGGCGCCGAGAGTGAGCCTGCTACCCACGTGTGTGAGGTCCGGCCCCACTTCTCCCATCGATGGTGTTCCCCGGAGAGCGTGGCAGGCACCGCAGCCGTTGCTGTCGAAAAGCGCCCTTCCCCGCTTTTCCTCCTCTGTCAGCGGGTCACGCGCTGGCATGGACTGCCTGGCGGACCAAGCGCTGAACTGCGCGCGATCGTGGACCACGGCAACGAGGGCCATCAGCGCATGCGAGCCACCGCAATACTCGGCACATTGCCCGCGGTAAACTCCGGTCCTTGTGGGTTCCACCAGCAGTCTGTTCACGCGGCCCGGTATCATGTCCAGCTTCCCGGCGAGGGCAGGCACCCAGAACGAATGGATGACATCCGGGCTCATCAGGGTGATCACCGCGGGCACGCCTGCCGGGAGGTGGAGTTCGTTTGCCGTTTTGAAGAGGACGCCGCCTTGCGGATCGCGATAGGTGATGCGCCACCACCACTGCTCTCCGGAAATCTCCACATGAACGGCGGGCGGGGCCGCCTCGGTCCGCAAGTCGTGAACAATGAAGAAGCCCCAGAGCAGCAGTGCCGTCAGCACGACGATCGGGAATGCCACGCCGCCCCACATTATGGCACTCCAGTTCGCGAGAGACTGCCGAAGTGTGACGGGCCCCGAGACGGCGATCGCAACAAGGACCATCACCGAGATGAAAACGACCGCAGCGCCCGCAAACATGGCCCAACTGATTTCAGCGATCGATTGGGCCTGTGGGCTTGCAGGGGAAAGTGCCGACTGACTGTACGGATCTGACCACATCGGGCTAGCGCAGCGTGTAGAGGAACGCCGCGACGTCCACCGCCTCCTCGTCGCTGAGTGGCATCGCGGGCATTCCAGTGGAAGGCGAGATGGAGGGCGCATCGCGCACCCACCGCACGAGGAGGGCAGGGCGATTCGGTGCAATACCGGCGATCAGGCTTCTCCGGGCAAAACCGTCGAGAGACGGACCGACCGCACCGTGTGCCCCCGGCACGCCAGGAATCACGTGGCAGATGCCACATGACACGTTAAGGATTGCTGCTTTGCCTGCGGAGCTATCGCCCCGCACGAGTTCGCGAGCAGGGGCGATCGACGGTTCTTCGCACCCTGCAAGCACAACCGCGCATACTGGCAACAGAAGTTGTGCAGCGACCCTCATTCTGGGGATCCGTCAGTCGCGGTGGGTGAACCGGAAGGCATTGCGCCGGGCAGACGCTGGGGCTGCGGGGCCGCATCCCTGCGAATGACCGATTGAAAATAGATGCTCACAGCGCGAATGTCTTCCTCCGTCATCTGCAGGGCGATCTGCCGCATGACGTTCATCGGATCCCCCTTGCGCACCCCCCTCTGCCAGCGCCGCAGCTGCTCGGAGAGATAGGCCGCATACTGACCGGCGAGCACGGGATAGACGGGAGCCATGCCGCGTCCTTCCGGTCCGTGGCAATTCTGGCAGGCGGCCACGCCTCGCTCGGGAATTCCCACTGCCGAGATCGCCCCGCCGCGCTGCATCAGTCCAGGATCGCCCCTGGTTTCCGGCGTCTCCCCATTGGAAGCACGCGTCGCGTAATGAAGCGCTACGTTCTGCATCGCGCGATCGTCGAGCTGCAATGCGACTGGCGTCATCACCTCGTGGTATCTGAGCCCGGAGGCGTAGTCGTTGAGACTCTTGTAGAGGTACCAAGGCGATTGGCCATCGAGCCGTGGGAAGGCGCCGCTGAGATCGCCCCGGCCATCCACGCCATGGCACTGCGCGCAGGCGATGCGGACTTCGCCCAACCGCCCTCCTAGCGTAATGAAGCTGCCCTCGACCCGACTGGCACCCGAACCCTCCTTCTGGGGGAGTCCGAGCTGCTGGGCCGCAATTCCGGTGCTTGTCAGAAGGGCAATGCAGGCGACCGCCACGAGCAGGAGTCCTCTCATGCTGGCACCAGGGGAGCAGGAGACTTCAGATAGCGGTTCAGCATGGCGTCGAGGGCCCAGTAGCTGAGCGCGCCCACTGTTCCCGTGGGGTTATAGCCACCATTCTGAGGGAAGCAGCTGGCGCCAACGATCCAGAGATTGTGCAATTCCCATGACTGCAGAAACTTGTTGACGACGCTCGTCTTCGGGTCAGTGCCGACGATCGTCCCGCCGGCATTGTGCGTCGTCTGATAGGGAACGATGGAGTAGTGATCGCTCATCCAGTTGACGGACAGGGACTGGCCCTTCATTGCCTCGCCAATGCGCCATGCCTTCTCCGTCAGGAAGCGCGACATCAGCCGGTCGTTGTGGGGAAAATCGAAGGTCATCATGCCGAGCGGCTGCCCGTAGGCGTCGGCATATGCCGTATCGAGGCCAAGATAGTTGTTCGGGTGGGGCACGGAAGATCCATGCACGGAGATGCTGACCGTGCTGTTGTAGTTCTCCGCCACGGCGCGCTTCCAGTCTGCCCCCCAGCGCGGCGTTCCTGGGGGCACCGGGTGATAGGCGATAGGGCGGCCGCCCGTGGTGTTCGCGGCGATGTAAGCGCCCCCTATGAAACCCAGCGGCCCGTGATCCATGCTTCCGTTGTTGAATTCGTCGATCGCGACGCCCAACGCTCCCGCCCCCATGAATGGATTGATGCGCTTCTGGCCTTCGTAGAAGACGCTCACGCTCGACATGGTCTGGTAGGAATAGTTGCGCCCCACTATTCCTTCCCGCGTGGCGGGATCGTAAGGCGTTCCGATGCCGGAATGGAGCATGAGAATGGCGTTGTGATGCGCGAAGGCGCAGAGGACGACCATCTGCGCAGGTTGGAAGACCTCTGCCCCGCCGGCATCGACATAGGTGACGCCGGTGGCCTGTTTCGATTGCCTGTCCCACTCCACTCTCAGCACGTGTGAACGTGTGCGCAGCTCGAAGTTGCGATTCTTCAGTGCGAAAGGGAGGATGGCGATCTGCGGGCTTGCCTTGGCAAAGTGCTCGCATCCGTAAGTTTCGCAGAAGCCGCAATACATGCACGGCTTCATTTCGGCACCATAAGGGTTGGTGTAGTGGCGCGTCATGTTAGCGGAAGGCACTGGAAAGGGACGGTACCCAAGTGACGCGGCTGCATCCGCGAAGAGCTGACCGGCATACGCACGCTTCATCGGCGGATTCGGAAACTCGGAACTTCGCGGTCCTTCGAATGGATTGCCCCCCTTCTGAATCCTGCCGTTCAGATTGCCCGCCTTGCCGCCGATTCCGGCGATACGCTCAAAAAAATCATAATGCGGCTCGAGCTCCTCATAGGTGACGCCCCAGTCCTGGACGGTCACCTCTTCAGGAAGAAACGCCTTGCCGTAGCGCTCCTGGGCCCAACTCTTCAGCACGAACCATTCCGGCTGGAAGCGCCAGGTCTGACCGTTCCAGTGCACCATCGCCCCCCCGACACCTTCCCCTGGAAGAAAGGAACCCAGCTGACGCATCGGCAGGGCGCGCTGCCCCAAAAAATTTCGGAATGTCAGTGTCTGCACTCCGGGGTTCTGCATGAGAGCATGGCGGATCGAATGCTTCAGCTCGTCGTGCATCGAGGGCGACTGAAAGTCCGGAATGGTCTGGCGCATTTCACCGCGCTCGAGAGCCACGACCTTCAGCCCCGCTTCGGCCAGATGCTTTCCAAGGATCGTCGCACTCATGCCACCGCCCACGAGCGCCACGTCGACGGATTGCATGCGTCGTGCCATAAGCGCCTCCTATTGGCCGTCGGCGGAGAGGTGCATGTTGCGTGCGTGACTGTCAGCGATGCTGATCGGTTCGCGTCCGAACGCGATGCCATGCCGTTCCACGAGGTCGACATACTGCGCGTAAGCACCCGGAAATCCGATCATGCGCCAGCCCACCATCTCGCGGTTTCCACCGTAGGCGGGGTCCGCGAACCAGCCCTCGATCGTGTTGGCCAGAAGCGACTCGAAGAAGACGGGCGAGGGGACAGAAGCGAGCACCAGACTGCCGGTCTCGAGCGCTTTCAAGGTCTCATCCATGAGGAGTGCGTCGAGTTCGTGGAATGCGCGGCCATCGTACAGGCGAGCGACGGCTTCGCCGATCTCGCCTATCGCGACGCGATAGAGTTCTGCCGGAGTAAAGCGCAGCTGGTATCCCTGCTGGCTGGGCGCGTCGGGCACCCATGGGCCCTTCAGATACATTTTTGCGCCGGATCCATAACCGCTGGCAAGCTGCCGGTCGATGTAGGTCAGAACACCCGCATCCGCAGCACCAGGCCAGACTGGGTCCGGCGGGATCAGGCGATCAATGGCTGCCCGCACGAAACTTGCCTCCGCCTCGCTGAAGAAGAAGAGCACGTCCTGCTGTCGGGCTCTTGCCGGCTGTTCGGGAGGGCTCTCATTCTGCGCAAAGGCAGGAGCCGACACCGCAGCGGCGCCCGCAATCCCGGCGGACTTGAAGAGCGTTCTGCGGGAGAGTTCGCTTGTCATTCAGTGTCTCCTGGAGACCCATTCGGGCGCTGGTACATGACGGTCGAAAGGCAAGCAGCCCGCACCTCTCCCTTGTAGCTGGCGCAGAGTTCAGCGGAGGGGAGGGGCGGAAGCGCCCGGTCACCGGGAGGACCGCTCTCTTTCTTCTGCGGCCCGCTGCTTCCAGTCGTTGTACCGTCGGTGGTGTTGGCTCCTGCCTGCGCCGTGCTTGGTTTGGAATCCGTGTTGTTTCCCCCAGCCGTCGTATCGCCGGGAGTCTGGTTCTGCTGGCTCGCGGCGGGCACGGCCCCGAGCCAGAGGACGATGAGGGCGAGAGAAAGGGACCTCATGGCGTCGGCTCCTGATTGAGCGGCTGACCTGCTGCCGAAATGGTGCTGGCCGGGATGGGATCGGGAGCAATCTGCGCGTAGTACTCCGAGACGGCAGCAATCTCGCGCTCGCCCATCCGGCCGGCGAGACGAGCCATGATGTTCGCGGGCGTCGCATCATCCGCCTTGTTCGCCCCGCGCCAGGCGACAAGGCGTGCCGCGATGTAGCTCGCAGGCTGGCCGGACAGATAAGGCGCAGTGGGTGGAAGCCCCTTTCCTGCAGGTCCGTGGCAGTTGATGCAACCTTGTATTCCCAGGGTGGCAGAACCAATCGCTGCAAGGGCCGCGCCGTACTGCAGAAGTTCCGGCTTTTCCAGCGGAGGTCTGATCCATGCAGTATCGCGCCTTGAGGCATAGAAGGCGGTGACATCCTGCCGCTGTCCGCTGCTCAGGGCCTTTGCCACGGGAGTCATGATGTCATGAACACGCCGACCATCGGCATAGTCTTCGAGTGCGCGCAGGAGGTAATCCTGCGATTGTGCTGCGAGCCGCGGAAAGGCCGCTGCAGGGTCGCCCTGCCCGTCGATGCCGTGGCAACTGATGCAGGCCTGCTCCGGGGCGAGTCCAGGCGCGCCGACCACTATTGCCTTGCCCCGTTCGGGGTCACCCCTTGGTGCGCCGCCTGCTGTCATTTGGGCACATGAGACCATTGCGAGAAACGACATTGCTCCCGCGACCGATATCATCCGCAGACCAGTGGCTCCCACTCGGACCTCCCGGCGAACTGGCGCACTTCGACGCACAACGGAGGGCAGCGCGCGGGGTTCCCATGCGAAATGACAAAATCCTCCAAGGGAGGGGCGCCGCGACCTGTCGGGTGGAAGCGCGAGCGTTCTATCGAGATGAGGTCCAATTGTGCTTGACACGTCGGTCGGCTGATCGGACAAGTATTTGAACACAGCCGACTGAAAGACGCACGACAGCGTTTTGTGGGGAACGACGAATGGCGCCAGTGCAATTCGTAAATGTTCGAAAGTCATTCGGCTCCACGCCGATCATCAAGGGCGTGTCTTTCGATATCGCAGATGGCGAGTTCGTGATTTTGGTTGGTCCATCCGGTTGCGGAAAGACTACTTTGCTCCGCATGCTTGCTGGTCTCGAGAACATCACGGCAGGTGAGATCCGGATTGGCGGGCGGGTGGTCAATCGCATGCCACCCAAGGAGCGCGACATCGCCATGGTGTTCCAGAACTATGCGCTCTATCCTCACATGACGGTTGCAGAGAACATGGGCTTCTCACTGCTGATGAACGACGTCCCGCGGGCGGAGATCGAGCAGCGTGTGAAGCCTGCGGCCGAGATCCTCGGTCTTATCGGATTGCTTGACCGTTATCCCCGCCAACTGTCCGGTGGCCAGCGGCAGCGCGTCGCCATGGGCCGGGCAATCGTCAGGAATCCGCAAGTGTTCCTCTTCGACGAACCGCTTTCCAACCTCGACGCCAAGCTGCGCGTTCAGATGCGTGCCGAGATCAAGGAACTGCATCAGCGGCTCAAGACGACGATCGTCTACGTCACCCACGATCAGATCGAGGCCATGACCATGGCTGACCGGATCGTCGTCATGCGCGACGGTATCGTCGAGCAGATCGGACGTCCGCTGGAACTCTATGACCATCCGGCCAATCTTTTCGTGGCGGGCTTCATCGGTTCACCCGCGATGAACATGATCGCGTGCACCGCCGCCGCGAAGGGCGGCAACGTGGCGATGATGGCGGACGGCACCAAACTGCCCTTGCCAGCAGCCATTCCCGTGCCTCCGGGCCGTGCCATCGTCTACGGCGTTAGGCCGGAGAACGTGCGTCTCGATTCGGAAGGCCTTGCAATTCGAGTCGTGGTCACCGAACCCACCGGCTCCGAAACGCAGGTGGTCGCAAGACTCGGAGGACAGGAGGTTACGCTGGTGTTTCACCAACGCCTCGAGGTGCAGCCCGGCGATGAATTGCGGGTCGGCATCAATCCCGCCGACGTTCATGTTTTTGACAGGGAGACGGGACAGCGCATCTAGGAACTTGGCGTGCTGCCGCCGGCTCGGGACGGCAAGGCATGCCAATCAGAGAATCCCGAGCATGCAGAGGAGGACCAGATGACGATGAACAGACGCGATCTACTGATGGCTTCGGCAGGACTGACCGCCGGCATGGCGGGGTTTGGCTTCCAAAATGTCCGGCCGGCCTTCGCGCAGGAGCCAAACTATACGCCCGAACAGGGCGCCAGTCTGCGTCTCTTGCGCTGGACACCCTTCGTCAAGGGCGACGAGGACGCGTGGCTCGCCAACACGAAGAAGTTCTCAGATGCCACTGGTATCGAGGTTCGGGTGGACAAGGAAAGCTGGGAGGACATCCGCCCGAAGGCCGCCGTTGCCGCAAACGTGGGATCCGGACCCGACATGATGCTCGTGTGGTTCGACGATCCCCATCAATACCCCGACAAGCTGCTCGACCTCACCGATCTGGGAACCTACCTCGAAGCCAAGTACGGCGGCTACTATGAGGGAATGAAGGGCTATGCCGTGCGCGACGGGAAGTTCATCGCTCTTCCGGTGGCGACCATCGGCAATGCCGTGTGCTACCGCCAGAGTCACATCGAAGCAGCCGGTTTCAAGGAGTTTCCGAAGGACACTGGGGGCTTCCTGGAACTCTGCAAGGCAATGAAGGCCAAAGGTACTCCCGCTGGTTTTGCGCACGGCAAGGCGGTGGGGGACGGAAACAACTATGTCCACTGGCTGCTGTGGAGCCATGGTGGCAAGATGGTGGACGAGAGCGGCAACGTCGTCATCAACAGCCCTGAGACGATTGCGGCGATCAACTATGCCAAGTCTCTCTATGAGACTTTCATCCCGGGTACCGAAGGGTGGCTTGACATCAACAACAATCGCGCATTTCTGGCCGGTCAGATTTCGCTGACCGCCAACGGCGTATCGCTCTATTATGCCGCGAAGAACGACGAGAAGACCAAGGAACTGGCGGCGGATCTGCGCTCCACCAACTTCCCGATCGGGCCGGTTGGCCAGAGCGTCGAGCTGCATCAGACCACGCAAGCCATCGTGTTCAACCACACGCAATATCCGAATGCCTGCAAGGCCTATCTCAAGTTCATGATGGAGGCCGAACAGATGAACGCCTGGATCGAGGGTTCGAGCGCCTATTGCTGCCAGCCGCTGAAAGCCTTCGCCTCCAACCCGGTGTGGACGTCAGATCCCATCCACGCGCCTTACGCGCGGGCTTCGGAGACGCTCCGCCCAAATGGCTACGCGGGTCCACTTGGCTATGCATCGGCGGCCGTCATGGCCGACTACGTGCTGGTCGACATGTTTGCCTCGGCAGTGACGGGCGGCACGTCTCCTGAAGATGCAACGGCGCAGGCGGAGAAACGGGCGAACCGCTACTATCGGGTTTGACGCCTCGGCAACGGAGAGCCGCCTTCAGGTAGGCGGCTCTCCTTCAGGATTGGTACGGAAGAAGCATGACCTCTGCACCCGAGACCCTCTCGCCTCACTCCGGCGGGTTCCTGTCGTGGCTCGACAATAACCGGGCGGCGCTCGGGTTGTTGTTCATGCTGCCCGCCGCAGTCTTCCTGGTCGGGTTTCTCGCCTATCCGTTGGGGCTCGGCGTCTGGCTCGGCTTCACCGATACCCGCATCGGAAAACCGGGCATCTTCATCGGTATCGAGAACTATGAATTCCTCTTTGATGACAACGTATTCTGGCTGTCGGTGTTCAACACGCTTCTCTACACCTTCGTTGCCTCGGTGTTGAAGTTTGCCCTCGGCCTCTGGCTGGCCCTGCTGCTAAACGAGAATCTGCCATTCAAGTCGTTCTTCCGCGCGATCGTGCTTCTCCCCTGGGTGGTGCCGACCGTGCTCTCGGCTCTGGCGTTCTGGTGGATATATGATGCGCAGTTTTCGATAGTATCCTGGTCACTCATGGAAATGGGACTGCTCGACCAGCCGATCAACTTTCTCGGCGATCCGACAAATGCCCGCCTTTCGGTGATCGCCGCCAATGTCTGGCGCGGCATTCCTTTCGTGGCGATCTCGCTGCTGGCCGGCCTCCAAACCATTCCACCGTCGCTGCAGGAGGCGGCATCGCTTGACGGCGCCACGCCCTGGAAGCGATTCCGCTATGTCACGCTTCCGATGTTGACGCCCATCATCGCCGTGGTGATGACCTTCTCGGTGCTGTTCACCTTTACAGACTTCCAGCTCATTTATGTGCTGACGAAGGGCGGGCCCGTCAATGCCACGCACCTGATGGCCACACTTTCGTTTCAGCGCGGCATTCCCGGAGGGCAACTGGGCGAAGGCGCTGCAATCGCCGTCGCGATGATTCCGTTCCTGCTTGCTGCGATCCTGTTCAGCTTCTTCGGGCTGCAGCGGCGCAAGTGGCAACAGGGTGGACAGGACTGAGGGCTAGCAAGTGAAACAGCCGCCGGCCAGTGCCATGCCAGACCTTCGCGACGATGCCGAGGGAATGAGCTATCTCAACCGGCTCCCGCGGAGGCTCGTCGTCGTTTATCTGCCGCTTGCTATCTTCTTGTTCGTTCTGCTGTTTCCCTTCTACTGGATGGCGATCACCTCGGTGAAGCCAAATTCCCAGTTGACGGATTATGAGAACCACAGTCCCTTCTGGGTTGCCGGCGCCACACTCGAGCATGTCAGCTATCTCTTGTTCGAGACCTCCTATCCGGGCTGGCTTTGGAACACGATGCTGGTCTCGGTTGCGTCAACCATTCTTTCGCTGGTGACGTCGGTGCTTGCCGCCTACGCCATCGAGCGCGTGCGGTTCACCGGGGCGAGGACGGTGGGGCTCCTGATCTTTCTCGCCTACCTGGTGCCGCCCTCCATCCTGTTCATTCCGCTTGCGTTCATTGTCTTCAACATCGGCATCTACGACTCGCGGCTGGCGCTGATCTTCACCTATCCCACCTTCCTCATTCCCTTCTGCACTTGGCTGCTGATGGGGTACTTCCGCTCGATACCCTATGAACTCGAAGAGAGCGCCCTTGTCGATGGGGCATCCCGCTGGCAGATCCTTCGCCGTATCATCCTGCCTCTCGCCGTACCCGGCCTGATCTCGGCCGGCATCTTCGCATTCACGCTGTCGTGGAACGAATTCATCTATGCACTCACCTTCATACAGTCTTCCGAGAACAAGACAGTTCCAGTAGGCGTGCTGACGGAACTTGTGCGGGGTGACGTGTTCGAGTGGGGTGCGCTGATGGCGGGGGCGCTGTTTGGCTCGCTGCCCGTGGTTATTCTTTACTCATTCTTTGTGGATCACTACGTCTCCTCCATGACCGGCGCCGTGAAGGAATAAGCAGACCGCCCCCGACGTGCGCTGCGGCCGCCCCAAGGACATATCCGAACTTGACTCGGCTGAAGCGCCGCGCGCAAACTGCCACCGTCATCGATCCTTCATACAATCCATAAAGAACGATGGCCGTTTAACGAGGGAGAAGACGATGAAGCTAAACCGCAGGTTCTTTCAGGCTGCTGTTCTCGCCACCGCCTTGACCGGCACGGCGGCTTTCGCAGAAACCGAACTAACCGTCTACACCGCCGTCGAGGCAGAGGATCTGCAGCGCTATGCGGAGACCTTCAACAAGGATCACCCGGACATCAAGATCAACTGGGTTCGCGATTCCACCGGCGTGGTCACCGCGAAGTTGCTGGCGGAGAAGAACAATCCGCAGGCAGACGTGGTCTGGGGGCTCGCCGCCACGTCTCTGATGCTCCTCAAGTCTGAAGGCATGCTCGAGCCCTACGCGCCGAAAGGTGTAGAAAATCTCGATCCCAAATTCGTCGACACCGCGAGCCCGCCGCAGTGGACCGGGATGGACGCATGGATCGCGGCAATCTGCTACAATACGGTTGAGGGCGAGAAGGCCGGTGTCAAGCCACCGACCTCGTGGAAGGACCTGCTCAAGCCGGAATACAAGGGAATGATCGTGATGCCCAACCCGAACTCCTCGGGTACAGGCTTCCTCGACGTGTCGAGCTGGCTGCAGCTCTTCGGCGAGGAGGAGGGCTGGAAGTACATGGATGCCCTTCATGAGAACATCGCCAGCTATACCCACTCCGGCTCGAAGCCCTGCAAGATGGCCGGGGCCGGTGAAGCGGTGATGGGCATTTCCTTCGCCTTCCGCGGCGCAAAGGAAAAAGCCGGCGGCGCGCCAATCGAAGTGATCATCCCGAGCGAGGGCGTGGGCTGGGACATGGAGGCCACCGCCATTGTCGCGGGCACATCGAAGCTCGAGGCAGCGAAAACCCTGGTGGACTGGACGATCACCAAGCAGGCCAACGAGATGTACAACGTCGGTTACGCGGTCGTGGCCTATCCGGGCGTTGCCAAAGAGGTTCCCAACTATCCGCCCGAAGCCGTGCAGCGCATGATCAAGAATGACTTCGAATGGGCGGCGAATAACCGGAAGGCCATTCTCGAGGAATGGCAGAAGCGCTACGATTCGAAGTCCGAGCCGAAAGGCTGACCGAGAAACCGCGGGGCTCCGGTGTTCACCGGGGCCCTGTCCTTCTTTCCAGGTACATTCCAGTGATCAGCAGCGAATCCAGTTCCGGACTGACGTCCAGCGCCGGGCATCGAGACGTCTATCTCCGCGTCCACGGCCTCAGCAAGAGCTTTGGCAGCTTCCTCGCGCTCAAGAACATTTCGCTCGACGTCTATGCCGGTGAGTTTGTTTGCTTTCTGGGGCCTTCAGGCTGCGGCAAGACAACGCTCCTGCGCGCCATCGCTGGGCTCGAGATGCAGACCGAGGGCCGCATTGAGCAGGGGGGAAGGGATATCTCGCACCTGCGGCCTTCTCAACGCGATTTCGGCATCGTATTCCAGTCCTATGCTCTGTTTCCGAACCTCACGATCGAGCAGAATGTTGGCTACGGACTGCAGAGCGTCGAGCGCGACAGGGAAAAGATCAGGTTGAGGGTCAAGGAGTTACTGGAACTTGTTGGCCTTCCCGACCAGGGCAAGAAGTATCCTGGCCAGCTCTCCGGAGGCCAGCAGCAGCGCATCGCGCTCGCCCGGGCTCTTGCCATATCGCCGGGACTGCTTCTCCTGGACGAGCCTCTCTCCGCGCTTGATGCCAAGGTCAGGGGGCATCTGCGCCACGAAGTCAAGCAGTTGCAGCGCCGGCTCGCAGTCACGACAATCATGGTCACGCATGATCAGGAAGAGGCCCTGTCGATGGCCGACAGGGTGGTGGTGATGAACCATGGTGTGATCGAGCAGATCGGAACGCCGACTGAGATTTACCGGGAGCCCGCCTCGCTTTTCGTCGCTGACTTCGTGGGGAGCATGAACAAGTTTGAAGTGACTGCCAACGCTCCTGAAAGCGTGAGTTTCGGTGCAGTGAACCTCGTCTGCCACAAACACGGCCTTGCTGCCGGATCTAAGGCCATTCTCACTCTGCGCCCGGAGGATGTAATCCCTTCCGAGCTAGGCCAGGGAGATGGCCGGAACCAATTCAAGGCGCTGGTGCGCGATATGGAGTTCCTAGGCTCGCACTGGCGTGCATGGCTCACGTCCGAGGCTTTCGGCAGTCAGGACCTCGATGCTCATTTTTCGATCAACGCCGTGCGCCGGTTGTCCATCACGCAAGGCGTGATGCTGACCGTTGAGTTGCCGGCCGAGCGGCTCCACGTTTTCACGCCGGAGGGCCGCCGTGGCTGATGCGGCCGGTGCCCTGACTTCCGCAAGACGCTCCTTCTTCGCCGGTGTAGATGGCGACCGCGCACTGCAAGTCGCCTTCATGGCCCTGATCGGCCTTTATCTTATCGCCACCCTGGCGCTGCCTCTTTACGCCATGCTGTCGAAGTCGATGACGACCTTCCGTTTCGACTTGGCGGCTTTCGAAGTTCAGATCAACAGGGGTGACGGCTGGCAGCCTCCACTGAGGGTTTCCGAGCTGGCGGGCCAGCTCCCCGCGGACAAGCAGCCATCACTTGCCACGAACTCGGACGGCAGGCTTGCGGTCGTGGACTTCATTGAAGGCTTCAGTTTCCGCGGACCTGAAATCTACCGCTTCCGTAATGCCGAGGCAGGTGCGGTTCACCTCGCCGGTTCGCTGCGGATTGCCGACATGGAATGGCATGAATATAGTGCCAATGATTTCCGCCGGGTGACGATGCGGCCTGCAGCAAGCCGGGGGCTGGAGAACTACATCACATATTTCTCCACGCCCTCGTTGGTGGACTCGATCTGGAACTCCGTATTCGTCGCATCTTTCGCAACCGTAATCACCGTGGTTCTGGCCTTCGTCTTCGCCTATGCCCTGTTGCTCACCTGCATACCAGGGAAGGGATTCTTCAGGCTGGTGATGATGATCCCGATCCTCGTGCCGTCGTTGTTACCGGGAATCGCGCTCATCTACATGTTCGGCAAGCAAGGCTTCATGACGCCCCTGCTGTTCGGTCACTCGATTTACGGTCCCATCGGGATCATCATTGGTTCCGTGTTCTTCTCCCTTCCGCACGCCTTTATCATCATCGCGACCGCTCTTGCGCTCTCGGATGCGAGGTTGCATGAGGCTGCGATTTCTCTCAGGGCATCTCCATTGCGGCGCTTCCTCACCGTGACTCTTCCGGGCGCGCGGTATGGCCTGATCTCTGCGGCCTTCGTCACTTTCACCCTCGTCATCACCGACTTCGGATTGCCGAAGGTGATCGGCGGCCAGTTCAACGTTCTGGCTGTGGACATCTATAAGCAGGTCATCGGCCAGCAGAATTTTGAGATGGGTGCCGTCGTCTCCGTGGTGCTGCTCATTCCCGCTGTCGCAGCCTTCATCGTCGATCGCATCGTCACGAGGCGGCAGCAATCCGTTCTGTCGGCGAGGTCAGTTCCGTATGCACCGCGTCCAAACCGCAGGCTGGATGGGGCGGCCTTCTTGTACTGCATTGCGGTATCCTGCTTCATCGTCGGTATCCTGCTGGTTTGCCAATTTGCCGCGCTGGTGAAGCTCTGGCCCTATGACCTGAGCCTCGGACTCGCGAACTTCGACTTCAGTCGCACCGATGGCGGCGGCTGGGAGGCCTATTTCAATTCCATCCGCATGGCACTCTACGTCGCCGTCGCTGGAACGGCGATCGTGTTCGTGGGGGCCTATGTTGTCGAGAAGATGCAGGGAATGAAGGCTGCCCGAGGCGCCCTTCACATGCTCGCCATATTGCCGCTCGCCGTTCCGGGGCTGGTGTTGGGACTCTCATACATCTTCTTCTTCAACGATCCTGCCAATCCGCTTCACGTCCTTTATGGCACGATGACGATTCTGGTCGTGAGTTCGATCACTCACTTCTACACGGTATCCCATCTCACGGCACTCACGGCGCTCAAGCAGCTGGACCCTGAATTCGAGAGTGTTTCCGCGTCGCTGAAGCAGCCGGCATGGCGGCTCTTCAGCCGGGTCACCGTTCCGGTGTGCATGCCGCCCATCCTCGACATCTCGATCTACCTCTTCGTAAATGCCATGACGACCGTTTCCGCAGTCGTTTTCCTGTACTCGCCCACCACGAAGCTCGCATCGGTCGCCGTGCTGAACATGGATGATGCGGGTGACATCGCATCGGCGGCGGCCATGGGCATGATGATCTTCTACACCAATGTGATTGCGCGCGGCCTTCACGCGGCGGCCTCGCGCGGGCTGATGCGGCGCACCCAGGCCTGGAGGGCGCGGTGACATGAAGGGCAAGCCCGGCGACCGGTCGAATGCAGAAGGCGACTCCAACATTTCGCCCGGCCGGCGTGAGTGGGCGGAGAACCACATCGGGCCCGTGACGCGGGCTTGGTTAGACGAGGATGAGAAGTACTTCTTTCGCCAGTCGCTGTCGACCCCCTGCCTCAACGCCCTCCAGGCGAGTTCAGGCAGTCACCTCGTGGATGTCGAAGGCCGATACATCCTCGATTTTCATGGAAACTCGGTGCACCAGCTCGGCTACGGCCACCCGAAGGTGGTCACGGCAGTCAAGGCGGCGCTGGACGAACTGCCGTTTTCGCCACGCCGCTACACCAACCGCTTCGCCATCGGCCTGGCGAGCCGCCTCTCAAGCTTGGCACCGATGGATGAAGCCAAGGTGCTTTTTGCGCCCAGCGGTGCAGCGGCGATCTCGATGGCGCTGAAGCTGGCCCGCTATGCCACGGGACGGCACAAGACAGTCAGCATGTGGGATGCGTTCCATGGCGCGAATCTCGACGCCATTGCAGTCGGCGGCGAAGCCATCTTCCGCGCCGATGTCGGCCCGCTTCTGCCAGGTACCGAGCATGTACCGCCGCCCGGCATGGCAGCTCGATTCTTCGGCGCCGATGGCAGGGCGCACGAGCGGCTTGCGGACTATATCGACTATGTTCTCGACGTGCAGGGGGACGTTGCTGCCGTTCTGGCCGAGCCGATGCGCTGGACCACTGTCGAGTCGCCGCCCCCAGGCTTCTGGGAAAGGGTTCGCCGTTCCTGCGATCGGCATGGCACGCTTCTGATTTTCGACGAGATTCCGAGCTGCCTGGCGCGCACCGGAACGATGTTCATGTGCGAACAGGTAGGTGCCGTGCCGGATATCCTGGTGATCGGCAAGGGACTCGGCGGAGGGATCATGCCCATGGCCGCGATGATCGGCCGGGGCAACCTCGATGTCGTGCCGCAGGCGGCGCTTGGACACTACACCCATGAGAAGAGCTCCGTCGGATGTGCGGCCGCACTGGCAACACTCGACGTCATCGCGGAGGAGCGGCTGGTCGATCGGGCTAGACAGATGGGAGAGGCGGGACTCTCCACCCTAAGGTCGGCCCTCGGCGATCATCCTGCCGTTCGGGACGTGCGGGGTGCGGGGCTATATTTCGGGGTAGAGCTCCGGAATTATGGCGGCCAGACGAGCCACTCTCTTGCAGATGGCATCCTCTACTCATGCCTTTCCCGGGGGCTGAGTTTCAAGACCGGAGGCGGAAATGTCCTGACGCTTTGCCCGCCGCTCACCATTTCCGAGGAAGACCTCGGCCAAGCTCTGAATATCGTGATCGAGAGCATCGCAGCACTCGAGCCGGAGACCTGAGCGCCCGGTGCCGGGAGTCAGGCGCCAACGAGACGACCGTCCCGCAGCTGAACCAGGCGGTCGAAGCGGTCGAATATCTTTTCGTCATGTGTGACTGTCACGATGCAGGCTTCCTGCTCGGCTGCGAGCCTGCGCAGAAGATCCATGACGAGCTGCGCGCGGCTGCTGTCGAGCGCAGCTGTCGGTTCGTCCGCGAGAATGATGCGGGGCCGGTTGGCAAGGGCGCGCGCGATCGCGACGCGCTGTGCCTCGCCGCCGGAAAGATGGGCAGGCTTCATCGGTGCCCGGTGACCGACCTGCAGGTAGTCGAGCAGTTCGCGCGCCCTCTTTCGGCCTTCATCGGACGACCAGCCTGCTAGGTCCAGGACGATCGCGACATTCTCTTCTGCCGTGAGGAAAGGCAGCAAGTTGTGGGCCTGAAAGATGAATCCGATCTTCTCCAGCCTCAGTCGCCTGAGGTCGCGCCTGAGCCACTTTCCGTCGAATACCGGTTCGCCATCGAGCACCACTCTGCCGGCGGAGGGATCGATGATGCAGCCGATCACGTTCAGAAGCGTGGTCTTGCCGGAGCCAGAAGGACCAAGGAGTGCAATGACCTCGCCAGCCTTCACCTGGAGGTCGACTGCTCGCAAGGCGTCAACCCGGGTCTCGCCCTCGCCATAGTGCTTGGCCACGCCCGAAACATCGATGAGGATTTCGCCTAGCGCCATGTCAGCTCCCGAGGGCGGTGGCCGGGTCCACCTTCGTGGCCACCCGCACGCCCAGGCCCGACGCGGCGATACAGACGAGGAAGATGATCCCGGCCAGAACGAGCGCGTGGAACGGCTCCAGTACGACGCGGCGCGGAAAATAGTCCTTGACGAGCAAGATGAGGACCAGGCCGGTTCCCCACCCGGCACCGCCGAGAATCAGAGCCTGCTGCAGGATCATGCCCACGATCCGCCGGTTGGGCGCGCCGATCAGCTTCAGCGTGGCGATCTGCTTCAGCTTTTCCATGGTCATGGTGTAGATGATCAGCGCAATCACCACGGCGGAGACCGTGAGCAGAATGCCCAGGAAAAGGCCAATCTGACGCCGCGCCCGGTCGACCACCGAGACGAGGAGGAGCTCCTCCTGTTCAGCCTGCGTCAATGCAGCAAGATGCTTCCACTGCCGAACCGTGGCGGTCAGCAGATCCACGTCGGCACCTGGTGCCACACGGGCAATGACGGCAGCCACGCTTGGGGGTTTCATCGGATCTCCTCCACGCGCCGTCTGCACCCGGGCGGCGGCCGGATCGATTGCCGTCTGCAGCGCCAAAGCATCGGCAAGCGTGACGAACACGGCCGGATCTCCACCGGAATTGAGTGCATCCTCCACGAGCCCCACCACCGTGAATCGGTCGCGCCCCAAGCGTATCGTGTCGCCGATTGAGAGATTTGTCTTGCGGTCAGCCAGGAGTTCGAAGTGACTGGCACCGATACCATGGCCCTTGACGATGCGTTGCGGACCTCCGGGGCGGCCGGGTTCGAATCCGATTACATAAAGCCTGAGCTTGCGCCCTTTGTGGCTGGCTTCCACGGATTGATATGTCACAGCGCCGGCCTCGCTCACGCCCGGCATGCGCGCAACTGCGTCTCGCGTATCTGCGGGGATGCTGGATGCCTCGGCGAAGGGTCCCTTGGTGCCGGCCTCAACGACCCACACATCGGCGCGAGGGCCTTTCACCACCGCCAGCGCGTCGGCCACGAGTCCGTTGTAGATGCCGATCATCGCGAGCAC
Source organism: Aestuariivirga sp. (assembly GCF_046294715.1). GTDB lineage: Bacteria > Pseudomonadota > Alphaproteobacteria > Rhizobiales > Aestuariivirgaceae > Aestuariivirga. The sequence continues at coordinate 195,649 of NZ_JBKBKI010000001.1, read as the reverse complement.
GACGGTCATGAGGAGTCCCAGTCCGAAGCAAGTGAGGACGAAGCGGAACAGACCGTGCCGGATATCCTTCAGAGCCAGGTTCATGGGCCGTCCTCGACGTGCGCCAGCCGACCTTCGTCAACCCCCTTCGGTGGCAGCGCCACGATGAGGGCGCCGTCTGGAACCCCATTCTTCACCTCAACCCTGCCGCGGTCGTCGCGCGCGCCGAACGTCAACGCCGCCTCAGTGAGGCGGCCCTCCCGAACCAACCAGACCTTCCCGCGATGGCCGTCGAAACCTGAAATCGCCACTTCCGGCACCATCAGCGCCGATGCGCGCTTGCCCGTGGTGATGCGCACCTCCGCCTGCTCGCCGAGATACATGGGTCTGGGGCAGTCTGAACAGACGAGCCAGACGCGGCGCTCTTCGTTCACCCGGTCGCTCTCCAGGCCGATGCGGCTGACGGTTCCGTTGAACTGCACGTGTGGCTGCGAGCGCAGGCGGATCGTCCCGGTTTGGCCGAGCTCCAGCTGACCTGCACGTTCCTCGTCGATGTAGGCCTGAATCCAGATTGTGGACGGGTCGATGAGGGTGAAGATCGGCTCACCCGCCTTGACCACAGTTCCCGCCTCGGCATGACGCGCAACGATGACGGCATCGTAGGGGGCAGTCAGCCGATGGTGGCTCAGAAGAGTTTCTTCCAGCATCAATGCGGCCGCTGCGTCGGCAGCCTGCGCCCGGATCACCGCCAGGTCGGCTTCGGCGACGGCGAGGTCGGCGCGGGCGACATCCTCGTCGCGCTGCGCTTCTTCGGCCCGCTGGACGGAGGCCACATCACTCCGGGCGAGACTCTGCTGCCGCTTGTTGGCCGCCTCGCGTTGCGCCAGCATCGCCCGGGCGCGAACCACCGCCGCCTTCGCCTTGGCCATGCTCGCGGTGTTTTCTTCCACGGCAGCTCTGGCGCGAGCCACGCGAGCCTCTTGCTCGGCCGGATTCAATTTGGCCAGTTCCTGACCTTTCTGCACCTGGTCGCCCAAGTCGGCGGAGAGCGTGGCGAGCGCTGCACCAGCCTCGAAACCAATCCGGCTCAGAACGCGCGCCTCGACGGTGCCAAGCCCGTAGATACGCAGCACGACGTCGCTCTCCGGCCTCACTACTGCAACGCTCAGTGGCCGTTCCGTGAAAAGGAGCGCCGCACCGCCAAGTACGAGCACCGCCAGGGCCCCATAGAGCCAACGTTTCCGCATCGGTCCGCCCTCCTTTGCCACCCGGATCCATCAGGTTTCCTACAGGTGCGCCTTCTGTGCCGGCATGATGCCGCTCCCGCAGTTTTTCATGCCAGCAGCATGTATTTGCCACAAGCAGGCGCTTCACGGCAGCTAAGGGTAGGGCGGCATCTCGCCACGCCCGAGAGTGGTGGACCGAATAAACGGCTAGAGCGCGAACTGCAGGAGCTTCAGGTAGAACGGCTTGTGGTGCGCGAAATATTCGCCAAACCGCGGCTCGGTTTCGGTGAGCTTCACGAATTCCTGCTCAATGCGCGCCTGCTGTTCCGGGGTAATGGGGCGGATCGTGCGGCTCGCCATGACGTCCTGGTGCCAGCCCTGCACCTGTTGCCAATCCTCGGGGGCAGGATCCTCCCAGTTGAGCGCTTGCGGCTTGTCGGCAAGTCCCAGCGCTTGCCAATACTTGCGCAACTGGCCTTCGGGGTCCGCCTGGACTGATTCGCTTCTCACCACCACGGGAGGCTTGCCGGTGCGCGCCATCACGATGTCGGCATGACGCGATTGCGCCTCGAGACCGATCTCGTCCAGCAGCATCTGAGGGTCGAGTTTCGCATAGGAGAGGATCGAGGCCTTCGGGCAGCGGATCAGGAAGCTGTGCGTCACCCGCGCGAAGAACGCCTCGTCGTCGAAGATATGCGGCACGACGTAATAGCTCATGTCCTTGAAGAAGACGGGACCATTTTCCGCCTTCCTGAGAATCATGGTGCGGATCTCGTCATAGCGCTTCGGGTGCTCGTCCAGCGCGTTGAAGTGCGGCATCTCCTTGGTTGAGCGATTGATGTAGTAGTCATACATGAACGGCTCGTGGAGGCATTCGAAATCGCCCCGCGCCCGCATGATGCGTTCGAATGCGGTCGACATCGAGCGCGGATGCGACCACAAGGCGATGATGGGATGGCTCATGCGGCAACCTCCCGAAAGGCGCGGTCGATTCCCTCCGCCACATTGTCCACGTCATCGATCGACAGGCACATGGGCGGCACCATGCGCAGCACCGAGCGGTGCGGACCCGACTTGGAGAGGATCAGGCCCTGGGCGCGGCAGTTCTCGAACACGGCGGCGGTGACCTCGGCGTCAGGCTCCTTGGTCTTGCGGTCCTTCACCATTTCGATCGCCAGCATCAGCCCGCGGCCGCGCACGTCGCCGATCGCCTTGTGGCGCTGCTGCAGGTCCTTCAGCCGGGCGAGAAGCGCGCCGCCCACGGTGCGGGCGTTCTCCTGCGTCTTCTCCTCCCGGATCACCTTGAGGACGGCGCGGCCAGCGGCACAGCTCGTCGGGTTGGCGCCATAGGTGTGGAACATGAACTTGCCCGCCATCGCCTCGCCGATGGCCTTCTTCGCCACCACGGCCCCGAGCGGGAAGCCGTTGCCGATTCCCTTCGCCATGACCACGATGTCCGGCACCACGCCGTCGGCCTCGAAGCCCCACATGTGATCGCCGGTGCGGCCGAAGCCAGACTGCACCTCGTCCGCCACGTAGAGCCCGCCGGCGGCGCGCACGCGCTCGGCCGCCCCCGCCATGTAACCCTTCGGCATCTCGACGATGCCGCCATAGCCCTGAACGCTCTCGACGAAGATCCCCGCCACGTGGCCTGGCGTGGCGCTGGCGATGGTGCGCTCGATCTCGTCGAGATAGGGCTCGGCGCCGGGCCCGAAGATGCCGCGATACTGGTTTGGCTCCGGCACGAAGGCGACGTTGCCCGGCATGCCGGGATGGCGGAAACCCGCGATGCCGGTGATCGACTGCGCGGCGGAAGTGGGGCCGTGATAGGCCGTGCGGAGCGCCAGGAGGTCGAGGTTGCCCGTATACGTGCGGGCCATCACCATGGCGAGGTCGATCGCTTCCGAGCCCGAGTTGGTGAAGTGCACCACCCATTCATGCCCCTTCGGCATGGTGGCGGCGAGTTCCTCGGCGAAGTGGGCCGGCACCGGGTGATAGAACATGGTGGTGCAGTGGGTGAGCTCCTGAGCCTGCTCCATCGCCGCCTTGACGACGGTCGGGTGCGAGTGGCCGACCGAGATGCACACGTTCATGCCGAGGAGATCGGTGTACTTCCTGCCCGCGACGTCCCAGAGATACTGCATGGAGCCTTTTCGGAACACCATCGGCTCCTTGAAGGGCACGAACTTGCGTTGGGACGCAGCGTAATAGGTGTCGCGGCGCCGCGCCGTGGCCTCGATCGTCCATTCGATGTCCAGTGCGTCTTTCATGGGGAGCCTCCTCGTGTCAGGCCTTGAGCTTCAGGTTCTGCGGATCATAGGGCGGAGCGTCGAGAATGCGCGCCGGGCGCTCGCGCCCCAGCAGCTTGGCGGTGAGCCCCTCCCGCACCTGCGGCTCGCGCAGGAAGGCGAGCGCCAGGGACTTCCTCACGCGGTGGCCATAGGCGCCGGAGGTGACGACGCCCACCGGGCGCCCTTGCGCGAACACGGCGTGGGAATAGAAGGGCTCAACCTCGCCGTCGGTGTCGATCTCGAGCAGTACCATGTCCCAGTTGGGCGATCGCTTCAGCATGGCCTCGCGGCCGATGAAGCTGCGTCCCTCGGGCTTGACGAGATGTTTGAGGCCGGTTTCGAGCGGCGACCGCTCCGTCGTCAGGTCCATGCCCCATGCGCGGTAGCCCTTCTCGAGCCGCATGGAATTGGCGGCATAGGCGCCGTAGAACCCGATGCCGAAGGGCTTGCCCGCCCCCTCCAGCGCTAGGAACAGCTTTGCCGCATCCCTGCGCGCCACGTGAAGCTCGAAACCCGCCTCGCCCACATAGGACACGCGCAGCACGCGCGCTGAGACTTCGGCAACCTCGATCTCGCGCGCCGAGAGCCACGGGAAGGCCTTGCCGATATCGGCATCCGTGAGGTTGCCCAGCACATCGACGGATTTGGGCCCCATCAGCCCGATCACCGCCAGCTCGTCCGTGCGGTTGCTGATCGTCACGTCGAAGCCCTGCGCTCGTTCCATGAGCAGGTCGAAATCCATCTCCTCGGCCGCCGCGGCGGAGTTGAGATAGGCGCGCTCCGGCGAGAAGACGGTGACGGTGAACTCCGAGGCGACGCCGCCCGCCGGCGTCAGGGCATGCGTGAGGCCGACGCGGCCGGGCTTCGGCGAAACATTGGCGCCGAGAGCATCGAGGAAGCGGAGCGTTTCGGGGCCCGTCACCTCGAACTTGGAGAAGACCGAGAGATCGGCGAGGCCCACGCGGTTCGCCACCGCGTCCACCTCACGCGCCACGGCGTCGAACCAGTTGGTGCGGCGGAAGCTGTCGCGGTTCTCGTCATGAGCCTTGTCCGAGAACCAGTTGGGCCGCTCGGCACCATGGGCGGCCCCCATCACCGCACCCCGCTCGCGCATCAGGTCGTGCAGCGGGGAAAGCCGGAGATTGCGGCCGGCAGGGCGCTCCTCGAAAGGGTAATGCACACCGAACTGCAGCCCGAAGCATTCGACGGCCTTCTCGACGCGGTAGTCCCTGCCGGCCCAGGGGCCGAAGCGGCGGCTGTCGACGGCAAGCGCGTCCATGGGCGGCGCGCCATGCGTCATCCAGTGCGCCAGGAACCTGCCCGATCCGCCGCCTTCCATGATGCCCATCGAGGAGCCGGTGAGGAGCCAGGCGTTCGGCACGCCATGGGCGGGGCCGATCAGCGGATTGGCGTCCGGCGTGAAGGTGATGGGGCCGTTGACAACGGTCTTGACGCCCGCCGTGGCAAGTGCAGGCACCCGCGCGATGGCTGCCTCGATGATGTGCTCGACCCGGTCGAGATCGGGCGGCATCAGCTCGGCGCCGAAGTCCGGCGGCACGCCGTCGACCGACCAGACATGCGCCTGCTTCTCGTATGGCCCGAGGATGAAGCCGTCGCGCTCCTGTCGGCAATACCAGCTCTCCTCAGGGTCGCGGATGATGGGAAGCTCGGGCGCGCCTTCCTTCTGGCGCGCGGCGATGGCCGGCACCGTGTCGGTGACGAGATACTGGTGGAGCACCGGCACGGAGGGCACGTTGACGCCCATCATGCGGCCGATCTCGAAGCCCCAGGTGCCGGCGGCGTTGACGATGTGCAGCGCCCTGAGCGTGCCGGTCTTCGTCTCCACCACCCAGCGGCCGCTTTCGCGGCGGATCGCCAGCACCGGGTTGTAGCGCTGGATCACAGCGCCGTGGCGCTGTGCCACCCTGGCCATGGCGTTGGTGGCGAGCGAAGGGTCCACATGGCCGTCGTCGGGCTCGTAGATGCCGCCCAGAAGCCCGTCCAGCACCGCCAGCGGATGAAGCTCGGCGATGCGCTCCGGACCCACGATCTCCAGCTTGTAGCCGGTGAACTCGGAGAGGCCCGCCACATGGCGGAACTCGTCCATCCGGTCCGGGTTGCGGGTGACGCGCATGGCACCCGAACGGTGGAAGCCGCAGCTCTCGCCCGCCTCCTCCGGCAGGATGTCGCGGTAGAGCCGAACCGAGGTGGCGCGCAGCTCCTGGATCGTCGGGTTGTGGGCGAAATGCGTGCAGAGACCCGCGGCATGCCAGGTCGAGCCATGCGTCAGATCGTTCTTCTCCACCAGCACGATATCGCGCCAGCCCGCCTTGGCGAGGTGATAGAGCAGCGAGCAGCCCATGGCGCCGCCGCCGATGATCACCACGTTCACGTCCGTCATGAGTGGATCCTCTTTCCTGCCGGGTCGTAGGGCGGCCTCAGGAGAACCGCCGCCGGGTGGAGCCGCCCGGCGATATCCACCTCGAACTTGCGCTCCGCCGTCCGGGCCAGGCTCTCGCCGGATGCGACGTTGACCAGCGCCAGCGCCAGGCTGAGCCCGGTGCGCACACCCATGGCGCCGGACGTCGTGAGCCCCACCACCGTGCCGTTCTCCATCACCGGCTCGTCATGGATGATCAGCGGGCCGCCCTCGAGCGACAGGAGCACGAGACGCTGGGTGATGCCCTGCTGCTTCTGGCGTTCGAGTGCTGCCTTGCCGCGGAAGTCCTTCGACCAGTCGATGGTGAAGCCGAGTCCCGCCTCGAGCGGCGTGATCTCGGGGCCGAGGTCGTGTCCCCAGTGGCGGAAACCCTTCTCGATGCGGCAGCCGTTCAGCGCATAATGCCCCATCGGCTTGGCACCCTTGGCGATCAGCGCGTCGAAAACCTTTTCCGCGCCCTGATTGGCGATGGTGAGCTCCCAGCCGAGCTCGCCCACATAGGAGATGCGCGTTGCGAGGCAGGAAACGCCGGCCACCCTCACCTCCCGCGCGGTAGTGAAGGGGAAGTCCTGCCAGTCATCCGGCGAAAGCGCTGCGAGCATGCGGCACGCGGCAGCACCCATCACGCCGATCACGCAGAAGTCTTCCGTGCAATCCGCGATGGTCACGCTCATATCCTGCGCTGCGCGGCGCAGCAGCGCCAGGTCGCGCCGCCGCGTGGCGGCACCCGAGACAATACGGAAGCGATCCTCGGCGAGGCGCGTGATGGTCACGTCCGCCTCGATGCCGCCCCTGTCGTTGAGGAGCGGGGTGTAGACGGCGCGGCCCACGGCAACGCCGATCTGCGCCGCAGCGATATGATTGAGAAGTGACAGCGCATCCGGCCCCGAGACATCGAACTTGCCGAAGGGCGTCAGGTCGAGCAGCGCCGCACCCTCCTGCATCTCGGCCGCCTCGCGTTCGGCGATCTTCTGCCAGGGCTGTTCGCCGCTCACCGAATAGGGGAGGCTTCGTTCCGACTCGTCCGGGGCATACCAGAGGCCGCGTTCCCAGCCCACCGTGAGACCGAAAACGGCGCCTTGCGCCGCCCAGCGCTCGTGCAGCGGCGACTTGCGCAGGCCCCGCCCGGCAGTCGGCTGCTTGAAGGGCCAGTGCACGGCGAAGAGGTCGGAGACCGCCTCGCGCATGCGCTCCTTCATGTGGGCGTGAGAAGCCGCCTTCGGGTCGGCGCGGGCGATGTCCACGCCCCAGAGGTCGCGCGGCTCATGGCCGCTGACGATCCATTCCGCAAGAACGTCGCCGATCCCGGCGGAGCTCATGATCCCCACCGAGTTCATTCCCGCCGCCACATAGAGGCCGTCGATCTCCGGCGTCTCGCCCACATAGGGCCGCGTATCGGCGGTGAAGCTCTCAGGCCCGTTCATGAAGCGCTGGATGCCCGTCTCGGCGAGCTGCGGGATGAGGGCGAGGGCTGCTTCCATGAAGGGGCCGAACTGGTCCCAGTCCTCCGGCAGTTCGAGGAAGGCGCGGTCGCCTTCCGGTCCATAGGCGTCCCATGGCTTGGCATCGGGCTCGAAGCCGCCGATCACGAGGCGGCCGGCATCGCCCTTCACGTAGATGCCGGTGTCGAGGTCGCGCACCACCGGGAATGGGTTGGGAAGCCCGGACATCGGCTCGGTGACGATGTACATGTGCTCGACAGCCTGCAGCGGCAGGGCAACGCCCGCCTCGTCGGCGAGCTTCTTCGACCACGCCCCCGCGCAGAGCACCACATGCGCAGCGGGGAGCGTGCTGCCGTCCGCCAGCGCCACCCCCGTGACGCGTCCGTTCTTCGACAGGATGCGGGAAACGCCCACGCCCTCGCGGATGCTGACGCCATGGGTCTTCGCGGCCCGCGCATAGGCCATGCAGAGATCGACCGGGTTGACGTTGGCATCCTCCGGCACCAACAGCGCGCCGACATGGCCGCCAAGCTCCAGCTGCGGAATGGTCACTTCGTCCGGGGTCACGATCGATGGGGTAAGCCCCATGTGGCGGCCCACGGCGCAGATGCGCCTGAGCTCGTCCATGCGTTCCGGCACGCGGGCGAGCCAGTAGCCGCCGGTGCGGCGGTAGCCGGTGCTCATCCCGGTCTCGGCTTCGAGCCGCGGAAAGAGATCCAGCGCATGCGAGGCGAGCCGCGTCATGCTGGCGGTCGCGCGCAGCGGCCCGACGATCCCCGCCGCATGCCAACTCGTGCCGGAGGTGAGCTGGTTGCGCTCGAGGAGCACGACGTCCTTCGCGCCGCTCCTGCCCAGATGATAGGCCACGCTCAGGCCCACGGCGCCGCCGCCGATGATGACGATCTCCGGCATCAGAAATAGTTCACATCGGGCATGGAGGCCTTCACCTTCGCGATATAGTCCTGGAGCGCCTCGTCGACGGCCGGGTCGAGGCCCGGGTCTTCATAGTGCTCGAGCTGCTTCTTCCACAACGCGTTGGCGCGGGTCGCCGCATCCTTGCCACCCTCCGCCTGCCACTGCTCGAAGGAATTGTTGTCGGGCGTCAGCGGCCGGAACAATGCGGCCATGAAATTGAGCCGCGTGTGTTCGCTGCCGAGGAAGTGCTGCCCGGGTCCCGTCTGGGCGATGGCCGCCATCGCCTGGGCGTTTTCGCTGAGGTCGATGCCATCGAAGAAGCGTGCCACCTTGCCGCAGAGATCGGCGTCGATGATGGTCTTCTCGTAGGAGGTGACGAGCCCGCCCTCGAGCCACCCCGTTGCGTGGTTGATGAGGTTCGCCCCGGCGAACATCGACATCAGCAGGCCCCAGGTGGCCTCCTGCTGGCTCTGCGCGTCCGGGAGCTTCGAGGCGGAGAGCGTTCCCACGGTGTGAAGCGGCACGCCGAGGCGGCGCGCCAGCTGCCCGGCCGCCAGCACCATCAGGCCCGCTTCCGGCGTGCCGAAGGTCGGAGCCCCGGACTGCATAGACATGGTGGAGGCGAAGCTTCCCATCAGGCACGGCGCACCAGGGTTGATGAGTTGGACGAGGGCGAGACAGGCGGTCGCCTCGGCCAGCACCTGCGCCAGTGTCCCGGCCACAGTCGTGGGGCTCATCGCCCCCGTCAGGACCCACGGCGTACAGGCCACCGGCTGGCCGGCGCGGGCATAGGTCTTGAGGGCGCCTGACATGTTGGCATCGAGCACCAGCGGCGCATTGGTGTTGGACACGCAATAGAGCACGGGGTTCTGGGCCACGTAATCCGCGCCGAACAGGATGCGCGCCATGTCGATGGCATGGCCCGCCCGCTCCGCCCCGATGAAGGCGCCCATGAAGGCCCGGTCGGACCAGCGGATGTGGGCGTAGAGCATGTCCAGGTGGCGCTTGTTGGCGGGCAGGTCCACCGGCTCGCAGACGACGCCGCCCGAATGGTGGAGCCAGGGCAGGCTTTGGTGCAGCTTGACGAGCTCCACGAAGTCCGCATAGGCGGCATAGCGGCGGCCGCGGTCGAGATCGTGCACGAAGGGCGGCCCCCAGGAGGGGCAGAGCACGGTGGCGTTGCCGCCGAGCTTCACGCTGTTCGCCGGGTTCCGCGCATGCTGCATGAAGGAGGCGGGCGCCGTCGCCTGGATGGTCCTGCGGCAGAAGCCCGGCTCGAAGCGCACCCGCGTGTCCTGGACGTCGCAACCCGCCTCCCGGAAGATGTCGAGGATTTCGGGATCGCCATGGAACTCCATCCCGGTTTCCTTGAGGATGGTGTCGGCGTTGCGCTCGATCAGTTCGAGGCCTTCGACGCTCATAACGCCGAAAGTGTCGAGCTGGCGGGAGATATAGGGAGCGCGCTGGGCATTCTGCCGGAGTTCCGGGCTTTCGGAGGATCGGCTGCGGCGCCTTGTGCTCGTGCGTGTCATGCGATCTGTCTGGCCTTCTCCTGGCGCCGCGGCCCGTTCACCACAGCGCGCCGCCGGTGATCTGGATGTTCTCTGCGGTGATCCCGCGGGCGTCTTCTCGGCATAGCCATGCGGCAAGCGCGGCGACCTCGCCCGGCTGGATGATGCGGTGCTGCGGGTTCTGTGCGGCGATCTCCGCCATCGCGTCCTCGAGGGTGCGGCCCTTGCCTTCGCGGGCAACGAGTTGCTCGACATTCCGGCGCATCAGCTCTGTTTCGACCCAGGTGGGCGATATCATCACGCAGCTCACGCCATGCGCCGCCCCTTCGAGCGCGACGCAGCGGGTCAAGCCGAGGAGCCCCGCCTTCGAAGCGCAATAGGCGGGATTGTCCTTCCACCCCACCGTGGCCGCCGTCGAACCAATGTTGATGATGCGCCCCCATTGCCGGGCGATCATGCCGGGCAGCACCTCGCGCGTCATGCGGAAGGCACCAGTGAGATTGGTGTCGATGATCTTGTCCCAGAGCGCATCGGGATGGCCCGAGACCGGCTGTTCGGCAGTGGTGCCGGCTGCGTTGACGAGAATGGCAATGGGGCCACAATCCTTTTCGGCGGCCGCGACGAAGCCGCGGATGCTCTCCATGTCGCGCACGTCGAGATGGCCCGCGAAAACGCGCCCACCATGGCTCTCGAGCGCTCGGCGCACCGCCTCGACCTGCTCGCCTTCGGGATAGGCCGCGGCATCGCCGAGCCGCGCGGAGGCTCCCACATAGGAACCTGCTGCGACATTGGCGCCGTCCTTCGCCAAGGCCCTGGCGATGGCGAGCCCCTGCCCGGTCAAGCCACCGGTGACGAGGGCTGCCTTTCCGCCGAGAGGCCCCGTCATGAAAGCCTCCCTGCGCGAGTGCCGCCTTGAACCCGGCTTGATGTCCGGCGAGAATGGTGCCGGTGGCGAGAGTGATCTGGGCCTGTCATGTGCTCGGGTGTCCACCGTGGGTGAGTAAGGGAATGCTAGAGGATGTCCATGGCCCAAGCCATGTGCCTTTGGGTACATGAGGCAGCGCATGCCGGCTGACGGCATTCCCGACATTGCCTTTCTCGGCGCGCTCGCCGCCGCGATCGAGGGCGTAGGCTCCGAGCGCCACGTCGAAAGGCTGGTCGATCTCGTCGGCGCGCTGGTGCCGCACGATCTGGTGACAGTGGTGCGCTATTCGGTGAGCGAACGGCCGGAGTTCGTGTCGCACCGCAACTATTCCGACGAGATGGTGGCGCGCTATCTGGACACCTTCTATCCCTACGACCCGTTCTATGCGCAATGGCGCGAGAAGCAGAAGGCGGGTGTCGTGCGTTTGCTGGCCGCCGCTCCGGTGCGCTACATCGCGGACTTCCTGGCGCAGTCCGTGATCACGGACGAGCTCGGCGTGCTGCTGGAGGATGGCCAGGGCTGGTGCCTCGGCATCTTTCTCGACCGCAGCAAGGGCCGTTTCAGCCCAGCCGACGTGAAGCGACTGGAGGCACAATTTCCGGTCTTCGCCTCGCTTCACGCCCTCGACCTCAAGAGCAGGAGGCCGGCCTTTCGGCGGACCGAACAGCCCGCAGCACCCGGGCAGGATCCGCGTCAGGGTGCGGCACTCGGCGCCGAAGAACGGCTCTGGCCGGAGCTCAGCCCGCGCGAGCGGGAGATCGTCCGGCTGATCCTCGCGGGCCATCCCACGGCAGGTATTGCCCGCAAGCTGGGGCTCGCACCCGGCACGGTCAAGAACCACCGCCGCAACATCTACACGAAGCTCGATATCACCACCGAACGCGAACTCTTCCTGCAATACATCGGCGCGGCGGATCGTCGCTCGAAGGCGGGCCAGTGACTGGCAATTTCCGCTGGTGAAAACCTCCGGAGAGGCCCAAAATTTTTTTGACCGAAGAGTAAAAGCTGGTACTGTTCCGGGCAAAACAGCGCTCACCGCCTGGCGGGCCGAGCGGCATGGGGGTGGGGGCGTGCATGCTCGACTTGCTGGTGAAAGCGGCGAGGCTGCCGGGACGCAGGGAGCCGGCCGACATCGCGGTGAAAGCGGGCCGCATCGCCGAGATATCCCCCCGCATCGATGCGGAGGCGCAGCGCGTCATTGACACCGGGGGCAGGCTCGTTTCGCCTCCCTTCACGGACCCGCATTTCCACATGGACGCCACCTTGAGCCTCGGCCTGCCGCGGCTGAACCGATCCGGCACCCTGCTGGAGGGCATCGCGCTGTGGGGAGAACTGAAGCCGCTCCTCACCCATGAGGCAGTGATGGAGCGGGCGCTCCGCTATTGCGACCTTGCGGTCTCGCAGGGGCTGCTGTCGATCCGCTCGCATGTCGACGTCTGCGACGACAGGCTGACCGCCACCGAAGCGCTGCTCGAGGTGAGGAAGCGCGTCGCCTCCTACATCGACCTGCAGCTCGTGGCCTTCCCGCAGGATGGGCTCTACCGCAGCCCAACCGCCGAGGCCAACCTGCTGCGGGCTCTCGACATGGGGGTGGATGTCGTGGGCGGCATCCCGCATTTCGAGCGCACCATGGAAGACGGCGCACGCTCGGTGCGCCGTCTCTGCGAAATTGCGGCGGAGCGTGGCCTGCCGGTGGACCTGCACTGCGACGAATCGGACGATCCGATGTCGCGCCACATCGAGACGCTCGCCGCGGAAACCGTGCGGTTGGGCCTGCAAGGACGGGTCGTCGGTTCGCATTGCACGTCGATGCATTCCGTCGACAATTACTATGCGTCGAAGTTGATCCCGCTGATCGCCGAGGCGGGCGTTCACATCGTGCCAAATCCGCTGATCAACATCACGCTGCAGGGGCGCTCCGACACCTATCCGCGACGCCGCGGGCTGACGCGCGTGGCCGAACTGCGCGCGGCAGGGGTCAACGTCGCCTTCGGGCAGGACTGCACGATGGACCCGTGGTATTCGCTCGGCTCCGCCGACATGCTAGAGGTGGCGCACATGGGCGTACATGCCGTGCCGATGACCTCGCGCGAGGCGATGGCCTGGGCCTTCGATTCAGTGACGCTCAACGGCGCCAGGGCCATGGGCCTGCCGGACCCCACGCTTCGCGTCGGCGGGCCCGCCAGCATGGTGGTGCTCCAGGCGCGCGACCCAATCGAGGCGGTGCGCATGAAGCCGACCCGCCTTGCCGTCATCCGGAGCGGAAAGATTCTGGCGGAAACGCCGGCGCGGCTGGCGCGGCTGTCCCTGCCCGGACGACCCGAGAGCCTCGATCCCGCTGATTATGCTCCGATTGCCGAAGACTGAACTGAACCAAGCCCAGGAAAGGATACAGCAATGTCCCTGTCGACCACTCGCCGCCACCTGCTTGCGGGCGCGGCGGCCTCATTCGTGCTTCCCGCCATTTTCCGCCGCGCCAATGCGGATGCTCCCATCAAGGTCGCCGGGGTTCACGCCTCGCCGGTCGAGAATGCCTGGAACTCGCGCATCCACACCGCGATGCAGGCCGCCGCCAAGGACGGGCTCATCGAATACAAGTTCTCGGAAGGCGTCTCGGCCACGGACTATCCCCGCGCCATGCGCGAATATGCCGAGAGCGGCGCGCAACTGATCTGGGGCGAAAGCTACGCGGTGGAAAACGAGGCGCGCGCGGTGGCCGCCGACTATCCTGACACAGCCTTCCTGATGGGCTCCTCGGGCGGACCGGCTGGCGACAATTTCGGCGTGTTCGGCACGCGCAACCACGAGGCCGCCTACCTCGCCGGCATGCTGGCCGGAAAGATGTCGAAATCAAACGTTTTCGGCTCTGTGGGCGGCTATCCGATCCCAGAGGTGAACCTGCTCATCAACGCCTATCGCATGGGCGTAAAGGAGGTGAACCCGGATGCCAAGTTCCTGAACGGCTTCATCGGCGCCTGGTTCGACCCGGCCAAGGCCAAGGAGGCGGCAGTGGCGCAGATCGACGCCGGTGCGGACATCCTGTTCGGCGAACGCATCGGCACGGCCGACGGCGCGAAGGAGCGTGGCGTCAAGGCCATCGGCTCGCTCATCGACTATTCGCCGCGTTACCCCGGCACGGTCTTCGCCAATGCGCTGTGGAACTACCGCCCGACGATTGACGCCATCGTGGCGGATATCAAGGCGAAGAAGCCCGTGGGACGCGATTACACCGAGTATTCCTTCATGAAACATGGCGGAAACGAACTGATTTACGTTGCCGCCGAGGTGCCGGCGGACGCGGTGCCCGCCATGGAGGAAAAGAAGGCGGCGATCGCCTCCGGTGCCTTCGAAGTTCCGATCGACGCGACTGAGCCAGCCTGACCGGAACGTGCAGGACGCAACGTCCCTCGCTGCCGCGATCGCTTCCGGCCGGACCACCGCGCCGGAGGCGATGCGGGCGGCGCTCGACGCGGCGGCGGAGCGGGCCGGGCTTGGCGCCATCGCTACGCTCGACCCCGAGTTAGCGCTGGCGGCGGCGGAGAGGGCGCGGCCGGGGCCGTTCAGCGGCGTGCCGTTCCTGGGGAAGGACCTCGGCTCCGGTTCGGCGGCATTTCCGCCGGGGGCCGGCCTCGCGGCGGTGCGGAAGCGGACGATGGCGGAAGAGAGCGTGCTGTTCACGCGCTTTCAGGAGGCGGGGCTGGTGCAGGCGGGGCTCAGCACGGTGCCGCCCTTCGGCCTGGCGCTTACCTCCGACCCCGCGCGCAATCCTTTGAATCCTCAATTTTCGCCGGGTGGATCGTCAGGTGGCGCGGCGGCGGCCGTGGCGGCGGGGATCGTCGCGATCGCGCATGCGACGGACGCGGCGGGCTCGATCCGGGTGCCGGCGGCCGCTTGCGGACTCTACGGCGTGAAGCCCTCGCGCGGCGCGGTTTCCGGCGCGCCGGGCTTCGGCAACCACCTGATGGGGCTTGCTACGGAGCTTGTCCTGGCGCGCTCGCTGCGGGACGTGGCGGCCGCCTTCGAGGCGGTGGCCCATGGCCAGGACACGACGTTCGCGACGACGCCGCGCGTTGCATTATGCATGCCGGAACGTTGCAAAAAGATGCAGAATCTTGTCGCGCGACATGCAGCGGATGTGCTCCGCGCGCGCGGATGCCTTGTCGATGAGCGGCCCGCCCCGGACAGGCTGGGGGAGAGGGCCGCCGGGATCGCCCGGACCATCCTCACGGCCTCGCTGGCGGAATGGGTGGCCGCACTCGCCATCCCCGGGGAGGAGCTGCCGCCGCTCGCCGCCGCGGTGGCGGAGGAGGGACGAGCCATGCCGGCCACCCGGCTCTTCGCCGCGAGCCGCGACATTGCGCGGACCGGCCATGAGCTCTGGCAGGCGTTCGAAGAGTTCGACGTGGTCCTCTCGCCGGTGCTGGCCGACGGACCGCCGGCCTTCGGCGCCTTCGACATGGAGGCCACCGACGCCGCGGCCCACTTTGCGCAAATGGAGGCCACCGCCCCCAACGCCGCTCTTGCCAATGTGGCGGGCGCCCCGGCGCTGGCCATGCCCTTCGGAGAGGATGAGCGGAGGCTTCCCGTCGGCATCCAGCTGATGAGCCGGATGGGCACGGACCGGGCGCTGCTGGATTTTGCGGCATGGCTCGCCTATGCCGCGCCGCCGGTCACATTCCCTTACCCGATCGCGGGCCACCCATGACGAGCCCCGTTCTCGAGATCCGCGGCATCAGCAAGCGCTTCGGGGCGCTCACCGCCAACGACGCCGTGAGCTTCGAGCTGAAGCAGGGCGAGATCCTGGCGCTGCTCGGCGAGAACGGCGCGGGCAAGACGACGCTGATGAACATCATCTTCGGCCATTACACGGCGGACGAAGGCGAGGTGAGGGTGAACGGCGCAGCCCTGCCGCCCGGCAGGCCGCGCGCCGCCATCGCGGCAGGCGTCGGCATGGTGCATCAGCACTTCACGCTGGCCGGGAACCTCACCGTGCTGGAGAACATCATCATCGGCTCCGAGCCGCTGACGAGGGCGGACAGCCGGCGCTCCGAGGCCATCGCCAAGATCAGGCGCATCTCCGAGACGTTCGGCCTTCCCGCCGACCCGGCCGCACGGGTAGGCGACCTCTCCGTCGGCGAGCGCCAGCGCGTCGAGATCCTGAAGGCGCTCTACCGCGACGCCCGCATCCTGATCCTCGACGAGCCGACGGCCGTGCTGGCCAGGCCCGAGGCCGAGCAATTGTTCCGCACGCTGCGGGGAATGACGGCGGGCGACCTCTCGATCATCTTCATCAGCCACAAGCTCCACGAGGTGATGGGCTCCTCCGACCGGGTGATCGTGCTGCGCGGCGGCCGCGTGGCGGCCGAGCGCGTGACGGCGGACACGACGTCCTCGGAACTGGCCGAACTCATGGTGGGGCGGAGCGTGACGCGGCCGAAGCGGGAGGCGCATGCCACCGGGCGCCCCGTGCTCACGGCGCGCGGGCTCCGCGTGAGGCCGGCGCACGGGACGGGGCTCGACGGGGTCGACTTCGAGGTGCGCGAGGGCGAGATCCTCGGCATCGTCGGCGTCTCGGGGAACGGCCAGGCGGCGCTCGGGCGGCTGCTCTCGGGCACGGCACAGGCGGAGGAGGGGAGCCTCACCTTCCAGGGCGAGGACATCGCGAAGGCCACGCCGCGCGCGCTGATCCGCCGCGGCATCGGCCGCATCCCCGAGGACCGCCACGCGGAGGGCGCCATCGGCGATCTCGCGGTGTGGGAGAACGCCGTGCTCGAACGGCTGGACGATCCGGCGTTCTCGCGCGCGGGCTTCGTGCGGCGCGGCGCGGCGCGCGGCTTCGCGGCCGAGCTCATCCGCCGCTTCGACATCCGCGGCGCCACGCCGGACACGCGCACCCGTCAGCTCTCGGGCGGAAACATGCAGAAGCTCATCCTGGGGCGCAACCTCGCCAATGCGCCGAAATTCATCCTCGCCAACCAGCCGACGCGCGGCCTCGACGAGGGCGCCATCGCCGGTGTCCACGCCGAGCTGCTGGCGGCGCGCGCGGCGGGGGCGGCGATCCTCCTGATCTCGGAAGACCTCGACGAGGCGGTGGCGCTTTCCGACCGCATCCAGGCGATCGTCAAGGGGAGGCTTTCGGCACCGGTGACGGCGGAGCAGGCGGATGCGCGCACGCTGGGGCTGATGATGGCGGGCGTGTGGGAGGCGAACCATGCGATTTGAGCGCCGCGCCGACGTCTCGCTCACCGCGCTGGTGATCGCTCCCTTCGCCGCGATCCTCGTGGCGCTGGTGCTCTGCGCCGGGCTGATCGCCGCCGCCGGGGTGAGCCCGCTTGCCGCCTATGGCGAAATGCTGAAGGGCGCACTGGGCTCCCGCCTGTCGATCACCGAAACGCTGACGCGCGCCGTGCCGCTGATGCTGACAGGGCTTGCCGCCGCCGTGGCCTTCCGGGCGCGGGTGTGGAACATCGGCGGCGAGGGGCAATTCTATATCGGCGCCCTCGTCACCGCGGGGCTCGGCCACAGCCTGTTCGCGGGGCTTCCCGCACCCCTGGCGATCAGCCTCCTCATGGCGGTGAGCATCATCGCGGGGGCACTGCTTCTCATGGCGCCGCTGCTCCTCAGGCTGCGCTTCGGGGTGGACGAGGTGGTGGTGACGCTGCTTCTCAATTTCATCGTGCTGCTGCTCGTCGGCCTCATGGTCGAAGGCCCTCTGAAGGACCCGATGGCCTTCGGCTGGCCGCAGTCCGTACCGGTCGACGCCAGCCTCAGGCTGCCGAAGCTCGTGCCGCGCTCGCGTCTCCACATCGGCCTTCTGGTGGCGGTGGCCGCCGCGGCACTGGTCTGGCTCATCCAGGCGCGCACCGTGTTCGGCGCCGAGACGCGGGCGGCGGGCCTTGCGCCCAAGGCCGCGGCCTTTGCGGGCGTCCGCCTGTCGCGCACCCTGATGGCTGTGGCCTTCCTTTCAGGCGGGCTCGCCGCACTCGCGGGTTCCGTCGAGGTGCTGGGGCCGACAGGATACGTGACCACCACCATGTCGCCGGGCTTCGGCTATGCCGGGATCGTGGTCGCCATGCTGGCCGCACTGCACCCGGCGGGGGTGGTGGCCGCGGCGGTCTTCGTCGCCACCGTCTTCGTCGGCGCCGACGCGATGAGCCGGGCCACGGGGGTGCCGAGCTTCATCGCCGACGTCATCATGTCGGTGTCGCTGCTCGCCATGCTGACGGCCCTCCTCTTCACCACCTACAGGATCAGGCGATGAGCACCACCCTCGACATTCTCGCGAGCGCCAGCCTGTGGGCGGCAGTGCTGCGCATCGCGACGCCGCTGATCTTCGGGGTGCTGGGCGCGCTGATCTGCGAGCGGGCGGGGGTGCTCAACCTCGGCATCGAGGGCATCATGACCATGGGCGCGATGGCAGGCTGGCTCACGGTGTTCTGGGGCGGCGGCCTGTGGATGGGTCTCATCGTGGCGGCCCTGTCCGGCGCCGCCTTCGGGCTCTTGCACGGGGTGCTCACGGTGCCGCTCGGCCTTTCCCAGCACGTGACGGGGCTCGGCATCACGCTGTTCGCCGCCTCGCTCTCCTATTTCCTCTACCGCATGTGGGTGGAGGTGGGCGACTTGCCGCCCACCATCGTGCCGTTTCAGCCGATCCGCTTCCCGGTGCTGTCCGACATTCCCTTCCTCGGCGAGGCGCTGTTCAGCCAGACCGCACCCACCTACCTGGCGATCCTTGCCGTGGCGGTCTCCGCCTGGGTGCTGGCGCGCACGCCCCTGGGGCTGGCCGTGCGCATGACGGGCGAGAATCCGCATGCCGTCGAGGCGCAGGGGCTCGACCCCATCCGCATCCGCATCGGCGCGGTGGTGGCAGGCTCGGCGCTCATGGCGGTGGGCGGCGCCTTCCTCACCATGGCGGCCTTCAACAGTTTCTTCCCCACCATGGTGCAGGGCCGGGGATGGATCGCCATCGCGCTCGTCGTCTTCGCCTCCTGGCGTCCTGGCAAGGCACTCCTGGGCGCGCTGCTCTTCGCGCTGTTCGACGCCTTCCAGCTCCGCCTGCAGACGGCGGTGCCGGGCGTTCCCTACCAGCTTTTCCTCATGGCTCCCTATGTGCTCTCGATCCTCGCCCTGGTGCTTGTGGCGAGGCGGGCGCGCGTGCCGGAAGCGCTGATGCAGCCCTACCGCAGGGGCGAGCGCTAGAGCGGAACGATATAGAGCGAAATCACGCTTGTTTCTCTTTTTCCCGTCATCCCGGCGAAGTCCGGAGTCCAGCTCATGTGTCAAACAGCTGAAGCCCAAAGCTGGACCCCGGCCTTCGCCGGGGTGACGGTCTGGAGACGTCGCGGGAGCCGTCGCGATTGCGTCAAAGGTCATTCCACTCCAGGCTCGCCGGAACTGCGTTCACCCGGCCTTCGGCCAGCTTCGGAGGAGGGCCTCAAACGTTTCAGGCGAGAGGAAACCGATTCTCCTCAGGGACTTGCGGGTGATCCTTGCGCCCTGGCAGGAAGCACGGGTGCGAAAGCATTGTTCTCCGGCAGGCGGGCGGCGCGGCGTTCCGAGGACCCGAGAAGAAATGACTTTCACCGGAACAACTTGCTCAAATGAATTGAGCCTTGATCTCGCGGGGCGGCAGGCTAGCCCTTGGCGGCGATGAGCTTTCGCGTGGCGGCCGACATGCGCGAAAAGGCGCGATGGGCCTGGGGCGTCAGCCGGACGTGCTTGGCGCGTCCGTCTTCCGGGTCCGGCACGCAACGGATCCAGCCTGCATGCTCGAGTTCCGCGATCCGCGAATAGACGGTGGGCGGCGTGCCGAATCCGGGGCCTCTCACCACGTCCGACACGTTCAGCAGCTGCTTGCGCGCCTCGGCCTCGCCGACGAAATTCAGGATGGCACGGGCCGATAGGTCCATCGCGTCGAGGCCGCTGCTTTCCTCGATGGCCCGGATGAGGCGGGTGATGCGGAAGATCAGCTGGTCCTTTTCCATCGGCGTGCTCAAGAATTTAGCGCTAAACGTCTCATCTTTCCCGCTCAATACCCGAACAACCGATGCGAGGCGACCTGCAGTTTAGACCGGTCCCGGCAGGCGCTTCAGCGGGCTGCTCCCTTCTTCGCGCCGGCCTTGCTGCCACGGGGCGGCAGCAGCGCCTGGAGCCCGCGGCTGAGCGAGCCCGGCTCCTCGAGCGCGAGCATGCGCCGGACCTGCGCCGAGGCCGTGACGTCGCCGGAATGGGCATAGGCCTCGTGATTGCGCTCGATGGCGGCGGGGTCATAGAGGTAGTTGACCATGACGCCGTGCGACTGGCGGAGGCCCTTCTCCGAGACGTCGCCGCAGAAATCGATGCGCTCGAGGGCGGCACCGTTGTTCAGGTGGAATCGGGCGACCGGGTCTGCCGGCTTGCCGTTCCTGGCCTTGGCCTCGAGGAGGTAGATGGCCGCCGCCCGCTCGAGGAGCGGCTGCACGGCATCGCGCTGCTCCGGCCGCTCGTGCCAGCCAGGTTCGGCCAGGGCCGCGAAGAGTTCCGGCGGCAGGCGCCTCTCGCCATCCTCGCCGCGCTGGCGCTCGAGCCATGCGGCGAAGCCCGGCACGGGCGACAGGGTTACGAAGTGCCTGAGCCCCGGGACCTCGCGCAGCAGTTCCTCCACCACCTGCTTGATGAGGAAGTTGCCGAAGGAGACGCCGCGCAACCCATCCTGGGTGTTGGAGATCGAATAGAAGACGGCGGTGTCGGCTTCCTCCTCGGCGATGGGCTGACGGTCCGCCGCGATCAGGGGAGCGATCTTCGCCGGCATGCCGCGCGTCAGCGCCACCTCGACGAAGACGAGTGGCTCCTCCGGGATCTGCGGATGGAAGAAGGCGAAGCAGCGCCGGTCGGCCGGCTGGAGGCGGCCCTTGAGGTCGGCCCAGCCGTGTATCTCGTGCACGGCCTCGTAACGGATGATCTTTTCCAGGATGTCGGCGGGCGAGGACCAGTCGATGCGCTTCATCACGAGGAAGCCGCGGTTGAACCAGGAAGCGAAGAGGCGCTCGAAATCGGCATCGACGGGCGCCAGTTCCGGCGCGCCGGCGAGCTCGGCCAGCAGCGCGGCCCGCATCCTCACCAGCGTGGCCGTGCCGCCCGGCGCCAGGTTCATGCGGCGGAAGAGCTCCTGCCGGCGCGGCTCGGCGGCGCGGTGGAGGCGGCCGGCATGGGCTGGTGAGGGCTCCGCCACCCAGGCAGCGACGGCGCTCTCCAGTTCATCGCGTTCGGGCCCCAGCTCGCGGGCGAGATGATGAAACCAGGCGCGCCGCTCCTCCTCGCCCATCGCGTTCCAGCGCTGGAGCAGGGCGCGCGCGAGCGCCACCCCCGAGGCTTCGCCGCGCGTCGACAGCAGGGCCTCTGCGAGCGCCTCGGCGGAAAGCTCCTGCTCGCCGCCGAAAGGCAGGCGCAGCAGCTTGCGGCTGCGCTCGGCCACCGCCTGAAGCAGTTCGGACAGGACGTCGCGCTGGCGCTCTGGCATCTCCATTCCTCTCTGCCGGTGGAAGGTGACGGTCTTACGTCATCGGCGGCGCCATCTGCAACCGCCGGGGCGCGGATTTGTTCGGCTGCGGCCTATGAGCCGGGGAACGGTGTGCGCACACGCCGCAGCACGCCGAGAACGAGCGGCACCGCGACCACCGCGAGCGCCGCCAGGAGCAGGGCCAGCGACAGCGGGTGCGTGAGGAAGACCGACGGGTCTCCCTGCGAGATCGTCAGTGCACGGCGGAACTGGGCTTCGGCGAGGGGGCCGAGGATCAGGCCGACGATGGCGGGAGCGACCGGAAAGTCATGGCGGCGCATCAGGAAGCCGATGAGGCCGACGATGAAGAGGAGGACGAGATCGAAGGTCGAGTTGCTGATCGAGTAGACGCCGAGCGTCGAGAAGACGAGGATGCCGCCATAGAGCAGCGGCTGCGGGATCGCCAGCAGGCGCACCCACAATCCGGCGAGGGGCAGGTTCAGCACCAGGAGCATGACGTTGCCGATGTAGAGGCTGGCGATGAGGCCCCACACGAGGCCGCCCGAGGCGGTGAAGAGCTGCGGGCCGGGCTGAAGATTGTATTGCTCGAAGGCGGCGAGCAGGATCGCGGCGGTGGCCGATGTCGGAAGGCCCAGCGCCAGCAGCGGCACGAGCACGCCCGCCACGGCAGCGTTGTTGGCGGCTTCGGGGCCGGCGACGCCCTCAATCGCGCCCTTGCCGAATTCCTCCGGGTTCCGCGACAGCTTCCTTTCGGCATAGTAGGAGAGGAAGGTCGGGATCTCCGTGCCGCCCGCCGGAAGCGCACCGAAGGGAAAGCCGATCGCCGTGCCGCGCAGCCACGGCTTCCATGAGCGGCGCCATTCCTCGCGCGTCATGAAGAGAGAGCCGCGGATCGGCTGGATCACGCCCTCGCGGAGATCCTTGCGCGAGGCCATGAACAGCGCCTCGCCCACCGCGAAGAGCCCGACCGCCACGACGACGGGGTCGATGCCGCGCAGCATGCTGGGCATGCCGAAGACGAGCCGCGGCTGGCCGGTGAGGATGTCGGTTCCGGCAAGCCCGAAGGCGAGGCCTATCAAGAGACTCGTCAGGCCGCGCAGCACGGAGGCGCCGAGCAGCGTCGAGACCGTGGTGAAGGCGAGCACCATGAGTGCGAAATACTCCGCCGGGCCGAACATGATGGCGAGCCGCACGAAGAAGGGCGCGAGGAAGCTGAGGAGAAGCGTGCCGATGGTGCCGGCGATGAAGGAGCCGATGGCGGCGGTGGCGAGCGCCGCCGCACCCCGGCCGCGCCGCGCCATCTGGTTTCCCTCAAGCGCGGTGATGATCGAGCCCGACTCGCCCGGCGTGTTGAGCAGGATCGAGGTGGTGGAGCTGCCGTACATGGCGCCGTAATAAAGGCCGGCGAACATGATGAAGGCGCCCGTGGGATCGAGGTTGCGGGTGACGGGCAGCAGGAGCGCGATGGTGAGCGCGGGGCCGATGCCGGGCAGGATGCCGACCAGCGTGCCGAGCGTGACACCAATGACCGACCACATGAGATTGACGGGCGTCAGCGCCGTGGCGAAGCCGTCGAGGAGGGCAGCAAAGGCCTCCATCACAGGACTCCCTGAAGGAGGCCTGCCGGCAGCTGCAGGCCGAGCAGCCTGGTGAAGGCGAGATAGGCGAGGCCCGCGATCACGACCGCCACGGCGAGATCGCGCAGGGAGCGCCGGCTTCCGAAGGCGAAGGCGACGCTGACGAACAGGATCACCGCGGCGGGCACGAAGCCCAGCGGCTTCAGCAGATTCATGTGGAGGAGGAGGCCCGCCGCGATCACCGCGACGGCGCCCCAGTCGGTCCGCCCCTCCTCGCGGGGGAAGCTGCGGTTCCACGCCTGCCAGGCAATCGCCGCGCCGGCCACTGCCAGGCCCGAAGAAACGAGATAGGGGAAGACGCGCGGGCCCACCTTCGCATGGACGGGCGGCACGCGCATGCCCATCGCATCAGCGCCGATCACGGCGGCGGCGGCAATCAGTCCGAGGCCGATCAGGAGACCGGCCACGGAAAGCCTGTTGGAGCCGTTCAAGCGCGCCTACTGGACGAGGCCGACGCTCTTCAGGATTTCGGTGGTGAGCGCCGTCTCCTGCTCGATCAGCTTGGCGAAGCCGTCGCCGGGAAGATAGAGGTCGGTCCACTTCTTCTCCTCCAGCACCTTCTTCCAGGCGTCGCTCTTCACCGCGGCGTCGACGGCGTCGAGCAGCGCCTTCTTCTGGGCGTCGTCGAGGCCCGGGGGAGCGACGATGGCGCGCCAGTTGGCGAGTTCGACGTCGATCCCCTGCTCCTTGAGGGTGGGGATGTCGATGCCGGCCTGGCGCTCCGGCGCCGAGATGCCGAGCACGCGCAGTTCGCCCGAGGCGATCTGGCCCGCCCATTCGCTGAGCCCGCTGATGCCGGCCGCCACGTGGCCGCCGAGGATCGCGGCGAGCGCCTCGCCGCCGCCCGAGAAGGGCACGTAGTTGAGCTTGGTGACGTCGCCTCCGGCCGCCTTGACGACGAGGCCCGCGAGGATGTGGTCGGTGCCGCCGGCGGAGCCGCCGCCGATCGCCACCGCGCCGGTATCGGCCTTGAGCTTCGCAGCGAGGTCGGCGAGCGTCTTGATCTCGGAGGCGGCGGGAACGACGATCACCTCGTATTCGCCGGTGAGGCGGGCGATCGGCGTCGTCATCGAGAGGTTGACGGGCGACTGGTTGGTGAGGATGGCGCCCAGCATGACGAGGCCGTTCACCATCAGGACGTTGGGCTTGCCCTTCTCCTGGTCGATGAGCTGGGCGAGGCCCACCGTGCCGCCGGCGCCGGGCACGTTTTCGACGGTGACGCCCTTGGCGCCGCCCGCCGTCATGACCTCGGCGAGCTCGCGCGCCGTCTGGTCCCAGCCGCCGCCGGGCTTGGCGGGGGCGATGATGCGGAGATCGTCCACGGCCCGTGCCGTCACGGCGGAGCCCGCCAGCAGCGAGACGGCGAGGAGGGCGGCGGTGAAGGTGCGTCTGATCATTGCTGTTCTCCCAGTTCGTTTGATTGCCACCCGGTTCATCCAGGCATGCAGTTGGCCCGGAGGAGAGAGGTTAGAGCATCGCGGCGCCTCGCGCCAGCGCGCCGGAATTTCCCGACGGGTGGATCACGTCCGTCCGGCACGATATAGGGAATGTTGAATAAATCGAGCGAGAACCGACATGAGGCATGTCCTGCGCCCAGACATCATCCGTGCAATCGCCGCGGCCTTGCTCTTGCTGGCGCTGCCGTCCATGTCGGAGGCGGCGGGGGAAAGCCTCGGCATCGCATCGGTTCCGAACCTGCGCGACCTCGGCGGCCATGCCGCGGCGGAGGGGAGCACGGTGCGCATGCAGCTTCTCTACCGCTCCAACCAGTTGAGCGGCATCAGCCCGGCCGACATGGAGAGGATCGCCGGGCTCGGCCTCAAGGCGGCATACGATCTGCGCACCGAGGAGGAGCGAAGGAAGCGTCCCGACGAATTGCCGCCCGGCGTCGAGCCCGTCTGGCTGAATGTGCTGGCAGATGAGGACCAGGCGGGCCCCGCCGAACTCGGGAAGCTGCTGCGCGACCCGAAGCAGGCGAATGCGGCGCTGGGCGGCGGGCGCGTCGAGGCGATGTTCGCCAAGTCCTACCGGGACTTCGTGACGCTGCCGAGCGCCAGGCGGGAGTACCGCAAGCTGTTCCTCGGCCTCGCCGACCGCAGCCGGCTCCCGGCGCTGTTCCATTGCACCACCGGCAAGGACCGCACGGGCTGGGCGGCCGCAGCGCTGCTGACGCTGCTCGGCGTGGCGCGGGAGGAGGTCTACGCGGACTTCCTGCGCAGCAACGACTACATCCTGCCGCTCTACGGGAAGCCGATCGACCGCTTCGTCGCCGCGGGGGGCGATCCATCGATTCCGCCTGCCGTGCTCGGCGTGAGGCGGGACTATCTCGAAGCCGCCTTCGACGAGATGGAAACGCGATACGGCACGATCGAAAGCTATTTCGCGGAAGGTCTCGGGATCGATGCAGCGCAGCAGCGGGCGCTGCGCGACATCTACCTCGCCCGGCCGTGAGAAAGGCGCGCTAGATCCCGCGCGCGCCGAGCCAGGCGCGGAGCTTCTCGATCTCCGAGGCTTGCCAGCCGGCGGGGTCGGTGAGCGCCACCCAGCCATCGAGGTAGTCCGAGGCGGCATAGACGTGGCCCACGCCCGGGGGCACGGTGGTGGCGGTCATCATGTCGAAGATGAGCTGCAGGAAGGTGACGCCGGGAATCCAGGTGAGAGCGGCGGGCACGTCCGGGCCGCGCGGCGCTTTCATCCACGCGGGCTCCAGCCGCCAGCTCTCCCCCTCGAAGAAGACGATGGGGTCCGAGGCATATTGCAGGTAGAGGATGCGCAGCGGCCCCCAGTCCGGCGCCCGAAGCTGCGCGTGGTCGTCATTCGTCATGAAGCGGAAGAGATTGCCGTTGCGGGCGAGCGGAAGCCATGCGGGGCTTTGCCCGAGGCGGGCCGCCGTGACGCGGCCCCAGGTGCGGCTGGCGAAGGGAGGGCCGACCCAGAAGGCGCCGTGATAGGGATCGCCGACGATATCGAAGGCGTCGCTCGACAGGTCGGAGTTCAGCGAGCCGAGGCTGAGGCCGAAGAGATAGAGCCGCGGGCGCGAGGCAGGCTCCAGCGCGCGCCAGTGGCCATAGACGGCGCGGAACACGGCGCGCGCCGTTTCGTGGCCATATTCCGGCTCCACCAGGAGCGAGAGCCAGCTCGGCAGATAGGAATACTGGACCGAGACCGTGGCGACATCGCCGCGGTGCAGGATCTCGAGCGGCATCATCGCCGCCGGGTCGACCCAGCCCGTGCCGGTGGGCGTGGCGATGACGAGCAGCGCGCGCTCGAAGCCGCCGGCGCGGATCAGCTCCTTCAGCGCAAGTTCCGCGCGCTCATCGGGCGTCCCGGCGGAATTGAGACCGGCATAGACGCGGACCGGCTCCCGCACGGGGCCCCCCGCGAGCTCCGCGATTTCCGCCCCGGAGGGCGCGGCGAGGATGCGGGCGCGGCCTTCCGCACCGAGGCCGCTCCAGGCGATGTGAGAACTCGAGCTTCCCGTCTTCAGCGGATCGGACGGGGCAGGTTCATCGGCCTGCCGCAGCGCATCGATCCTGCGGTAGGTCTCGTCCAGTCCGCGCAGGGCGGAATCGAGAAGGAAGCCATTGCCCACCGCCCAGAAGCTCCAGGCCGCCAGCAGGGCGGCCGCGAGGAAGGAGGCGCGCGGCGGCAGCAGCCGCCGGAAGGGAAGCTCGTAGAGATCCTTGAGGAGCCGGAAGACGCGGCCGAGCAGGATCAGCAGGACCATCACGAGAAGGCCGACCACGGCGATGACGAGCGGGCCCGCGGTATCCGGCGGCGGCAGACGGAGCGCCTGGTGCACCGAGCTCTGCCAGGTCCACGCCATGGAGAGGCCGAAGAACAGGAGCCCGAGGCTCGCCCAGGAGGCGATGCGGCGGAGGAGGCGAATGCGCTCCGCGGGAATTTCGAAGAGGCCGAGCCAGTTCCAGAGGATCGCACCGCCGGCGCCGAGCCCATAGGCCACCGCGAAGGACAGTCCGCAGATCGCCCCCTGCACCGGTGCCGCCCGCGGAATGAGGCTCGGCGTGAGTGCCGCGAGGAATGCCGCTGCACCCAACAGCATGCCAGGCACCGAGAACGGTGCCGCGAGCCGGTTCACGATCAGCACTCCGAGCTTTCCCATGGATTCCCCCGCGCCCGGCGGGACGCCCAGCCCCCGGAGTTGCGGGGGCGGTGCCGCCGAGATTGCCTTTCCATAATTGCTGACCTAGC
The DNA here is from genome assembly GCF_046294715.1 of Aestuariivirga sp. Taxonomy (GTDB): domain Bacteria; phylum Pseudomonadota; class Alphaproteobacteria; order Rhizobiales; family Aestuariivirgaceae; genus Aestuariivirga. Next base: position 168,573 of record NZ_JBKBKI010000001.1, on the reverse strand, counting down.
CTCATGCGTGCGCCACACGCAAGGAGGGAACTAAAATGTGCAACGCATGCATCATCGAAGGTGTCAGGGCATCGGTCCAGTCGCGGCGGTCGTTCCTGGCGAAGTCCGCCGCGGCCGGTGCGGCCGCACTCGCCGCCAGCGTGGCCAGCGCGCGCGTTTCGCTTGCACAGAATTCCGGCAAGGTCGTCGATCTCACCCACGCCTATGATGGCACGTTTCCCACCTTCGACGGCCAGCCCGGCATCACGGCGGAGAAGGTCGTGGATTTCAAGAAGGACGGCTACACCATCTACAAGCTCACGATCTTCGAGCACACGGGAACGCATATCGACGCGCCGCTTCACTTCACGGAGGCGGGGACTTCGGTGGCGGACCTCGAAGCGCAGAACCTCGTCTGCCCGCTCTGCGTGATCGACATCAAGGCCAAGGCGAAGGACGATCCCAACGCCATGGTGATGAAGGCCGACATCGAGGCCTGGGTTTCCGACAACGGCGAGATTCCAAAGGGCGCCTGCGTGGCGATGAATTCCGGCTGGGCCGCCAAGCTCGGCGATCCCTCCTACCGCAACCTGCCGGACGGGAGCTTCGCCTTCCCCGGTTTCGCCAAGGAGGCAACGGACATGCTGGCGGAGATCGGGGCGGCGGCGATCGCGGTCGACACGCTCTCCCTCGATCCCGGCAACTCGAAGGACTTCGCCGTGCACTCCTCATGGCTGCCCGGCGGGCGCTACGGCATCGAGAACGTGAACAACCTCGACATGCTGCCGGCCAAGGGCGCCACTGTGTTCGTGGGGGCGCCGAAGCATCGTGGCGGGACGGGCGGCCCTGCCCGGGTCATGGCGATGATGTGACGGCCTGGGCCAGCGCGCCCTGATTCCTTCGCGTTTCAGACGTTCGCGCCGGGGGCGGGGACGGCTTGAGGCATGGCTGTCAACCAGATCGTAATCCTTGGCGAGACCTAATGGGGTGGAGGCCTGACGGGCCAATCCGCCCCGCCGCCTCGGGGTCCGTCACATGCATAGATTTAGATGCATTTGAGCGAATTGATGCACCAGCCGGTAGTGCGGGCCCGCTAAGCACATGTCCCGGACGAAGAAAGTCGAGGCACCGGAATGGCCGAACTCACCGCACGCGAACAATACATGCTGGAACTCGTCAATCGCGCCCGCATGGACCCGGCGGGGGAAGCAGCGCGCTTCGGCATCAGCCTCAACCAGAATCTCACGGCGGGCACGATCTCGGCGACGCCGAAGCAGGTGCTCGCACCCAACCAGTATCTGGCGGATGCGGCGGACTCGCACAGCTCCTGGATGCTGAGCACCGACACCTTCTCGCACACCGGCATCAACGGATCGAATCCCGGAACGCGCATGACGAATGCCGGCTACCAGTTCACCGGCTCGTGGACGTGGGGGGAGAACATCGCGTGGTCCGGCACGACCGGAACTCTCAACGCCGACGCGGCGATCGCGCAGCACCACAAGAACCTGTTCCTGAGCGCCGGCCACCGCCTCAACCTGCTGAACGACAATTTCCGTGAAGCCGGCATCGGCTCCATCACCGGCACCTTCACGTCCGGCGGCACCAACTACAACGCCCTGATGACGACGCAGAACTTCGCGAAGTCCGGAAGCAACAGCTTCGTGACCGGCGTCATCTACAACGACACCAGCAACGACGATTTCTATTCGATCGGCGAGGGCGTGGGCGGGCGCACGGTGACGCTCCTGCAGAACGGGAGCACGGTCTCTGCCGTCGCCAACCAGCAGGCGGGAGGCTATTCGCTGGGCACGTCGCTTACCGGCACGGTCGAGGTGCGCTTCACCGGCACCGGCCTCGCATCGGCGATGGGTGTCGCGGTGGCGCTCTCCGGCCGCAATGTCAAGATCGACCTCGTGGATGGCAACACGATCCTCGCCAATGTCAGCGCGACGCTGACGCAGTCCTCCGTCAACCTGTCGCTGATCGGGATTGAGAACATCAATGGCACGGGTAACGGGCTCGGCAACACGATTACCGGCAATGCCGGAAACAATGCGCTCTTCGGCGCAGCCGGTAACGACACGCTGCGGGGCGGGGCGGGACTGGACGTCTTCGACGGTGGCGAGGGTGACGATGTCATCCATGCCGAATCGGGCGACAACCTGGCGGGCTCGACGGGCGGCGCCGGCTACGACAAGCTCTATCTCACGGGCAACCTTCCGGCGGGCTTCGATTTCGCTGCGAACGGCTTTGAGGAACTCTGGGTCAACGGCAGCCTGGTGGCGAGCGCCGCTTCGGCCCCTCCCGCAGCAGGAAGCGAAGAACCTCCGCCGCCGGTGATCACGGAAGACCAGACGCTCACCGGCACCGCGGGCGCCGACACGCTGACCGGCGGGACCGGCAATGACACGCTTTCTGGACTCGGCGGAAACGACACGCTGCGGGGAGGCGCCGGCAACGATCAGATCAACGGCGGCACGGGCGCCGATGCGATGTTCGGCGGCAACGGCAGCGACGCCTACTTCGTCGACAACACCGGAGACGTCGTCGACGAGACGGGAACGGACGGCGTCGACACGGTGTTCTCGTCCGTCAGTTTCAGCCTGGCGGATTCGGCGCGGGCGAAGGGCAGCGTCGAGAACCTCACCCTGACGGGAACGGGCTCGGTCAATGCCACGGGCAACAGCCTGAACAACGTCATCATGGGCAATGCCGGCGCGAACAAGCTTTCCGGCGGCTCCGGCATCGACACGGTGTCCTATGAGAAGGCGGGAAGCGGCGTCACCGTCACGCTGGCCTCGACCTCGGCGCAGTCGACCGGCGGCGGGGGCAGCGACACGCTCAGCGGCTTCGAGAACCTCACGGGCTCGATCCATGCCGACAGGCTGACGGGTTCTTCCGGCAACAACGTGCTGCACGGCCTCGGCGGCAACGACACGCTCAGCGGCGGCTACGGCAATGACGTCCTGATCGGCGGCGCCGGAGCCGACCGGCTCATCGGGGGCAGCGGCGGAGACCGCTTCGTCTTCACCTCGCTCGCCGACAGCGGCGACCTCCTCACCGATTTCGTGAGCGGCACGGACAAGCTCGACCTGACGCAGCTGCTCGAGGAGGCGGGATTGGGCGATGCCGCCTACCAGGCGCTCGCCGACGGCGGCAATCTCGTCTTCGAACAGGGCAACTACGCGACCGGCACATCGAGCAACAGTTCCTCGATCCTCGACACGCGCATCTATCTCGACGTGGATGGGGCGGGATCTGGGGCGCGGGTTCTCATCGCGACGCTCGAGGACAGCAAGGTGACGGGCAACGACGTCATCGCCTGAGGCCTGCGAGGGCGCTTGCAGATCGCGCTCGCGTTGTGCAAGGTTGCGGCGCGTCTCGAAATCGAGGGAGAGTTCAGATGATCAGACATATCGCGCTTGCTGCGGCCGTCGTTCTCGCCACGCTGGCGGGCTCCAGCATGACGGCCCCGGCGCAAGCCGACGTGAAGCTCTATTTCGGCGTTCCGTTCTATCCCTATTCGCCGGGCCCCGGCTGGCGCTATTACCGCGGCTATGGCTGGTACGACTACGACCGCTACGGCCCGTTCCAGCCCTATTACCGCGACAGGCTGACCTGCAAGGAGGCGCGGCGGCTCGTCGACAGGAGAGGCTACGACGATGTCGACGCGCGCGACTGCTCCGGCCGCGTGTACAGCTTCCGCGCCACGACAAGGAACGGCAAGCGCGTCACGGTCTATGTGAACGCCTACACACGCGCCATCTGGCGCTGAGCCGTCACTCCGCCTGCAGAACCTCCTGCAGGAGGCTCCAGATCTTGCCGAGCGAGACCACTTCGAGCCTTTCGTGCACGGTGTGGACGTCGAGGAGGTTCGGCCCGATCGAGACGATCTCCATCGCCGGATACCGGTCGGCGATGTAGCCGCATTCGAGGCCCGCGTGGATGACATCCGTGGTCATCACGGAACCGAACAGCCTCTCGTAGGAAGACAGCACAGCCTTGTAGAGGCCGGTGCCCGGCCGGGGCGGCCAGGCGGGAAACCCGCCGCGCTGGCTGCTCGTGGCTCCCAATCCGTGCGCGACGGCGGCAATCTCTGCAGCCATCTTCTCGAGATTTTCCGCGTGGAAACTGCGCGGGAAGGCCGAAACGCTGATGGCGCTGCCCGAGCTTCGCACGATGCCGACGTTGCTGGACGTTTCAGGCAGGTTCGGGAATTCCTCCGACCAGGCGGTGACGCCCTGCGGCAGCGCGGCGATGAGCTTCACCGCCCTTGCGGAGTTTTCGGCCGAGGCAGCTGGCCCTGACCCGTTTTCCTTCGCCGCGAGGGTGATCTCGAGAGCGGTTTCCGCCGGATAGCGGGTGCGCGCCTCGGCAGTGAAGTTGGAGACCCGCTTCTGCAGCGCCGCCACGTCGCCCGGGCTGGCGGCGAGGAGCGCCTCGGCGGAGGTGGCGATGGCGTTGTCCACGCTGCCGCCCGCGATGGCGAGGAGGCGGAACGGCGCCGACCCGGCGAGCAGCTCCGCCAGCAGCAGGTTGGCGCCGGCGCGGTTCTTGCCGATGTCGACTCCCGAGTGTCCGCCGAGCAGGCCCGAGACCTTCAGCGAGAACACTTTCATGTCCGGCGGCAGGGGCGTCATGTCGAGGGGCATGTCGACGTCGATGTGGACGCCTCCGGCCGCACCGAGCGTGACGACGGAATCATTCTCCGAGTCGAGATTGATGTAGCGCGTACCGGTGAGGAGCGCGGGGCTCAGGCCCGCGGCGCCGCTCATGTCCTTCTCCTCATCCGTGGTGAACAGGATCTCGATCCGCGGGTGGCGCGCCGGCAAGTGTTCGGCCACTGTCAGCGCGATCGCCACGCCGATGCCGTTGTCGGCCCCGAGCGTGGTGTCCTTGGCGCGAAGCCAGCCGCCGTCGCGCATGATTTCGATTGGGTCCTTTGCGAAGTCGTGCATGGAGTCCTCGGTCCTGAGGCAGACCATGTCCATGTGCGCCTGCAGGACCACGCCGGGCCGCGCTTCCCAGCCGGGCGCCGCGGCAAGCCTGACCAGCACGTTCGCCTGCGCATCCGTCGAGACCTCCAGCTTGCGCTCGCGCGCCCACGCGACGAGCCAGGCGGAGATCCTGGCCTCGTCCTTCGAGCAGCGGGGCACCTGGCTGATCGCGGCGAAGGTCGAGAGGATCGCCTGGACCGGTGCAGGGTCCGCCTTTGCCGCGCCATTGCCGGCGTGGCCCAGCATGATCATCAGCGAGGCGAGCAGCGGTGCCGCAAATTTCCTTACCCTGCGTGGCGCGCGTTTCATCGGTCGTCTCCCTCGATGAGTCTCGGCGCCGGTGCTTGCAACACCGGCGCCATCATCCCTGTGCCCGGCCGGGCTTCTGCTAGTTCTGGCCCTGCAGCGTTCCGATATAGTAGACGAGCGCCAGGATGTATCTCTCCACCGCCCGTTCGGGCGCATCGATCTGCGCCTCGGTGGCATTCTCGGCAAGCGGCTTCATCGGAAACTGCTCGGCGCGGTAGCTGTCGCCCCAGACCGGCATCTCGCGGGTTCCATGGGCGGCGATCGCCTGGCGGCCGTCGATGATGTCGTAGATCCTCTGGAACGGGAACGTCCCTCCGTTGCGCTCCGCGATGCGGGTGAGATCGGGCGGCGGGACCTTCAGAAGCTGCCCGACCGCCCCATCGCCTTTTCCGCCGGGGCCGTGGCATGCGGCGCAGCGCAGCATGAACTCGGTCTTGCCGATTTCCACTTGCTGGGCCTGAGAGGATGCGGCGAGTGAAAGAAGCGCCGCTGCGAAAAGGATGGGTGTCCTGATTTTCATAGCTACCTCCGAATGGCGTTACAGGTAGCTTCGTCCCCGAGAGGGATAATACACGCACGGATAGAAATATCAACATATGCAGCCAAATTCCGGCATGCGTTCTACCGCACGCCGAAGGCCGGCTTGAACCAGGCGGGCCTCAGGCTCTCCTGGATTTGCTAAACTTGGCCGGCGCGAGGAACCGGACAGGCACTGCCCGGTTCTTGGCCTCGTGCAACAGAAGTCCGGACATGCCCGAGGCCACGGGGCTCAGCCCAACGTGGCGCAGCTGAAGGAGGCGCTCGATCGCGGAGAGGGGGCCGACAAGGTGGCGTTCCCGGACCCGGCGGCTTCGCCCCTCGGCACCGATGCGGAGGCGGGCGGCGCCCCGCCTTCGCCGCAGGAGGTGCGGCAGGCAATCGCCGCCGAAACCTCGCGCGGCGGCAGCGCACCGCACTCGCCCAAGGGCGGGGCGATGCCGCTGGTGCTCGGCTTTCTCGCCCTCATCGCCGTATCCGGCCTCGTCACCGCGCTGATCATGGCCTCGCTCTGACAGAACGCAGGCGTCCAATGCGTGCGCAAGCCTTGCGGGCGGTGCTCCCGAGACGGTAAGTCTTCTGCCGTGGCCCGCATCGCGCAGGCCCGCAGCTGGAGAGTGCAGGAACCGCATGGACGAGACGTGGAAGCGCTTCCGCCGCGACAAGCTGGCGGTGGCGGGGCTCCTGATCATCATCGTGTTCGTGGCGGCGGCCGTGGCGGCTCCCGTGCTGGCGCCCTACAATCCCTCGGAGCAGTTCTTCGACGGGCTGACGCTCGAAGGCTCGCCGCTGCCGCCCAACGAACGCTTCTGGTTCGGCACCGACACCAACGGCCGCGACCAGTTCTCGCGCCTGCTCTATGGCGCGCAGACTTCGCTCCTCATCGGCATCGTGGCGAACGGCATCGCCGTCACCGTGGGCACGGCGCTGGGGCTCGTCGCCGGTTACGTGCGGGGCCTGCCCGGCTCCGCCATCATGCGCTTCACCGACCTGATGATGGCCTTTCCGCCGCTTCTTCTCGCCATCGCGCTGGCCGCCATCCTGAAACCCGGGCTGAACATCGTCATCCTGGTCATCGCACTCGTCAACTGGGTGCAGATCGCGCGCGTGATCTACACCGAGACGGTTTCCCTCTCGGAGCGCGAATACATCGAGGCGGCGCGAGCGCTCGGCGCGGGAACGGGCCGCATCCTCGTGCGCCACATCTTGCCGCACCTCGTTCCCACGGTGATCGTCTATGCGACGCTCGGCATCGCGACGACCGTGCTGCTCGAGGCCATGCTCTCCTTCCTGGGCCGCGGCGTGCAGCCGCCCACCCCTGCCTGGGGCATGATGATCTTCGAAAGCCAGTCCTATTTCCTCAACGCACCGTGGCTCGTGTTCATCCCGGGCGCCGCAATCCTGATCCTGGCGCTCGCCTTCAACCTGGTGGGCGACGGGTTGCGCGACGCGCTCGACCCCACGCAGCGGGGGAGAGGCTGATGCTCGGCTATCTTGCGAAACGGCTTGCCGCCTCGCTGCTGATCCTGCTCGGCGTCAGCGTCGTCACCTTCGGCCTCACCTTCATGATCCCGGCGGACCCGGTTGCGATGATCGCCGGGCGCAACTCGACGCCGCAGGTGCGCGAGCAGATCCGCCACCAGCTCGGCCTCGACCGGCCCATCCCTGAACAATATGCGCGCTATCTCGGCCGCCTGGTGCAGGGCGACCTCGGCACCTCCTATGCGCGGAAGTCCGACGTGGGCGAGCTCATCGCCTCGCGCCTGCCGCCCACGCTGCTCCTCATGCTGGGCGCCATCATCGCCGAGCTGATGATCGGAATCCCCGCAGGCATATATGCCGCCACGCGGCGCGGGCGGATCGGCGACAAGGCGGCGATGACGCTCTCCTTCCTCAGCGTCTCGACGCCGCAATTCGTGCTCGGCCTCACGCTGCTCTACCTCTTCGCCTACCTGTGGAGCTGGTTCCCCCTCGGCGGCTACGGCACGCTCTCGCACCTGATCCTTCCGGCGCTGACGCTGGGGCTCGCCGGCGGCGGCTGGTATTCGCGCATGATGCGCTCGTCCATGGTCGAGGTGCTGAGGAACGACTACATCCGCACGGCGCGCGCCAAGGGCATGAGCGAGTGGCGGGTGACGATGAAGCATGGCTTCCGCAACGCCATCCTGCCGATCGTCGCCATGATCGGACTCGACATCGGCATCTTCATGTCGGGGGTCGTCGTGGTGGAGAACGTCTTCGGCTGGCCCGGTGTCGGCCAGCTCATGTGGCAGGCGATCCAGTCGCTCGACATCCCCATCATCATGGGCGTGACGATCGTCGCGGCCTGCTTCATCGTGCTCGGGAACCTGATCGCCGACCTCGTCTCGCCGCTGATTGACCCGCGCATTCGCTTGCGCTGATATGACCCGCTCAAAAGACTGCCACGACCAACCCAGGGAGAGTGACATGAAGAAACTGCTGATAACCGCCGTGGCCGCCGTGGCCTTGCTGGCCGCCGCCCCCATGGCGCTGGCGCAAGCCCCGAAGCAGGGCGGAGCCGCCACCATCACCTTCAACAACGACCTGACCACCCTCGACCCACACGTGGGCTACGACTGGCAGAACTGGTCCGTCATCAAGTCGATCTTCGACGGGCTGATGGACTACAAGCCGGGCACGACCGAGCTCGAGCCCGATCTCGCCGAAAGCTACACCGTTTCGGACGACGGCCTCACCTACACCTTCACGCTGCGCGACGGCGTGAAATTCCACAACGGCCGCGCCATGACCTCGGCCGACGTCAAGTACTCCTTCGAACGCGCCGTGAACCCGGCGACGCAGAGCCCCGGCGGCGGCTATTTCGGCATGATCGCCGGCTATGACGACGTGGCGGGCGGCAAGGCCACGACGCTCTCCGGCATCGAGACGCCGGACGACAGGACCGTGGTGTTCAAGCTGACGCGGCCCGACGCCACCTTCCTTCACCTGATGGCGATCAACTTCGGCTATGTGGTGCCGAAGGAGGAAGTGGAGAAGGCGGGCGCGGACTGGGGCAAGAAGCCGGTGGGCACGGGCGCCTTCAAGTTCGTGGAATGGGTGCCGGGCCAGAACATCAAGCTCGAGCGCAACAAGGATTACTTCCGCGCCGGCGTGCCCTATCTCGACAACGTCACCTTCGAGTTCGGCCAGGACCCGACGGTGGCCGTGCTGCGGCTGAAGCGCGGCGAGGTGGACATCGTGGGCGACGGCATTCCCCCGGCGCAGTTCGCCGAACTGATGGCGGATGCCGCCAACAAGGAGCTGATCGCCGAGGGCGAACAGCTCCACACCGGCTACGTGACGATGAACGTGACACAGCCACCCTTCGACAACGTCAAGGTTCGTCAGGCGGTGAACATGGCGATCAACAAGGACCGCATCGTCAGGCTCATCAACAACCGCGCCGCACCGGCTTCCCAGGCGCTGCCGCCCGCCATGCCCGGCTACAATCCGGACAACAAGGGCTACGCCTACGACCCCGAGGGAGCCAAGAAGCTCCTCGCCGAGGCGGGCGCGGGCGAGATCACGACCGAGCTCTACGTTATGAACGTCGATCCCAACCCGAGGATCGCGCAGGCGATCCAGCAGGACCTCGCGGCAGTGGGCATCAAGGCGGAGATCCGCTCGCTCGCCCAGGCCGAGGTGATCGCCGCGGGCGGATCCGGCAAGGCGCCGATGATCTGGTCCGGCGGCATGGCCTGGATCGCGGACTTCCCCGATCCTGCCAACTTCTACTACGGCATCCTCGGTTGCGCGGGTGCCGTGGAGGGCGGCTGGAACTGGTCGAAATACTGCAACAAGGCGCTGGACGAGCGGGCAACCAAGGCCGACGCCATGGTGAAGGACGACCAGAAGGATGCGCGCATCGCGGAATGGAGGGCGATCTTCGACGACGTGCTGAAGGACGCGCCGTGGGCGCCGATCTTCAATGAGAAGCGCTTCACCTACCACTCGGAGCGGCTCGGCGGGGATCCATCGCTGTTCACCGACCCGATCCACATCCCGGTCAACTACGACTACATCTTCGCCAAGGACGCTCAGTAGGCTGAATACATTCGCGCGTGCTCCCCTCCCTCGGGCGGAGGGGAGCATTCTTCTTGAGGGCACCATGCACAAGCACGTCTGCAACCACACCATCCACGATCATCAGTGCCATTTCGGCTGGAACAAGGACAATCCGCCAGTGGTGCGGATCGCGCCGGGCGAAACCGTCGCGTTTCACCCGGTCGATTCCTCCGGCGCGCAGCTCAACGCCCAGTCGACGCTCGCCGACCTGGTGAAGCTCGACTTCGCCAGGGTGAACCCGGTGGCGGGGCCCGTCTTCGTCGAGGGCGCGGAACCTGGAGACGCCATCAAGGTGACGCTTCTCGAGTTCGCACCCTCGGGCTGGGGCTGGACCGCCAACATCCCCGGCTTCGGGCTGCTCGCCGACCAGTTCAAGGAGCCCGCACTCCACATCTGGAAATACGACGCGCAGACGCTGGCGCCCGCCATGTACGGACCGGGGGGCCGCGTGCCGCTGAAGCCGTTCTGCGGAACGATCGGGCTGGCTCCGGCCGAGAGCGGCACGCACTCGATCGTTCCGCCGCGCCGCATGGGCGGCAACATGGACATCCGCGACATGAGCGCCGGCACCGAGCTCTACCTCCCCGTCGAGGTGGCGGGCGGGCTGTTCAGCGTGGGCGACACGCACGCCTGCCAGGGAGACGGCGAAGTGTGCGGCACGGCGATCGAGAGTCCGTGCTCGCTCGCGGCGAAGTTCGAGCTGGTGAAGGGGGCCAACATGGCCTTTCCGCGCTTCACCACGCCGGGCCCGGTTTCGCGCCATCTCGACGCCAAGGGCTATGAGGTGACGACAGGCATCGGTCCCGATCTCATGGAGGGCGCGAAGGCCGCCGTTTCCGGCATGATCGACCTTCTCTCCAGCCGCTACAACATGAACCCGGTCGACGCCTACATGCTGTGCAGCGTGTGCGGGGATCTGCGCATCAGCGAGATCGTCGACATGCCGAACTGGGTGGTGTCCTTCTACTTCCCGCGCGTCGTCTTCGAATGAGCGATGCGCCTCTGCTCCGCGTCGAAGGCCTGACGGTCGGCTTCAACACGGAGCAGGGACCCGTCCGGGTCGTCGAGGACGTGAGCTTCGCGCTCGGAGCAGGCAGCACGCTGGGCCTCGTCGGCGAATCGGGCTGCGGCAAGAGCGTCACCGCGCAGACCATCATGCGGCTGCTGCCGAGCCCGCCCTCGCGGATCGAGGGAGGCAGCATCCTGTTCGACGGGCGCGACCTCGCGCAGCTTTCGCCCAGGGAGATGCAGAAGATCAGGGGCGACCGCATCGGCATGGTGTTCCAGGAGCCGATGACGAGCCTCAACCCCACGCTCAGGGTCGGCGAGCAGATCGCCGAGCCGCTGATGCTTCACCGCGGCATGTCGCAGGCGCAGGCGCGGCAGAGCGTCATCCGCGTGCTGGGGCAGGTGGGGATCGGCAATGCCGAGCGGCGGCTTCAGCAATATCCCCATGAGCTTTCGGGCGGCCTGCGCCAGCGCGTGATGATCGCCATGGCGATCGTGTGCAATCCGAAGCTGCTGATCGCCGACGAGCCGACGACGGCGCTCGATGTCACGATCCAGGCGCAGATCATGGAGCTCCTCAAGGCGCTGCAGAGGGAGCTGGGCCTCGCCATCCTCCTCATCACGCACGATCTCGGCATGGTGGCCGAGATGTGCGAGACGCTCGCCGTGATGTATGCCGGGCGCATCGTCGAGACGGGGCCCAAGGCGGAGGTCTTCGCCAGGCCGCGCCACCCCTATACCTTCGGACTCCTGAATTCCTCGCCGCGGCGCGCGAGGAAGGGCGAGCGCCTTCCCTCGATTCCCGGCCTCGTTCCGCCGCCCGGGCGAAGGGGGGCCGGCTGCAGCTTCGCCGACCGCTGCCCGCGCGTGCTCGACCGCTGCCGGGCGGAATTCCCGCCGCTGATGGCGATGGGGCCGCAGTCGGCCGCCTGCTGGAACCCCGTGCCATGACGGCTGCCTCCCCGCTTCTCGAGGCCCGGGGCCTCTCCAAGTTCTTTCCCGCGCGCGACGGGAAGGGCGTCGTGAAGGCGGTGAACGGCGTCAGCCTCACGCTGGCGCCGGGCGAGACGCTGGGCATCGTGGGGGAATCGGGCTGCGGGAAATCGACGCTCGCCCGCATGCTGATGCGCCTCATCGAGCCCACGGAAGGGAAGGTGCTGTTCCGCGGCGAAGACCTGCTGGCACTGGACCACCGGCAGATGCGGGCGAAGCGGCGCGAGATCCAGATCGTCTTCCAGGATCCCTATGCCTCCCTCGACCCGCGCATGAGCATCGCGCAGATCATCTCGGAGCCGCTGGAGATACACGGCATAGAAAACCGGTCCGGGCGCGCCGCACGGGTGAAGGAACTGCTCTCGCTGGTGGGCCTCGATCCTTCCGCCGCGGACCGTTATCCGCACGAGTTTTCCGGCGGGCAGCGCCAGCGCATCGGCATCGCGCGCGCCATCGCGCTCGAGCCGAAGCTCGTGGTGCTGGACGAACCGGTCTCGGCACTCGACGTCTCGATCCAGTCGCAGATCCTGAACCTGCTGGACGACCTCAAGGAGCGGCTCAGGCTCTCCTACATCTTCATCTCGCACGATCTCTCGGTGGTGGAGCATGTGAGCGACAGAGTGGCGGTGATGTATCTCGGCCGCGTCGTGGAGGAAGGCCGCGCCGAAGCGGTGCTCGGCGCCCCGAAGCACCCCTATACCCAGGCGCTGATTTCCGCCGTGCCGGAGATCGATGCCGCGCGGCGGCGCAACCGCATCCTGCTCTCGGGCGATCCGCCAAACCCGGAAAGCATTCCGCCGGGCTGCCCCTTTCACCCGCGCTGCCCCTTCGCGATAGAGATATGCAAGAGTCAGTATCCATCCTGGCGCGGTGATGCGGCCTCGGGCGCCGCTTGCCATCTCGTCGAGGACAGCGGCGGGACGGGGACGGCCTAGACCGGAATGACCTTTGACGGAACCGCGCCGGTTCCCGCCAACTCTCCAAGGCGACCTTCCGGCGAAGGCCGGAAACCAGCTTATGTGTCAAGCAGCCTTGGCCCAGAGCCGGACCCCGGCCTGAGCCGGGGTGACGGGAAGAAGTGAAGCAAGAGTGAGTTCGCCAGATGTCAGTCCGCTCTAGCGGCGGATCTCGCAGGTGCCGAAATCGACGGCGGCGACGCCGCCGGCCGTCAGCACCGATGTGGTGAAGGCCCCCGTCACGCGGTTGACGAACATCGAGCGCGCCGAGATTTCCTGGCTCTGGAGCGTGGTCCCGATGATGACGTTGTCACGGATGTCGAACTGCATCGGTGCCTCCGTGCAGCCGGAGTCGTTGAAGCGGTTGGGGCAGAGCCGGTAGCTGCCCATGGCGAAATCGAAGGAGATGCGCTGCGATTTCCCGGCGTTGTTGCAGCCGGTGTGGAAACAGAGATTGCCGCGGCTGACGAGGCAGGCCAGCGACTCGGCGCGGGCGTGCCCGGGAAAGGCAAATGTGATGGAAGCCAGTGCGCAGGCAAAGGCGATCGTCCGCAGCGTAAGGAAGCGCATGGCGCAAGTCATAACCGGCGTGGGCGCCATTGTCGACCCGGCTCAGGCGCAGGCGCGCCGTGTCTGCGGCAATGTGGCGGAGCAGAAGACTTGCCAGGGAGGGGAGAACAGGATATCCGAGTAGAGGACTCGGATATGTACAGTGGTGAACGCTGGACGCTGAGGGAGTGAGCCGTGATCGTCTGCCACTGCAACGTAATCGCCTGTTCGGAGATCAGGAAGGCCGTCCGGGAGCTGGGCGGGGAAGCCGGGGGCCTCGTCACACCCGGGCAGATCTTCAAGTGCTGCGGCCGGCGCCCCCAGTGCGGAGGCTGCATGAGCCATGTGAGCTCTCTCATCGTTTCCGAGCTGGACCGGATGAAGCCCTGAACGTTCCGCCTCTTCGCGCGTTGTGCTGGCGCTAAACCAGAGGAGCATGCGGCATGAAGGGAGATCCGAGGGTCATCGAATACCTGAACAGGGCGCTCCGCGACGAGCTGACGGCGGTGAGCCAGTACTGGCTCCATTACCGGCTGCTCGAGGATTGGGGCTTCACCAGCCTCGCCAAGCACGAGCGGCAGGAGTCGATCGAGGAGATGCACCATGCCGACCGTCTGACTGCCCGCATCATCCTTCTCGAAGGCCATCCCAATCTCCAGACGCTCAACCCGCTGATGATCGGCCAGAACATCCGCGAGGTGCTGGAATGCGATCTCAAGGCCGAATACGGCGCGCGCGACCTCTACATGGAGGCCCGGCGGGTGAGCCATGAGGCCGGCGACTACGTGACGATGAAGCTGTTCGAGGATCTCCTCAAGGACGAGGAAGGCCACATCGACCATCTCGAGACCGAGCTTTCGCTGCTCGAGAGCATCGGCATCGAGAATTACGGCCAGCTGCAGGCAGGTGGGGGCGGCAAGGACGACTGACCACGACGTCAGAGGCCGGACGGAGCCTCGAGCGCCTTCTTCACCGCCGCGATGAAGGAGGCGGCGACGAACCCATCGACGATGCGGTGGTCGAAGGAGGAGGAGAGGTTCATCACCCTCCGCGTCCGGACCTCGCCGTTGCGGAGCGCGAGTCGTTCCGTCATGCGGTTGACGCCGATGATCGCCACCTCGGGCGGGTTGATGATGGGTGTCGCCATCACGCCGCCGAGCGCGCCGAGGCTGGTGACCGTCATGGTCGAGCCCGTCAGTTCCTCGCGGCGCGATTTCCCAGCGCGCGCCTCGCTGCTGAGGCGCTGGATCTCCGCCGCGATCTCGGCAAGCCCGAGCCGTTCCGCATGGCGGATCACCGGAACGAGAAGCCCGCGCTCGGTCTGGGTAGCGATGCCCACATGGAGCGGCCTGAAGCGGCGGACGACGCCCGCCTCGTCGTCGAAATGGGCGTTGACCTCGGGATGCTCCGCAATGGCGGCGGCGAGGGCGCGGATCAGGAAGGGTAGAAGTGTCACGTGCGGGCCGGCTCCCGTCTCGTTGAGCCTCGCCCTTTCACGCTCGAGATCCTCCACGTCGACCTCCTCGACATAGGTGAAGTGCGGGATGCGGCGCTTCGACTCCTGCATGCGCTCCGCGATGCGGCGCCTCAGCCCGAAGATTCGCACCTCCTCGACCTCGGGTTCGGTGGGCGGGGGCCGCTCTGACCGCGCTTGCCGCTCAAGCAGCAGCCGGTCGAGGTCGCCATGCACGATCCGGCCGTCGGGACCGCTGCCGCGGATGATTCCGAGATCGAGCTTCAGCGCCGCGGCGCGCGCCCTGACGGCGGGGGATGCGCGGCATTTTCCGGATGGTCGCACCGGGGGCCCGTCGTCTGGAATCGGAGGAGCGCTGGAGGTCTCCCTGGCGCTGCGCCGCTCTTCGCCAGTCCCGGTCTCGAACAGGGCAAGGGCGGCGCCGACGGCCAGCTTCTCGCCCTCTGCGCCATGGCGCTGCCGCAGCAGGCCGGAGACGGGCGAGGTGATCTCGACAGTGGCCTTGTCGGTCATCACGTCGACCAGCGCCTGGTCCTGCTCGACCTCGGTGCCGGGCTCCACGTGCCATTTCACGATTTCCGCCTCGGCGATCCCTTCGCCGATGTCGGGAAGCCTGTAGACATACTGTCCCATGACGGGGCCTCGCTCACGCCGCCATGAGGCGGCGCATGGCATCGCCGACCCGAAGCGGCCCTGGAAAATAGTCCCACTCGAATTCGCAGGGATAGGGCGTGTCCCAGCCGGCCACCCGCTCCACCGGCGCTTCGAGGTGGTAGAAGCAGTGCTCCTGGACGATGGCCGAGAGCTCCGCACCATAGCCGCCGGTGCGGGTCGCCTCGTGCACGATGAGGCAGCGCCCGGTGTTCTTCACCGACGCGATGATGGGCGCAACGTCGAGCGGCCACAGCGTGCGGATGTCGATCACCTCGGCGTCGATGCCGGTCTCTTCTGCCGCGGCGAGTGCGACATGCACCATGGTGCCATAGGCGAGCACGGTCAGGTCCTGGCCGTCGCGGACGGTGGCCGCCTGGCCGAGCGGCACCTTGTAGTAGCCGAGCGGCACCTCGCCGCCCTTGTGCTTCGCCCAGGTCTGGAGAGGCCGGTCGTGATGTCCGTCGAACGGCCCCGAATAGAGGCGCTTCGGCTCGAAGAACAGGACGGGGTCGTTGTCCTCGATGGCGCTGATGAGCAGACCCTTGGCATCGTAGGGATTGGATGGGATGACCGTCTTCAGCCCGCAGACATGGGTAAACAGGCCTTCCGGGCTCTGGCTGTGAGTCTGCCCGCCGAAAATGCCGCCGCCATAGGGCGAGCGCACCGTGATGGGCGCGTTGAACTCGCCCGCCGAGCGGTGGCGAAGCCGTGCCGCGGCGGAAACGAGCTGGTCGAAGGCGGGGTAGATGTAGTCCGCGAACTGGCATTCGACGACGGGTCTCAGGCCGTAGGCGCCCATGCCGATGGCGACACCCACCTGTCCGCCCTCGGCGATCGGCGCATCGAAGACGCGGCGGCTGCCGTGGCGCTGCTGCAGCCCGTCCGTCACCCGGAACACGCCACCGAAGAAGCCGACGTCCTCGCCGAAGACGAGCACGCTCTCGTCCTTCTCCAGCATCACGTCGAGGGCGGAGTTGAGCGCCTGCACCATGTTCATCGCCGTCACGGCGCACTCCTCCCCGCGAGCTCCCGCAGCCGGCGCATCTCCTCCACCTGTTCACGCAGGTGGCGCGGCATCTCCTCGTAGACGTCCTCGAACATGGTCGCGGCGTCATGATGCGGGCCCTCGCTGTGAACGCCGATGCGCTGGGCCTCGCGGTTGGCCGCATCGATCTCGGCCTCGACCTCCTTGACCAGCTCGGCATGGCGCTCTTCGTCCCACTCCCCGATGCGGACCAGATGCGCCTTCAGGCGCTCGACGGGGTCGCCCAGCGGCCAGTGCCGGTATTCGTCGCCCGGGCGGTAGCGCCCGGGATCGTCGCTCGTCGAATGCGCGCCGGCGCGGTAAGTGAAAAGCTCGATCAGGGTTGGGCCGAGATTGGCGCGCGCGCGGTCCGCCGCCCAGCGGGTGACGGCGTGAACCGCGAGGAAGTCATTCCCGTCGACGCGAATTCCGGGGAAACCGAAGCCGATGGCGCGCGAGGCGAAGCTCGCCTCCTCGCCGCCCGCCACGCATTGCGCCGAGGAGATGGCCCACTGGTTGTTCACGAGGTTCAGCACCACGGGCGCGTGGTAGACGGCGGCGAAGACCATGGCGTGGTGGAAGTCGCCCTCGGCAGAGGCGCCTTCGCCGATCCAGGCGGCGGCGATGCGGCTGTCGCCCTTGTAGGCGGAGGCCATGGCCCAGCCCACCGCCTGCGGATACTGGTTGCCGAGATTGCCGGCCAGAGAAAAGAAGGCGGCCTCGCGCACCGAGTGCAGGATCGGGAGCTGGCGTCCCTTCAACCGGTCCTTCCGGTTGAGATAGATCTGGCACATCAGGTCCAGCACCGGCCAGCCGCGGGCGATCAGCAGGCCCTGCTGGCGGTAGGTGGCAAAGCACATGTCCTCTCTTTCGAGGGCCATGGCCTGGGCGGCGCCGATCGCTTCCTCGCCGGTGCATTTGAGGTAAAAGGGTGTCTTGCCCTGGCGCTGGGCCTTGAACATGCGGTCGTCGAAGCTGCGCATGGTCAGCATGTGGCGAAGCCCCTGGAGCAGGGCTTCGGGAGCAAGGCGCGGATTCCAATCGCCGATGGCGTTCGCCTCTCCGTCGAGCACGCGCACGAGGCCGAAGGCGAGCTCGCGGGTTGCGGAGGCCGGCGCATCGACGTCCGGCCGTGGTGCGGACCCCGCCGGGGGCAGGTCGAGATAGCTGAAATCTGCAACGTCTCCGGGACGGAAGCGGGCTTCCGGTATCTGAAGCTGCAGCCTGACCCCGTTCCTCGCCATTCTCTCCTCCAGAATCACAATTATTTTCGCGGCGAAATGATCCCGGGGCCCATCGAAAGCATTGTGAACGGAATCGGCATGCGGGAGTGGCATGGACATGTATGGGGGCGGCCTGAACTTCGCCCTGGGGCCCGAGGTCGACGCGCTGCGCGACAGCGTCCGGCGTTTCGCCGCGGAGAAGGTGGCGCCGCTCGCCGCGGAGGCCGACCGCCGCAATGAATTCCCTCAGCAGCTCTGGGCCGAATTCGGCGCCCTGGGACTTCTCGGCCTCACCGTGCCGGAAGGGGATGGCGGGGCGGGCATGGGCTATCTCGCCCATTGCGTGGCGATGGAGGAACTGAGCCGGGCATCGGCGGCGATCGCGCTGTCTTACGGGGCGCATTCGAACCTCTGCGTCAACCAGATCGCGCGCAATGCGAGCGCAGAACAGAAGCGCCGCTTCCTGCCGAAGCTCATCTCCGGCGGGCATGTGGGAGCACTCGCCATGTCCGAACCCGAGGCCGGCTCCGACGTGGTCTCGATGAAGCTCAGGGCGGAGCGGCGGGGCGATGCCTACGTGCTCAACGGGCGCAAGATGTGGATCACCAACGGCCCCGACGCCGACATCCTCTTCGTCTATGCGAAGACCGATCCGCAAGCGGGTGCCCATGGCATCAGCGCCTTCATCGTGGAGCGCGGCATGAAGGGTTTCTCCACGGGTCCGAAGCTCGACAAGCTCGGCATGCGCGGCTCGAACACCTCGGAACTCGTGTTCGCCGATTGCGAGGTGCCGGCGGAAAACCGCATCGGCGCAGAGGGCGAAGGTGTTCGCATTCTCATGTCCGGACTCGACTATGAAAGGGCAGTGCTGGCGGCGGGTCCGCTCGGCATCATGGCCGCCTGCCTCGACGCGGTGCTGCCCTATGTGACGGCGCGGCGGCAGTTTGGCAAGGTGATCGGCGAATTCCAGCTGATCCAGGCGAAGCTCGCGGACATGTACACGGCGCTTAGCGCCTGCCGGGCGCATGTCTATGCGGTCGCCGCCGCCTGCGACCGCGGCGATCCGGCGCGCAAGGATGCGGCCGCGGCGATCCTCCATGCGGCGGAGAGTGCCACGCGGATGGCGCTCGACGCCATCCAGTGCCTGGGCGGAAACGGCTATACCTCCGACTATCCGGTGGGCCGCCTGCTGCGCGAAGCCAAGCTCTACGAGATCGGTGCGGGAACCTCCGAGATCCGGCGCATGCTGATCGGCCGGGAGCTCTTCCGCGAGGTGGCGCGATGAGCGTTCTCGCCACGAAGCTCCGTACCGCCTCCGAGGAGTACCTGGCCAACGAGGCCCACATGAAGAGCCTGTGCGCGGACCTCACGCGGACGGCGCAGAAGATCCAGCTGGGCGGCGGGGAGGAGGCGCGCCAGCGCCACCTCGCGCGGGGCAAGCTTCTGCCGCGGGAGCGCGTGACGCAGCTCCTCGATCCCGGATCGCCATTCCTCGAGATCGGCCTCTTCGCGGCGCAGGACGTCTACGCCGAACCCGTGCCGGCGGCGGCACTCATCGCCGGCATCGGGCTGGTCGAGGGGCGGCTCTGCATGATCGTCTGCAACGATGCCACGGTGAAGGGCGGCACCTATTTCCCGCTCACCGTCAAGAAGCACCTCCGCGCCCAGGATATCGCGGCGGAGAACCGGCTGCCCTGCATCTATCTCGTCGATTCGGGCGGCGCCAACCTGCCGAACCAGCACGAGGTTTTCCCGGACCGCGACCACTTCGGCCGCATCTTCTTCAACCAGGCGCGCATGTCGGCCGCGGGCATCGCCCAGGTGGCGGTGGTGATGGGTTCCTGCACGGCGGGGGGCGCCTATGTGCCCGCCATGTCGGAGGAGGCGATCATCGTTCGCCAGCAGGGCACGATCTTTCTCGCCGGGCCGCCCCTGGTGAAGGCGGCGACGGGCGAGGCCGTGAGTGCCGAGGAACTGGGCGGCGCTGAGGTGCATGCGCGAAAATCGGGGGTTGCCGACCACTATGCGCAGGACGACCGGCACGCGCTGGCGCTGGCGCGCGCCGCAGTCGCCAATCTAGGAGCCTGCGAGGCATCCAGCGCGCCGCCGGCGGATCCTCCGCTGTACGAGGCAGCCGAACTCCGCGGCATCGTCTCTCCCGATCTCCGCCGCAGCTTCGACATGCGCGAGGTGATCGCGCGGATCGTGGACGGCTCGCGCTTTTCCGAGTTCAAGGCCCTTTACGGCACATCGCTCGTGACCGGCTTCGCGGCGATCCACGGCTTGGGCTGCGGCATCATCGCCAACCAGGGCGTGCTGTTCTCGGAGGCCGCACTCAAGGCCACGCATTTCATCGAGCTGTGCTGCAGCCGCGGAATTCCGCTGGTGTTCCTGCACAACATCACGGGCTTCATGGTGGGCCGCGCCTATGAGGCGGGCGGCATCGCCAAGGACGGCGCCAAGATGGTGAATGCTGTGGCCAATGCGGCGGTGCCGAAGATCACCATGATCATCGGCGCCTCCTATGGCGCAGGAAATTACGGCATGTGCGGCCGTGCCTATGGGCCGCGCTTCCTTTGGGCCTGGCCTTCGGCGCGGATCGGCGTGATGGGTGCGGAACAGGCGGCCAATGTGCTCGCCACGGTGCGGCGCGAGGCGATGGAGCGGCGCGGCGAGGCTTTCACGGAGGAAGAGGAGCGTCAATACAAGGCGCCGATCCTCACCCGTTTCGAGGCGGAGAGCACGCCGCTTTTCGCCTCGGCCCGGCTGTGGGACGACGGCATCATCGATCCGGCGCGAAGCCGCGACGTGCTGGGGCTGAGCCTCGCCGTCGCCGCCAATGCCGAGCCGAAGCAGACCGCCTACGGCGTGTTCCGGATGTAGCGATGTTCTCGCGGCTCCTCATCGCCAATCGCGGAGAGATCGCGCTCCGCATCATGCGCACCGCGAGGGCGATGGGGATCCGCTCGATCGCCGTCCATTCCGATGCCGATGCCGGGGCAGCGCACGTCGCCCTTGCAGACGAGGCATTCCGCATCGGCCCCGCACCGGCGAGCGAGAGCTATCTCGACCAGCAGGCGATCCTGGCGGCGGCGCGCGCAAGCGGGGCGGAGGCCGTTCACCCGGGATACGGCTTTCTTTCGGAGAATCCCGACTTCGCGCAGGCCGTGATCGACCAGGGCCTCGCCTTCGTCGGGCCGTCGCCCGAGGCGATGCGCCTCATGGGCCTCAAGGGCGAGGCGAAGCGGCTGATGCGCGAGGCGGGCCTTCCGGTGGTGCCGGGCTACGAGGGCGAGGACCAGTCGCCCGCCAGGCTCGCCGACGAGGCCCGGCGGGTGGGCTATCCGGTTCTCCTCAAGGCGGTGGCGGGGGGCGGCGGCCGGGGCATGAGGCGGGTGGAGGGCCCCTCGGACTTCGTCGGCCTCCTTTCAGCGGCGCGGCGCGAGGCGCAGTCCGCCTTCGGGGATTCCCGCCTCCTTGTCGAGAAACATCTTCCCGCCGTGCGACACGTCGAGGTGCAGGTCATGGGCGACCGTCACGGCAGCGTGATCCACCTCTGGGAGCGCGACTGCTCGGCCCAGCGGCGTCACCAGAAGGTGATCGAGGAAGCGCCCGCACCCGGACTTCCCGAAGCGCTGCGGCGCAAGATGTGCGAGGCGGCGGTGGCAGCCGCGCGGCGCGTCGGCTACGCCGGCGCGGGCACGGTGGAGTTCCTGCTGCCGCTCGAGAGAGGCGATCTCACCGGCGCGTTCTTCTTCATCGAGATGAACACCAGGCTACAGGTCGAGCACCCGGTGACGGAGATGATCACCGGGCTCGACCTCGTCGAACTGCAGCTGAGGGTCGCGGCGGGCGAGCCTCTGGGGCTGCGCCAGGAGGATGTTCCTTGCCACGGCCATGCCGTCGAGGCGCGGCTCTATGCCGAAGATCCGGCACAGGGCTTCAAGCCGCAGACGGGAAGGATCACGGCGCTGGAGGTGCCGGAGGAGCCGCAGCTGCGTTTCGACGGCGGGGTTCGGCGAGGCGATCACGTCTCCGCCTTCTATGACGCGATGATCGGCAAGCTCATCGCCCATGGCCCGACGCGGGCGGCGGCACTGGCGCGAGTCCGGTCCGGCCTGGCGCGAACCCATGTGGCGGGGCTGGTCACCAACGTCGGCTTCCTGTCGCGGCTCCTGCGCGCGCCTGAGGTTCTGGCGGCCGCACTCGACACCGGGCTCATCGACCGCAACATGGACAGCCTGGCGCTGCCAGCCACGCCGCATCCCGCTGCCGTGGCGGCCGCCGCCCTCGCCTTCGACGGGCGGTTCGATCCCCCGCAGCGCACTTCGCCGTTCCACAGCCTTCGCGGCTTCTCCTTGTGGGGCGGGAGAGAGCGCCGCCTGTGGCTGGTGCACGAGGGCGAGGCCTTCACCGCGGACCTCGCGGAGGAGGAAGGCCTCTTCCGCATCTCGAGCGGGGGTGAAACTCATACGTGGTCGCTGGTCGGTGCCGAGCTGCCGGTCGTCCGGCTGGCGCAGGAGGGCCGCACGATCTCTCTCCTGTGCCACCGCGAGGAGGAGGCCGTGACGGTCGTCCTGGCGGAAGAGCGCTATCGCTTAACGCGGCAAGAGGCTTCCGGGGGCGAAGGCGCGGGGGAGGGCGGCAGGACGGTCATGGCGCCGGTGCCGGGCGTTCTCGCGAAGCTCATGGTGGCGCAGGGCCAGGCGGTGAGCGCCGGCGATCTCGTCGGCATCGTCGAGGCAATGAAGACGGAGTTCACATTGCTGGCGGGGGCCAGCGGTGCCGTTACTCTCTTCGCGGCAGAGGGGGCTCAGGTCAAGGAGGGCGACGTCATCGCCGAGATCGGAGAGGCGAATGGCTGAACGCGTGACGATCTGCGAGGTCTCGCCGCGCGACGGGCTGCAGAACGAGAAGGTGCGGGTGAGCACGGCAGACAAGATCAGGCTGATCGGCATGCTGACGGACTGCGGCCTCACCTACATCGAAGCGGCGAGCTTCGTTTCACCCAGCGCCGTTCCCGCCATGGCAGATGGGGCAGAGGTGATGGCGGGTATCCGGCGCATGGCGGGCGTCACCTATGCAGCGCTCACGCCCAACATGCGGGGCTACGCGGCCGCGCGCGACGCGAAGGCGGACGAGGTCGCCGTCTTCGCCGCGGCATCGGAGACCTTCAGCTGCCACAACGTCAACGCATCCATTGCCGAGAGCCTGGCGCGCTACCGCGAGATCTGCCGGGCGGCGAAAGCGGACGGGCTGCCGGTCCGCGGTTATGTCTCCTGCATCGCCATCTGCCCCTATGAGGGGGAGATCGCAGCCGAGCGGGTGGAGGAGGTCAGCCTCGCCCTGCTGGAGATGGGCTGCCGCGAGGTCTCCCTCGGCGATACGGTGGGCAGGGCCACGCCGGAGCAGATCGAAAGGCTGCTGGACCGGCTCGGGCGGTGCATTCCGCCCTCGCTGCTGGCCGGACACTTCCACGATACGGCCGGACGGGCGCTGGCCTGTGTCGAGGTGGCGCTCGCCCATGGTCTGCGCGTGTTCGACGCCTCCGCCGGAGGCACGGGGGGGTGCCCATTCGCTCCGGGTGCAAAGGGCAATATCGCTACCGAGGCGCTCGCGGCGATGCTCGCGGCGGAGGGCTTTGAGACCGGTCTCGACATGGCGGCTCTCGAGAAGGCTTGCGATTTTCTCCGCCGCGTCCTGGGGAGGAATGCATGAAAAGCTTCGAGACGATCCGCTGCGAGGCAACGGAGGGCGTGGCGCGGCTCACGCTGGCGCGGCCTCACAAGAACAACGCCCTCAATGCGCAGATGATCCGTGAGCTGACGGAGGCGGCGCTCCTTCTGGCGGAGGACCGCGGCTGCCGGGCGGTGGTGCTCGAAGGCGAGGGAAGGAGCTTCTGCGCCGGGGGCGATCTTGCCTGGATGAAGGAGCAGTTCGACGCCAGCGCGGAGCACCGGCGGGGAGAGGCGGAGGCGCTCGCCCGCATGCTGAGATCGCTCGACGAACTGCCGCAGCTGGTGATCGCGGTCGTCGGGGGAGCGGCGCTGGGCGGCGGTGTCGGCCTTGCCGCCGTCTGCGACGTGGTGATCGCGGCGCCCCTTGCGCGCTTCGCGCTCACCGAGACGCGGCTCGGCCTCGTTCCGGCCACGATAGCGCCCTTCTTGCTGCGGCGGATGGGCGCTGCGGCGCTGCGGCAGGCCGGGCTCCACGGCGAAATGCTCGGCCCCGTGGAAGCAAAGGCGATCGGCCTCGTCACCGAGGTCGTGGAGGAGGGCGGTGCCGATGAGGCGGTGCGGCGGCATGTGCGGCAGGTGATGGCTTCTGCGCCGGGCGCGGTGGCGGAGGCCAAGGCGCTGTTCCGCGCGCTGGCGCAGGGGAAGGCGGGCGAGGAGCAGGCGATCGCGGCACTGGTGCGGCGCTGGCAGTCGGAGGAGGCGCGCGCCGGCATCGCGGCGTTCTTCGCGAAGGAGGTTCCGCCATGGCAGAGGTGAAGCACGAGCACGATCCGGTGGTGGTTGCGGCGGCGCGGCGAACGCCGATCGGCGCATTCCAGGGCGCGCTCTCGTCCCTCCGGGCGCCCCAGCTCGGCGCCATGGCGATCGGCGGCCTCGTCAAGGGCAGCATCGCGGCCGATGAAGTGCTGATGGGCAATGTGCTGGGCGCGGGAATCGGGCAGAACCCCTCGCGCCAGGCGGCACTCGGTGCGGGTCTCGGCGAAGCCGTGCCCTGCACGACGATCTCGAAAGTGTGCGGATCGGGCATGAAGGCGGTGATCCAGGGCCATGACAGCATTCTCGCCGGCTCGAACCGGGTGGTGATCGCCGGCGGCATGGAGTCGATGAGCAACGCGCCCTATCTCCTCCCCAAGGCGCGGGGCGGCCTGCGCCTCGGCCACGCCGAGCTGAAGGACCACATGTTCACCGACGGTCTCGAGGATGCCTATGAAGGCCGCCTCATGGGTTATTATGCCGATGAACTCGCAGAGGCAGGCCAGTTCTCGCGCGCCGTGCAGGACGATTATGCGCTTCTTTCGCTCTCGCGGGCGCAGGAGGCGATCCGCGCCGGCGCCTTCGCTGACGAGCTCGTGGCGACTGGGAATCTCGCGCAGGACGAGATGCCTGCGCGCGCGAGGCCCGAGAAGATCCCGCAGCTGCGGCCCGCCTTCCGGCCGGACGGTACCGTCACGGCGGCCAATGCCTCCTCGATCTCCGACGGTGCGGCGGCGCTCCTGCTGATGCGTCTCTCCGAGGCGGAACGGCGGGGCATCGAACCCATCGCGATGATCGCCGGCCATGCCGGCGCCGCCAGGCCGCCGCGCGAGTTCACGACGGCACCGGTCGACGCCATGCGGCTGCTTCTCCAGAAGACGGGGTGGGAGGCGGGAGACGTCGATCTCTACGAGATCAACGAGGCCTTCGCGGTCGTGGCGCTCCATGCCTTGCGCGAGTTGCGGCTGCCGCCGGAGAAGGTGAATGTGCATGGCGGAGCCTGCGCGCTCGGACACCCCATCGGCGCGAGCGGGGCGCGCATCATCGTGACGCTCGCCCATGCCATGCGGCGGCATGGCGCGAGGCGTGGCATCGCATCACTCTGCATCGGCGGCGGCGAGGCGACGGCGATCGCGCTCGCGGCGCCCTGATCGTTCATCCACAGAAATTTTCGAGGCTTGATGCCCGCCGCCCCGCTCGGCACAAGGAGCACCGTGCGGCGAATCGCGCAGCCACCCGACGAGAGGCGATGTTGGACAGTTCGGCACGGATATTCGAGATCATCGCGGAAGAAATCGGCGCGGCGGCAAAGCAGGTGGCCGCCGCCGTGGTGCTTCTCGACGAGGGCGCCACCGTGCCCTTCGTGGCGCGCTACCGCAAGGAGGCGACGGGCGGCCTCGACGATACGCAGCTCCGCAAGCTCGCCGAGCGGCTGGTCTATCTGCGCGAGCTCGAGGACCGGCGCAAGGCCATCCTCGAGTCGGTCCGTTCACAGGGCAAGCTCACCGAGGAGCTGGCGCATGCCATTGCCACCGTGAAGACCAAGTCGGAGCTCGAAGACATCTACCTGCCCTACAAGCCCAAGCGCCGCACCAAGGCGATGGTGGCGCGCGAGAACGGGCTCGAGCCGCTGATCGACGCCATCATGGCAGATCGCGGGGCCGAGCCGGAAAGCCTGGCCGCGGGATTCCTCACGGACAACGTCAAGAGCGTCAAGGATGCGCTCGACGGTGCGCGCGACATCCTGATGGAACGGCTGGCGGAGAATGCAGCGCTCCTCGGCGACCTGCGCGCCTTCATGAAGGCGGAGGCCTTCCTGTCCTCGAAGGTGGTTGCCGGGCAGGAGGAGAAGGGTGCGAAGTTCTCCGACTATTTCGATCACCGCGAACGCTGGGCGGACGTGCCATCGCACCGCGCGCTCGCCATGCTGCGCGCCGCGAAGGAAGAGGTGGTGACGCTCGACATCGCGCCCGACACTGAAACGGGCAGCGCACGCGCCGCCGGAATCATCGCCGGCGCCATCCCCGTCTCCGGCAACGCGCCGGGAGACAGGTGGCTGCGCGCGGTCGCGGACTGGACGTGGCGGGTGAAGCTCTCGATCACCATGATGATCGACCTGATGGGCGAGCTCAGGGCGCGTGCGCAGGAGGAGGCGATCGCCGTCTTCGCGCGCAACCTGAGGAACCTCCTGCTGGCGGCGCCGGCCGGCGCACGCCCGACGCTCGGCCTCGACCCCGGCATCCGCACCGGCGTGAAGGCCGCGGCGGTCGATGCCACTGGCAAGCTCCTGGCCACCGAGACGCTGTATCCCTTCCAGCCGAGGAACGATCTCCGCGGCGCCCAGGCCACGCTCCTGCGGCTCGTCATGCAGCACGGGGTGGAGCTCATCGCCATCGGCAACGGCACGGCGAGCCGCGAGACCGAGCGCTTCGTCGCCGACGCGCTCGGGCTTCTTCCGAGGGAGGCGAAGGCGCCGGTGAAGGTCGTCGTCTCGGAGGCGGGCGCATCCGTCTATTCGGCCTCCGAACTGGCGGCGCGGGAATTCCCCGATCTCGACGTGTCGCTGCGGGGCGCGGTGTCGATCGCGCGGCGGCTGCAAGACCCGCTCGCCGAACTTGTGAAGATCGAGCCCAGGTCGATCGGCGTCGGCCAGTACCAGCACGACGTCGACCAGTATCAGCTCGGACGCTCGCTCGAAGCCGTGGTCGAGGATGCCGTGAATGCCGTGGGCGTCGATCTCAACACCGCCTCCGCACCCCTTCTTGCCCATGTCTCGGGGCTGGGACCGGGCCTTGCCGAGGCGATCGTCGAGCATCGCCATGCCAACGGCGCCTTCCGCTCGCGCCAGGAGCTGCTCAAGGTGCCGCGGCTCGGCCCCAAGGCCTTCCAGCAATCGGCGGGCTTCCTCAGGATCCGCGACGGCGAGGAGCCGCTCGATGCCTCCGCCGTCCACCCCGAGGCCTACGGCGTGGCGCGGCGCATCGTCGAGTCATGCGGGCGGGACATCAGGAGCCTGATGGGTGACACCAGGGCGCTGCGGGGCCTGAAACCCCAGGACTTCGTGAGCGAGAGTTTCGGTCTTCCGACGGTGAAGGACATCCTCGCCGAGCTCGAGAAGCCCGGCCGCGACCCGCGCCCCAGCTTCAGGACGGCCTCCTTTGCGGAAGGCGTCGAGACGATCAAGGACCTGAAGCCCGGCATGTCGCTCGAGGGAACGGTCACCAATGTCGCGGCCTTCGGCGCCTTCGTCGACATCGGCGTGCACCAGGACGGCCTCGTTCACGTGAGCCAGATGGCGGACCGCTTCGTGAAGGACCCGCACGAAGTGGTGAAGGCGGGCGACATCGTTCGCGTGCGGGTCGTCGAGGTGGACGTGGCGCGAAACCGCATCGGTCTCACCATGCGCAAGGACGGCGGAGAGCAGGCGCGCACGGCGCGGGAGGACTCGGGGGCTTCGCGCGCTGCCAGGAAGACGGCGGCACCCGGAGGCTCGCAGGCGCAGGGCGGAAGCCTCGGCGCTGCGCTGCTGGAGGCCATGCAGCGGAAAGGCCGGCCGCGCTGATCTTCAGGCGAAGGTGAAGAGCGGAACGTCTGGCCTCGCGATCATCAGCCAGAGAATGCCGAGCACCGCCGCGAAGGCGGGAAAGCCGAAGGCGAACCACAGCCAGAACAGGCGGTGATAGCGCGGCGGCAGTTCCGTTTCCGCAGCGAGCGCAGCATTCGCAAGGTTGCGGAGTTCCATCTGCATCCACACGACCGGAAGCCAGAACAGGCCCGTGACGATGTAGAGGATGATTGACAGCACGATCCAACCATCGGCGAGGGAGTAGCCCACGGCATAGACGAGGGCGAGGCCGGTGACGGGCTGGGCCACCACGGCGGTGGCGGTGAACACGAAATCGGCGATGACGACGATCCGCGCCACGCCGGCGATGACGGCGGTGTTGCCGGTGAGATGCGCCACCAGCATGAAGAAGGCGATGCCCGCCCCCGTTCCCAGCAGCACCGAGGCGCCGATGACATGCAGGAACTTGAGCGCCAGATAGAGCGTCACCTTTCCTCCAGCACGGCGAGCGCCACGAGATGGAGGACGACGATGGGGAATATCTTGAGGAACGGGCCCAGGGGCTCGGCCCAGAGATCCGGGCGGAGGATCGAGCCCGCGACGATATAGAAGCCCGACAGCGCGAGTGCCCCCCAGAGGCCAAGGCGCGTGGTGCGGCGCCAGGCGATGAGCAGGCCGATGACGAGATCGGCAAGCGCGCCGGCGATCACCGCGGGGCCCGCGAGTGCGCCAGCCCCCGCCACCACCATGAGTTCCACGCCGAGCTCGTAACCGATGGTGACGGAGATGATGGCGGTTGCGAGCCAGAAGGCCGCGAGCACCACGAAGATCACGGGCTTCAGGACATAGAGCCCGGCGAACCACTTCTCCTGGACGCCGGCGGGCTCGGCCGCAAGTGCCGCGGCGAGGGGCCTCGGCGTGATGCCTGTGATCTCCGACCACGGTGCCGGATCGCCCATGGCACCGCGCGTCATCTCGCGCGCGGCGTTTGTCCGCACCGGGGGGCGCCAGCCGAGTGCCGCCGCGATGTCGCCGGCCTTGTAGAGGAGGCGCGCAAGCCATGGTGGAAGCTGGTACCGCCGAGCCGGCTTCCAGCCGAGCCATCTGCGGTACTGGCCGACGATCTCGTCCATCCCGAGCGCCTGCGGACCCGCGAGTTCGAGCGAGAGGCGGGAAGGCGCTCGTGGATCGAGGAAGAACAGCACCGTCTCGACCACGTCCTCGAGGCGCACCACCTGGAGCTTTTCGGTTTCGGGCATCGAGGGGAGGACCGGCAGTGCGGCCAACCCGCGCATGAGGGCGCTCGCGCCGAAGACGGAACGACCCAGCACCACCGAGGGCCTGAGGATCACCCAGTCGAGATCGCGCGCCATCAGGGCTTCGTCGCCGGCGAGCTTGCTGGCCGAGAAGGCGGAGGGCTGGGCGCGGTCGACGCCGATCGCGGAAAAATGGATGACGCGCCGCACACCGGCCCGCTCGCATGCCTCGAACAGGGCGGCAGCACCCGCGGCGTGCACCGCGCGGGTGTTCTCCCGGGGGCCGTCCTGCAGCACGCCGGCACAGTTGACCACGGCGTCGATGCCGCGCAGATGCGGCAGCCAGACTTCGGGGGCCGTGGCCCTTGCCATGTCGAGGATGATGGCGCCCGGTCGATCCATCGGCCGCCGGGACACGGGCACAACCTCATGGCCCTCGCCGGGAAGACGAGCCGCGACGGCCGATCCGATGAGGCCCGTCGCTCCGATCAGGAGAACTCTCATTCTTCGGATTTCTGGGCGGCGATGCCGCCGAGTCCGAGCCCCAGCGCCGTCGCTGCCATGCCGAGCGCCGCGCCGCCGTTGCCGAGGGCAAGCTCCCAGCCCGGTGTCAGCCGCCTGGGGAGGATGCCATAGTCGAGGGTCGAGGCAATGAGGCCCATCACGGCAGCATCCCGCAGGGTTTCCGCTTCGTTCCGTGATTGCCGCCGGGCCAGGTAGAGGCCGAAGAGCGTGCCCCAGAACAGCGCCGCCGCCTGGTTGGTCGCCAGGCCAACGCCAGTGTGGGCGAGGTCGGCGCCACGCTCCTGCCCGGCGCGCTCGCCCCAAACCCAATGGCTGGTGGCATTGATCGGACGCCAGACGCTCTGTCCCGTCGCGCGGGCGGCAAACGCGAGGAAGACCTGCGAAGCGATCCCGGCGCCAGCGCCGCAGAAGACCGCGTAGCGGGCCGCCCGGGCGAGCGAGAACGGCTTTTCGCGCCGGCCTGTTCTTGGCTCTGCCCAGGCTCTCCGGGGGGTGCTGTTCGCGCTGGTACTCATGCGGGTTAGAACAGTGTCAACTCTCCCGGGTTCCGCCGGATGCAATCTTTGCGGCATCTGCTAGCCTCAAAAGCGGGAGCCCGGTCTGGCGGGCGGCGTGGGGAGATGCAGATGGGCAGGTTCCTGGTGACCGGCGGGGCGGGCTATATCGGCAGCCACACCGCCAAGATGCTCGCCCGGGAGGGCCATGAGGTTGCGGTCTGCGACAATCTCTCGCGCGGCCATCGGGACCTGGTGAAATGGGGGCCGCTGATCGAGGCCGACATCCGCGACACGCGCCTGCTGCGCGAGGCGATGCGCTGGTTCCGTCCGGACGCGGTCATCCATTTTGCCGCCTTCGCCTATGTTGGCGAGTCCGTGGCCAATCCGCACATGTATTATGAGAACAACGTGGGCGGCACCCTCTCGATCCTGAAGGCGATGACGGAGGCGGGCGTCGGGAACATCGTCGTCTCCTCGACCTGCGCCACCTATGGCGAGCCCCGCAGCGTGCCGATCCCGGAGGAGACGCCGCAAAACCCCATCAACCCATACGGCCAGTCGAAGCTGATGATGGAGCGGATTTGCCAGGACTTCGACCGCGCGCATGGCTTGCGCCACGTGGCGCTGCGCTATTTCAACGCCTGCGGAGCGGACCCCGAGGGCGAGACGGGGGAACGCCACGACCCCGAGCCGCACCTCATCCCGCGTGCGCTGATGGCGGCTTCCGGCGAGATCGAGGCGCTGGACGTCTTCGGCGACGACTATCCGACACCCGACGGCACCTGCATCCGCGACTACATCCACGTGAACGACCTGGCCCGGGCCCACCTCGCCGGTGCGCTTCATCTCCTGGACGGCGGCGCCTCCGAGGCGGTCAATCTCGGCACCGGCCGTGGCGCCAGCGTGAGGGACATCATCGTGGCGGCGGAGCGCGTCACCGGGCGCAGCGTTCCCTGCCGGGTCTCGCCCCGCCGCCTGGGCGATCCGGCTGAACTCGTCGCCGCGGCGGGCAAGGCGCGGCGTCTGCTCAACTGGCAGGCGGGCAACAGCGACCTCGAGCAGATCATCTCCTCCGCCTGGAAGTGGCATCAGCAGGAGCGCGGGCGGCAGGCTCTCAGCGGGTCTGCGTGACCTTGCGCAGGAGGCGCGGCCTGTCGGGATCGCGGCCGAGCTTCACTGCCGTCTTCTCGACGGCGAGATAGGCGGTGGCCATCATCGAGACCGGGTCGAGCAGGGGATGGCCGCTCGGCACATAGGGGATGTCGCGCCCGTCCACCACGTGAGGCTCGGCGCCCGCCTCGCGCAGGGTGTCGACCGCCTGGCGCGTCATGGCCTGCGCGGCGTCGGCGGGCGCGAAGACGATCACCGGGAAGCCGGGCTCCAAGAGTTCCAGGGGGCCGTGCATCACCTCCGCGGCGGAATGCGCCTCGGCGTGGAGCGAGCAGGTCTCCTTGAGTTTGAGCGCGGTTTCCTGCGCGATGGGAAGGCCGGGGCCGCGGCCGAGAACGTAGATCGAGGTGGCGCGCTCGGCCAGGCTGGGCAAGAACGGCCAGTCGAGCCGTAAGGCCGCGGCGAGCGTTTCGGGCAAGCGCGCGACGGCCGCCAGCAAGGCCTGGTCGCCGGTCCAGTGCGCGATGACGGCCGCGCCGGCGAGACAGGACACGAGAAAGGATTTCGTGGCGGCAACGCTTCGTTCCTCACCCGCGCAGAGGTCGAGGCAGATCTCCGCCCCGCGGCCGACGGGTGAATCCGGCGCATTGACCAGGGCGACGGCGGTCGCCCCGCCCTCCCTTGCCGCCCTCTGCAGCGCCGTGACATCGGGGCTCTGGCCCGACTGGGAGATGGTGAGCGAGAGCGCGCGCGGCGCCGTGAGCCTCGCGCCATAGACCGAGACCACCGAGGCGCCGATCGAGGCGCACGGCACCCCCGTGAGAATCTCGCAGAGATACTTGAAATAGCCTGCCGCGTGGTCCGAACTGCCGCGGGCCGAGGTGATGACAAGGGAGGGCGGGTCGCGCCGCAGCCGTGCGCCAAGCGCTGCCAGCGCTTCACCATTGCATTGCAGGAAGCGGGCGGCCGCCTGCGGCGCTTGCGCCGCCTCCTTCGCCATGAGGCTCATGCCCTCGCTCCGGTGGCTTCCATCGCCAAGGCATAGCAGAACTGGAGTGTCTCGTAATCACGCTGGAACGCGGCCCTCGCAGCCGGAACCTTCATGATGGCGTGACGTTCTTTCGGGACGAACGAGGGTTCGGCTCCGGACGGCTCACAACGCTCAGAGGTGCATCGATGTGCGACTACAGCCTGGAAAATCAGATCAGCCGCGCCGCCGCAATCGGCGACAAGCTGGTGACGAGCAGCTTCCCCATGACCCCGACCCGCGGCTTCTGCGCCGAGCACGAGCCGGGGGTGGCGGTGTGCCTGCTGCCCGGCACCGAACTCGCCTTCGAGGAGCCGGTCCGCTACAACGGCCTGTGGGGCTATGTCGTGAACTTCATGAAGAAGCGCCTGGGCTATGACATGGCCGACGCCCGCCTGGCGCGCTTCCGCCAGGTGGACATCGACAATCCCCATACCCATCACGACGCTCTCGAGCTTGCCGATGGCCGCATCATCAAGCTGACCCTTCTGCATGAAGGCCAGCGGGCCCGCGTGCTGCAGCTGCCCGCCCATGGCGAGCACGTCAATCATCACGAGCATGCTCATGGTGCCGCCGCCAGGCGGACGGGCGAACTGACCTCGGCCCGCTGATGCGGATCAGGCCGGGCCCGGACGAGGAGAACAAGGAGATCGAACTCGGCAAGACCGAGGCGCGACAGGCCAGGCCCGGCTACAACATCTACGTGCTGGCGTTCGGGCTTCTGGGCGTCGTGGCTGCCTTCATCGTCGTCTACCTCGTCTTCGCGCAATGATTGTGCCGCCGGGGCTTCGTCACGCACGGGAACAAAACCCGTGCGTGACGCGTTGTGGCTGAACGGCATGGGGACCGCGGGGAGGAAAACGATTGAGCCCAGGGGCTTGCGTTCATCATCCATCGCGACCGCGGGAAGGGACCGAGTGAGAAGACGGCGCGGCGCAAAGTCCTGTCCGAAGACAGGTCCTGCCCTTGTGGCGGGGCGGAAGTTCTGGACGGCTCTGAAGGGTTGCCGGAGGTCGAGAAGCCGGCGCCCGCAAACGGGAGGCCGCCTGTCGGCGGCCTTCACGGACAGTGCGTATGCGTGTGTTGCGTTGGCCATTGGCGTTGAACATGTTTGATCAGCAGAACAGCCGGATGCATGATCCGGACAGGAAATTGTCGGCGCAGGGTGGGCCCGCATGGGCGCTGCAGGCGCTCAGCGTCGCGCGGATCGTTTTCTATTCGATCGACTGCGCCTCCGGCTTCATGGTCCGTTCCGACAACAGCATGGACATACTGGGTGTTCCGCCGGCGGCTCCGGCAGCCACCTGGGCGGCCGCGATCTTCCCGGAGGACCGCAGCCAGTATGAGGATGCGCGGGCGCGGCTCACGCCGGAGTCGCCGGGCTTCGAGATCGAGTACCGGATCGCGCACGCCGGGTCGGGCAAGCAGTTCTGGGTGCTGGACCGCGGCGAGGGCGAATTCAGCCCCGAGGGGCGCCTCACCGGCATCCGCGGCGCGATCATCGACGTTTCGGCGCGCGTCAGCGTCGAGCGTGAACTGCGCAAGGCCGCGCGGCTGCGCTCGGTGGTGTTCGAGGCTGCCCGCATGGCTGCCTGGCATTTCGACATCGTCTCCGACCGCTTCACCTGCACCGACGAACTTCTGGCCCTGCTGGAAATCGAGCGCCACGAGTTCGACGGCACGCCACGCGCGCTCGAAAGCGCCATTCACCCGGAGGACCGGGAAGCCTGGCGCAGGGCGCATGAAACGGCGCGCACGCCCGGCAACCGCATGGAAATCGAATTCCGCCTGAAGCTGCCGGACTCGAAGCTGCGCTGGCTGCTGTCGCGCGGCGAGGTCGTCCGCCGCCAGGATGGCGTGCCGCTCGAGTCCTATGGCGTCATGATCGACATCACCGAGCGCAAGGCAGCGGAGGAGGCGGCAGCGCGGCTGGCCGCGATCGTCGAATCCTCGGAAGAGGCGATCATCGCCAAGTCGCTGCGCGGCGTCATCACCAGCTGGAACAAGGGTGCGGAGCGGCTGTTCGGCTACAGCGCCGAGGAAATGATCGGCGAGTCGATCTGGAAGCTCATCCCGGAAGACGGCGAGCACGAGGAAATCCATATCCTCAACACGATCCGCACGGGCCAGCCGGTCCGATCGCACGAAACCGTGAGGCTTCACCGCACGGGGCGCAAGATCCACGTCGCGGTGTCGGTGTCGCCCATCCTCAACCCGCAGGGCATGGTCGTCGGGGCTTCGACGATCGCCCGCGACGTCACCGAGCGGCGGCGCCAGAACGAGATGCTGCGCGAGAACGAGGCCCGCCTCAGGCTGGCCCTCAGGAGTGCCCGCGCGGGTGCGTGGAACTTCGACCTCCGCCGCCGCGAGTTGCACTGGTCGCCCGAGATGTTCGCGCTCTACGGGCTCGATCCCGCCAAGGGCCAGCCCTCGCGCGAGTCGCTCGCCCAGCGCATCTCGCCCGCCCATCGCAAGAGGGCGCGGCGCGAGTTCGCCCGCGCCATGCTGCAGGGCGGCTCCTTCACGCTGGAATTCCCGATCGTCCGTCCCGACGGCACGGAGATCTGGACGGCACTCGCCGGCGACGTGATCAAGGACGAGCACGGGCGGCCCGTCAGCACGCGCGGCATCGACCAGGACATCACCGAACGCAAGAACTGGGAGAAGCGCCAGGCCATGCTGCTGCGCGAGCTCTCCCACCGGGTGAAGAACACGCTCGCCGTGGTGCAGTCGGTGGCGCGGCAGACGCTGCGCTCGAGCCCGAGCCCGCGCAGCTTCGTCGATGCCTTCGAAGGGCGCATCCGCAGTCTCGCGGCCTCGCACAGCCTGCTCACCGAGGCCGACTGGGGCGGCGCCCGGCTGGACACCATCATCCACCACCAGGTGGCGGCCATGGTGCACGACTATGAGGGCCGCTTCCGGCTGAGGGGCCCCGCGGTGGTGCTGAGCGCGGAGGTGGCGACGCAGCTCGGCCTCGTACTGCATGAGCTCGCCACCAATGCCGCCAAGTACGGCTCGCTCTCCGTGCCGGAGGGCCAGGTGGACATCATCTGGACGGCGACGAAGACGCGGCTGCGCCTCGTCTGGCGCGAACATGGCGGGCCGAAGATCGAGAAGAAGCCGGAGTTCTCCGGCTTCGGCTCGCTCCTCATCAACTCGAGCGCGCTCAAGGTGTCACAGCGCTTCACGCAGGACGGGCTCATCTGCAGGCTCGAATTCGCGCGCTGAGCCGCCGGTTCAGCGGGTGCTTTCCGGGCCGTTGGGAGGGGCGATCTCTTCCACGGCTTCTTCTCCGTTCCGCCGCTTCTGGGACAGGAACTCGCCAAAGGGCGCCAGCGCCTCGACGTGGCTGCACAGCACGCGGAATGTGACGAGGATGGGCACGGCGACGACGATGCCGGCGATGCCCCAGAGCCAGGCAAAGAAGGCGAGCGCCAGCAGGATCATCACCGCATTGATGCTCATGCGCCGGCTGAGAAGCGCAGGCGTCACGATCTGGGTTTCGAGCCCGATCAGCACGCCATATGCGGCGGGCGCCAGCAGCGCCTGGCCGATGCTGTCGAACACGATGATGCCAATGATGGCGGAGAACGCGAGGCCGGTAATGGGCCCAAGATAGGGGATATAGTTGAGGATCAGGGCGAAGAGCGCCCAGAGATGGGGCGTCGGAAGTCCGATGAACCAGAAGGCCACTCCCACGGCCGTGGCGAGAGCGGCATTTATCAGGGTGATGGTCAGCAGATAGGCGGAGACCTCGCGCTCGACGTCGAGCACGATGCGGAGTGCCGCCTTCTTGTCCGAGAGGCTGGGCAGGATCCTGATCATTTTCTCGTAGAACAGATCGCCCGATGCCATGAGGAACACCGCAATGACAATGGCGCCGCTCGCGACGAAGATGACATTGACGGGATAGCCGGCCAGAAAGGTGAGCGCCGTGGGCAGGAGCGATTCCCTCACCACCACCTCCTGCGCCCCGCCGTTGGCGGCATCGGGGCTTGCCGCTTCCTGGAGCGTCTCGCCGAGCGAGATCAGGCTGGAGAAGGAGGCCCGGAGGCTCGATATCTTGCTCAGAAACTCGCGTTGCAGGCGCGGCGCATCCTCGATCCACTGCATGATGGCGCCGGCAAAGGCATAGACCGCCAGCCCGAGGAGCACCGCCCCGATGAGGACGATCGCCGCCGTGGTGGCCCAGTCGGGCACACCCTTGCGCGACAGGGCGCGGATCAGCGGTCTCAGGGTGACGGCGATGAAGAGCGCAAAGACGGCGGGCAGAAGGAAATCGCGGGCGAAATAAGCCCCGCCTACCGCGACAATGACGAGAAGGCCGGCTGCCACTCTCCGGATGTGGAGAAGGAGCCGGGCTTCTTCGGAGAGCAGGGGTTCGGCTGGTGTCAAATCCTGCCCATCAGCATCAGGATGATGACGACGATTAGGATCAGGCCGAGGATGCCCGAGGGGCCATAACCCCAGCTGCGGCTGTAGCCCCAGCTCGGAAGGGCGCCGATCAGGATCAGGATGAGGATGATGAGGAGGATGGTGCCGAGCGTCATGGACGAGCTCCTTTATGGTTATGAAGGCAGCTCAGAACGCTCGAAAGTCTACTTGTGTTCCGATGGGTCATCGGGCTCCCCGGCCTGGCGTGCGACGGCCTTGTCCGCGGCGGCTCCCGCGGCGTCGTTGCCCAAGAGGATCGCAAGCTTGTTGCGGGCCCGGTTCACGCGGCTTTTCACCGTGCCGACCGGGACGCGGCAGATCTCCGCCACCTCCTGGTAGGAGAAGCCCGAGGCGCCCACGAGCACCACGGCCTCGCGCTGGTCGTCCGGCAATTGCTGGAGCGCGATGCGGAGGTCGGCCATGTCGAGCTGGCTTTCCTGGCCGCCCGGGGTCATCACGCTGCTGGCGTAATCGCCGTCTGCGTCCTCCACTTCGCGACGACGCTTGCGGAGCTGGCTGAAATATTCATTGCGCAGGATGGTGAACAGCCAGGCCTTGATGTTGGTCCCTTCCTGGAAGCTGTTCTGGTGGTTCCACGCCTTCATCAGGGTTTCCTGCACGAGGTCGTCGGCGTAGTCGGCGTGGGAGGCGAGCGACAGGGCGAAGGCGCGCAGCTTGGGGATCGCCGCCAGCAGGTGCTGGCGGAACTGCTCACGGCCCTCTTCGGAAGCCTCCCGGCGTTCCCCCCCGGGGATCCGGGGGGTCGCAGTCACCGACCGCATATCGCCCATGTCAGTTACGCCGCTTGCGGGTCGGCTCGTCCGGCCGGTCCAGTTCCTCGAGGAGCGCCGAAAGGCGCTCCGGCAAAGGCTGCTGCTGCAACTCCTCGTAATGGAGCCTGAGCCTGCGCCCGATCATGTCATGTACGGCAGGGCGCAGCTTGGGGAGCGGCTGCTTCTGGAATCCCTGCCCCTCCCGCCGGAAAGGGGCCATCTTCAAATCTCCGGAACTGTCCATTCTTCTACCTAGCCGCCCCGTTTTCCACGTGCGGCGGCACGCCTCACCATGTGTTCGTCATGTAAGGCGAGGCCGGAGATATGGTTCCCGCAGCGGCCATTTTTTCGAATGCGGAAGAAAATGAGCGCCGCCTCGTGAACGCTTCTCGCGCCCTCAGGTGGAAGGCCGTTTACGGGCACGAAAGGGTGAGCGGAGAGCGCTATTCCAAGTTGTCGTGGAACAGTTTATGCACAGGCCGCATTTTGGACCGAATCTGACCTCACGCAGGGCAAGGGCAACAAATGAAGATCACCGTCATCGGCGCGGGCTATGTGGGGTTGGTTTCGGCGGCCTGTTTCTCGGATTTCGGATACGAGGTGACCTGCGTCGACCGGGATGCACGCCGGGTGGCGATGCTCGAGAACGGCAAGACGCCGATCTATGAGCAGGGGCTCGAGCCGATCCTCAACAGCAACCGCCAGGCGGGGCGCCTCAGCTTCACCGAGGACCTCAAGAGCGCCGTCGCCGCGGCGGACATCGTGCTGATCGCAGTCGGAACGCCGACGCGCGAGGGCGAGGACGCAGCCGACCTCTCCTATGTCTTTGCCGCGGGCGAGGAGATCGCGCGGGCCATGCAGGGCTTCACGGTCATCGTCACCAAGTCCACGGTGCCGGTGGGCACCGCGGCCAGGCTCAGGGAAATCATCTCGAAGGCGAGGCCCGACGGTGATTTCGAGGTGGCGTCCAATCCCGAATTCATGCGCGAGGGTTCGGCGGTGGAGGATTTCCTGCGGCCCGACCGGGTAGTGATCGGCGTCGGCTCGGAGCGGGCGGAAGCCGCCCTGCGCCAGCTCTACCGGCCGCTCGCCGCCAAGAACGTGCCAATCGTCGCCACGTCCTGCGAGGCGGCGGAGATCATCAAATATGCAGCAAACACCTTCCTCGCCACGCGCATCGCCTTCGTCAACCAGCTCGCCGACCTGTGCGAGAAGGTCGGCGCGGACATCCAGGACGTGGTGCGCGGCATGGGCCTCGACAAGCGCATCGGGCTGCAGTTCCTGAACCCCGGACCGGGCTTCGGCGGCTCCTGCTTTCCGAAGGACACCCGGGCGCTTGCCCATACCGCCCGGCAGCATGGCCGGCCCATCACCATCGTGGAGACCGTCATCGCTGCCAACGAGGGGCGAAAGCGGGCCCTCGCCGACCGCATCCAGGAGGCGGTGGGCGGCACGCTGGCGGGCAAGAAGGTCGCGCTTCTCGGCATCGCCTTCAAGGCCGAGACCGACGACATCCGCGATGCCGCGGCCCTCAGCCTGGTGCCGGAGCTGCAAAGGCGCGGCGCGGCGCTGGCGGCCTTCGATCCGGTTGCGATGGACAATGGGCGGCAGAGCTTCGAATCGGTGCAGTGGTGCGCGGATGCCTATTCTGCCGCCATCGGCGCCGATGCGGTGGTGGTGCTCACCGAATGGAACGTGTTCCGCGGCCTCGACCTGAGGCGCCTCGCCAAGGACATGCGCCAGCCGGTGATGGTCGATTTCCGCAACCTCTTCGCCTTTGCCGACGTGCAGGGCTCCGGCATCACCTACCATTCGATCGGCAGAGCCAGCATCGTGCCGCCGGACACCCGAAGGGCCGACATTCTTCCCTTCAAGTCAGGAGCGGTCTGAGAGACATGGCGCGACTTTACGAGAGCCGCAAGCGCATCCTGGTGACCGGCGGCGCGGGCTTCCTCGGTTCGCACCTGATCGACAAGCTGATGGGGCAGGGGCACGAGGTGATCTGCGCCGACAACCTGTTCACCGGGTCGAAGCGCAACATCGAGCATCTTCACGGCAACCCGCGCTTCGAGTTCCTGCGCCACGACGTGTGCAATCCGCTGAAGGTGGAGGTGGACGAGATCTACAACCTCGCCTGCCCGGCCTCACCCGTTCACTACCAGTACAACCCGGTGCTCACCACCAAGACCTCGGTGATGGGCGCGCTCAACATGCTGGGCCTGGCCAAGCGCCTGCGCTGCCGCATCTTCCAGGCCTCGACCAGCGAGGTCTATGGCGACCCGGAAGTGCATCCGCAGCGCGAGGACTATTGGGGGCACGTGAACCCGATCGGCACCAGGGCCTGCTACGACGAGGGCAAGCGCTGTGCGGAGACGCTGTTCTTCGACTATCACCGCCAGCATGGCGTCGATATCAAGGTGGCGCGGATCTTCAACACCTACGGCCCGCGCATGCACCCGCGCGACGGGCGGGTGGTCTCGAACTTCATCACCCAGGCGCTCGCCGGTGAGGATCTCACCATCTATGGCGACGGCTCGCAGACGCGCTCCTTCTGCTACTGCGACGATCTCGTGGACGGCTTCCTCAAGCTGATGGACTCGCCGCCCGAGCTGACGGGCCCGGTCAATCTCGGCAATCCCGGCGAGTTCACCATGATCGAGCTCGCCGGCGAGGTGCTGCGGCTCACGGGTTCGCGCTCGAAGGTCAAGCACCTGCCGCTTCCCGCCGATGACCCGAAGCAGCGCCAGCCGGACATCACCCTGGCCCGCAAGGCGCTCGGCTGGGAGCCGAAGGTGCCGCTCGCCGATGGTCTGGCGCGGACGATCGACCATTTCCGCAGCTTCGATGATTGAACTCTCGGTTCTCGATCTCGTGCCGGTGCGCGAGGGCCACACGCCCGCCGACGCGCTCCGCGAGGCGGCGGTGCTCGCCCGCCACGCCGAGGCGCTCGGCTACCGCCGTTACTGGGTGGCGGAGCACCACAACATGGAAGGGATCGCCAGTGCGGCGACGGCGGTGGTGATCGGTCACGTTGCCAGCCACACCTCGACCATCCGCGTGGGTGCGGGCGGCATCATGCTGCCGAACCACGCGCCGCTCGTCATCGCCGAGCAGTTCGGCACGCTGGCATCGATCTTCCCGGACCGCATCGACCTTGGGCTCGGACGGGCGCCCGGCACCGACCGCGCCACGCTGCGGGCACTACGGCGCGATCCCACGGCGGCGGAGTCCTTTCCCGACGACGTGCTGGAGCTCCAGGCGCTGCTGGCGCCGCCGCAGCCCGGCCAGACGATCCGCGCCGTGCCGGGCGCGGGCACCGAGGTGCCGCTGTGGATCCTGGGCTCCAGCCTCTTCGGCGCGCAGCTCGCCGCCCTGCTCGGGCTTCCCTATGCCTTCGCCTCGCATTTCGCTCCCGAAGCGCTGGACCAGGCGATCGCCCTCTACCGGGAACGCTTCCAGCCATCGCACCAGCTTCAGGCCCCCCACGCCATGGCGGGGGTGAACGTCATCGTGGCCGAGAGCGATGCTGAGGCGAAACGCCTGTTCACCTCGCTGCAGATGCGCTTCGTCGGCATGGTGCGGGGCGACCGCGGCCTGCTGCAGCCCCCGATCGACGACATCGACGCCTATTGGAATGCAATGGAGAGGATGCAGGCAATGCGCATGCTGGCCTGCTCCTTCGTGGGCGCGCCGGGCACGGTCGCGAAGGGTCTCCGCGACTTCCTGGCGCGCACGGAGGTGGACGAGCTCATCGTCGCCACCGCCGTCTATGATCCCGCCGCCCGTCTCCGCTCCTACGATCTGCTGAAGAGCCTCGATCTCTAGGACGAGGCGAAGAAGTCCCGGGCGAAAATGAAGGGCACGCGGGCCCGCCGCGCCGCCTCCGCATCGATCGGGAGATCGCCCACGTACAGGGCCTCGTCCGGCCTGACGCCGAAACGGTCGAGAAGGCCCAGCAGCATGCCGGGTGCGGGCTTTCGGCAGGCGCAGTCGAGCCGCTCGTCGCAGGTGCACATGGCGATCTCGGTTTCCGGCGGGACCGCTCCGAGCGCCGCAGCCAGCATGTCCTCGATCAGGCCGCGGGCCATCTCCGCGGCGAGTTCTCCCGCGGCGACCCCGTTCTGGTTCGAGGCAACGGCAAGCCATGGCCCCCCGGGCGCCCAGGGGATCGCCCGGAGCCTTTCCGCGACACCGGGCATGAGCTGCCATTCGCTGCGTCCAAGCGGGTATTTCTGCTCGGGGATGGTGGTCCAGCGGAGCGTGCCGTCGGCATCGAAGATGAAAAGCCGGACGCTGGCGAAGTCATCCCTCATGCGGTCTGCCTCAGCATGTCGAGGGCAAGGCCCATCCGGCGCCCGCAAGCGGCGGCGCGCGCCGCATCCCCGGAATGCAGCGCCTTCGCGAGCTCGAGCGCGCAGTAGCCCGCCTGGTGGAAGAAGAGCGCAAGAGGCTCGGCAGCGATGCCGTGGCGCGTGGCGAGCGTTTCGAGCAGCAGGGCCAGGTGCTGCCGGTCCATCTCCCATTCGGCGGCGGCACCGGCGACGTCCCAGAGGACAGGCTGCCGCCCGGCCCAGCCGTGGTCACAGTCGGCTCCGGTGGCGTCGCGTTTCAGCACCCGGCCATCGGCAAGCCGTGACCAGTCTTCCGGCGCCATGCGGCCGGCACCGGCGCAGGGCCCCGCGCGGGTGCGGCGGGCGATCCTCTGCGCAAGTGCCGCGATGCCGCCGCCGTCCAATCCACGGCGGAGCGGCTGCGGAAGGCCCGCCAGCGCTACGGCAGTCCGGCGAAGAGATGCGATGGACTCTTCCTCGCCTTCTGACGGCAGGGCGGCGCGCGCGATGGTGGCTGCAAGTCTGTCCTCGGTCAGGACAGCGCCGAGATCATCCTGCGACAGGGGGGTACCCTGGTCTTCGATCATGATCCAGCCATGGGCCGTTGCGGTGCAGGGCAGGGCAAGGCCCTCCGCCGCGAGCCGCGATTGCCGCGCCGCCTTGCGTGCGGCCAGGGTCTCGAGCCCGGCGCTCACCGCGGCGAAGCCGCCGAAGCGCCAGCCCGGCGAAGTGGCGCGATCAGGCGCGGCAAGCCTCAGCTCCTCCGCGAGCGTCTGGGCGCCGATCCGCATCTCGTCTTGCGGCGTCCACCAGCTCGGCACCCGCCGCCACCAGCCGATCGTCTCGTCGTCTCCCATCTCGCCCGGGCCGTTGCCGTGGCCTGGGAAGAAATGAAGTCCCGCCGCAGGAAAGCCCCGCGCGTGCAGCGCCCCCGCGACGCCGGCCATGGAGGAGCCGGAGAGGCCGGGGCCTTCGTCCACGACGATCGCTGCGGCGGCGGCAGGCAGCTCCGACGGCAGATCGGCGGCCCGGTGGAAGGGATGGCCCGAAGGACGCAGCGTGACGCGGCGCAGCACCGGAACCCCCGACCGGCGCAAGGCCTCGGCCACCACGGCGCTGAGGCTCGTGCCGATGCTCCTGAGGCCGATCACCAGCACGGTGCCCGGGGCATGGCTTGCCGCCCAGCGCTCCGCCGTCTGGGCATAGGCGTCCGGGTAGACGGCATACCAGGCGAATCCTTCGGGGATGCGTATCTCGAGCGAGCGGTCGGGCAGGGCCTCGGCCAGGGCGAGGCTGGCGAGGAGAGACTCACGCGCAGCACCGGCGGGCTTGCTGCCGCGGATGTCGAGGAAGAGTGCCGCCGCC
The DNA here is from genome assembly GCF_046294715.1 of Aestuariivirga sp. GTDB lineage: Bacteria > Pseudomonadota > Alphaproteobacteria > Rhizobiales > Aestuariivirgaceae > Aestuariivirga. Next base: position 125,407 of record NZ_JBKBKI010000001.1, on the reverse strand, counting down.
GCGTCGGTGATGCCGGCCACGTCGGGCAGCCCGCCGTCGTCCAGCACCGCCTGCTCGAGCTGGCCTGCGAAGACCAGCCACTCGCGCGCCTGAGCAAGACCGGGGGTTTCGATCTCGGCTACCTGCCGGGTCATTGCCCGGGCGAAGCGGCCCGGCGCGGCGGCGAAGCACTTCTTGGCGAAGAGCAGCAAGGCGCCGGCTACTGCGGCTGTGCCATGGCCGGGCCTTCATGCATGATGGCGTCGTTCTCCGGCCCCTCGACGATGAGAAATCCGAGGAGCCCGCGCTCGGCGCGCGACAGCGCGTGATCGACGAGCACGTATCGTCCGGCCCGGTCGATCTTGAAGTCGACCACCACCGCGCCCCCGGGCGGCACGGAGACCGTCTGCACGCCCGTGAGGGGCACCGAACCGAGGCTCGCCCCCTGATAGACGGCATCGAAGATCTCGCCGATGACGTGGAAGGAGGAGGTGAAGTTGGGGCCGCCCACGCCGAAGTAGATCCGCACCGTCTCGCCGACGCGGGCGCGTAGCGGGTGGCGCTTGGCCAGCGCCTCCACGGCGCCGTTGAACACGAAGTACTCGGGCTCTTCGGCCAGCATCTTCTCGTAGTCGAACTCCTGCGGACCCACGGCGCCATAGGGCTCCACCGTGTAGAGTTCGCCCTGCATCACGTAGAACTCGCGGTCGACGCGCGGCAGGCCGGCCTCGGGTTCGACCAGCAGCAGCCCGTACATGCCGTTGGTGATGTGGTTGGCGACGCTCGGCGTGGCGCAGTGATAGACGTAGAGGCCGGGAACCAGCGCCTTGAAGGTGACGATCTTTTCCTGCCCCGGATCGGCCTGGGTGAATTCGGCGCCGCCGCCCGGGCCCGTCGCGCCGTGGAAGTCGACGGAGTGGATCATCACGCTGTCTTCGGGATTGGCGAGGTGCACCTCCACCGTGTCGCCCACGCGCACCCGCACGAAGGGGCCCGGCACCTTGCGATCGAAGGTCCAGTACTGGTAGCTGGTCTTCGTATCGAGCGCTCCCATCAGCTCGGGCGTCGAAAGGTCGACGCGCACCACGCGCGGCGGGCCGGGTTCGAGCGGCGGGGGCAAGTCCGTCGGATCGCGGATGATCTCGGGGCTCGAGCTCTGCATCTCCTCGCGCGTGCCGGGCATCACCTGGATGCGGCCTTCCATGCCGGCCGCGCGGTGGCCGGCGACCGAGCAGTAATAGATGAACTCGCCCACCTTGTCGGCGCGGAAGGCAAGCGTGCTGCTCGCCCCCCGGGCGACGACGCGGTTGTTGCACGCCGCGAAATCGTCGATCACGACGCCTTTCTCGGCACCCTCGCCGTTGATCAGGGTGATCTGAACGGTCTCGCCCTCATGCACCATCAGGGTAGGGTTGACCTGTCCTTCGATGTCGCCGCCGGAGCCGATGAACACCATCCGGCCTTCGGAAATGCCGGTGCGCAACGTGAAGGAGGCGGCCCGCGCCGCCGTGCTGTGGGCAACACCCGGGGAGGGCTGGGGCTGTTCCTGGGCCCCGGCAGGGTGAACGGAGGTGGCGAGGATCATCGCCAGGGACAGGAAAACGGAGAGGAATTTCGGCATGGCACACCCCTTTCGAGGGCATCAACACGGGCGGGATTGCCTGGTTCCGCCGCCTTCGTTCCGACGAAATTAACCAAGAGGCTCGAAACTCGTTCGAGAACGTGCGAGAAGCGAGGTGATGCAACCCAGTGTGCCGATAGCTATTGCCCTCCTGGGCCTGGTCCTTTCAGGCTGTGCCGATATCGACCCGGAACCGCTCTCTGCCGCGCCGCCGGCGCCCCAAGCGGGGGCGGGGGATGAGCCCTTCCCGGCTAAGGGCGTCCTCGTGCGGAACGACAGGGGCGGGAAGATCATCGAATATGCCCTCACCCGTGCGAAGTGGAAGGCTGCCGGCACGCCGGTTCGCTTCTCTGGCGACTGTGCCTCCGCTTGCACGCTTTATCTGGCCTTGCCGCCGGAACAGGTCTGCCTCGAGCCTTCCGCCCGGTTCAAGTTCCATGCTCCCCGCGCCGCCAGCGCCGAAGCCAAGGTGGACGCCGCAGCCTATCTGTTCGAGAACTATCCGCCCTGGGTGCAGGACTGGATCACCGCCCGCGGCGGGCTCAGGCGCAATTTCCTCACCATGGACTACGATTACGCGAGCCGCTTCCTGCCCAGCTGCGGCGCAACGCGCGCGGCTGACCGCGAGGCGCTGGAAATTCCCGCCGGCTGAGAAGGCCGGTGCCGGTTGCTCCGCAACGTCATCTGCAAATTCAGGCAGACCGGTGAGCCTCGGCGTGCCTTCAGTTCTCCCGCGGCCCGACCTCCTGATGAGTGAAGCTCCTTGCCAGCAAGGCAAGACCAGCAAGGCCGGCCAGAACCAGAGCATAATCCTGGGGGACGTTCAGGAGCACCGCTGCCGATCCCCCGATGACCGACCAGATGACCGGCACGATCAAGAGCCAGCGCACTGCTCTCTGCTCGCCCGTGAGCAGAATGCCGATCGTGAAGATCGCCGTCGGGCAGGGCGCCACGCCGAAGACCGGTACGGCGGGATAGCTGTGCCCGGCCATCAGTCCCACGAGCGGGTATCCGGCTAGCGCGAAGAGGGCGAGCGCGAGCCCCACCGCAGCCATCGCGCCGCGCCGCGCAGGCGTGACGATGCCGCGCCAAATGAAGGGTGCCGCGAAAAGCAGGGCGGCCTGAGCGATGAATAGCATGGCAAAGAGCCGCGCTGCCGGATTGATGGCCGAGAAATGCATCAGGTGGTAGGCAATCCCGTTCAGCGCCCACATCGCGGAAAGGAACAGCATGATCGCCATGTCGCTCCCGCGAGAGGGAAAACGCTGCAATGCCAGGATGGCCAGCCCTATCACATGGGCAACCACCTGGAGCGGCCAGATGGCGGCATTGTAGTCCGCAAAGACCCTGAAGAATTCCTCAACGCTGAAAGGCATCCCAGCCCCCGTAATCAGAGCCGCGCCGCTCGCTTCCGGCCGATGATGTATCGGCTGGCGAATCCGCCAGACCTCCGTTCCGGCCGGCAATGCGCTTCGTTATGTGCTCCACCAGCGTTGCGCGATCCTCGTGCAAGACATCCCAGCCGGTGAGTCAACCGGGCGAGTATTCGCGGGTCGCCTCTGGGTCGTCCCTTGAAGCGGGCAGCGCGAGCAGCTCCTCCCACGCCTCTTGGCTGATTGGCCAGTCGGCCCATTGGAGTGTTTCGGCAACGCGCTCAGGGCGGCTGACGCCGCAGATGGTGGAGGCGATGCGTCGGTCGCGCAGCGAAAACTGGAGGGCGGCGGCACCCAGCGGAATGCCATGGCGGGCGCAGATCTCCTCGACCCGGCGGATGGGCCGCAGCACCTCCTCCGTGGCGAGCTGGTAGACGTAGCGCTGCTGGCTGGCGGCGCCCTTGGCAAGGGCACCGCTTGCGTAGGGAGCAGCATTGAAGACGGCAATGCCGCGCGACGCAGCGAGATCCAGCATCGGCTCGGCGTTCCGGTTGACCAGGGTGAAGCGGTTGTGTGTGATCAGCGCATCGAAATCCCAGTCACGGAGGATCGGCATCATGATATCGATGCGACCCGCGGCCAGCCCAACCGCACGGGCCAGCCCCTCCTCCTTCATGCGCATCAGCGCGTCCAGAGCGCCGCCGCGACCCGTGACATCGGACAAGTCCGAGGCATATTCGGGATCATGGAGATGCAGCACGTCGACGCTGTCGACCCCGAGTGCGGAGAGGCTGGCCTCGATCGAGCGACGGGCCTGCGCTCCGTCGAAGCGCAGCGTATTCATGTCCCGATCGAGCTTGGTCGAGAGGATGCGGCCCGCCGGCCAGCCGCCGCGTTCACGCACGACCCTGCCGATCAAGTCCTCGCTTCGCCCAAGCCCATAGTTCCGGGATGTATCGATGAAGCCGTTGGGCTGATCCAGAATGGCCCTGATCGTCGCCAGGGCACGGTCCTCGCCCACGCTGTAGCCATAGGTGTCCGGCATGTCCGCGAGCGCCGTCGCACCGAAGCCGATGCGGGGAACGCCGACTCCTGACTTTCCGACCTGAACGAGAGTGTTCATTTTCATCACAAGCTCCTGACCCGAGGCAAGACAAAAGCACACCTCGCGCTTCACCGGAAGCCCGGGGGGTTTCGAGGCTTGCTTCGGCAGGGCTCGCGTTCGCAAGCTGCCGGATCGGTTCTGCTTATGACGCCCACCTCCGAACTAATTCAGCCCCGGCTGAAACAGGAGCTTGATGTAGGACCGCAATGCCATCACCTGTTGGCCCATGATGGCGGGATCCCTCAGCATCTTGCGCATCACGAAGCCACCTTGCAGGGCGGAGGTGCACATGTCGGCCACCACGTCGAGATCAATCGTGTCCCGCGGCGGATAGACCGCCGCAATCTCGTCCAGCAAGAGCCGGAACTGCTTTCGCCATGCGAGCGCAGCGACGCGCATCCGTTCGATCACCCGCCGGTCGACCTGGTTTTCCTGATAGGCAAGGGACGCCGCGACACATCCAGCCTGCGTGTTTGCGCGGCCTTCCATCAGTTCAGCCATCAGCTTCATGGCAATCAGGAAGCGCTGCAGCGGATCATCGCTGAGCTCCGCCGCACGCGAAAAAAGTGCGTCGACCTGCTCCTGGTCCATGGCGATGTAGCGCTCCAGCATGGCGAGGGCGAGCTCCTGCTTGTCCCGGAAATTGTAGAAGAAGCCGGATTTGGTGATGCCCACCTCAGCAATCAGTTCCTCGATCGATGTCGCGGTGAAACCCTTGTCCAGAACCGCGCGCTCGGCCGTCGCCAACAGCCTTTCGCGGGTCGCTTCGCCCTTTCGCATTGGGATTCCATCTGTTTTGTGTACCAACGGTACAGTTTCCCGGTCGTGTACAGCTTGGATTACGGCTGATCGAAGATGCAAGACATTGAAATATCTTGCTGTGACTCCACGCGACAGGGCCGCACCACGTGCCTTCTAGCATGAATGGCCGTCCAGTTACATAACGCGCCTGCCGATGGAACGCGAATGCACCCCCTCCTGCGCTCACCGGAGGCGCGGGAGGAGGAAGTTCCGCCGACACGGAGGCGCCCTGCGCTTCGTGTCGTTCGTTCTCAACCTATCCCCAGCAGTGCGGCAGCCCTGGTCCGCCGGCTGGCACGCAAACACATGGAGTGACAAATGAGTCTTCGAAACCGCCGGGTCAACGTCACGCCCGAAATTGAACTCGATCTCGCGGAGTCGGGTCCTGTGAACGGCCGTCCGGTGATCCTGATCCCTGGCTTGTCCGACAGCTGGCCCTCCTATTTGCCGCTGATGCGCGAGATGCCTGGCGACCTGCGGCTGATTTCCTTTTCGTTGCGCGGGCACGGCGACAGCGGCAAGACGCCTCCGGGATACGGCCTCAGCGACATGGCAGGGGATGTGCTTGCAGCAATGGATCTGCTGGGGATCAGCCGTGCAGATGTCGTGGGTCACAGCCTCGGTTCAATGGTGGCTCAGAAGCTCGTACAGCTGGCGCCATCCCGTTGCACGAGCCTGACGCTGATCGGCGCCTTCGTGAGGATGCAGAGCAATCCCGCCGTCGTGAGCCTGCATGAGGAAGTGATCTTGCCGCTCGCCGATCCTGTTGATCCTGCCTTCGTGCGCGGCTTCCAGGAAAGTGCGGTGGGTCCAGCGACGTCTTGCCACCTCATCGAGGACGTGGTGGCCGAAAGCCTGAAGCTGAGGGCCGATGACTGGAAGGCGGCGCTCGGCGCCGCAATGGCGGCGGATCTGACCACCGCGCTCAGCGATTTCGCGGGACCCGTTCTCGTGCTTCACGGTCAGCTCGATGACTTCTGCCTGCCGGAGGAACAGATCGAGCTCACGCGGGGCATGAGGCGCCAGTTGATCAGCCGCCCCGACTGGGGTCACTCGCCGCATTGGGAAATGCCGGCCGATACTGCAGCCAACATCGCTCAGTTCCTCGGTTCCGTGGCCGCGTGGCCGACAACAGCTAAATTGAGCATGTGACGAGTTGAAGGAGAGGCCGTTCGATCAGGCAGCAGGCTCGTTAGCGGGGTTCGTTCTCACAACCGCCCTCGTTAGCAGGCCCTTTCCGGGCGCGAACAGCAGCGCCAGCACGAAGAGCGCCGTTTGAGCAAGAACAATGCAGGCGCCCGTCGCGGCATCGACGTGAAAACTCGCAAGCGTGCCGACAACAGAGGCGATGACGGCGGATAAGGTGGCAACTCCCAGCATGCGGTCGAACTGGCGGGTGAGCAGGAAGCCTGTTGCGCCTGGTGCGATAAGCATCGCCACGACCAGGATCACCCCGACCGCCTTCAGGGCCACCACGATGGTAAGCGACAGAACGATCAGAAATCCGAGATGCAAGGAGCGAACGGGCAGGCCGATGGCGGTGGCGTGGCCGGGGTCGAAGGCGGCGAGGAGCAGGTCGCGCCGCTTTACGATCACGAATGCGAGACAGGGAATGCCCACCACGAGAGTCTCGACAATGTCCGATACGGAGACGCCCAGCACGTTGCCGAAGAGGATGTGGTTCAGGTGCTGGCCCGTATCGATCTTGACGAACAGCACAAGTCCGAGCGCAAACATGCCCGAGAACACGATGCCCAGAACCGTATCGCTCTTGACCCGACTGTTGGCCTTCAGCCACCCGGTTGCGAGGGCACATCCGAGGCCTGCCCCGAACGCTCCAAGGATCAGCGGAATGCCCGCCACCTCCGCCAGGACCAGTCCGGGGAGCACGGCGTGGGATACCGCATCTCCCATCAGCGACCAGCCGCGCAGAACCAGGTAGCAGGAGAGTATCGCCGACATGACGCCTACCACAACTGCAACCAGCAGTGCCCGCTGCATGAAGGGAAAGGACAGGGGATCGGTAAGCAAGCCCAGAAGACTGCTCACGAGCTTGCCTCCGCAGCCCCGGGCCTGCGCCAGCGGGCGGCAAGATAGCCGTGCTTCGGCGCGAACATGAAAACCAGGAGAAAGATCAGCGTCTGCAGCACGACGATGACGCCGCCAGTCGCCCCATCAAGGAAATAGCTGATGTAGGCCCCGACCACGCCCGTGAGACCGCCGATGGCGATGGCGATCAGGATCAGCCGGCCGAAGCGGTCCGTCAGCAGATATGCCGTTGCGCCGGGCGTCACCACCATCGCGATGACCAGGCTGGCGCCCACCGTCTGCAACGCGGCGACCGTGGCCGCCGACAGAAGCATGAAGAATACGATCTTGAGGCGCATGGGCTGGAGACCGACGGCGCGGGCCTGCACTTCATCGAAGAACACCAGCGACAGATCCCGCCAGCGAAACCCCAGCACCGCAAGGGTGATTCCGCCGATGATCGCGACTTGCATCGCATCTTCGTCGCTGATGCCGAGGACATTGCCAAGGACGATGGTTTGGATGTTGACAGAGATCGGGTTCACCGAGGCGACCACCAGCCCCGCAGCGAAGAAGGCGCTGAACACGATGCCGATTACGGCATCTTCCCGCAGCGCAGTGGCATGTCGAACGAAAGCCATTCCAGCGGCCGCCAGCAGGCCGGAGAGGAACGCGCCGAGAGCGAAGGGGAGTTGCAAGAGATAGGCAGCGGCGACCCCGGGAACCACGGCATGGGCCAGTGCGTCCCCCATCAGCGACCAGCCCTTGAGCATCAGAAACGCCGAAAGGAAGGCGCAGACAGCCCCCACGAGCCCCGACACCCACATCGCCTTGATCATGTAGCCGTATTCGAATGGCGCCAGCAGTTCGTTCATGTGCTGCCTTCTCCGTCGCCGGTCTTGGCATCCTTTCGCGACTCGCCATAGAACACCACCGGGCGCTCGTCGTCGGTCAGGACGGTAACCCGCCGCGGGTCCGCGTCGTCATGCAGCCGCGGTCCTGCAAGCGTGTAATGGCGGAGCACGCCGCCGAATGCGCGCTCGAGATTGTCCTGCGTGAAGACACTCTGCGTGGATCCGGCTGCGAGCAGGGTGCGGTTGATGAGCAACACCTGGTCGCAGAACTCCGGCACGCTGCCAAGATTGTGCGTCGACACCAACATGAGATGACCCGCCTCTCGCAGTGCCAGCAGCAGTTCCATGATGGCCGTCTCGGTCTTGACATCGACCCCCGTGAAGGGCTCGTCGAGCAGGATGATGACGCTCTCCTGCGCCAGGGCCCGTGCCAGGAACACGCGCTTCCTCTGACCGCCTGACAGTTCGCCGATCTGCCGATGCCGCAAGTCCGCCATGCCGACGCGCTCCAGCGCATCGTCGGTCCGGTCGCGGTCCAGGCGCGAGGCCATGCGCATCATTCCCATGTGGCCATAGCGCCCCATCATCACCACGTCCTCGACGAGAACCGGGTAGTTCCAGTCGACATCCTCCGACTGCGGCACATAGGCGACGGCCTGCCGCTTGAGGGCCGCGCCGACCGCCAGGCCACATAGGCTGATGCTGCCCTCAGTCGGCCGGATGAGGCCCATGATCGTCTTGAACAGCGTGGACTTGCCGGAGCCGTTGATGCCAACCAGACCGCACACGGTTCCCGAGCCGAGCGTGAAGCTGACATTCCGCAAGGCCTGATGGCCGTTCGGATAGACCACGGAAACCCGGTCGGCCTCGATCGAGGGACGCAAATGCGTGGCTGTTCCGGGCTGACCCGCCGACTTGCCTGTCAGCATCTGGCGGATGTTCTCCTGGTCAAGGCTGGAACCCCTTCACAATCGTGGAAACGGTTACTTCGAGCAGCTTCAGGTAAGTGGGCACCGGTCCATCGGCTTCTGAAAGCGAGTCGACGTAGAGCACGCCGCCGTATCGGGCGCCGGTCTCCTCCGCGACCTGTCGGGCGGGTTTGTCCGAGACCGTGCTTTCTGAGAATACCACGGGAATGCGATTGGCCTTCACGAGGTCGATCACCGCGCGCACCTGCTGCGGCGTTCCCTGCTGGTCAGCATTGATGGGCCAGAGGAAAGCTTCCTTCATGCCATAGTCGCGCGCCAGATAGCTGAACGCGCCCTCCGAGGTCACCAACCAGCGAATGTCTTCCGGGATCTGAGCAAGGGATTTGCGCAGCGGTTCGTCCAGTGCCCTGATCTGGTCCGAGTAGGCCGCGGCATTGCGGTCGTAAACGGCGGCATTGCCGGGATCGTTGGCCCCCAAGGCCTTGCGGATGTTCTCGACATAGATCAGCCCGTTGCTGGGCGACATCCATGCATGCGGATTGGGCTTGCCTTCATATTGCCCTCCGTTGATCGGGATGGGCACAACGCCCTCGCTCACCACGACGCTCGGCGCATCCCGCACATTGTCGAGGAATTTCTCGAACCAGAGTTCCAGGTTCATGCCGTTCCACAGAACGAGATCGGCGTCCTGCGCCCGCACGACGTCCTGGGGTGTAGGCTGGTAATCATGGATCTCGGCGCCCGGTTTGGTCACCGAGACGACTTCGGCCGCCTCGCCGGCCACGTTCTGTGCGATATCCTTGATGACCGTGAACGTCGTCAGGGCGCGGAACGGGCCGGAAGCCGCGAAAGACCGGGTGGACCGCAGTGGCAAAGCCGCCGCTGCCAGAAGTCCGAGAGTAGCTTTCCGTCGATCGATCTGCAGCATCCCAGGCATGAAGACCTCTTCTTGCTCGCGGCCAAACTTTAGCATTGGCTAAACCTGTGGCAATAGGGTAATTTCGCAAGTGCAAGAGGAGGCTGGACTTGACGCAACGTGCGAAGAAGCCAGGGACCGCGAAAATCCGCTCGGCCGCCTTCCGCCGCATCAGGGCCGACCACAGTTCGGAACTCGCCGAGGATTACGTGGAACTTATCGCCGACCTGATCGACGAGAAGGGTGAGGCGCGGGGCTCGGAAGTGGCGATACGGCTGGGTGTCGCCAATGCGACCGTGGTGAAGACCATGAAGCGGCTGCAGGACCTGGGTCTTGTCACGCAGGAGCCCTACCGCTCAATCTTCCTGACAGAGGAAGGTTGGAGGATGGCCGAGGACGGTCGCCGCAAGCACAAGATCGTCGAGGCCTTTCTGTTGGCGCTCGGCGTCTCCGAGGACACGGCGCGACTGGACTCGGAAGGAATCGAGCATCACGTGAGCGAGGAGACACTCCGCGCCATGGCCAGGTTCCTCGCGCAAAACGCCCGCTAGCAAAGCGCCTCCTTTTGGCGTATTCTCACGACATGGGGCGATGAAGACCATACTGCTGGTACCCTGCGCCGCAGGCCTGCTGCACCACTCGGCGATGGCCCACGATTGCGCCTGCCGCGGAATTGGCCAGTCTTACCAGCAAGGTGAGCTTGCATGCATTCGGGGCAAGTTGGCCCGGTGTGAAATGAACCTCAACGTTCCGACATGGATCGTGACGCCGGCCACGTGTTCGGACGAGTTATCGATAAGTCATGGTGATGTGAAGCCTCAGCGATCGCTGGCATCACTTCTTGAAATGAGGGGCACTCGCCATAGCCTGAATCAGTAAGGTTGGGGAAAATGTACTCAACTATGCTTCGGCCCTTGGAGCTTTGTCTTGGCGCTGTCATCGCAGCGCTGCTCTCGATCACACCTGCAACGGCCCTCGACGCCAGCAAGCTTCCGGCTGGCACATTCATATGCAAGGGCATTGCCCGGACGTGTGGAGCCTGGGGGCCGAGCGGGGACAATACCTGTCGGGTCTGCAAGCAGCCGATCTGCAAAACCGAAAACGGCAGCGAAGTGCTGGCTGGGAATGCCAGCGAGACAGAATGCTATGAAGGGCATGGCCCTGCGCCTACCCGGGCGAGGCCGCAGCGGCTCAACAATTCTCCACGACTGAAGGAAGGTGCAAAGCAATGAACACGCTCATGAACCGCCTGTACGTTGGAATCACACTCCCTCATTCGCTGATCGTCGCGTTGGGAGCACTGCTTCTGGTTGCTTCCAGCGCGACGACCGGCGCCGCGAAGGAGATTTCGCACGACGTTGCAAAGCGCATCTGCAAGGGCCATGCCCCGGCTGGAACGGGATGCGCTTACTGCAAAGGGCTGTACTGCACATACGTCGCGTGCGATGACAAGGCCTGCGACATCGTGGTTGTGAACGCACCCTCGAAGAAGGATGCCGCGCCGGCCAACAGCTCAAAAGTACCGTCTGTTGAATCGACGACCGTGGCACCTGCTCAGTAGGCCAAGGCTCTGGGGACCGCTGTTTTCGCCAGGAGGCGTCACAGACGTGCACGAGGTCATGAACCAATCAATACCACCGTTGCAAGAAGACAGGTAAGACATGATCAGCGGGAGACCGCGATGACAAGCCTTTCCGGCATCAGCACCGCAGGACTTCTCGGGGCGCTATTGCTGTCGTCTTTGCAAGTGCCTTCGTGGGCTGCAGCGAAATGCGAAATGCACACGAAGACGTGCGTCGATGGCCGCACAGGCCAGGCCCGGGTCTGCATTACCACGATCTGCCGTAAAGATGGAGAAATCGTCTCCATCGATACAATTGTGCTGCTGGAGGGTGAAAGCAGCCCGCCGCCGAAGCTGAAGACTCCCGGAATATCCGGGTTACCGAAAGCTCCTGTGCGCTGAACCAGAAACGCGCTGGCACCCCAGGAAAACGGCAGCGGGCCCAGGATCGCGAGCCCTGACCATGCCATGCATGCGCCCGGTCGCATGGGTGGCGAGCAGGGCCTCCGAAGGTCGGGATGCCGATCGGGGCGCAGAGCATGACGGCGCCGAAGACCGTCACGGCTTCACCTTGCTGGTGGGCCAGTTGTGCGTTTCCGCTGTCGCGTCGCGGCACCAGCGGTAGAATGCGTCGTAGAGCAGGATTCCGGCCTCCAGCTGCGGCAGGTCCTCGCTGTGCATGCGCGACAGACCCAGCGAGGCGGCGAGAAGGCCGGGTGCCTCGGGCGAGAGATCGAAGCGTGCCGTGTCCGCCGCCCTCACGATCGTCGCCAGTCGCAGCAGGGGCTCGGTCTTGAGTCCGAACTCCTCGACCATGGTGTCGAAGGTGCATCGGTCACCACGATGGCTCCAGAACGTGTTCTCGATGTCGAAAGGGGTCGCATCGAAGCGGCTTGCCACCCCTTCGACCTCGGAGGCGAGCACGAAGAGAAACACGGCCGAAGGGTCGACAAAGCGCCGGATGAGCCAGGGGCAGGCGATCCTGTCGATCTTGGGCCGTGCCCGCGTGACCCACACGGTTCGCCCGCGCCTGTCTCGGGGAGGAATCCGTGACTCGGGAACAAGAGGCAGACCAGCTGCCTTCCAGCCTTCGAAACCATCTTCCAGCGCCAGGGCATCGGATCCGAGATGGCGCAACCACGCGGCAACGCCGTGCCCGAGCTTGGCGCCATGATGGCAGATCACCACCACGTCCCTTCCGGCGAGTTCCGGCCCCCAGGCATCGACGATGGTGTAGCTCCGCCGCGCGGAGGAAGGGACGAGGCGGGGGTCCTCGCCGAAATCCTCATCGTTGCGCACGTCGATCAGGATCGGAGACCCCGGGGTTCCAATCAGGCGAATGAGCTTGTCGGGTGAAATCGTGCCTGGCGCTGGCATGAGCGTCCTCCTTAATGTTTTGGGATGACGCGATACTTCAGCACGAAGCCTTGAGGGGAGATCGCTTCCCCTATCACCAGATTAGATGCGAGGGAGGCGCTGTCAAGATCGGGAGGGCCGGATCAGCCAAACGGAGTCCTCGACGAGCGCCGCGATGACTTACGAGGGGACCAACCCAATTCACCATTGCTCTCGGCAGAATTGGCCATACAAGCGCCCCGCATCGGCCGCCCGGGAAATCCGCAGAACCGAGGGGCGCAGGAATTCACAAATTTTCCTGAAGCTTTCACAAGCGTGACTGCTGTCACAGTCTTCTTTGTCAGCCACCACTATTCCACGCCCATCGTTCAAATGAACGCAAAACTTCAACTGAATTCATGACAAAGGAAAAGCAAATGTTCAGGAAGTCCGTTCTCGCAGCTTCGATGGTCGCACTCGCGGCGATGGCAACCACGGCAACTGCCGCAGTCGGCAAACCGCCCCATGACGAAAGCTGCAAGCGCTGGGAGCTGCGTGGAATTGTCAACGGCAACTGGCTCAACGCCCCCAGAACCGAAATGTGGGTCTGCATGAGTGGGGAGAGCAAGGGCCGCACCTCTTCTGCGAACAAGTCGTCCGGCGGCTCGACGAACGGCGGCAGCGCCCCCGACGCTTCCTCTTCCGACACCGCCTCGTCGTCCGGCAATCCCGGAAAGGGCAACAACGGCAAGGGCACGCCGAACGGCGGCAAGACCGATGGCGGCGATCCGCCCGGCGGCGGCAACACCGGCAACGACGGCCAGGGCTGAGTTCCCTCAGCCACGCATCATGGCCGGCCCTGCAGCGGAAACGCGCTGCAGGGCTTTTCACTGCGGGCTGGCCTCGGCGGAGACGTCAAGGCCACTCAAGTCTCGCCTGCATGACCACGTTCCCCTGGTGCTCAAAACGCTGCCGAGAGCTGCGGCCCTTACTCGACGATCTTCCAATACGAATCCTTGCGGATCACCTGGCGGTTCCGGAAGGTGTAGAAGTCACAGCCTCGGACCCGGATCCTCTCGCCGTCCGACTTCGTGCCGGTCAGGAGCCACTTGGATATTCCGCAGCTCCCTGAAACGAAGTGCTCCACGCCGGCGTAATGGACATCGGGTGTGGACTCGAATCGTCCCATCAATCCTTTCCTGACCTGATCAAGGCCTTCGAACCTCGTTCCATGGGGCTCGCGGCCGCGCGGCATGTCGAGGCTGCAGTCCGCCGCGAAATAGCTCATGACCTTCTCGATATCGTGGGCATTGAAGGCGTCCGCCAGTCCTTGCAGCGAAGCGAGGATATGTGCATCGGTGTCCATCGGCGCGCTCCCTTGCTGGGCGGATCTCACCATAGCACGATCAGATGTGCCGCACCCGGGCCATGATCGGGCTCCGGGCGGCCACCTTCCGCACGGATGGCGAAAAGGCGGCGATCGCCATGCTGCCGGAAGCCTCTCGCAGATCACACCTCATGCCGTGAGAACGCGGAGGCTCACGACCGGGACTTGGCCTCAACGCTAGACCGACGGGCTTCTGCACGCCGGGGTGACCCGGCGTCGTAGCAGATATCGACGTGGAGCTAACGCCGCGGGGGGCACCAACATGGAACTTCATTTCCGTGGCCGGCACAGGGCCTTCTCGCGCCCCGATGCTGCGGTGCGCGGAATGAAACCTCAAATGCCGGAATGGAAGGCTGGTGCCGCTTGCGTGACTCGAACACGCGACCCCATCATTACGAATGATGTGCTCTACCAACTGAGCTAAAGCGGCTGGCCGTGACGGCGCGGGGTATAGGGTATTTCCCCGCGTGCCGCAACCGTTGGCGGGAGAAATTTCGCGGGGAGCCGTGCCTTCTATCCTTCCGCCGGGAGGGCCTTGCGGCCGCTGGCGGGTGAGTCGAAATCCTCGGGCAGCCCCGGATCGTCCGGCGGGCGCTGCGGCACGACCATCCTCGGCGGCTCGAGCGTCTTCGGCGGAGCGGCGGGCTGGGCCGGCGCCGGGGCAGGGGGCGGGGGCTCGATGCCGGTGTGGCGGTCGGCCTCAGCCTGTTCAGGCACGTCGTAGGGCGTCTTCCACTCGCAGGGAACGATCTCGCCCGAGACCGGTGAAACGGGAGTCCAGCGCGGGCTCGCCACGCCGTCCGATACCCAGACGGGATCGAGCGGCGCATGAAGTGCGCGGTTCAGCCATTCCCGGGCGCGGCCCTTGTCGCCATCGGCCTCTTCGATGGTGGCCATCAGGGCGCAGACGCGGGCCTGCGGGCGCCCGTCGAGCCATGGCTTCAGCGCCTCGCGCGCCTCCGCCCAGCGCTGCGACTTGATGGCGGCGCGGGCGAGCGCCACGGCGCCTTCGAGCCCGCCCTTGTCCTCCTTCAGGAGATCGCGCAGGCGGTCGTAGCGGGCCTCCGGCCCATCGCCGGGTATCAGATGAGCCTGCAATTCGGCGATGTCCGGGTGGGGCGAGAGCAGCCAGGTCTCCTTCAGGATCTTCGAGGCCTTGCGGGTGGAGGCCTGGGTGATGAGAACGCGCGCGGCGACCATCGCGGCGGGCACCAGGGCAGGGTCGAGCTTGTGGGCCTTGAGGGCGAGTTCAAGCGCCTGCGTCCTGTTGGTGTCCTCGAGGGCCAGCGCCTGGGCCGCCAGCATGGCAGCCTGCTTGCGGTTGCCTTCCGGCGCGGGAACCAGGCCGGACTTGATCTGCTGGGCGAGCGTTGCGGCTGCGGCGTTCCAGTCCCTGGCGGCGGATTGGAGCTGCAGCACGGCGCCGGACGCCCAGGAGAGCCGCGGGTTGAGCGCCAGGGCGCGCTCGGCGTGGCGCCTTGCCGCCGCCATGTCGCCGGACTGGCGGGCCTCTGAGAACAGGCCGCGCAGACCCAGCGCCTCGGTATCGGGTGACTTGGTCATCGCCTCGAAGATGCGCTTCACCGCGGCGCGGTCGCCCTTGAGCTGGGCGGCCTGGGCGGCCAGCACGTTGACGAGCGGCTCGTCGGAAAGCGCGTTGCCGGCGATTGCCGCGTGCTTCGCGGCCGCCGCCGCATCGCCCGCACCCGCCGCGATGATGCCGCGCGAAAGCGAGTCGTATCCCTTGCGGTTCTTGCGGAAGGCCCAGTAGCGGCCCACCGCTTGCGGGCTGTGCCACAGGCGCCGGAACAGGCTCCACAGGAACCATATCGCCACCACGGCGAGCACCGCCAGTACGACCCCGGCGATGAAGGTCATCTCGATCTCGCGGCCGAGCCAGCGGATGGTCAGCGTGCCGGGCCGGTCGGCAATCCAGGCGAAGCCCGCCGCCAGCAGCACGAGAAGGAAGAAGCGCCACAGCAGCTTGATCATCGGGCGCCTCCCATCGCGGCGATCTGGCGGAGCACGGCTTCGGAGACCTGCGCCATGGCGGCCTCGAGCTCAAGCCTTGCCGCCGCCCGGTCCCGCCACTGGCCGAGCGCCATGGGCTTTTCGCCCTCCGCGCCGTCGATCGTCGAGATGGCCTGGGCGAGATCGCCCGCCTCGGCGAAGGCGGCGGCCCGCTCCGCCACCATGGGCCAGTCGGTCTCGCCGATCGGGCGGATCGTGACGATGCCGGAGAGCGACTTCATGAGGGACCCGAGATAGCTGTCGTCCTCCGGAGGAGGCGCAGCGGGCTGCGGCAGGGCCGGAATGGCGGCGCGGAGCTCGGCGGCCAGTCCCGCGGCGTCGGGAAGGCCCTCGGCGGCATGGGCGGCCAGCGTGTCGAGCCCCGCCGCCGCCGGAACCATGCGCGAGATGCGGTCCTGCTCGGCCGCGTAGGGTGTTCCGGCCGCCACCTTGGCCTTGAGATCCGAGAGCGCCTGCGACAGGGCCGAGGTCGCCTGCGCCTCGCCCGTTCCGCCGGGCGCGGTCTTGAGGCTGGCCACGTCCTTTTCCAGGGCGTCGATCCTCTGACCGAGGGCGGCGAGCGCTGCCGTATCGACCGGGCCTGCGGCACCGGAGGTGCCCGGCTGCGGCGAGGAAACGGATTTGCGGAAGGCGGCGAGATCGGTCCGGGCGCTTTCCAGCGCCTGCTCCACGGCGGCAAGCCGCTGCTCCGACTGGTCCAGGCGGGCGGCAAGATCGGCCGTCTGCGCCGAAGCGGCGCGCGCGGCTTCGCCGGCCTGTGCGGCCGCATCGCCGACGGAGGCGGCGGAGCCCGCCGCGGCGTCTGCAGCCTGCTTCACGGCGGCGAGCTCGCCGGAGAGCGACCCGACATTGGTTTCGAGCGCGGCCACCTGGGCCCGCAGGGACCGCATCTCGTCCGAAGGAAGATAGGCGGAAAGGACGTCGCGGTAGAGCCAGCCCCCGGCGAGCGCGCCGAGGATCAGCGCGGCGATGATCCAGCCTGCCATGCCGCCGCGCCTGCGCCGGGGTGCCGGGGCGTGCGGCGGAAGCGGCGAAGCCGTGCTCTCGTCGGGCTCATCCGCGGCGGCGGGGCGCGGGGCGTCGGCCTCGGGCCGGATCTCCTCGGCCTCGAGATCGATCACCTGGGGCCCTTCGGGGCCGGTGTCCTCGTGTCTCTGATCGGTCATCCTCTAGGGCCTAAAGGCTTCCCCCGATTTGATCAAGCAGCGCCAGCATGGAGGCCTCCTCGGGCGCGGCGGCGGTGCGAACGGGCCATGCGCCCGGCAGGGCGGCGGCGACGTTGCGCGAAAGGCACAGGTGGATGACCTTGCCCGCCGCCCCGCCGAGCCCGGCCGCCTCGACAAGGCTCCGCCAGATGCGGGCAGTGCGCGGCGAATAGAGGAGCACGGCGTCGAGCGAACCTTCCCGCAGCGCCGTTTCCGCCGCACCGAGGCTGCCGGCGGGAACGGCATCGTAGAGCACCACGCGGCGGCAATCGAAGCCCGCGGATGCGAGCTGCCCCGCGAGGTCGCCCGCCGTCTCGGCTCCCGAGAGATAGAGGATGGGGCCGGCGTTCGGATCGAGCGCGCTCCGGATGAAGGCGGCGAGCCCGTCGACGTCGCCGCCATGTGCCTCGGCCGTGAAGCCAGCCTGCGTGGCAGCCTTCAGTGACTGCGGCCCTACGGCCAGCATGCGAAGGCCGTGAAGGTCATGGCCGGAAGGAAGCGCGCGGATGCCGTTGGCGCTCGTCACCGCCACGGCCTGCCAGGGGAGGGCGGGAATGGCAACGCCCTGGCGCGGGCGGATCGCCAGCAGCGGCGCCATCACGGCCGCGTGGCCCAGCGCTCCGAGCTTCACGGTGAGCGGCCCGGCATCCTCCTCCGGCCTGGTGACGGCGATGCGCATCAGAAGGCGATGAGGCTGCCGCCCTCGGCCTTGACCTGCTCGCCCGCATCCCGACCCATGCGCGCGGCATCGGCGGGAGAGCCCTCGCGGGTCGTCTCGAAGCAGTGGAGGCCATCGGGCGTCAGGGCATGGCCGCGGAACTTCAGGCGCCCGTTCTCGATCACGGCGTGCCCGGCGAGCGGCGTGCGGCAGGAACCGTCGAGCGCCGCGAGGAAGGCCCGTTCGCAAGTGACGGCGATCGCCGAAGCCTCATGGTCGAGGGGGGCGAGCAGCGCCCGCGTCGCCACGTCGTCTTCGCGCGCCTCGATGCCGATGCAGCCCTGCGCCACGGCGGGCAGCATCTGCTCGACGGGCACCGCACAGGTGATCTTCCCGGCCATGCCCAGCCGGTTCAATCCGGCGCAGGCGAGAAACGTGGCCTCGGCCACGCCCTCCGCCAGCTTGCGGAGCCGGGTTTCGACATTGCCGCGGAAAGGGATCACCCTGATGTCGGGGCGCAGGCGCTTCAGCTGGGCGGCGCGGCGTACCGAGGAGGAGCCGACGGTCGCCCCCTGCGCCAGATCGGCGATGGACCTTGCCACGGGGCTCAGGAAGGCGTCGCGCGCATCCTCGCGCGGCAGCAGCGCGGCCATGACGAGCCCGTCGGGGAGCCGGGCGGGCATGTCCTTCATCGAGTGGACGGCGAGATGGATCTCGCCGGCGAACAGCGCCTCCTCGATCTCCTTGGTGAACAGGCCCTTGCCGCCGATCTCGGACAGGGGCCGGTCGCGCACCCTGTCTCCCGTCGTGGTGATGACCACGATCTCGACGTCGGCATCCGTGAGCCCGTGGGCCGCCATGAGCCGGCTCTTCGCCTCGTTCGCCTGGTAGAGGGCGAGGGGCGAGCCACGTGTTCCAATCCTGAGTTTCGGCATTTGCAAGTCGGTTCCGGCGGATGCTAGACGGTCGGCGTCTCTCTTAGCTGCAAAGCCCGGTGCCGTCACCCGTCCATGGAACATGCCCCGACCCATATTCTCGGCATCGAGACCTCCTGCGACGAGACCGCGGCGGCCGTGGTGCGCCGCGATGCGCTGGGAAGGGGCGAGATCCTCTCCAACGTCGTGCTCTCGCAGCTGGAGGAACACGCGCCCTATGGTGGCGTGGTGCCGGAGATCGCGGCGCGGGCGCATGTGAGCCACCTCGACGGGCTGGTGGCGCAGGCGATGAAGGAGGCGGGGCTTTCCTGCGAGCAGCTCGACGGTGTGGCGGCGACGGCCGGGCCGGGCCTGCTCGGCGGGGTGCTCGTCGGGCTCACCATGGCCAAGGCGATCGCGCTCGCGCATCAAAAGCCGCTCCTCGCCGTCAACCACCTCGAGGGCCACGCGCTGACGGCGCGGCTCCTCGCGGATGTCGAGTTCCCCTATCTCCTGCTCCTCATCTCGGGCGGCCACACGCAGTTCCAGATCGTCGAGGGGGTCGGGCGCTACCACCGCCTCGGCACCACCATCGACGATGCCCTCGGCGAGGCCTTCGACAAGGTGGCCAAGCTCCTGGGGCTCGGCTACCCGGGGGGGCCGCAGGTCGAGGCCCATGCCCGCCGCGGCAATCCCGCCCGCTTCGCCTTCCCGCGGCCGCTCAAGGGCCGGAAGGACTGCAATTTCTCATTCTCCGGCCTCAAGACGGCGGTGCGCGAGACGGTGAACGATCTCGGCACGCTGTCCGCGCAGGACGTGGCGGATGCCTGCGCCTCCTTCGAGGCGGCGGTGGCCGAGACCGTGGCGGACAGGCTCGCCGTGGCGGTGCAGATGTTCCGCGCGGCGCACCCGGCCGTGGAGCGCCCCGCGCTCATCGTCGCGGGCGGGGTTGCCGCCAACCAGAAGCTGAAGGCGGTGTTCGAGCAGGCCGCCGGGCGCCACGGCCTCCGACTCATCGTTCCGCCGGCGAAGCTCTGCACCGACAATGCGGCGATGATCGCCTGGGCAGGGGCAGAAAGGCTGGCGCTGGGGCTCGTCGACGATCTCTCCTTTGCGGCCCGCGCCCGCTGGCCGCTCGACCAGGCGCAGGCCCCCGTCTACGGCTCCGGCAAGCTGGGGGCCAAGGCGTGAAGATCGGCGTTCTCGGCAGCGGCGCCTGGGGCACGGCGCTGGCGCATGTGGCGCGGCAGGCGGGACATGAGGTCCAGGTCTGGAGGCGCGGTGGCCCCTGGGAGCCCCTTGGAGGGGCCGAGGGCTTGATTCTCGCCATACCAGCACAGGGGGTACGGGATGTCCTGTCAGGCCTGAAATCAATCGTTACGAACCGCAGGGCGCTCATCATCGCCGCCAAGGGCATTGAGCAGGTCACGGGCCTGTTCATGAACGAGGTCGTGGCCGAGGTCGTGCCCCGGGCGGAGGCGCTCGTCCTTTCCGGCCCCTCCTTCGCGGCGGACGTGGTGAAGGGGCTTCCCACCGCGGTGGTGATGGCGGCGGAGCGGCTCGAGGAGGCGAGGCGCTGGGCGGAGGCGCTGTCGCTGCCTGAGTTCCGCATCTATGCCTCGGATGATGTGAGGGGTGTTGAGATCGGCGGCGCGCTCAAGAACGTTCTCGCCATCGCCTGCGGGATTTCCGATGGCCGCGGGCTTGGCGACAGTGCCCGTGCCGCGCTGACGACGCGGGGCTTCGCGGAGCTCACCCGTTTCGCGGCGAAGCTCGGCGCGAGGCCCGAGACGCTGATGGGGCTCTCAGGCCTGGGCGACCTGCTGCTCACCTGTTCCTCGCGCCAGTCGCGCAACTATTCCTTCGGCTTCGCCATCGGCGAAGGGAAAACTGTCGGCGAGGCGCTCAGCCTGTCGCGCGGCGTGGTCGAGGGCGCCTTCACGGTGAAGATCGCCCAGGCGCTCGCCCACCGGCACGGCGTCGACATGCCGATCGTGGAGGCCGTCCACGCCATCCTCGACGAGCACCGCCCGCCCGACCAGGAAATCGCCCGGCTTCTCGCGAGGCCGCTCGGACCCGAAATCAGACAAGGATGACACCATGCTCTTCGCACTGATCTGCACCGACAAGCCCGCCAGCGTCGATCTCCGCATGGCGGTGCGGCCGGACCATTTGAAATATCTCGAAAGCCTCGGCGGCGCGCTGAAGGCGGCGGGACCCTTCACGACGGAGGAGGGTTCTCCCACCGGCAGCCTCGTCGTCATCGAGGCGGCGGATAGCGCGGCGGCCAGGGCCATCGCCGATAACGACCCCTATGCCAGGGCCGGGCTGTTCCACTCGGTCGAGATCAGGCCGTGGAAATGGCTGATCAAGAACCCGGAGGCGGCGTGATGGCCAATTACTGGCTGTTCAAGTCCGAGCCCGAGGTGTGGTCCTGGGAGCAGCAGAAGGCAAAGGGGGCCGCGGGCGAGGAATGGACGGGGGTGCGCAACTACCAGGCGCGCAACCACATGCGGGCGATGAAGCTCGGCGAGAAGGGCTTCTTCTATCACTCGAACGACGGCAGGGCGGTGGTCGGCATCGTCGAGGTGTCGAAGCTGGCGCACCGGGATTCGACCTCCGACGCCGACACCTGGGAGTGCGTCGACATCCGCGCCGTGGCCGACATGCCCCGCCCCGTGACGCTGGACGAGATCAAGGCAGACCCGAAGCTCAAGGACATGGTGCTGGTGAAGAACTCGCGGCTCTCCGTGCAGCCCGTCAGCGCGGCGGAGTTCAGGCACATCTGCAAGCTCGGCGGCGCCAAGGTTTGATTCCCGACCGCGCCGCCTTCATCCGCGCCAACACCTCCGTGATGAGCCCGCCGCTGGTGCCGGAAATCTCCCTCCACCTCGCGCACGAGGCGGTGCCGCTCTGGCAGAAGACGGAAGAGGAACTGGGCGGCATGGGGTTGCCGCCACCCTTCTGGGCCTTCGCCTGGGCGGGCGGGCAGGCGCTGGCGCGGCACGTCCTCGACCGGCCGGAACTCGTGCGGGGCAAGCGGGTGATCGATCTCGCCTCGGGTTCGGGCCTCGTCGCCATCGCCGCGCTGAGGGCCGGGGCGGCCGGCGTTCTCGCCGCCGACATCGACCCCTTCTCGCTCGAGGCGATCCGCCTCAACGCGGCGCTGAACGGCGTTGCGCCCGAGGTCACGGGAGAGGACCTGCTCGGGGCGCCCGCGCCGGATTGCGATGTGATCCTGGTGGGCGATCTCTTCTACGAGAAGGACCTGGCGGAACGCGTCTTCTCCTGGCTTCTCTCCGCCGGGGAGAGGAACATCGCCGCCCTGATCGGCGATCCTGGCCGGAGCTATCTGCCGCGCGCCGACCTCACGAAGCTCGGCGAATACCGCGTGGCGGTGACGCGCGATCTCGAGGATGCCGAGATCAAGCTGACGTCGGTTTGGCGGCCGAGCCGGTATTGTTGAGATAGAGCGCCCCCATCAGCACGGCGAGCGAGACGAAGAGCCAGACATCGGCCCCGCCATAGAAGGAAAGGGCGATCACCACCGCCGCGGGGGTGGAGAGATAGACGGCCTGCACCGTGAAGACCGCGCCCTTTTCCTGGATGAGGGTGAAGAAGGCGATGCGCTCTACCGTCCACATGGCGCAGGCCAGCAGGATCGTCCAGTAGGCGGCAGGCCCCAGCTGGTCGGCCGACCAGGGCGGCGCCAGGAGGAGAAGGAACGGCAGCGCCACGAGGCCCGACCAGATCGATTCGGCAACGCCGGCCGCCATGGCATGGGCGCGCGGCGGCCACCAGATGGCGGCGAACCAGTTGTAGGCCGAATAGAGGAGGGGCAGCGAGAAGGCGGCGATCAGCCACCAGGAGACCTTGCCCGACAGCATGCCTTCCCGGGTGACGACGAGGATGGCGGTCGAGACGAAGCCGAGCAGGATCGCCAGCAGGCGGCGGGCCGCGGCATTTTCGCGGCCGGTCGCCAGCGCCACAAGGTAGTTGACGATGGGAGCTGTCGAGATGATGAGGGCGAGCTCGGTCGGGGGCACGTGCCGGGCGAAGACGAGGCCCAGGCCGAAGGGCACGTTCATGAGCACCGCGCAGCCGAGCCCGAAGAGCTGAAGCCTGCTTCCGCCCCACCAGTCGATGCCGCGCATGTGGCAGATCGCCGCCAGGATCACGCCCACCCCCGTTCCGGTGAGGAAGATCACATGGGACACGGGCATCCCCAGCATTCCCCAGTGCCTGTAGAGGGTCGGAGAGACGCCCCAGAACAGGCCGAGGGAGAGGAAGAGGGCGAGGTGCCGGGGGGAGGTCATGCCGCTTCTTAGACAGGAGTCTCATTGCAGGCTATAGATCGTGCAGCCAAAAGACACCCCAATATCGGCATGCCTGGGAGGAATGCGCCTATGTCCGAGAAGCTGTATCCGGTTCCGGCCTCGTGGAAGAAGAAGGCCTTGGTTGACGATGCCGCCTACAAGAAGATGTATGCGGACTCGATCAAGGATCCTGCCAAGTTCTGGGGCAAGCAGGCCAAGCGCCTCGATTGGTTCAAGGCGCCGAAGAAGATCAAGAACACGACCTACGAATATCCGAAGGTCTCGATCAAGTGGTACGAGGACGGCATCCTCAATGTCGCCTACAACTGCATCGACCGGCACCTGAAGAAGCGCGGCGACCAGGTGGCCATCATCTGGGAGGGCGATGATCCCTACTACGACAAGAAGATCACCTACAACGAGCTCTACGAGAACGTCTGCCGCTTCGCCAATGTCCTGAAGAAGAACGGCGTCAGGAAGGGCGACTGCGTCACCATCTACCTGCCGATGATTCCCGAGGCGGCCTATGCCATGCTGGCCTGCGCGCGGATCGGCGCCATCCACTCGATCGTGTTCGGCGGCTTCAGCCCGGACTCGCTGGCCAGCCGCATCAACGACGCCAATTCCAAGCTCATCATCACGGCCGACGAGGGCCTGCGCGGCGGCCGCAAGGTGCCCCTCAAGGTCAACACCGACGAGGCGCTGAAGCGCTGCGCGGGCAACGAGAAGGTCATCGTGGTGCGCCGCACCGGCGGCCAGGTGGCGATGATCCCCGGCCGCGACATGTGGTACCACGAGGAGGCAGCAGGGGTGCCGGCCGAGTGCAAGCCGGAGAAGATGAAGGCGGAAGACCCGCTGTTCATCCTCTACACCTCCGGCTCCACCGGCAAGCCCAAGGGCGTGCTCCACACCACCGGCGGCTATCTCGTCTATGCCGCGATGACGCATCAGTACGTCTTCGACTATCACGACGGCGACATCTACTGGTGCACGGCGGATGTGGGCTGGGTCACTGGCCACAGCTACATCGTCTATGGGCCTCTCGCCAACGGCGCCACCACGCTGATGTTCGAGGGCGTTCCGAACTATCCCACCAACTCCCGCTTCTGGGAGGTGATCGACAAGCACAAGGTCAACATCTTCTACACCGCGCCCACCGCGATCCGCGCCCTGATGGGTGCGGGTGAAGGGCCGGTCGCCAAGACCTCGCGCAAGTCGCTGAAGCTCCTCGGATCGGTGGGCGAGCCGATCAACCCGGAAGCCTGGGAATGGTATCACCGGGTGGTGGGCGACGAGCGCTGCCCCATCGTCGACACCTGGTGGCAGACCGAGACCGGCGGCATCCTGATCACGCCGCTGCCCGGCGCCACCAAGCTCAAGCCCGGCTCGGCGACGCGGCCGTTCTTCGGAATCAAGCCGGCGCTGGTCGACGACAAGGGCGAGATCCTCGAGGGCGACACGTCCGGCAACCTGGTGATCCTCGATTCCTGGCCGGGCCAGATGCGCACGGTGTTCGGCGATCACGACCGCTTCGTGCAGACCTATTTCTCGACCTACAAGGGCATGTATTTCACCGGCGACGGCTGCCGCCGCGACCGGGACGGCTATTACTGGATCACCGGCCGCGTCGACGACGTGATCAACGTCTCCGGCCACAGGTTGGGCACGGCTGAGGTCGAATCGGCCCTCGTCGCGCACCCCAAGGTGTCGGAAGCCGCGGTCGTCGGCTATCCGCACGACATCAAGGGCCAGGGCATCTACTGCTATGTCACGCTGATGGCGGGCGAGCAGGGCGACGAGGCGCTGCGCAAGGATCTCGTCGCCCATGTGAGGAAGGAGATCGGCCCGCTCGCCACGCCCGACAAGATCCAGTTCGCGCCCGGCCTGCCGAAGACCCGCTCTGGCAAGATCATGCGCCGCATCCTCCGCAAGATCGCCGAGGACGATTTCGGCTCGCTGGGCGACACCTCGACGCTCGCCGATCCGGGCGTGGTCGACGACCTCATCGAGAACCGGCAGAACAAGCGCGGCTGATCCGCACCACGTGCTCTCCGAAAGGGCGGGAGGAACTGGCCTCTCGCCCTTTCCGTTTTCCGGTCATGATTCTGCCCGCTGCACCGGCTTAGTCCCGCGCGGGAGGGCAAGGAGTGGAAGATGGACCGGAGAACATTCATTCTGGGGGCCGCCGGCGCGGCGGCGATGGGGCGAGGCGCCCTCGCCTATGCGGGCCGCGCCGTCGTCGACCTCGAAACCCCGGAACGCCCGGGAACGCTGATCGTCAACACCGGCGAAAAGGCACTGTTCCGCGTGCTGGGCGAGGGGCTGGCCATGCGCTATCCGGTTGCCGTGGGCAAGGAAGGCCATGACTGGGCCGGCGTCGCGGAGGTGGGCCGCAAGGTCAAGTGGCCGAGCTGGACGCCGCCAGCCGCGATGATCGCCCGCAAGCCGGAACTCGCGAGATGGGCGAACGGCATGCCGGGCGGGCCCGACAACCCGCTGGGAGCGCGGGCACTTTACCTTTACGCCAGCGGCAGGGACACGCTCTTCCGCATCCACGGTACGAACGAGCCGGACTCCATTGGCCAGGCGGCATCATCCGGCTGCATCCGCATGCTGAACGCCCATGTCGAGGGCATCTACGACCAGACGCCGCTCGGAACCAAGGTCATCGTGCTTTAACCCCTCACGGCGCTGTGTCTTGCCGTAGCTGGAGCTTCTGCATAAAACACGTCCCCAAGAAAACGATGTCAGGGGACGGAGTTGTGAAGAGACGTGGATTTCTGTCGATCCTGGGCCTGGCGGCGCTGGCGCTGCCCGTGGCGAGCGCACCGGCGCAGGCTTTCCTGTTCGACTGGGAGGAATACCGCCGCACGGGCAAGCGCCGCACCGGCGAGACGCTGAAGAAGAAGACCAAATCCGCCCGGAAGACCGAGAAGAAGACGCCCAAGTACAAGGGCCGCGAGATCGTCGAGTTCGACAGCCCCGAGAAGCCGGGCACGATCATCGTGCGCACGCGGGAGCGCGCGCTCTATCAGGTGATGCCCAATGGCAAGGCCAAGCGATACCTGGTCGCGGTCGGGAAGGAAGGCTTCGCGTGGTCGGGCGTCGCCCGCATCGGCATGAAGCGCAAGAACCCGACCTGGACGCCGCCCGAGGCGATGATCGAACGCATGCCGAAATACGCCAAGTGGCGGAACGGCATGCCCGGCGGCATCCCGGAGAATCCGCTGGGCGTGCGGGCACTCTACCTCTTCGACAATGGCGGCGACACGATGTACCGCATCCACGGCACCAATGCCCCGTCCTCGATCGGGACGGCGGCTTCCTCCGGCTGCATCCGGATGCTGAACAAGGAAGTGGTCGAACTCTTCGACAACACTCCCCTCGGCACGAAGGTCATCGTCCAGTAAGGCGTCAGGCCCTCGAAGCCTCGCGCACCCATTGCACGATCTGGCCCGCCGGCATCGCGCCGGACTGCCGGGCCACCTCGCGCCCGTCCCGGAACAGGATCATGGTGGGGATGGAGCGGATGCCGAGGGCGGCGGCCTGATCGGGTGCCGCCTCGGTGTCGAGCTTGGCGAAGCGGACGTGGGGTTCCATGGCCTCCGCGGCCTTGCGGAACTCGGGCGCCATCATCTTGCAGGGTCCGCACCAATCTGCCCAGAAATCCACCACCACCGGAATGGTGTTCCGGTTGATGTGCTTCTCGAAGTTGCCGGCGTCAAGCGTCGCGGGCTGCCCATCGAACAGCGGCGCGCGGCACTTGCCGCAGCGGGCCTCTCCGGCCGCCTTGTGGGGCGGCACCCGGTTGACGGCGGCGCAGGCGGGGCAAACGATCTCGGTCATGGCGGGCATCCTTCAGGCTTGTCCCCTATCTGGTGAGCCTGCCGCATGCCAGCCATGATCTGCGTCAAGCGGTCTCAAGGGCGAGCCGGTCTATGCCTTTCGACGTATTTGCGATAGTGCACCGCACAAGGTACAAATTCGCTCCGGGAACGGGAAAAGTCACATGGCACAAACCAGCAACGCAGGGCGGCCCCTCTCTCCGCACCTGCAGATCTACCGCGGCGGGCTCACCATGGCGATGTCGATCGTGCATCGCGCCACGGGCATCGCGCTCTATGCCGGAACGCTCCTCCTCGTGTGGTGGCTCACCGCCGCCGCGACGTCGGAGGCCTATTTCGATACCGTCCAGCGCGTGTTCGGAAGCTGGATCGGGCAGCTCGTGCTGTTCGGCTTCACCTGGTCGCTCATCCACCACACGGCGGGCGGCATCCGTCACCTGATCTGGGACACGGGGCGCGGCTTCGATCTCCCCACCGTCGAGCTGGGAGCGCGCATCACGCTGGCCTCCTCCATCGTCATCACGATTGCCCTCTGGGCGATCGCCTACGGAGTGATGTGATGCTGCGCAAGACACCGCTCGGCAATGTCCTGGGCCTCGGCTCGGCCAAGGCCGGCACCGAACACTGGTGGGCCCAGCGGGTGACGGCGATCGCCGGCATTCCCCTCACCGTGTTCCTCATCGGTTTCATCCTGGCCCATCTGGGCGCCAGCCGGGCCGAGATCGTGGCGAGCCTGCAGAACCCGCTGGTGCCGATCCTGCTCGCCCTCACCATGGTCAATCTCCTCTGGCACATGCGGCTCGGCATGCAGGTGGTGATCGAGGACTATGTTCACGCGCCGCGCAACAAGTTCGCCGCCCTGCTGCTCAACTCCTTCTTCACCGCGGCGATGGGCGTCGCGGCGCTCTATGCAATCCTCAAGATGAGCTTCGGACTCTGATGGCTGTTGTCGATACCAGGAAAAAGGCGCCGAAGAGCTTCTCGGTGGGCGGACGCGCCTATCCGGTGGCCGATCACACCTTCGACGTCGTCGTGGTGGGCGCGGGCGGGGCCGGATTGCGCGCCACGCTCGGCGCCTCGCAGGCAGGGCTCCGCACGGCCTGCATCTCCAAGGTCTTCCCGACGCGCTCGCACACGGTGGCGGCCCAGGGCGGCATCGCCGCCTCGCTCTCCAACATGGGGCCGGACGACTGGCGCTGGCACATGTACGACACGGTGAAGGGAGCCGACTGGCTGGGCGACCAGGACGCGATCGAATATCTCTGCCGCAACGCGCCGACCGCCGTCTACGAGCTCGAGCATTTCGGCATGCCCTTCTCGCGGACCGAGGACGGCAAGATCTACCAGCGCCCCTTCGGCGGCCACATGATGAACTTCGGCGACGGGCCGCCGGTGCAGCGCACCTGCGCGGCGGCCGACCGCACCGGCCACGCCATGCTCCACACGCTCTATGGCCAGAGCCTGCGCCATTCGGCTGAGTTCTTCATCGAGTTTTTCGCGCTCGACCTCATCATGGAGAACGGTGCCTGCCGGGGCGTGGTGGCCATGAACATGGAGGACGGCTCGGTGCACCGCTTCCGCGCGCATGAGACGATCCTGGCGACCGGCGGCTACGGGCGGGCCTATTTCTCCGCCACCTCCGCCCATACCTGCACGGGCGACGGCAACGCCATGGTGCTGCGCGCCGGGCTTCCCTGCCAGGACATGGAATTCGTGCAGTTTCATCCGACCGGCATCTACGGCGCGGGCTGCCTCATCACCGAAGGTGCGCGCGGGGAGGGCGGCTATCTCACAAACTCCCAGGGCGAACGCTTCATGGAACGCTATGCGCCCTCGGCGAAGGACCTCGCCTCGCGCGACGTTGTCTCGCGCTCGATGACGATCGAGATCCGGGAGGGCCGCGGCGTGGGCGAGCACAAGGACCACATCCACCTGCATCTCGAGCACCTCGATCCCAAGGTGCTGCACGAGCGGCTGCCGGGCATTTCCGAATCCGCCAGGATCTTCGCCGGCGTCGACGTGACGCGCGAGCCGATCCCGATCCTGCCGACCGTGCATTACAACATGGGCGGCATCCCCACCAACTATCACGGCGAGGTGCTGGCGGGAGACCCTTCCGACCCGGAGAAGACAGTGCCCGGCCTGATGGCGGTGGGCGAGGCGGCCTGCGTCTCCGTCCACGGCGCCAACCGGCTGGGATCCAACTCGCTGATCGATCTCGTGGTGTTCGGGCGTGCCGCGGCGCTGCGCTGCGCGGAGCTGGTGAAACCCAATTCGCCGCACGCCGACCTTCCGGCGGATGCCGCCGAGATGGCGGTGGCGCGGCTCGACCACTACCGCTTCGCCGCGGGCGGCACGCCCACGGCGGAACTGCGGCTGCGCATGCAGAAGACCATGCAGGAAGACGCCGCGGTGTTCCGCACGGGCGAGACGCTGGCGCAGGGCGTGAAGCGCCTTGCGGATGTCTGGCAGGGGATCGACGACATCCGTGTCACCGACCGTTCGCTCGTCTGGAACAGCGATCTCGTCGAGACGCTCGAATTCGAGAACCTCATCCTGCAGGCGGCGGCCACGGTGGTGAGCGCGGAGGCCCGCCAGGAAAGCCGAGGCGCGCATGCCCGCGAGGACTTCCCCAACCGCGACGACGCCACGTGGATGAAGCACTCGCTCGCCTGGGCCGACCGCGAAAAGAAGACCGTCGCGCTGGGCTATCGCCCGGTCCACGACTTCACCATGTCCGGCGACATCGACTACATCCAGCCCAAGGCGCGGGTTTACTAGCGGAAATCAAAATGGCCGAATTCACGTTACCGAGGAACTCGAAGGTCCAGCAGGGCAAGGTCTGGCCGAAGCCGGAGGGAAAGCGGCTCAGGGACTTCAGGATCTACCGCTGGAACCCGGATGACGGGCAGAACCCGCGGATCGACACCTATGCGGTCGACATGGACAAGTGCGGCCCGATGGTGCTGGACGCCCTCATCAAGATCAAGAACGAGCAGGACCCGACGCTCACCTTCCGGCGCTCCTGCCGGGAAGGCATCTGCGGCTCCTGTGCCATGAACATAGACGGCACCAACACGCTGGCCTGCCTGAAGGCCTGCGACGAGGTGAAGGGCGACATCCGCATCTATCCGCTGCCGCACATGCCGGTGATCAAGGACCTGGTGCCGGACCTCACCCGCTTCTATGCCCAGCACCGCTCGATCGAGCCCTGGCTCAAGACCGTGACGCCGGAGCCGCAGGCCGAGTGGAAGCAGTATCCCGAGGACCGCAAGAAGCTCGACGGCCTCTACGAATGCATCCTCTGCGCCTGCTGTTCCACCTCCTGCCCCTCCTACTGGTGGAACGGCGACCGCTACCTCGGCCCCGCCGCCCTGCTGCAGGCCTATCGCTGGCTGATCGATTCGCGCGACGAGGGCACGGGCGAGCGCCTCGACGACCTCGAGGACCCGTTCCGCCTCTACCGCTGCCACACCATCATGAACTGCGCCAAGACATGCCCGAAGGGCCTGTCGCCCGCCAAGGCCATCGCCGAGATCAAGAAGATGATGGTGGAACGGCGGGTCTGATCCGGGAGGGCCTGGTCCGTCCACCCTTGGTTCAACTGGTGCCGCATTGCAAAAGCGATTATAGCGTGCGGCATCCTAGCTTTGAGAAGAGGCCCAGATGTCGCTCGACAGCTTCAAGTGCCGCAAGACCCTTCGGGTTGGCGCCAAATCCTACACCTATTTCAGCCTGAAGGCCGCCGAGAAGAACGGGCTCAAGGGCATCTCGCGGCTTCCCTATTCGCTGAAGGTGCTGCTCGAGAACCTGCTCCGCCACGAGGACGGTCGCTCGGTGACGAAGGACGACATCCTGGGCATCGCCAAGTGGCTCAAGAACCGCGGCAGGGAGGAGAAGGAGATCGCCTTCCGCCCGGCCCGCGTGCTGATGCAGGACTTCACCGGCGTTCCCGCCGTGGTCGATCTCGCCGCCATGCGCGACGCCATGAAGGGGCTGGGCCAGGACCCCAAGAAGATCAACCCGCTGGCCCCGGTGGACCTCGTCATCGACCATTCGGTGATGGTGGATTTCTTCGCCAACTCCAAGGCCTTCAGGCAGAACGTCAACCTCGAGTATGACCGCAATGGCGAACGCTACACCTTCCTCAAATGGGGGCAGGGGGCCTTCGACAATTTCCGCGTGGTGCCGCCCGGCACCGGCATCTGCCACCAGGTGAACCTCGAGTATCTCGCCAAGACGGTTTGGACCAAGACCGAAACGGTGAAGGGCAGGGCAGTGACCTATGCCTATCCCGACACGTTGGTCGGAACGGATTCCCACACCACGATGGTCAACGGCCTTGCCGTGCTCGGCTGGGGCGTGGGCGGCATCGAAGCCGAGGCCGCGATGCTCGGCCAGCCGATCTCGATGCTGATCCCGGAGGTCATCGGCTTCCGGCTCGAGGGCGAACTGCCCGAGGGCACGACCGCGACCGACCTCGTGCTGACCGTCACGCAGATGCTGCGCAAGAAGGGTGTCGTCGGCAAGTTCGTGGAGTTCTGCGGGCCGGGCCTTGCGCACCTCTCGCTCGAGGACATGGCGACGATTGCCAACATGGCGCCCGAATATGGCGCAACCTGCGGCTTCTTCCCCATCAATGCCGAGACGATCGGCTATCTCAAGGGCACCGCGAGGCCCTCGGCCCAGGTCGCCCTCGTCGAGAAATACGCCAAGGCGCAGGACATGTTCTGGACGGCCAAGGCCGAGGAGCCGGTGTTCACGGACACGCTGGAGCTCGATCTCTCGACCGTCGTTCCTTCCATGGCCGGCCCCAAGCGGCCGCAGGACCGGGTGGAACTCAGCAGCGCTGCTTCGGGCTTCGCCCAGGTCATGGCGGAAGAGTTCAAGAAGGCGGAGGAGCTTTCCAAGCGCTGCAAGGTCGAGAACGCCAATTTCGACCTCGGCCACGGCGACGTGGTGATCGCCGCCATCACCTCCTGCACCAATACCTCGAACCCCAGCGTGATGATCGGCGCGGGTCTGCTGGCGCGCAACGCGGCGAAGCGGGGGCTCACCTCGAAGCCGTGGGTCAAGACCTCGCTCGCCCCGGGATCGCAGGTCGTCACGGAGTATCTCGATTCCTCCGGGCTGCAGAAGGACCTCGACAAGATCGGCTTCAACCTGGTGGGCTATGGCTGCACCACCTGCATCGGCAATTCCGGCCCGCTGCCCGAGAACATCTCGGAATCGATCCGCAAGAACGACCTCGTGGCGGCCGCCGTGCTCTCGGGCAACCGCAACTTCGAGGGCCGCGTGAACCCGGACGTGCGCGCCAACTATCTCGCCTCGCCGCCGCTCGTCGTGGCCTATGCGCTGGCGGGCTCGCTGAACGTGGACCTGACGAAGGACCCGATCGGCCATGACAGGAAGGGCCAGGCGGTGTTCCTGAGGGACATCTGGCCCAGCGCCAAGGAGATCGCTTCCTTCGTGCGCAAGAACGTCACCCGCAAGGCCTTCGCCAAGCGCTACAAGGACGTGTTCCGCGGCGATGCGCAGTGGCGAAAGATCAAGGTGACGAAGGGCATGAACTATGCCTGGGACCCGGAAAGCACCTATGTGGCGAACCCGCCCTATTTCGAGGGCCTCACCATGGATCCGCAGCCGGTGAAGGAGGTCGAGAAGGCTCGCATCCTCGGCCTCTTCCTCGACTCGATCACGACGGACCACATCTCGCCCGCCGGCGACATCAAGGCGGCCTCGCCCGCCGGCAAGTACCTGAACGCGCGCGGCGTGGAGAAGATCGATTTCAACTCCTACGGGGCGCGGCGCGGCCACCACGAGGTGATGATGCGCGGCACCTTCGCCAACATCCGCATCAAGAACCAGATGGTGCCGGGTGTCGAAGGCGGCATCACCAAGCATTATCCCGGCGGCGAGACGCTGCCGATCTACGATGCCGCGATGAGATATGCCGCGGATGGAACGCCGCTCGTGATCTTCGCCGGGAAGGAATACGGCACCGGCTCCTCGCGCGACTGGGCTGCCAAGGGCACGCGGCTGCTCGGGGTTCGCGCCGTGATCGCCCAGAGCTTCGAGCGCATCCACCGCTCCAACCTTATCGGCATGGGCGTCGTTCCCCTGCAGTTCCGCGAGGGCGACAGCTGGCAGACGCTCGGCCTCAAGGGCGACGAGCAGGTGACGATCCGGGGGCTGGCCGAGGGCCTGAAGCCGCGCGCCGCCCTCACCGTCGAAATCACGCGCGCCGACGGCTCACGCAGCGAGGCGCAGGTTCTCTGCCGCATCGATACGCTGGACGAGCTCGATTACTACAGGAACGGGGGCATCATGCCCTATGTGCTGCGCAACCTCGCCCGGGCGGCCTGAATCCGCCCAACGCATTCGTGAAGACGTGCCGACGGCTCGTGAGTGGTGCTCGCGGGCCGTTTGGTTCATATAGTCGGCATGCCTCTCCCGCCTGCCATCTCCCGCCGCCGCTGCCTTGCCCTGGGGGCCGGCCTCGGCGCGGCCTGGTTCGCCGGCGGCGCCGCCGCCGCCGCACCGCCCGTCGAGGTGGTGGTGGAGCTGTTCAGCAGCCAGGGCTGCAAGTCCTGCCCGCCGGGTGACAGGCTGCTCTCGGAGCTACGCGACATGCCGGGCGTGCTGGCGCTCACGCTCCACGTGGACTACTGGGACTATCTCGGCTGGAAGGACACGCTGGCGAGCCCGGATTTCTCGCAGCGGCAGTATGACTACGCCAAGGCCCGCGGCGACATGGATGTGTTCACGCCGCAGATGGTGATCAATGGCGAGACGCCGATCGTCGGCAGCCAGCGCTCGGAGGTTCTGGCGGTGGTCGAGCAGTCGCGCAGGAGGAGCTGGCCGGCCGCGGTCAAGGTTTCGGACGGCGGCAGCGAAATGGTGATCGACATCGCGGCCTCCGATGGCGCGCATGACGCAACGCTTTGGGTGATGCCCGTGCTCGGGCGAACCACGGTCAAGATCGAGAAGGGCGAGATGGCGGGCCGCGAAATCGCCTACACCAACGTGGTGCGGAGGCTCGTGCCCGCGGGAATGTGGAAAGGCGGCGCCACGCGCATCGCCCTGCCGAAGGACGGCCTGCTGACGGCCGACGCCACGGCCTGCGTGGCGCTGCTGCAGAAGGGCAAGGTCGGGCCCATACTGGGCTGCGCCTGCTGGGGCAGCGTCACCAGCTGACGACGCTGCGAGGGGCGGGACCCTCTCCCGCGGCGGGCCGCCAGGGAGAGGGCAGGACAGGGCGGGAGATCAGGCCGCGCGCAACATCAATTCGCCGATCACCGCCGCATAGTCGTTGGCGGGAAGCGACGGGCGGATGGTGTCCGAGAGAAGGGCATTGAACACGGTGTCCGGCATTGCCTTCTGCAGCTTGACGAGAAGCATCACACGCTCGCCGTGGTTCAGGGCCGGGGCCATCAGCGCCAGGGCCGCCGCCATCTTCTGCGGCGGAATGGCGGACACGATGCGGCCCTCGATGGCGTGGAGTTCCTCGTCCGTGAAGGCATCGTGCAGCGCGGTGAGAAGCTCCGTCTCCTCCTCGTTCATGTGCTCGATGTCGTGGGCGGCGAACAGCGCATAACGCTTGTAGAGCGCGGCACCGGCGCGCTCGCGCTCGGCTCCGGAGGCGGTTTCCAATGCCCGCATCAGCGCCTCGAGTTCAACGAAGCTCCGCTCATGATCCTCGTGGTCGTCCGCCGCATGGGCCGAGGCGCCGGGAGAACGTTCCTCGAGGGCACGGTGGATCTCGCGGTTCTCGCCCTCGAGATGGGACTTGCCGAGGGCCAGCAGGTTGCGGAGCTCGGCCATCAGGGTCTCGGTCTTCAGCCGGTCGCGATAATCATGCGAGCCCAGTGCGGCGAGCATGCGGCAGTGGCCAAGCCGCAAGGCCTTGTGAATGGCGTGGTAGAAGTTGGGGCGGGTCTCGTCCGGAACGCGGTTCTTCAGCATGGCAGGGTTCCCTTCATTCGGTTGACGGGCACCGGTTAGACCGTTGAAGGGCGATCTGTAGTGATATGAATCACACTCGACAACGAATGAAACAGAAATTTCAGAAAGGGCCGCAGCAGGAGCGCCGCGCCATCAACCTGCCGGGGAAGCGGGCTGGCTGGCGATGGCGGTGGTGAGCTTTGCCAAGGCGGCGGGCCTCTCCGAGGGGCTGAAGGCTGGCCCCGACAAGCTCATGCAGGTTTCGAGTTCGTCCCGGCTGAGCGTGCGCAGGATCCGGCCTTCCATGTCGCGCAGTTCGTCGTCGGTGAGGGCCTGGTGGAGGAGGCCGAGGAGTGCGGTTTCCTCCGCATCCATGCGCGCCATGTCGGAGGCGGCAAACAGCGCGTAGCAGCGATAGAGCGATTGGCCCGCGATGTTCCGGCGCGCCGGAGCGGCCACCTGGACGGAACGCACCAGCGACTGAAGCTCTGCCAGCGCGGCGAGATGGCCGGCGTGGTCTTGTTTCGCATGGGCGGCAATCTCCGGCGCCTTGGAAACGGCGCGGTCGAGTTCCGCTTGCTCCGCTTCCGCGTGGCGCCGGTTCAGCGCCAGAAGGCCGCCAAAGCCGGCGAGAAGCTCGGCCGTCGACGCGGCATCGGCGAAATCATGGGCGCCAAGGGCCGCGAGCATCCGGCAATGGCCGAGCCGCAGCGCCTTGTGGAGATCGTGGAACGGGTTGTGCCGGCACTCGTTCGGCATGCACTTCGTGAGCCTCGGATACGGCAAAATGGGATCTCCACCGGTGGACAAGCACCCCTGGATAGCCCAGCTGCCGAACGGCGGATGTGACGGATATCACACCCGCCCCGAAGGCGCTCGAATGCCTCAGGCCGCCTTGCGGATGAGCCCGCGGTTGATGAGGCTCTCGGCGATCTGCACGGCGTTCAGTGCCGCGCCCTTGCGCAGGTTGTCGGAGACGACCCAC
The DNA here is from genome assembly GCF_046294715.1 of Aestuariivirga sp. Lineage (GTDB taxonomy): Bacteria > Pseudomonadota > Alphaproteobacteria > Rhizobiales > Aestuariivirgaceae > Aestuariivirga. The sequence continues at coordinate 89,620 of NZ_JBKBKI010000001.1, read as the reverse complement.
ATGTTGAGGCCGTTCTCGATCGTGGCGTCCTCGCGGATGCGGGAGATGAATGTGGCGAAGTCCCCCACGCATTCGACCGGCGTCACGTAGCCGCCGTTCTCGCGCTTGTCGACCACCATGCAGCCCGGTGCCTCGCGCAGGATCTCGCGCGCCTCTTCCGCCGAGATCGGCTGCTCGAACTCGATGTTGACCGCTTCCGAGTGGCCGACGAACACCGGCACGCGCACGCAGGTGGCGGTGAGCTTGATCTTCGGGTCGAGGATCTTCTTGGTCTCGACCGTCATCTTCCATTCTTCCTTGGTGTCGCCCGAGTCCATGAACACGTCGATATGGGGGATCACGTTGAAGGCGATCTGCTTGGTGAACTTCTTCGGTTCCGGCGCGTCGGTGACGAAGATGCCCTTGGTCTGGTTCCACAGCTCGTCCAACCCCTCCTTGCCGGCCCCCGAGACGGACTGGTAGGTGGAAACGACCACGCGCCTGATCTTCGCCACGTCATGGAGCGGCTTCAGCACCACCACGAGCTGCGCGGTGGAGCAATTGGGGTTGGCGATGATGTTGCGGCGGTTGGGCCTCGCCATGTACTCCGCCAGCACATGGGCATTCACTTCCGGCACTACGAGGGGCACTTCCGGGTCGTAGCGCCAGCAGGAGGAGTTGTCGATCACGATGCAGCCCTTGGCGCCGATCTTCGGCGACCATTCCTTGGACACCGCGGAACCTGCCGACATCAGGCAGAAATCCACCTTCGAGAAGTCGAACTGCTCGAGATCCTGGCACTTCAGCGTCCTGTCGCCGAAGGACACCTCGACACCCATGGACTTTCGCGAAGCAATGGCGTGGCACTCGTCCACCGGAAACTGGCGTTCGTCGAGGATCGAGAGCATTTCGCGGCCCACATTGCCCGTGGCGCCGACGACTGCAACCTTGTAACCCATCTTCATTCTCCTAGAAGCAAGCCGTCCAGCCCGTCCCCCGCGAGCCGTTCCGGCTCCGCTCTCGGGCAAAGGGGGTTCGGCCCTCCACCCCCGCGGGGGAAGGCCGGGGGAGAAGGCTCACGCCGTTTTGGTGGTTTTCGTGAGTTTCACGCGAACGGCCCGTGCAGCACGGCCCGCGAATGCGGCGCGCCAAAGACCGATGCTGGCAATCCCTGAGGCCATGTCCTGCCTGTCCGTGAACGGGGGCGTTCTAGCACGCGCGGCGCCCGAGTCAACCGGCCCGGCGAAAAGGGGTTGGCAGCCGCCGTTCTCTCGGCTATCTAGCCCCCGCGGTCACATCAGGCACGCCTGAACGCGGAGAGGTGGCAGAGTGGTCGATCGCGCCGCACTCGAAATGCGGAGTACGGGTGACCGTACCGGGGGTTCGAATCCCTCCCTCTCCGCCACTTTAAAGTTGCAAACTCCCAAACACTCCATATGAGCACCGAAATTCCTTTCGGTTTCAAAAAGGTTTGGCGGAGGCGACCGTACTGCTGAGACTGCGTACGAGTCGGAAATCGGTCTCAGAAGCACGTCCGTCTCATTCCGACCGGACTTTCGTGAAATTGGTACGGTCTGAAAATGCTGGGCTAGACCAGTTATTTGGCGTTTTGAGGCGCCCGAACTTTTGTGCGCGTTTCTCTCCCGTTCGGAAGGGATTAGAACTAGTGGAGCGGATCAGGCCCGGAGTATGATCTGGTGGCGCAGCTTGAGACCGTCTTAGCGAACGCCTGCATTTGCCCTGCGGAAATCAGCTGACGCTGTCGTCTTCGATCTTTTCCGAATCGGCAAGCACACCCAATATGCACCTCTCAGTACGCATCGGTGATCTCGGGTGTCGGTAGCAGATCGATTTAAAACCCTTCTCAGCAACATCACACTGAGCCAAGTTCAGCTCGACGACGGGTCAACGAAGAGGGGGAGCGTATGTGCTCCTCTCAACGCAAAATACTATTCGTCGTCCTCAAGTACTGACAACAGCCAGTATGTGGGCTCTTGGGGCAAGTATACGCGGATTAGGCCCCCCAGAGATGTGGATGTCCTGTTCAGGCTACCCTATTCAGTATTTGAGCGTTACGAACTCAAGATTGGCAACAAACAATCCCAGCTTCTTCAAGAGATTAAGTTGGAACTGCAGAAATCGTTTCCCCGAACCGAAATACGTGGGGACGGACCTGTGGTCGCCGTCCCCTTCCAGACCTACTCAGTCGAACTACTGCCTGGTTTCAAGTTGCAGAACGGACAATATTGGATTCCCATAACGACTGGAGGAGGGACATATAAGAACTTCGATCCAGAAGCCGAAAGCAGTCATATTCAAGCGTCGAATTCCAAGTGGAATAACAATACTCGCGACCTAATTCGCATGTTGAAATGTTGGCAGTCGTATTGTTCAGTCCCACTTAAGTCGTTCTATCTCGAGCTCTTGGCTGTCAATTTTTTGGATCAATGGCAGCACGCCGGTCAATCGGCGACCTTCTATGACTGGATGATTCGTGATTTTTTCCTTTGGCTGTCAAAGCAGGGAACAACCACACTGTATGTCCCAGGAACTTACGAACCTATTCGCTTGACGAGCGATTGGGTGTCCAAAGCGCAGAGTGCTTTTGAGCGATCTGCCAAAGCTGCCCACTATGAGAGCGAGGACTCACACATTCTCGCAGGTATCGAATGGCAGAAGATATTCGGAAAGGACATACCGCTCGCATGAATGAATCACTTTCGAATGCACTAAAAACTCTATGCGCGGAGCAGAGAGAGCGTTGTCTCTATAGCTCAACGACGCTTCTCATATGGCTGCGAGCCCTCCGCTACCTGAGAATAGCCTTCGTAGTGGTCCCAATCGTTTTGGGAGCAATTGCAGGGTGGGACCTTCTCAAAGGTAGCAGTAATTATGCAGGACTTACAGCACTGTCGGCTTTGTTGGCCGGGCTGGTGCCAGCGATTTATACTGCTTTGAAGCTCGATGAACATTTGCCTACTGCGGCGCGCTTGGCAGGTGAGTACAAGAATCTGGAGATCGTCTTCGCCGACTTAGAGAGAGCCGGCCCTCACAAGCTTATTGGCGACTTTGAGACGGATTACAGAGCTGCGCGTGAGAGGTTAGAGGCAGCCAACGGTGAATCTTACACTGCCCCTGAGTGGTGCTTTCGACGGGCTCAGAAAAAAATCAAGCATGGCCACTATGACTTTGCGAAAACGTGAAGGTTGTATTGGTTAGTCTGATTGATTAGCCGTGCTCTCTCATGCGATTTGAGCCTTCGCTGAATACCTGATTTTGCTGTTCAGCCCATGATAGGAGTGTGGTGGCGATTAACTCGGGCAGTTTGAGCGAAGGTGGAATGCGCTTCTCTATGAGAATTTCAAGAACTTGCGGCGCCAGATACGACAGTCTCATTGTACGACTAACGAACCGCTCCGTTACAAATTCCATCTTAGCCAGTTCGCCTGCCGTGGCAACTTCCCCGCTCTCCAGCTTCCGCCGCCACGCCCACGCCCGTCCGAGTGCCCTCAGGATGTGAGGAGTCTGGACCCGCACCTGTTGCTCCAGAATATCTTCTGGTGGCAGGATCTTGGGACGACCGTTGCGGCGACGGTTGCTGAGGGGAATGACGACCCGGATGTTGTCGTTGACGCTGGTCATTGTTCTGCAGCCCCCAACGCTGTGCTGACAGTCAATTCCCTGGCCAGCATCGAAATGCCGTTGTTGCGAAGGTCGACTGCAAGGCCGTTGGCGCTGACGGTCACACGGTCGACGAGGAGCCTAACGACACGTGACTGCTCCGCCGGAAACAGCGTCTCCCAGAGGCCATTGAATTTCCGGAGTGCCTCGACCATAGATCTTTCGTCGATACAGCCGTCGCCCTTCCGGCACGCCTCAATGACCCTTGCGACTACGTCGGGCGTCGCAACGAGGCGCCGCAACTCTGCGACTACGGCACCTTCCACCATTGCCGCAGGAAGTCGCGCAGGGCCCGCGCCGTCAGGTATGTCGCGATTCCGCAGCAGATCCATCGAGACATAGTAGTGGTAGAGGCGTTCGCCCTTTCGGGTGGAGGTCGGTGTCATGGCGGTGCCATTGGCGGCGAAGATGATGCCTTTGAGCAGGGCGTGGGTTCCGACGCGGTTCTTGGCCCCTCGGGCGCGGGGGCTTTCCTTCAGGATGGCGTGGACGCTGTCCCACAGGTCCTGGGAGATGATGGCCTCATGTTCGCCGGGGTAAGAGGACCCCTTGTGGACCGCTTCGCCCAGATAGACCCGGTTGTTGATGAGCTTGTAGATGAAGCCCTTGTCGATCTGCTTGCCGCGCTTGTTATGCACCCGTTCGGTCAGCAGTGCCCGCGCCAGCGTGGAGGCAGAGCCCAATACCACGAAGCGCTCGAATATCATCCGGACGGTCTGGGCCTCGGCTTCATTGACCACCAGCTTCCTATCCCTGACGTCATACCCCATGGGAACAAAGCCGCCCATCCACATACCGCGCTTGCGGGAAGCTGCGAACTTGTCCCGAATGCGCTCGCCGATAACCTCCCGCTCGAACTGGGCGAAGGAGAGGAGGATGTTGAGGGTCAAGCGCCCCATCGAAGTTGTGGTGTTGAAGCTCTGGGTGACCGAGACAAAGGTGACGCTGTTCCGGTCGAACACCTCGACCAGCTTTGCGAAGTCCATGAGCGAGCGGCTGAGGCGGTCGATCTTATAAACGACGATCACATCGATGAGGCCGGCCTCGATGTCGGCGAGCAGCTGCTTCAGGGCAGGGCGCTCGAGGGTGCCGCCGGAGAATCCACCATCGTCATAGCGCTCCCGGATGGCTGCCCAGCCCTCCGACCGCTGGCTGGCGACATAGGCCTCGCAGGCCTCGCGCTGGGCGTCGAGGGAGTTGAACTCCATGTCGAGGCCCTCTTCCGAGGACTTGCGGGTATAGATGGCGCAGCGGGAACGTTTCGGCATCTGGACGACGGATGGCTTGCTCATGCCAGCTTCTCCCTCTTCTTCTCGCGCATGCCGAAGAACCGGAAGCCGTTCCAGTTAGTGCCGGTGATTCCCTTGGCAACCGAGGAAAGGGAGCGGTATTTTCGTCCCTGCCATTCATAGCCGTCCCTCATCACCGTCACGGTGTGTTCGGCCCCATCCCACTGACGAACCAGCTTCGTGCCGACAACCGGGTTACGTGGGTCGGCCACCATGCTCTTGCGGGTGATCTTGCCCTCCACCTCATCGGCCAGGAGGTCCAGCACCCTACGCGTTTCCCTGGTGAGGCCGCCATAGGTCAGTTCCTGGATTCGGTACCCGATCCGAAGCTCTAGGAACGCACGGGCATTGTTCGGGGCAGGGGTGCCGAACAGGGCCTCCCACTTCGCCTTAAGCTCCTTGACCGACAGGCGTTGCATGGCGGCCAGCTGGGCCAGCACGGCGTCGTCGGTGCCAGCATCCTCGCCTGGTCGCGGCAGTGCGGTAGCTTTAGGTGTCGTCGCAGATCGCATCATCATCCTCCAACTCGGTTGCGTGGTTTGCGAGGGTGACCACCGCTCTCGGCGGTTGATAAGTCGACAACTGTCTGGGGCCGCGGCGGAGATAAAGAACTGGACTGTGCGGCAAACATGCGGATGAGACCGGCAGCCAGTATATGGCTCACTTCTGCGAGACGGTTGTCCGGGGACATGCGATCCGGATGGAGAATGAACTTCATGCTTCCATAGTAGGAATTGCACCCATCCGTTTTGCCACAAGGTCCCGGGAGGGCAGTTCAAAACCGGCTGCCAGCAGCCCTTGCGTTGAGCAGTATGGATGTCTACATTCCTGGTGTTCCCCAACATGTGAACCGCAGGGCCGTGATCCCTGGCGGGATCGAAGGTCCGAGAGCAGGAGATCTCGATGACCACTATCGTGCTTGTCTCGCAAGCTTATGCCTTTGCCGCGGAGCGGCACACGAGCCAGCGGCGAAAGGGCGTCAGGGAGGAGCCCTATGTCAATCACTTGCTGGAAGTGGCCGCCCTGGTCGCCGCGGCGACGGATGGCTCTGACCTCAACCTGATTGCAGCTGCAGTGCTCCACGACACGATCGAAGACACTGACACCACCCGTACGGAGCTGGAAGGAACGTTCAACCGCGACATCGCGGAACTCGTGGCCGAGGTGACGGACGACAAGAGCCTGCCGAAGCAGAGACGCAAGGACCTTCAGGTCCTGAATACCCCCAAAAAGTCGTCACGCGCAAAGATGATCAAGATCGCCGACAAGATCTCGAACATCCGGTCGCTCGTGAACTCGCCGCCCGGAAACTGGCCCCCGGAGCGCAAGAAGGATTACCTGGACTGGGCGCGGCGGGTGGTCGAAGGCGCCCGCGGGATCAACGCCTGGCTAGACGATGTGTTTGACGAGGCAGCGCGCGAACTCGAAGCCGATCTGCTCGGTGGGAAGCCGGCCGGGACGTAGCCAGCGCCATCAGCAAGTAACCCCGATCACCCTTGAGTAAACCGCATCGCCGGTTATCCACAGCTTGTCCACAGCGGGCTCGTGCGATTGCGCGTTTACTAAAATTCCTATGGACAGGAACCTTCGCTTATGGAACAAAAAAGGAACAAATTTCGTGAGAGGATGCGTTCCATGTCCCCGATCATCGCCTGCTTCCGCCATTCCGCCCTGAGCCATGAGCCGGTGCAGCTGTCCAATCGCGAGATCTGGACTGTGGCCCAGCAGGTGCGGAGACAGCTCCCCGGCGAACCGCTGGCGCGACGACTGGATCTTGCCGCCATGGAGGAGAAGGCCTCGCGGTTCGAGGTGAATGGCATCCGGTACGACGTCCTCTGGGACTTCGACCATGACGTCCGCAATGCCGAGGACGAGGAGGTGCTGGGGGTTACCGAGTACCATGACGCCACGCCGCTCCATGTGCTGGTGTCGATCAACGGGCCCCGCCTGAACACCTCGGAGACCCTGCTCCGCTCCACCGTTGCTCATGAACTGGGCCATGTCGTCTTCGATGCGCCGGTCTGGCTCAGCAGGCCCGGCGAGACCTTCGTGCGGGTCGCCTCGGAGATCAACCCACGCCCGGCCATGGCGTGGAACCCCATGGAAATGCGGGCCAACGAGTTCATGGGAGGTCTTCTCGTGCCAGCACCCCTGATCCGCGTCGACTGGTTGCGTCAAGCCAAGCGCAACCGGCTGCCAATGTCCGAGAAACCATCCCAGGTCATCCCGGGGGCGCCGGCGGTCGATGGCCGCTCGCTCAATCCGGAGCAGGCGATGGAACTGATGTTCGAGCTCGGCGAACTCTATGGGGTTTCCGCTGAATTCATGAGGGTGCGGCTGGCGCGCTACGATCTTCTGCGCACGCCGCGGCCCAGGACGTTTCACTGAGGGGACAGGCCATGGCCTTTGGACAGTGGATCCGCGCCAGGCGCGAGGAAGCCAACATCATGCTGATCGACTTCGCCCGCGACATCAACATCTCGCCGGCCTACTGGTCGCGGATCGAGCGGGGGCTCGAGAAGGCGCCCAAGGACCAGCTGATCATCTCGGCTTGCCGGAGGCTGGGGCTTGGCACCGACCGCGCCTTCATCGAGGCCCAGCGGCTGCCACCCGACATGCAGGACGACATCTCGGTCGCGGTGTCGGTCTACCGGCAGTTCAAGGCGCTGAACCGCTGATCCTCTGAACCACACCACATCCTGACCGATTTCACCGCGGTCTCCGGGCCGCCGAGGGCAGACGTGCATGTGCGCGTTTGCGCATGTGCGCAATCAAGCAATCCCGTGGGGAGGCGGACTTGTCGAATACGGCCACCAGATGTCAGACCACCCGGGAGAACATCAGCCGCCGGGACCTCCAGGTGATGATGACGACCGCCGCCGCGCAGTCACGGAAGTTGGCGCGGTCGCTCAGGCTGTCGCAGGCGGAGCAGGAAGACGCCGAGCAGGACATCCTCGTTATGCTGGTCGAGCGCTGGCACTATTTCGATGATAGCCGCGGCAGCAACGTCGCCTTTGCCATTCGCATCGGCCGGCAGGCCGCACAGGTGATTGCCGACCGTATCGTCGCGGGCTGGGATCGGGAGACCGTCAGTCTCGATGCCTCTCTCGATCCGGACGGCGAGGGTGGCTTGAGCCTCTCCGATACACTTGTGGACGACGCACTTCCCTCCGAGGCGGCGCTGGTCGAGGCAATCGCGGTGAATGATGTGTTGGGTGCCCTTCCGGATGACTATGGGCTGGTCGCCAGTTCCATCCGCGAGACCGATGGCGATGTGGGCGAGGCTCAGCGCCTGTCGCGGCTCTCCTCCAGCGAATTCCACCGCCGTCTTCGCGAACTCCGCTACCGGCTGGTCGCGGTGGATCTCGCACCGCGGCGCTGGCTGATCCGCCCATGACCTCCTGGGAAGACGCGAGGGCCCGCTCGCTACTCTAGGGGCAGAGAGGAACGCCGGGCACGCAAGCTCCGGGACCGCCTCCCTCCGACATCACAGGGTTCAGCGGCCGCAAGCGCCTTGCGGCTGAACGAGAAAGGTTTGACCGATGCTTGCCCGCCCCGACCAGGTACCCCGCCACCATGTTCCAACCCTCTCGGCGATCGTCGAAGAGAATGGCTTCGTCGACTGGCTGATCGACGCCGAGCCCGGAGAGACGCTCGTCTACTACCGCGGCCACCTCTCGCATGACCGCATGCCCTCGGTGAGTGGTCTCACCGACCGCGAGCGCCGCAAGCTCAGCGATGTCGCGGACCGCGTGCTCTCGACCGAATCGATGGGGCTCGTCATCCCGGTCCAGCGCAGGGTCGGAAACCACGACTGGCTTTACCTCGCGGTCCGCACGCGGGGCGCACTCCACGCCCTCCGCCGTCCGACGTCCCCCAGTTCCCGTGGCCGGAGGCTGCAGCATGCTTGAGGCCCAGGACCCTGCAACACGCCTTTCGGGTATCAGGTCGATGAACGTCGGCGAACTGGCTGTCCTTCCCGCCGCGACCCTCGCCAACCTCAAGAGTGAGGTCGAGCAGGTGCTCGAGGAGGCCCAGCGCCTCGACGACAAGCTCGATGCCGCCCTCGACTACCGTTATGGGCCCCGGGCCCGCCAGGCCCGTGCGGCGCTCGAGAAGGACACCGGCACCGTTCGCTTCGAGGACAACGGTTTCGTGGTCGTCGCCGATCTGCCGAAGCGCGTCAAATGGGACCAGCAGCGGCTGAAGGAAGTGGTCGAACTGATCCGCGCCGGCTGGGGCGAGGACCCTGCGGATTATGTGAAGATCAGGTTCGAGGTGTCCGAGCGTGCCTACGAGGCATGGCCGGCCCGCCTCAGGGAACTCTTCGGCGGCGCCCGTACCGTGGAGACGGGACGCCCGAGCTATCACCTTCTCCCGCCTGACCACGGGAGGCGCCTGTGAGCCTGCGCCTCGTCACCGCCGACATGCGGCTCTCGGCCGCCATGGCCAAGACCACGATGACGATTCTCGGACCCAGCGGGGTGGGCAAGACCAGGCTCGCCGTCACGCTGCCAGGCCCCGACACCCTCTGCCTCGACTTCGAGGCGGGCCTCATGTCGGTCCAGGACTGGGATGGTGACAGTATTCCGATCAGGAGCTTCGAGGATGCGCGCGACCTTGCCTGCCTCATCGGCGGGGTGAACCCGGCCGCGGACCCGCAAGGGTACTACTCGGAGGGGCACTATACCCATGTGGCCAGGAGTTACCCGGACCTGGCTCAGCTCGTGACGGCGAAGCGCTACATCTTCGTCGACTCGATTACCGACCTGACACGGCAGGCCATGGCCTGGTCAAAGCAGCAGCCGGAAGCCTTTTCCGATCGGACGGGAAAGCCCGACGTGCGCGGCGCCTATGGCCTGCTCGCCCGCGAGGTGATTACGCTCCTGAAGCATCTCCAGCATGCCGAGGGGAAAACCACTATCTTCGTCGGAATCCTCGAGCAGGTGACGGACGAGTTCAACCGGTCGAACTGGCAGCCACAGCTCGAGGGCGGAAAGGTTGCCCGCGAGCTTCCGGGCATTGTCGACCAGGTCGCCACCTTGGGCCTGTTCGAGCCGGACGGCGACGGCTGGCGGCACGACCCTGCCAAGGGCCGGACCCGCCGCCTCGTCTGTCAGACAGTGAACCCCTATGGCGTTCCCGCCAAGGACCGCTCCGGCAAGCTCGATCTGACCGAGCCTGCCGATCTCTCCATCCTTCTCTCCAAGATCCACTCTCCCCGGAAAGGTTGATCCCCATGACCTATGACATGAACGACGCCCAGCCGCAGGTGATGGGCGAACTGATCCCGGACGGTACCTACGCCCGGGTGGCGATGCATATCCGCAAGGGTGGTGTCGACGGCGCCGGCGACCTCGACAAGGGCCTCCTCAAGGCCTCGAACCAGCCGGGAAGCGATGTCCTGTCGCTCGACTCCGAGTTTACGGTGCTCGAGGGACCCCACGCGCGCCGGAAGTTCTGGCAGGCCTTCACGGTATCGGGCGGCAAGCTCGACGAGGAGGGCCAGTCGATCGGCTGGAAGATCTCGAAGTCGACCTTCCGCGCCATGATCGATAGCGCGCTGGGGCTCAACCCCGAAGACATGAGCGAGGCGGCGAAGGCGAAGCGCGTGCTCAGGGGTCTCTCGGACCTTGACGGTATCAGCTTCGTCGCGAAGATCGCCGTCGAACCGGGCCGCGGCGCCTACCGCGACCAGAACCGGCTCGCCCATGTGGTTCTGCCCACGGCACCCGAATGGCAGAAGGTGATGAATGGCGAGCCTGTCGCCGCGGCGCCGGCCAGCAGTCCGCGGGCGGAGAAACCAGTGACTGAGAAGCCTGCCTGGGGGCAGGGCGGCGCGACAGCCCGCCCTGCTGACCCGAAGCCCTCCTGGGGCGGCGCGCTCAGCGGTGGCGGCGCGGCTCAGCCTGGATCCGCCCCTCCCCGGCCGGCAGCTCCCGCGCAGCCCGCCAGGGCCGCACCGGCGTGGCTCAGCAGCTGAGCCTCGCCCCATGACCGAGGACGAGTGGCAGGCGCATGTGACGCGTGAGGCAGCAAGGGAGATCGGAGGATGGCTCGAGGCAAGAGGCCGGCTCGACCAGCCCATCCGGTCTCTCACCATGCGCGATCTCGAGGCGATCGCCGACAATGTGATCTCCCGCTTCATTGTCCTGGCCTCCCGCAGGATCGCGGCGAAGCCGGAGGAGACAGCCGTGCTCAGGAGCTTCCTGCTGGCGGGCTAGGTCCGTGCGCGCTCTGCGGCCGCGAGGCCCGGGGCTTCGGCTACTGCCGCGAGCTGCGTCGCGACCGCTATCCGCAATACCGCTTCTGCTCGATGCGCTGCCTCGAACAGGGCTCGAGCCTCGCTCTGGAGAACCACGGCATGATCGACAAGACGGATATGGAACAGCGCGCCATTCGCGATGCGCGCGCCTTTCTCGCGGCAACGCTCACCGAACTGGGGCTCATGGAACCCTTCTTCGACCGCTCGCCCGCCGACATCGACCGCATCATCGAGACCTGCGTCGACGGCTTCCAGGATTCCATGCTCCGCCAGTCGGGGCGGGGTGACGTACCCTTCTGAGGCTTGCATGCACCTCGATCTCAATCATGGCTCCGGCTCGATCTACACGGCTGCGGAGCTGCCGCTCAGCGCCCGCGTCAATCAGCTCATCGACCGGGCGCTCCTGGCACAGCATGCCTCGCAGCCCAAGCGCAGCTATCTCGGCGTCAGCCGAATCGGCGAGGCCTGCAGCCGCCGGCTCGTCTACGAATACACCCATACCCCTGAGGATCCCGACAAGGGGTTCTCCGGCCAGGCGCTGCGGATCTTCGCGGCCGGGCACGCCTTCGAGGACCTCTCGATCCACTGGCTGAAGTCAGCAGGCTTCGAACTCCTCACCCAGCGCCGCGACGGCGGTCAGTTCGGCTTCGAGACCGCCGGCGGCCGAATCAGGGGGCATATCGACGGCGTGATCATCGGTGGTCCCGATGTCGGCATCGCATGGCCAGCACTCTTCGAGCACAAGGCGCTCAAGCACAAGTCGTGGTCAGACGTCGTGAAGCGCGGCGTCGAGCTGTCGAAGCCCGTCTATTACGCCCAGCTCCAGCTCTACATGGCCTACATGGAGCTCGGGGTGGCGCTCTTCACCTGCCTGAACAAGGACACGCAGGAGCTCCATCACGAGCAGGTACCCTTTGTGCCCCATGTGGCACAGGTGCTCTCCGACAAGGCCGCCGATATCATCCGTGCCGCCGAGGCCAATGACCTGCCGTCTAGGATCGCCGCCAGTCCGGAATTCCATGTCTGCCGCTTCTGTGCCTTCTCCACGCGCTGCTGGAAGGATGCTGGATGAGCGCGGTACTCATCGATCTCAACGACGTCCAGCCGCCTCGTGCAGGCCGCGCGGCACACTACGACCTCGACCTCGTGGTGCAGCGGCTTCGCGAGACGGCGGAGGCCTGGGTGCCGAAGCTGTTCCCCAATGGCCGGCGCCTAGGCGATGAATGGCGGCTGGCCAACATCGGGGGTGCCGAACCTCGTAGCTACGGATCCTGTGTCATCAGCCTGAAGGGACCGCATGCCGGGGACTGGCATGACTTCGATGGCGACCAGGGCGGAGGTCCCATCAATACGCTGGCGCATGCAACCGGCCTCGATGGCGCAGCCCTCATCGGGGCGGCGGCGGATATGACCGGCGTCCTGGCCGGAATGCCGGAATGGCGGGCGCCGGCAACGACGCCATCTCTGCCGAAGCGCGATGCCGCTCAGGAGATGGCACACATCCAGTCGGGGCTCTTGCCGATCGCAGGTACCCCGGCGGCGCGCTACCTTGCAGGTCGCGGCCTTATCATGCCGGTGGGGGCGGATCTCCGGTATCACCCGGATCTCACGCACTGGGAGGCGAAGGCAGGCTTCGCGGCAATGGTGGGCCTCATCCGCGATCGCTCCGGGACGATTAGCGGGCTGCATCGGACCTGGCTCGAGGAACGTGCCGGCGGAGCCGTGACCAAGGCGTCTGTGCCGAAATCCCGCATGATGTTGGGGAAGGTCGCCGGCGGCGCCGTCAGGCTGGCATCGTTCGCAGGGGAAGGTGCGCTCGGGATCAGCGAGGGCATCGAGACAGGGCTCGCGGTGATGACGGCGTGTCCCGGCCTTCCCGTCTGGGCTACCTTGTCGACGTCCGGCCTGGAGCAGGTGCAGCTGCCTCCCGCTGCCCGCCGGGTCATCATCCTCGCCGACAATGATGCCTCCGGAGCGGGTCTCCGCGCTGCCGAGACGGCGGCACGACGGCTACGCATGGAGGGCAGGGAGGCCGTCATCGCCTTGCCGCCGATGGCCGGTCAGGACTTCAACGACCTGCTGACGGCCTCTGGTGCGGACGCCGTGAAGGCGGCCATCATGCGCGCTCTCCCGAAGGAGGAAGATGCAGCGCCGGAGATCGGGCAGCATCGCCCGCTCAACTATGTGACTGAGCCTGACGACCTGCCGGTTCTCCGCGCCGACGAGGGCGATCTTGCGCGTGCGGTCGAGCGGGTGTGGTCGCTGCTGTTGGCGTCCAACCGCACGCCCTGGCTCTTCCGCTATGCCGGCCAGCCCACCTGGGTGGTGCCTGACGATGAGGGCCGCCCCGTTGCCGCCGCGCTGAATGAGGATCGGCTCCGCCACATGCTGGCACGGCTTGCCGCCTGGGTTCGCCAAAATGCGAAGGGGGAGATGGTCCCCGCGCCGCCGCCACTCGCCGTCGTCAAGTCCGTGCTCGCCACGCCCGATCCCGGTCTCCCGGTGCTCATGGGCATCGTCAACACGCCCGTCTTCGGACGGAATGGCAAGCTCCTCACCAGCCCCGGCTATCATCCCGACGCGCGACTGCTCTATCAGCCGGCGCCGGGCTTTGCCGTGCCTGCCGTTCCCGAGCGCCCCACCTCGAAGCAGATTGCCGAGGCGCGCGCCCTCATCTGCGAGGACCTTCTCGGCGACTTCCCCTTCGTCTCGCCGTCCGAGATGGCGCACGGCGTGGCGCTCCTGCTCCTGGGGTTCCTTCGCTCGATGATCAACGGTCCAACCCCGCTGCATTTGATCGAGAAGCCCACGCCTGGCACCGGCGCCACCCTGATGGTGGATTCGATTGCCACCATTCTCACCGGCTCCGGCGCCAGCGTCATGACCGAAGGTCGGGATGACGAGGAATGGCGGAAGCGCGTCACGGCCAAGCTCCGCCAGGTGCCATCCATCCTGCTCATCGACAATCTGCGCAACAAGCTGGACAGCTCGGCCGTGGCCGCGGCGCTCACGGCTCCGTTCTGGGAGGACCGTATCCTCGGGGCGTCCGAGATGGCGCGGCTTCCGATCCGCTGCGTGTGGATCGCCACTGGCAATAACCCGGAGTTCTCCAACGAGATGGCGCGCCGCCTGATCCGCATCCGTCTCGATGCCCATGTCGAGCGGCCGTGGCAGCGTGGAAGCTTCCGGCATCCTGATCTCATGATTTGGGTGCGCGCCAATCGGGCGCAGCTTGTTGCCGCCTGCCTGACCCTTTGCCAGGCGTGGATTGCCGCTGGCCGCCCGCGAGGGACAAAGACCATCGGCTCCTACGAGAACTGGGCCGGCACCATCGGCGGCATCCTGGAGACCGCCGGCATCGAAGGCTTCCTCGGCAATCTCGACGAGATGATGGCGTCCTCGGATACTGAAGGGAGTGCCTGGGCTGCCTTCGTGACGGGCTGGTGGCATCGCTATGGCACAGCCGAGGTGAAGTCGGCCGATCTCTACGAACTGGCCCTGATGGCCGAGCCGCCGCTGCCGCTCGGCAACGGCAACGATCACTCCCGGCGTATCCGGCTCGGCAAGTCATTGGCGAGGATGCGCGACAGGGTGTTCAAGGTCGGCGTCCATGATCTCCGCCTGGCCGCACTTGGCATCTCTCACCAGGCTCAGCAGTGGAGTCTTCGGATGGCCGGGGAGTGTGGGGAGTGTTTTCCGGAACCGAATCCGGCTGTTAGCGGGGAGTGTTGCGAAGTCGCGGGGAGTGTCCCCACCCAACACTCCCCTCTTCAACCTATTGATCCGCAAGGCTCCGGGGAGTGTGGGGAGTTTTGGGAATGTTTTTCAACACCTACACGCGCGCACGCGCGCGCGTATGAGGAGAAAGGTACGCAGAAACACTCCCCAAACTCCCCACATTCCCCTGGGCTCACAAAATCAGAGGCTTCGCCCGGGGAGAGTGGCGGGGAGTGTGAGGCAGCTCACTCCCCCATGTTCCCTGACCGGAAAGCAGTCCCGGCATGGCTGCGGGAGGTGACGGATGAGTGACATCCGCCTTCCGCGACCGCCCTGACGCAGGCGCCGCCACCCGCCACATCGACAATCCATCTCATTCAAGGAGGCCATCATGATGGTTGCCAACGCCGTCCCTTCGCTCGCGTGCAATGTAACTCCATCCACCCCCTCCATCCTCGCCCTGGACCTCGGCAGCACGACAGGCTGGGCGCTCCGCACCGGGCGTTGCCGCATCCTCCACGGCACCGCCGAGTTCCGGCCCACCCGCTTCGAGGGCGGCGGCATGCGCTATCTCCGCTTCGGCAAGTGGCTCGATCAGACGCTCGCGGTGAGCGGCGGTCTCGACACTGTCGTCTTCGAGGAGGTTCGCCGGCACATCGGCACGGATGCCGCCCACATCTACGGGGGCTTCCTCGCGGCACTGAGCAGCTGGTGCGAGGCTCAAGCTATCCCCTACCAGGGTGTCCCCGTCGGCACCATCAAGCGCTTCGCCACGGGCAAGGGCAATGCCGACAAGCAGGCAATGATCGCCGCCGTCCGCGAGCGCGGTTTCGAGCCTGCCGATGATAATGAGGCCGATGCCATTGCCATTCTGCTCTGGGCCATCGAGACCCGGGGAGGTGTGGCATGAGCAGACCTGCCGAGCAGTTCCTGAAACACGTCGCCAATGTCATTGCCGAGCGCGGCAGCGAGTACGGCGAGGCCGCTGGCTCCATGGCGGCGGTTGCCAGCCGGTGGTCGGTCACGCTGGGCCGCGAGATCACCGCCGCCCAGGTGGTCCTTTGCCTTCTCGATCTCAAACTCGCCCGCCTCGCCCATGACCCGGCGCACGAGGATTCCGCAGTCGATGTCTGCGGTTACGCGGCACTCCTCGCCGAAATTGCGAACACGCCCGAAGCGGAAGGACACTGACCCATGGCACCTGGACGCAAAAGAAAGCCGGGCAGGCGTTACCCCTGTGGCAAGCGCACCCGCGAGGAAACCGAGCGCGAGGCCATGAGCACGGTGATCGAGGCCCGCCGCCGGCACTTCGGGGTGACAGCGAAGCAGGCCACTGACGAACGGCTTGGGTCAGCCCTTGGCCGTCTCGCTTTCCGCGAATTGATCAGCGAGAAGCAGTACCAGGCAGGCATGGCTTTTGCCGAGCTCTACAAGCACCACCACGGGGTGCTCGGTCTCCCGGCCCCCAGCCCCCGGTCCATCGCAGGCCTGCTGATCAACGAGGGGATCTTTGGGGGCAGCGTTGGAGAACCGGATGGGAGTGTCGTGCAAAGATTGAGGCGTCGTTTCAACGATGCCACCGGCGCACTTGACGCTTGTGACCGCGACCACCGGATGTCATTGGGCAGGCGGCCGACACTGCTGGTCTACCGCGTCATCTGCACCGACGAAGACGCCATGCGGTGGCAGAAAGAGGACATCGGCAACTTGAGAGTGGCGTTGAACGCACTGGTGCGGCTGTTCCGTCTGTGAGGCGCGAGGGATTCGGAAGAGCCATGCAGTGGCGTGGCTCTCCTGCCTGTTAGGCGAGTGCATTGAGCTGCGAGCCACATCCTGCTAGGTTCTGGCCTGCGGTTTTTCCTCACCCCTTGCGCCTGGATACTGAACGTAACCCGCAAAGGACGACTTGAATGGATAACCATCTCATCCACATGGCCAATGATATTGCCACGTTCCACCAGTCTTATCCGGAAGACGAGGCAACTCAGATGGTTGCGGAGCACATCAACAAGAACTGGGCTCCATCCATGCGGCAGAAGCTGTTCGAAGAGTTTCACGACCACCCAACGGTGTTTAACAACCTCATCGGCAAAAGCCTGCTGCAGATCAACTGCGAGAAGTACAATCCGATCAAGACACGGTTTCGGGAGAAGGACGGCACCGGGGGCTGAGAGAACTGGCAGCCTCTCGCAATCAGGAAAGCTCCACATTGGATATTCCAAGAATCTTCAACATCTCGGAAAGCGCTCACCGCATACACAATCCGTTCTCACAGGAGAAGCTCGCGATCCTGGGCGTTGCCTTACGGATGGCTTCAGGCTCGCGAATACTCGATCTCGGTAGCGGTTCAGGCGAAATGCTGTGCACATGGGCCCGCGATTTTGGCATCACGGGCACCGGGGTCGACAAGAGCAGGCTGTTCACCCAACAGGCCGAGCGCCGGGCCGCTGCACTCGGCGTGGCTGACAAGGTCCGCTTCATTCACGGCGACGCTGCCGGCTACGTCTCGGACGAGAAGGTCGATGTGGCGGCTTGTGTGGGTGCTACATGGATAGGCGGCGGGGTGGCCGGCACTATCGAGCTTCTTGCGCGTAGCCTTCGCACCTACGGCGTCATCCTCATCGGAGAACCATTCTGGCGGCAACTGCCGCCTACCCAGGAAATCGCCCAGCAGTGTCTTGCAGAATCGGTTTCGGATTTTCTGACGCTCCCAGAGCTTCTCAAATCTCTCTCTGACCTTGGTCACGACGTCGTCGAAATGGTGCTCGCTGACGAGGATAGCTGGGACAGGTACGAAGCAGCCAAATGGCTCACCATGCGGCGGTGGCTGGACGCCAACCCGCACGACGAACTTGCCTCAGAGGTGAGAGGCAAGCTGGCTACGGAACCCCAACGCTACGCGACCTACACGCGGGAATATTTGGGATGGGGTGTGTTTGCCCTTATGAAGCGGTGAGAGAGAGTTTGTAACTCGACTGCCAGGTGAGAGATTCTGGCAACAAAATTATGCCAGTATATTTCCTTACTTGAAATCTTCTCTTGACGCCATCCTGCGAGGCGGCTAAAAGTTCCGTTATTGGACGATCAGAAATGCGCCTGGAGATGAGTTCTCCGGGCGCTTTCCATTTGGAGGCTGATCATGAGAGTCCGCTTTCTCGAGGCAGACGATGTCAGGATCCGCTTCGAAGTTGCGTGCCATCGGGTCGGCGAAGGTGAAGCCCGCCGCGCGTTCTCAATGGCCCTCAACAAGGAAGGCCGCAAGTCGTTCACACAGCTGCGCCGTTCGCTTGTCCAGCAGTCCTCCATTCCGCGTGGTGCCGTCAACGCTGCCACACGATTTCAGTCCTCGACGCGCGGCACGATGGCCACGGTCACGTCGGGTACTGGGCGCCACCTGCCGCTGTCGTTCTTCGGCTCGAAGCAGTTCTCCTACGGCGTGCGCGCGAAGATCTGGGGCAGGGCGCAGACCTTCCGCTCGGCCTTCGTAGTGAAGCGCTACGACAATGGCGTCTTCAAGCGCACCAGCAAGGCGCGCTTTCCGATCGAGCAGCTGTGGGGACCGTCGGTGCCCAAGGAGATGCTGCGCGCCCAGGCCTATGCCGCTTGGCAGGACCAGAACCCGCGCATCCTGACCGAGTCGTCGCGCTTGATCGCATTGATGCTGAGCGGTGCTCAGCTGGGTGGCCGGCGGCTGGGAGCAAAGCCGCCTTGAGGGGCGGGGGCGGGGTAGGAGCCCCATTTGCAACCAGAGAAGAGCGCGGCCGCCGCAGCCCGGTTTTCGAGCGTTTTTCTGCTTTTGATTTTTCCGTTTTGTTTTGACTCGCACGCGCGGAAAGGCCCGGAAAATGGGCATTTCGATCGAGAGTTAGGGGTCCGATGATCGTCACCGATATGCCGGTGGAGAAGCTGGTCCCCTATGCTCGCAACCCCCGTAACAACACCGCCGCCATCGATGCCGTGAAGGCGTCCATTGCCGAGTTCGGTTTCCGCCAGCCCATCGTGGTCGACGAGAAGCTGGTGGTGATCGTCGGCCACACCCGGCTTGAGGCCGCCAAGCAGCTGGGGCTGAAGACCGTGCCGGTCCATGTAGCGGAGGGCCTCAGCCCGGCGCAGGCCAAGGCCTACCGTCTGATGGACAACCGCTCGCACGAGAATGCCGAGTGGGACGATGAACTTCTCCGGCTGGAATTCGGCGACCTGAAGCTCGACGATTTCGATCTTGCGCTGACCGGCTTCGTCTCCGACGAGCTCGACAAGCTGCTCGGCGCCGAGCAGATCGAGGGTCTCACCGATCCAGATGAGGCACCCGAGGTTCCCGCCAAAGCTGTCAGCAAGCCGGGCGACCTCTGGATCCTCGGCGGCCACCGGGTCCTCTGCGGTGACTCCACCGTGATGACGGATGTCGAGAAGCTGATGGGCGGCCAGCTCGCCGACATGGCGGTGACGGATCCGCCCTACAACGTCGATTACGGGAATTCGGCCAAGGACAAGATGCGCGGCAAGGACCGCCGCATCCTCAATGACGCCCTGGGCAAGGGCTTCCACCAGTTCCTCTACGATACCTGCGTCAACCTGCTGATGGTGACCAAGGGGGCCTGCTACATCTGCATGAGCTCATCCGAGCTCCATACGCTGCAGAAGGCCTTCACCGAGGCCGGCGGCAAGTGGTCGACGTTCATCATCTGGGCGAAGAACACCTTCACGCTGGGCCGTGCTGACTACCAGCGCCAGTACGAGCCGATCCTCTACGGCTGGAGGGAGGGCAGCCAGCATTACTGGTGCGGCGCCCGTGATCAGGGTGATGTCTGGTTCGTCGACAAGCCTCGCATCAACGATCTCCATCCCACAATGAAGCCGGTGGAGCTCATCGAACGTGCCATCACCAATTCCTCCAAGAGCCGCGATATCGTCCTGGACCTCTTCGGTGGTTCAGGCACCACGCTCATCGCCGCCGAACGGACGGGTCGTTCAGCGCGGCTCCTCGAGCTGGACCCCAAGTACACCGACGTCATCGTCGAGCGTTGGCAGAATTTTACAGGAGGAGTGGCGGTTTTGGAAGGCGAGGATCGGACCTTCGACGACCTGAAAGCGATTCGTGGATCAGAAGCGAATGTGCGCGGGCGCAACGGGCCAGAACAGCCAGAGCAGTAATCCGGCAGCGATGAGCCAGAGTGCGACAATTACTGCAAGCCCAGCTCGACTTGCGGGCCGCAATCGGACCGCAGCTGCCTTCTCCCGGAATTCCGCCATGAGCTCGGGCGGGACCAGGCGGACCACCAGAAGTATGCCGAGCGGCAGAAGGATGAGATCGTCCAGGTACCCGAGCACAGGAATGAAGTCAGGAATGAGGTCAATGGGGGAGAGCGCGTAGGCTGCAATGCCCGCTGCAATCACCTTGGCATGCCAAGGGGTTCTTGGATCACCTGCGGCGATCCAGACCGCCACGACATCGCGTTTGACATGGCGGGCCCAAGCCTTTGCTTGCTGCAGCATTCTGCTCTTCTATGCCGAGGCTGTGCACGGCACAAGTGACGGCCTTGGACAGGATCACGTGAGCGCGGGCAGGATTACCGCAAATAATGCTTCTTGAATGAAGACGGCCGAACCTTTGGCAAGCTGAGGACGGCATAGAAGCTGAGTCGAAGGATGGTACCCGATGCAGTCGCGTTGGATGTTCTTCATGGAGGCGGTGACGAACATTGTGGTGGGTTATGGCCTCGCGGTTCTGACGCAGGTCATCGCTTTCCCACTCTTCGGCTGCATGCACCGATGAGAATCTTATCTTTGCCCGTTCACAATGACGTCCCTGATTGGGGGATACGCGATCGGCCGGCAGTTCAACTCGGCGTGGATGGCGCGGCTGACAAAGCCAACTCTCAAAAACACTCACCAAGCCTGCTGGGATCTAGAAACGAAACGCTTCCGGAATGGGGGTGAAGGATGCCGGTCTACGGGCCGTCAGCGTCCGTGATCACTTTCAGATGACAGGCCACGTATGTTGTACGTGAGACCGCTTGGCAGTGAAGCAGTCCTCACTCTCTCTCCGCATCAGTTTTGCCGCCCCACACCGTGCTGGCGAGGGAGCGGGCGATGTGATGCTGGATGGCGGCAGCGAGCGCGATGGCGGGGAGCGCCATGAATACCGACGCGGCCGCCATGTGGGAGAGCTCCTCGGCGTCCCCGCCGGCCTGGGCCTCCTTGATGGAGATCTGGCCCGCCATCCAGAGCGTGAGGGTCTGAGCATGCCCCGATGTTAGATAGGCGGCGAAGAGATACTCGTTCCAGCACAGCAGGAAGATGACCAGGCCCGTGAACGCCAGGGGCCCGCGCAACATGGGGAAAAGGATCCCGAAACAGATCTCGAAGTGAGAGGCGCCATCGATCTGGGCGGCCTCTTCTTCCGGGGTTGCACGCGTACCGAACACTGGCACGAGCAGCAGAAGAGCCACAGGCAGGTTGAAGGCTGTGTAGACGCCGATGAGGAGCCCCCGAGTGTCGAAGAGACCGGACGCTTGGGCCATCATATAGAGTGGAAGCGCCACCAGCACGGGCGGAACGAGTCTGGTGGCCAGAATGATGACGATCAGCGGCCGCTGCAGAAGACCCGGCCATCGCCGCCGCACCGGAAAGCGGGTGATGCCATAAATCGCGAGGCCTGAAATGACGACTGCCGCAATGGCGGCCGTGCCGGCCGACAGGAGGGAGTTGAGAAAGCTCCAGACGAGACTATCTGCAGGGTCCCCTAGGATGAAGCGCCATGCGGCGAGACTCGGCATGAAGTCGAGGAAGGGAACATAGCTGGGCGCGCGCGCCAGATCGCCGACTGACTTGATCGAGGCAAGCCCGAGCCAGTACAGCGGGAACAGGCAGACGACCGCCCATGTCCAGAGCGCTGCGTAGATAGCAATCCGGCTGGGCGAGAAGCGCCTGTAGAATCTTGACATCCATCCTCCAGTGGCACGCCGAACCGATAACATTACTCCGGTTCTGCGGTAAATTCCGTAGTCAGCATCGTGCATCCCTCAGATCGGAAACAGCCATGTCCGACCCGGCCACGCTCCGCGCGGATGGGTCATGGCCCACCTCTCGCGAAAGCCAGTTTGCGAACCCATTGGGTCAGGGTCGGGAAACCGCACAGAGACCTGGACTGACACAACCAGCTGCCCCGCTGGCGGCTTCATTGTTTTCGACGCGGGGCGTCAGTTGCTGGCTTTGTACACTCGCCCTCTGGTCTCGTCTTTCTCGGAGTCGATAGCGAGGCCGAGCTTCTTCTTGAGGGCTCCCGCGAAGAATCCTCGTATGCTGTGGCTGGCCCATGCGGTGGCTTCGGCGATTTCCGCGATGGTCGCGCCCTCTGGGCGGCGAAGCATTCCGATCACCAGCGCCTGCTTCGTGCCCTCGCGGATGTTGCGCTCGGCGGTGGCAGGCTTTAGATCTGATTTCCGAGCCTTGCTCTTCAGAGGCTCTGCCTCGATGCCGATGGCGGTCAACCCTGCCTCGGTGATGAGCAGGCTGAGTCCCTGACCCTCATCGCTCTCGCGCCAGACGGGATCGCCAAGCTTGCGGTTGGCCTTCACCTCCCTGAGGAGGCCCTTGTCGACCATTGCGTTCACAACTTTGCGGGCGGCACCGCCCTTGAGGCTTTTGGGCAGCGGCAGAGCGAGGCGGTCGGTGCGCTGTGAGGCGGCGCTGAGGATCACGCGCTGGGTATCCGTGAGTTTGGTCATGGGTCTGCTCCGTGAGTTCATGGGCCGGAATGATCTCCGGCTCCTACGACCCCGGGCCCCGCGCACGAGGCGGGGTAGAGCAGTTGGCTTGGTGGCCGCAGTTACTCGGCGTGCTCCCCTTCCCGGAAGGCGGCGTTGGTGATGCGTCGCAGGTGGCGGGCATAGTCCTCGAGGGTCCCCACATCGCCCCAGTTCACCCGGTCCGGGTCGGCGCAGAAGTGGTCGGCGCTCAGTATCGCGAGCCTCGCCAGCATGGCGTCGATCTCGGCTTTCTTGGCAAGGAACGCGGTCAATGCTGTGCAATTGTTTTTGGAGAGGCGGTGCATGGTGGTCTCCGTTGTGCAAGCCATACATGCTCGGAAACCGGGAAAAGTGAAGCGGAATAGATGATAGTTTGATTTCTAACTCAAATGGACCTTAAAGGTGCATTTGGAGGCAGAAACGCGCCCTGTTGCCAGAGCGCGCGACACAGCGATGTGCAGGTTTCGTGCTCAGCCCTTGTTCTTAAGAATGTAGACGTAAGCCGTCGAAATGCCGAACTCCGCAGCAAGGCTTTGAGCGGACTTGCCGGCTTTCAGGCTCTTGATCACGGCCTTTTGGAGCTTCGCGACGTCGGCGCCGCTGCGGCGGGTTAGTTTTTGCTCGGGCTTCTTTCTAGCGGGCGACCCGGTCTTGGCGGATTTTCGCGCACTGGCTTTCGTCGTTTTCTTGCTTGCGGTTCTCGCTTTGGCGACCGATCTCTTTGCTTTTCGTGTCATGCTTGTCTGTATCTCACAGAGCGCGGAGTTGTTCGGCGGACGCCTTGCCGGTCCTACGGTCGGTCGTCACCTCAAAGGACACTGCCTGGTTCTCCTGAAGCGATTGGAGACCGGAGCGCTCGACTGCACTGATGTGAACGAAGACATCTTTACCACCGTCGTCAGGGGCGATGAACCCATAACCCTTCGTTGCATTGAACCATTTCACTTTGCCGGTCGCCACGTTGTGTTCTCGCTTTCGTTGTTTCAGTAAGTTGCTGCCCGGGGCAGCATGAGGACAAGACAGGTCCGACTAGACAAAGTCAACCAACTTCGGGTGCGGTTTTGTTGTCTAAGGCGTAGCCTGACGATCATTTGGGTGGAGAATGCAACGTGGCGGAACATGCAGGCCTGATCCCGATCGGCCAGGCAGCACGGCTGCTGATGATCTCGGAGGAGCGCATCCGGCAGCTGGTGAAGCAGGGCTACATACCGAGACCTGAGAAGCGTGGCTTCGTACAGCTCGTGGGTGCTGTGCAGGGATATCTGCGCTACCTCAAGGACGATGAGCGCCGCTCCGCCAGGTCGGCGGTCGATAGCCGGGTACGTGATGCCCGGGCACTCGAGATCGAACTCCGCATCGCCGAGCGTTCGCGGGAACTGATCCCGGTCGAGGACGCGCTGAACGATATGGCGGAGTTGGCCGGCATGGTGAGGTCGGAGCTTGCAGGCCTTCCGGCGCGGCTCACCCGTATCGTGGCCGAGCGCCAGAAGGTAGAAACGGAAATCGATGGTGTCCTCTCGCGCCTTTCCGAGCGAGCCGCAGAAAAGGCTGAAGTGCTGGAGGCTGGCAGAAGCAATTCTACGGCCCGCGCCGAAGCTGCCGCCGGATGAGTGGGCGCGCGCCAACAGGGTTTACGCAGAAACCTCAGGACTGCCCGGTCCGAGGGATCCAGGGGTCACGCCCTACGTCATTCCTGTGGAACGGGCCATTTACGCCGGCACGCACAAGCGGGTCGTCATGGTGTGCGGCGCCCAGATGGGGAAGACTGACGGGCTGCTCGACGTCCTGGGAGCGCGTCTCGACCAACGGCCTGCGCCGATCCTCTACGTTGGTCCGATCAGGGACTTCCTGACTGACCAGTTCGAGCCGCGCCTGATGAGCCTGCTCGATGAAGCGGAAACGCTCTCCGCCAAGGTGGTCCGTGGCCGCCGCATGAAAAAGACACTGAAGGTGGTCGCCGGGGTGCCGGTACGTCTCGCCCATGCGGGATCATCGGCGGCACTGAAGTCGAGCCCGGCAGCCCTCGCGCTGGTCGATGAATACGACGAGATGCTCGCCAACGTGAAAGGACAGGGTGACCCGTTGGGCCTCGTGGAGGCGCGTGGCGAAACCTATGCTGACTTCGTCACGGCCATTACCTCGACCCCTTCGCGGGGCCTGGTTGAGAGCGGACTCGACGAGAGGAGTGGCCTTCGCTTCTGGAAGGAAGCCGAGCCTGAGGTAGTCGAGAGTGCCATCTGGAAGCTCTGGCAGTCCGGAACGCGGCATCACTTCTGCTGGCCATGCCAACACTGTGAGCGTTACTTCGTCCCTCGCTTTGAGCAGATGCGGTGGCCGGAGAATGCGACCCCGGCAGAAGCCGCAAAGGAAGCCCAGCTGCAATGCCCGCACTGCGGCGGGCTGCACCAGGATAGTGACAAGCAGGAGATGAATTTCCGGGGGCTCTACGTGGCGCCCGGACAATGGATCGAGGAGGGTGAGGTCCAGGGTTCACCGGCGGATAACGCGGTGATCAGCTTCTGGGCGAGCGGGCTTGCCAGCCCCTTCGTCACCTGGGGTACCAGGGTCGAGCGCTATGTCCGAGCTTTGGCGTCAGGGGATCCCGACCAGGTGCAGACGGCTCTCAACGCCGGCTTCGGGGAGTGCTTCACGCCTGCGGCAGGACGAGATGCACTCGACTGGCAGGAAATCCTGCAGCGGCGGCAGCCTTACCGGCTCAAGGAAGTGCCCGATGGCGTCCTCCGCCTCGGCATGGGCGTCGACGTCCAGAAGCTGTCGCTTTACTACACCATCCGGGGTTTCGGAGCCCGGGGGCGCTCCTGGCTGATCGACCGCGGGCAACTATATGGTCCGACAGACGATGACGAAGTGTGGAACGCCCTTGCTGACCTGATGCTGACACCTATCGTCGGGCTGCAGATCGAACGGGTGTTCATCGACTCTGGCTTCCGGCCGAACAAGCCCGACGCCGGCGACGAGCACAAGGTCTATGAGTTCGCGCGGCGCTATCCTTGGCTGGTCTCGCCCACCAAGGGCCGGGCCACCATGTCGCCGCCTTACCGGGTGTCGAAGATCGAGGTGACACCCAAGGGCAAGAAGGCGTCCTACTCGATCGATCTCGTCTGGCTATCAACCGACTTTTTCAAGTCTCTGCTGGTCTCCAGGATCAGTACACCACTGGACCAGCCGGGCTCCTTCATCGTGCCCGATGACATCGACGAGGATTACGCCAAGCAGCTGGTCTCGGAGGTACGCGTCGTCGACGGTGCCACGGGTAAACCGCAGTGGGTACAGAAATCGCGGGCGAACCACTATCTCGACTGCGAGACGCTCGCGATGGCGATCGGCTATTCGCTGAACGTCCAGCGCATTCCTGAGGGTGTGCTGCGGGATGCGAGGAAAAATGAACCGGAAGCAAGCGAGGAAGAGCCGGTCAGAACGGTTGCGGCGCTTGCCGTTGCTGCCGCTCCAGATCTTCGCTCGCGCTTTGCAGGGCTGTCTTCAAGACTGAACAGGTGAACCGATGGGCATGATGGATCGCGTAAGGGACTGGCTGTCGCCGTCCCGCGCGAGATCCATCCCACCTCCGGCGATCGGCAACGACTTCATGCGCGGAAACCGCGGTGTGGTGTTCGGCGGTTGGCGGCCCGCACTCCGGGAAGCCTCCGACGACGTCGGTGCCTCTTGGGATCTGGCAGCAGCGCGGGCCATCGACCTGATTCAGAACTCCGGCTGGATGGCCGGCGCGATCGACCAGGCAGTCGCCAACACGGTGGGCACCGGTCTCCGCCTCAAGGCCATGCCGGAGAACGATCTCTTCGGCATGAGCAACGCCAAGGCTGAGAGCTGGTCCCAGACGGTTGAGCAGCGCTGGAGCCTGTGGGCCGACAGACCCTACGAATGCGATATCGAGGGCAGGCGCTCCTTTGGGCTCCTGCAGGCCGCGGCATTCCGCTCCTGGTTTGCCACCGGCGAGATCTGGGCAGAGATCCCGTGGCGGGAACGTCCGGGCAGCCGTTATGGCACTAAGGTGCGGCTCATTCCGCCGCACCGGGTCGTTCGCCGGAGCGACGCTCAGCGCAATATCGTGCAGGGCGTTCGGATGGATGGTGACGGACTACCTGTCTCTTACCTTGCGACCCGCAAGGACGTCTCCCGTGGGTCGGTCGAGTTCGAAGTTGACGCGCGAGATGAGCTAGGCCGTTCGCGAGTGATCCATGTCTTTGACGGACTGCCGGGGCAGGTGCGGGGCATCTCGCCCTTGACGCCGGCCCTGCAGGTCGCCCGGCAATTCGACCAGCTGTCGGACGCCACCTTGACGTCGGCCATCCTGCAGACGGTCTTCGCGGCCTCCATCACCTCGGATGAGCCGACCGAGGAGGTGCTCTCTGGGTTGCTGACGCCGCAGGAACAGGCACGGCTTTCCGCCAGCGGAATCTCGCCGTGGGACGCCTATATCCAGGCGCAGTCGGGCTGGTACGACAACGCCACCATTAATCTCGGCATCAACGGCCGCATCGCTCATCTCTTTCCGAGTCAGAAGCTGGAGCTGCACCGGGCGCAGCACCCGCATTCCGACTACCGGGACTTTGCCACCCATCTGCTGCGTGAACTCGCCCGCTGCATGGGGCTCACCTACGAGAGCGCCACGGCGGACTACGCAAATGCCACCTATTCCAGCGTCCGGATGGCTTCCGGCGAGATCTTCCAGATCACCCTTTATCGCCGCGCCCACATCCTAGCACCCTTCTGTTCGGCCATCTACGAAGCCTGGCTCGAGGAGGAGATCGCACGCGGCGGCATTCCATTCCCGGGTGGGCCCGATGGCTTCCTCGCCAACCGCTCGGCGGCCTCGCGCGCCGTCTGGCGCGGGGTTCCGAAGCCTCAGGCCGATGATCTTAAGATGGCCAAGGCCCACGAGATCTGGTGCCGCCTCGGTGTCATGACCGACGCCGCCATTGCCGAGGATCTCGGCCATGACATCGAGGACGTCTACGCGCAGCGGGCCCGCGAAAAGGCGCTGCGCGAGACTTACGGTCTGCCCGGCCACCAGTACCAGGGGATCACTAATGCCCCGGGCGATGGTGACGCCCAGGATCAGAACGGGGACACAACGAACCCATGACCATCATCACCGACTATGCCGATCCCTGTGCCGTTCTGCCGCGGATCCGTGAGGCTTACTACGCCCTACTCGAGGGCAGACGTGCCGAGCTCATCGAGTTCGACGCCGGCAACGGGGTGCGGCGCAAGGTCCAGTACGGCCGCACCGATCTCAGTGCACTGCGCGCCGAGCTGTCGCGTCTTGAGATTTTCTGCTCTCGGAACGGCGGCACGCGCCGCCGCTTCGGCCTGCGGGCGGGGGGGTACTGATGCCCGGACAGCTTCTCCGCCTCAGCGACCGGCTGCTCAACACGCCGCTCCTCATCCATCCGGCCAAGGCCCAGATCATACTGGGTGTTCTCAGCGGTAGAATTGGAGTCGAGGGCAATCTGTTCGAGGTCGACGACAGCGCTGAAGGCCCAGACGCAAGCCGCTTCGTCGGCTCCTCGCGCCGTGCCGATGGATCCTCATCGCTGTCTCGGACTGTCGACGGGACAGCTATAATCCCGGTGCTCGATACGCTGGTGAACCGGGGTGCCTGGCTCGACAGCAGGTCGGGACTCACCAGCTACGAGGGGATCGCCGCCCAGCTGCGTGCTGCTGGATCTGATCCTGATGTCCATGCGGTCCTCCTCGACATCTCCTCGCCCGGTGGAGAATCGGCGGGGATGGCAGGTCTGGCGGATTTGGTCCGCTCGGTTCGCTCATCCAAGCCCGTCACCGCCTTCGTCAACGACATGGCGGCCTCAGCCGCCTATGGCATTGCCAGTGCCGCAAGCGAGATCGTCATCTCGCCCACCTCGATCGTCGGCTCGATCGGCGTCGTCATGCTGCACGCCGACAGATCCGGCGAACTCGCTGCACAAGGTGTGAAACCGACGCTAATCTTCGCGGGCAGTCACAAGGTCGACGGCAATCCCTTCGAGCCCCTCTCGGACGCGGTGCGCTCTGACCTGCAGGCGAGCGTCGACGCCCATTACCGCCAGTTCCTCAACACTGTGGCGGCAGGGCGCGGCGGCAAGCTCACAGCCGACATGGCGCGAGCCACCGAGGCTCGCACCTTCATCGGAGCGGAGGCCATCGGCCTCGGCCTCGCTGACCGCATCGCCAGCTTCGATGAGGTGCTGGCTTCACTGGCCGAGGCCAGGTCCACACCAACGACCCGCCCATCCGGGCGCAATGCTCGCAAAGGAGGGATATCCATGAGCACAGAAGAAAGGGCTGCTGCGGAAGTAGCCTCCGCCGCTCCGGCTGCAACATTGCAGCCGGCGCGCACAGAAGCACCGGCGCCGCAGTCTGCGGTCCGGCTGGAGGAAGCGGTCGCGGCGGCTCGGCTCGAGGAGCGGGCCCGTATCCGCGCCATCGTCAACTGCGAGGCAGCCGAGGGACGCCGCGCGCAGGCACTCGTGCTAGCGACCGAAACGTCTCTCACCCTTCCGGAAGCTGAGAAGATTCTGAGCGCCTCCCCGAAGGAAAGCCGCATCGATGCATTGGCGCAGCGCGCTGGGGCGGGGCCTGAGTTCGGGGCAACCCGCGAACCTGAGCGCCCCGACCCCAGTGCCCGCACGCATGAGGGCTGGAAGCGAGCCATTGCGAACGCCAACCGCCGCTTCGAGCGCGCTTAAGGAGGGACACCCATGACCGTTCTCGCCGAATCCCGCCATCCGGCCGAGTTCATCCTGTCCGAGGCCAGCGGCCAGCGCTCGCGGGAGAATATCACCCTAGCATCCGGAGCGGGTGTGGTGGCTCCCGGCACCGTACTGGGAAAGGTCACCGCAACTGGCAAATACATCGCCAGTGCGGTTGGCGCCAGTGATGGCAGCGAGGTGCCGGCCGCGATCAACATTTATGGCGCCGACGCCACTGCCGCCGATGCGAAGGTATCCGCCATCCTCCGGGATGCCGAGGTCAACGGCAACTGCCTCACCTACCACGCCGACCGCGACCAGCCCGCCGAGAAAACCGCAGCCAACGAGGCCTTGAAGAGCCTCGGCGTCATCGTGCGCTAAGCTTCAGGAGAACCAATCCCCATGACCATCATGAACATCTTTGCCCAGGACGCCTTCAGCGTCATGCGGCTCACAGACGCTCTGCGCGAGATCTCCTACGTCCCTTCGCTCATCGGCCAGATGGGGCTGTTCCAGGCGGTGAGCATCGACACGCTCGACATCGCCATCGAGAAGGACAAGGCGCAGAACGGCATCCTCATCCAGGCAAGCCCGCGCGGTGGCCCCGGCCAGACCTTCGGCAAGAACAAGCGCTCGATGCGCACCCTGCGCATCCCGCACTTCCAGGTTGACGATGCGATCAATGCCGACGAGGTCCAGCAGGTCCGCGCCTTTGGCGAGGAAGTGGCGGTCGAGCGGCTGCAGGCCAAGATCGCCGAACGGGCGGCGGAGGCCTCGCAGTTCTTCGCCCTGACCGAGGAATATCACCGCATCAACATCCTCAAGACCGGTCGCCTGCTCGACGCCGATGGCTCTGTGCTGTTCGACTACTTCACCGAGTTTGGCGAGACGCCTGCCGCCGAGATCGACTTCGACCTCGACAATGCGACGCCCGCCGAGGGCATCTTCCGCAAGCGCTGCGCCGGCGTTATCCGTCAGATGGCCTCGATCCTCGACGGTATCCCCTACACGGGCATCATGGCGCTGTGCGGGGATGCGTTCTTCGACGATCTTATTGCCCACAAGGAGGTGCGCGACACCTACAAGAGCTATGCCGAGGCCGCGAGCCTCCGGGGCGCCTACATCAATGCCGGTGACAGCGGACTTCACGGCGCCTTCGATTTCGGCGGCATTACCTGGGCCAATTACCGCGGCGGTGGCAGTGTCGGCGTCGACCTCAACAAGTGCCACCTCTTCCCCAAGGGTGTGCCGGGCCTGTTCCGCACCGTTTACGGGCCTGCCGACTACATCGAAACAGTCAATACGCCGGGCCAGCGCCTCTACGGCAAGCAGTGGGACATGCTGAACGGCAAGGGCGTGAACCTCGAGTTCCAGATGAACGCGCTGCACTACTGCACACGCCCCCGCGTGCTCATCCCCGGCAAGCGCACCTGAGGTGACGTCGTCCTTCGATGACTTCGATGCGCTGTCCTCCGGAGCGGTGCTCGGCGCGTTCGGCGAAGAGGCGGTGCTGAATCCAAGGCGGAACAACCAGTATGTCGAGGCGGCAGCCGATGCAGACCGGATGGCGGTAAAGGTCAGGGGCATCTTCTCGGCCCTTGCCGCGTCCTCCGACCTCCGGGGCCAGAGCCGGGGTGGTGAGTTCACTGGCACGACGCGCATGGTCTCCGAACAGTCCGCCTTCTGGATCGCGGCCGCGCAGGTTGCGGAACTCGGGTTCCGTCCTGCAAAGGGTGACCTGCTCAAACTGCCGGCGCGGTGTGGAAGCCCCTCCTTCGCCATTGCCGCGGTTCATCCGACCAGCATGGGCGATCTCAACCTTCTTCTGGTCAGGGAGAATGTTTCGGCATGAGCCTCGCCCGTCTTGCCATGCGCATCGCTGCAGCACGCTGCCTGCGTGGTGCAACACTGGCGGAAGTGCGTGTTTATGACAGTGCCATCGCGCCCATCGACCAGACCATCGCCGAGGAGCGCCAGCCCATCCTGATCGTGACCACCGACGATCACGGGATGGAGGTGACGGGCCGGGATCTGTTTCATGGCAACGCCTCCTGCGACCTCGTCATCGAGGCTGCCATCGCAGCACGGGTCGAGGTTGCGGGTGAGGAAAGCGTCATTACCATTCCGCACACCGATGAGGGGATGGAACTGGCACTCGATCTCATGGAACACCAGGTGATGGCGGCGCTGACGCGCGAGCGAAGTCAATGGTCGCGCGTGTGGATGAAGCTCGTGCCGCGCATCTCGCGGCGTCTGTCACGACGCGGTGCATCGGTCGAGAAGGGTGTGCGCTTTGCCGCACGCCAGATCGTGCTGACCTGTGATCTGATCGAGGCACCAACTGACGGCGCGGAAATCGCCGAGGGGACGGCCTGGGCAGATCTGCTCGGCGTGATGGAAGGCGACACCGATCTGGCGCCCATCGCGCAGATGCTGCGCTCGGAAATCGAAGGCACGCCGCTCGCCGACTGGCGCCGTGCGGCCAACATGCTGGGCATCCACCTCGAAACTGCGAATGCCATCGGGCTCGGTCCGATGCTCGATCTTTCCGAAGACCCTCAGACTCTCGAGGAGATTGAGATCACGAGCCATCCCGACCCGGCCATCGTCAACCACCATACCTCCCTGGCCCGCATTGCCGATGCGTGAAGTGGTGGAACTTGCCGCCCGCATCGCCGAGCTTGAGCGCCGCTTCTCCGGTGTCATGCGGCACGGCACGGTGGAGGAGGTCGATGCAGCCCGGCAGCGGGTCAGGCTGAACTTCGGCAAGGACGTCGAGGGCCAACCTTTTCTGTCGCCGTGGGTGCCCTATGCTCAGACTGCCGGTGCCCTGAAGGTTCACACCCCGCCGTCGAAAGGTCAGCAGTTCACGGCGCTGTCGCCCAGCGGCGACTGGCAGCAGGCCGTGGCGCTCCCGATGACGTGGAGCGACCACAACAAGTCACCGTCTTCCAAGGGCGACGAGAACGTCCTCACCTACGGCAACGTTACTGCAACCCTTAAAGACGACCTCTGTGAGGTCGTTGTTGGCACCGCCACCCTGAAACTCACCTCCGCCGCCGTGATGATCAAGGTTGGCGGCGTCAACGTTGAAGTGAGTGATGCTGGCGTCGCCATCACCGGCGGCAAGGTCACGCACCAGGCAAAGAACATCGGGTTCACCCACGTCCATGGCGGAGTGGTGCCCGGCGGTGGGCTGACCGACGTGCCAGCGAACTGAACTCCAGCAAAGGATTGACAGATGCCACGCTACGCCATCACCGAGAGGGCGGGCCCCTTCGTCGCGGCCCATCACAACACCGGAGTCGGGACCGTTCTCGACCTCACCGAACGCCAGGCGGAACACGAGCTGCGGCTTGGCACTCTCGTCCGGCTGCCTGGGCCTCATGAGACCGCTGCTGCTGGGCCTCGGGTCGATCCTCCTCTTGACGTGGCTGCGCGCCCCGAACCCGCCTCCGCACCGGTCAGCGAACAGGAAACCGATGCCGCGGCACCGTCCCGCAAGCCGAAGCGGTCTGCTACGTGAACCTTCTCGATCCCTCGGTAGGTCTCGATGCCGCGACCGGTGGCACGGTCACCGGCTGGGACCATGTCGTCCAGTCGCTCCGGGACATATTCGACACGCGCTTCGGCTCGCGCATCATGCGCGAGTGGTACGGGTCATTTGTGCCGAACCTGCTGGGGCGTCTCATCACGCCCGACGAGGTGGTGCCGTATTTCGCGGCGATTAGCTCCGCCATCGAGCAGTGGGAGCCCCGCTTCCGGGTGACCCGCATCGAGGCAGTGAAGGTCACGCGCGACGGGCAGCTCCATGTGTTTCTCGAGGGCGAATACCGCCCGCGCGCTGTCTTCGGGGATTTCACGGCGGCGGGTGCCAGGCGGCTCGACGCCTACGCCAATCCGGACGGCATGCTGATCGAGGAGAGGCTGTCCACATGAGCCGCTTCACCGCCATCAATCTCTCGGGGCTCGCTCCGCCTGACATCATCGAGACGCTCGACTACGAGGCCATCGTCACCGCGATGCGGAACGACCTGGTCGAGCGCTTTCCGCTCATCGCCGGGGTGATCGACCTCGAGAGCGAGCCTGTCCGCAAACTGATCGAGGCCGTCGCCTACCGGGAGATGGGTCTCCGCGCGCGCATCAACGATACGGCAAGGGCCGTGCTACTCGCCTCGTCCTACGGCACGAACCTCGATCATCTCGGGGCCCTGTTTGCCACCGCGCGGCAGGAGGGCGAGAGCGACGCACGTTTCCGCCGCCGCATCCAGCTGGCGCCCGAGGCCTTCTCGGTCGCCGGGCCGGAAGGCGCCTATCAGTACCATGCACTCACCGTGGCGCCCTGGGCGCGGGATGTTTCGGCGGTATCGCCCCGCCCGGGCGTCGTGCGCGTCACGGTGCTGAAGGAAGGTCCCGAACCAATACCCACGCTCGCCGAGCGCGAGGCGGTCCGGCTCCACCTCAAGAACGAGGCCGTTCGCCCGCTCACCGATGTGGTCGAGGTGATGGCCCCGGCCATCCGCCGCACCCGGATCGTGGCGAAGCTGACACTCTATCCCGGCCCCGATGGGGAGCTGGTTTGCCAGCGGGCGCTCGCCGCCGTTACCACATGGGCTGAGAAGAACCGCATGCTCGGCATGAACCTCCGCCGCTCAACACTCTATGCGGCCCTGCATCAGGAAGGCGTTCATTCGGTGGACCTCGTCTCGCCGGCAGAGGATCTCGTCCTCGACAACACCGAGGTCTATGCCATGGACGCCATCGCGGTGAGCGTGGGTTCCATCCGTGATGAGTGAGGCCATGACCCGGCAGACGCTGCTCCCGCCGAACCACACACCTTTCGAGGAAGCTTTCGACCTCACGGGTGCGCGCATCGACGAGCTCCCTGTCGATGTCCCGAAGCTGGTGCGGCCATGGGAGATCCCGCCCTCGCATTTGCCGTGGCTGGCCTGGGGCCTGTCGGTCGATCTCTGGGAGCCGGACTGGTCGGAAGAGAAACACCGGACGCTCACGGCTCGTGCGCTGCCGATGCATGCGCGGAAGGGTACGCAGGCCTCGATCGCCGAGCATATTCGCATCATGGGCGCGGATCCCCGCCGCTTCATCGTGCCACCGGCCAAAACCTTCCTTATGGAGACGCTCACAGAAGAGGAACGAGAAGCCTTCCTCGCGCGCTTTCCGCAGCTGCGCATCTATCCCTTCGTGGCGCGCGGGACCTATCGCTTCGCCCACTTCACCTCGGCGGCCTTTGGCAGGGCCAAGGCGTTTCTGGATGCCTGCTGCATCAAGGATGTCGGCGCCTGGTCGCGATTCATCCGTACCGCAAGGCTCTGGGACCGGGGCGCGGAATCCCCGCTCACCCTCCGCGCCGTCACGCC
Source organism: Aestuariivirga sp. (assembly GCF_046294715.1). Lineage (GTDB taxonomy): Bacteria > Pseudomonadota > Alphaproteobacteria > Rhizobiales > Aestuariivirgaceae > Aestuariivirga. The sequence goes on along the minus strand of NZ_JBKBKI010000001.1, from coordinate 54,832 downwards.
GGAAGGTGTAGGCCGGTTCCACGCCGCCGCCTTCGATGAGGTCGTTCTGGGCGCCAGGTCGACCCGGGCGCTGCATCTCGATGCGCCGCCGAAGGCAAAGGCGTTTCTGGTGGATGATTTCGGGGTGGCGCAGCGGCTGATCCGCATCCCGCGCGCTGCCAGCTACGATTACCGTCTCGGCCGCGAGACCTACACGACCACATATCCCGATGCCGTTCTCGTCGACGTCCGGCCGCAGAACGTTGCCGAGCGGCACGAAGGCCAACCGAATGCCCTCTACGCAACACGCCGGCAGTTCATCTCTGGCAAGCATCTGCCGCAGAGCATCGCCTGGCAACATATCTACGAGCGCTGGCATCTCCACGACCCCGACCGGGTGCCGGATGTCCGGGTCCGCTCCACGCACCTTGGCTACGCGCGGCTCGGCATGCCGCCCTTTCACGCCGAGATCAGGACCCGGATCTCAGGCACGCAGGCCCCGCGCACGGCAGGTCTCTTCGTCACCGGTCATCTGATGACCGGCGATCGCAGGCCCATCTCTCAGGTCCGCGCGGCGGTGCGGGTCTCCAAGGCGCTGCGGGACCGGATCCTGCTCGACACCAGGACATACCGCCTCCCGCGCGTTGGCGACCGGCCCAAGGCCGGGACCGTCACGCTCGGACGCTTCATCGCGGCATAAAAGGACCAGGCACGTGGAACAGACCGTCATCTTCCGTGACCGGCAGGAATTGCAGTCCGCCGATCTCAACAACGCGCAGGACTTCGCACGGGGCTCTCTCGACCATGTGGTGAAGGACGCGATCGACGGCGGCAAGGCCTATACGGGCTTCAGCGCGTCCAAGACGGCCGCCACCGAGATCACCCTGTCGCCGGGGCGCTATTACGCCGGTGGGCAGGTCTTCGCCCGCAACGAGAACGTGGTCATCGACCTGTTCAACTCGCTGCCGCTGGTGACCAAGAAGCGGGTCGCCATCGTCGCCTTCGGCCAGTCGGTTGACACCGACGTCCAGCCGCGGGACTTCCTGATCGACGCCCAGCTTGGCACCACCGAGCCCCAGGCCGTTGCCATGGAGAATATGCGCCGGGCGGAACTGTCGGCGGTCGCTGGTGTGGAAGGCCCCGATCCCTCCTATCCGCCGACCGATGCCGCCACCGTGGTGATCTGCTATGCCGTCGTCGACACCGCGGGCATCGTCTCGATCGAGCAGTGGGCGCCCAGCCAGCTTCCCAACCTGAGGCTGGTGGCCAACCGGGTTACAGCCCTGGAAGTGTGGCGCGGCCAGATCAGTGGCCAGGTCGACACGCTGCGGACCGACCTCTCGGCGCTGGCCGATCGGCTGGGGGCCTATGCCCTGAAGAGCGAGACGGTCGACCTCACCGAGCAGCTGGAGGAGCTCCGCCGCAAGGTCTACGAGCCCGGCGCCTACATCTATTACGGCACCAATCATTTCCTCACCGACGAGGGCAGCAACTTCGACCACCCTGCCTTCGATGCGATTGTGGGCGAGGGCATCCGTTTTCCCGAGGCGGGCTCCGCTACTTCGGCGCTGGCGCTCCTCAACCCGAACAATGCTTTCGTCAATGTCAACGGCGGCTTCGTGCTGCCCAGGTATGCCCACGGCCTGCGCATGAATCTCGCCGGCTACTCGGGCGAGCTGCGCATGGCGCAGTACACATTCGAGACCACCGCCATTCGCCAGCTGTTCCGCTCGCGCGAGCGCCGCCGCTATGGCGCGACGAAACAGGTCTGTACCAACTCGGCCTGGTGGCGGCAGGGGATCTACGACCAGGCCGCCAGCACCTTCACCCGCGCCGGCGAGACCTGGGAGGTGGTGAACGGCATCCCGGACCGCATGCCCAACGGCCAGGTCATTCCCAACGGAAACGTCCACTGGGTGCGCCTCACCCAGTTCTGGATCGACATCTTTCTCGAACCCTACTGGGACCGGGTGAGCGCCACCACCACCTTGAACGGCCAGCAGGTGGCCCAGACCTTCCTCAACAGCCAGGACGGCTGGCTGACCCAGGTGGGATTGTATTTCAGCAGGAAAGCGGCGGCGGGTGATGTCCATGTGCTGGTCTGCGAGACGGCTTTCGGCATGCCGGACCTCTCCCGGGTGATTTCCCGGACGGTTCTGCCCGCAGCTGACATTCAGGTCGGGGCCGCCGCCGCCAACGCCGCCCTTCCGGCGCTTCTCGAGACCACCGTCCCCATCATCCCGGCCTATCTGGTCTCCGGCCGCCGCTATGCCATCGTGCTGGTGACCACGGGCGACCACTATGTCGCCATGACCAATACCGACAACGGCATCGTCCAGGGCACCTTCTTCGTCTCGACCGACGGGGCCTTCTTCGCCGGAAACCTGGCCGACGACCTCAAGATGCGGCTCTACTTCGCCAAATTCGAGCGCGCCCGCCTCTCGGTCGAGCTGAGCCCCCTGCAGCTGGCGGGTGGCATCCTCGATCTCGACATCCTGAACGAGGGCATCACGCCGCCGGCCTGCCGCACCGACTTCGAGGTGCAGGTGAACGGCGCCTGGATCCCGCTCGACGCGGCGCCCAATGGCCCGAACCTCTCGGGGCTCCCGGCCATCCTTCCGCTGCGCGTGACGCTCACCGGCACCACCGACCTGATGCCGGGCTTCGGACTGAGCAACTCGCAGGCCATCGTCAGCCGGTCCAAGACCGCCTTCACCTGGGTGGGCGAGACCCGGACACTGGGATCTCCCACCACCAGCATCAAGATCATCGCGGATTTTCAGGCCTTCGACGAGACGAAGCACGATTGCACCGTGACCTTGCTGACCGGCGCGGACCTGTCCGGCAGCGAAACCGCCGATGTGGTGGAGGACATCGTTCTCGCCAATGGCGCGATCCGGCGGACGTCGGTGTTCAACCTGACATCAGTCAGCACCTATGCGGTGAGGATCGCCGGCGCCACCACCAGCGCGGCAGAGCAGTTCCTTGTCGCGGAACTGATCGAGTTCGCGCAGTCGTAAAACAGCAGGCAGGAGAGCGTGATGGCCAGGAAGCCCACCCACTACCGGATCACCGTCAACCGGCCGCTCGAGGTGATGAACGCCCGCTTCCGTCCGGGCGCGCGCTACACCGTGAAAGCCGCCGTGCACGATGCGCTCCGCGAGCAGGCGCCGGATGCAATCGCCGCCGCCGAGCCGATGCTGATGGAGTGACAGCGCCATGTTGAGGTTCGAGGATCTCCGGGTCCGCGACAGCCAATCGCTTGACCGGGATTTCTTCAACCGGCGCTTCCGGCTGATCGCCGAGGCGCTGGGACAGCTGGGAACCGAGGTCACGTCGGTCACCACCGATACCGACCGGCTCGTCACCCTCGGGCTGACACGGGTCAACGAGGTCCTGGGGCCGCTGCTCGCCCGGCTGCAGGCGGCCGCGGAGAACGGCTTCCTCGTCGCCGCCTCCGACACGCCGCTCACCGTCACCGGCGGCCTGCAATCGACACTGGCGATTGCCAGCGACGCCGAGCGCGACCTGTTCACGCCCACGCCTTACGTCCTGCTGACCCGCCGGGCGGAGGGCACGGAGCATGACTACGCCGTGCTGCGGGTCGAGGGCTATGACCGCGCCAGCGGCGGCCTCGCCTTCGAGGTGGTGCTGGTCAATGGCGCCATCGGCGATGGTAGCCATGACGACTGGGTGATTTCGGCGACGGCGGGCATCAGCGTCGCGGTGCTGAAAGCCGCCACCTCGGTGCAGGCGACCCTGGCACTCGCCCAGCAGGCGGCGCAGGACGCCGCCGGAGCAGCGGCCACGGCGGAGGCCGTCCTCGCCTCGGGCCCCGTCTCCTCTGTCAACGGCCGGACGGGCGCCGTCGTGCTCGGCATGTCCGACATCGCCGGCCTGGTGAGCGCACTCGCCGCCAAGGCCGACAGCAGCCACGGCCACACCATCGCGCAGGTTTCCAACCTACAGGCGACGCTCAATGCCATCAGCGATGGCGGAACCTACTGAGTGCCCGGAAACAAGGTGAGGAACGGGAAATATGACGCAGTCGCTCATGGCACAGCTGTCTCAGAAGCTGTTCATCTCAGCCGTGAAGGACATCGAGGTGACCGGCATCGGCGAGGATGGCGCGGGTGGCTGGGTCCGTTCGGTGCGCTTCTACGGTTCGCCCGCATCGGGCATGAACAAGGCGCTCGTCCTCGAGGTGCTGCTCCAGTCCGCCGAGAAGGCCGACCTTGCCATCACCACGCCGGAGATCGATTTCTGATCCTGGCTCATCGCCGTTTCTGATCCTGCCCCCAATTCACCATCGCTCGCTGCACGGAAACGCCATGCGGCGGGCTCCTGTCATGGAGAGACGTGATGTCCGATCCGACCTTTGGCATTTCCATCACGCGGATTGTCAATGAACCGCGTCCCGCCGTCTACAGCGACATGTCTGTCGTGGGCCTCATTGGCACCGCGCCCGAAGCTGATCCGGCGGTGTTTCCGCTGGATATGCCGATATTCCTCTATTCCGACGACGCGGCAAAGCGTACCGCACTCGGCACGCAAGGCACGATTTCGGATGCGCTGAACCTGATCAATGCCCAGCTGGGCGAGTTCCAGGTCGCGGCCAAAGTCGTGGTGGTGCGGGTGGAGGAGGGGGAGACCGTCAACGGGACCATTGCGAACATCGTGGGCGACGGGATCTCGACGGGACTCGAGGCCTTCGTTCAGGCGGGGCCCTTGCTCGGCATCATCCCGCGGCTACTCTGCGCGCCGGGCTTTACAAGCCAGCGGACGGGAACCGATGCCAATGCAGTCTGCGCGGCCCTGCCCGCGCTCTGTAACAAGCTCCTTGCCCATGCCGTCGTGGAGGGTCCCGCCACCACCGAACAGGCGGCCATCGACTGGCGCGAGACGATTTCTTCGAGCAGACTGATCCCGGTCGATCCTGCTGTCCGAGTCATGGCGGGAAGCGATGTCGCGGTGATGCCGCTCTCCCCCGCCGTCATTGGCATTGGCGTCAGGCGCGATCACGAGAAGCAGGGACGGCCCTTCCATTCATGGGCGAACCAGCCGGTCGCAGGCATTGTCGGCCCGTCGCGGCCCATCAACTTCTCGCTCACCGATGGCGCCACGGAAGGCCAGCGGCTGCTCTCGCACAATGTCGGCGTGCTGCTGCGGGGCGAACTCGGCGTCGAGACCGCCATCGCGAGCGGGGGCTTCGTCTATGTCGGAACCGACAATTCCGGCGAAGACGATCTCTGGCGCTTCTACAACGTCACGCGCGGCCGCGACTACATCCACCTGATGTTCCTGCGCACGCTACGCTTCTACCTCGGTCGCTTCAACCTCACCGGCCAGACCATCCAGGCGGTGCTCAACACCATGGGCTTCGCCATGCGCGACCTCAAGGCCGATGGCGACATCCTCGGCTACGAGGTCAAGTTCACGCGGGACCAGAATTCGCCGGAAGAGCTGCGGCAGGGCCGATTCACGGTGAACTTTGCCGCCGAGGAGGCGCCGGTCCTTAGGTATCTGGGCATCCAGTCCGCTCGCTATCGCCCCGCGCTCGACGCGCTGCTGGATGATCTGCTCGCTCAGGTCGACGCCGTCACCGGCTGACCCCCACATACCAAGGAGGAATTCCCATGAGCACCATCCATGTCATGGAGGCGGCAAATCTGTTCGCCGGCGATCACGACCCCACCGCCTCGAAGCACCTGACGCTTGCCGAGCTCAAGCTCCCCACGCTGCAGGAGATGTACCAGGATCACCATGCCGGGGGTTCCCGCGTCCAGATCGAGGTAGCGGTCGGCATCCAGAAGCTGGAGCCCACCTTCAAGCTCAATGGCTGGGATCCGGATCTCCTCACCCAATTCGGTCTTGGCTCGTCGCGCCAGAAGGTGTTCACCGCCTATGGCGTGATCCGCGACAAGCGGACCGGCCTTGCGATCGAATCCAAGGCCGTCATCGAGGGCCGCCTCGGCAAGATCGAGTCCGACGCCTTCCAGCGCGGCGAGCTGCAGGGGCACGAATACGCCATCAACGAGGTCATGCACTATGAGCTTTGGTTCAATGAGAAGGAAAAGCTGTTCTGGGACTTCTTTTCGACCGAGTGGCGCCTCGACGGCGTCTCGCAGAACGATGACGAACGCCGCATCCTGCGCGTCCAGCGCTGAGTGACTGATTTTCCGGAGACGACAGCATGACCGATACTGCCCGCGTGAAGCTCGTCCGGCCCTTCAGGGTGGAGGAGCGCATGATCACCGAAGTCACCATTCGCCGGCCCAAGGTAAGAGACCTCCGCGCATTGGAGAAAGTCAGGGAGCCCGGCGTTACGGAACTCGATCAGAGCATCGCCATGACAGCCACGCTCTGTGATCTGTCGACCGAGGCCATGGACGAGATGGACGCCGCCGACTTCGCAGCAGTCTCGGTGGTGCTCGGGAGTTTTTTGCCCAAGGCCCCGGCGTAGAGGGGTGGCGCGGCGTCGTTGCGGAAACCGCGCATGTGCTTTCGACGCCGGTGACGGCCTTCGACGACATGGACTGGGCCGAGGTGCTGCTGTGGCACGCCGAGGCACGGCGGCTGAGCGGGCGGTCCCGCCAGTCCTGATCAGCTTGCCTTGCGCTCGGGCTTCAGCGCCTTCAGGGCATGTTTCGGGTCACGGTTCAGGATGCGAAAGAGGGCACGCGCTGCCGGATCGATGCGCACCCGGCCCTGTTCCCAGTTCCGCAGCGTCGCCACCGGGATGCGCAGCACGTTTGCAAACTCGACCTGCGTCATGCCGATGCGCTCGCGGATCTGTGCGGGCGGCACATCCTCGATGAAGGCACCGGGCGCGGCACCCGGATCCTCACCGTCCTCGCGCATGTGGCGGGCGATGTCTTCTTCGCTTGTCGCCGCGATCTTTGCGCGGTTCACCTTCGGCTTTGACGCCTTGATCTGGTCCAGTGTCATGCGTGCCATAATGCGCGCTCCTTCCTGTTTGCAAGACGGGCCGAGATGATCCAGCGGACCTCGTCCCGATCCGTATAAATCACAACGAGCACGATGCCGTCGGCCTCGCCGATGGCCTTCACCCGGACCTCGCCGTAATCCTCGCGGTCGTCTACCTGGGTGAGAACGCGGCCCAGAAAGATCCGGGCAGCGAAGTCGAAACCGAAGCCGCGCTCGGCCAGGTTCTTTTCGTGCTTGGCGTCGTGCCAGTCGAACTCCATTCGGCATATATACGCTGTCAGCGCAGTATCGTCAAAGAGGAACTGCGCTGCCAGCGCAGTGGTTCCCGGGAGACCATGATCATGGCCAGCCAGACCACCCAGCTCATCGTCGAACTGCTCGACCGGGTGTCGGGGCCGGCGCGGGGCGTGGCAAACAGCCTGCGCGGCATCACCCGCGCGGTGCGGGACGCCACGGGTGGCCCGATCACCATGGCCGACAGGCTCGATGCCGCCATCACCCGCAACAACCGCGCCATCGATACCGCGCGCGGGCGCATGCTCGATGCCGTGGGCACGCTCTACGTGCTCAAGACAGCGCTCACGGCGCCGGTGCAGTCGGCGCAGGAACTCGAACGGGCACTCGCCGAACTGGGCGCTAAGGGCAACCTCTCCGCCCGGCAATTAAAGGAGATCGGCGACGCCGCGAAGGTCACGTCGGGCCAGGTCAACCAGTTCACCACCGACATTGTCCGGGCGCAGGACTTCCTCGTCGGCATGGGCCTCGACGTCGAACGCTCCACCCGGGCCATGCCGTCGATCGGCAAGGCTGCAACGGCGACCGGCGCCAGACTCGAGGACCTGTCGAAGGCGGGCTTTGCCGCCATGTCAAACCTCGGCGTGGGTGCGGAGGACCTTGCCCGCTCCTTCGACATCATGGCGGCTGCCGGCAAGGCGGGCGGCTTCGAGCTGAAGGACATGGCGCAGTATCTTCCCTCCATCACCGCGCTTGCCAGTTCCAAGGGCATGACCGGGCAGCAGGGCCTGGGCCAGATCGCGGCCGCCCTGCAGTTCGTCCGCCGGGGTGCTGCCGACAGTGCCGAGGCCGCCACCAACTTCAACAACATCCTGCAGAAGATCAATTCCAACGACGCCATCAAGAACTTCCGGAAGAAGGGCATCAACATCCAGAAGGTCCTGAAGGACGCAGCGGCCAAGGGGGCAGACCCGCTGGAGGCCGCACTCCGGGCCATCAACAAGGCGATCAAAGGCGACACATCCCGGCTCGGCGAACTGTTCTCCGACGCTCAGGTCCAGAAGGGCCTGTTGCCGCTCCTCGCCGGGCTCGACGATTACATCCGGCTCCGCGACGAGGCGTCGAAGGCGTCAGGCGTGGTCGATGCGGACTTCCTGCGCATGATGGAGACCGGCGTCGAGAAGATGAAGGCGTTCCGGATCGCCATCCAGAACCTGCAGACCAGCATCGGCAGTGCGCTGATCCCGATCCTGGGGAGCGCCGCCGGAGCGCTGAAGCCTCTTGTCGAGGGGCTCATCTCCATTGTCGACGCCCATCCCCGGATCGCCGGCGCTCTTGTGGCCATCACAGCCGGCTTCGTCGGTCTCAAGGCCGCGATGGCCGGGCTCTCCTACCTCGGCCTCATGGGCAAGGGCGGGATGCTCGCCACGGTCTCCTTCGCGGTGAACACGCTTGGCGGTTCCTTCGCGCGTCTGCGGGCCGGGGCCTCCGGCATGATTGCGCTCCAGATGGCGATGGCCGGCATGGAAGGCATGAAGATGTCGGGCCTTCAGACCGCTGCGGCGGGACTTCGCGGCATGGCGCTCGCGGTGCCGGGCGTTTCCGGCCTCGCGACGGCGATGACGGCGACAGGCGCCGCCCTTGCCGCTGTTTCGGCGCCCGTCTGGGCCGGCATTGCAGTTGCGGTCGCGGCCGTTGCGGCTGCCGCCTATTCGCTGTGGAAGTATTGGGACAGGATTTCTGCCTTCGTGGGCGGCTTTGCCTCGGCGCTCTCGACGCAGCTTCAGCCGGCCTTCGCCGCCTTGGAGCCGGTCATGCGACCGCTGGCCGGTCTGGGGCGGGCAATCGGTTACGGGTTCTCGTGGGCGTATCAGAAGCTGCGGGAGTTCGGCAACTGGATCGGCTCATTCTTCTCCCGCGAGGTCCTCAGCGAGGGCCAGAAGGCAGCCTATGCGCAGGCCGGTGCCGATCTGGCGAACGCCATGATCGAAGCCATCAAGAGCGCCTTCAACGGCCTCCTCGCCTGGTTCTCGACGCTGCCGTCCCGGATTGTCGCCGCCATTGGCAGCATTGACGTTTCGAGCCTCATCAAGTGGCCGTCCATGCCGTCGTGGCTTGGAGGTGGAGAAGCCAGCCCCGTCCCGGCAGAGAAGCCACCTGGAAAGGCCGCCGGTGGTCCGATCTCCCGCGGCTCCACCTACATGGTGGGCGAGCGTGGGCCCGAACTGGTCACCGCCGGGCGGTCGGGATACGTCAACAAGGCCGGTTCGACTGCCGGTGGCGGCATGACGGTCAACCAGACGATCAGCTTCAACATCACCGGCAAAGCCGACGAGGATGTGGTCGAGAAGATCCGCCGCGTGCTGCGTGACGAGGTCCGCGAGGCCTTCCGCGGTGTTTATGCCGATGCCGGACTGAGATTCGCCTGATGTTGATGACGCTGGGCCCGATCCGCTTCGAGGTCTATCCGTTCAACGCGACGGAATACGACCACGGCCATGAAACGGGCTTCGTCGAAAAGCCGGTGCTCGGCGCCAGGCCGCCCCTCGAATGGGTCGGAGAGGGGCCCGAGACCTGGTCGATCAGGGCCATCATCTTTCCGCACAGGTTCGGCGGGCTGGGCGACCTGAAGAAGCTCTACCAGGCGCGCGCCGCCGGACGCCCGCTCTACCTGATGCGGGGCGACGGGGCGCAGATGGGCTGGGTGGTGATCGAGAGGGTGTCCGAGCGGTCAAGCTATCTCGACGCCGAAGGCATCGGCCGGGTGATCGAGGTCGACATCTCCGCGCGCCGCGCGGGCAAGCCCTCCAACGGTAGTTTCTTTTCGGTATTTTCGGGGATGTTCTCATGATCGTCGAGCCGGTGACCGTCGAAGGCGAGTTCATTACGGTCTCGCTCATCGTCTGGCGGCGTTTCAAGCGGCCTATGCACGGGCTCGTCGAACAGATCCACGACATCAATCCCGGGCTCGCCGACCTTGGCGCCTTCCTGCCAGTGGGCACGAGCTTCGACATGCCGGTGCCCACGCCCCGCGAACCCGCCATCCTCGAGCCGATCAAGCTGTGGTGATCCTTCGTGTCCAAGCGCGCGGTGTTCATGGTGAGGGTGGCGGGCAGCAACATCACCACGACTCTGATGCCGGTGCTGCTCTCGCTGAGCGTGTCGGACAAGGTGGGAACCCACTCCGATACGGCGAGCCTCGAGATCGACGATACCGATGGCCGTATCGTCCTGCCGCGGATTGGCGCACCGGTCGTCGTGGCGCTTGGCTGGGAGGGCGATGGCGTCCGGGTGGTGTTCACCGGTACCGTGGACGAGGTCAGGTCATGGGGCTCGCGCGGCGGCGGGCGCATCATGTCGATTTCGGCCAAGGGCATGGACACAACGAAGAAACCGAAGGAGGGCCAGCAGCGTCACTTCGATGACAGGACGGTCGAGGACATCCTGAAGCAAGCGGGCCAGACGGCGGGCGTTACGGAGGTGGAAATCGATCCCTCGCTGGCCTCCATCACCCGCAAGTACTTCGAGATGCGCGACGAGAGCTTCATCCACATGGGAGAGCGCCTCGCGCGGGAGATCGGCGGCAACTTCCGCATCCAGGGCTCGAAAGCCGTCATGTCGAAGCGCGGCGGCAGCTATACCGCGGCGGTCATTGCCGCCTGGGGACAGAACCTGCATGGCTGGGACATCTCTCCGGCACTCGGGCGTGCGCAATATTCGAAAGTCCGGGCTCGCTGGTACGACGCGCAGAAGGCCGAATGGCAGGAGGCGGAGGAGGGCACCTCTCTTTCTATCGATGCGCGGCACGATCACCGCTACGCGAAGTCGAACGAAGATGAAGCCACCCAGCAGACTGGTTCCGACAGGGCGACCTCGGAGCGCGACGCCGGCGAGGGCTCCGTCACCATCGAAGGGGACACCGCCGCCATTCCGGACGGCGTCTGCATCGTCACGGGCGCGAGGCCCGGAATTGACGGCTCGTACCGCATCGAGAGCGTCACCCACAGCTACTCGCGCGGCGGTGGATTCGTCACGCAACTGAGCCTCAAGCAGCCGGGATCCGGCGGCGCAGGCAACATCTGACTGGAGACATCCTGATGATACAGGACTGGACCGGGGACATCCCGGCGGCGGTGTATTTCGTGGTGGGACTCGGCGGCGTGGCGGGCGCACTGCTCGCCATGGTGAAGCTCAAGGAGGCGCTTGTCCCCGATGCCGGCCAGCAGGTCAGGAAGGACATTGCCACGGTCAGGGCCGACATCCACGACATCCGCGCCCGCGTCGGCATGCTCGAACTCGATGTCGCCCGCATCGACCAGCCGTCCATCACCCGGCGCTTCGACGCCATCGAGAGCAAGATCGACAAGCTCTACGAGTTCCTGCTCGAGCGCCTGACCAAGCTGCCGCCCTGAGCGACCACCACTTTTTCTCCCATCCAGTTCTCAGACCCAACCAACCTGCAGCCAGAAGGCTTCGCCGGAACAAGGAGGCTTTTTCCCATGACCCACATGACCCTCGCCCGCAGCTATCTCGGCGTGAAGGAGGCGAAGGGCTCCGCCGATAACCCGAAGATCATTGAGATGTACCGCACCGTCGGCCACCATTGGGTGGAGCATGACGAGGTCGCCTGGTGCGCCGCCTTCGTCGGGCACTGCCTTGAGAAGGCGGGCTTCACCTCGACGCGCAAGCTCAACGCACGCTCCTACCTCACCTGGGGCGAGAAGGTCGCTGGCCTCGAGCAGGCAAAGGAGGGTGACGTCGTCGTCTTCACGCGCGGCACATCCGCCGCGACCGGCCATGTCGCCTTTTTCCTCAAGGCAACGGGCAGCCAGGTCGAGGTGCTGGGCGGCAACCAGTCGGACGGTGTGACCATTGCCCGATACGCGAAGTCGCGACTGCTCGGCATCCGGCGAACCATGCGCACCGATGCGGCGCAGCAGCCCGAGATGAAGGTCATCCAGCAGCAGCTGAAGGACCTCGGGTATTTCGAGGTCGGCATCGTGGACGGGCACTACGGCCCCCGCACGCGTGCCGCCGTCCTTGCCTTCCGGGCCGACAATGGCTTGGGCCTCAGCCCGGATGTGGACCCTGTCCTCGTCGAGGCATTGCAACAGGCCAAGCCCCGCACCGTGTCGCGCGAGCGGGCCGAGGGCAAGCCTGATGGCTCGCGCATCGTGAAGGCGGCGGACGCCCAGATCGCCACCGGCATCGTCGGCATGGCCGGTGCCGCCGCCTCGGTCGTCGTGCCAGCCGTCGAGACCGCCGAGCGGGCGAAGGATGTGACCGAGCGCACCGTGGGAATTCTCAATCTCACCGACTGGCTGTTGCCGGTGCTGCCCTGGGCCGGTGCAGCAGTCTTCTTCGTCGTCATCCTGCTGGCGTGGAAGGCGAAGGCAGCCCGCATCGAGGACTACCGCACGGGGAAGACGCCATGATCGCCTTGTTCACTTCACTGTTCGGGGCCGCCTGGTCCCGCGTGTCGGGCTGGACGGTGCTGGCAGGCGGCCTCGCCGCGGCACTGGGAATCGCCTGGTTTAGGGGCAGGGCGGCAGGAACGGCCGCCTGGGAAGCGAAATGGCAGGCGGCCCGGGACAGGGCCATCCGGCAATCAGGGGAGATCAGGCATGACGTTCAAAACAGCAGCGATCCTGCTCTCGATCGCCGTCTCGACCGCTGGATGCGCGACTGACCCGCGGTTGAAAGGCGACTGCGACTGGGCCCAGCCCATTCGGCCTTCCCGAGCGGACGTGCTTACCCGCCAGACGAAGGAACAGATCCTCGCCCATAACGAGGCTGGCGCCAAGCTCTGCGGGTGGCGCCGATGAGCGTCTCGGTGCCCGACGGACCGGCCATCGTCGCGGGCTATGAGTACCGGCTGCAGCTCGAAGCCGACAGCCCGGTGTTTCCGACGAGCTGTGCGCTCGCGGCGCAGATCCGGGCCAAGGTCAGCGACAGCTCCGTCATCGCGACGCTGACCACCGCGAACGGAGGCCTCGCGCGGATCTCGGATACCGTCGTCGAAATCACCATCCCGGCCGCCGCCACGGCCAATCTCCCGCCGGGCAGCGCCGTCATGGACATGGTGCGCACCGATCTCGATCCGGACCGGCATCTGAACTTCATCCTCGAGATCCCCGTCATCCGGCCCGTCACGCGGGGGCTGTGATGGCGGAGAAAATCGAACTCGCACCCCATACCGGCCCGATCCGCATCCGGGTATCAGGGAAAGAACAGGTCAAGGTGCGGGTGAGCAGCGTGCCCGTCGCCGTCAGGGTGCTTGGCCTGCCGGGGCCGTCAGGCAAGCCGGGAGCACCCGGACCGGTCGGACCGCCTGGCGCACCCGGCAATCTCGAGTCGGGCATTGTGTTGGATGGCGGAAACTTTTGACTGCTGACTGACAATACGCAGGCTACTTGGTGGTCAGCGCGCCTCACAGGGAACTCGCCTGCTATGGTCCAATGGCCTTACCCGCTTGTGAGCGCGTCGTGGCGCTGGAGAGGCTCAAATAAGTTCGAGCCAGTCATCACGAAGTTTTCTGCAGGCCGACCCGCTTTTGCAGCTCGGCAGTAGTGTTCCTTGACGGATAGGGAGCCTCCGGGACCGGAACACCCAGATGAGCGCACAGCGGTTCCCACCCGTCCCCGGGATTGTGCACCAGCAAGCGGTTTTTCGGGACCATGGCTATGACCGCCGCCACGTTTGCCTCATATGCCGCGATCATCTGGGCGCGATCGGCGGCTCGATCGCCAAATGCCTTCTCGATGATCCTGACCCCGACCGATTCGCGGTCCTGCGCGCTCTGGACATAACGCAGAATGGTGGCCTCGAAGCTGGTCCACCAGCTTTCCGGATCGCGCCAGGTGAGGATCACGCGGGCCTGGGGATAGAAGGGCACGAGTTCGCGCCAGTAATGAGCCGATGGCCAATCCACGCAGGACCGGTAGCCCTCAAAGAGCGCCGGCCAGTCGGGCACATCGCTGTTCATGAATTCACGCCATCGCGCCTTCATCAGCGGATTGTCCGTTACTTCGAACATGTGGTGGCAGGGGCCGAACCCCAGGATGTTCAATGCCTCTCGCATCGAATCCGTGCCTGTCCGGCCGAAGCCGGTGCCGATTACCTCGAGTGCCATGGCCGTCTTCCTTCCCAAAAGTCCGGGGGCATTCCCGCCGAGTGGCGATGCCGGCGCCGGGGCAATTGCTCTGAGACCTCCACCCGGCATCGCGTGCGCCACGCTGCATCTGTAGCCAGAAAGGACCGTAACGGCCATGGCAAATGTCATTCGCATCAAGCGCCGCGCGTCGGGCAATGCCGGGGCGCCTGCGTCCCTCAAGTCCGCCGAACTGGCCCACAACGAGCTCGATGGCACGCTCTACATCGGCAAGGGCGACGACGGCGCAGGCAACGCCACGACGATCGTGGCGCTGGCGGGCTCGGGCGCCTTTGCCGATCTCTCGACCACCCAGACCCTTGGTGGAGCCAAGTCCTTCTCGATTGTTCCCAAGTCAGCTCAGGACGCATCCGCCGGTACCGATCTCGTGCGCAAGAGCCAGGTCGATACGCTGCTGGCGGCAAAGGCGCCGCTCGCGTCTCCAGTCCTGACCGGCACCCCCACAGCGCCCACCGCAGCCGCCGCCACCAACACCACCCAGATAGCCACCACTGCCTTCGTGCAGGAGGCGCTGTCGGGCGCCGGCGCAGGCGACATGTCGAAGTTGGTCTATGACACCACCGACAACGGCAAGGTGGATGTCGCCGAGGTGGCGGAGGCCGTGCCGTGGACGGGCGTCACGGGCAAGCCCTCGACCTTCACGCCCGCGACGCATGGCCATGCCACCTCGGACATAGCCGGGCTCGATGTGGCGCTGGATGCGAAGGCCCCGCTGGCCTCTCCCGTCCTCACCGGCGTACCGACGGCTCCCACCGCCTCAGCCGGTGCAAACAGCACGCAGATCGCCACCACGGCCTTCGTCGCTGCCGCGATCTCAGGCGTAATCAACGGCGCCCCCGGCGCACTCGACACGCTCAACGAACTGGCGGCAGCCCTTGGCAATGACGGCGACTTCGCCACCACCATCACCAATGGTCTCGCGGAGAAGCTCGCCAGGGCCGCCAACCTGTCCGACCTGACGGATGCAGCCGCGGCCAGGGCGAACCTCGGTCTCGGCACCATGGCAACGCAAAACGCCGCCAGCGTTGCGATCACGGGCGGCACCATCGACGGTACGACCATCGACGGCGGCACCTTCTAAGGCCCCGCGTGCCGACGCCAGCCGGACAGCAGCAGAAAGGGACCGGGTATGGGAATCAAGTTGAAGAGGTCGGCGGTCGCCAGCAAGGCCCCGGCCATCGCCGACCTCGAGCTGGGCGAGCTGGCCGTCAACACCTTCGATGGAAAGCTCTACCTCAAGAAGAATGATGGCGCGGACGCCGTTGTCGAGGTCGGGCCTGTCCGCGCGGTCGCCGGGAGGACAGGCGCGGTTGTCCTGGCCATCGCCGACGTTGCCAGCCTCCAGACGGCACTCGACGGCAAGCAGGAGGCAGGCTCCTACGCGGCCGCCTCGCACACCCACGCCATCGCCAGTGTGACGGGCCTGCAGGCCGCACTCGACAGCAAGGCGAATCTGGCTGATGTGCTGGGCAAGCAGACCATCAGCATTCCCACTGGCGGCATGATTGCCCGCACGACGAGCGGCGGCGCCTACGGCAAGGAAGAATCGGCCACAAACAAGGTGATGGTCGATTATTGGGCCTTTGACGCAACCACCTCGGAAGCCGTGCAGGCGCGCGTCAGAATGCCCAAGGGCTGGAACGGAGGGCCAATCGAGGTCGAGTTCCAGTGGAAGCACCCGTCGACAACCGTGAACTTCGGTGTCCAGTGGGGCGTCCGTGCCCGCGCGCTCGGTGATAACGAGACGGTGGACGGCACGTGGGGGTCGGCAGTCGAAATCGCCGATACGGGTGGCATCACAGGCAACCTCTACAAGACCGCCTTTACCCCATCCCTTGTCATCGGCAGCACTCCCGCCGAAGGCGATCTCGTGATCTTCGAGTTCTACCGCGCGCCTGCTGACGGGGCGGATACGCTGGCTGTGGATGCGCATCTCATGGGCGTCACCATCATCTACACCACCAATGCCGCGAAGGATGACTGATCGATGCTCAAGGTCAACCAGCTTGTGGGGCTGGGCGCTGGTGCCGGGAGGCCGTCGGGGCAGCAGGTCTTCCTCGTCGGTGGCGAGGCGCAGTTCGTCGTTCCCGATGGCGTCACGGAGATCAGCATCCTTTGCGTGGGTGCCGGCGGCTCTCTCGGCACGACCACGGGCATCTCGCGCGGCGGCGCTGGCGGCGGCGGCCTGTCATGGGTCAACAATGTCCCGGTGACGCCGGGTGAAACGCTCACGGTGAATGTCGGCGCTGCGGCTTCCGGCGCGGCTGGCGGCAACTCCGAGGTCTTGCGCGGGACCACGCCGCTCTGCCGCGCTGGCGGCGGCGGCACCACGGCCTCGACCACCGGCGGCTCTGGCGGCCTCGGCGGCACGGGCGACTATGCCTATGTCCAGGGTGGCGGGCGTGGCGGTGCGGGCGGAACGGGCAACGGCACGAATGACAGCTATGACGGCGGTGGTGGTGGCGCAGGCGGCTACACGGGCAAGGGCGGCGCAGGTGGCGCGGGCCTCAACGGCAGCGGTGGCGCTGGCAGCGGGGGTGGTGGCGGCGGTGGCGGCGGATGGTTCACCAGTGGCGGCGTCAACCCCGGCGCGGGCGGCGGCGTCGGCATTTACGGCCAAGGTAGTAACGGTGCTGGCGGAAACGGCGGCGCGTCCAGCAATGGCGGTGGCGGCGGCTCGGGCGGCTCGGACGGCCAGACCGCAAGCTCCACGTCCTGGGGCGGCGGCCAGTTCGGCGGCGGCGGCACGGGGGACACCAACGACAACTCACGGCTGGGCCGCAACGGCGTGGTGCGGATCCTCTGGGGGCCGGGGCGTTTCTTTCCTGACAACGCAGCGGATGTTCCGCAAGTCAGGCTCGGCAACACGGGCACGGCGACCAGCACTTCCGATCTGACGACCTACAACTTCGCCAATCAGGACTTGGGCGAGGAAGCCGATGACCGCCATGTGATCGTGTTCACGACCACTGGCGATACGGGCGCCGGCAACTTCGGCGTCTCGACGCTCAAGGTCAACGGTATCACCGCGACGGAAGCCACGGACAACGCCGGCATCAATGCCAACTGGTACATGAGTTGTGCGATACATTGCGTGAAGGTGCCGGCAGGCGGTCTCGTCAACATCGAGGTCACGCACACCGAAGCCGTCACCGGATGCCGCATCGACTGGATGGTGGTTTACGGCCTTACCTCCACAATCCCCATTCAGTCGAACAACAGCGTGTGGTCCTCCCCAACCACCACCCGAACCTTCAACCTGTGGACCCTCGACAG
Source organism: Aestuariivirga sp. (assembly GCF_046294715.1). Taxonomy (GTDB): domain Bacteria; phylum Pseudomonadota; class Alphaproteobacteria; order Rhizobiales; family Aestuariivirgaceae; genus Aestuariivirga. The sequence goes on along the minus strand of NZ_JBKBKI010000001.1, from coordinate 37,224 downwards.
CAGCGTTGCGGTGGGCATGATCATCAGGGCCAACGCCGCGACGGTCGGTGTCAGCTCCTGGTCTGGCGCGCTGGACATCCCGCTTTGCGACGGACCGGCCGGGTCGAATGAAGCCGTGGCTGTTGGTTATAAACTAAACCCTGGATTTGGCGCCCCAGCGTCCGCTGCCGCAATACTCGCATCAGCGCCCTCAGCTGCGACATACGCATGGGCCACTTTCCACTAGGAGCAAACTGAATGCCTGAGTTCGCGCTTCTCATCGACGGCGAGTTCAAGGAAATCCGCCACCTCGACAGTCGACCCGCTGACATTCCGCACAAGCAGGTGAACTGGCATCCGGTCGTGCGGGAGCAGGCTGAGCCGCCCTATGTCGGTCCCGAGGGTGGCAATTGGATGATCCGCACCGCGCCACCTTCGCTGGCCGACAGAAAAGCCGAAAAGCTGGCGCTTCTCTCCGACTACCGCTGGCAGAAGGAAATGGGCGGCACCACCTTCTCGGGCTTCACGCTTGCGACCGACGCGGTGAGCCAGACCAAGTACATCGGCGCCGTGGTGGGCGCCCAGCTCGACCCAGGTGCCGTCGTCAACTGGAAGATGGCGGATGGCACGTTCGTGCCTCTCGACGCGCAGGCCATCACGGCTGTTGCCATGGCGGTGCGGGCGCATGTGCAGGCGTGTTTTGACCGGGAGGCGGAACTGCGGGCGCAGATCGCGGCGACAATAACAGTTGAAGAGATCGAGGCACTGGAGCTGAACATCGGCTGGCCGTGAGATTGAGGCAGGGTGCCGCCCACCCCGGCACAACCTCAGTTGTAGAATCCAGCGCCGGCCGACCTCCCGAACCACCTCCGGCCTACTGTATCAGCCACCTTCATCCTCCCGGACGGCGGCCGTGGCGACGGGGGGCGTGCTGTAGAGGCGCTCACCCCGGGCCGAGATCTGGACATCCACGAGATAGCGCGCGATTCCTTCCTCGCTCATGACAATGCCGAGGCCCGGCGCATCTGGGAGAAGAATTTCGCCATTGCGGTCGGGCAGAAGGTGGGTCTCGGTCATTTCGTAAGCGACAGGCTTGGGCGCGAAGGGGTATTCGCAGATCCTGTCCTCCTCGAGCCCCGCGAAGGGCTGGAGCGAGGCGCAGAGCGCCAGGTGCGAAGTAAAGGTGTGGTTCACGTAGGTAACGCCGCGCGCCGCAGCATGATCCGCCACGCGCTTGGCGGGGCCCAGTCCACCGATTCGGCCGCAGTCGATCTGGATGAAGGAGACGTGTCCATAATCGATGAGCTGTCGTGCCATGTGATAGTTGTGCGAGGCCTCGCCGCCCGCGAGCTTGACCTCTCCCGCGCGTGCCGCAAGGTTCGCATAGGCCTCATAGGCGCCGCCGAGGAAAGGTTCCTCGAGCCATCCCGCATTTACCTCCTCTAGAATGGCGATGCGTGCTGCCGCGGCGTCGACGTCCTCACGGAAGATCTGTCCGGCATCGATCAGCAGATGCCCTTCCGGTCCGAGCCCCTCGCGCGCCGCCTGCAACTGGTCGCGGTCCTGCTTCAGCGTGCCCCGCCCGAAGGGTCCCCATCCGCATTTCACCGCGCGATAGCCGTTGTCGCGCGCTTTCTTGCAGGCAGCGAGCGTCTGCTCCGGCGTGTCGCCGAATAGCTGCGAGGCGTAAGGAAGCTTGGGATAGGCCTTGTCGTAGCCCAGCAAACGGTAGGCGGGTACGCCCTTCATTTTGCCGAGAAGATCCCATAGTGCCATTTCGATGCCGGAGAAGGTGTGCGCCGCCTGCAGCAGGTCCATGCATTGCATTTCGACATCGGCGGCGAGCGCGGCGATGTCGGTTGGACTATCGATTCTCTTGCCCATGACAACGTCGCGCACCGGCTTGCAGGCGCCATGCGACATGGGGGCCACGAAGGCGGCGATGGACACCAGAGGTGAGGCCTCGCATTCACCCCAGCCCTCAATCCCACCTGCGGTGACGCGCACCAGCAGCGCATCCTGGCTCCCGTCGCCGATGTCCTCGACCTTCGGCATGGACAGATAGAAGAAATCAACCGTCTCGATCTTCATTTGGACCTCACGCGACCCGGAAGCGGGAGAGTGCCTCTTCGTTGATGGTGACGCCGAGGCCAGGCTCCGCCGGCAGGGGAATGTGGCCGTCGACGACAGGGAGTTCACGGCTGCAAAGGTCGCGCCGCAGGGCCGAGTCGGCAAGCTCCCTTGGCAGGAACTCGATGAAGGTGCAGGTGGGCGAAACCGCAGCGAGATGCGCCGAGGCTGCGATGCCGATGGCCGACTTCCAGCAATGCGGCACCACGCCGAGGCCGCGGTCGCGCGCATGGAGTCCCACCCGCTTGGCCTCGGTGAGCCCACCCACGCGGCCCACGTCGGGCTGCACCACGTCCACCGCTTTCGCATTCATGAACTCGAGGAACTCGAAGCGGGTGTTCTGCCACTCCCCCAGCGCAATCTTGACCGGCGAGGCGTGGCAGAGCCTGGCATAACCCTCGACATCATCCGACGGCAGCGGCGTCTCGACGAAATAGATATCCTGGTCCGCGAACATCGCGATTGCTCTCAGTGCTTCTTTCCAATCGGGCCAGGCATATGCGACGTCGACCATCAGCGTCATCTCCGGGCCTACGGCCTTCCTCACGTCAGCGACCATGCGGGCACATTCACGGTCATCCGGGATCTGCAGCGAATTGTGCGAGTAGGGGCCCTTGAGGCAGATCTCGAGTTTCGCCGCACGAAAGCCCAGCTTCTGAGCCGCCAGCGCCCGCTCGCGCAGCACGCGGCCATAGGTCTCGAGGTCGTCACCCTCCGGCAGTAGCGAGGCGTAAGGCACGATCTGCTGGTTAGTGGCGCCGCCCATCAGCTGCCAGCACGGTTTGCCCTCGATCTTGCCGACGAGGTCCCACAGCGCCATGTCGAGCGCGCCAATGGCGCAGATACCTAGGCCCCTCCGCCCCGTCATGGCGGAGCCGCGGTACATCTTCTCCCACAACCCTTCGACGTTTCGCGGGTCCTCGCCGATCAGCATCTCGGTGAGCCCCAGCCCCATGATGTGCGTGCCCGGCGCTTCGATCATGGCGCGGGCCACCCACGGGTTGGTGTCGGTTTCTCCGATCCCGACGTGCCCGTCGTCTGTGTGGATCTTCACCACCAGGTTGTCCTGTGCGGAGGAGCAGGCATCCGCCCGGTAGTCCGGCACGAGCAGGACAAAACATTCAACTTTCGTGATTTTCATGGGTCTGGCGGTCCTCTCTCCGCGCGTGGCGGGTTCGCTTGTCGAGCTCTTCGAGTGAATGGTGGCAGCGGATCGCATGCCCCCTCCCGCTCTGGCGCAGGGGCGGCGGCTCGGTCTGGCAGAGGCCGGCAATCTCCACCGGGCAGCGGCCCGCATAGGGGCAGCCGAAGCCGCTGGCAGTGCCAAGCACCCGGCTGCTGCGCGGCGCTCCCCCCTTCTTGAGCGGGGTGGACACGGCTTCGAGAAGCGAATGCGTATAGGGGTGGAAGGGTGGCGAGTACACCTCTTCGCGTGAGCCTATTTCCATGACTTCGCCCCGAAACAGCACGCAGACCCGGTCCGCCAGCATCCGCACCACCGCGAGATCGTGCGAGATGAAGAGCATGGCGATGCCCGTTTCGGATTTCAGGCGCTGCAGCAGGTCGAGAATGCTAGCCTGCACGGAAACGTCGAGGGCAGAGAGAACCTCGTCGCAGAGGAGGAGGTCGGGCTCGGCGATCAGGGCTCGAGCGATCGCCACGCGCTGCCGCTCGCCGCCCGAAAGCTGATCGGGGTATCGTGCGGCATAGCCAGCGTCGAGGCGGACCTCCGCAAGGGCCTCTCGGATCTTTTCGGCCCGGCCCTCGGTATTGCCTGGAAAGAAGAACTCCAAAGGCCGTGCGAGGCTGCGGCCTACGGTGGCTCGCGGATTAAGCGAAGCGTCTGGGTTCTGGAAAATGAACTGGATGAGGCGGCGCTGCTCTTGGCTTCGTTGCTTCACCTGGCTCTGAAGCTCGGCGCCCCGAAGCCGGATGACGCCAGCGGAAGGGACGAGCATGCCAGCTATGGCCCGTGCCAGCGTCGACTTGCCACTGCCGGACTCGCCCACCAACGCCAGCGTTTCGCGCTTCTGAACGTCGATAGAGACATCTTTCAGGGCCCTGAAGGCGCGCCGGCCCGAGCCATAGGTGACAGAGAGCTTCTGGACACTGAGCAGCGGCTCGGCACGTTCCAGCGCCATCTCAATCCCGCCCTTGAGAGAAGCGGGTGCGGAGTTTGGCGGGAGGTCTGGCACTCTCCAGCAGGCCGCATCGTGCCTCTCCTTCACGCGCGCCAACTTCTGCGGCTCCTCGAAGCAGCGCGGCAAAGCAAAGTCGCAGCGTGGCGCGAACGGGCACCCCTGTGGCAATCCTTCCCGCTGCAGCAGGCCCCTCAGCGGCTTCACAGCTCGGTCATCGCTATCGAGCCGCGGCAGCGCGCCGATGAGGCCGCGCGTATAAGGATGCCGCGGGTCCGCGAACAGGTCGTCTGTCGGCGCGATTTCGACCATCTGACCGGCATACATTACGCCGATGCGGTCGGCGATCTGCGACAGCAGGCCGAGATCATGCGTCACATAGAGCATCGACATGCCGAGTCGCGCGCGCAGATCCACCAGAAGGTCGACGATCTGTTCCTGAGTGGTTACGTCGAGGCCGGTCGTTGGTTCATCCAGCACCACGAAGCGCGGGTCGCAGGCGAGCGCCATGGCAATGCAGACGCGCTGCTGCTGCCCGCCGGAGAGCTGGTGCGGGTAGCGCCGCAGGAAATCATCCGTCGTCGGAAGGCCCACAAGGCCGAACATCTCCCGCGTCCGCTCTCTCGATTCTCTGCCATGTGTGCTGAGAATCTCGTCGATCTGCGCGCCCACGCGCATGCCGGGGTTAAGGGCGGTTGTCGGGTTCTGCGGCACGAAGCTCACTTCGGCGCCGCGCATGCGGTCGAGCCCTGCTCGGTCGAGTCCCAGAACGTCGGTCCCCTCCAGCGAGATCTTCCCGCTATCGGTGCGGAGGGAGCCGTGACGGAATCCCAGGAGCTGAAGCGCAACCGTCGACTTGCCGCAGCCCGACTCGCCCACGAGGCCCAAGACTTCTCCGCGCCGAATCGCGAAGCTGACGCCCTCGACGACGCGTCGCCAACCGAGGCCCTGGCGATATGAGACCGAAAGGTCCGAGACCTGGAGCAGCGGCTCGGTCATCTGGTACCCAGCTTCACGGTTCGTCCGAACACGCGCGCCAGTCCTTCGGTGAAAAGGTTCAACCCCACGACCAGGGAGGCGAGCGCCATGCCGGGACCCAGCACGGTCGAGGGAGAGACGATGATGAGCGCCCGGTTCTCGCTGATCATCAGGCCCCATTCAGGTGTGGGCGGCCTCAGTCCGAAGCCGAGAAATCCGAGAGATCCGATCAGCACCGGCGCATAGCCAGCCCGCAGCGCGAATTCAACGAGGAGAACGCTCGTGGCATTTGGCAGCAGCTCCCAGCGCATCACCGTCCATGCGCTTTCCCCCCGGAGCCGCGCCACCGTCACATAGTCCCGGGTCGCGATGTCGATTGCCGCGGCTCGTGCCATGCGCGCGATGCGCGGCGCATATACGAGCGCCACCACGCCGATGAGCAGGTAGGGATTGCCCGAATACTCGGTACCAGCCGCCGCGATGGCAATGAGCGCCAGCACGAGGAACGGAATGCTGATCAACGCCTCGAGCACGCGCTGCACAACCTCATCGACCCAGCCTCCTACATAGCCTGATAGCAGCCCGACCACCGCGCCCAGGACGGTGCCGGCCAGGGTCCCCGCCAGCGATAGGGTGATGACGATCCAGCTGCCGTGGACCACGCGGCTAAACACGTCCCGGCCGAGTTGGTCTACGCCGAAGGGGTGGTATAGGCTCATGCCCGAGAGCGGCGCCCCGGTGCCCATCTGGGAATAGCCATAGGGTGCCCAGAACGGTCCCGTCATGGCGACCGCAGCATGGCACAGAAGGATGACGCTGCCGATCCTGAAGCTCAGCGGCATCTGTCGCCAAATCAAGAGCCAGTCCCGTTTCGGCGTCGGAGTTGCAGTGAGCCCGATTTCGGCATCGCTCATCGTTCAGCCCGTCCTCAGCCGCGGATTGAGAAGGATCGTCCCCACGTCGGCCAGCAGATTGGCCCCGACATAAACGAGCGCCGCGAGCATGACCGTCGCCTCGATCACCGGCAGGTCGCGCAGCTGCAGAGAGTCGACCAGCAGTGTGCCGAATCCGGGATAGGAGAAGACCTTCTCCACGACCACGACGCCGCCGATAAGATAGGCGAGGTTCAATGCCGTGACGTTCAGCGTCGGCACCAGAGCGTTGGGCAGCGCATGGCGCAGAAGAACGCGCGTGCGCGACAGGCCCTTGAGCTCCGCCATGCGCACATAGTCGGAATCGAGCACCTCGATGAGATTGTCCCTGAGCATGCGCACCGCGTAGACTGCCATGACGATCGCCAGCGTGAGGGCGGGCAGCGTCATGGCGTGCATGTATTCCGCGAAACTCGACGTCTCGTCCACCAGCGATATGGCGGGAAGCACGGGAATCCATAACACGAACAGTAGCAGCAGGATTGTGGCGAGCAGGAAATCGGGCAGTGAGAGCAGCACCAACGTCATCACCGAGAGCGCGTGGTCCGCCGTCCTGTCGCGGGTCAGAGCCTGCAGCAGGGCGGGAACAACGGTGAGCGGCAGGTAGAGGAGAAAGGCATAGACAGAAAGTGCCAGCGTATTGAAGATCCGTGGCCTCAGAACCTCCGAGACCGAGCGGCTGGAAACGAGGGATTGCCCGAGATCACCGGTCAGCAGTCCGCCAAGCCAGTTAAGGTAGCGGGTCAGCACGGGCTGGTCGAGCCCCAGTTGTTCCCGCAGCACCTGCAGCGATTCCGGCGTTGCGTCTCGGCCGAGGATACGGGTGGCAACGTCGCCGGGAAGCACCTCGAGCACGAAGAACACGAATGCCGAAACAAGCAACAATGTCGCGGCCGAGAACACGAGACGCCGGCCGATCAGCAGCGGAATCTGCAAGAATGCCTCCAGGGAGACGTCAGGGCGAGGCTGGCCTCGCCCTGCGCAAACCCGTCAGTTGTGGAAGAAGTGCTTCAGTTGCAGCTCAGGTTCTCGAAGTTGAGATTGAAGTTCTGCGCCCGCGGCTCGTAACCCTCGCAACCCTTGCGCAGCGCCAGCACCTGGTGAACGAACATGGGGAGGATCAGGCCACCCTCCTTCGCCAGGAGTTCGCCCGTCTTTTGGAACAGCTTGAGGCGTTCCGCTTCGTCCACCGTGGTGTTGGCTTGCTGCAGCAACGCATCATAGTCCGGTCGCTCCCAGTGCGTCTCCTTCCACTTGGCGTTCTGCGTATAGGCAACCGCGAGTCCCTCGCCAGGCGGCCGCATCGACCATGCCGAGGTAACGATCGGCTTCTTCAGCCATACGTCATCCCAAAAGCTCTCGGCGGGTGTTACGATCACGTTAATGTCAATCCCTGCGGCTTTCGCCATCTCGGCGTAGACCTGCGCCATGCGCACCATCCCAGGTACGCCTTCAGCCGTATAGAGATCGAACTTTAGTCCATCCTTGTAGCCTGCCTCCTCGAGTAGCTTCTTCGCTCTCTCGATGTCTTGCTTTGGAGCCTCTTTGGTGAAGGAGGCAGGATTGCTGACCGGAACCGGATTGTCCGCCCCGGCCTGTCCGAAGCCCAGCAGCACCGTGTCGACCATCGCCTGCCGGTCGACGACGAGCTTCAGCGCCTCCCGAACCTTCGGATTGTCGAAGGGCGGCGTGTCGACCCACATGGACACCGTCATCGAATTCGAGGCGCCGGTCTGTAGCATCTGGACGTTGGGGTCATCCTTGACCGTGGCGATGACCGATGGATCGACGTTCAGCATGAGGTCGGCCTGGCCCGATTTCAGCGCCGTCACCGCTGCAACCGCCTCCTGCGCCACGGTGATCTTGAGGCATTCTGCCTTGGGCTTGCCTGCGTCCCAGTAATTGGGGTTCTTGCGCAGTATCCGGACCGGGGCATTGGGCGTGAACTGCTCCTGCATGAAAGGGCCGGTGCCGTCACCCTTGAGCCGCAGGTCTTCTGCCTTCGCGCCCTCGGGCACGATGTTGGTGAACTTGTTGGAGATAAGAACCGGCAGCTCGACAACAGGCTTCTTCGTCGTGAAGGTCACCGTCAACGGATCAGGCGCGGCGATACCCTCGGCATCGAGGAACTCGAGCACGGCGCGGGCACCTGAGCCCGTGTTTTCGTCGAGCAGCCGCTTGAAGGTGTAGACCACGTCGGCCGAGCTGAAGTCCTTGCCGGAATGGAACTTGACGCCGGACCTCAGCTTGAAGGTCCAGGTCAGCCCGTCACCCGATACCGACCATTCGGTCGCGAGTTCGGGCAGAACGTTGAAGTTGTCGTCCACGTCCACGAGCCGGTTGTAGACAGCGAAGGTGTGATAGGCGTCGTCGCCCGAGTGCATGTCGGCGGGGTCCATCGACTGCTTTTCGCCGCTCCACTCATATCCAAGAATCTTTACGCACTCGTCGCCGGCCGCTGCGTAACCCGGTGTCGCTGCGGACAGTCCGATCACGGCAACGGCTGCGCCAGACAACCATCTCTTCACTCTCATGGGCGTTCTCCTCCAGTTGCTTTCTTGTGTTCACACATTCCGAAATGCCGGACGTTTGTGCAACTTGCCAGACAGAACTTGAACTGCAATAGTTCGTCAGTCAAGTGAACGGGGAAGGAATGGCGGAGATCAGGCTCAAGGGCATGACCTGGAACCATCGCCGCGCCGTCGATCCGCTGCTCGCCGCGAACGAGAGCTTTACGGAACGCTACGCGGGGATCGCCGTGGAGTGGCATGCGCGTCCATTGAGCGGCTTCGAGTTCACGCCCATAGAAGATCTCGCTGCAGATTATGACCTGATCGTTCTCGATCACCCTTTCATGGGCCAAGTGGCGCGTAGCGGCTGTCTCCTCTCTCTGAACGGACTTGCACTCCGAAAGTATGATTTCGTCGGCTCCTCGCTTGCAACCTACGAGATGGGGGGCGAACTTTGGGCCGTTCCCATCGACGCCGCCTGTCAAGTCGCTGTGTCGCGTCCCGACCTCATGGCGCGCCTGAAGGCGGAGACGCCGTGCGACTGGGCCGAACTTTTGGCGCTTGCCGGGCGTGCCAGGGTGCAAGGCCTGTCACTGGCGATCGGCCTCAAAGGCGTTCACAGCCTCATGACCTTCTTTACTCTGATGGCCAATCTCAGCACCCCATGCGCCACGAAACCCGAGGATCCCTTATTTGCTCATGCCGACGCCCGCCAAGCGCTGAACTTGATCCGGGAACTCCTGTCCTTCTGCCCGCCTGAAGTGCTCGACTGGAACAGTATCGCGCTTCACGACCGCATGGCGGTCAGCGACGATCTCGTCTTCTGCCCCGCCGTCTACTGCTATGCGACCTATGCCGAGGCGGACCAGCACCATCCATTGCGCTTTCACGACCTTCCGGGTCCCATGGGCCCGGGGGGCTCGACGATCGGCGGCACCGGGCTTGCCGTTTCAGCCCGCAGCGCCCACCCTCAGGCGGCGCTCGCCTACGCCGGCTTTGCTGCCAGTATGGAAACTCAGAGGCTGTTTGCGCATCACCATGGCCAACCAGCACGCACAGAGTGCTGGGAAGATGCTGAAATCGACGGTCGCTTCGGCGGCTGCTACGCCAACACGCGCTCAACCATGGAACGGTGTTGGACCAGGCCGCGCTATGACGGCTACCTCGCATTCCAGGAGAAGGCCGGAGACCTGATCGAGGCGCATTTGCGTGGCAACCTCACCGAAGCATCACTTTTCGATGCGCTCGAACGCCTGCATCGAGCCGCTATGCCAGGCGGCGGGAGAGCCGCTCCGCGGCGCCTTTGACACTTGCGATCAGCCTGTCGCGGTTCGGTTTGTTCAGCCGCTGTTCGGGAACCACCGTGCTGATTGCTGCGATGCAGCGGCCCGAGGCGTCGATCACCGGCGCCGCTATGCAGCCGGCGTGGGCGTTGGCCTCGTTCAACTCGATGGCATAGCCGAGCCGCCGGTACTTCCGGATTTGCGCCACCAGCTTGGGGAGGTTCATGACCGCCTTTCCCGTGGGTGACTGGCGGATCGTGGCCTTCAGAAGCTTTATTAGCTCCGCATCGTTTAAATCCGACACGAGAAGCCTTCCGGCGGCCGCCCAATTCACAGGCACGCGCGTTCCCACATTGCTGATAATGCGCAGGTGCCCACGGCCTTCTTCCTTTATCAGCACCATCATCAGCTGATTGTCCAGCACGGAAAGCTGGACCGTCTCGCCGGTTTCGTTCCTTAGTTCCTCCACGATCTGCGCGCCGTCGCGCAGCAGGTCCACATGGCTGCGGTAGGCCATGCCAAGCTCGTACAGCTTTCTGCCGATGAAGAATCCCGCGCCCCGGCTCGGAGGCGCGATGTAATCCGCTTCGCTCAGTGTGCGAACGAGCTCGTAGGCAGTTGATTTGGGTATGCGGAGCTCGGAAACGATCTGGGCCACCGTCACCGGTCCGCCGTGCGACAGCATGAGCGAGAGAATATCCATGGCCCGCCGCACGCTGCGCGAACCTTCGCTACCGCCCTCATCCCCGATAGCCTTGCCGGGCTTCCGCCTCTGCCGGCTTTCAGGAGCCATTGTATCCGTGATCATTTCCGATATCCTAAACCGAAGTCCGGCATTTTGAAACAGCAAGTTTGACCTTGGGAAGGTCTTGAGATGGGGGCCGCATGAGGATCACCGACATCGAAGTCATCGAACTGCGCGTGCCCGGCTGGACCGGCGATACCTTCGACGGCTCCTATGACAATTGCCTCGTCCTTGTACACACCGACGAGGGGATTTCCGGCATCGCCGAAGTCGACAGCGTTCCCTCCGTGATCCGCGCAATCGTGGAGGCGCCCCGCTCGCATACACACGCCATGGGACTGAAGCAGGTGCTGCTTGGCGCCGATCCATCCGACATCGAAGGTCTCTGGGACCGTATGTACGACCTTACAAGCTATTACGGGCGGCGCGGCGTGGTGATCCACGCCATTTCTGCCGTCGATATTGCGCTCTGGGACCTCCGCGGCAAGATCTTGGGCACCAGCGTCGGCCGCCTCCTGGGCTTGCGCCAACGGGATAGCGTGCTGGCTTACGGCACCGTCTATCCTCTGGGGGAGGCGCCAGACGACGTTCGCCGCAACATCGACAGGGGACTGGCGCTGGGCCTAAAGGCTATCAAAATCGTCGCAGATCCCTTCTGGCGCGAGGATGTTGACGTGGCGGCGCGCCTGATCCGCACCGCACGCGAGCATGTGGGCCCCGAGATCCGCCTCATGGTCGACGCGGCGACCGCATGGTCGACGGCCGAAGAAGGTCTGCCGCTCATGCCCATCTTCGTGGAGAACGGCTTCAGCTGGGTGGAAGCCCCGCTGCCAGTTGACGATCTCGACGGCCACGCCCGCTTCCAGGGCTATGGCATTCCGATCGGCGGCGGCGATCTCGGGCTCACCACCCGATACGAGTACGAAGAGGCGTTCTTGCGCGGGAGGATCGACATCGCGCAGCCTGATGTCACGATGGCAGGAGGCCTCACTGAGCTGATGCGCATTTCGGCGATGGCGAAGCGGCTCGACCGCCGCGTCGTCACCCACGGCTACAAGTCCAACATCACCATCGCGGCCAACCTCGCCTTTCTCTCGCAGCACTGGAGGGACGAACCCCTTGAATACTCGACAAGCCGGTCGCCGCTTCGCTGGAACCTCACTCGCGAGGCTTTTCCGATTGGCACTGACGGGCGCGTCGATGTACCGGACAGGCCGGGCCTTGGCGTGAGCCTTGATCGCGAAACCGTGGAGAAGTATCGAGCCCGGGGATGAGCCCCAGGCCGGCGGGCGGCGCTTGACGGTCGGTCCGCTGCATTTATAGTGGCTCTCCGGCAATTCAGATCAATGTCCGCCATTTCGGAATTTCGCGCGGACGCAAAGCTGCAAAGGGCCCGGCATGGGATTGCTCGACGGGAAGGTCTGCATGGTTTCCGGCGCGGGTCAGGGTCTCGGCCGAGCTGTCTGCCTGGAGATGGCGGGCGAGGGCGCGGAAGTGGTCCTGCTGGAACGCAACGCCGCGACGCTCAAGGCCGTCGCGGCCGAGATCGCGGCGGCCGGTGGCAAGGCTCATTCCTTCGAACTCGACGTCACGGACTATGAACGTTACGCCACCGTGGTGGACGAGACCATCAGCCGGCTCGGCCGCATCGACGTCCTCGTCAACAATGCCGCCATAAATCCCGCCACTCGCACCATCCTCACCGACACGCTGGAAGAGTGGCGCCGCACCATCGCCATCAATCTCGAGGCCGTCTACATGGGCTCGAAACTCGTGGCGCCCCACATGGTGAAGCTGCAGGGAGGCCGCATCATCCACATCGCGTCGATCCAAGGCTTCGCCTCGAGCGGCGATTGCGGCGCCTACAACGCGGCGAAGGGCGGCATCATCGCCTACACGAAGTCGATGGCGGTGGAGCTCGGCCCCTACGGCGTACTCGTCAATTCAGTGGCGCCCGGTTTCATGGCCACGCCCATGTCGATCGTGAACGGCGTGGACGAAGCGACGACGCCGGAATTCCAGGAATGGTACGTCGCCCGCCGCAAGATCCCGCTCGGCCGCACCGGCTATCCGGAGGACGTATCGGGCACCGTGATCTTTCTGGCGTCCGGGTACTGCCGCTACATGACAGGCCAGTTGCTGGTCGTCGACGGCGGCCTGATGAGCACGTTCTGAGACGATGATATAGGGAAGGAAACGAGCATGAGCGCTTCACGGATTGCAAACATCTCCCGCCGCGACCTGGTGCTGGGCGCGGCCACGCTCACCGGCGCGGCCGCATTCCCAGCTGCCCGCGCGGCGCTGGCCCAGGAGAAGACCCTCGACATGTGGTGGTGGGGCGAGCAGGAACTCCCGGGCCTCCAGAAATTCGTCGACAGTTCCATTGCCGCCTACAAAGACGCGGCCGTGAAGGCGATGCTGCAGGACACCGCCGTGGTGATCTCGCAGTTCCAGACCGCCGCCGCGGCGGGCAACGCTCCCGACATTCAGTATCTGTGGAACGGCATCTATCACATGGAAAGCGTCTGGCTCGGCTATGTCCGGGCGGTCAACGGCCTTGTGAAGGACGACGTGATCAAGGCCTCAAATCCAACGATCCTCAGCAATTTCGGAGGCAGCACCTACAGGCTCGGCTGGTATCCGCTGCCGATGTTCTGGTGCTACAACAAGGTATTGTTCGAGAAGGCGGGCCTCGACCCCGAGAACCCGCCCAAGTCATGGGATGAGTTGCTGGTCACATGCGACAAGCTCAAGTCCTCCGGCGTGGAGGCCATCGGCGGCGGCATCCAGGACGGCTACTGGAGCGAATGGTACATCAGCCACAGCCTGGTCCAGAACCTCGACAGCTTCGGGGAGGCAGTGCAGCTTTTCATCGGCGACAAGGACTTCCGGGATCCGAAGTACCACGAGCACTGGGTCAGGCTACAGGAGTTGCGCGACAAGGGTTTCCTCAACAGGGACATGCCCTCGCTCGAACTCTACCCCGGCATTGACCTGGTAGTGGCAGGCAAGCTCGGAATCGGCCAGACCATCGGCACGAGGCTTCCGGCGGATAGCAAGGCGACGGAAGGCAAGATCGGATACATGGTGATGCCCGTCTACGGCACGGGCAAGCTCGCCGGCATCCCCCTTGTGGACATGCAGGGCCTCGGGATCTCGAGCAACGCGGAGGACCCTGCCGCGGCTGCTGCATTCCTCGAATTCCTCAACTCTCCCGAACGCCTCAAGGCCTTCTGGGACGCGACGGGCTGGCTACCCTCCAACACCACCTTCGATTCGAGCGTCATCACCGATCCCGCCGTGCGCGACATGTGGCAAAAATGGGGACTCTCACCCAACATCTCCAACGTCACCAATCTCGTTCCTGGCCAGTGGTACGAGCGCGCCGCCATTCCCACCGGGCAGCGCATCGTCTCGGGCGAGATCACCGGCGAGCAGGCCGGAGAGCTCGCGTCAGACGTCGCCAAGGAATGGCGCGAGTTCAATCCGGATATGGTCGAGAATTACCGCAAGTGGGCCGATGATCTCTCGAAGATGTGATTTTCCGGTGAAGCGGCTCCCAGGCGGGGAGCCGCTCCTGCCATGAGGGTGGCGGCGCAACGGTTCGAGGCCTATCTCTATGTGCTGCCGCTGGTGGCGCTGCTTCTCTTCGTCTTCGGTTATCCGCTCGTCCGTATCTTCGAGTTCAGCTTCAAGATGGTGCGCGGCATCGACGGGCCTTGGATCGGGTTTCGAAATTACGAGCTCATCCTTTCGCAGGGACTGTTCTGGGAATCCGTTCTCCACAATCTGCAGCTCCTGCTCGCCATCCCGGCAATGGTGCTGATTTCGCTGATCGTCTCGATCATGCTTTATGAGCGCGTCGCGGGCTGGAGGCTCTACCGCGTTATAGTCTTCGTGCCCTTCATCCTGGCCGTGCCGATCATCGCGGTTGTCATGAAACGTATGTTCCAGTTCTCTGGGCCGGTGAACGAGGTGCTGCGGTGGCTGTCGCTTGACTTCATGGCGCTGGACTGGATTGGCTCGCCCGATGTGGCTCTGTGGACGGTCATGGTACTCATCATCTGGCGGGAGTCGGCGCTCGGCATCATCCTCTTCCTCGCCCGGCTGCTGAGCCTCGACGAGGCGACGATCGAGGCCTCGAAGATCGACGGCGCCTCGTGGTGGCAACGCGCTTTCCACATCATCGTTCCGCAGATGCGCGGTGTCATTGAATTCTATGTCATCGTCAGCGTCATCACGCTGCTCTCCGCGGTTTTTGCCTATGTGTATATCGTCGGCGGCGGGCGCGGCGGGCCGGGCACGGCCACCATGGTGATCGAGCTCTACATCTTCAACGCGTTGATCCGCACCAGCCTTCCCGGCATCGCGTCGGCGGCCTCGGTGCTGCTCTTCTTGGTGGCGGTGGCGCTCATGTATCCGCTGTTCCGTGCAAGGCGTCGGGTGGCTGCGGAAGAACGCGGCCCATGAGATCACTTTCCGCGGACACCATCGTGAAGCAAGCGGTCATGCTGTTCGCCGCCTTCCTCGCCCTTGTGCCGACGGGCTTCATGATCATGACCGCCCTCAAGCCGGACGAGGAATACGCGCTCGACAAGATCGGACCCCCGTCGCGCCTGGTGCTCGAGCATTTCCACGCCGTACTTGCCGACAGTCCCTTCCTCGGATGGATGGCCAACAGCGCGGTTCTCGTCCTCGGTTCCGTCCTCCTCAGCACGGTGGTCTCCTGTCTAGCCGCCTATGCCATCGCCACCATGAGCTTCCGCGGCCGCGACGCGCTGTTCTTCACAAGCACCACGTTGATGGCCGTACCCCCCGTGGTGATGATCGTTCCGCTGTTCGTGCTCTATACGCGGCTCGGCCTCATCAGCACCTATACCGGAGCCGTTATCATCTACGCTGGCCTCATTACGCCTTTCTCGGTTTATCTCCTCACCACCTTCTTCCGCACCGTGCCGCGCGAGCTCTTCGAGGCCGCTCGGATGGACGGCGCAGGCTCCTTCACTATACTCTGGAGAGTGGTGCTGCCGCTTTCCCTGCCGCCGCTCCTCACCCTGATGGTGGTCAACTCCCTCTTCGTATGGAACGACCTCCTTATCGCCATCATCTTCCTTCAGGACGATGCGAAGCGAACACTCATGGCGGGGATCAGCGTCTTCCAGGGCCGCTACAACAACCAGGTGCCACTCACCATGGCGGGCATGGTCATCGCCAGCGCGCCGATGTTCATTCTCTATGTCCTTTTTCAGAAGCACTTCATCCGCGGACTCATGGCCGGATCGCTGAAATGATCACTCTGGAGAGCGCCGAACTGGCTATCACACTCGATCCCCGCGTCGGCGGCACGATCACCTCCATCATGCACCGGAAAACTGGACTCTCGATCCTCGGCACCGTGCCGTGGGACACGCAAGAGGGCCCGTTTCCAGGAACAGGGGCGCAGGACGAGAACGCTTGGCTTCCCTATTATACCGGCGGCTGGCCGCTGCTCTTTCCCAACGGCGGCGATGCCTGCAACTTCGGAGGTGTCTTCCACGGCTTTCATGGCGAGGCCTCGATCACTCCCTGGCGCGCGGAGTTGCGGGAGGGCAGGGTGACGCTCACGCGACGCTTTTTCACGGTTCCCGTCACCATGAGCCGAACGATGTCGCTCTCTGGGGCTGAACTCGTCATCGAGGAGGAGGTGGAGATGACGGGCGGAACCCCCGTCGACGTCATGTGGGGCCACCACGCAACCTTCGGCTCGGATCTTCTTTCCGGCCCCTTCGAGATCACATCGGGTGCCGGACGCGTCATGGTCGACGGTGTCTACGACCCGGCCGCCAACATGCTTCTCCCCGGCGCTTGCGGCGAACTCTCCGCCATGCCGGGCAAACGTGGCGCGGTCGACATCAGCCGGCCGAAGGCCCCGCTCTCCGCCTTGCTCTATCTCGACCGGTTCGATGTCGCCTGGGCCGCGATCCGCCGCTTGGACGACGCCATTGCCGTAAAGCTCGAATGGGATTCGAAACTCTTCCCCTGCGCTTGGCTTTGGTGCGAGTTGCAAGGACTGGTGGATCCGCCCTGGCACGGTCGCGCCATGTTGATCGGCATTGAGCCAAACACCACCAGGCCGGCGTTCGGGCTTGCGCAGGCCACGGCCAGGGGCGGCCGCCTGTTGCAACTCGAGCCGGGCAGCTGCCACCGCACGAGGCTCTCGCTTTTCGTGTTCCGCCCCTCAGGCCCCATCGGGAGCTCTCCACCATGACCAGCCGTATCGCCCGTATCGAGGTGATCCCCGTCTATTCGCCCGCCGGCTCCGCCAACGATCTTGACGGTACGGCCGACACGGTGATCGTGAAGGTCTATGACGAAGACGGCCGATACGGCTTCGGCGAGGCCGATGCACCGCCCTCTGTGGTGAAGGCTTTCATCGAGATGCCGACCGCGCATCTCTGGAGCCGCAATGCGAGCGAAATCCTCGTCGGCGAGAACCCGGTCGAGATCGCGGCGATCTGGCAGAAGCTCTATGACGGTACCTTCTGGCCGGGCCGCCGCGGCCTCGGTATCCACGCGCTCTCGGCAATTGACATCGCGTTGCACGATCTCGCGGGAAAGCAGCTCGGCATTCCCGCGTACAAGCTCATGGGCGGCGCGCGGCGCGAGAAGCTGCGGCCCTACTGCACTATCTATCCCGGTCTCTCCCAAGGCCGCGGCGTGGGTGAGCTGATGAAGGAGATCGGCCGTCAGTTCGATGCTGCGCGTGCCGCTGGGTTCCGGGCGGTGAAGATGGAAGTCCTGTTCTACGATCTGGTCAGCGACCGCGAACTCGTGGGCCTCATCGGCGAAGGCCGCCGCATGCTGGGTGACGGGATGCTGATGGCGCTGGATTTCGGGTACCGCTGGCATAACTGGCACGATGCGCTTTTCGTGTTGGAGCGCATCGCTGAGTACGAGATCTTCTTCGCTGAGGCCACGCTGCAGCACGACGATATCGAAGGCCATGCCAGACTTGCCGAGAAAAGCTCTATTCGCATCTGCGGAGCGGAAGCCGCCGCCACTCGCTTTGAAATTCGCGAATGGATCACCAGGGGAAAGGTTGGCGTCGTTCAACCGAATATCGGCCGCGGCGGCGGCCTTACCGAAATCCGCCGCATCGCAGATTTTTGTGAGCTGATGGGAGCAGAGGTCGTTCCTCATGGTTGGAAGACGGGCATCACCTCGGCGGTTGGCCGTCACTTCCAGGCGGCGTGCCCGGCCGCACCCGTCTTCGAATATGTATCCCCGTATGTGTTCGACAGTCCCATGCGGCGCGAGCTCGTTTTCCCTGAACCCGCTGTCGTGGATGGCGTCATGGATCTGCCGGAAGGCCCCGGGCTCGGAATCGAGCTTAACGAGGAGCTCGTCGCAAGGTGGCGCCGGGACGAATGACCCCGGCTCAGACCCGCCGCCCCGCCGTTGCCCCTCCATCGACGGAGATCAGGTTGCCCGTCGCAAAGCTGCAGTCGGGAGAGGCCGCGAAGACGATGGCGGCGGCAATTTCCTCTGGCTTTGCCACCCGCCCCAGCAGCGTCAGCTTGGCCCAGCTGGCACGCGCCGTCTCCGGCTCGGGCTCCGCTGCCACGGCCTTTCGCATCATGTCGGTGTCGACAGGGCCCGGGCACACGCAGAGCGCCCGCACATCAGGGGCAAGTTCCACGGCGAGCGCCCGCGTGAGCCCGATGAGCGCACCTTTCGACGCGCAATACGCGCTGTGCCCGGCGTAGCCGAGAAGTCCCGCATCCGAGCTGACATTGACGATGAGCCCTCGCCGCGACCTGAGCGTGCTCAGAAGTCCGCGCGCCAGAATCCAGGGCGCCGTGGTGTTGACGTCGATGACGCGCTGCCAGTGGCCAGCATCGGTATCCGCGAGGGGGCGGCTCTCCAGCACACCCGCGCAGTTGATCAGCACGTCCACGTCGCCCGCGGCGCGGCAGAGCGATCGGCATTGCTCTCGATCGGCGAGATCGGCTGGATGCCCCTCGACCCGGCTGCCATAGGCTTGGCGAAGCGGCCCCGCTGCCGATCGCACCGCGCCCAGCGATCGGCCATGGAGGATCACGGTTGCGCCCTCGTCCAGCAGGCGGGTTGCCACCGCATTCCCGATGCCGCGCGTCGAACCGGTGACCAGAATGCGTTTGCCGTTGAAGTGCGCCATCACCGCCTCCCCGCTGTGCTGCCACCGTCGATGGGGATCGCCGCGCCGGTCAAATAGGCGGCCGCCGGCGAGGCGAGGCACAACGCGAAAGCGGCGATCTCCTCGGGGATCGCAAGCCGACCAAGGGGATGGTAGGCGCGGAAGTCCTGATAATACGTTTCGGGGTCGCCGCTGTCGCGGGCGCAATCGTGCATGAGCTCGGTGTCCATGGTGCCGGGGCAAAGTGCATTGACCCTAATGTTGTGCGGTGCCAGTTCGATGGCCAGCGCCTTGGTGAGCGCCACCAGCCCATGCTTCGCCGTGACATAGGCCACGTTGTTGGCGATAGCATGTAGTCCCAGTTCGGACGCGATGTTGATCACCGATCCTTCCGATGCCGAGAGAAGCGGCAGCGCGGCCCGGGTGGTGAAGAGAGGCGCACGCAGCACCACGCCCAGATGCAGGTCCCAGTGCGCGTCGTCCGTCTGCTCGATGGGGCGCTCGACATTTACAGCGGCATTGTTCACCAGCACATCTAGGCGCTGCAGCTGCAGCGCCGGCGCAACCGCGGCTTCGGCGCCCTCCGCACGCGCAAGATCGGCGGGCGCGGCGAAGGCGTTGGGCGTATCGAGCCGCGCGATCGCCCGGGCGACGATCTCCTCCGTCCGATCATTGAGGATCACCTTGGCCCCCGCGTCCAGGAAGGCGCGCGCGATGGCGAAGCCGAGGCCTCGCCCCCCGCCTGTGACGAGCACGATCTTGCCGCTGTAGTCGTATGTGATCATATTCAGCGCCTGTAATCGATCAGCTTGAGGGCCAGCACGGTGGAGCCGATGCTGAGGGCGAGCAGCAGGCTCGCGATGGCATTGATGGTGGGATCGAGCGCGGTGCGTACGAGGCCCCACACCAGCGTCGGCAGCGTATTGCCGCTTCCGATCGTGAAGAAGGTGATGACGAAGTCGTCGAGCGAAAGCGAGAGAGCGATCAGGCCCGAGCCGATGAGCGTAGGTCGAATGATCGGCAGCGTCACCGTCATGAAGGCGCCGAAGCCGCTCGCACCCAGATCCCGGGCACTCTCGACCAGTGACCAGTCGAAGCTCGACAGCCTGGCATGAAGGATGGCGATGACGAAGGGCACGATCACCACGAGCTGCCCCAGTATTACCGTCGGCAACCCAAGTGGCACCGCAATGACCCGCACGAAGAAGGAGAGCAGCGCCACGCCGATGATGAGCGCGGGCAGCATCATGGGCGCGCTGAGCACGGCCAGCACCGCTTGCGGATAGCCCCACTGCATGCGCGCAAGCCCCAGCGCGGCGAGCAGGCTGACCGCGACTGAGAGCACCGACACCACGCCACCGACGACGAGACTGTTCGTCAGTGAGGGCCAGAAGCTCTCATTGGCAAAGAGCCTAACATACCAGTGCAAGGTGAAGCCTGTGAGCGGAAAGCTCGTCAGCGCCGAATCGTTGAAGCTGAATACGACAACGAGCAGCAGGGGAAGCACCAGCAGCGCCAGCACCGCCGCGAGAAACAGCATCCACATCGCTTTGGCGGTAATCCCGATCGTCATCGTGCAAGACTTCGCCGCAGAACGGTGCGAAAGAGCGTCACTGCCAATAGCGAGACCACCAGCAGCGTAAAGGACATCGCACTCCCCATCGGCCAATTAAAGCCGAAGGAGAATTGCGTTTCGATGAAGTGTCCCATCATTGAGGCCCCGCCGCCGACGAAGCGCGGCGTCACATAGTCCCCGGCCGAGATCAGGAAGCAGAACAGGAAGGCCACGTTGATGCCGCGTTCGGAAAGCGGCAGCACCACGTCGCGTGCCGCGCCGAAGGGACTTGCGCCGAGATCGCGCGCGGCCTCGATGAAGTCGTCGGGGATGGCGCGCATGTTGCCGTAGACCGGCAGCACGGCGAACGGCAGGAGGAAATAAACGAGCGTGATTACGACGGCCCCTTGGGAGTAGATGAGAACGCCGATCGGCTCCTCGATGAGTCCCGCGGATTGCAGCAACCCATTGATGATGCCATCCCTGCCAAGAATGCTCTTCCAGGCATAGATCTTCACGAGGTAGCCGCCGAACAGTGCGATGAGCGTGACGAATAGCAGAAGATCACCATAGCGCCCTGCGCGGAATCTGATCGCGTATGCGAACAGATATGCGATCAGGGTGGTGGTCACGGCGATCATCAGCGCCGTCAGGAGCGTCCACAGCAGCACGTCGCCATAGTCAGTGAAGGTCGCAATGTAATTCTTGAACGTGAAATCGGGCCGCATAATGCGCGCCCGCACTGACCAGAAGCTGAAGACGAGGAAGCTGAACAGTGGAATGGAGAAAAGGCACAGCCATACCAGAAACGCAGGCATGAGTAACGGCGCCTGCCACTCCGTGAGGCGGCTTCGCAGGATCTTCAAGTTAAAGCCTTAGGCTTTCTGCAGCCTCGCATACTCGGTAAGGAAGTCATCATAGCTTGCCGTAGTCCCGTCATACTCGGAAGGCGGCACCGGCTGCAGGCGCGCCTTCTGCATGAAGCCGTCTAGGTCGGCGTAGTTGTAGGATTGCGCGAGCTCCGGCGGCAGCAGCGGCACCGCCTTCAGGTTGGTGATGCCGGCACTCTGCTCAGTGGCGAAGATCTTCTGCGGCTCCGGCGAGATCACGTGATTGATCATCTTGTAGGAGAGATCCTGGTGCGGCGCGTCCTTCGGGATGCACAGGCAGTCCATGAACATGCCCGTTCCCTCCTTCGGGATCGTGTAGCGTATTTCCTTGCCCTTGCTTTTCGTCCACACCGCCACTGCCTCCCACCCGATCGCGCTCACCACGACCTCATTGCGCGCGAAAGCGTCTGACATGTCGCCATAGGTGGCGAAAAAGGCTCGCGCGTGGTTCTTCTTGATGTCGATCAGCTCGTCGATGACCTTGGCAAGCTCCTCGCGCGTGAGAAGCGTTCCCATAGGCTTGCCCGTTACCACGGTGCCCCAAACCAGCAGGTTACCGAGGGGATCGTCCACCATCGCGACCTTGCCCTTGAACTCCGGCTTCTTGATGTCGAGCCAACTCTCGGGCGGCGCGGCGACCGCGGCCGGGTCATACATCAGCGGCAGCGAACCCCAGTTCCACGGCACGCCATAGAGTTTATCCTGGAAGCGGATCGCCTGCTGGGATGTGAACTGCGGCACGAGGTCGCCGAATTGATCGACTTTCGAAGGATCGATCGGCTCCAGCAATCCACCCTCCGCCATGATCGGCAGATAACCGAAATACATGGTGATCAGGTCGGTCTTGCCGATGCCGCCCGCCTGGAGTTTGGTGATGATCTCCTCGTTCGAGGCGACGAAGGTCGGCTGGAAGTCGATGTCGTTGTCCTTCAGGAAGCTGCCGGAGGTGATCGGGGTTTCGTAGCCCTGCCAGCCCATCCACGTCATGGTGGTGGCCGCCTGAGCGGGCCTCGCGTGAAGGCCGAGCGCGCCGACGGCCGCCGCGCCGAGAAGACCGCGCCGCGAAATCATCGACATCTGCGAGAGGGCAAGAATGGATTGCGTGGATGAGGCGAAGCTGGGCATGGTCTTTTTCCTCCCCGAGCGTTGTGCCGGACGTGACAATGCGTTTCCCGCTCGCCGCCCTGCGATGGGGCGCGCTGTTATATGCAGGAAGTTAAGACCATTGCTGAAAGGCCGTCAATCCCGCGGCTCGAACAGGGGCTCGGGCAGTCCCGCGATCCCGGCGTCAAGGGCGAACAGGGAGCCGCCAGGCCCAGTTTCATCCCCCGCCTGGGTGATTCCGGGGCTCCAGCCAGTGGTGACGAACAGCGTCGTCATGTTTTCCCCGCCGAAGCTCATGCTCGTCACCGTGGGGCAGGGGAGCGTGACGGCGCTCCTCACGCTGCCGTCCGGTGCATAGCGCGTGACGCGGCCAGCACCATAATGCGCGCACCACAGGCAGCCCTCCGCATCGACGGTTAGCCCGTCAGGCATCCCTTCATCGGGAGCCATCTCCGCAAAGATCCTTCGATTGCGCAGTACCGGTTTCTCGCGATCGAGGTCATAAGCGAGGATGCGCTTAGCGGCCGAGTCGCTGAAATAGAGCACCCCGCCGTCGGGAGAAAAAGCGGGGCCATTGCACACAGCAAAACCGCTGTCACCCACGGTCACGCGACCATCGGGCTCGATGCAATAGAGAATGCCGCGCGGTTCGGTCTCCGCGAGGTCGAACGTGCCGACCCACAGCCGCCCGGCCCGGTCGATCTTGCTGTCGTTGTAGGAGACCTGCTCGCGCCCGCTATTGGGATCGGCGAAGGGCGAAAGCGCACCGGTCGCGGTGTCGAACAGCACGAGTCCGCTATCGACCGCTAGCATCAGCCAGCCGCCCGCCGCGAACACGAACGAGCCGATCAGCGTGCTGCCCGGAATGGTCCAACTCTCCACCTTGCCGCCCGCCTTCATGCGGTGAAGCACCGGGCCATACCAGTCGACCCAATAGATCGCCTGTTCGTCCGCATGCCACATGGCGCTTTCGCCCAACCTGTCGCGTGTCTGAGCCACAACTTTGGGAACTGATGCTGCCATGGTTATGTTTACCTCTACCTTTGTCTTTGTTGAGGAAAGCTCAAGTGAACGCGCTCTGGCGTCAGCTGTGGTCCGCCCCCGCCCTTAAGATTGCCACAGCGGCTGCCCGTGATCATGCTCCAAGAGGCGATACAAGCGGTGCGCCTTCCCTCTGCTGGTCGTGCATTGAGACTAGCAGAAATCGAGGCTGGGGACAGTGTTATTGCCGAGAGGCGCAGACAATCATACCGCGGTTCAGTTGGCTTTGTCGCGTTCCTGATGGCCTGGTATTTCTGCTGCCGCTCGTCGTTGTGTTCCCGTTTTTCGGTCAGGTCACGAAGCCTACGGCAAAGTTGATGCAGCCGATGCAGCTATGTCTGTTGGTCTAGTGAGAATATTCGCAATAGCTGCTCTTGTGGTCGCCTTTAGTGCCGGATTGGGGGCTCCGACCGAATTGGCTGCGATCCGGCCGACGCCACACCCAATAAGGTCCCCAAGTCCGGGCTTTAACCTGGCGGGATGTTCTGGTTCATATGGAACAGATTGGCTGGATCGTACCTGCTCTTCAACTCTCGAAGTCTCTGGTAGTTTGGCCCGTAAGCTGCGGCGACGCTGCCGTTCGCTTCATCGTCACCAAGATAATTGAGATAGCGGCGAGGTGCCTGGAAAACCTTAAGCGCCTCGTATGTCTCGCGTGTCCAACTTAAGTTCGCTGCCGTCTGAGAGGCATCAAGCCACTCGCTCATTATGCCAAGGTTCGTGCTAGGCGCGCGCTGGGCGTAGGCTGTCGCTTCCACTGGAACCCGCGTGACGGCGCCATGGAAGACCTCAAGCAGCATGCTGCTCATTGGCGAGGGACAGCGCGCAAACGCGGAGATCATCGTCTCGATCGCGCTGTCACTCAGATCCTCAAGAAAGCTTGACTTCCAATAATTGAGTGCGCCCTTCGGGAAGCCGTCATCCAGCATCGAGTTGATGGATGCGTAGGGGATGGGCCCTAAGGCATCCAAGACCGGGGAAGCAAAATTCTTGAGCGGGGAAAGCGCCCTTTCGCCGGCCGCGAGCTCACCACAATGGGCGGCGACGACCGCAGCCAGCTTGGCTCCGGAGCCGTCGGGCGCGTGCACCAAGCCTGCGACCACCATGATCTCGTCGGGAAGCTTGGCGGTAAAGTCGCGCACAAAGCGGAGTACATCGCGTGCCCTCTCGAAGGGGTGGGCAACGAGGCCACCATAAATAATGGGGCCAACCGGATGGAGGTTGAACTCGAAGGAAGTCACGACGCCAAAGTTGCCACCACCGCCGCGGACGGCCCAAAACAAGTCAGGATTGTCGCTATCGTTGGCGGTCAGCACCTTGCCGTCCGCCATCACGACTTCTGCGGAGATCAAGTTGTCGAGGGCAAGACCATATTTAGGCATGAGCCATCCGAGGCCGCCGCCTAATGTCAACCCAGCAACCCCAGTGCTCGAAATCGCTCCGCCAGTAGTAGCCAGTGCATGGAGCTGAGTCTCGCGGTTGAATTCGCCCCAGGTGACTCCACCTTGACAGCGGATTGTGCGATTCTTGGGGTCAACATGGATGCCTTTCATGGCCGCCAGATCGATCATCAGTCCGTTATCGACCGTGGCACGCCCACCAACATTGTGTCCGCCGCCACGCACGGCAATTTCAAGACCCGTGTCGCGGCCAAGGTTCACCGCCTTCACAACGTCTGATGTTCCCTGACAACGGGCAATCAGCGCCGGGCGTTTGTCGATCAGTCCGTTATGGACACGTCGGGCCTCCTCGTAGCCCGCCTCCCCAGGCCGTAGGAGCTTGCCCGAGAAGTCCTTGGCGAGCGCGTCCGCGGCCATTCCGAACTGCGATGAAACCTGTACCATACCAGATCAACCCTCGCTTTGGATGCTCACGTTAGTACTCTCCAAACACCTGACACGTCATCGCTCATACTAAATGGCGCAGGGTTTGGACACAAGGATTAACGATGCACCGCATCGGGTGTAATCCGGCGCTTCTGACCTTCTGCGAGCGTGTCTGGCGACCTCGTACACAATGCGTGAAGTTGGGCCTCGAGTGCCGCGCCATGGTTCAACGAATACAGATGATAATTGGCGAGGGCCCAGTGGGACCATGAATCGCTATCATCCTGCTCAATCGCTTTCACTGCCCATCGGCGAGCGTGCTCCAGTGAGGCGTGATGATCGTCGGCCCAACCACCACACACGTCCGCCAGGTGACTCAGAGCCATTTTGCTATACGCCTTCGCAAGCCGTGGGTCGCAGTCGATCGCCTTTGCCAAGTGTTCTCGCGCGCTGGCTCTTCTGGACAGGATCGAGAGCAACGGGGTCCGGGTGGTTTGTCGAGGATGCCTGCCGATTTGCCCGTCATGTGCTCGTGCAGGAGCTGGGCGTCATGGCCCTGCAACAACGCGGTGTCCAGGTATTCACCGCCGGCGGCGACGAGCTGACGGCCACGGATGACCCGTCGAAGTTCATGGTGCGGCAGATGATGGCGGCCTTTGCCCAGTTCGAGAAGGCGCTTATGGTGGCGAAGCTGGCGGTAGCGCGGAAGCGGAAGCGCGAGGCCACCGGCAAGTGCGAGGGTCGGAAGGGCCGTGCCGAGCTGCGGCCCAAATGTCGTGGCGCTGGCGAATCAGCTGCGCCATGTGGGTGCCGGCCGGAAGCCGAAGAGCGGCGTTTTGAGGAGCCTTTTGGCCGAACTGGCTGCGGCAAGGCACGTGGACGAGCGGGGGCGGCCCTATCCCAAGAGCGTCTCGGCAATGTTGGGGCATGATCCCTGTCACAAGACGCGGCCGGTCGCGATCACAACAGTGCGCTCGCTTAGGCTCTCGGCGTCATGGGCCATGCGGGTGCAACGCAGACAGCACATCTCATGCAGAAGATTCCAAGCCTCCGGAAGGATGTCGCAGCATGGCTCTAACCAATGGGCGGGCCAACGGTCAGACTCCACAAAGTCATCTGACAGGGCGTGGCTTAGCTGAAACATCGCAACCCTCCCAATGGGGTAACAAGAGGCACCGCCCTCGGGGCTAAGAATACGCCTCTTGCTGCCATTCGTGAAGGACGTGGATTCACGCTTGGCGATGTACGGCGCAAAGGCAATCCCCACTTGGTTGCCTAAGCTCTTGCACTTGCTGAGTAATGTACGATTGACCCAGTTGGCGGCACCGCTGCGGCCATATCCCTGGAACTGGCCTGTAGAAACAGGCGTGGGCCAAATCCCCTTTTTTTCCGTTACGGTTGTCGATTGGATCGTTTTGGAAGGGGGGGGGGTACACCCACGGCTCCAGAGCTTGCGCATATTGCGGCGCAGGCTTGTTGCTGCGTGGCGATTATGGCACTCTCTCGGGTGCTGAGTTACGACGTGCTTTGCAAAGATGCTGTGGAGGGTAGCTCCTTGGCAGATGAGGTGCACGACGATCCGGCCGACCCCGCGTCTGCATCTGACGAGGAGCAGTCCCGCATTATTTGGTCGCCTCTGGGCAAGGCGGTACTTATCGGATTGGCGTTCAGCTTGGCAGTTTGGGCAATCGTCATAGCCATATTCCGGCACCTGTTCTTTTGACGGCTGTGACGCCAGGAGCGGAGCCAGCCGGTTTTCGTGGTCATCGAAGATTTGTTGCCCGAGATAGCTGCTGACACGAGACAAGCCCTGCAGCTGTGGCCAGCTGCAGGGCCTTGCCTCGGAGCTGCATGCAGACGATGCAACCCAGAACTCCGCACCAGGCACGCAACACGCCCGATGCGGCGTTAAACGCCCTGACGTGCCTTCTTCATCAGGGCTGACTACTCGTGTTCACAAAACGAGCGAATTATCTTGAGGTTCCCCGTCTGGGTTACCTGTTGCACAGCGATCCTGAAAGGGATCACAACGTGTGCAATCCAGTCAGCCATCTTGGGAACCTAGAAGAAGCCCTGGCCGGCATTCGCTAGAGAACAGAGGCGGAAGGCTGTCACCCCATGGTCATTCGCCTGGTATTACACCAACCTCGAAAGGAGCCACACATGGTTTCCCTACTTCGAGGGACCGTAGCCCTCCCGAACAGCCGCTTGTAAGTACACTTTCGAACAAGATACTGCTGACGAGCCAGTTCGACGGCCTAATAGGGCAACGCTTGATCGAAAGTTGAACAGTAAGGGTACCAGCGGACGCTCACCGATGAGTTGGCGTGGGCAGGAAATGGGGCATCCTTTGTCATAATATGAGTAACTTCCTGAACCGGTTAGGGCAATGCGCCGCCGGGGAGCTAGTAAAACGGCCAATATTTAAATGCCCTCGGCGCTGGAACACTAAGGCCGGATTTCCGCGTTTACCCGACGGGCACGCATAACTCGCAACAATTCGATTCAAAGGGAACCTGTCCATGAAACACCCCATGATCGCGGTCGTATTGCTGGCGCTGCCTGTTCTCACCACCGGGAGCCAGGCCCAGGACGTGACGGCGGAGCAATGCCAGCCGCTCTCCGAACAGAACCGTGCCCAGTGCTGCAATGCGCCGAACTGGCGGGACATCGTCCTTCCGGAATTCCAGGGCATGTGCAGCAACGACAACACGAGCACGCAGCAGCAGTCCACCGACGATGCCGTGGGTTCGGTCACCAGCCCCGACGATGACGGCAACGGTCTGCCCGGCACGCCGGATGGTGGCGGCACGGACTCGGGTGGCGGAACGGGCTCTGCCCAAGGCAACCCGGGCAATTCGAATGCCGTCGGGAACGCAGGTGAAAAGGGCATGGACAACGAAAGCCCGAGTTCCGGCACCGAGGGCAACAGCAACTAGAGAGCAGTTTTCGGCTCCGCGTTTACACGAGCAGGACGAACGGCGCAGCATTAAGCCCAAGCGGCTGCGCCGTGCCATCATGGGTGAAGAAACGCGCCGCCGTTGATTTTCTGCTCACGCGGGTGCACAGTAGTTGCATCGTCGGGCAGTGCAGACACCGAGCACCGACGACTGAGACGCCAGAACTCCCTCTCTACTGCGAGGAGCCGCCTGTGCCCGACTTGGGAGAAGGTCGCGAGGTGCACGGTTGACGACGTTTAGAAGTTCCGGCGAGCCTGCAGATGCCTGGTAAAGCGCGGGTACAATCTAATACACGGCTCGCCCACGGGATGGTGATCTGCGAACGGAGCCGCCTGTTAGTTGCGTCGGATTAAACCTGGCTTCAACGATTCCTGCTTAGGAGTCTCCACTGGGGTGAGGAAGATTAAGGGGAATGCTCCAGCTCGTGCCTCACCCCGCTCTATCGCGTCATCAAAATACCGGTGGTAAATTTCAACCTCCGCAGGCTGGGCGGGGCGAACGCTGTAGTGGGGACAGCGTGCGAAATACCGCGCGAACGCTGTAGTGGGGACAGCGTGCGAAATACCGCGCGAACACTGGAAACTGTCTCAGAGGGCCCACAAACCACTCCGTGTTTGCCAGCCGCTTGGCGGCCGCGAGATCAGGTGCCTGGAACACCCCGATTTCCAGGTCTCCACAAGCCAGGACATAAAGAGCATTGCTCGTTATCATGAGGCTCACGTTCCTCGCGAACCATGATAGGTGATGGCACAGGATCTTTCGAGTCCGACGTCCACGATGCCGCCGCAGTCAGGGACACCGAGAAGGTGCTGAAGGAGCATGACCTGTCTCGTGGGAGGCCTGCTCGGAAGCTGGGGCGACGGGTGGCGGCTACAAAAAGGGGCAAAAGGGGCAAAAGCCCCCGCGGAAGCAGAATTGTTGACTTTTGTGCCTCGCGTCGGGCGGGCGTACTTGCCAAACTTAGCCGCATGGGTGCCAGATGGCTTAGGGTCAAAGGGAAATTCGATGATTGTTGGAGGAGGAAACATGGCTGATGGTGACGAACAGGAGATTTTGGATATCTTGCGCCAACAGTACGCAAGCCTAAGTTGGACACCCAGCAAACCAGGTGACTGGCAGCGTTTCCTTGCAGTTTTTCTGCCCGATGCGGTGCTGTTTCCGTCGGCCCGCCCGGTCCGGAAGCAATCAACTGCCGAGTTCGTCCAACGAATGACTGACCTTGCCAAGGGGTCGCTAGCAACCTTTGATGAGAAGTTGCTGGGTACACGGATCCTCGTTTTTGGCAACGTCGCCGTGGCTGTGGCAGGATCAGAAGTCGTTGAGAACGAGGCCACGGTGAGCCGCGGCGTCGAGATGGCCCTTCTGGTCAGGGAAGCCGGGTCCTGGAAGATAGCGGCCCAAGCTTGGGACAACGAAAGCAGGGCAAACCGGCTTCCTGCGTACCTCGAAGGACCTCATGAGACCTTGTGAGTTCATCAAAATGACTCACCAATACTTCTGTCCGAAACAACCCCTCCCGCAGCTAAGAGGGTGCCGTTTGTAGCGAATTTAGTCCAGTGGGGGCGCAACACCACCATGGGCAAATATATTGTAGCCTTGGAGCGTTTGACACTAGGAAACGATCGGGCACGAATTACGATCACCGCTTTTCCCCTCCCAAGGACCCAAGCCAGCGGGCGCTCGCCCAGTGAAGTGGGTGAGGTGCATCTCATTGACACGTTGACGCGAGGGTGTTTCCATCCGCGAAATGGAGTTCATCCAGACCTACATTCAAGGTCTAACGCTGAGTGGTATCTTCGGCGTGGTGACTGGATTGTCGTTTTTCCTGATGCGACGTTTGCTTGGGAAACGAAAATCCAAACCGATTGTGCTCGCCCCGCTTGCTTCCAAGTCAAGTCCCAAGGGGGCGGTTGAAATCCCCAGAACCGCACCCATGCAGCGCTTCACCACCAAGAAAAATCGCCGCCATCGACCATATTTCCTGATGCGTTCTAATCGCCTTCAACAACTGATTACGTGGGGGCTTGTTGCCGGTTTCGGTGTCGCCCTTGTTGCATATCAAACCGGAATCGGACCCCGGTTGATTGGCTGCGGCATAAAGGGGAACATCGCCGTGGGGACAGGAGAGAAGATCTATCATGTGCCCGGTCAACAGTATTACCCGGACACGCACATTAACCTGATGAAGGGCGAGAGATGGTTCTGCTCCGAGAGGAGCGCTGTTGCTGCGGGATGGCGCAAGTCCAGAATTTGAGCAGGACGCATGCGGACCACGGTTGATCCCAGGCTTCACCGGCAAGCCTCACAACGAAGTCGCTCGCCCCCGGTGGCTATTCCGTGCAGATCGACGGCCTGCGGGCCGGAAGCAGCCGAAGCTATTTGGGGAGACAAACCTGGCTATGGAGTGTCACCGACCTGGCCTTAGTGCAGGCGGGCCCTGCCTCTTCGGGCAATACGGAGACATTGGATGACGCTCGGCAGGCCTCTCGGGAGGCCTTCGGCGCCTGGCAAGCATGGGCGCTGGCCCATGCCGGATCCATCCATTGGATAGCTGACGCGCGGCAATGGGGCCGCTTCAATGTTGTAGACCTGATGGTCCCATCGCTTTTTTTGCGAAGTCTGAATTACCCGCAAGTTTCGAACGCCGGGAGGTCCCGGTGGAGGAGCGTCGGCGGGCCGTTGACTTGAGCACAGCCCATGGCGCGACATTTACGCGCATACTTCGGTGGCTCACTGCAAATTGAGAGCTACTCTGCTGCACGGCTTATGGGCTTATGTGGTTAGTGGACTTTGTACCTCAAAGGTGTTCCTGATTAGCTGTGGGAATGGGTTTGCGTATGTAAGAATGGAGTATGTTCATGAAGAACTTTCTTCTCGCGTTATCGGCGCTTGCCCTTATCGGTGTCACTCCTGCGCTCGCCAACAATGGGTTTGGTTCTGAGAGTGATACCACCACCAGCCAAACTCAGGGAATGAGTGGGAAGCCCGCCAAGGACAACGGCAACGAGGGCACAACAACCACAGAAACCACCACGACGACCACAGGACCGAAGGGGGCGCTGAAGAACGACAAGACAACGCCCAATCAGACCACAACCACTGAAACCGAAATCACCGATTACCCAGGGAAGAATAAGTGATCTGACTCTCTTCTCGGAACTCCTAGGGCCAGCCATTCTGGCCCTTTTTATGTGTATTGGCCCACCTGCGATTCTGTGGGCACAACTCGTCAGTTAAGACGGTTCCGAGTCGAGAAGCCCTTCGCCCGGCGATTGAGGATGCTCTGACCACTGTCGCGGAGCGCCTTTATCAGGCAGGGCGTGAAGGAAAGGGAGTCGGCCAATAGCTGACCCGAATTAGACGACCCCGCCCCTGGGATGGTGAGTCTCTGGTGGCGGAGCCGTCCGCCGGGTGCACGAGGCACCTGCGAAATAGACTATATACCTTCGAAGCACTCAATGCGCTCGGGCATTGCAGCGCAGGGAGCCGCCTGACAGCTTGAACCTTTTCCCCTGCAGCGGGTTTTAACCAGTGCAACAAGCACACGCGTAGCCCTCCAGGGGATTCAGCCCTTGGCATTCTTACCCCTGCAGCCTGCCTCTCAGGTGTGGCTGCCGGGGCTTCTACTCGCGTGATCGACAGATCCGAGAAATGGTCCACTTCTGGACACAGCTTAAACGGAGGAAGTAGCATGCGACTTTGTCTCTCTGTTATGGCAGTGCTTGCAATCGCTCCGGGTCTTGCTGCTGCGGAGAGGAAGGATTAGCTTTCACCGTCTCGGACGGCACAACTACAATTTCCAAGTGAGGTGTGGGACGGCCGACGCGAATGGCGGCCGCTAGACGACGGACGGAACCGTCTATAGCGCGACCGGTGGGAGCGCCAAAGGTATACAGCCTCTCAGTGTTTCCGGTTGAATCAGCATGCAGCCTATTGAACTTTGTGCAGTTCGGCGCATGATGCCCGTCACCACCGGTTAGTGCATGCACGGGGCACCGATGGCCGAGAGGCGTATGTACTCCCGCTCTGCGAGGGTGGCATGAATGCCGGACCTTGAGAAAATGGGCGAGATTCTTCAGGCGGAGATCGATAAGGGGCACGTCGTCAACGTGGACGAGTTCTGCCGCATGGTGGCACCCCACATTCCACATCTGTCGCATAACCAGATCCAAGACATGGTCATCGCGGCCGTGGGGCATTCAGGCGGGGGCGCGAGTCGTGGAGATAATCGCGACAATGGCGGAGGCGACGTTTGGAAGCTGTCCGGCGAGCCTGCGGAAGCAGAGCGCAAGAACAATGAAGGACGGCTCCGCCCATTGGGATGGTGATCCGCGAACGGAGCCGCCTGCCAGTTGCACGGATTAAACCTGGCTCCTGACCCTAACACGATTACTGCTCAGGTGTCAGTGCTCTAGTGGGTGAGGAAGATAAAGGGCAATGCTCCAGCCTGGACGCTTCCCCTCTCTGCGTCGTCAACCTCCGCAGGCTGTGTGGGCGCCTCAAAGTGATGATAATTCGGTGTGTGCCTCCCGAACGTTCACTGCGATCTCGTCAAGGTGTCGGTCCCAGGTGCCACAGCATCCTCCCCAAATATCCACGTGGGGGTATCGCTTCGACAGCATTCCCATTTGCCTTCCGAGTTCCGTCGGATTGCCGTCCACGAGGTGTCCGATCTTGCATAGAGCCTGTTTTTCCATCAAAGCAGCGTTGGGTCTAAAACAGCGCACTCGTTTGATCCATTCCCCCTTTTCGAAAGCCGGTTCCATTTCAACTGGATGGGAACAGTTGATCCCATAGAAATCCGGCCGGCTGTCGCCCGCTTCAGCATCGATCCGCTCTATAGCTTGGCGAACTGTCGGCCCGGATTTGAGCCGGCCTGAGCCGTCGAGGGTGAGATGCACTGAAATTGGGAGCTTGACGCGGGCAGCGGCTCGAACCACCCCAACGGCCTCCGCGACATTGTTGAAGGTCATGGCACTTGCCAAATTTACGCCGGCCCGCTGCAGCGTGGCGAGCTGAACACTGTGGTATTCTTCCGCCTCAGCTTCGGTGATATTCCGATTAAGCGAGTAGGCGTCCCCTCTCGGGCCGACGAGGCCGACCACCATAACTCCCGGCAGCTGACCTTCAAATGGCTTAGCTACTTCGCGGAGGAAGGCAATCGAGCGGAGCTGCGCCTCTGCGAGTTCCTCTGCAGAGTAGCCGAGTTTTATTCCCCAATCGGGGCTCGCCCGGTAGTCCAGCCCTCCCATGAGAGCAATAAAATGATGTCGGGCGGCAGTCTCCAGGTAGCGTTGATACATCGCCCGAAGATCTGCAACAGCTGCGGGGTTGTCCAAGAGCGGAAACATCGCGAACTCTGGAAGATTGTGACCATGCTTGTACATGATCTCCGTCTCTTGTCCGCCCTCGGTCAGGTAAAAAACACCTGCTCGCTGTTTGGGAAACCCTGCCATGCTCACCTCAGAGATGAATGAAAGCTCTCAACGACAATACTGCCAACCAGATTAGGTGCAAAGTGTCTGCGGAGCCGGGATCCGCAGGGTCCGACAGCCGCGATTAGGTCTTCAGGACGGTCAATGAAGATGGAGGCCCCGGTTTCCTGAGGCCTCCTGACGGTCGGCTGAGGAGCGTAGACGCCACGCAGCCTCGTCGGTGCTGAGAGCTCAAGTCCGAACTCCACAGCGCCGATGTCCCGGCATACAAACGCACAAAACACGTCGAAGGTTACTTCGAGGGAGCTATTTCCCTGTACAGCGGAACAAAAGTAGCGCCGGGAGCTACGGTTATTCGCGAGAGTTTTAATCACGCTGGCGTCGATACATCTATTGTAGTTGAGCGAGCCCGCCATGTGCCCCGCGGGCTCGCTCACGTCTAGCAGCGGGTAGCGTCAGACTCTGGCTGATGTTATCTTGAGACTGCCCTTTCGAGGACGGCACGGAGCGCAGCAGTGTGGCGCAGCACCCCCCCCCCCCCCGGTCCTGTGCCACACTACTTTGGGTGGACCATTGAACGCGCGCTCCCCCAATGTGCCGGGGCCTCTCGGTGTATAATTGCTCGCGAACCGAATTCATCGCCGGGTCCACCAACTGGCGATCGCCGGCAGGAGCACAATTCCGAGGATGAGGCCGGCCAGCAGCCCGTAGACGAGCAGGAAGTCATCGCCACCCTGCACCTCAGAGGTGTCCGCCGTCTGGGCAAAAAACACTGCTCCCAGGAGACCGCCGGCGCCACCAAGTCCGTCTACCCTGATCATGGCGGGGATGAGCAGGATGATCTCGAGGGTGGCGAACATGGTTTCAGCCTCGAGATCAGTGGCTAGTCGAGCTTAGTACAACGCCCCTCGAGCAGAAGCGCCTCCGTTCCAGAC
This sequence comes from Aestuariivirga sp., assembly GCF_046294715.1. GTDB lineage: Bacteria > Pseudomonadota > Alphaproteobacteria > Rhizobiales > Aestuariivirgaceae > Aestuariivirga. The sequence goes on along the minus strand of NZ_JBKBKI010000001.1, from coordinate 2,628 downwards.
TCGTACCAGTTCTTGATAGAACCTGTCATGCTGTTGATCTCCAGCCGCTCATAGATGTCCGCTCCATCAGCCTCATAGCTCACCTGTGCCATAATCGTCCTGTCGATATGAGTGGCCTCAAACTTCGTTCCTAAGCCTTCTCCGGTAAGCACTCCAACCCCTTCTCCGGTAGGTTGATATGCAAAGACTATCGAGCCAGCGATGTCTTCTTGCTGCGCCGAGTTAAGGTCCGACCTGCTCTGCCACTCGCATTGAAATCGGAGGGGAGCCTCTGCAGCAAACGCAAGTGAGGTGGCGACCAAGTACGTTTGACAGGTGGGGAGGATCATGGTCTTGATCATTGGTTTATTCCTCGGGGCCGCTTCATGTTGGACAGTTGTTCGGAGGAGCTTGCGGGCTTCGCTGGGGAATTTACATGCTGCCATCTGATAACACTAATCGGAAGTTTCCGATTGAGACTTTCGCGGTGTGATTGCGGAACGTGATCGGGCCTAACATCCGAAAGGACTCCCGCCATGTCTGAGCTCTCCGCCCTGGTCGAACTTATCGACGACCCGGACACACCCGATGACGAAGCTCTTGCCGCCAACGAGAGGCTGGCCGCTGCCATAGACGCGGTCATGCGGGGACCGAGCCCGTTGAGGGCAAAACTTGGAGCCGTTCGCGTCGTCGTCGAGGGCGGGGGCGGCGCTTGTCGGCGGCTTGGCAGCTCATTTTGCGACGAGCGGCGCCATACCCGGCCTTTCGGGGCTCACCTTGGCCTCAAAGACCTTCGGCATCTGCGGCATGACCTTCAGGAGAGACTGCGTCATCGACGGGCGACACCATCTCGATGCGCCAGCGAGTACGCACTGGACCAAAAGGCCAAGTTCAGGTTGCTGGATCTCCTGAATTCGGGAGTGGTGGAGGTTCGGCCGTGCGGGGCAGGCGATGTTGACAAGTACGGCCGCCGTCTCCGGCTGGTGCATGTCAACGGGAAATCCGTGGGAGACACGTTGATCGACCAGGGGCTGGCTTGGCCTTGGGAGGGCCACCGGCACAAACAATTAGGCAGCCCCAAGGTAAGGGGCTATGGCGAATCTCCGTACGGACCGGAGCTCGGAAGCATCCGCAGCTCCCGCCTTCCCAAAAACTGACCCGTTGTTTGCAAGCTCTTGCAGCCGGCAACTGCCTGCAGTACAAGCTTCCCATGGGGCAAGTCGCTACCTTGAACTCGGGTACGGCCACACTCGGTGGTGACACACACTTGTTAGTGGAGCCCACTCGGGATCGTATCGCAGCGGCTTGTGCCTCGATCGCCTCTAGTCCAGGATTTGTGAAGAGGCAGCGCGTCACTCGGCTGCTGCAGTACCTTGTCGCCGAACAGCTGGCGGGCCGTGGGACGTCGCTGAAAGCGTATACGATAGCCACCGCAGTGCTCAATCGCTCCGATAGCTTCGACGCACAGCGCGATCCGATCGTCCGTATCGAAATGGCCAAGCTCAGGCAGGCGCTTGAGCACTACTACCTCACAGACGGTTTGCATGATCCGGTGAGGATAGAAATCCCAAAGGGAACCTACGTCCCTCGGTCAGTGCTGATTGAAGTGCGAAACGACAAACAGCAGCCGCAAGTGCAGAGTCGCGTGCAATGGGACACACGCCGGCTAGCGGCTGCCGCGGGCGTCTTCCTAAGCGTATTGTTGGCTTGGTCGGTTCTGCAAGGCGTTGATCATGCAGAGGGCAACGGTGAGAGCGCCGCGAACGTATTGCCGGAAGGTGTAATCGTCGCTGAACTGATAGTTGATTCAGACACCCGCACTTCAAGAAGCTTGTCTCGGGGCCTTACTGAGAGAATTGCTGAAACGCTGCTGCGGATGGACAAAGTGGCCGTGTTCATGGCCAAGGACGAGATGGTGACACCGCCCGACACGAGACCAAGCTACCTGCTCAGCGGGCGTGTTCGCGAAGTGGACGATACTCTCGCAACCCATTTCCGACTTGTCGAGCGTACGACCGGGAGGGTGATCTGGGCTGAATGCTTCCACATCGCTCGCGCAAATGCCCACACAAGCCAGACAGAAGTCAGAATTGCTAACCAGGTCGCTAACGTGACGTCCGACTACATACGTCCCAGCAACCAGCATTTGCATCTGCAGTGAAATATCCGGCTAATGCTGGCTCAGCACCTGATGATAACTCTTGGAGCGGAGTGAGCCCCTATACACGATAACCAACGGAGCGCCGATTGCGACCTTTGACTCGCCTCTTCAGCAGCATTCTTCGGGCTCTGCGCGAACCTGAAGTACAGGGTGTACTGACGTTGGCTTTAACCGTCATCTCTGTCGCAACCCTGTTCTATTGGCTCGTGGAGGGATGGTCGCTGCTGGATTCAGCCTACTTCTCGGTAGTGACCATAGCGACAGTTGGTTATGGCGATCTCGCGCCACAAACCACCGCCGGCAAGATTTTCACCATTCTCTACATTATGGCGGGGATTGGTCTCTTTGCGGCCGCAGTAACGACTCTTGGTGTGAGCCCCTTCTACGATCCATCCGTGAGTAGAGTCTCGGCGGTATGATTGCCCTGTTGGGCGGTTGATGCAATGGCCATGGGCGCGGAGCCCTCAGGCTGCGCAGCGTCCGATGGC